>JAEZMV010000006.1 GCA_023414875.1 Bacillota bacterium | reverse complement strand
CAATGGCTTCTATGACTTGGCCACTGCATATCAGTCTGTGCACGTCAACTATTGAAAGCGCCGTGTACCGAACGGTACGCACGGTGCTGTGAGAGGACGGGAGTTAATCACTCCCTCCTACTCGATTAAGCACGAAAGGGATGAGTGGATGGAGAGCAAAGAGAGTTTCCTTCAAAGGAACAAAATAACTGATAAGTTTAAGGAGTTAGAGAAATATGATCCCGGTCTTTGGGATGCAATGAGAGAAATTTATGAGGATTATGAAAGAAAGCTAAAAAAGGGTATTCTAAAAAAGAAGGTCAATCAGTTTATCGAAGAATTCGGTACTCCATCAGCGATGCATTCCATACGATACCGTATCAAATCTCCCGAGAGCCTGATTGTTAAGATTATCAATAAAAAATGTAGTGACTTTACAGATATGGATTATACCAACATAACAAAGGATACCTATGGGAAGGTAATTATGGATTTGCTGGGAGCCAGAATCCTGCTTCGACATCGTTATCAATGGGAGGAAATTCATGACTTGGTTTGGCATTTATACTTTAAAGGAACCGAACGGTATGTTAAGAATCGAATTCAGGACTATGTAGGCGATGGGGAGGAACCCTTTCTGGCAGAGCGTCCAAAGGTATTTTATCGTTATGAGGAAAATACAAAATGCTATGAGCTTAAGGGACGAGATACCTTTGATTTCGAAAAAAATAATCCGGGATATAGCAGTAACCACTATATCATAAACTATTATGGAACGTATATTGAGCTTCAGGTCAGAACACTGTTTGACGAGGCATGGAGTGAAAATGACCATGATTTTGTTTATAAGCTTTACGCAGGAAATAAAAAACTGGTATTGAACCGAACCTCTAATTTACTAAGTAAGGTGGCTGAGATAGCGGACGAGTTAAGTATGTTTATGCATGATTATTATGATGAATCCATCTTTTCTGTCCCTAATGATCGAACAGAGAATAAAAAGTCCATATCAGAGAAACTGGATAAGCTTCAGACGGGGCTGCCGGGCAGCCGCAGGTTTGATAATCTCCATAGCCGGAGCGTAACCTCAAAATCAGTCGGAGATATTAATGATTTATATTAGATAAAGCAAGGAGGAGTATGTATATGAAGTACCAACATAGTTCGGAAGCAGAGCAGGCAGCGCAGGAGTTTATCACGGCAATTAAGAACGGAACCCTGTCTAAGCATGTACTTCCCAACAATTACGAGGACTATACAGCGGAAAATGAAAACATTGATTTAACGAATTATAAGAAATATCTGAAAACAATGTCGTATTTTAATTATGTAGAAGATAGGAAGGTGGCTTATAATGGACAATTATAATTATAAGAACTTTAACAGTAAAACATATCAATATCTGATAGATACTTTTGGTGAAGATCGGATTAATAACCGCTACGCCACTCTATGGGATTATATGACGGAGTTTATTCAGAGACATCATTATGAGGAAAATGTAATTATTTCAAGAAATGCGTTAAACCAGATGATTATTGACTATTTCGTAGATATCGACCGATTGAAGCAGTTTCACGGTATTGAGAGGATCAGCACAACGAAGATCTACTCTTACACGGCATTTTGGCTGATTAAAAGAAAGCCCCTGATGATTATAAAAGATAATTTGGAGGATTATAATTTAACCTTTGTAAATGAGAGGTTCGTTACAGGATACCTTCTTCGATGCCTCAATAATGAGAATATTTCTACCTTGATTTTAGATGAAAAGAAATCCGATTACATAGACTTTGTTGATAATATGATGTATTTTCTCCAATACAGAGTTATAACCGCACAGGCTATTGAAACTATATTATTTGCTTTTAAAGCAGGGAAAGCAATTCAATATTCCGAGGATTATCAAAATTAATGATTGTATATGGATTACAGTAGAAAATCATGAATAGTTTCACATAGTTCAGGTTATGATGTTTATTAGTGTAAGCTTGTGATAATTATGTGAAAGAGGATCTGACAGGAATGAAAAATAAATCGTATCAATGCCCGATTTGTAATGGCAATGAGCTGACCCTGCGCTATGAGGCTAGTTATGTTTACTCTTATGTAATTGATAATGATGCACCGGGGACAAAAAACACGGAAGAATTTTTATCCTTTCTATACGATAATAGGGAACAAAAGGATACCCGCACTTATGTGGAATGCAATCATTGTAAAACCCAATATCCATATCATTTATTAAACGGAGTCCTTGATAAGCACTAACATCGGATATCAGCAATTAAACTTCTGATATCCGAAGTTTTATTTTATAGAAAACGGGGTCCTATTACATATTAAATATCGCCGCAAAGAGAACCGAAGTTCGCAGTTTCTCTTAACTGATTATGGTTTGCAGGTGCTATTGAGAGGCTTCAGCAACATTTTTCAACATATATTTGAAAAAATATACGATTTTAGATTAAAAAGCTCTTAGAAATATTGTTTTTCTTATAGAAATAGTATATATTATTATTAAAATACAACACAAATTTTAAGTTTATTATAAAATTTCTTTCACTTTGAATCGGGGGAAAATAAGTGTTTGCAAATAGCAAAAAAACAATAGGTGTATTTATATCGCAGGTAAATGAAGAATATCAGGATACCGTTAGTAGAGGTATCATTACGAAAGCTAAGGAGTTAGATTACAACGTAGCTTTCTTTACTAATTTTGGCGGTTTTGGTCAAAAGGCCTATGATATGGGTGAACTTCAGATCACGGATCTTCCAAGTTATGAAGAACTGGATGGAGTAATTATTACTCCTGATGTAATGGCTATTCAAAGTTTAGTAGAGCGATATAGAGAAAACATAAAAAACAGATGCCATTGCCCGGTGGTATGTGTCCGTAAAGAGATGACAGATTACTATAATGTAATAATTGATGATAATATAGTGTTGGAGGAGATTATTAGGCACTTTATTGAAATTCACGGTTATACAAGGATTAATTTTTTATCCGGTCCAAAGGGCTTTATTGATACCGATAGGAGACTGGAGTCCTATAAAAGGATATTAACGGAGTATAAGATACCGATAGAAGAAGATAGAATTTATTATGGAGATTTATGGCGTCTTGCTGGTGCACCTGCAGTTGACTTCTGGTTAAATAGTTCTCTGGAGGAACCTCAAGCAATAATTTGCGCTAATGATATCATGGCGATTACCGTTTGCCGGGCATTGGCGGCAAGAGGGATAGCGGTACCGGATCAAATAGCTGTTACCGGTTGTGATGATTTAGAGGATGCCGCAGAATATAGTCCATCAATTACTACAGCAAGGATGCCCGCATATGAAATGGGTGTTGAAGCAGTTGAGAAGATTCATAAACATAATCAGGGAATTAAGCAAGCTCAAACCTCTTACATAAAAACTACAACCATTTATAGGGCTTCCTGTGGGTGTAAAAGAAATTGGTATCATGAAAGCAATGAGCGCAGGAGGAACCATATTCTTGCAAGGGAAAACTTAGAGAACGAGATTTATCGGAATTCTTATATGTCTGCGGATTTAACAGGTCTTACAAAGCTGGAGCAAGTGGTCGATAAAATATGGACTTATGTTTTTGAAAATCAAAATTTTACTCATTTTTGCATGTGCCTACAGAAGAACTGGGATTATTACCATGCGGATGGGGAAGTGGAACATGTCATTGATAATGATGATGTTATGATGGAAATAGGTTTTAAGAATCGAATTGGATATACCAAGGTAAAATGTTCCAAGAAAGAGTTAATACCTGATTTGCTGGCCGAGGATCAGCCAATGGCCTATTATTTTGCACTATTACATCACCAGGAGCATGGCTTTGGATATGTAGGAATTAGCTTTAGTCAAGTACAGACTTACAAAAAGACCTTTCAAACGTGGTTAAGCAATGTAAGTAATGCACTTGAAAATGTACGTATTCATGGAGAGATGAACAGACTTGTATATAAGCTGGAGGACATGTCAATTCGGGATGATCTAACAGATTTATATAATAGGCGTGTATTGGAATCCTTAGGGCTTAAGTATCTTAGACAATGCGTAGAGGAACAATCAAAGTTAATGATCTTTACAGCAGATATGGACAAGTTGAAATACATTAATGACAAGTTTGGCCACCACCATGGCGATATTGCATTAAGGGTGGTTGCGAATGCACTTCAATATGCTGCAGATGATGATGAGATTTGCATCCGGCTTGGTGGTGACGAGTTCATGGCTATCGGTATAGATTATGATGAAACAAAGATGTCGAAATTTGTAAACATTTTCGTAGAAGAACTAAATAAATTTAATTTTATAAATGAATATGGATTTAGTGTTTATGTAAGCTATGGCTATAATTTGATTCTACCGGATATAGATACAACCATAGAAAGCTGCTTAAGTGCGGCAGATACTCTAATGTATCAACAAAAGTATGAAAAAGAAGCAAAACGTATCAAAGAGAATCTTGTATGTTAAGAACCCCTATTCCATCGATATGCTCCCTTAATTTAAACGGTTATTGTAACTGCTTAAGTTAAGGGAGCATATGAATTTAGATAGGGGTTTTATATGTTTTGCGTGAAATTTTTCTTAGAAAGTGGTAGGCTAAACAGTAACAATACTTTAAGTAATGAATCTATGTGAAACTTGTTTTTCATAAGAACTTGTTATATAGTAATATTATAAGAAAAAATGACAGATATCTATAAATTAAGAGGACATACCCAAAAAAGGCGGGATATTAAACAATGTTTGGAAATGGAAGAAAAACAATTGGAGTTTATGTTACTCAGATTCATCTGGAATATCAGGATAAAGTAAGCAGAGGAATTTGTGAAAGAGCAAAAGAACTAGGATATAATGTTGCTTTCTTTACAAATTATATGGGTTATGGTGAAAAGCAATATGAAATTGGTGAGAATAGTGTTGCTGATTTGCCAAAATACGAAGATTTTGATGGGATTATTTTAATGCCGGATACTATGTACGTAGAAGGCTTTGAGCAAAAAATCAGGGATAATATCAAAAAATTCAGTAAATGCCCGGTTATAAGCATTCGTCAGAAAATAGATGAATTTTATAACATATTAATTAATGATGATTTGGTATTGGAGGAAATCATCCGACATTTCATCGAAAAGCATGGATTTAGAAAAATAAATTTCCTGGCCGGTCCCGTGGATAATCCGGCATCCAACGCCCGTCTGGCTTCCTATAAAAGGATTCTTACACAATATAATATTCCTTTCAATGAGGATAGCATTTATTACGGTGATTTCTGGAAGTTCAAGAGTAAGGATGCAGTTAAGAAGTGGCTGTCTGATCCGAATAATCACCCCGAAGCAATTATTTGCGGCAATGACTTCATGGCAATAGCCTTGATTAATGAATTGACGGAAAGAGGTATCTCTGTACCGGAAGACATTGCGGTATCCGGTTGTGATAATATTATGATTGCGGAAAACTACAGCCCCTCAATTACAACGGCTTCCATTCCTTTTTATGGAATTGGAAAAGAAGCCGTCGATGTTATTCATAATCACAACCAAGGAATTCCTCAAGAAAAGAATACTTATATTAATGCGGTTACAAAAATACGTGAATCCTGTGGTTGCAAATTGACTATTATAGAAGATGAGATACCGGAGCATCGGAATCTCATCATAAATGAGCTAGAAGAAAAAGATAAAGCGATTTCAAATAATGCATTTATGTCAGTAGAATTAACGAATATAGAGACAATTGAGGAACTGGATCATAAGCTGTCCTCTTTAGTTTACAGCAATGAGGGTTTATCAAGCTTTTATATGTGTCTTAATAAGAACTGGTGTTTTTTAAATACTGATAGTATGGAAGAGAAGCCGGACATGGAGCATATGATTATGGAAATCGGTATCCGAAAAGGAGAGTGGCTTGATAAAACAGAATTTTTGAAATCAAGCTTACTTCCGCCGGTTCACAAGGACCCTGAGCCTCAGGTTTTCTTTTTTAATATATTACATTACCAGGAGATTTGTTTTGGATACACAGCAATCAGTTTTACCGGTAATCATGTGCATAAACCATCGTATCTTGGATGGCTGATTAATGTGTGCAACGCTCTGGAGAACATTCGGATACATAATGAGTTAAACCGTCTGGTATATAAGCTGGAGGATATGTATATTAAGGATGAACTGACAGATTTGTATAACCGAAGAGCACTTACGATACTAGGCCAGAAGTATTTGAGACAATGTATCGAAGAGAACAGTAAACTGATGGTATTTACTGCGGATATGGATAAGCTGAAGTATATCAATGACAACTTTGGACATGCCTGTGGTGATATTGCAATAAAAGTAGTCGCAGAAGCATTGAAATACGCAGCAGAGGATGACGAGATTTGTATGCGTATCGGAGGCGATGAGTTTGTAGTAATAGGCGTGGATTATAATCAAAAGAAGATGGATAATTTTCTTGAGAAGTTCGAGAAGCATATAGATCGCTTTAATAACGAAGCGGGTAACGAATATAAGGTTTATGTCAGCTACGGATGGAGTATTATTAATCCGAACAAATTTATATCAATTGAGGATTGCCTAATTGTTGTAGATGCAAAGATGTATCAGCAAAAGTATGAAAAGGAAACATTCCGGTTGAAGCAACGCAGCGAATTCAGAGAAAAAGAAGAGAAATAGCGAAAGGTATGATATCAATTGGATAACTTGTATGATAAATTAGTAGCACTTAATAGAGAAGATTATTATCCCATGCATATGCCAGGACATAAACGCAATACGAAGCTACTGCAGATTACGAATCCATACGGGCTTGATATCACCGAAATTGAAGGCTTTGATAATCTGCATCAAGCGGAAGGGGTATTACGAAGACTCTCAGAACGTACAAGCCGTCTGTATGGAGCGAAGAACTCATATCTTCTTGTAAATGGAAGCACTTGTGGCATACTTGCCGGTATATCCGCGGCGGTAACCAGAGAGGACACGGTGCTGGTTGCCAGAAATTCGCATAAATCAGTATATCACGGTGCAATACTAATGGGGCTAAAACCAATCTATTGTTATCCACCGAAGTTAACGGATTATCCGGTTAACGGTGGAATTTCTGCTTGCGAAATAGAAAAAGCGTTGATAAATAACAAAAAGATATCCCTGGTGGTAATCACTTCTCCTACTTATGAGGGTATTGTTTCAAATATTAAGGAGATAGCTGAAGTGGTTCACCGTCACCATGCGCTTTTGTTGGTGGATGAGGCGCACGGAGCACATTTTGGATTTCATGAAGCATTTCCGCAAAGTGCAGTTACATTAGGTGCAGATCTTGTTGTTCACAGTCTTCATAAGACACTTCCGGCTTTTACACAAACAGCCATCCTTCATTCCAATGTGCCTGAACTTGATCATAAGATAAAAAAATATCTTTCCATTTACCAAAGCAGCAGCCCCTCCTACCTTCTGATGGCAGGGATTGATCGCTGTATCAGTTTATTGGAGGATAATGCTTATCCATTGTTTGATGCATATTACAGGAGGTTAATGGATTTTTACCGATCGCTGGAGAACTTAAGAGGGATGAAGCTTATGGATCATTCCGTCCTTGGAACAAACGGGGTATATGATTTGGATCCTTCTAAAATAACGATAGTACTTCAAAACAACCAAATCTCGGGTCATCAACTACAGAAAAGACTCAGAGAACAGTATCATATTATAATGGAGATGGAAGCGCCGGAGTACGTTCTTGGCATGACCAGTATCTGCGATACCGGAGAAGGTTTTGACCGTTTAGCCAAAGCACTGCGTTCCATCGACGATGAGTTGAGGTTATCCGGTACGAAAATACCTGACCGGCTGGAGAAAAATATAAAACCGGTTCAGTTTATCCCCCCACAGGCAGCTGTAGAATCGAAGATGGAGCTTGTAAAGCTAGAACAAAGCAACGGAAGAATATCCGGAACATTTATCTGTATGTTTCCTCCAGGTTCACCTCTTTTGGTACCCGGAGAAGCAATTGAAAGAGAAATGATAGAGTATATCTGCAAGGTACAGCAGTTGGGTATTTCCATAACCGGCCTCTGTGGCAGGAATAATGATGAAATTGAAGTGATTTGTGACTAATCTGGGTCAAAATTAGATGGTAAAAGCAAGTTCGGAAAGGATGAAGTAATGGCTAGAATTTTTATTGTCATGGGTAAAAGCGCTACAGGAAAGGATACAATTTATAAGAAACTACTGGAAGCGGAGGAGCTTCAGTTAAGAACAGCTGTTATGTATACGACCAGACCCATCCGAAAGTCAGAAGAAGACGGTATTGAATATCGGTTTGTCGATGAGGAAACCTTATGGGAGTTGCAGAAACAAAATAAAATCATCGAACACCGTTCTTATAATACTATTCATGGTACCTGGCATTATTTTACCGTAAATGACGGGCAAATAAACCTTGAGGAAGCAGATTATTTGATGATAGGAACCTTAGAGACCTATGGACAGATACGGGAATACTTTGGAAGAGACCGTGTGTTGCCTATTTATATAGAAGTAGAGGATGGTATTCGATTGCTTCGTGCAATTAAAAGAGAACAAAAACAGGAACAGCCAAAATATGCAGAAATGTGCCGTCGTTACCTAGCCGATGAAGAAGACTTCTCAGAAGAGAAACTGAAAGAATACGGTATTCAAAAGAAATATCTGAATCTCGATATTAATATCTGTCTTTATGAGGTAATAGAGGACATCAAAAATTTTACTGTTAACAAATGATAGAATATGGTATACTTATACATGCAAAGTTGCGAAAAGAAGCATTGTTTCTATAGGAACTTTCTCCTGGAGGTTGGATATGGATATTAAGGTGAACCAAATGCAGTCAATAAATCAGGTAGAGCAAAAAGCACCGGTGCCAGAAACAGATGGTTCTTTTAAATTTACGTTGATTTCACATATAGAGGAGCAGGATCTACAGAATCGACTTAATGTCATGCTGGGTGAAATTTCTGCTCAGGGTAAAAAAATAGCGAAGCACATGGACGTTAAGGACATGAGGTATTATCGTGAATTAATTAAAGAGTTTATGAATGAAATCGTAAACCGCTCCCACAAGTTTTCCAGAGAAAATTTTCTGGATAAAAAGGGCAGGCACAGAGTTTATACTATGATTAAGCTGGTAGATAAAACCTTGGATGAACTGGCAACTGAATTAATAAAGGATGAAAAGGATCATCTGCTGATTCTTAACAAGATCGATGAAATCAGAGGCTTACTGCTGGATATATTAACCTAAGCAGGAATAAAGGCCAATGGATGAAACATTTGGAGATAGTAGATAACAATATGGAGGATTAAATGCAAGGCTTTAGTCAAATTATCGGACACGAAAATATCATACAGCATTTGCAGAATGCCATAGGGTCCAATATGGTTTCCCATGCCTATATTTTGCATGGTGAAGAGGGTATGGGGAAGAAGCTTCTGGCATCAGCATTTGCAAAGACACTTCAATGTGAAGAGAGCGGTATATTGCCCTGTAATCGCTGTAAGTCCTGTATGCAGGTGGATTCAAATAATCATCCGGATATTATTTGGGTGAAGCATGAAAAGTACAGTATCGGAGTCGATGATATCAGACTACAGGTTAATGCGGATATACAGATTAAGCCATATCATTCTCCATATAAGATATATATCATAGAGGATGGCGACAAGCTGACGGAGCAGGCTCAGAATGCATTACTAAAAACCATGGAGGAACCGCCGGAATATGCAGTAATTATACTCTTGGTAAATAATATCAGCGCTATTCTTCCTACGATTTTATCCAGATGTGTTTTATTAAATCTAAAGCCAGTGGATAAGCAAAAGATTAAAGAATTTCTTATGGTACAATATCAGGTTCCGGACTATATGGCGGATATGTCGGCCGCATTTTCCGGGGGAAACGTCGGTAAGGCAATTAAATATGCTTCCTCTGAGGATTTTGAACAGATGAAGAACGAGGTGCTTCATATTCTCAAATATATTGATGATATGGAACTTTATGAGGTTATTTCCGGTTTAAAGGTTTTAACAGCCAATAAAAATATTATTGAGGACTATATTGATTTAATGATTTTATGGTATAGGGACGTGTTAATGTTCAAGGCAACTAAGAAGGCGGACCTTTTATTATACAGAGAAGAGCTTACTTTTATTAAAAGGCAAGCTAATCTCAGAAGTTATGAAGGTGTTGAAAAAATCATAAGGGCAATGGAAAAAGCGAAGATAAGGCTTAAGGCCAATGTTAACTTTGATATTGCGATAGAGCTTATGTTACTTACTATAAAGGAGAACAGTAATGGTTAATGTAATCGGAGTAAGATTTCGTAGCGCAGGAAAGGTTTACTTCTTCGATCCTGCCGGGTATGTGATAAAGCAAGGAGATAATGTGATAGTAGAGACAGCAAGAGGCATAGAATACGGACATGTTGTTTTGGGACCCAGGGACGTAGAGGATGAGAAAATCATTCAACCACTGAAGCCGGTAATCCGTCAGGCAACCGATGAAGACAATGCGGTTGAAAAAAGAAATAAAGAGAAGGAAAAAGAAGCATTTCATATTTGCCTTGAAAAGATACAAAAACATGGGCTGGAGATGAAGCTGATTGACTGTGAGTATACATTCGATAACAATAAAGTGCTGTTTTATTTTACAGCGGATGGAAGAATAGATTTTAGAGAATTGGTTAAGGATTTGGCCTCTGTTTTCAAAACCAGAATCGAGCTTCGTCAGATCGGGGTAAGGGATGAAACAAAGATAGTTGGAGGTATCGGTATCTGCGGAAGACCTCTTTGTTGTCATACCCATTTATCAGAGTTTGCTCCGGTGTCAATTAAGATGGCAAAGGAACAGAATCTTTCTCTTAATCCGACAAAGATATCCGGAGTATGCGGCAGATTAATGTGCTGTCTAAAGAATGAAGAAGAGGCATATGAAGAGCTTAACAGCAAGTTGCCAAATGTTGGAGATTACGTAACCACAAAGGACAACTTAAAGGGTGAGGTTCAAAGTGTCAGTGTATTAAAACAGTTGGTGAAAGTAATAGTTACGCTGGAAAGTGATGAAAAGGAAGTAAGGGAATACAAAGTAGAGGATTTGCGTTTCAAACAGAAAAAACGTAAAGAAAAGGTCTCATCTATTGAAGATGAAGAATTAAGAGTACTGGAGCTTCTGGAGAGGAAGGAAGGGAAATCCCTGCTGGATGATGAATGATAAGGAGATCA
The DNA here is from genome assembly GCA_023414875.1 of Bacillota bacterium. Taxonomy (GTDB): domain Bacteria; phylum Bacillota; class Clostridia; order Lachnospirales; family Lachnospiraceae; genus Mobilitalea. The sequence goes on along the minus strand of JAEZMV010000006.1, from coordinate 226,961 downwards.
TGGAGGAGTATTTAAAACCCGGTGAACGGGTGGACGACCTCCATCGAAATAATTATAAAATAATTCAAAATACAAAAAAATTCTGTTTTGGAATGGATGCAGTTCTTTTATCCGGTTTTGTACGAATATTACCGGGTGAAACAGTGCTGGATCTCGGAACAGGAACGGGTATTATTCCTATCTTACTTGAAGCAAAAACAAAAGGAAAGCATTTTACAGGCCTGGAAATTCAGACGGAAAGTGCAGATATGGCAACACGCAGTGTTGCCATAAATAGACTGGAAGATAAAGTTGATATAGTGATAGGTGATATCAAGGAGGCCTCTTCTATTTTCGGACTGGCTTCCTTTGATGTTGTTACAAGTAATCCACCCTATATGAATCATAATCATGGAATCGTTAATCCAGGGGAAGCAAAGGCAATTGCCCGACATGAAATTCTCTGTACGTTAGAGGATGTAATACGAGAGGCTGCAAAAACGCTAAAGCCGAACGGTAGATTTTACCTTGTTCATCGTCCGTTTCGTTTGGTGGAAATTATAAGCCTGTTAACGGATTATAAGCTAGAACCGAAGCGGATGAAATTCGTTCATCCTTATCTAGATAAAGAGCCGAATATGGTTCTTATCGAGTGCATTAAGGGTGCAAAATCTATGATAAAGGTGGAGGCCCCTTTAATTGTATATAAAGAACTTAACGTTTATACGGATGAAATATATGATATTTATGGATATTAATAAAGAATGCAGCCTTTTTAACCATTAAATTCTTGATATGTATGAAATATAAGATTTGGTGAGAAGAGATGTTGAATCATAGATAGAGTGGCTGTATTGCTTTATATCGATGAAATCATAAAGTAGAAAGGACTGTATGACTATGTCCGGAATTTTATATTTATGTGCAACACCGATCGGTAACCTGGAGGATATCACCTTTCGCGTAATACGGATTCTGAAAGAGGTTGATTTAATTGCAGCTGAGGATACGAGGCATAGTATTAAGCTGTTGAACCACTTTGAAATTAAAACGCCGATGACCAGCTATCATGAATTCAATAAGATAGATAAGGCCAGGTACCTGGTGGAACAATTATTAGCGGGTAAAAATATTGCATTAATTACAGATGCAGGAACACCCGGTATCTCAGACCCCGGAGAAGAACTGGTAAGACAGGCATATGCAGCAGGTATTGAAGTAACATCACTGCCCGGAGCTTGTGCAGCGGTTACAGCGCTAACACTATCAGGCTTAACTACGAGAAGATTCTGTTTTGAAGCATTTTTACCTACAGATAAAAAAGAAAGACTACGGGTACTGGAAGAATTGAAGAGTGAAACCAGGACAGTAATTTTATATGAGGCACCACATAGATTAAGCAAAACCTTAAAGGAACTTAAGGATACGTTAGGTAATCGCAACATATCGGTAATTAAGGAATTAACAAAAAAGCATGAAACGGTTTGGCGCTGCAAGCTAATTGAGGCCATAGAAACCTTTAATACAGAAGAACCTCGAGGTGAGTATGTACTGGTAATTGAGGGTAGATCGCCGGAGGAAATGGCGGAAGAGAAGCAAGAGCAGTGGGGAGCGATTGCTTTGGAGGAACATATGAAGCTATATTTGAATCAAGGATTGGATAAAAAGGAGGCTATGAAAGCAGTCGCAAAAGATAGAGGAATAAGCAAACGTGAAATATACCAGATGCTTATTCAGGATGATTCATTGGAGAAGGGATAACTGTCTTTTGGAGGTGAAATAATGTTGCGTGGGGTATTTCGGACCAAAGAAGGTAAAATAATCACGGCAATTTTGATATTTATTTTTATTATTCTTGGAGTTTTTATTTATACCAGATTTTCAGAAAACAAAAAATTCGTTGAGCAGGCTGTAATGGCAGAGAATTACTTGAAGGCAGGCAGTTATGAGCAAGCAGTACAAGCATACCTAAAGGCATTATCTATGACGAGCAGTGATAAGCAGTCTTTAACAATCGGACTTGCAGACGCCTATGTAGGGATGAAGGATTATGATAGTGCATTAGAGGCATTGCGAACGTACTATCAGAAAACCTCCGGAATAAAAATCAAAGAGAAGATTGAGGAAGTCGCATCCGAGAAAACGGATTATGAATATCTTCAGTCTATTTCCCGCGCGGAAGTTTACTTTTCTAATAAAGAGTATGATAAAGCAATTGAGGAATACGATAAAGCAAAACTAATTAAAAGTAAGGAAGCTTTATCTTATAAACGTATTGCACAAGCATATGTTCTGAAGGGAGAATATGAATTAGCCAAGGAAGAGATTATAGAAGGTCAGGCACTAACCCAGGATACATCCCTGGAAGGGACATTGAATGCCGTTGAAGTTCTTCTTAAGAAACAGCAGTATGAAAGTTTAGTATCAGAGGCGGCTGAATTTATTTATCAGGAGAATTATGAGGAAGGTATTAAAAAGTATAAAGAGGCGATAAAACTCCTTCCGGAGGAAAAGCCGGCTTATAAAGGCTTGGCAGATGTATATATGTTAGAGGAGGAGTATGGAAGCACTATTCTTCTGCTCCAAGATGCTTTAAAACTGATAGAAGATGCTGAGTTACAGGAAATTCTAAATCGTGCAGTAGAAATCAAAGAGAAGAAGGATGAGCGTAATAATATTCTTTCAAAATTGATAAAAGCTATGGAAGAAAGGGATATAGAAACAATAATTGCAATTATGGGAATTGATACATTTAAGGAAGAAATCGTTGAAGACAGTCCTGTTTCCTATGAAGAAAAAACGGAAAGTGGTAAAAAAGTACAAACATTAATTATTTATGACAGAAAGCAGATATATTACGGAAGCACAAAAAACGGTATTAGATCGGGCAACGGAATCTTTTTTATTAAGGGGAAAACTAGCAATAAGGCATATTATTTTTATGATGGAGCCTGGAGCAATGACATCCCGAATGGAAAAGGTAAAACAGAGGAGGTCGAGGTAAGAAACGAAGATGGTGATGCCGTCACTTATAAGACGATCACCGAGGGCTCTTATCTGGATGCTTACGAGAATGGTAAAATGTCGAAGTATTTTTATAGAGACGAAGAAGAAACAGGAAGAGTGACTTATAAAGTGGATAAAGGAATTCCGGCTCCGTTAACCAATGAAAGTGAAGAAGCTATTCCCACTCCGGAGGCAGAAAGCTATATTATTGGAGCTTTATTTATTGGAGATCAACCGACCGGAGAATATTACAGTGTAGAACCGCAGACGGAATGGGGAGTAAAATCTTTTCTAAATATCAAGCATTAAAAACAGCCTGTCACAATGATTTTGTGACAGGCTGTCCTTCTTATTTAAAAATTCTTAACTATGTACGACCCTAAACATCGTTCACGCCGTATTACTCAATAATGCCAGCAAGTTTTGCAAGTTCTACGATAGTTTCCTTTGAAATTTTCTTTCCTTGATATTCGAACAGATTGTCTTTATTGCCGTTAAAAATATCAGTGGGTTCATATTTCTGAAGAATAATTTTACCTTCATCTACAAAAATTTCCAACGGATCTCTTTCGCTTACATCAAGAGTTCTTCTTAATTCGATAGGAAGTGTGATTCTTCCAAGCTCATCAAGTCTTCTTACAATACCCGTACTTTTCATGGTAGGCCTCCTTTTTCTAGTGTATTGGGGAATAAAATAGATGCTTTATACAATATTCGTGCACATATAACACCAAATTACATAATTTGTATATAGCATTTAATAAGATAACATAGGATTTTTTTAATGTCAATTAAAATAATTGTCAAAACATAGCACAATTTAAACAATATATGTAAATGGGCAATAATTAATACTAATTTTTTAAGTATCATTTAGTTCTATAAACAAGATAATAATATACATTTGGTATAAATTATGAAGGTTATCGTATATTATTCCGAAAGGTTTTTTTAAAGTTTGGAAGGATGTAGATTTAATATGCTGAACTATTTGTGGGGAGCTATGATTGTACTAGGGATTACGGTAGGCGTTTTACGTGGAAATATAGGTGAGGTTAGCAGCGCGACATTGACCTCCTCCAAAGAAGCAGTAGCGTTATGCATAACAATGCTGGGGTTTATGGCTATGTGGACAGGTATTATGCAAGTGGCTAAAAAGTGTGGCTTAGTAGCAGCCTTTACCAAGGCTCTTGCACCACTGATTCGGTTTTTATTTCCGGATATACCAAAGGGACATATTGTAAACGAATACATTGCCTCCAATATGATAGCAAATATCCTGGGTCTTGGTTGGGCAGCTACCCCTATGGGCTTGATGGCAATGAAAGAGTTAAAGAAGCTAAATCATGGCTCAGAGATTGCAAGCTATGACATGTGTACGTTATTAATCGTAAATATATCATCGCTTCAATTAATTCCGGTAAACATAATCGCTTATAGGAGTCAGTACGGTTCAGTTAACCCAACAGAGATTCTGGCAGCAGGGCTAATCGCTACTATCTGTTCTACCTGTGTTGGAATTACCTTCTCAGTAATAGCAAGAAGACGTAGTATCCATAAGCTGCAAAACAAGAGGAAGTGAACAATGCATTATATAGCAGCTGGGGAATAGTCCCAGACATATGTGAAAATCCTTTCTCATAGAATAGAAGAAACAGGAGAAGGGATATAAGTGACATGAGATTTCTAATCTATGTATCAGATTATATTATTCCTTTCATATTCTTTTATATCGTAGGCATGGGCCTTCTAATGAAGAAAAATGTCTTTGACGATTTCATTAGTGGGGCAAAGGATGGCTTTAAGGTAGTCATTGATATCCTTCCTACGCTAATTGGACTTATGGTTGCTATTGGTATACTAAGGGCTTCAGGAGCGTTGGATATTCTGGCTGGATTTCTACAGCCGGTTACAGATAGGCTCCATTTTCCTTCGGAGGCGGTTCCTCTTGTAATTATAAAGATGTTTTCCTCGTCGGCAGCTACAAGCCTTTTACTGGATATTTTCAAGCAACACGGGCCGGATTCCTACCTGGGACGGTTAACAAGTATTATCATGAGCAGCACGGAGACCATATTTTATACCTTGGCGGTTTACTTTATGGCAGCAGGAGTAAAAAAAACAAGATACACCTTACTTGGATGCCTTCTGGCGATGCTAACAGGAGTTATTGCCAGTGTAATTGTAACGAATTTGGTGTTTTCTTAACTATAGGAAACCTTTTGACCCTTCCATCTTAATAAGTGTACGAAGCCTTACAAGAAATTCTCAGGTTATCAAATGGAGGATTTGATTGTAAGGCTTTTAAATATTGTGTTTGCATATAAGTAAGGATATGAGTATTTAAAAATGATATAATTCTTTATATAATAGTCAGAACTGTATATAATAGATATCATAAATGAAAAAGGCAGGGAAAAAAAAGAAAAACGATAAGGAGGTGTTAAATATGCCATTGCTAGGAGCTTTTATTGTTCCCCATCCGCCCTTGATTGTGCCGGAAGTAGGGAAAGGAGAGGAAAAAAAGATTGGGGATACCATTCGCAGTTACCGTGAGGTAGCTAAAAGGATTGCAGCCCTGAAACCGGATACGATAATACTTACGACACCACATTCAATTATGTATTCGGATTACTTTCATATATCACCAGGAACCTCTTCCAAGGGCGATTTAAGCGGGTTTGGCGCTAGAAAGGTATCATTTGAGGTGGAATATGATGAAGCCTTTGTAGAAGCGCTTGAGGCCTGTTCAGAACGTGACGGTGTAGAGGCGGGTACACTGGGTGAAAAGAATGCCGCCCTTGATCATGGAACCATGGTTCCTCTTTATTTTATTAATGAATTTATATCAGAATATAAGTTGGTCCGAATCGGACTTTCCGGCTTATCCCTTCCTGATCACTACCGTTTGGGGAACTGCATTACAAAAACAGCCGAAAAGCTTGGCCGGAGGATTGTTTTTGTTGCCAGCGGAGATCTCTCGCATAAATTAAAGGAGGACGGGCCCTATGGTTTTGCTGAGGAAGGTGTCCGCTTTGACAGGGAAGTAACCGAGGCTATGAAGGAAAGTGATTTCATGAGATTTCTTGAGTTTTCACCGGATTTATGTGAGTCCGCAGCCGAATGCGGTCTCAGATCCTTTATCATTATGGCTGGAGCTCTGACCGGAAAATCGGTTACCTCAGAGCTATTATCCTATGAAGGAACTTTCGGTGTCGGTTATGCGGTATGCGAATTCAAGATTACCGGAGATGATGAAAGCAGACATTTTGATAGAATATTTACCGAAAAACAAAGAGCTCTTGCCAAGGAAAGGCAAAAAAGCGAGGATACTTATGTACATCTGGCAAGATTGTCTCTGGAAACCTTTGTTACAACAGGAAAGCGGGCGAAGCTACCGGAAGACTTACCGGAAGAATTAACTGCCAGGAAAGCCGGAGTCTTTGTATCCTTGAAAAAGCATGGAAGCCTTAGGGGGTGCATCGGAACGATTGCTCCGGTTACAGAAAGTATTGCGAAGGAAATATTACGTAACGCAGTAAGCTCGGGAACAGAGGATCCAAGATTTCCACCGGTATTGGAAGAGGAATTACCCGAACTGATCTATAGCGTGGATGTCCTTGCAGAAGCAGAGTCGATTAAAAGCACGGCAGAGCTTGATGCGAAGCGTTATGGAGTCATTGTAAGCTCCGGCCGTAAACGAGGCCTGCTGCTACCCAATTTGGAGGGTGTGGAGACCGTAGAAGAGCAGGTAGCAATTGCAAAGAAGAAGGCGGGTATATATGATAACGAACAGGTTACCCTGGAACGGTTTGAGGTGGTGAGACATCAATGAGAGTACAATGCGAAATCTGCCCTCATCATTGTAAAATAGAAGAAGGGCATGTTGGTCTGTGCAAGGGGCGTAGGAACAGAGCTGGTGAAATCATCAGTGATAATTACGGAAAGCTTACCGGCTTCGCACTAGATCCGATTGAGAAGAAACCGCTGTATCATTTTTATCCGGGTAGTAAGATATTATCAGTGGGCAGCTATGGCTGCAATCTGAAATGCCCCTTCTGTCAAAATTGTGATATCTCTATGGTTGGTGGCGGTGAGGTTGAGACTGCTGAAATATCTTGTGAGGAGCTGACAGAAAGGGCCCTTGAACTTCAGAACAGGGGAAATATCGGGATTGCTTATACCTATAATGAACCCTTAATCGGTTATGAGTTTGTCAGAGACTGTGCCTCACTTGCTAAGAAGAAAGGGCTAAAGAATGTAGTGGTCACAAATGGTTATATCTGTGAGGAGCCTTTCAAAGAGTTGCTGCCGATGATTGATGCCTTAAATATAGATCTCAAGGGCTTTACAGAAAGCTACTACCATAAGCTTCGAGGGGATCTGGAAACGGTGAAACGTTCGATTGAGCTTGCAGCTAAATCCTGCCACGTAGAGGTCACTACGCTGATCGTCCCGGGTGAAAATGACACAGAGGAAGAGATGCTGTCTCTTTCCGGTTGGCTCGCCGGCATCAGAAAGGACATACCGCTTCATATCTCCCGGTTTTTCCCGAGATATCAAATGCAGGACGTGGAGGCTACTCCGATAACTCAGGTGTATCGATTGGCTGAAATTGCGAGAAGTAATCTGTTGTATGTGCATGAAGGTAATTGTTAGTGGTATAAGCCTATTCTTCTGAAAGGCTCCTCCTATATAAGAGTGCGGCCAACAAAGAAAAAACAACAACATTAATTAGCAGGATAATAATACCAAGGGGAGTAGCTTTTTCACCCTCAAGTAGATAACTGATTTGCTGCCCATAGGTGAACTTTGATACCATCTCGATGCTTTTGTTGAAGGAAGACAGCATGGGCATAAATGCAAATAACATTCCAAAGGGAACAGCCAGGCCATTGGCAGCAGAAGTGTTTTTCGAATATAATCCGATACACATACCGAGTATAATGGATATTACACTTCCGATACTCAGGAATAATAAAAACAGCAGGGATTTTTCTAATGTCTGTTCGAGCATGAATAAAAAGAAACTTCCTGTGATAACGGTTGCGGTCAGCACAAACCCGCCAATGCTGAAAAAATACTCTTTTAGTGTTACATTAGACATAATTAATACTCTCAGAGTATTTTTCTCTTTTTCTTCTGATATGATGCTTGCGGTTGTTACGATGGGAGTAAATACGCTATGCATCGTAGCAAAGATGGAAAGAAAAAGAGTTCCCATGTCAACCTCTTTTTGCATAGCCTGTATCATAATCAGAGAGATGCAGGGATAGATGATAAATAGGACAAGAACCGGTATATTTTTTGTTACATCTTTTGCCTGTTTGATAAAAAGAGATATTATATTTTGTATGCGTATCATTGATCTAGCTCCTTTCCAGTTAAAGACATAAATACAGTTTCCAGAGTTGGCTCCGAAGAATGGATTGCTTCGACCTTATCCATTTCAAAATAAGCAGCGATCGCTTTGGCGGAGCCGGGATTATTAACAAAAGTAACATTGCTTCCATCTTTACATAAGATAGATACAGTGTTTTCTTTGTTGTACTTACGGCACAACTCATCAGGAACACCATACTCAACAATCATACCTTCATTTAATAATGCAACATGGTCGCAAAGCTTATATGCTTCAACCATATTGTGCGTTGTAAGAAATATCGTAGTTCCATCCTTTTTCAATTCAAGCAATAGCTTATGAATTTCCTCAGCCGTAGCTGGATCCAGTCCACTTGTGGGTTCATCCAAAAACAGTAGCTTAGGATGATGTAGGAGTGCTCTAGCAAGAATCAATCTTTGCTTCATTCCTTTTGATAACTTACCGGCAGATACCTTTATATTATTTAAGCCAACTCGTGTTAGTATCTCAGATACTGCGCTCTTGTGAAGCCCGTGAAAACGAGCAAAGGGTAGTAAATTATCATAACAGGACAGTCTATCATAAATCCCGCAGTTATCCATAACCATACCGATTTCAGAGTAGATGTTTCTGTCTAATTGGCTGCAGCTTCTGCTCATAATTTCGGCCGAACCTTGAAAACACAACTGCCCAGTCAATATTTTTATCAGGGTTGTTTTCCCTGCACCGGAGGGACCTAATAAACCAAAGATTTCTCCTGGAAATACGGAAAAGGTTACCTCCTTTAATACTTCCTTTTCCCCAAAAGCTTTTGAAACTTGTTGAATAGAAATACTATTCATTTTTACTAACACCTCCATTCAAAGCTGTTTCAAAGATATCATTCCTTGTATAAAAGAAAGTCTTCTTATCAACCGTATCAATGTATAACACCTTAGAAGCATCCAAAATATAGGTTTGGTTGTTTTTCTTGCCTGTAAGCTTTAAATCCATTACCCGAAGCATGGAAATGACTTTCTCGACCTCCGTACTGATCCTATTACAGTTAATAGTAATTTCTGTTTCATGCAAATCGGGATTTTCGTTAATATGAATTTTCAATATGCTGCACCTCCGTTTCAATTTTATTATACTAATTTTACCAGCTTGTTTCAAGGAAAATTGCCTGTGTTGCATTAAGTAGCCACTATGTCTCTAAAAACTATACTATTTTAATTGGGTATACATAATTTTACTCATGGAATCCAATACTACTACTGAGGTGAAATGCATGGACCAGGATAAACGAGAAAAAGGTAGACAGAAAAAAGAGCAAGAAAAGTTCAACAACGTGACAAATTCCAACAAGCCCGAGAATCAAAATCAGAATTATAATGTAAGAAAAGAAGGCGTTGGGAGACAGAATAATAAGTATCGAGATGAATAGTCAATAACTTAATATGGTTTGGTGTGATTTCTCGTTAGATCGGGACACATCCCTCTCTTGGAGCGTTGCGTAACTGCAGCACTCCAATTTTTTGCTCTATTGCATAAATTTAACCAGGAGGGAGGTTTATCACGTTATTGGAAACGATACTTTATTGACATTTCCAATCCTAAATGATACCATATCCTCATCATAAATTTCATTTCGTATAATCAACAAAATAATTATATTACATAGAATGAAACAGAAACGTTATCTATTAGCTTGGAAGGAGGGAAGCATCAGGCTCGAAATGAAATTATGACAATCAGTAACCATTCACAGGATCAACCCAAGATCTGTCTAACAGAAATGTTTTAAATTAGCGCCATGTACCTCTATTGGGTTAGGTAATTTAGAGGTTAACGAGGTAGGGAGTTAGCGAAGGTTTCGGCGGATGCTCTCTCGTGCCCTTGGGCATGTTATGTGTCGAAAAAACCTATGGGTAACCATAGTACAACAGCGGCATAACCAAGGAAAATGAATTAGGTATCATTATGACCCCGTATATCTTAGCGAGGCTTAATTATGCTGTGAATTCATAATAATCAGAACATTGATAATTGAATAGGAGGATATATTTATGTGTGGAATTATTGGCTATACCGGTAGTATGGAGGCTAAAAATATAATACTAGGGGGGCTTGAGGCTCTGGAATACCGAGGATATGACAGTGCCGGAGTGGCTCTGTTTGATCAGGGAGAGATAAAGACCATTAAAACTATAGGAAAAGTAACGGATCTTGTGGAAAAGGTAGCAAATATCAATGATTTAAAGGGAACCTGTGGTATCGGGCATACGAGATGGGCAACGCACGGAGGTGTCATTGAAAACAATGCGCATCCCCACACGTATGGTAAAGTTACCTTAATTCACAATGGTATCATAGAGAATTATCATGAACTGGAGCTGGAGCTGGCAGCGTCCGGAAAATATCCCGTTTCTCAGACAGATACGGAGATAGCCGCTATGTTACTTGACAGCTTATACTACGGTGATGCAAGTGAGGCAATCGCCAACGCAGCAAAGCGGATTGAAGGCTCTTATGCATTTTGTATCCTGTTCTCGGATGAACCGGAGGTAATCTATTGCATACGAAATGCAAGCCCGTTAGTAGCATGCCAGGTTCCCGAGGGGTCGATCATTGCATCAGATCTAGTGGCATTAATCGGGTATTCGAAGGACTATTTTGTTCTCCCGGAGCATCATATCGCCAGATTGACGAAGGATGAGATCGTAATAACGAGTTTGAAGAAGGAGCCCTTAACACCGGAGATCTTACATGTAAACTGGGATATCTCAGCGGCTCAAAAAGGTGGGTTTCCTCATTTTATGCTAAAGGAGATCTATGAGCAGCCGGAATCAATCCGATCTACGCTCCTGCCCAGAATTATGAAAGGTGATCTTGTGGACTTAACTGTGGACCAGGTACCCGATCATATCTTCCTGGGGGTAAACCGGGTTATTATCACTGCCTGTGGAACGGCAATGCACGCCGGTTTGGTTGGAAGGGCTATGCTGGAGAAACTGCTTCGGATTCCGGTATTGGTTGAAATTGCTTCGGAGTTTAGATATCAGGATCCAATTATGGATCATAATACGTTGGTAATTACGATATCACAGTCAGGGGAGACCGCAGATACCTTGGCATCTCTTCGCTTGGCTAAAAAAATGGGAGCGACAACCCTGTCTATCGTAAATGTGAAAGGATCTACCATTTCACGAGAAAGCGACTACGTCCTTTATACTCATGCCGGACCTGAGATAGCGGTTGCCAGTACAAAGGCATATACGTCCCAATTGGCTTGCCTTTATCTCCTGATTAATAAATTTGCAATGGTACGGGAGATGATTACGAAGGAGCAGGCAGCAGTTTTTATGAAGGAATTAAAAGAGATCATTCCTGCGGTTGAAAAAACACTGGATTTACGGGAAGCAATTGAAGGTATCAGCACATGTCTGACGAGAAAAGAGGATTTATTCTTTATCGGACGCGGTCTTGATTATGCATTATCCTGTGAAGGTTCCATCAAGCTGAAGGAGATTAGCTACATTCATTCCGAGGCCTATGCGGCGGGTGAATTAAAGCATGGTACGCTTTCGCTGATTACGGAAGGGGTTCCGGTAGTTGCTATAGCTACCCAGTCCAAGGTGTATTCAAAAATGATATCTAATATCAGAGAAGTTCGTGCCAGAGGTGCACTCGTAATATTGATAACGAATGGCAAGGTCGATGTGGATGAAGCAATCTCTGATTTTCATTTGGCGTTACCTGAACTGCCGGATCATTTTACACCATTTACAGTAGCAGTTGTACTGCAGCTTTTAGCTTATTATACCTGTGTAAATCGGGGGTATAATGTGGATCAGCCACGTAATTTGGCAAAAGCAGTTACGGTCGAATAATAACCTAGTTGCTATATGAATTTTAAAATGGATGAAAACAATTATGGAGTTCATATCTATTTTGTGGAATATAATTTATCCTGGACTTATTTAAGTGATTATATTAAGTTAGTAGTTCACAACTTTATTATTACTATACAATATCTTGTGATATCGTAAGAAGGATATGGACTGATAAAGAGAGCAGTGAACTGATAAAGAAAGTCGTGGACTGGACGATTTGTTATTAGTGTAAGAAAGTCATGGACTACAAAATTATTTAAACTAATATGTCAACGTATCAAAGCAAATGCTCTGCTACGTTGACATTTATACTTACTATGATATTCATTTAATTCGCCTAGCAACAATTTTATTCGATGCATGTAAATGTAATGGAACATCAGGGTGTTCATCTTCAAATACATAGGACTTAAATTGGATAATGTTCCAATCGTTGTATAATTCCTTTATTTCTTCATCAGAAGCCAAGCCGACTGCAAACGGTGCAATATCTGGTGAAGCTGGAACTTTATCAGTAAATAACTGCATAATATGAAAACCTCCAATCACAGTATTTTCTTTTGCAGCTAATATAAAATTATGCCAATTCTCTTTATTAACAAAATGAAGTGTTCCAAATGAAAAGATCAAATCATATGCCTTTTTAAAGCTAAAGTTGCATAAATTATCTACCCAAGCATTTATATTGATATCATCTTTACGTGCCAATCTTTCCAATTTGTTGATTGCGTTTTCTGATAAATCAAATGCATCAATATTTGAAAAGCCTTGTTTTGCAAGGTATAATGAGTTCTTTCCGTCACCACAGCCAACATCAAGAATATTACCCGACTTGTTAAATAAATTTTCAAATTCAACTATAGTATTGTTAGGCTCTGAACCAAAAGTAAAAATATCATCAACCTTGTAGGTTTCTTCCCAAAACGGTATTCTCATTATTGTCTCTCCATATTTTCTAATTTTAATAGGCTACTACATCACCATAAATCGCTTTTTATTTAATTTATGACTCAATCCAAGCTATATGTTATATAAACAATACACTAAATTTTATAATAATACCATATTTATTTCAAATTTTTCCATCTAGCGAGAGCGGCTCCGCATCTGGACACAATGATTTTTATACCAAAAGATACGCTGGAGCACAATGGATCCGGTTGAACAATCAACAAGATGAAAGGATAATCGGATTGGAGAAAGCAATGAAAGATAACTACTTGAAGAGAACATCAAACATAACTGCTTGAAAAGAAGCTTGAAAAGAATGGATGTTCAAATGTTGTAATTACTTATAAGCTACGTTATAATGGAGAACATATACTTAAGAACGACATTGGGAGATAAGAGGAAATATTATGATTTTTGAGACACACGCTCATTATGAGGATGAAGCCTTTGATATAGACCGAGAAGAATTGTTAAAGCAGCTACCGGAGAATGGAATTTATACGGTTGTAAATGTTAGCTCATCACTGCAATCAGTGGATAGGGTTCTTGCCTTGGCAGATCAATATGCTTATATTTTTGCCTCTGTAGGAATACATCCGAGCGAAACCGCAGAACTGAATGAAGAGAGCTTTGCATGGCTTAAGGAACGGGCGAGGCATCCGAAAAATGTGGCGATTGGTGAAATCGGACTGGATTATTACTGGGATACGCCTGACCGCGAGATACAGAAGCTTTGGTTTGAACGGCAGATGGATCTGGCCAGGGACATGAAGCTGCCTATGATAATTCATAGCAGGGATGCTGCAAATGATACGTTTCATATGCTTAAGGATGCGAAAGCAGATTCTATCGGTGCAATTATTCATTGCTTTGGGTATGGGGTCGAGCAGGCGAGACAATATCTTAACCTGGGTTTTTACCTCGGTATCGGAGGTGTTATTACCTTTACAAACGGGAAAAAGCTTAAGGAGGTTGTTGAGTATGCGCCGCTTGAACAGTTAGTGCTTGAAACCGATAGTCCATATCTTTCACCGGTGCCGAACCGTGGAAAACGGAACAGCTCGCTTAATTTAACCTATATAGCTAAAGAGATTGCCCGTATTAAAAAAGTGGATTATGATACAGTTCTTAAGATAACCGATGAGAATGCAAGAAAATTCTATGGAGTTACAAAACAAAACATTCGTTAAATAATGAGATGTGAGGATAAACATGGCTGAGCTGGGAAATCCCAAAAATACAATAGAGGTATTAAATAAATATAAATTTGTTTTTCAGAAGAAGTTTGGGCAAAACTTTTTGATTGATACGCATGTACTGGATAAAATTATTCAGGCTGCTGATATTACAAAGGACGATTTTGTACTGGAAATCGGACCCGGAATCGGAACCCTGACTCAGTACCTATGTGAGCATGCAAGAGAGGTAGTTGCTGTAGAGATTGATAAAATGCTTATACCGATACTAGAGGACACCTTATCCAACTATCGGAATGTAACCGTAATTAATAATGATATCTTAAAGCTGGATCTTAATGCTCTCGTGCAGGAAAGAAATGATGGAAAGCCAATTAAGGTAGTAGCTAATTTGCCCTACTATATCACTACTCCGATTATTATGGATTTATTTGAACGGCACCTTCCCTTAATTAATATCACGGTAATGGTGCAAAAGGAAGTGGCGGACCGTATGCAGGCACCGCCCGGTGGTAAGGATTACGGAGCGCTATCTCTAGCGGTACAATATTATTCAAAGCCTTATATTGCAGCGAATGTTCCGCCGAATTGCTTTATGCCGCGTCCGAATGTCGGGTCAGCAGTCATTAATTTAACACTGCATGGCAAGCCGCCAGTCGATGTAGCTGACGAAAAACTGTTATTTAAGATGATTCGAGCTTCCTTTAACCAAAGGCGTAAAACCCTGGTGAACGGCTTGAATAACTCACCGGAGCTTTTCTTTACAAAGGAGGAGATACAAAAAGCCTTGGAAGCTATCGGAATCTCAGAAAACATTCGAGGGGAAGCCTTAAGCTTAGAGCAGTTTGCAAGATTATCTAATGCATTATTAAATCAAAAATAACAGGTTCCATAATTCGTTAGTGATTTAATGACAGGATACAACTTAATCATAATTGAAAGCAGGAGGGAGTATCGTAATGATACTCCCGTTTTCTCTTTGCACTTTGTATAGGTATAATGGAGATTACTACAGAATATATTTAATAGAATTATGAAACAACCCATTGGAATCGGAAAGAGAGGGAGATGTTATTTTGGCTGATTATAAAAGAATGGTTTCGTATATGTATCAATACGAGGATGGAGTTAAGAAAAAAAATGTAGGATATGCCAAGATAGAAGCAAAGAGCGGACAATGTAAGTTAACCTTACATATGCAGTTACTCGGTCAATTGGACAGCATCTTTCCCACCTATTTAATACAGCGAGATCATAATAATATGGAATTGATCTACCTGGGAGATGCTTTTTTAAAGAATCAGGTGATGGATAGCAAATTTACTACGGAGGAATCGAATGTTATGAATACAGGCCTTAGTTTATCGAGTATGGGAGGCCTTCTCCTTTTCTTAAATGATAGAATATTTTTTGCGACAGAGTGGGATGATAAGCCGATTGTTGCAGTTGAGGTACTGAACGCGCTGAAACCTAAACCCAAGAAAACCACGGCCCCAAGGGAGATGACTATAAGGAAAGAAAAAGAAGACCTGCCGAAGACGGCAGCTGCGGATTTTGAAGTGCAGAAGAAACTAACACTAGCTGAGGAATTAAGTATTCCTAAGTATAAGCTCCCCCGTGGATGGAAAACGGTAGAAAGACTTCAAAAGCCCGGTATTAATGATCTAGGCAGTCAGAAAAAGACAGTAGAGGCAGCAGATCTTGAGGTAGTGAAAGAAGTCGAGCCAAAGGTGGTTCAACCGGTGACCAGCTTCAAATCCAGATATACCGTTCATGAGGTCATATATGCAAATAAACCAAGCACGGTGAAGGAAACTGCTATATCAGACATAGAGATTCCTAAAGCAGTTGATGATAATATCGATACGCTTAATCTTAAATATAACAGTACTGATAACACAACCTTAGAAGATCCACAACTAGATGCTACACACTTTGAAGAGGTTCATCCCGAGGCTTCTGCTATAGAAGATGATCAAGCCCTGGATATCGCAGAGGAGGAGGTAGGGATGCCTTTGCAGGAGGATAACTTTCGTGCAGGGGGGTTGGAAGAGGAGCAGCCGGATCCGCCCTCAGCAAAGCGTTTCTTTGACAATTATCCAAGGATTTATCCTTTTGAAGATAATGAAATCACAATATGTGTTAAAATAGAACCAAAAGATATTGGATTATTTCCAAAGAATATTTGGACCTTTAGTAATAACAGCTTCCTGATGCATGGATATTACTGTTATCATCATCTGATTTTTGCTAAAATGAGTAATCAATACGGTTGTCAATACATCCTGGGAATTCCGGGTATTTATCATGAACGTGAAAAGTTCATGGCAAGGATGTTTGGGTTTGAGAACTTTAAGTCGATTAAGAAGAGGGATTTGAGGCAAGGAGACTTTGGATACTGGTATCTGCCAATCTGTTTTTAATCCGTGTCGTCGACTTCTGAGTTTATCTAGAACTTCGGATTAATCAGGGCATATCGCAGGTGGTCAGTCCAAAGACCTCCAATTCTTACAAAGGAAGCAGATAAGCCTTCAAATTGAAAGGAAAGTCGTTCAATCAGTCGCCTGGAGGACAGATTGTTAGGCATGATATATGCTTCAACTCGATGAAGCTGATGTTCCTCAAATATGATATCCAAGCATTTTTGTATACTTTCTTTCGCATATCCCTTATGCAGATATCGGTGGCTGAATTTATAGCCCAGGCAGCAGCTATGATAAGGCTCCCGCATTATATTTTGAAAACAGATGGAACCGATGATTTCCTCGGGATTCTCTTTCGTAAAGATCCAAAACCTTAAAAGCTTTCCTTCTGTCATTTGATTACATTCAGCAGTCAGGGAAGCTTTTTGATAAGATATGGTATAAAAGTTGGGACTTCTCTGAGGCTCCCAGGGTTCAAAATGGGACTTGTTATCCTCATAAAAGGAGAGAACTAACGTAGCAAAATCTTGATTTAAGGGCCTTATATACAGGCGGTTGGTTTCATAAATGTTATTTGTCATGGATACCTCGTTCTCATCAATCAACTCCACGCAGGGAGACGTGCTTAACAAAGGAAGTAAGGATAGAAGCAAAATGCTCTAAGGTGTCTTTTGTGTGGCTGGTGAGACCCGGCAATAAGATATCTCCGGAATCCTTATAAGCCTGAAGATAATAAGCATTGGCACCCTTTATCCAATGTCCGATGGACAGCATGTCATTGTCCTCGTGATGTTCCTTAACGATGGTGGTTCTAAACTCATAATCCAGGGGCCCGGTAAGCAAATAAGAGATGCTTTCTTCGATGGACCCTAAGTTTATGGAGCTGACACCTGAGGTCAACGGATATTTATTCCGTGAATTTTTAATATCCATGGATACATAATCAAGGAGTCCATCATCAATCAATGCCTTCATCATGGCAGGATTTGTTCCGTTAGTATCCAATTTGACTTTATAGCCAAGGGCTTTGACATCTTTAATCAGACCCGGAAGATCAGGGTACAGAGTTGGCTCGCCACCGCTGATACAGACGCCCTCTAAGATATTCTTTCTCTTTGATAATACGGAAAGAACCTCTTCAACAGGAATAGTGGGTTGTGAGGCAGCATTTGTTACCAAAGAAGCATTTTGGCAAAAGGGGCATCTCATATTACAGCCACCGAGGAAGATGATGGCAGCTAAGTGCCCTGGATAATCAAGTAAAGTTAATTTGTTAAAGCCGTGGATCTGCATATTGTCACCCTTTTTGTGTTATGATACAATTACTATACCAAATTATAAGGGACTAGTCCAGATGCAAAGGAACATAGAACAATGATTGATGAAAAGTATATGAAGGAAGCAATAAAGCAGGCAAAGAAAGCATGTCGTTTGGGTGAAGTTCCGATTGGCTGTGTCATCGTTTATCAAGATAAAATAATCGGAAGAGGATATAACAAGCGGAATACAAAAAAAACAACCTTAGCACATGCGGAGTTGGTTGCTATTGAAAAAGCTAGTAAAACCATGGGTGACTGGAGATTGGAGGATTGCATAATGTATGTTACATTGGAACCCTGCCAGATGTGTTCCGGAGCAATTGTACAAGCCAGAATCAAACGAGTAGTAGTGGGGACGATGAATCCGAAGGCCGGGTGTGCCGGTTCCATTCTAAACCTTCTGCAGATGAAGGAATTCAATCATCAGGTGGAGCTCACGACAGGGGTGCTGGAGAGCGAATGTACCAATGTCCTTCAAAACTTTTTTAAAGATTTAAGAATTCGTAATAAAATGGAAAAGCTTGAGGGTTGACATTAAGCCTTAAAAATTATATACTTGGCATACAGCTTTTTACTGGAGCTTAAACATTAGTCAAAAAGTTTCCGTGCAGCCGGGGAGATAGCGGTGCCCTGTACCTGCAATCCGCTACAGCAGGGGTGATGTTTTGCCTAGGGTGACTTACTGTAGGGCCGCCCTTTATAAGTGATGTTGACGTTTGGGTCTTACGCAACAGGAATTCGCGAACCGTGTCAGGTCAGGAATGAAGCAGCACTAAGTGAAACCTCTTGTGTGCCGTAAGGCTGCCTGGACCGAGTTAACTGTAAAGGTAACGCTTATGGTAAGCATTCGAAGCAAAGCGCACGGAATTAAATATAACAATAGAAGAAATGCGAGGGCATTTCTTTTTTGCGTTAATTATCTAAATTTTCTATAAATATAAGTATTTCGTACTATATCGATTTAATATTACACTTTTTCCTTTCTGAAATCTGTGTTTTGATGTATAATTTAACTAACCTTACAATAAAATCTGAAAGGATTAACGGTGTAGCGATGAATTTGAAATTGAACCCGAAAGCAGTGAATCAGTTATCGAAAGGAACCGATGTTTTTATAGAGGGAGAATCGGTTTTTTATGTTGCTATGGTAATAAAAGGACGGGTATTAATTCATAATAATGGGGCTAATGTTATTGTTGGTTCAGGATCCTTTCTTGGGGTTAATGATTTATATACAGGCAGATATCAAAGCACTTATACTGCTTATGATGAATTGTTAATCTATGTATTTCCAATTAACCGAACAGAGGAAATAGATACCATTTTATCATTAAACAAAGATTACCATGGTTTTATGGTGGCATCCTTTTATAAAATGATATATGAACTGGATCAGATATATCAAGGTTTGATGAAAACGGGACAAGAGATCTATCAATTTCTGAAGGAAACCTATCAAGAATATATCATCCTGGCCAACAGAAATGGATATAAAGCTATGCAATCCGATAGAATAAGTAATCTTGTGATATTGGACAATGATTTAGAGCTAGTAAGAGATAGAATTAATTATTATGCGGAGTGCAAAAATTTGCCGATGGATGCGGTCAAATTATTCTATTCCTACGGTAATATAATTACAATGTATCAGATAGAGGATCAGGTAAATATAGTAAACCAGCAGCTCGATACCCTGAAGGAATTATCTGATTCCTTTATAGCAATGGCCCAGTGTCTGGTAGACGAATCGGACAGTTGCCTGTTTTGCATGATTGCAGATTTGGCAGAAAAGGATAAATCCTCCAGCGACGAACTAATGGATATTCTTGACGGAATCATTGAGAAAGTGAATAAAGTAGAAGTGTTTACCGAGCGTATGCTTGGTAAAAAACTTAAAGTAGATCGCAAGAGGATGGAAGAGATATATCACCGTATACTCACCGGAGAAAGAGTCAGACAAGCAAACGCAGGAACTGAAAAATACTCGAAGGACAATATGAAAGAAGTTTTATCAGAACTGAAGGATTCCCTTGATAAACTACTGGAATATGCAGGAATCGAAGAAGCCAGGGCTGAGGCAATCAGAGCTACGATGTTAATTTTTATTCAGATGAAGGACAAGTTTTCCACGGAGGATACCGCTAGGGTTACACGAAGGAAGTTGACGGAGGATTATTATAAGATTTATAACCGAGTCTTTATAAGGGCATATAAAGAAAAAACTCCACCCAGACTTATCGATCTCTTTCTAAAGTATGGCTATGCCGATGAAAGACTGCTTACGAACGAGCAGCTGTATTCCATATATTATCTATCCGAGGAAGAGGAACCTGTGCAAGGTGGCTGCTTGGTATATAATATAAAAGAGTGGTTAACCTTAATATATGAGGGGAAGAGAGACCCCTCAAAAAATGAATTTGATTTAGAATATCCCGAGATGTTGGCCGGTTTAAAAAAACAGGGTAAGCTGACTGAAAAAGAAGTAAAGCAATGGTTAACTGATCCGGAAAAGAGACTGGAATATGAGATTCAGAACATGTTCCGCTATAATAACCGTACAACGAATGGTCAGATCTCAAGCTTTGTTCCGGTATTACATAAGGATTTATGGTCAAATACTATTGAGAGAATGCGTGTTACTTCAAAACGGGTTAATGAAGCGCTTGAAGAAATAATGAAGATAGATTATTCTGTTTTTGACCGTGAGATGCTATATGCCAATAGTGAGAAAAACATAGTTAAGGAATATATCATAAAAAGAGTATTTCCTGATATTATTTTGATGCCCAATATTGGTGTTAACGGTATCATGTGGCAGGAGATTTCGGGAAAAAGAAGGGATACCTCTGGACGTTTTCTATTACCATCCTTTACGGATGTTAATATTACCACCTTGTTAATATATATTCTGGGCCGTTATCGATGGGAGTTGTGCCGTACGGTGGAAGGTGCTTCCTGGAATGATATTAAACATAAATCCCTCACCTCGGAATATTCGGATTATCTACAATTTTATCGGAAGAATAAGGAGCTCTCGGACGAAAAGAAGGAAAAAATCAAAAATCAGATTCAAAAAGGTCGCAATAGCAGCAGAGAAATCTTTACGATGGATTATGAACAATGGATTAATTATGAATCTAAAGGTGCACTTAAACTGAATAAACCCGTAAGAGAAATCATGGCTACTTATTGCCCTTTTTCAAAAGAAATCAGAGAACATATCAAGCTTCAGCCGCTCTTTGAAGAAGCGATGGCAAGATTTTATAGGGATAAACAGAAAAAGGTTAGAGAAATTGAAGGAAGACACCGTTTATTACAAAAGGAACAGATTGAGCTTACACCGGAGCTTATGGAAACCTTGGTTTATCATAGGGATCTATAAGTGAAAACATGAAACATCCGAAACCTCCAAAGCTTTTTGCTTGTCTAAACCTGTTACTAATGATAGTATTATGGTAAATAAACGGAGTGTTGGAGGAAACATCATGCTTGAACTTATTAATGTTAAAAAATATTATAAAGATAATAAGGCAGTAGATGGAATCTCTTTTTATGTAAAAAAGGGGGAGGTTCTTGGACTGATTGGAGCCAACGGAGCAGGAAAAACTACAACACTTTCCATGATAGCAACCCTTATAAAACCGGATAGCGGTCATATTTATTTTGAAGGTCAGGATATTATCACAGATCCCTCTGCCTTAAGATATCATCTTGGTTACGTTCCCCAGGAAATAGCTCTTTATCCATCCCTAAGCGGAATTGATAATTTACGTTTTTGGGGTAGAGCTAACCATATTCGTGGAACACTACTCAAGCAACGGATTAATGAGGTTAGCAGGATTATTAACCTGGATAAAAAGACGTTAAATAAAAAGGTAAGTAGCTATTCAGGAGGAATGAAAAGGCGCATAAATATTGGAGTTGCGTTATTACATGATCCTAAAATAATTATTATGGATGAGCCAACGGTAGGTCTTGATGTAGAATCCAGGAATCAGGTACTGGATACCGTGTTAGAATTAAGAACGCATGGAGCTGGGATTATTTACACAGGGCATTATATGGAGGAAATGGAGAGAATCTGCGATAAAATCTGTATCTTGGACAAAGGGAAATGTATCTTGTTTGGAGATAAAGCATCCTTGGTTAACAGAGAGAAGAGCTTAGAACAGATCTTTTTGGAGATAACACACCGAAAATTTAAATGATTAAGTTTCACAAGTACCTATTAATGATTTTAAGAGAGGGGATATGTCATGAGAAGCTATGAAAACATTGTGAAGATAGAAGAAATTAGAAAAAAAACAGATGACGGCGATTATCTATCTGCACAAAAAGTACTGGACACAATGGATATTAAGAAAGTTAAAAATATAGCTGATTTAAACCTCATGGCAGAGGTCTTTTCAGTTAACGAAAGATATGATGAGGCAGCTGAGCTGTATCTTAAAATATATGATAAAAATAAAACCAGAAAGTCCGTTTACCAGCTGATTGACATTTCTATTAAACGAAATAATAGTTCAGATGCGGAGTATTATCTGTCTAAATATGAAAAGATAGCACCTAAGGATTTTTACATATCAGTTTTCCGGTATAAAATTGATAAGTTGAAAGGGGAACCCTACGAAAAGCTTATTGATACATTGGTTACCCTAAAGAAGACGGAGTATAGCGAGCAATGGGCATATGAACTTGCAAAGCTTTATTACAAGGCTGGTATGGAGAAGGAATGTATCCAGGAGTGTTCTGACATTATTCTGTGGTTTGGTGACGGCATCTATGTGGAGAAAGCAAAAATGCTTCGTTCGTATTACTCAGGAGAAGCCGATAAAGACAAAATCATGGAGGAATTAAAACGACGTTCCGTGGGAACAGGTCTGGGAGATGATGTCTTAGTAAAGGAAGAAGATAACGCGAACGGTTATAATCAAGATGATATGGAAGAAACGAAGGACGATTTAGAGGATGACATTTATACCGCTACTGATTTTTTGACGGAGAAATCAGAGGAAGATTTTGAAGTGGATTTGCGAAAAGACGTGCAAAGCATACTCACAGAGGAAGATTCAATATTAGCAAGTGATATGAAGATAGCCTATCTGCCTGAAGAAGCAGATCAAGATACGTTCTATCAAGAAGATATGAGTCCCTCTAGGGTAGAGGAATTTGATTCTTCTAAGGAATATGATAGCTTGGAAGAAGCAGAGCCTCAGGAGGAATTTAGTAAAGGCAGCTATCAAGAGGAGGTTATCCGATCTGATAAAGAACAGGCTGAAAAGGAAGTGGAAGCAACAATTTATAGACTGCTGGAAGAAGACAGTATGGATGAAGAGGATAAGAAGCTAAGTCAGATTGCTAGTGAGCTGCAGATTAATCCGGACGAGATCTTTGGTAATTTTCTTCATATTATGTCGATCAAAAAGCAAATTGTAAAAGGCCTGGAAAGCATAATGCAGGATAACACAAAAGCTATGCTAATGATGATAACCGGTACAGCTGGGGCGGGTAAGACTACGATGGCAAAGGATATGGCTTTATTTTTAAGTAAAGCCGGCAAATTAAAATCCTCTAAGGTTGCTAAGATATCGGCGGAGAAATTAAATACCGTAGATCTCGATTCGAAGAGAGAAACTCTGAGAGATTGCTGTCTGGTTATAGAAAATGCAAGTAATTTAAAACGTCAAACGATAGATAAATTACTGGAGTTAGTTCAAAGCTTAAATGGAGATATTGCCGTAATTTTTGAAGAAAACAAGATGAATATGAACAAGCTTTTTAGAGAGTATCCTAAGTTGATGGATTTATTAAAGAATCGGATTCATTTACCTCAATATTCGGTAGATGACCTGATGAGTTTTGCTTGTGCGTGTTTAAAACAACAGGATTATCGTTTGAGTCCAAAGGCAGAAGTAATACTAAAGAGTAAAATCAGCCATATAGTAAAGAAATCAGAGCAGCATAGATACCTGGAGCAGATTGATAATCTGATGCAGGAAGTTATGAACTTTGCGGACATAAGGACAGGAGGGCAGTTATCAAAGCTTGCTTCACAAGGTCGATTAAAGGACGTTGAAGTCCTGTCCATACTTCCAGAGGATTTTAAGAATTAGACTTTAAATTGGATTGTAATTTCATTCGGCAGAGATTGTCCCTTTTTTGATTTTACATTGGTAGTAACATGAAGGAGATAGGATTCGTTTTTTGTATAAGGGGCCAGAGGTTCAATCTCAATGCAGTTATCTAAGGTATCATAACGGATATTAGTGGGAAGTGGTGTCTGGTTTAATGAGGTTACATATAAATTACGATTATTAACCGAAGACGGATTTAGAGGAGCGGTAAACTTAATTCTCCAAACAAAGCTACTGGTTTTATATTTTAAATTTTGTTTAACACGACTCTTTCCACTGCCAACGATAGATTCAATTGTTATAAAATTGGAAGCCATGGTATCATCTCCTTTCACTTGATTTATATTACTTGAATTGATGTTAAAGTATAAATCATAATTCATACTTTATATTAATATTATAGCATATTGACATGAAACTTCAATATAGGTTAAGATTACTAAAAATGTTAATATAAGGTTATCAAAGTTACAAGAGGTGTAAAAAACGATTAATAATTCCTTATGAAATACAAACAAGCGTACGAATATAAAAGCTCTCAAGAATTAAAATATTAGTATAATAATTTGTATGTAAAGGGGATGTGAACATGAAAAGACAGAGATTGAAGCGTAGTAATATTTCAGAAAAATGGAAAATTTTAAAAAACAATTTACAAAACACTACTTTGTGGTATAATCAAATTGGTGTTTAAAATTTAACAAATAATGAATGACTTTTATATGCAAAAGTAACAAACTTAAGTTCGATAAAACTAATAGAGGTGCGCAATGGAGCAATATATAATTAAAGGTGGGAAACCGCTCGTTGGAGAGGTGACAATAAGTGGTTATAAGAATGCGGCCCTTGGCATTATAGCAGCTGCGATTATGACAGATGAAACTGTTAAAATAGAGAACGTTCCAGACGTAAGGGATATTGATGTATTATTACAGGCAATTGAGGATATTGGTGCTAAAGTAGACCGTATCAACAGAAGTACCGTAAAGATAAATGCAAGTAAAATCAATTCCGTCGATGTAGAGTTCGATTATGTAAGAAAAATTCGTGCTTCCTATTATTTGGTAGGGGCTTTGTTAGGAAAATATAGAAATTCAAAGGTAGCACTTCCCGGGGGATGTAATATCGGAAGCAGACCCATAGACCAGCACATTAAGGGTTTTGAAGCGTTAGGAGCAGATGTTAAGATTGAACACGGAATGATTTGTGCTAAGGCAGAGAATTTAACCGGTGCCCATATTTATTTTGATGTATCCAGTGTTGGTGCAACCATTAATATAATTATGACTGCATGTCTGGCAGAGGGGACAACGATACTTGAAAATTCTTCTAAAGAACCCCATGTAGTTGATGTTGCTAACTTTTTAAATAGTATGGGAGCAAATATCAAGGGTGCAGGTACAGATGTGATTCGTATTAAGGGAGTATCTAAGCTTCATGGTGCGGAATATTCTATTATTCCGGATCAGATCGAAGCAGGAACTTTCATGTTTGCAGCTGCTGCTTCAAAGGGTGACATATTAATTAAGAACGTTATTCCCAAGCATCTGGAAGCATTTACTGCAAAATTGTTGGAAATTGGAGCCCAGGTTGAGGAATTTGATGATGCAGTCCGTGTAATAGCAAGCGGCAGATTAGGGAACACGCATCTGAAAACTTTGGTTTATCCCGGATTTTTAACGGATATGCAGCCACAAATGACAACCTTATTAGCGATATCAAAGGGAACAAGTATTGTAACAGAGAGTATATTCGAAAACCGTTTTAAATATGTTGACGAGTTATCCCGTATGGGTGCGAACATTAAAGTAGAAAGTAATACAGCGATTATTGAGGGAGTGGATAAGCTTACCGGTGCTATTGTATCGGCTCCTGATTTACGAGGTGGTGCAGCCTTAGTAATAGCAGGTCTTATGGCAGAAGGCTATACAATTGTTGAGAATGTTGAATTCATTGAGAGAGGTTATGAGAAGCTGGAGGCCAAGATGCAGCAGCTAGGTGCAATGATAGCTAAAATAGATTCGGAAGACACCAAAGCAATTAGAAAATTTAAATTAAAGGTTAGCTAGGTGATAAATAGGACTGTTCCAGATGAAGGAAACAGTCCTTTATTTATGATTTTATTAAACGAGTGAGGCAATATGTAAGTCTCTTTGCTTTGCAAGATCTATGAAGGTATCATTTACCTTTATTACCGGTCTGGATAATTCTAATTTATTAATTAAAATGATCTCGCCGATCATTCCATTGCTCAGCTGAACGGTATTATTTATATAAGTTTGAACAATTCCTTCCAAAAAGATCATAATATATTTTGGATCGTATTTTGTATACCCTTCGGTCTCGAATATAGTTACAACCTCAAAGGGGCATAAAGGACCACGATATACTCTGGCACAGGTCATGGCATCATATACATCTGCAATAGAGACTAGCTTTGCAAAGGGATCGATTTGTTCACTATAAAAACTGTAGGGATAGCCACTTCCGTCACATCGCTCATGATGCATAAGAGCAGAATGTTTGATTCTTGGGTCGATTTGTTTGCTTTTTAATAAATTATAGCCTCGTAAGGTATGTGTTTTAATTGTAGAGTATTCTTCGTCGGTCAGCTTCGAAGGCTTTGTAATAATATTGGAGGGAATCATTAATTTCCCGAGGTCATGTAACATACCGCATAACGTGATTACTTCCAAATCCTTGCTTGAAAAATTCAGCCATTTTCCGATGATATTACAGATTAATGCAACATTCAGACTATGGACATAGGTGGTATCGTCATATTGTCTAATACAATGAAGCATATTAAACAGTTCAATATTAGATTCGTATTGATTTAAAATATTACTGGTATCCGAAAGCAGTTTTTCCGTATCCAAATCCTTTTGAACAGATATAAAATGATCCAGGGTCAGTTTAAATTCGTTCACGGTATTCTTATATGCTAAATGAAAGCGCTGAAAAGCTTCACTCTTCTTGATGTTCTCATAATAAGTAGACTTATCATTCAGAATTTCGCTTACTGGGTTAGTAGACATTGAATATACACTAACATCAATGATAGAGTAGAATTCCAGCCTGGTTATAATTTTATCGGTTAATGTAGTATCCTTCGAAATAATTAGGTGATTATCTTGGGTAAATACATCATCCGCTACCACCATGCCAGGTACGGCTTGGCTGATTAAAATTTTTGAGATGTTCATATTGATTCTTTGTCTGTATTGTACGATACAGTACTCCTTTCATGGAGACGTTATAGCATTATTACTTAGCTACGATACAGTTACAACTACAGTATATGGATAATGCGTCAAAAAGTCAATTATTATGATAAAATAATTGACTATATACACAAGGATGAATGAAATGGGACAATCTGCAAGCAATATAAAAAGAGTACTTGACGAACCGATTAATTCGTATTATTCTTGTAATATAAATAACGAAATAAGTTCATATTTTTATTTTCTCTTATTCAGAGTGACGGAGAGTAAGGCTCTATGAAGTCACGGCAACCCCGATAACGGAAGGTGCCAACCTGAGCGAGTAATCGAACAATAAGAGGATTTGATTAACCTTGGTGTCAAGTCCACATATTGTGGGCTTATTTTTTGTTCAATAGGAGAATTCGTCCTATTGAATCAATAAACATTCTTTTATGTTAGAATTGGAGGTACTATATGCAAAAAAGATTATTTACTTCAGAATCAGTAACAGAGGGTCATCCGGATAAAATATGTGATCAGATTTCTGATGCGGTATTAGATGCTTTATTAGAGCAGGATCCAATGAGTAGAGTGGCCTGTGAAACAGCTATAACTACCGGTTTAGTGCTTGTTATGGGTGAAATTACGACCGAAGGGTATGTAGATATTCAAAAAATTGCCAGAGATACAATCAGAGAAATCGGCTATGATAAATCTGAGTATGGATTTGATGCAAATACCTGCGGCGTTATCGTAGCACTCGATGAGCAGTCGAAGGATATTGCGATGGGTGTTGATACCGCTCTTGAGGTGAAAGAACGTGCGACGGAGGATGAAGAGCTGTCGAAAATTGGTGCAGGTGATCAGGGTATGATGTTTGGTTATGCAACCAATGAAACAGAAGAGTTTATGCCATATCCGATATCACTGGCACACAAATTAACAAAGCAGCTGACCAAGGCTAGAAAAGACGGAATTTTAAACTACCTTCGCCCGGATGGTAAATCCCAGGTTACCGTTGAATATGATGAAAATGGGAAGCCGATTCACCTGAATGCAGTAGTTCTCTCTACGCAGCATAATGAAGAGGTAACCATAGAACAGCTTCGCAAGGATGTTAAGAAATTTGTTTTGGATCCTATTTTACCTCAGGAGCTGGTAGATGATAAAACCAAGTTCTTTATTAATCCCACCGGACGCTTTGTAATCGGTGGACCAAATGGCGATAGCGGTTTAACAGGAAGGAAAATAATTGTAGATACTTATGGTGGTTATGCCAGACATGGTGGCGGTGCATTTTCCGGAAAGGACAGTACCAAAGTTGACCGATCGGCCTCTTATGCTGCGCGTTATGTAGCAAAGAATGTAGTGGCATCCGGATTAGCCGACCGTTGCGAAATACAGTTATCTTATGCAATTGGGGTTGCAGAACCTACCTCTATCATGCTTGAAACCTTTGGGACAGGAAAGCTTTCGGATGAAGAACTGGTTACAATAATCCGTAAGCATTTTGACCTTCGTCCGGCCGGCATCATAAAAATGCTGGACTTAAGAAGACCTATTTATAAAAAGACAGCAGCATATGGTCATTTTGGAAGATTAGATCTGGATCTGCCATGGGAAAGAACCGATAAAGCGAATGACCTAAAAGCATACTTAAAATAATGATTAGATAGGCTTAAGGATATACCTTAGGATAAATAGGTGGGATGTTACATTACTTTGTAGCAGCCCACTTATTTATGTAATACGAGGAAATTGAACGCGTTCAAAGAAAAGAGTCTGCAAAGCAGACTCTTTGTTCTTAAGAAACGAAAAACAATTCATGAAAACTTTAGAAATATTCATAGTTATTTTCTATGCATAAATTGAAGTTTAGTGCTATACTGAACTCAAGTGTAAAGGGCAAGTTACCAGGAGGTCAGATTTAAATTAAGGATATTATGGAAGGAGAGAGGGAAAGTGAGACTGAAGGACAGACTTCTAACAGCATTTTTTATCATGATTGCTATGCCAATTATGTTGGTTGCAGTAACGGCCGGAACGATTGTCAGTCTGCAGATGAACTCCATCCAAGAATCCTACGATGTGGAAGTTGATACATTACAGATTATCACGAATCCCACCCAAATACTAAATCGTTTGACCAGAGGAACCTATAACGAGATTAAATTGGCAGCTCTCAAGTACCCACAGCAATTAGAAAACGAGGAATATATAGAGAGGCTGAATCAGGATTTATCCGATAAATACTCCTTTATTGCAGTTCGTAAGAACAAAGAATTTATCTTTATCGGAAATGAAGATAAGCTGCATAGGATAGCGAATGACTTGCAGGAATTCGGTGTATATAATACGGATGTAGACGGTGGTATTTATATTGGTGGCAGAGATCCGTTTCTGGTTAAGGCACAGGATTTCTATTTTTCCGACGGGGGTGAAGGTACCATCTTTGTCATCACTGACTTGAATACACTGGTTCCACAGATAAAGGCAATCTTAACTCAGAGTATCATATCCTTTGTTATTATCCTATGCTTTACCGCAATTATCTTAATGGTATGGATCTACCGAAGCATCATACGTCCTTTGAATATTCTCAGGGTTGCGATGAACCAGATAAAGGATGGAGACCTGGATTATTCTGTCGAGTCAGAAACAGAAGATGAGATCGGACAGCTTTGCGATGATTTTGAGGAAATGAGAATTCGTTTGAAGGAGCTGATCGACAGCAGGCTTCAGTACGAAGAAGATATTAAAGAGCTGATTAGTAACATATCTCATGATTTAAAAACCCCATTAACGGCCATAAAAGGATATTCGGAGGGCTTAATTGATGGGGTAGCGGATACATTAGAAAAGCAGGAAAAGTATCTGAAAACCATTTTTATGAAAGCAAATGATATGTCGATATTAGTTGATGAATTGGCATTTTATGCTAAAATAGATTGTAATACCATACCATACAGCTTTAAAGAAATTAACCTCCATGGATATTTTGATGATTGTATTGAGGATATCGGATTAGATCTGGAGGTTAAGAATATAGAAATCCTCTATCATAATGAGGTGGAACCCGAAGTAGAAGTAATTGCGGATGCTGAGCAGTTGAAGAGGGTAATTAATAATATTATCGGAAATGCTGTAAAGTACCTCGATAAGCAAAAGGGAATTATACAAATTCGCATTCATGATATCGGTTCCTATGTTCAAGTTGAAATCGAAGATAATGGGGTAGGAATTCCTAAGGCTGATATTCCGTATATATTTGACCGTTTCTATCGGGCAGATACTTCGCGTAATTCGAAAAAGGGAGGCAGCGGATTAGGACTTGCAATCTCCAAAAAAATTATTGATGATCATGCCGGAAAGATATGGGCTCAAAGTGAACCGGGTGTAGGTACAACAATTTGCTTTACGTTAAAAAAGAGAGGTGTAAAAAGATGAGCAGACTTTTGATTATTGAAGATGAGTTGGCAATTGCAGAACTGGAAAAGGATTATCTGGAACTGAGTGGATTTGAAGTAGAGGTTGAAACAACCGGTGATATCGGGGTGAAAAAAGCACTAACGGAGGACTACGATCTGATTATACTTGATCTGATGCTGCCGAATCTGGATGGTTTTGAGATTTGTAAAAGAATTCGTGAGATAAAAAACATCCCTGTAATTATGGTTTCTGCCAAAAAGGACGATATTGATAAAATTCGTGGTTTAGGATTAGGCGCGGATGATTATATTACGAAACCGTTCAGTCCAAGTGAGTTAGTGGCCAGAGTAAAAGCTCATCTTGCCAGATATGAGCGCTTAATTGGTTCCGGTGTGAAAGAAAATGAAATGATCGAAATCCGTGGTTTGAAGATCGATAAAACCGCACGGAGAGTATTTTTAAACGGAGAAGAAAAGATATTTACTACAAAGGAATTTGACCTGCTAACCTTCCTGGCCGAGAATCCAAATCACGTATACACAAAGGATGAATTATTCCGTGAAATATGGGACATGGAATCAGTAGGTGATATAGCAACTGTTACAGTGCATATTAAAAAAATAAGAGAAAAGATAGAATACAATACGTCAAAGCCGCAGTATATTGAGACCATCTGGGGTGTGGGATATCGCTTTAAGGTATAAATATGAATGTATTGGTGAGGTGTAGGCGATGAAAGAAATTTATCTTCAAAGAGCTATGTCATTAAAAGCGCTTTCCGATCCCAACCGGTTGATTATCCTGGAATATTTAACCGAAGGAGAGCGGTGCGCGTGCAAGATATTGGAGCAGTTAAAAATATCGCAGCCGACATTATCCCATCATATGAGAATTCTGTGCGAAGTGGGGCTAATTCATTGCAGAAGAGAGGGAAAGTGGATTCATTATTCGTTGAATTATTCTAAATTTGAAGAATTAGCGGAAATGATGAGACACTTTTCAATCATGAAGGAGGATGGAAAATCCGGTAATTGCTGCTGACATTATTGACATGGAATTAACAAGATGTTAATATTATCCTAGCTGATTCCAAAGGGCTTCCTGAGGGAAAGGCATAGGTGTGATAAAAGGCATTCATTCTAATGGTAGGATTAACCGACCCATAAGGTGATATTACATGATTATCGTATTCCCTATGTCGTTATGGCATAGGGAATTTTGCATTTAGAAAGGAGAATACGACATGGAAACCAGAGTAGCACTTATTGGCATAATCGTAGAGGATATGGAAGCAGTGGAGCGGTTAAATAGTTTGCTGCATGATTATGGGCAGTATATCATTGGACGGATGGGGTTACCCTATCGGGAGAAAAATATCAGCATCATCAGCGTAGTTATAAATGCCGAGGCAGATATTATTAGCACGCTTGCAGGAAAGCTGGGAATGATTAAAGGTGTTAATGTTAAAACAGTTTATTCAAAAAAGTAAAGGCTGCTTTCTTTATGAAAAAAACAATTAGATTGGAGAAATAGTGATGAGAAGATTATACACGATACTATTAATACTGGCTTGCTTCTTAATGCTTGCAGCATGTACCAAGGAGAAAGCAGAGAATAAGGATACGACAAAAGAAGAAACAACGAATAAGGACACAACAAAAGAAGATACAACGAAGGATACTACGGTTACGGAAAAAATAGATATTAATATCGCTGCCTTAAAAGGGCCGACAGCAATCGGTATGGTAAAAATAATGGAAGATGCCACATCAGATATTGCGGCGAATCGTTATAGTTTTACGGTGGCAGGAACCCCGGATGAAATAACAGCAGGTCTGGTAAAGGGAGATATTGATATAGCGGCGGTACCCTGTAATCTGGCCTCGGTTTTATATAATATGACGGAAGGTGAGATTAAGCTGGCCGGTATCAATACGTTAGGTGTATTATATATCGTAGAGACCGGTGATACGATTAAAACAGTTGAAGATCTTAGGGGTAAAACTATTTATTCCACAGGACTTGGTACAACACCTCAGTTTACCTTGAATTATTTATTGACAGCGCACAAAATTGATCCGGAGAAGGATGTAACAATTGAATATAAGACAGAAGCAACGGAGGTTGCAGCTATATTGGAGGAATCAGCGGACGCTGTTGCTATGCTTCCACAGCCTTATGTTACAACGGTTATGATGAAAAATGATAAGATACGTATGGCTTTAAATGTAGCAGAAGAATGGGATGCAATCAGCACGGATGGGAGTACGGTTGTTACCGGTGTTGTTATCGTTAGAAACGAGTTTTTAGATAAAAACAAAGAAGCCTTTGATGCCTTCATGGAGGAATATATCGCCTCTGCTGCATTTGTGAATGAAAAGGTTGATGAGGCTGCGGTTTTGGTGGAAAAGTTTGATATCTTTAAAGCTGAGCCGATAAAAATGGCAATACCCTATTGTAATATCACGTTAATCCAAGGAGAAGAGATGAAGGAGAAGGTAAGCGGTTATCTGACAACACTCTTCAACCAGGAACCGAAGGCAGTAGGAGGTAAACTCCCGGATGACAATTTTTATTATATACCATAGATAATCGTTTAATAAAATGTAATAATAGATCCGAAAAAGGCAAAGGAGATGACGATATGAAAAAGAAAGAATCAGTAAAAGTATTATGCAGTAAATATCTGATCAAACTATCAGTCGTGCTCTTCTGGCTCCTAGTCTGGGAAATGATAAGTTTGAAGATTGGCCGTGAGCTAATACTACCATCTCCGGTACTAGTAGCAGCTACCTTAATTGAGATGGTAAAAAGAAGGGAATTCTGGGAAGCCATTTTATTTTCCTCGTTGCGAATTTTGTGTGGATTTTTTCTGGCGCTTATTTTTGGGGTGCTGCTGGCAACAGGAGCTTATGTTAATCGAGTGATCAAAGAACTGTTCACCCCTCTGATGAAGATAATACAGGCTATGCCGGTTGCTTCCTTTATCATACTTGCTTTGCTATGGCTTCAGGCAAAAAACCTATCCGTGCTTACCACTTTCTTAATGGTAGTTCCGCTGGTTTACTCAAATGTTTGGCAGGGCTTGCAAGAAACAGATGAGAAGCTGCTTCAAATGGCGAAGGTGTTTCATGTGAGTAGGATTAAGAAGATAATTGCAATCTATACCCCGTCCGTAATGCCTTATCTGTTATCAGCGGTATCTGTTGGGCTAGGGTTAGGCTGGAAAGCAGGTATTGCGGTAGAGGTAATCGCTTACCCTTCCGGATCTATTGGAAGACACCTGTATGAAGCAAAACTATATGCAGTGACAAAAGAGCAGTTTGCCTGGACAATCGTAATCATTGTCATTAGTATATTATTTGAGAGAGCGGTCATGTTTTTTCTTCGAACTTTTCACAAGAACCCAGTAAGTAAGGAGTTGGAGTAGAGGTAGCTAGAATGAATACGATAGAAGGGAGGCCCGAATGGATATTCAATTATTAAATATAAATAAGCAATTTAATAACAAAGTGATGCTTAAGGATTTGAATGTTACCTTTAAAGAGGGTAAGATCAACTGTTTGATGGGAGCCTCCGGTATCGGAAAAACCACCGTAATAAATATACTTTTAGGACTGATAACACCGGATTCGGGAGAGGTTATCGGAATTAACGGTAAACATATGGCAGCAGTATTTCAGGAGGACCGTTTGATTGAACATTGGAATGCACTTCAGAATATAAAGCTGACAAGTGAAAATACTGTTACCGATGAACAGGTAATACAGGAGCTTCAGGCGTTAGGCCTCAAGGAACACTTAGATAAGCCGGTTAGGAGTTTTAGTGGAGGGATGAGACGCAGAGTTGCGATTGTTCGTGCGATACTGGCAGGAAGCGATTTGCTGGTTCTGGATGAACCCTTCCAGGGACTGGATGACACGTTAAAAAAGCAGGTAATTGAGTACATTAAGCATAATTCTGAGGGAAAAACGGTGATCGTTGTGACTCATGAAGCCAACGATGTAAACTTATTAGAAGCAAATTTAATTACATTATCATAGACCAGGAAGGTTGTATTTTTTTTAGGTATCAGCTATAATACTGTATTAATAAGGACTTCATGAAAAATCAAGGTAAATAGGTTTAAGTCCCCGAGGAAAGAGAGAGGATAAATCATGCATATTACGATTACGGGCAATTTGGGAAGCGGTAAATCTACCATATGTAGGCTGTTACATGAGAAATACGAATTTGAGATATATTCCACGGGCAAGGTTCAGAGAGAATTGGCAAGGCAGATGAATATGACAACCTTAGAATTGAACCAGTTGATGTGTAGTGATAAAAAATATGATAAAATGATTGATGATGAAACGGCTAGAATTTCCAGAGAAAATAAAGATAAGGATATTATTTTTGATTCCCGTCTGGCCTGGCACTTTGTTGAACAATCCTTTAAAGTATTTGTATCGGTTAGTCTGGAAACCGCGGCTGAGCGAGTTATGAATGACCAAAGAGGTGCTGAAGAGAAATATTCAACCCTTGAAGAAGCAAAAATGCTGCTGGCGGAGAGAGCTGCTACAGAAAAAGTTCGTTATAAAGATATTTATAATCTAAATTATATGGATTTCTCCAATTATAATCTAATCATTGACAGTACTTATTGTTCACCGGACAAAATAGCTGAAATTATTGTGATGGAAGCGGAAGAATATTATAACAACGGTTTAGGAAATAAATCAAAAATGTTAGTTTCCCCAAAACGCTTGCTGAGGAAGACAGATATTTTACCGGAGGATTCCATCAGGCTTTTGGTATACCTGGAGAAATATAAAGAAGTTCCCTATATGATTGACTCCACGATTAAAGTGATAAAGACAGAAGAGGATTATCTTGTAACGGAAGGGCTTGATCAGGCGAAAGCAGCATATCTAGCTGAAGTTCCATATGTACCGGTAGAAGTAATAAAAGAATAGAATAGCAAATTTTCCATAGATAAATTATTCTATTTAAGATAATATTAACTATTAAATTACAAATTATCCCCAAGGATATAAATATTTGTTTTACAGACAATATTAAAAAGAGAATTCATTGAAAATGAATTCTCTTTTTAATTCCGGTAATATAATCATTGTAATCTGGCTGCTCTGTAAATAATTCTAAGGGGGTGTCTGCATGAAATCCTGGGGAGAAAGATCCTATCGTTTTCGATGGTTTGTTACAAATGTTTTAATCACCTTCGGGGTGTATTTAAGCTTTCGCTATCTTTTGCCGCTTTTATTTCCGTTTATCGTTGCATACTTCTTAGCGTGGATTATTCGTCCGGTTACAGAAACTATGTATCATCGATTAAAAATCCCTAGAGTTGTTGGAGGATCGGTATCCTTACTTTTATTGATAGCGGTCTTTGGCACCAGTATAATTTTATTAATTAACATACTGATAAAACAGGCTATCGCATTTATCAGAAATTTACCAATCTATATGAATGTCATAGCGGATCGACTGGATTCCATCTGTAAGCACTGTGATGAGATCATGGGACTTCGTGATGGTGCAGCGAGGACAGTTGTTGACGATAATATCGTACAGACGATTAATAAAGTGAAAGCGGATATTATGCCTCAGATTACAGAACGGACAATATCGTTGACGGTTAAATTTATAGGATTTACAGGTATATTACTGATCATATTTGTATCTGCTGTTTTGATGGCTAAGGATGTACCCGGCTTTAAGGAACGTTATGAAAAAAATGAGTTATATAGAGACATTCATAAGGTTACAATAAAACTATCGGAAGCCGGCATCGCTTATCTTCGCTCACAATTTATCATTATGTCCATTGTAGCTGTAGTCTGCGTGCTCGGATTAACTTTATTAAAGAATGAGTATGCTGTTTTGCTTGGTTTAGGCATAGCCATAATGGATGCATTGCCCATACTGGGAAGCGGAATTGTTTTTATTCCATGGGCTATTATTAAACTACTTAACGGGAATATATATACAGCAGCAGTTCTTATCACAATTTATCTGATTTGCCAAATAATCCGTGAGGTATTAGAGCCAAAATTAATTGGTAACAGGTTGGGTATTAAGCCGCTGTTTACACTGATTTCTATGTATATCGGTGTGAAGCTTTTCTCAATCTCGGGCTTTATTCTGGGGCCGATCGGCTTAATGATTATTATGACGGTCTATAAGGTAATTAATGAGAGAGCAGAGGAAACTAAGAGCTCGGAATACTCTGACGGAGCAGAGGATATCTCTTATTAGTAAATAGATATGGATGCCGATGAAGGAAGTAATAAGGACTTACAGGAAGATTTACTTGACAAAGAAGATATTCTGGAATAAAATTAGGTACACTTAAATGCAACGAAGAGGAATAGTAGATAATCATCTCATCACAGAGAGAGAAGTGCAAGGCTGAGAGCTTCTTATGAAGATATTATTAAACCGGCCTCGGAGCATTGTATGAAAGGAAGGTTTATAACACTTCCCCGAAATACAACGTATCACCGGCGTTAACGGTGGAAAGAGAACTGTTAAGATAACAGTTAATTAGGGTGGTACCGCCGAGTCTTTCGGTCCCTTGTGGACAGAAGGGCTTTTTTGTTGCCTTTTCGGTGTGGTGAATAGGTTGTGTACGGACAGTGTGAGTATTACAGCATACTTTTCTTGCTCAGACTTCGTAATTCGCCGAAAAGTATGCTGCAACACTCACACTGTCCGGGATAAAAGTATTGAAACAAATACTTTATAACAAAATGTATTAAACACATTAGTTGTATTAATTCGCCGAAAAGCATGCTGCAACACTCACGCTGTCCGGGATAAAAGTATTGAGACAAATACTTTATAACAAAATGTATTAAACACATTAGTTGTATTAATTCGCCGAAAAGTATGCTGCAACACTCACACTGTCCGGGATAAAAGTATTGAGACAAACACTTTATAACAAAATGTATTAAACACATTAGTTGTATTAATTCGCCGAAAAGCATGCTGCAATACTCACACTGTCCGGGATAAAAGTATTGAGATAAACACTTTATAACAAAATGTATTAAACACATTAGTTGTATTAATTCTTCGAAAAGCATGCTACAACACCCATACTGTCCGGGATAAAAGTATTGAGACAAACATTTAACACTGAAAGGCTAAATGCAACACCATATTATTTAAAGGTTAATTATAAAGGAGAGATTATTATGGCACAGGATAAGAAACTGGTTGAGGCGATTACCTCCATGGAGGTTGATTTTGCCCAATGGTACACTGATGTAGTAAAGAAAGCAGAATTGGTTGAATATTCAAGTATTAAAGGATGCATGATTTTACGACCGCTCGGTTACGCGATCTGGGAGAATATTCAGAAGCAGCTGGATGCTGATTTTAAAGTAACCGGAGTAGAGAATGTATATATGCCTATGTTTATTCCTGAGAGTCTCCTTCAGAAGGAGAAGGACCACGTAGAGGGCTTTGCTCCGGAGGTAGCATGGGTTACCCATGGAGGTTTAGAGCCATTACAGGAAAGAATGTGTGTAAGACCTACTTCAGAGACGCTTTTCTGTGATTTCTATTCTAAGATCATTCAATCACATAGAGATCTTCCGAAGCTGTATAATCAGTGGTGTTCTGTGGTTCGTTGGGAGAAGACAACAAGACCGTTCCTACGTTCCATGGAGTTTTTATGGCAGGAGGGTCATACCGCACATGCCACCGCTGAGGATGCGGAAGAAAGAACCATTCAGATGCTCAATGTATATGCAGATTTCTGTGAGAGAGTATTGGCTATCCCGATGATTAAGGGGCGTAAGTCGGAGAAGGAGAAATTTGCAGGAGCACATGCAACCTACACCATCGAAGCGTTAATGCATGACGGTAAGGCATTGCAGTCCGGAACCAGCCATAACTTTGGTGATGGCTTTGCAAAAGCCTTCGAAATACAGTATACAGATAAGAATAATACCTTACAGTATGTACACCAGACCTCCTGGGGGATGTCAACCAGAATTATCGGCGCGATTATTATGGTCCATGGAGATGACAGCGGCTTAGTGCTACCTCCAAGAATTGCTCCGACGCAAATTATGATTATACCGATCAACCAGAACAAGGAGGGCGTCCTGGATAAAGCCTTTGAGCTTAAGGATAAATTAAGTGCTTTCAAGGTTAAGGTGGATGATTCCGAGAAGAGCCCCGGTTGGAAATTCAGTGAGCAGGAAATGCGCGGAATTCCGATCCGTGTTGAAATTGGTCCAAAGGATATTGAAGCGAACCAGGCGGTTATTGTCAGAAGAGATACCAGAGAGAAGCTTGTGGTTTCGCTTGACGAGATCGAAGTGAAAGCTGGTGAGATTCTTGAAACCATGCAAAAAGATATGTTAGAAAGAGCGAGAGCTCACCGTGATACTCATACCTATACCGCAGC
Organism: Bacillota bacterium; assembly: GCA_023414875.1. Classification (GTDB taxonomy): domain Bacteria; phylum Bacillota; class Clostridia; order Lachnospirales; family Lachnospiraceae; genus Mobilitalea. Next base: position 187,650 of record JAEZMV010000006.1, on the reverse strand, counting down.
TAATATGGAAGAGTTCGAGAAGCTGGTAGCGGAGAAACCGGGCTTTATCAAGGCAATGTGGTGTCAGGACGAGGCTTGTGAGAAAGAGATAAAGGAAAAAACAGGAGCAACTTCGCGTTGTATGCCATTTGAACAGGAGCATATCGCAGATACCTGTGTATGCTGCGGAAAACCTGCAAAGGCAATGACCTACTGGGGCAAGGCATACTAAAATAATTTGATATCATAAAACATTATATTTTTAAAGAGCCTATAACATATTCTTCTTGCCCAGATTGTGGAAGGGTATGTATAGGCTCTTTTATTATCTTTCATATACTTCATATACCTTGGCACTTTATTAAAACTATCTTGTATTCAGGGATTATTTAATAGAAAACTATGTCCTTCTCAATAAAGAGTCTGCTTTGTAGAATCTTTATTCAGAAGGAGAGCGTTCTATGGCAATTCGATGAAGTAGATAATCGGCATCTTTTGAAAGCCTTGATATTCAGGTATCACTTTGTTATAATCACAATAGTTTAAGAAATAATAAGTATGGAGGCAGCTATGACATTTCATATTCCACAGAAAGTGAACGATATTATAAGTGAATTGAATCAACATGGATTTGAGGCATATGCTGTGGGCGGCTGTGTTCGTGATATGATTTTGGGAAGGGAACCGGAGGATTGGGATATTACTACCTCCGCCACACCTTCTGAGGTAAAGAAGATTTTTAGAAGAACCGTGGATACGGGGATACAGCACGGAACGGTTACGGTTTTGATGGACAAGGATCATTATGAGGTGACAACCTATCGACTTGATGGAGAGTATGAGGACAATCGTCATCCGAAGGAGGTTTCCTTTACCTCAAACCTGACAGAGGACTTAAAACGCAGGGATTTTACCATTAATGCGATGGCATATAATGAAAAGGAAGGCGTAATCGATTTGTTTGGCGGCATGGAGGATATCAAGAAGAGATTAATCCGCTGTGTTGGTAGTGCCGAGGAACGTTTTGATGAAGATGCCTTAAGGATTCTGCGTGCCGTACGCTTTTCTGCACAGCTGGGGTTTTTGATCGATGAAGCTACCATGAAGGCAATAAAGGAAAAAGCTCAAAATTTAAACAATATCAGCGCAGAACGTATTCGTGTGGAGCTTACCAAGCTTATAATATCGGATCACCCTGACCGCCTTAGAATTCTTTATGAAGCAGGTATTACTTCGGTTATATTACCGGAGTTTGATGCTATGATGAGAACGGAGCAAAATAATATTCATCATATTTATTCCGTGGGAGAGCATACAATCTACGCGGTCTCTATGATTGCAGGCAGTCAGGAGGAAAAGCTGTTTGACTTAAAAGAGAGAACGATTCTTAGGTGGACGATGCTGCTTCATGATATCGAAAAACCGAATACGATCAGTTTTGGCAAGGATGGACAGAATCATTTTTACGGGCATCAGGAAAAGGGTGCATTGACAGCGAAGACGATACTGAAACGGCTAAAGTTTGATAATGATACCTTAGAGGCGGTCGTACATTTAATTCGCTGGCATGACTATCGGTTTGTTTTAACTCCGTCAGGCATGCGCAAGGCGGCATCTAAAATCGGTAAGGAATATATGAAGCTTTTATTTGAAGTAAACAGGGCAGACACCTCCGCGAAAAACCCGGAGCATACTAAAGAAAAATATGAGAAACTGCAGTCGGCAATCCTGCTTTACAGTGATATCGAAAACAAAGGTGAATGCGTCAGCTTAAAGGAACTTAATATTAATGGAAATGATTTGATTACGGTAGGGTATAAACCCGGACGAGAGCTGGGAGAAATATTAGACAGGCTCTTGTCGGAAGTAATTGAAAACCCAGCACTGAATCAAAAAACCACCTTGTTAACAATGGCGAACGATATATTAGTCGAAGGAAAGCTGAAGAACGACTAATGTTTACAGGCCCCTTATTATAAATGTTAAGAAAGACCTTAGAATAATTCGTAAGAATTTTTCTGAGGTCTTTTTCTATAGGAAAGTTCTCCGAGCTTGCCTATAAAAAAAGCATCTTTGCAAAGCGAACTATGGTTCGCTTTTGGTTGCGCACTCGCGCGTATTGAAATTTATCTGCCTTTGGCAGAAAGCGCTCAGAGCGAGAGTTTCGCATGCGAAACTCTTTTTTGTATTCATGAATTAGAAAGTCATATCATAATATTAGTAAGACGGGTTTTATCATTAGTTGGGAGGATTAGCTGTGGAGGATAGAAGTCAGGAAGCATTAAAAAGATATCGTCTGAAGATATACAATATATATAGAGCCAGAGGCGCCTTTTTATTAGAAACTGATTGTGGACTAAAGCTTTTTAAGTGCTTTGAAGGCTCCAAGAACAGGGCCTTGTTTGAGAACAAGGTAAAGGAACATCTGTCACTTCATGGCTACAATAATACGGATTTGTTCGTAAGAACGATAGATGAGGATATCATTTCAGAGGATAGTGCAGGCTGCCAGTATATTATGAAAAATTGGTTTTGGGGTGAAGAATGCAATTTGAAGGAATTGTCTCAGATTGAAGCAGCTTCCGCTAATTTGGCACGGATCCACAGTATATTAACGGATGTTGATTTTACAAAGGAACAATTGGAACATAACATATCTCCGGATCTGATGGAGACCTTTGATAAACGCAACCGGGAATTAAAGCGGGTCAAGGCATATATCCGGGAAAAGAAGCAGAAGAATGAATTTGAGCTTCTTTACCTGAATTACTATGATACCTTTTATGAACAGGGTTTATTGGCAGCGGACCGTTTGACAAGCTCCTCTTATATTCGGCAGATAGAAGAGGCGGTGAACCGGCATAGGGTCTGCCACGGGAATTATACCTATCATAATATTATTATGCTAAAAAGCAAGGCCGATGCTATGTCAAAAAATTATATACCACCCGGCTGGGTTAATAAGCAACCTCTAACAGCGACGGATCTTAACGTCGGAGGAAGTATGATGGTAACCACTAATTTTGAAAAAAGCTACATTGGACTTCAGATCTCAGACCTGTATCAGTTTATACGTAAGGTTATGGAGAAGAATGATTGGGATATTTTATACGGAAGTAATATTATTGAGGCCTATGATCGTGTTAAACCCATTTCTAAGGATGAACTGAGAATACTGTATCTTTTACTGCTGTATCCGGAGAAGTTCTGGAAAATCACTAATTTTTATTATAATGGTAAAAAATCCTGGGTATCCGGTAGAAATACGCAAAAGCTTAATACGATAGGAGAGCAAAATTCCAAGAAGGAGATATTCCTGCAGAGACTGGAAAGTATCCTATAGATTCCGTGATTGAATTAACTGGAAAGGTAAGCTATAATACTAGTGGATACAGATGTTTACATATCATTGAGGGTACTGTGGATGGAGCTAAGAAGAAAAGAACATAAGGATAGATTTCATATCAATACAAGACCGATTTTAACTCTGTTAATAGGGTTAGGAATATTTACGTTAATTATGACGTCAGCGATGTTATCAGCATCGAGTAATATCAAACCGAAAAGTGAAAAAAGTAAGATAACAGAGCAAAGCAATGATACACAAAACGAAGCTTTGGGATTCTCTGATGTTGGGATTCTAGCAATTGTTAAGAATATTGATACCTTAAATAAACAGATTACCTTATATGCTGTTGATCAACAGGAAGAAGAACTCTTAACCTACAATGGAGGTACCAATGTCAAGGATAAATATGGTCTGGTAATTTCATTAACTCAAATTCCGATTGGAACCATGGTGGATGCAACATATCAAAAGGATAAGAATAAACTGACAGATCTTAATATTTCTAATAAAGCCTGGGAATATGTTGGCGTAAATAATTTAAATATTAATCCGGATGATAATGTAATGAAGATAGCTACTACAAAATATAAATACACGAATGATGTTCTAATTCTAGATGGGAATAAATTTATAACAGTTGATAATTTGGCAGAGCAGGATGAACTTACGGTACGAGGTTATGAAGAGACCATTTGGTCAATTACTGTAACCAGAGGCCACGGAACCGTCATACTGGAGGATTACGATAAATTTTTAGGTGCGAATATCACCGTAGGCTATGAGTCAATACAGCAAATCACAGAGGATATGGAGATAACGGTACGCGAAGGAGATTTTAACCTTACCGTGGAAAACGGCAAATTCAGCGCCACCAAGAATATTTCGGTATATCGTAACCAGGTTTCCTATGTATCTCTAAGTGATCTTGGCCCAGGCGGTGTTCAGCAGTACGGTAGTGTAACCTTTGAGATTTCTCCATTTGGAGCGGATTTATTTATAGATGGGGAGCTTACTTCTTATGCAAACCCTATCGAGCTTACTTATGGAAAACATACAATAACCGTATCCTTAGGAGGATATACGCCATATGAGGGCGTACTGGATTTGGATAGCACAGGCAAATCGGTTAAGATTAGTCTACCTGAGGTCAGCAGCAGAGATACGGCAGAAGTAACGGAAACGGATACTATTGTAACACCGACGGGACCGAATAACAATCCCGATACAAGTAGCAATATCGGTACAGATAATAGTTCCGGTACCGACAATACCAACACCGGAGATACGTCAGATGAAATCGGAACCGATAATGAACCGAATCCTGATGATGGTGAGGAAAATAATAACGATTCCTCTGAGGAGGATGAGATTGTAGATAATCAACACTTAATATATGTGCAAAATCCAACCGGTGCTTCGGTGTATCTGGATGGGGATTTTATGGGTATTTCACCCTGTAGCTTTAAGAAAGTCATAGGAACCAGGGTTCTTACTTTTATTAAAGAAGGATATGAAACTATGAGTTATACCGTGGAAGTGCCCAATGATAGATTAGACGCCTATTTCACATTTCCAAATCTATCATTATATGATTTAGATTAAAACAATTCCAAATTACCTTTACATGAACACAGATCCAAGCCGAGGTATTTTATCGGATGGTGTCAATCTAATTATGAATTCCTACAATTGAATATTTTTTTGGAGCATCCGCTAGAAATGTGTCTACCGATTCTTAAACCTCTCTCTTTTCAAAGTAGCTTTCGTAAGCTATAATAAATGTAAATTTATGGAAAAGAGAGGGGCTTTTTATGGTTCAATATTTATTTGACAAAAATGTAGTAATATATACCTTCGCAGTATTGTGCGGTATTGGATTAATTATCCGCTTAATGGTGAATGCAGTATATAAGCATTTAGTGAAAGAGTCGGATAATCTGGGTGAAACTAAAAATAAAATGCTAAAGCATATAAAATTGAAATTTGAAACCTGTTTTAAGCTGAAAATAGGTGTGAATAATGTGGATACATTTGTGGATAAGAATGTATTAAGATATCGATTTTGTGGAGTATTATTATCCACATGGGACAATCTTGGTGGACAAGTTCTGTTTCTTAATCTTCTGATCGTACCTGTTTGCGCTATCTTTGGAGTTGCAGAGAACTGTGGACAAGATCAGATATTATTCATGGGAGCTGTGGGAATGTTGTCAAGTGCGGTATTAATTCTTGTGGATAAAAGCATCAATCTGACAGGTAAAAGAAGAATGCTGCGCTTAAATCTATTGGATTATTTGGAGAACTTCTGTAAGGTTAGGTTAGAGCAGGAAGTATATCAGCCGGAGGTATTTGAACAATACCGTCGTGATTTTTTACAGGCTTCGGAAGCAAATAAGCAAATTAGTGCTGCTGCCGAAATGAAAAAGGCAGAACCTAAAGATGAACTAAAACGCAGAAGAGAAGTAAGGCATATGAAGGAAGAAGAAAGAAAGCTTCAGGCCGCTAAGAGAGAAGAGGAGCAGCGTAAGCTTGAAGAGGCAAGGAAAGAAGAAGAAAGAAAAAAGATAGAGGAAAGAAGACAGCTTGCAGCCAGACGCAGAGAAGAAGATCGGATGAAATTAGAAGAAGAGAAGCAAGCCTTAGAGCTAAGGCGGGAACAGATGAAAAAGAAGGCGGAGGAAAAACAGCAGGCCAATGAAAAGAAACAGCATAAAGCAGAGGAGAAGAATAACGTTTTACATAGCATTGAGGAGGAACTAAAGCCTACCGAGGAAAAAAACAGTGTAAGCTCCTTTATGAAAAGCTTGGAAGAAATAGCAGCGGATAGAGAACAAGCAGTATTAATAAAAGCGGAAAAAGATCAGGTCGTAAAGGAGACTGCGAATAAGGAGAAGCAGAATAAGGCGGTAGCAGGTGTTGGGAAAATTCAAGCAATGACTCCTCAGGAGGAAAAATTAATAGAAGATGTACTAAAAGAATTTTTCGCGTAATCTTCTAAAATTTCACTTAAATTGATAAGTTCAGAAAATTATTGAATATTATATTTGTCTTTGTTAGAATATAAGAAAAAATAGAAAGGAAGTAATAACATGGCAAATAAAGTATCATTCGATTTTTCTGTTGCGAAAAAGTTTATCTCCGATACGGAGCTAGATATGATAAAGACTTCCACAGAGGCCGCTAAAAATCAGCTGGTGAACAGATCAGGAGCAGGAAATGACTTTTTGGGATGGATTGATCTTCCCGTTGATTATGACAAGGAGGAATTTTCCCGTATACAGAAAGCTGCAGCTAAAATTCAGAAGGATTCTGAGGTGCTGCTCGTAATCGGTATCGGCGGTTCCTATTTGGGGGCAAGAGCTGCCATTGAGTTTTTAAGACATAGCTTTTATAACTCGGTATCAAAAGAAATAAGAAAAACCCCGGAGATTTATTTCTGTGGTAATAACATTAGCAGTAATTATATGAATCATCTGATTGAGGTGATCGGGGATCGAGATTTTTCCATCAATATTATCAGTAAATCCGGTACAACAACGGAGCCTGCAATTGCTTTCCGTGTATTTAAGAAGCTTTTAAACGAGAAATATGGAAAGAAAGAAGCAGCAAAGAGAATTTATGCAACCACAGATAAGTCGAAGGGTGCCCTTAAGAATCTTGCGACAGAGGAAGGCTATGAAAGCTTTGTGGTTCCGGATGATGTAGGTGGACGTTATTCTGTACTTACAGCAGTTGGACTTTTGCCGATCGCTGTTAGTGGTGCTGACATCACTAAGCTTATGGAAGGCGCAGCCAGCATGAGAGCTTATTGCTTAAATAGTAGTTATGAAGAAAATGATGCATTAAAATATGCAGCAGTGCGTAATATTTTACTACGTAAAGGGAAAAGCATTGAAATCCTTGTAAATTATGAGCCCTCCCTGCATTTTGTATCGGAATGGTGGAAACAGCTCTTTGGTGAAAGTGAGGGCAAGGATCAAAAGGGTATCTATCCTGCCAGCGTTGATTTTACAACAGACTTACATTCCATGGGTCAATTCATTCAGGACGGACAGAGAACGATGTTTGAAACTGTAATCGGTATTGAGAAATCTGCAACTGAGATTCTTCTGGAAGAGGAAGAAGTTGATTTAGATGGTCTCAACTACCTGGCAGGAAAGAGCGTGGACTTTGTTAATAAGAGCGCAATGAAGGGTACGTTGCTTGCGCATACCGATGGAAATGTTCCAAATCTTCAGGTTTCTTTGCCGGAGCAGAACGAATTCTATCTTGGAGAGTTATTCTATTTCTTTGAGTTTGCTTGTGGAGTAAGCGGATACCTCCTAGGTGTGAATCCGTTTGATCAGCCAGGGGTTGAAAGCTATAAAAAGAATATGTTTGCACTTCTTGGCAAGCCAGGTTTTGAGGTTCAGCGTGAGGAGCTATTAAAAAGATTATAGTTAAGATAAGCAGTCGAAGAAATCTTACTTGAAGTAAAATGGAAAGGGTGATTGTAAAAATCACCCGAAGGATTTCTGTAACAATTAAACAATTGGAGAGTATAATGTAGTAATCAATAAAATGGTAGCAAGACAGTAATGTCGGGATAGGATACATATCTTTGAGCATTCGCAACCGAACCCATTTTACCTCATGAAGAGTGTGAACAGATTACTGCCTTGATACCTTACCAGAATTATTCGGCTGCTTAACATAGATATGACGAACCGCCCCTTTATAAAGAAAGGGGCGGTTTTGTTATTTCTAATAGGGTTACGGCATGACCGCGATATATTGATACATCAGCATGAAGTGACAGAAGCTGCCGCCCATGCAAAACAGATGAAAAATCTCATGAGAACCAAAATATTTGTGTTTATTATTAAAGATTGGTAGCTTTAAGGCATAGATAACTCCACCCACCGTATAAATGATTCCTCCTGCAAGCAACCATGCAAAACCAGCTCCGGGCAGGGAATTAATCAGCTGAGTAAAGGCAAGCACACAGGTCCAACCCATCGCAATATATACAACTGAGGAGAACCATTTCGGACAGTGTACCCAGAAGCCGGTTACGATGATACCTATGATTGCGAGACTCCATATCAGCACCAGCAAACCAATACCGGTGCTTCCCCCAAGAGCGATAACACAGATCGGGGTATAAGTGCCTGCGATGAGTACATAGATTGCCATATGATCAAATTTTTTCAATCGCTGGTGTATTTTAATTGTTCTGCCAAAGGTATGATAGACAGTACTCGCAACATATAATAAAATCATACTGAGAATAAATACACCAAGGGAAATAGTATGAATACTACTGGGTTGGCTTGCCGCTTTAATCAATAGTGGAGTCGCTGCAAATACAGCCATTAAGGTTCCGATAAGATGTGTAATTGCACTTCCGGGATCTTTTGCTTTTACGTTTTTTAATGTCATAATAATCAACTCCTTTTAAATTGTCTGGGTAAAATTAGTATTTACAATCCGTTTATACATTATACATCTGCTAGAAACAATATTGCGTGATGTAGTAATGAAAACTATGTAAGATATATTTATATACTACAACACGTTGTTATAAAATGCAATATAAAATTATATTTTTCTTAGCGAATAATTTATGTTATAATTTACATGATTAAAAAGGTCAGAAACTGCTTGATATATCTGGTTTAATATATTTACTCTAAAGGAGGGTAAAGGGATGGATTTAAATGTAGGTGAAATCGTTAAACTAAAAAAACAACATCCCTGTGGCAGCAGTGAATGGGAGATTCTCAGGGTTGGAATGGATTTCCGCCTCAAATGCTTAGGCTGCGGGCACCAGGTAATGATACCCAGAAAACAGGTGGAAAAGAATATAAAACAGGTGCGAAAGCCCTAGTTAAAACGATGTAGTGCATTTATCTAGGAAAGGAATAGGTGAGTTAAATGAAACTGATATCTTGGAATGTGAATGGGTTAAGAGCTTGCTTAAATAAGGGCTTTGCGGAGTTTTTTAAAAGTGTGGATGCTGATATCTTCTGCCTACAGGAAACGAAATTACAGCCGGAACAGGTGGAGATTTCCTTTGAGGGTTATCATCAGTATTTTAATTCTGCAATAAAAAAAGGCTATTCAGGAACAGCGGTATTTTGCAAAAAAGAACCGATCAGCGTCTGCTTTGATCTATGTATGGATAAGCATAATGATGAGGGAAGGGTGATAACCGTTGAATACGATAAGTTTTATCTGGTAACGGTTTATACTCCTAATTCAAAGAAGGAATTGGAAAGACTTGATTATCGTATGCAATGGGAGGATGATTTTAGGACATATGTATTGAACCTTGATCAGAAGAAACCGGTAATCATATGTGGAGATTTGAACGTAGCTCATCAGGAAATTGATCTCAAGAATCCAAAAACGAATACAAAAAGTGCCGGATTTACACAGGAAGAGCGGGATAAAATGACGACGTTGTTAGGAAGCGGATTTATAGATACCTTCCGATATAAGTACCCGGAGGTAACGGATGCATATACCTGGTGGTCCTATATGTTTAAAGCACGAGAAAAGAACGTTGGTTGGCGTATTGATTACTTTCTGACCTCAGAAAGGTTAAAAGACCGGATAGAAGATTGCTTTATTCATAAGGATATCATGGGAAGCGATCATTGTCCCGTAGAATTGACGTTAGAGGATTAATTCAAAGGTTTGTTGAAAGGCAAGGTGAGCAGTATGAAAATCTATGATATTACCCAAGAGCTTTTTGGTGGAAAGGTATATCCGGGAGATCCTGCTCCTACCTTTCAAAGAATTATGAATATCAGTGAGGGAGCTCCCTGTAACTTAACAAGTTTATCCTTATGCGCACATAATGCAACCCACGTGGATGCGCCCTATCATTTTTATGATAACGGAAGGACAATAGAGCAATTAGAGCTATCCCGTTGTATAGGACCATGCTCGGTAATAGAGTTGTCATCCTACAGAACCGAGGAAGAACTGGAAAAATTCCTGGAAGTTAGCCCTAAAAGGATACTTATCAAGGGAAACGATGTTGTAACACTGGAAATAGCAAGGTTGTTTAACCGCTACGAGATCTGCCTGGTTGGTGTAGAGGGGCAGAGCGTAGGTCCGATAGATTCCCCCATGCCTGTCCATTTAGAGCTGTTGGGTAAAGATGTAGTCCTTTTAGAAGGTTTAGTACTGAAGGAGGTTCCTGATGGAGAATACTTTCTTTTTGCCGCACCCCTTAAGCTGGAAGGCTGTGATGGTGCACCCTGCAGAGCTGTTCTGCTATATTTTGACAAATGTACTTGAATTTATGTGAGCAAAAAGGTATACTCAAATAGTAGGTACCAAGGAAAGTGGGGGTGAATTTCTTATGGAGGCAATTAGAATAAGGATGGATCAAGCTGAGAGCGGGATGACGGTTGCCAATGATATTTATACATCAAACGATCAATTAATTATAACAAAAGGCACGCGTTTAGATGACAGAATGATAACCAAGTTAAGGTTCTATAACATCTATGGGCTATTAATCTATAAAGATGATAAGTTGGAAGAAACGATTAAAGAAGAATCATACATTGAGATGCTGCGTAATACTACGGAATTTAAAAAATTTAATCGTACTTATGTTGATATGATTAGTAATGTAGGAGACAGTTTCCAAAATGTTATCAATGGGACTGAGGAGTTTGATGTAAATAAGTTGCTTGCTGATACGGATCAAATCCTAAGGGAAGGACGTAATGGTGCTCATATTTTAGAGATGCTGCACGGAATCCGAGACTATGATGATATGACTTTTGTACATAGCCTAAATGTATCCCTCATTTGTAATGTATTTGCCGGTTGGTTAAAGATGTCGCCTGAAGATACCAGAGTATTAACACTTGGCGGTTTACTTCATGATATTGGAAAAATGCTGGTGCCAAAAGAAATTATAACCAAGGTAGGAAAGCTGAACGAAGAAGAATTTAAGATTATAAAAACCCATACAATTAAAGGGTATCAGGTTCTTAAAGATCAACCGATAGATATTCGGATAAAATACGCATCTCTGATGCATCATGAGAGAGCGGATGGAAGCGGTTATCCGAATGGTTTCGTGGCGGAACAAATCGATGATTTTGCCAAGATTATTGCGATTGCGGACGTATATGATGCAATGACCTCAAATCGTAGATACCGTAATGCTATCTGCCCTTTTGATGTAGTAGAGAATTTCGAACGGGACGGTTTCCTAAAATTTGATCCTCGATATCTTATGATCTTTATGGAGCGAATTGTAGAATCCTATCTGCACAATATTGTTCGTCTGACTGACGGCCGTGAGGGTGAAGTGATTATGATTAACAAGCTTGCTCTATCAAGACCCGTTGTTCGTATCGGTAGCGGGTTTGTAGATTTATCAAAGGAACATAAGCTTATGATTGAAGCAATTATTTAAATACATACTGAACTAAGAGCATATACAAAAGAACACCGCCTCCAATGCTGAGGAGGGTGTTCTTTTTCCATACATGGAGCATTATAATTACTATGATACTGATGGCTTCGGGAAGCGCGTAGGGCGCTTGTACAAAGGAGATGTCTTTCAGGCAGTAGACAACCAGCATTCCAGTGATGGTATAAGGTAATACCTCTGCAAGGTATTTTACGTATTTAGGAATTGGTCTTTTCTCCGGGAAGATAAGAAAGGGAAGCGAGCGTGTAAGGATGGTACCTATAGCTACTATTCCAAAGAAGATATATAATTGGGTCGTGGAATAAGTCATATTTTTTTACCCCTTTCCATGGGAGCCTTTAGGAATGTTACTGAAATCAAAATAGTAATCATTGTTGCAATAATAAATATGATTGAGGCTCCAAAAATTAACCGGCATATTACGGCGCTGACAATTCCTATGATGGCGGGCAGGTGATTTGTTGTCGATTTCCATTGATTAAGCAGAATAACCACAAAAAGTGCGGTTAAGACAAACTCAATACCTTTTGTATCAAATTTTATCATACTGCCAAGGATACCACCAATCAAAGAACCGGTAATCCAATATAAATGATCCAGAAAAGAAACAAAAAAATAAAACCACTTTCGGTCAACACCTTCCGGTATTTTGGCAGAGCAGAGTAGAGAGAAGGTTTCATCTGTTAAGGTAAAAATAAGATAGGGCTTCAATCTGCCAATTCCTCGATATTGTTTTAACATGGAAATTCCATAAAAAATATGTCTGGCATTCACTCCCAAGGTAATAAGAAAAGTGTATAGAGGATCAAAGCCTGCTGCAAGCAAGCCGACTGTAATAAACTGCATGGAACCGGCATACACAAGGACACTTGCCAATAAAGTCCATAAGATAGAAAAGCCTTTGCTATCCATTAAGATACCATAGGCGGCTCCAAGAACGATATAACTGGTAAAAACAGGAATGGTATAAGGAAAGGCAGCTAATAATGCTGCTTTTATCTTCAAAGGTTGAGAATTGTCTTGCTTAGTAATGCTATGCTTCATTTTTGAAAAGCTCCTTAAGTACTTCCTCAAAGATTACTAGAATCGAGGATGTTAGATTTTCGATGATCCTGCATAAATAGGCTTGAAATCCGCACTGTCGGTACATAGAAATCCCAGGTATTGATCAATGAGCTTCTCAAATATTGGTATCAGGGTGTTGATATCATCTTCGCAAAGGTTAACAGCGAAGATTGTTTTTATATTACGGTTCTTTATAAAAGCAGCATCGGAGGGATCAGAAAAGGAGGGTGCCACGGGTTCAAAATCAACGGAGTTCTGATTGGATAGCTCAAGCTCGAGTACATTCATTTCATCCCATAATTCCACAGTGATTTCCGGTGTGTTTTGTATTACCTCTGCAAGATCTTTCGCCCTTACTTCAGAGGAGGTCATATAAAGAAGATCGATATAACTCTTAACAACCTTCTGAGCGGTGTTTTTGTTCTTGTTTGCCATGTAAAATTCCTCCTATTAGAAATACTAATACTTTCGGTCAATTATAATACAATGCAAATAAATAAGCAATGTAAAGTAAAGACAAAGGAAAACACCAATAATAAAATAATCGAATCATTAACAAAATAATTAAAAACTATTTATTTATTCAGAAAGGTCTGTTATAATTAATTTATTAATAAAAACTTCGGAGGTATTGTTCGATGAGAATTAACGTACTTAGATAATTCAATTTAATATGGATGCAGAGGAAGTGAGGTAAAATCTTTTTTATTTTGATGCCTTCTTTTGCAGATTGAATTTTGAGTACGGGTCTTAGATGATATCTTTCATTAAAATTATAACCTTTACCATGCTCTTTGGCATGGTTTTCTTTATACTAAGTGTATCGATTTTTCGCTTCACTTACTATTGAGGCTGTAAATGGACTAGGTGTACCTTTTACAGCCTTATTCTATTGTTTTATAGATCAAGGACAGTATTCAAAATCAAATAATTTATAAGTAATAAGAAATATAACAATTTGATGGAGGAAAATATATGCCCTTATTATTATCATGCAGGGAAATTAAAAAAGCTTATGGCGAGACAAATATATTAAATAGTATCAATTTTGATATCGCAGTAGGTGAAAAAATAGGATTAGTAGGTCTTAACGGAGCAGGGAAAACTACCCTGGTCAATATAATCGCCGGAGGCTTGGAGGCAGATAGCGGAAAGCTTTATTGGCATAAGAAGTCGGTCAATATCGGCTACCTTAGGCAGGAATCAGCCTATGTTGAGAAGGTAATGGAAATCGGTAATATGCAGGATTATTTATTTACCTCAAACACTTTGGGTTTAAAAAAAGTCAGAGAATGGGATGATACAAAACTAAAACATCTGAGTGGAGGAGAAAAGACAAAGCTTTCCCTTTCTCAGATATGGTCTATGAATCCTGATTTTCTGGTGCTTGACGAGCCCACAAATCATCTTGACTACATGGGAGTTCAGTGGCTGATTCAAGAGTTAAGAAAATACAAGGGAACAGTTTTGTTGATATCCCATGATCGTTATTTTCTGGATGAGTGTGTGAACCGTATTGTGGAAATAGAGAATCATAGCTTGCAGGAGTATAACGGTAATTATAGCTATTACAAAGAAGAGAAAAAACGAAGATATGAGTCTCAATTAAAGCAATATTTACAGCAGGAAGAGATGAAGAATAAAATCAAGGAACAGATCAATAACTTAAAACAATGGTCAGAAAAGGCGCATAGACAATCCGCAGCGAAGGCAATTGACTCCGGTAGAAAGATGGGAGGTAAAGAGTTCTTAAGAGCGAAGGCGAAAAAAATGGATATTCAGGTCAAATCCAGGATCAAAAGACTGGAAAAGATTGAAATCGAAGGGGTAGAAAAACCAAAGGAGGAGACCCGGATAGAGTTTAAGCTGAAGTCAGCTGTGTTGAAGGGAAACAGAGTAATCGAAGCCGGAGATATTACAAAAGCATATGGAGAAAAGATACTTTTTCGGGATAGCTCCTTCTATATTCAAAAGGGAGAGAAGGTTGGAATCTTTGGTGAGAACGGCTGTGGCAAGACGACACTTCTTAAGCTCTTGCTGGGAAAGGAAGAACCGAATCAGGGAGACATCTTTTTCAGCTCATCCATAAGGCTTGGTTACCTTAGCCAGGATATCTCCCATCTTGATTTTAATAAGGTTGTATTGGATTGCTTTGACATAGCTACGAGGGAGCAACGGTTAAATGTCCATAATCTACTCTTTCGAATGGGCTTTCTGGAGGCCAACCTTCACCAATTAATAGGCTCATTAAGCCTGGGAGAGCTTACAAGGCTAAGAATAGCGCAGTTAATCGTGAAGGAATGTGACCTTCTCTTGCTGGATGAACCCCTGAACCATCTGGACCTTAACAGCAGAGAGAAGCTGGAGGAGGTACTTTCGGATTACAACGGTACCATCCTGCTAATATCCCATGACAGATATATGATGGAACGTATTTGCAATAAGCTCCTGGTGTTTGAGAATCAGAGGGTCCAGCGTATAGAGTATGGATTAAGAGAATATTTGGAGCATATGAGTATTGATAAAAAAGCTTCCAAGAAAGAGAAGAAAGAGGAAATGCTGCTGATTGATAATGAGTTGTCTGTTATCCTTGGTGAATTGAGTAGACATGTTCAGGGAACAGACGAATATATCAGATTAGACACAAGATTTAAGGAGTTAGTAGCCGTGAAAAAAGAAGTAGAAAATAATGTAAATAAGTAATATAATGTTAAAAAAATAAGTACTTGAAGGATGTTAAATATACCTGATAGGCAGAAGACAGATCGCAAAGTAAAAGGTAAAAAATCATTAGATTAGATATATGTAGGAAGTATCTTTCCATTTAGGAAGAACCCAGTATTAATTCTATTAGAATTCATTATGAGCTACTTCCTCGATTAATTAAGATGCCGCTTGGAAGTAAATCCAAAATGAGTTCGGATGGTATTTTTGATTGAATTTCTTTCAGGTGTTGTCTTTGTAATGTAGCATCATGATTAAAAAACAGAAAAAGAAGGGAGTTATTCATGTATTCAATCGGAAGGCTATGTCGTGAATTTTATCTTTCCAGAAGTACGCTTCTTTATTATGATCAGATCGGACTTCTAACGGCTTCGGGGCGTACCGAGGGTAATTACAGGCTATATTCTGAAAAGGATAAAGAAAGCTTAAGTAAGATCTGTACCTTTCGGGAAGCTGGAATTCCCTTAAAACAAATCAAAGATATCCTTGATTCTGAGGGTACTAATGAAAGTAGTATATTGGAAAAGAGAATGAAGGAAATCAACCGGGAATTATCTTATCTAAGAGTACAGCAAAAACTGATTGTTGAAATGCTGAAGGGTCAAAATTCTTCTGAGGATTTTATGCAGATGGATGTGACTGCGTTTTTATCAATTCTTGAAGCGGCAGGCATTGAAGAAGAAAGATTAGATCATATTCATATTCAGTTTGAGAAGAATTCTCCGGATTTTCATCAGCTTTTCTTAGAGTTTATCGGAATTGAAAAGGATGATATTGACCGAATTAGGGAGTATTACAGACAGTAAATAATATAAGGTGATTTAATTATTACATTAAGTGCTGATAATGAGAGTGAGCTAATCGAATCAAGTATGGGTGTTATATCAGACGGTGAAATAGATGCAAGTTGGAAAAAATAATAGCCGATTTTAAGAAGCAACTATTAAAGGGTGCGTGGGTAGTAAATCCCAATAATGAAGCAAAATCATACGTAAAAGACCACAGATATTCACTTGAAGCCAAAGAGGCATACTATCGAGGCGTACAAATTCGTGCATCTGCAGGGATTTGTATTTATGAGTTAAACGATAAGTAATTGAAGAAGCCATAACACCATATAGCTTATGTGGATAAATTATGAATACACACATAGCCTATGACGGGTAGCGCAATAGATTATGCCAAGGGGAGGTTGCAATTCGCAACCTCCCCTTGGTAGTGCACCAAAAAATTATTATCCTTGAGGGTCTACATCTTTTTTGAATTCCAGAATATCTCCTGGCTGGCACTCTAAAGCCTTACAGATCTCCTCTAACGTTGAGAAGCGAATTGCCTTTGCTTTTCCGGTTTTCAAGATAGAAAGGTTGGCCATGGTTATTCCAACTCTCTCAGAAAGTTCAGTTAAGCTCATTTTCCTTTTTGCTAACATTACATCCACATTGACTATTATTGCCATGTTCTTCACCTCATATCGTTAAATCATTATCTGATTTTATATCAATGGCTTCTTTTAATAGCATTTGAAGGACGGCAGTAAAGAAAGCAATCACCATAGAAGCAAAGACTATGACTAGTCCGATAACGATGATACCCGGGGCGTCGTCTTTATCTCCAACAAGATAAAAGAGTGGCAGACCTGCTATATATAAGACACTGATTGCAATTGCACAGTTCTTGATAGTCTTTAAAGCCTTTACAGATAAATCTGAAAATGCTTGTTTCTTATCAATATAGCTTAACAGTTTAAAAGCTTGATAAAGAGCACAGTAAAAGGGGATCGCCGACACATACATATGGATCAATACAAGAATTTTCATGCTGGCTATATCCGGGTATAATTCTGCTGCATAATCCGCAATATCTGGCACCAAAAAGATGTAAATGGCAATAACCGAAATTCCCATAAGAATAACAGCTATTTTTAAAAAGAGCGTTGTTACCCGTTTCATAAAAGCACCTCACTTATTAAAAAATTAATTGGAAATTGGAAACTTCAAAACTGTTTTGCCGTCTGAGACGTTATCTGATATATTGGATAATAACAGGATATTTATCGTTTGTCAATAAATATTTATTATAAAACATTATAAAATTATCATATTTAGCAAAATCACAACCACCATTACCATACCACTTTTTGTGCATAGCAAAATCATTAAACATGAATTTACTAGTGAGAACATGAATTTTACTAATATTATATAAAATTTTCTTGACCTGACTATAACTTTATAGTTTACGATGACTAAAAAACAGAAGGGTTGAGTGATAAAATGATAAATAAAAACTTTGCATTTCTTTGGATCGGAAAATTGATATCCCAATTAGGTGATAACTTTTATGGAATCGCACTCTCGTGGTGGATACTGCAAAAGACGAATTCTCCTTCTACTATGGGATTGTTTTTGCTAATATCCGTGCTTCCGGGAGTACTTTTTGGCTTGTTTGCCGGAGCGTTAACAGACCGGTGGAAACGAAAATCGATGTTGATTATCACCGACATGATCAGAGGCGGACTTATACTGGTAATATCCTATTTATCCATGATCTCCGCACTTGAGATTTGGCATGTCTTTGTGATTGGATTTGGTTTATCCCTGGCAGCATCATTTTTTGATCCTGCAATTCAGGCGATTATACCGGATATAGTTGAAGGGGAGAAATTAACGAAGGCAAACGGTATGAGTCAAATGGTAAACGGAGCTTGTACGGTGACGGGTCCGCTTCTGGGAGGATTAGCGGTAAGTACCTTTGGTATGACTAATGTGTTTCTTGCAAATGGTATTTCTTATCTAATATCCGCCTCTCTAGCATGTTTTATCAAAACTAACAACAGCTTTGTGACTTTGAGAGAAAAGAAGAATATTCGTGAGGATATCTTAGAAGGTATTATCTTTATAAAAGGTCAAAAGGATATCGTCTTAATCATGAAGATAATTGCGATAGGACATTTCTTTATCGGTAGTCAATCGGTTTTATTTCCTTTTTTAGCAAGGCAGTTACAAGGTAATGGAGTAACTAATCTAGGTTATCTTCAGATGATGCTGGGAGTGGGTTTGATTGTTGGATCAATAATTGCCGGTCTGAAAAAGACCTCAAGCATTCATCGAAATAGAATGCTGTTATATATAATCGGTGTTGGGGTATGCTTTAGTATTCTGGGGATAACTCAGATATCCGGAGTTAAAACAATATATATCTATATGCTTGTTACAATGGTTATGGGAGGTTGTGTTGCAAATGCTTCCGTCTATTGGCAATCCTTATTGCAGAGGAATACTCCGGCGAACCTGACAGGCAGAGTATTTGGTTTATCAACATTAGTAGGAGATGTTTCTCTGCCGATTGCTTATGGAATCTTTGGTATGCTGTTGGAGATTAGCACCACCGGAGTATGGTTGCTAATCTGTGGGATATGCCTGCTAAGCTATACTATCTTTCTAATGCTACTACAGGGTTTGAAGGTGAATAAAGAAGAGAGAGACAGTAAATCAGCACATTGATTACCGGTGAAAAATTATGTTTCAAGGCCGAGATTAGGTAAGGCAAGCATCAACCTGGAAAAAATTATCAATCCCAGGTTGACAAATTGATATTGCGGGTGTATATATAATTATACACCGACCTACGGTCGGTAGCAGAAGAGACCTTCTGGAAGCTGGCAATGCAGTATTGGGGATAGGAGTAAAAGAAAATGAAAAAATTCATGACAATATGGATCGGTGAATTAATATCGAACATCGGAAGCGGTATGACTGCCTTTGCCCTGGCAGTCTACGTATATAAGCTTACCGGAAGTGTTACCTGGGTATCTGTAATAACACTGCTTGCTTATCTGCCGACAATTATTCTCAATCCGATCGGGGGTATTTTAGCTGACAGATTTGACCGACGTCTCATGATGATCTGTGGTGACCTTTTCTCGGCGCTTGGCCTAGTTGTTATATTGATCAACATACAGATTGGGAATATAGGTATTGCGCCCATCGTAATAGGTGTAACAATCAGCTCAGTCTTTGTATCACTGCTAGAACCTTCTTATAAAGCAACAATAACAGACTTACTTACAGAAGAAGAATATTCTAAGGCAAGCGGATTAGTGCAACTGGCGGGGAATGCCAAATATCTCATATCACCGGCCATTGCAGGAGCCATGCTTGGTTTTACAGATATCAGAGTGATTCTAATCCTAGATATACTAACATTTTTTGTAACAGTATTTGTAGTAGCTTCAGTTAGAAGAAGTACACAAAAAGTAAAACCCAGACAGGACAAATTCGATCTCGTTAAGGACTTGAAAGAAGGTATGCATTATATTGTGAAGGATAAAGGAGTTACTAACCTTGTAGTTTTAATGGCCTTCATGTGCTTCTTTATCGGTTTTGTTCAAACCTTACTAATACCTATGGTACTACCATTAATCAGTGTTGAAGCTGTAGGTTTTATGGAATCTCTAAGTGCGGTCGGAATGCTTGTGGGAAGCGTGGTAATTGGTATTCTTGGGATTAAAAAGAATTATGTTACAATCCTTTTAGTAGCTTTGTTTTCCTGTGGAGGCTTTATGGCTCTGATAGGAACCAGTACTTATATAGCAGTAATATTAATAGCATGCATCTTATTCTTTGTTACGTTGCCATTTGTTCAAACCTGTGCTGATGTATTAATCAGAGTAAGAATCCCAAACGAAATACAGGGAAGGGTTTGGGGGTTGATTAGTCTTCTAACTCAGATCGGATATGCAATAGCATATGCATCCTGTGGAATACTTGCGGATCATGTGTTTGAGCCCATTTTACAGAAAGATGGAATTCTGGCTGGCAGCATAGGGAAGGTAATCGGAACAGGGGAAGGTAGGGGAATTGGACTAATGCTTATCCTTGCCGGGTTATTAATGGTGGTAGTTGCGTTAGCTCTTGGCGGTAGAAAGAGTATCAGAAACATTGAGGGAAACAGGTTGTAAAAAGTGAAAAGAGTGAGGAGAAAACCAAATGACCTGCGAGAGAACAGGTAATTGCATATGCAGAGGAACTCATGAAAAGAACGGGGAATAGATGAGATTGCTGATCATGATATCAAGAAGGTGTCCGGAGGGCAGCTCCAGCGGGCGGCAATCTGTCGGGCATTAATAAACCATCCGGATATCATATTCGGAGATAAGCCTACGGGAGCTCTAAATTCAAGTGCAACCAAGGAGATCATGGATATTATTAATGAGGTTAATACCGAAGGAACCACAGTAATGGTGGTTACGCATGATTCAAAGGTCGCCGCCAAGGCAGATCGTGTCATATACCTAGATGATGGTAATATTACAGATGAAATCGTGCTGGGTAAATAGGAGGAAAAAAGTTTTGGTGACAGGGAGAATAAAATGACGACCTGGCTTAGAAAGCAGGGATTTTAGTTATAAGGGATATGTTTCAATAAGCATATGGGTAGTAATAAAGAGCATTTAGTGCAAGGATACTAAGTGCTTTTTGTGTTATGAATAAACGGTTGATTAATTCATGGTATAGGAATGATGTATGTTAAAAAAGTTATAATTATTTTTGAAAATTAAAGGAATAATATGGTAATAATATATAACCTGTATTATAATGTAAAAAGACATCGAAAAAATAAAATGATATGCGTAATAAAGTGGCCAGGGAAGAGTGTCGGATTTATATATATATCTATAGGTATTTACGAAATGCAGTTCGGGAATACAGTAGTTATGTGAAAGACTAGGTAAGAAACATCATCTGTGGCGTAATAGGTTTTATAAGAAATTCGTTATTGGAGGCAGAGTTAATGTATGATAATGAGCTATTAAAATACTTCTATGATGAACTTATTATGACATTAATCACTTTATCCTTACCTGCTGATGAACAACAATATATGGTTGGAATAGGGTGTATTGGTGATGAAATTTTAGAAGATTTTGATAATTTTTACCGTTTGAGAAGAGAGTTTTTTATTGAAAAAAAGCTTTTTAATGAGGAACAATTAAAACTCTTGGACGAATTCAATGTATTTTTAGATAAGTATAATGGACATGATCAGGATTTTTATTGGAACATTGAAGAACTAAGGAATAATCCTCTTTGGGAAGAATTACGACATGAATCTAAAAAAGTATTAACAGAAGTATTCCACAAAAAATATAAAATAGAGTTACAAAGAAAACATGAAAACTCCATTGATATACAAAGAGAAAGCTTATTGAACTAGACTGATAGGAAATTAATTTAAGTGTGCGCCATCCATGGACGCACTCTGAAATAATGGACCTAGTCCATCACATAACAATATGTTCCCGGACACCCCACAGCCTAAGTGCGAGCACTCGGTGTCCTGGGTAGGATTTTAGGAGCTCTAGTTACGAGCGGACACCTTAAGGCTCTGGGGTGTCGGGAACACGAGACGTTATGTGACAGAACAAACTATTTTTTATGTTTTGAAAAGGAGAATTAAAGGAGGATAATTCCTATGGATTTAAAGATAGTCGAGATCGGGTATGTCGAGAATGATGTGAGCGAACAAACGGATTTGAAATGGGGTAATATTAAATCAAAGATTAAATTAGCTAATGAATATGTCGGTGGTTTGACAGGTCTAGAGAATTTTTCTCATGCTATAATTTTAACATATTTGCATGAAGCAAAATTTATACAAGAAAAACATCTAGAGAGACGTCCAAGAAACTTGCCTGATATGCCTTTGATTGGAATTTTTTCTCAGAGAGCTAAGGATCGACCAAACCCTATTGGGTTAACTTCGGTCAAGATTATTGAGGTGTTAGCGGATACCTTATTAGTAGAGGGTTTAGACGCTATCAATGGTACACCAGTGTTAGATATTAAACCATATTACCCACAATATGATAAGGTTGGGAATGCAATTATACCGGAATGGGTTAATCGTTTGATGGAGAATTATTTTTAGTATTATATACAGATGCAACTGATAGGCTGGCTCGCGCTTGAAACGCTCGCGAAATCGCCGATCAGCAGGTTTATAAACCCTTTCGCCAAGTGTAAGCACTAGACTCAAGGGCTTCGTAAACCCGCGCCACGTTATGTGTCATAATCATATCTTCATGTTATCATAATAAACTAAGGAGAACATTATAATGATTTTATCGGGAAAAGAAATAAAGAAAAAATTAGGGGATGAAATTATTATTGAACCATACTCTGATAAACAGTTAAATCCGAATAGTTATAATTTAAGATTGCATAATGAATTATTGATTTATGATTCGTCTATACTGGACATGAAAAAAGCCAATCCTACAACTAGAATAATAATCCCAGAAGAAGGTTTAGTGTTAGAACCCAATAAATTATATTTAGGAAGAACTGTTGAGTATACAAAAACTAATAATTACGTACCAATGCTAGAAGGCCGTTCCTCAATTGGAAGGCTCGGATTATTTATTCATGTGACAGCAGGATTCGGCGATGTAGGATTTAGTGGATATTGGACTTTAGAGATATTCTGTATACAGCCAATAAGAATATATCCTAATGTTGAATTATGTCAGATTTATTATCATTCAATCAAAGGAGAATATGATCAGTATTCAAGTGGAAAGTATCAGAATAATAATGGTATTCAACCTAGTTTATTATATAGAGATTTTGAGTAGATCAATTTTTGGTGTGATTACGACACATAACAATATGAGCAGGGCTTTATAATTGTATTTTTTTTCACTGCTGTTAGCTATTGCGAAGTAAAAATTATATATATTTGGAGGTGTAGTATACTGAAAACAAAACGGCTTGAATTGGTTGGGTTTGATGTTAAATATGCAAACGATCTCTTTGAATTATGGAGCGATTTTGAAGTTATAAAATATACATTTACACCTTTATTGACCACCAAAGATGAATGTATTGACTTAATTGAACATCAGATAAATCGGACAGACAAAGACTTCATAGACCGCTTTGTTATTCTACTAAATAATAAAGCTATTGGTATGGTTGGTTGCATTTGTATGGATAAAGAAAATTTTGTCTATGGGCTTTATTATCAAATGTCTCGAGTTCACTGGGGGTGTGGTTATGCAAGCGAAGCAGCAAGTGCAATAATGCATTATGTCTTGGATGAATACTCAAATGCCATTATTAAAGCAGAAGCAGTATCTGAAAATCCAGCAAGTGCTGCTGTATTGATGAAAATGGGATTAAAACAAACACATATTGAAGAAAATGGATTTAAGCGAAACAATTTTGAAATTGATTTAATACATTATTCTAATGCTTAGCCCCGCAAAATGAGCATAGTCAATAATTCGTATTCTTTAGAACTGGGAATTAGGGTGACTTATGTATTTTATATGATACAAAACCTAACAATATGTTTTCAGACACACCATAACCTAAGTGTTGCCTTAACTAGTTAAGGCTTGTACCCGGTATCCGGGTTTAGTTGTTCCTGACTGGTAGCATTGAGCGGACACCTTAAGGACTGTGGTGTCGGGAATACGAGACGTTATGCACAATATATATTAGGGCTGGGCTCTGTGGCTCAATTAAGATCTGATATTTATTTTACATAGGTATAACAAATTACGGAGGGTTATTCATGTACAATGGAGTAATAATAAAGGAAAGTTTATCTGATGAGCTAATATTGGATTTAGTAGAAGCAGAAAAAACAGAGCTGTGGAAAACGAATTATTCCCCGAAATATTGGACAGCTGTTTACTTTATTTCAAAAGTAAAGAATTTTCCTGAACAATTATCAAAAGTGCTTACTGGTAATTGGTTTGTAGATATGAAGGTTGATACAACAAAGATAATAGTTTTTAAAGACAAAATTTTAAAATATGAAATTGGAAATATAGAAGAAAAGTCATGGGTTTGTGATGAATGCAGAAAAATGGGGATTCCAGACAATCAGATGAATTGGGAAGAATAATTAAAGAAGTACATGAATTATGTTTTGGAATGCACTATACATTTCTAGATCTATGCGATAGTGCGCATAAGAATATGTTCCCGATCACCCCACAGCCTAAGTGTAGCCTTAACTAGTTAAGGTTTGCACACCGGTATCCGGGTCTAGAAGTTTAGGAGCTACAATTATGTACGGACACCATAAGACTCTGGGGTGTCGGGAACACGAGACGTTATACGAAAGATTAACTAGATTTTGACATCACTGATTAATAATATAAAAGCTTTTTGTAAACTTAAGTGAGATGTTATGAGGAAAGGGTATTGATATCTATGAGTAGTTATATAACACATCTGTGGAAAGTTTTAATTGTTTTTTTAATATTAAGTAACTTAACAGGGTGTTCAAGGGTAGAATTGTTGAATTCTATGGAAAGTCGAGACACAAAATATTTTCATGTAATAATGGACCAGGTTTTTGAGTCGTTTGATACGGCTGATAAAGAGGGATTAAAGGACCTTTTCTCTCCCAATGTACGAAATGATAATCCTGATTTGGATGAGCAAATCACGTCTTTTTTCGAAGAATATAAGAGTCCGACAGTGATTGAAGAGATAAGTTACTCGACATCTGGTGGTGAACATATTGATCATGGAAATCGACGTACTGAATTGTACAATTCTTACGATATAATAATCAAATCTGGAGAAATTAGATATTACATTGATGTAGAGTTGGTTTCAAGAGATGATTTTGATCCTGACAATGAAGGTATCCAGACACTCAATATTTCTACAGAAGAGGCTCATGAAAGTAAATATTTTGTGAACTATTATAGCAATGAAGATAGAGGTGGAGACAAACCTGGATTTTATTATCAGGATTCTACAGAAATGCGGGATGATATTAGATGGATTGAAGGAATGCCTTGGCGTTATACCAATTATGATAGAGATCTGTCAGTGGAGGATTTAATAGCTGTTGTCGAAATAAATGATGATTATAACAACTTGATATCGGTATTAGGTGAACCAAATTGTTCTTGGGAAACTTACGACTATTACTATTATGAAATAGAAAATAATTTATTCGCGGTATGTAAAGTTGAAGATATACAAACGATTAGACCAAGGGTAAATGGACGTGTTACTGATCCGGATGCTATTGTCGCTATATATATTGCTGACATTGAAGATAATATTGAAACCGTTTGGATGGCCGATGACATTGTTCAAGTTGAAGGAGATTATTATTCATTTCTTCCTGTTAATAGAGAGCTATCAGAGGAATTTTTCACTTCATTTGCATTACGTAGTAACAGTCTTGAACAGTTGAAAGATGAAATAGGATTACCAAATATTGACCCAGATATGGGGTGGGATTGCTACTATAAAATATCAGAAAATCGTTATGTTGATTGTCATTTTATGGGAGATGTAATTGAGAAATTTTCGGTAGTTGATTCGAAGGAAAGGCTATATACAATTTGGGAAGCAGAGGAAACTGAAAATTAAGATATATTATTATGGCTTTTTCTCGAATAAGCAGAGATCAATAGCCATAGTAGGCATTATGTTTTCATTGATGCACAATTCCTTTTCAAATAACAGTTGCTCGAGTGAATATTGTAGAATACATATTTAGTAATTAGACTCGACTTCATATAACAATATATTCCTAGACACCCCACAGCCTAAGTGCAGCTTTAACAAGTTAAGGCTTGCACCCGGTGTCCGGGCTAGAAGTCTCGGAGCTGCTAGTTATAGATCGGATACCTTAAGGCTCTGGTGTGCCGGGAACACGAGACGTTAGTGCCATAGCAATATTAGGGTTGATTAAAGTAGCTACATTATTTTTAACACATTAACATTAATATAAAGTAAAAAACTTAGGAGGAAAAGAAATGGGGAATCCGTTTTTAGATATACCTTTGGATATATATGAAAGACATATGAGTTTAGATACTGTTCAGCAGTTGCAAATATTAAATAAAAAAATGAAAAAGCAACTGTGTAGATATGAGGTTAATAGTGTTATGATTCTTGGTATTGCAGGTGGAAATGGTTTGGAACACATAGAAACACATAAAATAGATATTGTATATGGTGTTGATATTAATGAAAAATATTTAGAGGCCTGCAGACAAAGATATTCGTTATTAAATGGTCGTTTTGAGACTGTTTGTGTTGATTTAACTAATAAGGAAGTTGAGATTCCGAAAGCAAAACTGGTTATAGCGAATTTACTTATTGAGTATATTGGCTATGACGCTTTTGCACATCATATGAGAGTTATGTCCCCTGAATATATTTCCGTCATTATTCAAATTAACGAGCAGAATGGATTTGTATCGGAATCGCCTTATGTTCATGAATTTGATAGAGTATCCGAGGTGCATCATCAGATAGAGGAAAATGATTTAACTGATGTACTTATGGGGATTAATTACTCGAAGATATATAGAGAAGATATTCCACTACCAAATGGTAAGAAATTTGTTCAAGTGGATTTCATGAAGATATAGAATGATTAATAAACAATTATTTTATTGCTACAGTCCGGGATCAGGAGCTTTTTATAACAGTAATGAGCAGACACCTTAAGGCTGTAGGGTGTCGGGAACACGGCACGTTATGTGATATTGTTCACTAGTTTTATTAATTTATATTAAATGGAGAGAGTATGAATAAGGAATTATCGAATATGACATTGGAAGAACTCTGCGATATCAATCAAATTATATTGAATTTAAAAAAAGCTGGTTGGGGGTTGATGTCAACTGAATATGAACCCGACTTAAAGATATCATTTTGCAAGGGATATACACCAAATGGATTTGCTGAAAAAGTATATCACTTACATGTTAGATATCTTGGTGATTGGAGTGAATTGTATTTTAGAGATTATTTAATTGATCATCCTGACGTAACTGCAGAGTATGGAGAATTAAAAGTAGGGCTATTACATAACTATAAAAACAATAGAGATGGTTATACAAAAGAAAAAACTTATTTTGTACTTGAACATACAAAAAAAGCTAGAATGAACTATACAAATCGATATATTCCAACCTAAGGCATAACGGAATCCTATCTGATGGAGGCTTCCATTCACAACATCACATAAAAATATGTTCCCAGACGCCCCACAGCCTAAGTGCGAGCACCCAGTGTCCGGGATCAAGAGCCTTATAGTATAAGATATCAGCGGACACCTTAAGACTCTTGGGTGTCGGGAACACGAGACGTTAGACGAAATTAGTTAGCGTTGTTACTGTAGACTTATTTTGCTATCTTAATTTATAAAATAATTTTATTAAAGGTGATTAGATGAGCTTAGAACATGATTTTTTTCTTATTCCAAGAGGATTTGAGATGGACTCTTGGACAGAGTGGTATTCTAGAAATCGATTTAGTTGGGGAAATAAAACTGGCATTGATAATTCGTTGATAAATTACATTTCTGATACACTAGGGTGGATACCATCATACAATCCTGAAACAAAAAGTCCAATACATGGATTAAATTACTATGGTGAAACAATAATAAGTGATCAAGGTGCTGTTATGCTGTCAAAGATTGTACAAAGATGGATTAGTTTATTTTCAGTTTCACCAGAAGTATTTAAGTTGAAAAGCGAAATTGTTTGGGTAGAAGAGGGAGAGGACGGCGGATATTGGCAAGATGAGCTAGTGGAGTATAGAAAGGAATTTGTAATAGATTCCTTACGAAAATTACTATTACTTTCAGAAAAAGCCCAAGAGGGGCAATATTTTTTATTGCATTATGGAATTTAAACTTTGTTTTAATTTTATATTTATCTAAGAGGGAGAATTTCGTCTAACAAAATACTCCCGTTCGCTTCGCACATTTACGACAGGACAAACACCTGCAACAGAGGTAGAAGTTCAAGGATATAATAGGTACATCTTCTAAAATAATCGTTTAATAGCCGGCTTTTATTAAATTGCATAAGCAAGGCTTGAGTTTGAATCTATTGACATTCACTTCTGACAGATATTTAATATACTTATAAAATTATATTGAAAGTGAGTAAAAATGATGAAAGAATTGATAAATGCAATTTCAAAAGATAATACAGACATTGACTCATATATTAAGTTAGCCGATAGGTATTCAGAACAGCACAATTGGATTGCAGCAATATCGCAATATCGCTCAGCTATTGCGATTGGCTCCACCAATATAGAAGTTTATACAAAGTTAGCAAAATCATATTTAGCTATTGGAAGAAATGACTTTGCAAAAGATATATGCGAAAAAATATTAGAGATAGATAAAAGTAATCCTGCATCAAAAAATATTCTTCTGGAAATTAATAATACAACAGAGCACTTTAATGATGAGCTTGACCATAATACTTATTTTAGAATGAAGTCTCTATCCAATCACATTAATCAGCTATTTGGAAATAATGAGATTTCTATTTTAGATATAGGTGGTGGAGTTGGTTATTTATCGTTGTTCCTTCCTGACTCAAAATATGTTTTAGCGGAGCCTTTTATTAATGGAATTTCGGCATTAGATTTGAAGTTTCCAGATAAAATGTTTGATGTTGTTATAACCTGTCACGTATATGAGCATATACCAAAAGACCAACGGCAAACATTTTTAGACCAACTTTGCAAGGTGGCAAAAAAGTATGTAATTATGTTAAATCCATTCTATTCAATAAATAATGATGTGACTATTGATGCGCAAAAACTTGTCTATGAATTAACTGGAGCAACATGGGCAAAAGAACATCTGGAATGTGGTATGCCTAAATTGGAAGAAATAACAGAGTATGCTAAGAAAAAACAGATTTCATACCGAATTATACCAAATGGCTCAAGAATTACATCTCAAGCAATAGTTTTCTTAGATTATTTTGCAGGAATATCCGGAAAGTATGATGAATTAAAAAAAGTACACAAGTTACTTAATCGTTATACTAATGATACTATTGTAAACGATAAAGTGCCAAATGCATATATTGTTGAGTTCGATGTACGTGAACAAATAAACATTACAGTGTAGAAGTGCTCTGAGGGTCCAGCTCAGAGGTAGCTGAGATACGTACGTTATATGCCATATCATATGAACTGGGCTCCGAAGTAGCTCTCTTAGAACTTATATTTTCAGATTTTTTTATAAAAGAAGAAGGTACTTACATATGATAAAAGTTAAGAGGTGAATTAATTGCTTAAGAAAGCCAAATTAATAGTGCTGTTAATAGGAATGGCACTTTTCTTTGTAATCCTTATAACCATAATTCCTAATATAAATCATAAAAAGCGAACGACAGATACATTCAGCTCTCAATTTACGAGTAAAGAGGAAAAAATTGAGTTCCTAAGAAAGTATTTTATACTGAATTCAGACATCTTGGATACGGAATATCATATTTTATATCAAGATAATTCTGGGTTTCTACCAGGCCCTTCTGATTGGGATATTAAAGCAGCTGTTAAGGTTCGAGAAGAGGATATCAATTTTTGGCTGGAAGGATACATAGAAGCCGATACAAATTCAGTAAAATTAAGATGGTGGGATGAATTGAACCTGGATAGCATTTATTGGAGTCGTTGGTCTACACCTTATTTCTATAAGCGCAAAGACAGTTCGTCATTTTTAGTTTTATATAGAAACGAAGGCATCATTCTTAAGTATATAACTACAATGAATCTTATTGAAGATTGATAAGTATATCAGTTATGATTACGGCACAGTCGCCTAACAATATGTTCTCGGACACCCCACAGCCTAAGAGCGAGCACCTGCTGTACGGATAGGAACTCGCCAATTAGAAACTATGAGCGGACACCTTAAGGAGAAGATAAACTTACTGTTAAGCTAAAGAACATCGGAATGGGACCATTAATCGTGAAAAGATTTATTGCTGAAAATGAGGAGCGAAATGCAGATAACATAAGATATTCATGCCAAGATTACTTCGCCTAACAATATGTTCCTAAACACCCATAGCCTAAATGCGAGCAACCGATGTCCGGGTTAAGAGTTAATAGACAAACAATCAAAAACGGACACCTTAAGGCTCTGGGGTGTGGGGAACACGCCACGTTATATGAAATCGAGCGCATGATGCGTCTCAATAATTATGTTTGGAGAAAATTATGTTAAACAAACTAGAAACCGAGCGATTAGTTCTAAGAAATTATCAAATGGAGGATTTGGATAGTTATAATAGACTAAAAACAGAACCATTAGTTTGGAAGTATTCAACTACCAGTTTAAGTGATGGTCTAGAAGAATCAAAAAGATATCTTGATAAGGTTTTACATAACTATAATGAGAACTTACCTGATTTTCAGGCATTATTTATTAAAGACACAAACGAATATATTGGGGAAGCAGGTGTTTTATCTTTTGTAAAAAGAACAGATAGAGCTGTGATTGGTTATAATTTGCTTCCGGAGTATTGGAATAAGGGATATGCTACTGAAATAACAAAAGCTATTGTAAAACATCTTTTTGAAGTAGTAGATATAGAAAGAATTGAGGCATTAGTAATGCAAGGCAATGATGCTTCAAGAAGAGTATTAGAGAAATCAGGGCTTAAATTAGAAGGTAAATTACGTCATTTTACAAAGATTATTAATGATTATTATGATGTCTATTATTATGGCATGATTATGAGTGATTATTTTAGGTATTGACTATTATATGAGCTCGACTTCATATGACAATATGTTCCCAGACGCCCCATAGCCTAAGTGCAGCCTTAACTAGTTAAGGCTTGCACCCGGTGTCCGGTATCAAGAGCTTTAAAGTATATCTATCAGCAGGTTTACAAAACCCTTTCGCCAAATGCAAGTACTACGGCTCAAGGGCTTCGTAAACTCGCACCACGCTACGTGAAACTTGGTACAAGTAATCGGAGGTTATCAGATTGAAGACAGTTGAGGCGTTACAAATTGAATTATGTGGCTATGCTATAGACATTGCGAAAGGATTTGGCTATAGTTTGGATTATTCTAATCATTCAATCAAACATGTAGAGACAATATTAGGGTATATTCATGAAGATTATATGAAAGACAAGAATGAAGAAGGGCTTAATGGAGTAGCACTTGAATTTGCATTTTATATTGGTACAGTAATTCAGCGTGTATATAACGTGGGATGCTTTGAAAAAGACCACGAGGAATTTGGAGAGAATTCATATCCTTATTGCATAAACGGAGGTACTATTTTTCCGCATGCATGGTGTTACAAAAGAATTTTGGATGGTCCGCAAGACAATATCTGGAGTAAGTATTCAATACTTGTTATAGATAAACTTGAACCTGAATCAAAAAAGAAAAGTAGTTTTACTAAGATGTTAAAAAAGTTTTTTAAAGTTGAATGACTATCGTGCAAAGCATCACATAACAATATGTTCCTAGACACCCCGTAACCTAAGTATAACCCTAACTAGTTAAGGCTTTTACCCGGTGTCCGGATTGTGAGGAGCGAGAGCATGTTATAATTATTAGACATCTTAAAGCTCTGAGGTGTCGGGAACACGAGACGTTAGCTGAAATACTTGTAGTTGTAAACTTCAGTTTGTTTAGGAGAATGGAAGTTATGAAGTCAAAATATGCATTACTAATTATTGATGTACAAGCAGGATTATTCAATAAATCTATGAAAGTATATAATTCAGAATCTCTTCTTAATAATATTAATCAATTAATTGATTTTTTTCATTGTAATAAAGATATGGTTATATTCATCCGTCATACGAATGAAAATATCCTGGCTAAAGGCACCCAAAACTGGAACATACATCATGATTTACACTTTATGGAAAGCGATATTGTAGTTGATAAGAGAAAGAGTAATGTTTTTGATGAAAAGAACTTGATACCAATTCTTGAGAAAAAATCAATAGAAAAGGTAGTGATAGTAGGTTTAGTAACCCATGGATGTGTACAAGCAGCATGTTATGGAGCAAGGCAGAATGGGCTGGAAGTAATACTAATTGGTGATGCACACAGCAGCTTTAATAAAAAAGCAGAAGAATTAATATTAGAATGGAATAAGAAGATTAGTTTAGAAGAAGGAATGAGTGTATTATCAACTGAAGATTTTTGCTGTAATGGTTAGAACAAAGTTGAAGGTATTGGAGAAAACACTATGGATCATTATTTGATTACGGAAGAAAGTATTAAATCAAAGGATGCACACAGACTAATTAATGAGCTATCAGACATGCTTCAAGATATCACTGGTGATAGTGGCAGAAATTCATTTGATATAAGCGATCTTGATAATCCCCGTGCATTATTTGTGATAGCTCGTGATGTAACGGGCGAAGCTGTAGGTTGTGGAGCATTCCGTCCGTATCGAGAAGATATTGCCGAAGTAAAGCGGATGTATGCGAGACATAAAGCCAACAGCATCGGTACTCAGATACTATCATATATAGAAGAACGTGCAAAAGCATTTGGTTATAGCCGTATATGGCTTGAGACACGAATAATTAACATAAAAGCAATGACATTTTATGAGAACAGAGGCTATCATAAAATAGGTAATTATGGTAAGTACATAGATAATGACAAAGCAATATGCTTTGAAAAGATATTATATAAGCTTTGATAGAGGTTGTAGCTGCTTACGTGCTTGTATATATTTCTGAATAACGAGGCATGTTCAATCGCCTAATGTTTTATCAATCCATTTTCGGTTTAAATTGCATAATAAGATCTTTTGTAGGGATACGATAATGATGAAAAATAGAATAAAAGCAAAAATGTCATCAGTGTACTGGCTTGGAGGGTCGACTTGTGCAGGAAAGACAACAATAGCAAATATTCTTTCGGAAAACTATGGATTTACAGTATACCACTGCGATGAATACTTAGGTACACATATGATAGAAAACAAAATAATATTCAAGAAAATGTTAAGGAAATTGCTTCGCATTTTAATCTGAATTAGCATAACACAAACCAAGGTGTCACCTGATTTGGCCGACTCAAAGGGGACAGTCGTCTATTATATCTGTTTTTGCTGTTTGCGATAAAATATTAATCCTTTTAAGGGGAGTGTTTATTCATGAGTCTGTACCAATTCATTGCATGTGATATTGAATTACCGGAGTTGTTTAGCAGTAAAAAGAGATTTCCTAATGGAGAGATGAAAAGATGTTTTATAACAAATGAGGAATTTATAGATTTAGAAATAATACACCCTACCAATGTATACTACGATGATATTCCTTATTACTCAAACAAAAAGCATATTTACTCGTTGGAGTGGGATTGTTCCGAGGATAATTACGTTAAGCTTTTTCAGTATCTAAAGGATATTCATTTTGACGATATGGAAATTGAGATATGGTCTATATCATTATGTTCTTTTTATAAGTTAGAAGAAGAAATTCTATATAAATTAGAAAGATCAAAAAGAGTTTTTTGTCCAATAGATAAGCTGTCTATAGATATATTAAAAGCATCAATAGAATGTGAAGATACTCCGAGAGTTATTATAATAAAATATAGATAGTTCATTTTTCTAAAATGGAGAGGATTAAGAAACTGTTCAAACTATATAATCAAGGTAATTAAGTATTTATTTGATACGTCACCTAATAATATGTTCCCTACGCCCCAAAGCCTAAATGCGAGCACCCGGTGCCCGAGCTAGAGCTCCTATTTGATGTCAGTCATAATCGAACACCTTAAGGCTCTAGTATGATTTTCTACCATCTGTTACTAAGAAAGCTATAAGGATAATTCACTTTATTGGGTTGAATATTAAGTGTCATATCAATAGGCGCAGGGCCATGGTGGACTTATATAAGTTTATAATCGAATAATTAAAAGTTGAAAAAGTTAACAGTATGTTCGATTGTAATATTATGGTATATATGATAAATTTGACATAGGAGTAATCGCGTACAGGGTGTGGTAGCCTCCCAGAAGGGAGGTGGTGCCAATGAATTATGTTACATATAGTGACTTGTTTACTATTGTATTAATAATTATTGCACTGCTTACCTATTTAAATAATAGGGACAATAAGCGAAAAAAATAACTGCCCCCTGACTTAGTCGAGCTGGTGGGCAGTTAATTACTGTAACGGAGGCTAACCACATTTTGGGCGGTTACTCCTTCTATTACATCTAATATATCATTGTTAATTACGAAAGTAAAGAGATATTAAATAAAATCAAAATCGTATTATTGCATAGTATACGTCACCTAACAATATGTTCCCAGACACCCGCAGCCTAAGTGCAAGCACCCCGGTGTCCGATACTAAGATAGTTTTCGTTAGCGTTAAGTTTTATACCAACTAAAATATTCTTATCTAGCACTTTTACTAGTGCGATAGTATTATCACTCTTGTTTGGATTAATTCAATTAGCGAACACCTTAAGCCTCTGGGGTGTCGGGAACACGAGACGTTAGCTGAAATACAGTAAAGGAGAATAAAATCATGAAGCAAACCATGACCTATAAACAAACAAATAAGTGCACTATTAATTTAGATGTATACAATCATAAACCTAATTCTCCAGTTATTATTTATATTCATGGCGGGGCATTAATCTTTGGCACAAGAGATTGGCTACCACTTGAACAAGTTGAGTATTATCTTAATGCTGGGTTTAATGTAGTAAGCATTGATTATCGGTTAGCACCGGAGACTAATCTTGAAGCAATTGTAGAAGATATTCAAGATGCGATTAATTGGGTAAGGACATCTGCGACTAAGTTATATGATTTTGATACAAACAGGATAGCATTGATTGGGTGCTCTGCGGGAGCATACCTAAGTTTATTGATTGGAACGATAGACAAGAATCTTAAAGCTATTGTTTCTTTCTATGGATACGGGGATATTCTCGGACAATGGTACGCAGAACCCAGTGAATTTTACTGCCAAAGACCTATAGTTTATCCTAACGAAGCTTATAATTCTGTCGGAAGAACAGAGACCACAGATGGGCCATGGTCTAGATTTAACTTTTATTTATTTTGTCGCCAGCAAGGAGTCTGGGTGGAAGAGGTTACAGGACTTAATCGACAAGATGATAGATTACGGATGTATAATCCCATATATAATTTATCGGAAGATTATCCACCAACGCTTTTCTTACATGGCGATAAAGATACAGATGTACCATATGAACAATCTATCATGCTGTATGATAAGCTTAAAAATCTCGATGTAAGTACTGATCTAGTAACCATTCATAATGGGGATCATGGTTTTGATCATAATTTTAATGAACCGAACGTTCAAGTTGCATTCAAGAAAGTAGTAGCATTTTTACAAAGACATATGAGCAAGTAATCTCATAGTTGTACCGCACTTCAGCTAACAATGTGTTCACGCATCGGCAGACAAGCTGCCTCGGTCCCGGAAGTAAAATCGAAGGATTAATTGCCGGGACACATCCGAACCACCCAACCGCATCGCGGCCGCTCACTTCGTTCGCTTAGGGTGGTGGGACGTCGGGAACACGAGACGTTAAGTGTCATGGTATTTTCAGAAAAGGGCTTCCAAGCTTATTTGAAATAATGCCTAATATTAGTGGGGAAGGAAAAAATTTATGAAAGCTAAGGAACTGATATTTATTTTATCATTTTTTTGTTTTAGTCTTATCGGATGTAAGAATAATGATATAAATAATAAAGAGTTAGAGCCTGAAAATACAGATACATTTATTACAGTATCACCGGAGCTAGATGAGGATAAAATAACAGATGATATTGTTTCAGTAACTACGAATAAGGAAAGTAACGACAAGAATGATGATAAATTAGATGATGTTGATATATCGAATTATGATATGAAGTATATAAAATTATTGGAGGACGCAGGATATTCATTAGCTCAAGACGAATATATAGCGGATACAGAGTGGGTGCCCTCTGAACAATATCAATGTCTGCGTATTATGATTGATTATATAGAGCAACCGGAAGATGCCTATCAACACAAGGCAGATTATTTCATTTTTTATGATGATAGTAAAGAAAATATTATGGATATGTTATATATTAACTATACCGACAAAAGGTTAGGCTCGGGTAATGATTTTGAGTCATATATGACAGATATTACTTTTGATGGTAGTGAGGATTTAATAATATCTCTTGGCGATAGTGGGGCCTCGAGTATGTATTGTGCTTATATACATAGTGACACCGGATTCAGATATGAACCAACATATTCGGATATTCCATCTCCAAAAATTAATTATGAGAATAAAACAATTAAAGGATGGTGCAGTGATTCTTTAATTTCTTATACGGATTTCATTTATATATATAGTAATGGACAGTTTGTTTGCAATAAAATGTTACATTACGAATGGGATACTGAAACAGTAGGTGAATATAAATTGGTTGATACAAAGGAGTTTACAGCAACTGATATTTATGATAAATATGTTGCAAGTAGTCAAATTAATGAAAATTTATGCGGGGATAATGAGGAAGTCGTATATTCTTTTAGAACATTAGAAGAACAGAAGGTTGTTTCATTATGTAAAAATGATAAAGAGGACTATATTATTTTTAGATATGGAACGGAAGAAAATATAGAGATTGAATATCCTGATATTTTAGATGATTCATGGAATAACTTTGCTTACTGCTATTATTTAAGAGGCGGTGGTCCGGATAATGAAGGTCTGGATTTAAATTTCATCACTTTCAAAAGTAAAGAATACTCGTATATTTTATACGAAAAGTATTATGCAACTGATGATGAGCACCAATATGGAATGATTATTATTAATAATGATAATGGTAATGAGAAAGATATGATTGGTTCTTCTGATAGTGTTATTGGAACATTAATTAATTTTAGACGGGATAACAAGATATTAGAAGGCTCATTAGTAGATTCATTAGTTTTGGAATAGAAAATTTATTTTAAGCCAAGGTACTTAACAATATGTTCCCGGACACCCCACATCCTAAGTGCAGCTTTAACAAGTTAAGGCTTACACCCGGTGTCGGAGATTAAGAGCCATTTAATATAAGTTACAAGCAGGCTCCCTTAAGGCGCAGGGGTGTCGGGAACATGAGATGTTAGCTGACAGAACTTACTAGTGAAGCAGTATATTTAATTTGATGTATGAAAGGAGATTTATGGATAAGAAGGATTTTAAATTAGCAATAGCACAAATAAATTCTAAATATTGTGACATAAAAAGTAATATAGAAAAGCATGTACGTTATATATCTGACGCAGCGAATAATAATGCTGATATAATACTGTTTCCAGAGTTATCATTAACAAGCTATCATAGATATTTTACTGATGAGTATATATTTGATTATAGTGATACTATTTTTGATGTTTTTGAAAGAACTAGTATTGAGAAAAAGATAATAATTGTCTATGGTGTCCCATTAAAAATGAAATCTAAGGTTTTTATAGCATCAGTTGTGCAATTTCCAAATGGAGATAAGGAGATATATTTCAAAAATAATTTGCACGAAGGTGAGGAAGTTTTTTTCGATGAAGGCAATGGTCTAACATTAATTAATATTGGACAAGAAAAGATTTTCTTTGGTATATGCTATGATATTGAAATAGAGGAGCATATAAAGAAGGCAGTAGAATTAAACGCTACAATATATGCATCAAGTATATTTTACTCTGAAAACGGAATTAAAGGACTTAAAAATAAATTAAAATATTATGTTGACAAATATAAAATAGATATAGCTATTTCAAATTATGTGGGGAAAGTTTGGGAGCAGGATGCAGGTGGGACTAGTATGTATTGGGACAAGAATGGTGATTGTGTTGGGAGTTGTGATAAATTTAAGGAGTCGATATTGTTTTGTTCAAAATCAGAGGATAACTGGAGTACGGAAACTAAAATTCTAAACTATGATTGACAACAGAGATGGGTTGAACTATATTCTTGAATATTATAAATTGAATCGAAATGAATGAAAGAAATCGTATACGTTAGTAGGAATCCAAATAACATGATTACGTATTTGAAAGGAGCATATTAGAATGGAGTTTATTAAGAAGGAAAGCATTAAGGTCTTGTCTAACCCAGGTTGTGAGTCTTATCAGCTATTGTGTCCTGAGAATTCAAGTAGTAATAGAGTTACAATTACAGAGGTTCATGTTTCACCGGGCGTATCTCAACCTCGACATAGGCACGATACCTCTGAACAAATATGGTATGCAGTTAATGGGAGTGCAAAGCTTTTACTGGCTGATGATAAGACAATGGAATTTAATGTTGGTGACGTTGCAAGGTTTGTAGATGGTGATATTCATGGGGTACATAATGATACAGAAAAAGAATTCGTTTATATATCAGTAACAGCACCACCCATTAATTTTAAGTATGCTTATCAGGATGAGAAATGAATTCGGGGTTGAAAATATCATTTATTTGGAGATATAGATATTCCATGGACTCGAAAAGTAAGATGCCAATATAAAACAAAAATATTATCCTTAATGAAATCAGTAAAAGTGTGGTGAAATAATGAGAAAAATACTTATAATAATGCTTCTGTCTGTTTTTGTCTTTGCTTCCTATAACACTAAGAAGGAAACAGAAGTGAATGAAGAAAAAACACCTATAAATACTACAAAGAGCAGAGAAGAGAAAAAAGCTACTATATCTGCTTCACCTTCTGAGAGTTCTCATAACATAAATGACAACAAAGAGTTGATTTTATATCATAAGATCTGTGAAGAGGTAAATTACTCAGATAAAAGCATGTATGATGCAATCTGCTTTTATACGGTATCTGATTCAAATAGAAATGAAGCTATCATCAAATCGTACTTACAAGAAAAGGATATGTATAAGGAAAAACCGGATGGAGAGATTGATCACAAGAATCAGAAATTAGGAGAATACTATATCAACGAAGAAAAGGGGAAAATCTCTTTTATATTGCATATGGGGGGTGCAATATGTTGTTTAACAGTCAATATGTCTGATTTTGATAAGGAGGGTTTTATTTCTTGTGAATATGATGAAAATCAAAATATTGTAAAAGAAAATTTACTTAGTAATGATGGTAGTCTACTTGCAAACATAGCCTACGAATATATGTCTAATATACCTTTTCCTATCATTACAGAATATAAAGCTTTAGAAAATAATGGGTCCATACAAAAGATGCTTAATAGAAATCAAAAGCTATGGCTTTATAAGGATTATATTGAATTTAGTGAATTGGGAAAAATAATAGGTTATAAAGGCGATATTTTTAATCCGGATGATAATAATGATTATTTAGCATTTAACTATAATGATACAGACATTATTACTAATATTACAGGTAAGCTTACGAATGATGACTATTTTAATGAAATAGAAAATGATGATTTTTTAAGTAGCCCTGTAAATATTGATTTCTGTTACGAAAACAAACTATTGGAGTCGTTTTCTTATAATCGCCCATCAACGTTTTATGGAACTACCGATAGTACTGGAGAAGTTTTATATGATGATAAGGGAAGAATGGTTTATAACGAATATTACATAACGCACGGAAGTGTTTATTGTTTCTATTTTTATAAAAATAATGAAAAAAGACCTTGGGCAAGTGTAACCTTTGATAGTATGGCTTACAGTGGATGGGAAGAAAACGGTATTGAGTATATGCACGGTAATGAAATAAGCACATATATTTTTCAGAAGGAATAAAATAGAAATCTATTCTTAAGACCGTTTGATAATACCAGTTGGATGAGTTTTCTATAGTGAGCTCGTTGAAATAAAAGGAATTATAACAATTAATTTAGCTAAAGAAAATTTAACATATACCAAGGAGATATACTATGAAGAAAGCAGCCTTTATTATTTTTGGAACAATCGGATATTATTTTATAACTGTTTTAGTTTTACTGATTTTAACGATAATCTTTAACGATTCCTTTGAAAACATTTGGGTATCGGCAATACCTGTAACTATTTTGGCTGAATTACTGCTATTGGTATATTGGATTTGGAAGAAAGTAAAGCATCAATCATTAGGGAACAGCAGAGAATAGTATTTTGATTCACAAATTACAAGGGATGTAACGATACTTAGGAGGAAAAGAGATGCCATTTGTTAATGTAAAAATAGTGAAAAACCAAGTAACATCAGAAAAAAAGAAAGAATTGATAGCAGGATTAACAGATTTAATCGTTGAGGTTATGGGCAGGGATAGAAACCTTACAGTTATTTCGATTGATGAACTTGGCGAGGAGCAGTGGGCAATCGGTGGTATAACATTAAATCAAATGAATAGTGATAAGAAGATGGTTTCGTTTGTTAACATTAAAGTATCAAGAGGAACTACGAATCCGATCGAAATGGCGGAGATGATTAAAAAGACAAAAGAGTTATTTGTTAATATAATGGGGAATTGTGAAGAAGCAAACTATGTCATTATTGATGAACTTAATCCGGATGGATGGGGCTTCGACGGGATATCAATGTCCGAACGAAGAAAGCAGGAGAATATATAGTGGCTGGGAATAATCTTCTCAGCATATAGTGTTGTAAAATATAATCCGT
This sequence comes from Bacillota bacterium, assembly GCA_023414875.1. GTDB lineage: Bacteria > Bacillota > Clostridia > Lachnospirales > Lachnospiraceae > Mobilitalea. The sequence continues at coordinate 146,666 of JAEZMV010000006.1, read as the reverse complement.
ACATGCATGGATGTACTAAACGAAAGATTAAATAGATGTAGGAGAGTGGTTATGAAAAAGTCATTTAAAGGTATAGGTGCTATATTGATTGCAATGTTTGCTGTTTTGTCTACATTAACTTTATCTGCTTGCAGCTCTGAGCCAAATAAAGTAATAATTGATGGTATTACATATAAAAATGGATTTTATGGTGACTTATGGCCTGATAACATCTCGCTAAAAGGTGACCCTATTAAGGTGGGAAATGTTGAATTTCATCATGTAGATTGTGAAAAGTTCGATTGGGTGCATAGCGCGATTGGTGATAAAACCGCAGGAGTACTCTTTTGTTCAGAGAGTCAATGGAAAGAGGCATATAAATACTATGCAGACAGCGATAATTTTATCTATTATTGCAGTATCGGAGATGGATATGTTGACCGTGATCCTATTATCGCTAGTATTCCTGATATTGATTCAGAAAAGTTCAATGAATTAATGGCCTTTTCAGAGAAAAATAGATATGATCCCTTTGATTCAGACAAAAAGGTTAAAACCAGACACTTACCAATTCCTGATAGAGATGAAGCTCCATCATTCATTTTTTATAGAGATAGTAAAGACGGATTTTTCACCTCATATCAAGGCTATAAATATCATGTGGTAGACGGAAAGCTATTACTTGTATACTTTTATGACTATGGGTTTGGAGAGTATGAGGAACTGGTGGCCGTTGATGTCCCTGACGAGCTTGGAGAGTATTTTATAGAATTGTATGAATCTATAATACAATATTAATACCTTAAAAGGGGGTAAAGACTTGCGTACTGAATCAGAAATGATGGATTTAATCATGAATAAGGCGATAGAGGATGATAGGATTCGAGCGGTTGCTATGGATGGCTCCAGAGCAAATAAGAATGCAGTACATGATAAGTACAGCGACTTTGATATTGTATATTATGTTACGGATATACATGCATTTACAAAGGATAAAAGCTGGATAAAGTATTTTGGAGATATTTTGATTGTCCAGTATCCGGAGGATTGGTACGCGCACCCTTATGATTATGAAGGTTATGAGCGATTTGCATATTTGATACAGTTTGCAGATGGGAATCGAATTGACCTTACTATTATAGATATTAGAAATATCGATAAAGAGAAAATTAATATGGAACCAAGGGTTATACTACTGAACAAAGACAATTTTGAAGCATTAATTCCGGTTGATAATGAAAAGGCATTTTATATAAACCCACCAACACAAACAGAGTTTTATAATACCTGTAACGAGTTTCGATGGTTATCTGTATATATATCGAAAGGCTTGTGCAGAGAAGAGTTCTATTATGCTAAATATATATACGATGTCATAATCATGGAAATGTTCATGAAGATGCTAAACTGGAAAATAGGTATAGAGCATGAGTTTAAAGTGACCACCGGTGCTCATAATAAATACTTAAAAAGATTTCTATCAGCGAGTGAAATGAAACGATTACAGGGAATATTCCCGAATGGGGAATATGAAGACATGTGGGACAAACTTTTTCTTATGTACGACTATTTTGATGAACTTGAAACAGTGGTATCAGAGTATTTTAATTTTACCTGTGATAAAGTTGAAGCAAAAAGGGTGAAAGACTTCCTGAAGATGAGAAGAGAAGACATAGATGGATAGTTGAAGGAGATACATATTATTGGCAATGCTTTATCTTGTTAGGCATGGACAACCGGATTACACTCTTTGCGATGAGAGGGGTTATATAGGGCATGGAAGAGATTTAGCACCTCTTTCAGAAGAAGGGATACTTCAAGCTATATTAACGGCAAAAGATATTAGATTGCAGAATGCGGAACTAATTATATCTTCTCCTTATACAAGAGCTTTGCAGACGGCAGCAGTTATTTCGAAAGAGACTGGTTTAGATATCAAAGTAGAAATGGATTTGCATGAATGGATGCCGGATTTATCATTTCAATATAAAGATTTCTCAGAGTGTTTAGATCTGACAAATGATTTTAATTATTATAAAGGAGTATATCCAAGTAATTGAAATAAAAGGTGGGAAAGCCTAAGTTCATTAAGAAGCAGAGTGCGAAAAGTGGCAGATAAATATGCTCATTTCAATAAGGTGATTATTGTGTGCCATGGAATGGTGATAAGGACTTTGATATATGCAGAAGAAATAAAACCTGGGCAAATCATAGAATGCGAGTACAACCTAGGACAACAGGATTGTATATATTCATTTTAATAAAAATAAGGAGAATTGTAAGATGAAAATAAGTCCACAAGTATATGTAACTGGTAGCCTAGCGGCGGTTGAAATGTATTGCAAGGCATTTGGAGCTGAGATAAGGTTTCAAATAAAGACAGAAGAAAATACCTATGCACATTGTGAATTAACGGTCAATGGCCAGCTGTTCCTAGCGATCAGCGAGGCTCCATTTGACTGTGACCATAATAAGGAACATGTTTGGCAGAATATGGCGTTCAACGTATATGAAATGGGAACGGAAGAAGCCGTTCGAAATGCATATGAGGTACTAAGTGATGGAGGAACAGTAATTGATACCTTAGGACCCTGCGACTGGAATGCATATTGTGCCAATGTAATAGATAAATTCGGTGTATTTTGGTGGATTGCTATATAGACGTCAATCATATTACATGAGTGCCATCGAAATAATTTCAAAAATTGCACTACAGCTATGTGAGAATAATATGGAATAATATTATAGTGCCTTATCATAAAAGATAGCATATTGAGATTAATAGATTGTACATAATTTAAAGGAGAAGGCATGGGTTTCGATTGTGGATTTACAAAAGAAAACGAATGGTTCCGGTATAGAGCTGCCGCTATCATTATTGAGAAGGATTGTATATTATTTGCTAAGAATGACATAGATGATTATTACTACTCAATTGGCGGCGGGGTACATATTGGTGAAGCAGCAGAGGATGCCGTCAGAAGAGAAGTATATGAAGAAACCGGTATCCCGTATGAGGTTGATCGGATGGTTTTTATCCATGAAAACTTCTTTGAAGGTACGGGTAGCTTGGAAGGATATAAATGTCATGAGGTTGCCATTTACTTTCTGATGAAATCAAGAGGAACACAGGAGCTCAACAGTAATAGTTATACTGCTGGTATTAAAGAGTATATGCATTGGCTTCCGATCGACAAGTTAGAGAATTATAAGGCTTTTCCTTCATTTTTTAAAGATAAATTACAAGGGATAAAAGATAGAGTAAGCGGGATTGAACATATGATTACTTATGAATCTATAACATAGGTTTTTTATCGTGAATATTCTTGTCATTGGGTATATCCCTTGACGGCTTCATAAAACTATCGGATAAAATATCTGTATTTCTTATTAATACTAATATGTTGAACCAGGTTACATCAATAGCGGGAGAAGAAGTTGCAGTAGATATTCTGGTTAGTGACCTAATACCGATCATAGCTTTTGTTTTACAAATCATAATTGGTTTATATTTTGTTATATCTTTAAAGAAGTAATCAAAAATGAAGGATAATTAGCTTTAACAGAGTCAGAGCAGATTTTAAAATAATTATAAAAGCTTTTGGATATCAATAAGATTTCAAAAGCTTTTTTGTGTTTGTTTTTCTGAAAGCTGGATAAGAATAAAAATGAATAAAAAAACTATTGCAAACCAATGATACACGTGTTATATATAAAGTAGAACAATAAACAGAATGATTATGCAATTAAAATGAAAGCTAACAGTATTCCAAAAGGAGGAGTAGAAATGAATATTAACAAATTTACGCAGAATTCTATGCAGGCAGTTCAAAATTGTGAGAGTCTGGCTTATGAATATAGCCATCAGGAAATTGATGTGGAGCATCTGCTCCTTAGCCTGCTTACGCTGGAGGATAGCTTAATTAAAAAGCTGCTTGAGAAACTGGAGATAAGCACTGAGGTGTTTATTGCTCAAGTGGAGGGGCTGCTTAAGAAACGCCCAAAGGTTTCCGGTGGACAGATTTATATCAGCAACGATTTAAATAAAGTCCTCATTTATGCTGAAAATGAAGCAAAACAAATGGGTGATACCTATGTATCTGTAGAACACCTATTCCTAAGTATGTTGAAACAACCAAACAAAGCAGTGAAAACTCTGTTTAATGACTTTAGAATAAATAGGGAGGATTTTCTTAAGGCACTGCAGACAGTTAGAGGAAATCAGAAGGTAGTAACGGACAATCCGGAGGCTACGTATGATACACTTGAGAAATATGGGTATGATCTGGTAGCCCGAGCAGAGGAGCAGAAGTTAGACCCGGTGATTGGCCGTGACAGCGAAATTCGAAATGTGATCCGTATCTTATCCAGAAAGACCAAGAATAATCCGGTGCTTATCGGGGAGCCGGGAGTAGGTAAGACAGCGGTTGTAGAGGGTCTGGCACAGAGAATTGTAAGAGGGGATGTTCCACAGTCCCTAAAGGATAAGAAATTATTTGCTCTGGATATGGGTTCTCTGGTAGCCGGGGCAAAATACCGTGGTGAATTTGAAGAACGGCTAAAGGCGGTTCTTGAAGAAGTGAAGAAGAGTGAAGGGCAGATTATTCTGTTCATCGATGAGCTTCATACGATTGTCGGTGCCGGAAAAACAGAAGGCTCCATGGATGCGGGGAATATGTTAAAGCCAATGTTGGCAAGAGGTGAGCTGCACTGCATCGGTGCAACCACATTGAATGAGTATCGTCAGAATATTGAGAAGGATGCAGCTCTAGAACGCAGGTTTCAACCGGTTATGGTTGAGGAGCCTACCGTTGAAGACACAATATCAATCTTAAGAGGACTGAAGGAACGTTATGAGGTATTCCATGGGGTTAAAATTACGGATGGCGCTTTAGTAAGTGCTGCGGTCCTATCCAATCGTTATATTTCCGACCGCTTCCTTCCGGATAAAGCGATTGATTTAGTGGATGAAGCTTGTGCGCTGATAAAAACAGAGCTTGATTCCATGCCGACTGAGCTAGATGATCTTCAGAGAAGAATTATGCAGATTGAGATAGAGGAAGCCGCCCTGAAGAAAGAGAATGACCGCTTAAGTCAGGATAGATTAATTGATTTACAGCGAGAATTGGCAGAGCTTCGAGATACCTTTTCCTCCTACAAAGCCACCTGGGATAAAGAAAAGGCTTCGATGGAAAAGGTTCATAAACTCAGGGAAGAACTTGAGAGTTTAAATGGAGAAATCGAGCTGGCAGAGCGAAGCTATGATCTGAATAAGGCAGCAGAACTTAAGTATGGAAGACTACCGGAATTGCAAAGGCAGTTAAAGATAGAGGAAGATCGACTAAAGCAAGAAGAGAACATTCTGGTACATGAAAATGTCTCTGAGGAGGAGATAGCGAAGATTGTTTCCCGTTGGACCGGAATCCCGATTACTAAATTAACCGAAGGAGAAAGAAGGAAGACGCTACATCTAAGCAAAGAACTTCATAAGAGAGTCGTTGGACAGGATGAAGGCGTGGATAAGGTATCGGATGCAATCTTACGCTCGAAGGCTGGAATTAAGGATCCTACAAAGCCAATCGGTTCCTTCTTATTCTTAGGGCCTACCGGTGTTGGTAAGACGGAGCTGGCGAAGGCACTGGCAGAAAGTCTGTTTGATAATGAGCATAATATGGTGCGTATAGATATGAGTGAATACATGGAAAAGCACTCCGTTGCCAGATTGATTGGAGCACCTCCCGGATATGTAGGATATGAGGAGGGTGGACAGCTGACAGAAGCCGTACGTCGTAAGCCATATGCAGTTATATTGTTTGATGAGGTTGAGAAAGCGCATCCGGATGTATTCAATGTACTCCTTCAGGTTCTGGATGACGGAAGAATTACAGACGCCCAGGGAAGAACGGTGGATTTTAAGAACACGATTATAATTCTTACCTCCAACATTGGTTCAAGACATCTTTTAGAAGGAATAGATGAGTATGGTGAGATCAGTTCTAGCTGTGAGGATAAGGTTATGAATGATTTGCGAGCTTCTTTCCGGCCGGAATTCCTAAACCGATTGGATGAAATCATTCTATTTAAACCGTTGACCAGAGACAACATAAACGATATTATGGATCTTCTCATCGTTGACTTGAATAAGCGCTTAGAAGATAAAGAGATTAAGGTGGAGCTTACAATGGAAGCAAAGAGATTAATCACAGAGAGTGCTTATGATCCGCTCTATGGTGCAAGACCACTCAAACGTTTTCTGCAAAAGAAGGTGGAGACCTTAAGCGCAAGGCTGATCTTAAGTGATCAGGTTCATTCAGAGGATACCATCATAATTGATGTAGATAAGAATGAGCTTGTAGCCAGAGTTAAATAATAACCTAGCCCCTAATGCATTTGACTTTAAACAACTGAAAGGCAGTATAAAGAAGTTGAAAAGTTTCAATATCAGTAAAGTGTATCCGGGACATGGTGAACCCTTCGAGGCAAAAGATTTTAAGGATTTATAATAGGTAATGTTGAATTTTTTTATCCAACATGTCATAGAATTAAATAAGTGATTAATCTATGGAGGTTAGGATGAGGAAGTTCAGAATCATAGTTCTGCTTCTTACGACAATGATTACAGCCATAGGAATAACAGGCTGTAAGTCTGAGAATACCGATATTAAGAAATTAAAGGATTTAGAATTTACCGTTGTGGAGGATGCTGATTTACCCGGAGAATTGAAAGAAATAATAGATGAGAAAAAGGAAGAACCCTTTAAGCTTTCCTATTCCAATAAGGATAACCTTTACATTGTTGTTGGTTATGGAAAGCAGAGTAGCGGTGGTTTTAGTGTTGCTGTTGAAGAACTATATCTGACTAGTAATGCCGTCTATATCGATACCAATTTGATTGGTCCGTCCAAGGACGATGTTGTTACACAGGGAGTAACTTATCCGTATGTTGTTGTAAAGCTTGAGTATCGTGATGAGAAAATTGTATTTGAGTAATTTCTAAATTGAATATAAGAGCTATAGGTGCCTTAACTTGAATTTATAGTCAGTATTAGGGCATCTATATTTTTATGATTTCGAAAGTTTGATTAAAAGTATAGAAATGAGGTATATTGGGCACAATAAAGTGGCATAATTATGGTTATATTACAATATTTAGTTTAGAGTAAATCTTTAATAACAATATATTGTGGTATTTAAAAATTTGGAATTATGTCGGTAATTTTCTGAATTTGAACTGCATTATTGTGCATATTTCTGGGTGGTTATGGGAAGAATGAACTATGCTTGTGAATTTATTCCATAAAAATAAACAAAAATATACGAGTTTGTAGTGCATATTTTTCTGTATAAATCATGCTAGACATGCAAATTGTCTGAAAATTCGTTGACGATATTTGAAATTTATGATATAATATATGGGATGCATGAGATTTGTTACAGATTTATTGATAATAATGTTTACGGACCCATAATAGGATATCCTACTCCTGAGATGGTGAGAGGAAGCATTGGTAAGGAGATAATAATGATGAAGCAAAATGATGTAAACACGGTTCGGAATGCTGTAATTAACCAGACTGGGAAAAAAGTTAAGATTAGGATAAACAGAGGAAGACATAAGGTTGATGTATCAGAGGGCATCATTTCGGAGACATACCCAAGTATATTCCTTATTACATTACAAGAGACTAAGGACATGCCGGTTAGGACTGTTTCCTACAGTTACACTGACATATTAACAAAGGACGTAGAATTAATTCTTTGCTGATAAGAATAAGATAAAATGGAGCTAAAACCACAAATGACATGGTTTTAGCTTTTTTATTATACAAACAATTCATAATTCCTATTATCTTCGAATAAGATATGACAGAGGCATCCGTCGTATGTCCATATTAAGGAGGGATTTTAGGTGGAATTGATAAAAAAGAATATTCATATGAATAAATTGAAATGTAAGAGCACCCTGCAGCTTACATTAGATGATGACTTTAATGTTCCCGATGTCAAACCGGACATTGACCAAATAATAACTGAGCAGGGTGTAATTAAAATTAATGATATTAAAGCTATGAATGGTAAGCTCTTAGTTAAGGGTGCTCTCGGTTTTAATGTTCTTTATTTAAGCGAAGGGGATCAGAGACCGGTACAGAATATAACAGGAGAGATTCCTTTTGATGAAGTAATCAATATGGATGTTACCTGCGCTGACGATGATCCAATTGTAAAATGGGATTTAGAGGATTTAACAACCGGCTTAATTAACTCCAGAAAGCTGAGTGTAAAGTCAATCGTTCGTTTAGACGTTGGAGTTGAGGAGTTATATGATGAAGAAACTGCGGTAATGGTTGAAGGACCGGAAGATGTGCAATACATAAATAAAAAGATAGAGGTAACGGATGTTGCTATTAATAAGAAGGATACCTACCGGATTAAAGATGAAATAATGCTTCCCTCAAATAAAGGGAATATCTCATCTTTACTTTATCACGATATTGGATTAAGTAACGTTGAAGTAAGACTTTTAGACGATAAATTCACTTTAAAAGGTGAGGTTCCTGTATTTATCCTGTATTCAAGTGATCATGAAGAAAATCCGATTGAATACTATGAGACAGACATTCCATTTAGCGGTACGATTGAATGCAATGGATGCTCCGAGGATATGATTGATGATATCACATTCGGAATTGTTAACAAGAGTGTAGAAGTTAAACCGGATTCAGATGGAGAAGAAAGACTTCTTGACTTGGAGATACTTGTTGAACTTGGAATCAAAGTTTATAAGATTGAAGAGCCTGAAATTTTATGTGATGTTTACTGCCCATCAAAGGAAATAACCCCTATAATCCGTAATGCTTCTTATGAAAATCTGGTAATTAAGAACAACAGTAAGTATAGGATTGCAGATAGGATTATGGTCCCTGATAATCAACCAAAAATCCTACAAATCTGCCATGCAAAAGGAAATATTAAGATTGATGATATAGAAACTGAGGGTACAGAATTACAGGTGGAAGGAGTTATCGAGGTAAATATTCTTTACATTTCCGAAGATGACGGCAGACCGATGAATTCCTTGAGGGGTATTATACCGTTTACTCAGGTTATCGAGTTAAAAGGTATGAAGTCCGGCAGTAATTATGAAATCAAGCCCTATATCGATCAATTAAGTGTTATGATGCTGGATAGTCAAGAAATTGAAGTGAAGGCTACCATTAATATGAATGCTATTGTATTTGACCTGATCACAGAACCTATCATTACGGATATTCAAGTTGCTGATTTGGATTTGGATAAACTGCAAGCAATGCCTGGTATTATCGGTTATGTGGTTAAGAGAGAAGATACTCTGTGGAAAATAGCTAAGAAATATTATACAACAGTGGATAACATCATGGCGATCAATGAATTAGAGGATGATAATATCAGAGAGGGCGATAAGCTAATTATCATGAAGAAGGTTGAAATGATACTTTGATAGCGTAAACTAACTCAAGGATCAGGAATAGATTGCTATAGTAAATAATAATAGAGGAGGGTATGTTCCTTCGAAGCAAGGAGCATACGCTTCTTTTTGTTTCTAATCAAAAGAATATATCAATATCTATTAAGTATTTAGCATAATAATCCGAAATATATAACACAGCATAATAACATGTGATTGAAAATCAAGGAGGAGAAATCCTCCTACAAATCAAGGAGGAGAAATCCTCCTACAAATCAAGGAGGATTGGATATGAGCGTAAATGGAATTACGAATGCAACTCAAACCTATGATAATAAGTCTACAGTGAAAGCGAACCAGCCTACAGCTGAGACGAAGCAAAATGAGGAAGAGGTATCAACCGCGGCGGTATACGAAAAGAGTGAACCGGAAGTTGATAAGAAGAAGATATATCAGAGGGATACCGCGACAATTGATCGTATGCTTGCAGAAGCAGAAAAGCGTACTCAGCATCTGAGAGATCTGGTACAAAAGATGTTGATGAAACAGGGGCAGACATTTAACGATTCTACGAATATCTATGAACTACTTCGGGAAGGAAAGCTAAATGTAGATCCTGAAACAAAAGCGCAGGCGCAGAAGGACATTGCAGAAGATGGATACTGGGGTGTTGAACAGACCTCGGAACGTCTGGTATCCTTTGCAAAGGCACTTACCGGAGGAGATCTTTCTAAGGCAAATGAAATGATAGAGGCTGTTAAGAAAGGTTATGAGGAGGCTACCAAGGCTTGGGGCGGGGAACTTCCGGAGATATCAAAGAGAACCCTGGATGCAACCATCAGTAAGCTGGAGGCTTGGAGAGATGGTAAAGATACCAGCTCCATGAGCAGTTCTACATCAAAAGAACTTATAAATCAGGCTGGCACAGCAAAGATTGCGAAGTAGGCAGGTATTATTAGAAGCATTATATGAGACAATAAAATAAAAACTATTAAATTAGTCAGCTATATAAAGTGACATTCATCTGTAATAATCAGATTGTGTAAGCCCTTTTACAAACAGAACTTGTCAACTTGAACATACGTTTTATATATAGCGGATATGCAAATCAATATAAAATAAGGCGATGACAAATATCACGAAGTTAGTAGATGTTTGTTATCGCTTCTTTTTATGATTGCTGTATAGTTTAATATATCTATATGCTTTGCTTGCGACTGCGGTGGAAGAAAATTAAACTAATCCCCATTACAAGAGGGAAAAGTACACTGGTTAGAATGCCGGTGCGTAAACCAAGCTGCTCCGGGTCAAGGCCTTTATTAGTCCAGAGGGCAAGAGTATTCCCTGTTTTTTGCACATAATCCGAGATCCTTCCTGCGAGCCAGGGTCCAAAGGAACAGCCAAGGTCTCCGCAGATCGCTAACATACCAAACATCAGAGTGCCTCCTCTGGGAAAAGCGGCGGAGGATAGGCTAAAGGTGCCAGGCCACATAAGACTAACCGACAGACCGCTAAGGCTACAGGAGAATAGTGAAATAAAGGGATTCATAGTTAATACAGTGACAAGATACGTAGAGATACAGAGTATGCTGCTTCCGATTAAACAACCCTTCATTGGAAGTCGGTCTCCAAAATATCCATAAGCAGTTCTACCGAGTGCCATAAATAAGGCAAATAGGCCTGGTCCCAGCAAATCCCCGATAAGCTTTGGAACCTGCAGCCCTTTCTCCGCAAAGAGAGAGGACCATTGTGACATGGTCAGTTCACTGGCACCTGCACACACCATTAGAAGTAAAGCTAGATAAAAAGTTGGAAAGGATAATAATTCTTTCAGCCGCATTTCTTTACCCTCATGTACCAGTGGAAGGAGGGGTACCTTCCGAAACTGAAATAAGTTATAGAGTGGGAACAATGACCAGAGAAATGGAAGTATAAACCATAGGTCCCGGCCAACCAGCCATAAGGTCAAGGTACTTATCAGAACAACTGCCATCTGCCCCCAGCAATAAAAGGAGTGCAGCAGGCTCATGGAGGCCTCCTTATTTTCATTAGGTAAGGCTTCCACGATGGGGCTGACGAGCACTTCAAGAAGTCCACCTCCGAGTGCATATAATATAACTGAAATTACAAGGCCCATATAAGGTAAGGGTAATATTTGCGGAAGCAGGCCTAAGGAGATGAGACCAATCGTGCAGAAAGCATGAGCAGCAAGCATACATTTGCGGTATCCGAAACGATCGGCATATCTGGTAGCCCACACATCTGCTAGAAGCTGGGTAGCAAAGTTAATCAAGATTAATTGCCCCAGCCTATTATAAGAGATCGTATAATTAGTTTGGAAAATAATAAATAACAGAGGAGTCAGATTGTTAACAATAGCCTGTGTAATATAGGCACGATAACAGGAAAATGTCGTATTGCGATAACTATATTGTTTATTCTTCATGGTTACATACCTTTCAGAGATTATCTTAAGCATCATAACAGTTTGTTATGTATAGACTAATTAAGGCCAGTAAGGCTTTGTTAGGAATACCTGTTTTCCATACTTTGCATGCCTTCTAAAATAATGGAAGGCATCCGATGCAAGTCTCTGATCCTGATAGATTCCGAAAACCGTTGGTCCACTACCACTCATTAAGGAGGTGAGCGCCCCAAGGGTCTTCATTTTCTCCTTGATTTCTGAGATAATAGGGTGATTCCTGACAGTCACTGTTTGTAGTATATTATCCATATGCTTTGAAAGAGTAGCTAAATCGCCTTCAACCAGAGCCGTCTTCATAAGTGCAATATCAGGATGTTTAATCCCCTCCACGAGTCGCAAATTTTCATAAACATATTTGGTGGAAACGCTGATATTTGGCTTCACCAGAAGAATTAAGCACTCCGGAATGGGAGCTAACGGGGTAAGAACCTCTCCGATGCCTTCGGAAAGAGCAGTGCCAAGCATAATGCAGTAGGGAACATCAGCACCTATTTTTACTCCCAGTCTACTGAGCTCCTCCGTTGACATACCGGTTCCATACAGCTCATTTAAACCCTTCAGGGTAGCTGCTGCATCAGAGCTGCCACCGGCAAGTCCTGCGGCGACAGGAATGTTTTTTGTTAATTTGATGGATAAGCCTTCCTTTGAAGATATAGTATCCATAAACAGTGTAGCGGCTTTATAGACAAGGTTATTCTGATTGTTTGGCAGATAGGAAAGATTTGTTTGAATTGAGATTCCCTCTGACAAGGATTTATTGATCGAAATTGTATCATGTAGCTCCAAGGATTGCATAATCATGGATACATCATGATACCCATCTTCCCGTTTTCTTAGTACATCCAATCCAAGATTGATTTTTGCATAAGCCTTTACTGTTATGGAATTCATGATTACCTCCGAAGCTTTTTGATTACCGTGTATTATCATAATAATCCGTATTTTATCACAAATTTGCGACCTTTACAATGAGTTGACAGAAAAGCTTCCTCACTGGTCTTATTCTTAATATTAGAAGGCTGAACGGCAACTTACTAATTAATGGAAAAGCTTTTTGATGGATTCCCATAGCTTGAACTTTACTTTTACCGGTTTCTTTTCCTGAACTAAGGTTTCATACTCATCCTCGGTCAACATATGCCTAAGCTTTTGATCGGTATCATTGTCAACGATGCTATAGGTTTCATCAACAAAGCATAAGGGGGGAAACATCACGCACCACCAGTTTTTTCCCTCAGCAGCTCCGATTTGCACCCGAAGAGCTTCATAAGTGCCAGCCGGGAAGGTGTAATCTCCATATACTTTTATTGGGAAATAACAATCCGCAAGGGATACCTTTACCGGATAATTATAACCCTGTTGTCTGACTGCTTCTTCCGCAATTTCTTGAATATATGACAGATTCTTGGATAAGACTTTGCGTGCCCCGGCAATATTTTCTGTTTCATTTAACAGAGGAGCTAGTTTATTAACCAAGGTGTCTTTTACGGTTAGCTTTAAGCTCTGGTCCTGTGTACTATCACTATTAGCAATCACATGGAAGCGAATGATATCCTGCGCAATTCCCTCCTGAAGATCTGTCTGGTGCATAGCATTTGCTTTCACAAGCCACATGGATATTGCGCAAAATAATAGGATGAAAAATAGAAGTGGTGTTTGAAATTTACCGGTATCGTTTTTAGCTCTATCATCAATTTTATTATGTACGTCGTTTATTTCTGTAATAAAGTTTATCTTTTTGGTTGTATCTGATATAATATCAGGCTTTGTAATATCGCATATACTTTTAATTATCCTCATGATTGCCTCCCTAACTGTTTTCTTAGAAATGGGTAATTTATTATTTTCTTGATGGTTATCAAGGTAATTCTAATTATTGCCAGAAAATGGGAGGTTATTCTGGTACGGCTATAGTTTATATGAAATTAGATAATAGAAGCTTTTTAATAAGGAGTTTTGGCGTAATCTGAATCAAAGTATATAAGCTATGATATACGAGAACCAAGCCTCCAAGCTTAAGGCATAAGGAAGATGGAAAGGGCTTGTACATAACGCTTCATCATAGTAAAATAATGAAAAGGACTAGGTTAATCAAGATGTTTGGAGGCAGAAATGACGAAGGAAATTTTAATCGCTATTAAAGGCGTTCAGGAGGGTTTGGAAGAAGAGCCGGTCGTTTTAACAGCGACAGGAAGCTATCACCTGACGAAAGCCTGGCATTATATTCAATATGATGAAAGATTATCGGAGGAGCAGCCGGTTATAAAAAGTACAATTAAAATTGCACCGAAGCAGGTTATATTAACGAAAAATGGGACTCAATTTTCTCAGATGATTTTCGACTTGAACGAGATCACTCAAACAGCATATAATACGCCTTATGGAAACTTTATCCTGGATATTTTGACAAAATCAATTCAAGTTGACGAAAGTGCGGAGAAAATAGAGGCAACGATGGAATACTCCCTTATGGAAAGTGGAAAACATCTTTCAAATAATAAAATCTATATTATCATTTATGCAAAAGAATAATTAATTAAAAATAACCCCGGACAGAACCCGGATCAAATTCGTCGACAGGACGTTTTTGGTTGCCGTATTTCGTTCGGGGTGTTATTTTTTAATAGTTATTGGATTAATAAACTTAAATTACTGCGCCTCAGTGATAAATCCATTCTCATCTATGTTAACGTTATAAGAGATCTCCCGCATGAAGTCAAAATATTTATTCCTATCCTCTTCCTTTGTTATAATAGAGGTAAAGGTGTTTTCACCCATGGCTGGAAGCAGCTGCGTTCTTATCGTTCCATCCGGATCGATATATAGTTTGAGAAGACCGGTCTCTCTTTTGGTTCTATTAAACCAGAAATTGCCCAAACTATATGCGATTGGTTTTCCGTTATAAAATTCAAAGCCCTGCAATACATGAGGGTGGCAGCCAACTACCGCATCGGCTCCAGCATCAATGTACTGTTTTGCCATAGTACGTTGGTAATCTACAGGGTAATTTTCACGTTCCACACCCCAATGAACGAAAATAACGACAAAATCGCTATTGGCTTTAGCTTCTTCAATTGACCCGAGTATAAGGGTGGGATCATAAGTTCCAATCACACCAAGCTTTGAATCAGTAGCATACCACTCCATTACGGGTACCACACGAGAAGCAGCAACGAAGGCTATTTTCTTACTACCAATGGTATAATAGACGGGAGCTTTTGCACGATCTAGGTTTTCGCCGGCACCGACATAATCAATTTTTGCATTATCGAGGGTATCGAAGGTATCTTCAAGCGCCTCAGGGCCAAAGTCTAGGGAATGGTTATTGGCTAATGAGACGATATCAACGCCCATTTCACCCAGGATACCAACACGTTCAGGATTGGCACGGAAGGTATATTGCTTATCGGGGGCCTCAGTACCTCTGGTACTGTATGCAAACTCGTTATTAAGCATCATGATATCGGCGGAGTTCATCTCTTCTACCAGATCCGCAGAGAGACACCCCAGAATTCCTTTGTTCTCAGAATCGTATTTCGCAACAGGATAAGAGTCTTCATCGAAATTAACATCACCGGCAAAGGCTAAAATGATAGGTTCAGAGCTGTTCTGATCCGTTAGCTCCGGAGCTTCCACAGCCGGAGTGGGAGATACAGAAGGTGCTACTATAGGTGTTGGATTTTGGTCTTCAATAGCATCTGCTGTTCCTGTAGGGGCAATATCAACTGAGTCATCTTCCTGGTCAGGAACCTCGGTGATAGTATTCGTGTTTTGACCATCCTTGTTATTCTGTATATCCTTACGTGCTTGTAAACTAAAGGCATACACCAATAAACCGGTGAGTGCACAAAGTGACAGGAGGCAGGTAATAAACAATATAATCAGATTTTTCTTTTTCATGTAGCCTTCCTTTCTTGATCTTGATTAGAGAGGATCTCATATTAGGAGATTTAAACTCCATCTGGTATAATAAAACCTCTTACCTTTGATCACAATTATGCCATGAAGGTAAGAGGAATATAATTTACTTGTTATCTTTTTTAAAACGTCCTGAAATTCTCTTAAAGAGATTTTTCTTTTCTTTTTTAGGTTCTAAGTTACCTCTTAAACCCTTTACATCCATGATATAAATACCGCTGATAACAGCTTTTACTTCCTTTTTAATAGGGATAATATCGAAGACCTTAGCATCACATACAAGGGACATAACCTTCGGTCCTATCTTTGCTTTAACAATCGGTACCTTGGAACCGCGTAAATATCTAGGTGTCTGGTCGAGTACCATCTTAGGCAGGTTTGCATCCTTCATTTTTAACTTCTTTTTATCAATAACGAGGATGGAAACTGTCTGCGAGGAGGCTTGCATCTGAGACTGCGATTCTTCCTGCCGTTTTTGAAGTTTTCTTCCTACTATCATTAAAGCTATAAAAGCAGCTACTATAATGACAGCCACCACAATTAATACTATTACGTACCATTCCATGAGATATGTACCTCCTCAAAAGTTTACTGTTTCTTATGCTTGTTCCCAATAGGGGCAACGTTTATTGTATCATCTTTTAATTAAAAAATAAATAGCTAAGTTTAAAATAATATAATTATCCTTTCGACAAAATTAAATAAGGGAAGCGTTTTTTGCTAAAGTTTCGCGGATAATTCCCTGTACATAAGAACCTAAGAATTTCTGCTGCTCCTTAGTTAATTCCTTAGGATATATTGGCTTCCCATATTCAATGATAACATGGGTAGAATGAATCCAAGGGAAATGCTTTTCAAATGCTTCATCCGTATTAGAAATTGATACAGGAATAATTGCACAGCCGGTCTTCTCTGCTATCTTAAAGCTTCCTTCCTTAAAGGGGAGCATTTCAGTTCCCTGACTGCGAGTCCCTTCCGGAGCTATAAAAATAGAATAACCTGCTTTTATCTGTTCAATTCCTTTTAGAATCGTTTTTAAACCTTGCTTAATATCATCCCGGTCAAGGAACAAACATTGTAAAAAACGCATCCAGTAGCTAAGGAACGGAACTTTAGCAATTTCTTTTTTTGCCATAAAGCCGGTCAGAGTAGGGATGGAGGAATATGCTACAGGTACATCAAAATAGCTTCTATGATTAGCGATGTAAAGAATAGGTTCATTCTTAGGAACATTTTCACGACCGATTACGGTGCGTTTTACTCCGCTGATCAAGAGTATGATACGGAAGGCTCCGACAACGATTGCCTGAGAGCTTGCCACCATAGCCCGGTGATTGAACCTCCCTATAATAAACTCAATTAAGTATAGGGGGATACTGATGATAAAGAATATCAGTAAAAACATAAGTGCAATAATCAGTCGCATAAAAATCCTCCTGTAAAATCGTGAATATATTAAATTTTGCTACTCTTATCTAATTTATGTTTATGTTCATGGTGTTAGCCGTGCTGCTAAAAATTTAATTTATTGATCTGAGTCGGTAGTACTTGATGGAGTAGGGGTAGGAGTAATCTCGCCGGATGCTCCATCCTCACTCGGGATAACTCCTTCCGTAGGGGTGGGAGTATAAGTGTCTGTAACACCACCAGTTTCATCAGTAGGGTCTGTAACACCACCGGCTTCATCATTAGGGCCTGTACCGTCATCGAATTCATCTTCCTCCTCAGGTGCCTCTGATGGAACTGGGGAAACGGTAACGGTAGGTGTCGGAGCTTTCGTTGTTTCTTCGGAGTCTCCAGAGCCGTCTTTATCCACTTCATCGTCGTTATCGATTGGATCTACACTCTCGCCTACTTCACCTTCGATAATCTCTCCGTTTTCACCTATGACTACGTCTGCACCTCCCGTGGGTATAACGGAATTTGTAGGCGGTTTATAGTTAATTAGATCTGCATACAAAGCCTCAAAATCAAAGTCAGGGCTTGGAGTATAATTATAGTATTCATCTAAAGTTAGTTCATTGGTGTAAAGATAATAAGCAAGCTCTTTGCCAACATAGCGAATATGCCAAGGCTCATATGCATACCCTGTAACTTCTGCTTTTCCGAGAGGGTATCTTACGATATAACCAAAACGATAAGCGTTTTCTTCCACCCAAATACCTTCCAAAGAATTGGCAAATTGGGTAGACAGCTTATAATTCAAGGTTTTGGTTGATATATCAATCGCCAAACCGGTCTGGTGCTCGCTGGTGCCCGGAACAGCTGAATACCTTAAGGTATAGTCTTTCCCTTTTGTTGCAATATTAGAAGTAAAAATTTTATATTGTCGATCATATGAACGAAATCCTGATATACCGGATAATATGTAACCATCTTCCTCAGCTGCGGCAAAAAGTTTTTCTAAAGCCTCTGCAGCTTCTGGTCTCATTAAGGTTCGCTCATCATTATAAGTTATATTAAAATCAACGTCTGGAGTCACTAGATTCTCAGGTCTATAATCTTTCGGAAGGGTGTATTCTTTGTTTATAAAGACGGTAATACTTGTCGGATCCAGATCCATCAAGGTTGTAGGAAGGACGTTCAAATCATCTTCATCCACAGGGAAATCAGTTACGACTGGATTTATATCTTCCGGACTTACAGGAGTAGGTGGAGTATATGTAAAATCATCACCACAATTATCGTCTAGATTACCACCGGAAGATTCATTATATGCCTGCTCCGAGTCTTTATTGTTGGCACGGGCGCGGGTCGTTGATGTAAAGATAACACCGCTGACTAAGATGACTGCGATGAAAGAGAGTGTAATAATGATTAGCTGCTTTTTATTCAAAGTTTTTCTCCTTTCGCACATAAAAAACAATACAGGTATTGATTCGTGATAAGCTCGGAGCGCGAAACTAACGTTTCTCGCCCGCGTTGCTTATGCCGTAATATTCATACTCTCCTCGGAAGCAAAAAACAGCTTCCAGGATAGTATTCATATTACGTCCCTCGCTTATCGTTTGAGGTTATTGATTCGTGATAAGCTCGGAGCGCGAAACTAGCGTTTCTCGCCCGCGTTGCTTATGCCGTAATATTCATACTCTCCTCGGAAGCAAAAAGCAGCTTCCAGGATAGTATTCATATTACGTCCCTCGCTTATCACGAGTATATCATATTTTGGTGAAAAAATAACTATAAATTTGTAGAAATTAGGTGAAATTAGTAGTGAGAAATTATTTAGAGAACTCGGTTAAGCTGTCTAATAATTCTGTTTTCATTCGATACAGCTTGACTGATAAATCCACATATACAATATGGGGGTTTATCAGACGTCTAGTCTCATCCCAAAGTGAATCCTGCTCCTTCAGGCAATATTCACGGATATGCATTACGGGGGGGGAGGTATAAACACATTTGCCGGAGAGGAAAACAGGTACCAAAAGCTCTCTGAGGGTATAGCTGTTTGGTTCGAGTAGAGTCTTTTTCCAGGTGGCAAGAGGGTCAAAAAGCAGCAGTGGCTTATCGGAGGAGTATTCCTCGTCTGCCAGAGTGATCAGATCAGCTTTTACTTTTCCGCTCTCTTTTTCATATACCCGGTAAATCTTTTTATTTCCCGGATTCGTTATCTTCCATTGATTTTCAGAAAGCTTTATCTTAGGCATAAAGGTACCGTTTCTGCCTATAGCAGCTAATTTATAAACACCTCCAAAGGCAGGACAATCCCTTGAGGTTATTAACTTTGTGCCCACACCCCAGGAATCGATTTTTGCACCCTGAGTTATTAAGGAATCAATTAAATATTCATCTAAATCACTGGAAGCAGTTATGGTTGCTTCCGGGAAACCGGCTGCATCCATCATCTTTCTGGCTTTCTTAGATAAGTAAGCCAAGTCGCCACTATCAAGACGGATACCGTATTTATGCGGCATTTTTCCCTGATCACGCAGATATTCAAACACCTTGATGGCATTGGGTACACCCGAACGAAGTGTATCATACGTATCTACTAGCAGGGTGGTATTATGAGGGTAAAGTTCTGCATACTTACGGAACGCAGAAAGTTCATCGTCAAAGCTCATAATCCAACTATGGGCATGTGTACCTAAGGCAGGTAAATCATATAATTTCGCTGATAGGACATTACTGGTGCCGATACAACCTCCGATTACAGCCGCCCTTGCACCTAAAGTCCCGGCATCCGGACCCTGTGCCCTGCGTAAACCGAACTCCATAACGGGTTGTCCACTTGCGGCATATACAACACGGGAAGCCTTGGTTGCAATCAGGCTTTGATGGTTAATAATATTAAGCAGTGCAGTCTCGACTAACTGGGCTTCCATGATGGGTGCGATTACCTTAACCAAGGGTTCCATTGGAAATACTACAGTACCCTCCGGAATAGCATAAATATCTCCGGTAAAACGAAATTCTTTTAGATAGGAAAGAAATTCTTCTCCAAAGACTTTTAAGGAGCGAAGGTATTCAATGTCCTCCTCCGTAAAGCACAATGCTTTAACATAATCTATAACCTGCTCTAATCCGGCACAGATGGCATAACCGCTTCCGCTTGGGTTTTCGCGGTAAAATACATCAAAGATAACCGTCTCATTATTTTTATTATTAAAATAACCTTGCATCATTGTTAGTTCATAAAAATCAGTCAATAAGGTTAAATTCTGCTTTCCCATAATTTCCTCCATTTCGCCGCTGCCGGCGGCATAACCTATGCTATTTTGGAACCTGCTGAAAAGGTGAAAGCCAAAGCATATGTATCATACTTTCATCATTATTTCATATCACAACATATACCAGAATCATAAATAAGTCAAGTCCTCGGTACTGATTAGGAATATTATCATATTCTGTGTGAATTTGCCTTTTAATTCACAATAAACCCCTATCATAAACAGTTTACTATTATACTGTCTAGGATAGGGGTAAAATATGTTCCGTTATTTATTATTTTAACAAAAGCTATTCTTTTATCGAAACCCTTCTTATTACCAACCAGCTGAGGGAGCAAAAGATAGTGGCTCCGATAGCAAAACTTATAATTGCATTCAACGGATGACCGAAACTAAAATGGATAAAATCCGAGAAAGCTCTATAGATTTTTCCCTTTGTGACGTATTCATCAATCATTGGAAGAAGAATAAATGATACAGTTGGTATAGTTATGCTTATGGTAATCCTAACGGGTTTGCTTACGCGGTAATAGACTAATCGTATGAAATAACCAAGCGTTATAACGAATAAATATAGTAGGATATTAAAAATAAAACTTTCAATATGAAATAAGAATGAACCGATTCCTTCGATGTTGTTGCGATAAGACTGTTCATAAAGCGATTTTACAAACAAGTTCTCATTTGTGATTAAGGATATGGATTTTAAAACAAGTAAAATAATTTTATCAATCACTGACATGATCAGAGCAATCGAAACCGTGGTTAAGCAGCGGCTGGCGAACAAGGTCCTTCTGGAAATGCCGTTTTGTAATAGCATACCAAATACTTCTTTAAAAGAATCTAATCCGACTATAAAAAGAAAGATTACGGTAGCCAATTCCATACCACTAATCATATTGTAATCCGTGGAGTTTACAGGGATGCTGATCTGATCAGAGCTACTGTCGGTATAAGTTATTGTCTCGGTACTTGAGACGGAGATGGAAATACTGGAAATCAGTAAGATATAGATAGCCAGTAGGATAATATAATAGGTAATAATTGCTTTTTTATGATCGTCTAGTTGATAACGATAAGCTGCTTTGATATTCATGTATGAATCCTCCCTTATGAATTTGTAAGCTGGATAAACAGCTTCTGTAAATCTAGTTTTGATATCTCCAGATCCGTAGGTAGATTAGGTGCTGCCTGTTCAAGCAGATAAGCGATTTTAAGCCCACCAAGGGTATCAGTACCAATCACATTCTTCCCTTTGATATAAGCGTCTACTGAAGCAGCGGTGCCCGATACCGTATAACCTTTGGATAGTAGTTCCTCACAGGATTCATTCTTTAATATTTTCCCCTTTTTAATGATCACAATATCCTCTATTACATTGGAAACCTCTTCGATTAAATGAGTGGAAATGATTATGGTACAGGGTCTTTCACTGAATTTTTCAATTAAGATGCGATAGAATAAGTCTCTATGATTCGCATCCAATCCCAAAACAGGCTCATCAAGCAGTAGGTAAGGTACATTGACAGAGAGCGCTATTATTAATTTAAAAATGGAGGTATAACCGGTTGAAAGGGATCTGACGGTTTTATTCAGGTTAAGATCGAAGCTCTCAGCAAGCTTTTTAGCATATTCCGGATCGAAATCCGGATAAAAGCATTTCGTCCATTGAAATATATCTTTAATTTTCATTTTTTCAGGATAATAGGTCTTTTCACTCATCAAATATAACTTACCGAGAGCCCGGTCATTCTCGGTAGCGGTTTCACCATCGATTAGAACCTCGCCACTGGTTGCGAAGATTCGATTTGAAATAATATTTAGAAGTGTAGATTTACCGGCACCGTTTCTTCCAAGGAGCCCATAGATTTTATTCTCCTCAAAATGCAAATTAATCTGATCCAGAGCACAGACAGTACCATAATTCTTTGCTATATTTTTTATCTCTATGCCATTCATTGTTTGAACCCTCTTTCTATCATAGATTTTATTTCACCTTCCGACAGGTTTAATCGTTTCGCTTCGTTGATTAATCCCGTAATATAGCTGTCATAAAACTGTTCCTTTCTTTTATGAAGCAGTTTTTCTACAGCTCCCGTTGCTACGAACATACCTAATCCCCTTTTCTTATACACAATCCCGTTATCAACTAAAATGTTAATTCCCTTTAAAGCAGTAGCAGGATTAATTTTGTAATTAGTAGAAAACTCTGTAATAGATGGAATCTGAGCTTCTTCTGCAAACGCATCGGAGAGAATTGCATCTTCAATGCCCTCCGCGATTTGCAGGAAGATTGGTTTCTCCGAATTAAAGTTTATATGCAATGATGGACCTCCTTTCGTTATATGGTTAATTACTTGACTAACTAACTATATCACTATACTACCTCCTATGAGATTATTTGTCAACATAAAAATATAAAAATTTCCAGAGATAAAGGTACAGATAACATATGCTTCATAACAAGGGATTTAATTATTGTTGATAATAATTTATAAATATCTCTTATGTGTTGATAAAAACCCCTCAAATGTAGAAAACTATTGACAATTCGAAATATTTATACTATCATAATCAGAAATAAATCACAAAAACGTTGACGGAGAGAGTAAGCATTTTGCAAAAGTTACAGCGAGCCGGGGACAGTGTAAGCCCGGTATGAGTAGCAGACGACTGAAAATCACTCCCTAGTTGCAAGGCCCAAAGGTGCGGTAGAGAACCGACTGAGTAGGTCACGCCGGTATCTACCGTTATATAGATAGTGTATAAAAGCCATACATGGCGGAGTACGTGAAACAGGTGGTTAAATGAAAGCATATGCTCTCATCCTATTTCGGATGAGAGCTTTTTTATTCAATAAGAAATTGAGCGCTATTGAATAAAAAGGATCTAAATGCGCACTCGACGCGAAACGCATATAAATATGCCATGAAATTAAATATGTCTTTGCAAAGCGAGCAGAAGAAACTAATTAGATATTTATATAGGAATGAAGGAGGAGTATGACATGTATAAAAAGGTGTCAACTGATTTGAATTTTGTCGATAGGGAGAAGAAGGTTCTTCAGTTTTGGCAGGAGAACAATATCTTTGAGTCCAGTATTGAAGAGAGAAAAGAAGGAGAAACCTACACCTTCTACGATGGACCGCCGACGGCAAATGGAAAGCCGCACATCGGTCACGTATTAACAAGAGTTATCAAGGATATAGTTCCGAGATATAGAACCATGAAGGGTTATAAGGTTCTTCGTAAGGCAGGCTGGGATACCCACGGACTTCCGGTGGAGCTCGAAGTTGAGAAGAAGCTTGGCATTAACGGCAAGGAGCAGATTGAAGAATACGGTCTGGAGCCGTTTTTGCAGGAATGTAAAGAAAGTGTATGGAAGTATAAGGGCATGTGGGAGGACTTCTCCGGAACTGTTGGCTTCTGGGCAGATATGGATGATCCGTATGTTACCTACCATAATTCTTATATAGAATCAGAATGGTGGTCACTGAAACAGATTTGGGATAAAGGACTCTTATATAAAGGCTTTAAGATAGTTCCTTACTGTCCGAGATGTGGAACTCCGCTTTCCAGTCATGAGGTGGCTCAGGGCTATAAGGATGTAAAGGAAAAGTCTGTGATCGCGAAGTTTCGTCTGAAAGGAACCGAGAATGAGTACATTTTAGCCTGGACAACAACACCCTGGACACTCCCTTCGAATGTGGCACTTTGCGTTAATCCGAATGAAACCTATGTGAAGGTTAAGGTTCAGGTAGATGCAAAGGGGAATGTAATTAAGAAGGATGACAGCTGCGGCTGTGGACACGACCATGGTCATGGCCATGAAGCTCAGGTTGCGGCAGGAACGGAGAAATATATCCTCGCAGAAGCACTTCTTGGAGTACTTGAGGGTGATTATGAAGTAGAAGAGACTTATGTTGGTAAGGATCTTGAATATAAAGAATATGAGCCGCTATTTGATTATGCAAAGGTGAATCAGAAAGCGTATTTTGTAACCTGTGACAATTATGTTACGCTTAGTGATGGTACCGGTGTCGTTCACATTGCACCTGCGTTCGGTGAGGACGATAACAGAGTTGGTAAGACATATGATTTACCCTTTGTACAAATGATCGACAGCAAGGGTGAATTCAAACCGGAAGCAACTGATTTGGCCGGTTTGTTCTGTAAGGCGGCAGATGAACCGATTATGAAAATGTTGGCTCAAAAGGGCTTGCTCTTTAAGGTGTTAAAATTCGAACACAGCTATCCGTTCTGCTGGCGATGTGATACTCCATTGATCTATTATGCAAGAGAATCCTGGTTTATCAAGATGACCGCAGTGAAGGATAAGTTAATAGCAAATAACAATACGATTAATTGGATGCCGGAAAGCATCGGCCAGGGCCGTTTCGGAGACTGGTTGAAGAATGTGCAGGATTGGGGACTTTCCCGTGACCGCTACTGGGGAACACCGCTTCCAATCTGGGAGTGTGAGGACGGACACCGCCATTGCATCGGTAGCATTGAGGAACTCAAGTCCATGTCCGATAACTGCCCTGAGGACATAGAGCTCCACAGGCCATTTATTGATGAGGTAACGATAAAATGTCCGGAGTGCGGCAAGGAAATGACCCGCGTGAAGCCGGTTATAGACTGTTGGTATGATTCCGGTTCTATGCCGTTTGCTCAGTGGCACTATCCATTTGAGAATAAAGAGGTATTCGACGATAACTTCCCGGCTGACTTTATCAGTGAGGCAGTGGATCAGACCAGAGGCTGGTTCTATTCTTTACTTGCTATATCAACTTTGATTTTTGATAAAGCTCCGTTTAAAAATGTTATCGTATTAGGACATGTACAGGATGAGAACGGACAGAAGATGTCAAAATCCAAAGGCAATGCGATAGATCCATTTGATGCTTTGAATCAACACGGAGCGGATGCAATCCGTTGGTACTTCTACATCAATTCTGCGTTATGGCTGCCAAACCGTTTCCATCACGGTGCTGTAACCGAGGGTCAGAGAAAGTTTATGGGTACGCTATGGAATACCTATGCATTCTTTGTTCTATATGCTAGTATTGATAACTTTGATGCTACCCAGTATAAACTGGAGTATGATAAGCTGCCGGTAATGGATAAATGGTTGCTTTCAAAGCTAAATACCTTAGTAAAATCCGTGGATGACCATCTGGATAACTACCGTATCACAGAGGGTGCAAGAATGCTTGCTGACTTTGTTGATGAACTTTCAAATTGGTATGTAAGGAGAAGCCGTGAGCGTTTCTGGGTAAAGGAAATGCCACAAGATAAGATTAATGCTTATATGACCTTATACACGGCATTAGTTACCGTATCCAAGCTGTCCGCACCGTTTATTCCTTTTATGACTGAGGATATTTATCAGAATCTGGTAGCAAATATAGATAAAACGGCACCGAAAAGTATCCACCTTTGTGATTATCCGACCTACAACGAGGCTTGGATTGACAGCGAGCTGGAAGCAAATATGGAGGAGGTACTGGAGGTAGTTGTTCTTGGTCGTGCCTGCAGAAATGCTGCGAATATCAAGAACCGCCAGCCGATCGGTAAGATGTATGTAAAGGCAGAGGCAGAGCTTTCTGCATTCTACCTGGAGATTATCGAGGAGGAGTTAAATGTTAAGGAAGTCATCTTTACCGATGATGTAAGAGATTTTACCTCCTATAGCTTCAAACCACAGTTAAAAACCTTAGGACCGAAGTTTGGTAAGCAGATTGGTACAATCCGCACGATATTATCCGATTTAAACGGAAATGCTGCGATGGATGAAATCAATACAACCGGACAGCTTAAGATTACTCTGGACGGAGCTGAGGCAATTCTCGAAAAGGATGATTTGTTGATTGAAGCAGCTCAGACCGAAGGCTTCGTCTCCGACTCAGACCATGGAATCACAGTAGTTCTTGATACTAATATGACGGATGCTTTGATTGAGGAAGGCTATGTAAGAGAAATCATCAGTAAGATTCAGACGATGCGTAAGGAAGCTGGCTTTGAGGTGATGGATCACATCCGTATATTCCAGAGCGGTAACGAGAAGATTAAAGAAATCATAGTACGCAATTCAGAAGAGATTAAAGCTGAAGTACTTGCAGTGGAATTAACCTTAGATCAGGCTCAGGGCTTTACGAAGGATTGGAACCTGAACGGAGAAGATGTAACTCTTGGAGTTGAAAGAGTTTAATTTAAAATACAATGCTCCTCAAGTGGCGGATTATTAAAGATCTGCTAAGTGAGGGGCATTTTCTTATTAACCCATATCAATAGAAATAGTGCTACGAGGTATATCTAATAAAAGCATAATAAGCTAACAGACAAATTATACCATGGAAAGTTTATCTTCTCAACCGCAACGAATCAGAGGTATATTCTACCTTTACAATCCTGAAACCGTATACTATAATAAACTTAGAAAGAATAGTACATTAATAATTATTTAAATACTTATGATTCTAGAGATTCTATTTCATTATATAAAAGAAAAAGAAAGGATGGGATTTTATGAAATTAATCTATGTGATAGTGCGTAGCGCGGATAGTAGTTATGTTACAGAAGCATTGAACAAAAAAGGGTTTTATGTAACGAAGCTTGCATCTACCGGGGGCTTTTTGAGAGAAGGTAATACTACATTAATGATTGGTACAGAAGAGGCTCAGGTAGACACTGTAATAGATGTTGTAAAAAAAGAATGCGGACCAAGGCAGCAGATTATATCAAATCCCGTTGGAGCTGCTGAATATGCATCAATGAATGTAGTGGTTCATGTTGGTGGTGCAACAATATTTGTTATGGATGTTGATCGATATGAAAAAATTTAAACAAATTTTTAGTTAGTAAAACATGAAAGGCTGTTGTAAATAGAACCAGGTTTCTATTTTCAACGGCCTAACTTTTTTGGTAAGTCATAGAGAAGTCTGTTTTAACATAGTAACAACAGTTGTATTTTATATGGTCTCGAAACTTTGAAATATTTGTGAATTTCTGTTTTATACTTTCCTTTTCATTTAAAATATGATATAACGGAGTATAGTACTGTTAATTAAAATACGGTCAAGCATAGCTTACCGATTAGAAAGTGGAAGGGATTAATTCAATGAAAAAGAGAGTAATGTTTTTAGTTATGAGCATGTGCATATTAATGCTTATTGGGGGTTGTGCAAAAAAAGAAAAAGCTGATGATTTAAATAAAAATGAGGATATAAATATCAGTTATGATACCGATGATTCAGAGACACCAACAGGTGCTGCAGTGCCTTCAGTAACCCCTGGAGCTTCTCAAGGTACAACAACTGTAGAGATTCCGAAAAAAGAGGATTATAATCCGGAGGAGTATATAAAACTAGCTCAATATAAGGGTGTTGAGGTTACTGTTGAAAAAATTGAAGTAACGGAAGCAGATATTGATGCTGCAATTAATGAAGACCTGTCAGAGAATGCTACAAAGGAGGATGTGACCGGTAGAGCAGTTAAGACCGGTGACATAGTTATCATTGACTTTGAAGGTATCCTTGATGGAGTTGCATTTGAAGGCGGATCAGCGCAGGATTATGAATTGGTAATTGGCTCGGGTTCCTTTGTTGAAGGCTTTGAAGAGGGTATTATCGGAGCAAATATCGGAGATAAATTAGCACTTGATATCACCTTTCCGGAGAATTATTATGAAGAATTAGCAGGAAAGGCAGTTGTATTTAATGTAACAGTGAAAGCAATTAAGCAAAGTGTTACTCCTGAGTTAACTGAGGAATATGTTAAGGAAAATACCGATTACGAGTCCATCGAAGCTTACAGAGAAGGTGTTCGTAAAGAATTACAGGAAAAAAACGAAAAAGAGATGAATAATGAAAAAATCGATAATGCGTTTAAAACGATTATTGCAACCTCAGAGATCATTTCTCTTCCAAAGACTTTAACTGATTATTATACTGCACAGAGAAATTATCAAATTACCCAGGAAGCAACTTATAGCGGTGTGGATTTGGAAACCTATGTTACAGGTAACGGAGTTACCATGGACGATTTTAATGCTATGGTAACAAAATTCGCAGAAGATATGTCTACACAGGAGCTGGTGCTTTGTGCAGTAGCAAAAGCAGAGAAAATGGAAGTGACGGACGAGGAATACAAAGAAGAAGTGGAATATACGATGACAACATATGATATAAAAACGGAAGAAGAATTATTCGCAGTTGTAACAGAGGCAGAAATTAAGAGCAACCTATTATTACAGAAAGCTTACAATTTCATTGTTGATAATACAGTAGTAAAGTAATCAGAAAGAATGTAAAAAATGCAGAGAGAATTTTTACCGATTAGTAAGGATGACATGGTACAAAGGGGTTGGGACCAATGCGATTTTGTGTATATTACCGGAGACGCATATGTTGACCATCCCTCCTTTGGCCCGGCCATTATCAGTAGAGTGCTGGAAAGCCATGGTTTTAAGGTTGGAATTATTGCTCAACCAA
Organism: Bacillota bacterium; assembly: GCA_023414875.1. Taxonomy (GTDB): domain Bacteria; phylum Bacillota; class Clostridia; order Lachnospirales; family Lachnospiraceae; genus Mobilitalea. The sequence continues at coordinate 117,670 of JAEZMV010000006.1, read as the reverse complement.
ACTGGAAGGATAGTGACAGCATCACCATACTTGGTGAGCCGAGACTTGGATTTTTAGTCAGCGGTGGGAATATGGATTCGATGGTAAACCATTATTCGGTTGCAAAAAGAAGAAGACAGACTGATGCGTACTCTCCCGGTGGGGAGATGGGCAAAAGACCGGATTATGCAACAACGGTATACTGTAATCTGATTCGTAAGCAATATAAAAAAGTTCCGATTGTTATCGGTGGTATAGAAGCAAGTTTAAGAAGACTCGCCCATTACGATTATTGGAGTGATAAGGTAAAGAGATCAATTTTACTCGATTCTCAGGCTGACCTAATCTCCTATGGAATGGGCGAGCATTCCATTGTGGAGATTGCTGAGGCCTTGGATAGCGGTATTGAAGTAAAAGATATTACCTTTATTAATGGTACCGTATTTAAAGCAAAAAACTTAAATGACGTATATGATGCCATTGAGCTGCCAAGCTATCAAAGTATTTTAGACAGCAAAAAGGAATTTGCCAGAAGCTTTTATATTCAGTATACGAATACAGATCCTTTTTCGGGAAAACGCCTGGTAGAAAAGTACAAGGATAATGAATATGTTATTCAAAATCCCCCGGCAAAGCCATTAACGCAGACTGAGATGGATCGTGTATACTCCTTGCCTTATATGAGGGATTATCACCCCAGCTATCAGGAGGCGGGCGGGATACCTGCAATTGAAGAAGTCAAATTCAGTCTGACCAGTAACAGAGGATGCTTTGGAGGCTGTAATTACTGTGCTCTGACCTTTCATCAGGGAAGAATACTGCAGACCAGAAGCCATGAATCAATAGTCGCAGAAGCAAATCATTTGGTGTGGGATAAGGATTTCAAAGGATATATTCATGATGTTGGAGGCCCAACTGCTAATTTCAGGCATACAGCCTGTGATAAGCAAGCAAGTAAGGGTGCATGTATCAATAAGCAATGTCTGTTCCCGAAACCTTGTAAGAGCCTAATAATTGATCATTCCGACTATCTTCAATTGTTAGTTAAATTAAGGAACCTGCCAAATGTAAAGAAGGTATTTATCCGCTCCGGAATCCGATTTGATTATCTGATGGGAGATAAGGATGAGACCTTTATGAAGGAGCTTTGTGAGCATCATGTCAGCGGGCAGCTGAAGGTTGCGCCGGAGCATATCAGTGATAGCGTTCTTGAACTTATGGGTAAGCCGGAGAATTCTGTTTATGAGCAGTTTCAGACCAAATACAAGAGAATGAATGAGAAGCTTGGAAAGAATCAATTTATCGTACCCTATCTTATCTCGTCACATCCCGGATCAACCTTAAAGGAAGCAGTGGAGCTGGCAGAATATCTCCGAGATTTGGGTTATATGCCGGAGCAGGTTCAGGATTTCTATCCTACCCCATCGACGATTTCAACCTGTATGTATTATACCGGGCTGGATCCAAGAACGATGAAGGAGGTTTATGTTCCAAAGTCACCTCATGAGAAGGCAATGCAGCGAGCTTTAATTCAGTATCGAAATCCAAAAAATTATGATCTGGTGGTGGAAGCGCTGAAGAAGGCAGATCGTATGGATTTGATTGGGTTTGATAAAATGTGCCTTGTCCGTCCCAGACAATTTGCGAAAGAAAAGCAAATATTAGCGAGAGAGAAGCAAGGGCAGACGGGTGCTAAATCATATAAGCGAAACGAAAAGCCCAACCAAGCTTCTAAATCATCTAAAGGCAAAGGATATACAGATAACGCTCAGGGAAAAAGAGATGGTTTTCATGAGAAGAGTAATAAAGCAAAAACTTCGGGAAGTAAAGCAAATTCTTATGGGAATAAGGACAAGACTCATGGACAAAAATCAAATACTTCAGAAAGAAATTCAGATAATAAATCAGGAAAGAGCAGTTTGCTGGGAAGACAGAAAATTTCTGCCGGTAAGAAAAATACCCGTAGGAAATAAATCGAGTTATGAGGTAAATTATTAAAAACCTATGCGAATATATGCAATCCCAGGGTAATATACAAAACCTAAAGGTATAACAAGACCTTTAGGAAATAATATTACCCTGGGATTTTTATAAAATCTTATGAAGGTATAACAGCCTTTGGATATCATACCGGTTTTAGAGAGTTAGGACTCTTAGATAGTTCAGGCCGAAAGTCCTTGACAAGAAATGACCCTAATGTTATACTACGCAAGGTATCTGTTTCATAATTGATTGATTTACTAGGATTCAGCTTTTGGTCCGAGCGGACTAAGAGCTGTTTTTTCGGATAATTTGAAAGGTATATTTAACTAATTTAGTTTAAGAGAGATTTAAATCGTCTGATACTGTTGTTATTATTGTTATATAGTAGGAACAGAGAGTGGGGAATATATGAAATAAGAGATACAAGGAAAGGAAAGAAATATGGATAGAACTAAATTTGAAGAATTAGAATTAAACCCTAATATTCTTCGTGCAGTGGAGGAAATGGGATTCGAAGAGATGTCGCCGATACAGGCCAAAGCAATCCCGGTTATTTTAGAAGGAAGGGATATCGTTGGGCAGGCACAAACCGGAACCGGAAAGACAGCCGCATTTGGTATTCCATTATTGCAAAAAATAAATCCGAAGGAAAGAAATCTTCAGTCAATTGTATTGTGTCCGACAAGAGAGTTAGCGATACAGGTGGCAGAGGAAATTAGAAAACTAGCATTGTTTATGCATGGAATTAAAATTCTTCCGGTATATGGCGGTCAGGAAATATCAAAACAGATTCGTTCCTTAAAATCCGGTGTACAGATTATAATCGGAACACCCGGCCGTGTCATGGACCATATGAGAAGAAAGACAGTAAAGTTTGATACTGTTGACATGGTAATACTTGATGAAGCAGATGAAATGCTTAACATGGGCTTCAGGGAAGACATTGAAACAATCTTAAGTCAGGTTCCAGAGGAAAGACAAACTGTATTGTTCTCAGCAACAATGCCTGGGCCAATATTAGAGATAGCACGAACCTATCAAAAGAAAGCGGAAACGATCCGTGTCGTAAAAAAGGAACTGACGGTTCCGAAAATCGAGCAGTTTTATTATGAGGTAACTCAAAAAAATAAAGAAGATGTATTATCAAGACTTCTGGACATGTATAATCCAAAGCTCTCCCTGGTCTTTTGTAATACCAAGAAACAGGTGGATGAGTTGACCTCAGCTTTGCAAGGCAGAGGATATTTTGCGGAAGGGTTACATGGTGATCTGAAGCAGCAACAGAGAGACCGAGTTATGAACAGCTTCCGAAATGGAAGAACCGAGATCCTTGTTGCAACTGACGTAGCAGCCAGAGGTATTGATGTTGATGATGTAGAAGCCGTATTCAACTATGATGTTCCACAGGATGATGAGTATTATGTTCATAGAATTGGACGTACCGGACGTGCGGGCCGTGAAGGAAGAGCGTTTACTCTAGTAGTAGGAAGAGAAGCCTTTAAACTGAAGGATATCATGAGATATTGTAATACCAAAATTAAGGCGCAGCCAATACCATCAATCAATGATGTTACTGCTGTAAAAGCGGAAAAGGTACTGGATAAGCTTCATAGCATTATCGAAAATGATGACCTGTCCAAAATGATAAATTTAATTGAGGTAAGAGTAAACGAGGAGGAGTACACCTCTCTCGAATTAGCTGCAGCATTTTTGAAAATGTTTATGGGTGATGAAGGTAAATCAGAGGACGATAAATTGATAGCTGATTTCGGTGATACCGGAGCAGAAGCTGGAATGGTCAGATTGTTTATTAATCTGGGTAAGAACCAGAAGATAAGACCCGGAGATATTCTTGGTGCGATCGCGGGTGAAACCGGTATGCCTGGTAAATTAATCGGATCCATTGATATGTATGATAAATATACCTTTGTTGAAGTACCCAGAGAGCATGCCTCTGAAGTAATTCAGGTAATGAAATCTGCCAAGATAAAAGGAAAAAGTATTAATATTGAACCGGCGAATAGAAAATAAGGTTAACTTTTCAACATTTGCCTAAGAGCAATCACATGAAAAGGATATGGAGTGTTTTGAACCTGATATGGGGGTGTTTTAATAACACCTCTTTTTTTGCGTTTCTGCATTCGGGTATTCCACTTGACGCTTCATTAAATACAGTATATAATAATAATTACTATTATTATAAGTTATATTTAATATTACTTAAAATAGATTTTAATATTGGAGGTAATTATGCCGGTAAATAAATATAGCAGACAAAGGGAAGCTATTAAAGAGTACCTTGCCAATACCAAAGAGCATCCGACTGCGGATACGGTCTACATGAATATACGTGGGATTTATCCCAGTATTAGCTTGGGTACCGTGTATCGTAACTTGAATTTATTAGCAGAACAGGGCGAAATAATTAAGATAAACTGCAGGGATGGTAGTGATCGTTTTGATGGTAATCGAAAGCCCCATTATCATTTTTTGTGCAATAGTTGTGGTAAGGTTTTCGATCTTGAGATGGAATCCATTGAACATATTAATGTGATTGCGGGAGCGAAGTTTGCCGGTAATATAGCAGGGCATGTTACCTTCTTCTATGGATCCTGTCCTCAGTGCAATCACGAAGAATAAGTGGGAGTAGCTCTTTTAAATATAATAATAGTATTAATTTATAAGGCAAAAGAATATATACTGCTATTAGACAATACAGTCATAACGAATCAAACGAAATATTAATGGAAAGATATATGAAAATATAAAAACAATAATTTATTTATCTTAAAAACGATGAAAAAATGACCATAATACTGGTCTTTTTTCATTAATTTGAGGGGATAATCAAAGGATTATCTGTGATATAAATTAGCAAAATAAATGTTAATCAAAAATAATATAAAAACATATTGACAAGTGCTAGGCGATGGTATATTATACTAACAACAGTAACGATTACTATTATTAAATAAAAAATTTGAAGGAGATAATGATAATGAAAAAGTTTGTATGTCAGATTTGTGGATATGTTCATGAAGGAGATAGTGCACCGGATGCGTGCCCAATTTGTAAAGCTGCTAAGGAAAAGTTTGCAGAGAAGTCTGGAGATATGTTCTGGGCAGATGAGCATGTGGTAGGAGTTGCAAAAGGTGTGAGTGAAGATATCATCAAAGATTTAAGAGATAACTATATGGGTGAGTGCACAGAAGTAGGTATGTACCTAGCCATGGCCAGAGTAGCACATAGAGAAGGTTATCCAGAGATCGGATTATATTATGAAAAGGCTGCTTGGGAAGAAGCCGAGCATGCTGCTAAGTTTGCAGAGCTCTTAGGAGAAGTAGTATCTGACAGTACAAAGAAAAACCTGGAACTCAGAGTTGCAGCAGAGAATGGTGCATGCATGGGTAAAAAGGATCTTGCAACCCGCGCTAAGGCAGCTAATCTTGATGCAATTCATGACACCGTACATGAGATGGCTAAGGATGAAGCTAGACATGGTAAGGCCTTCGAAGGATTACTTAAGAGATATTTTAACTAATTAAATTGCTTATTTCAACAGCATATATAAACCCTCAATTATATATGCTTCCCCCTTATAGAATGTTCCCAATACAGAGATGCATCCTGTTTACCACAGGGTGCATTTCAATTTTGTGGTGTGATAAGGATTCAAAAGGGACTAAGAAGTGTGAAATTGTAGGAGATAAGGTTACAGCTAACTAACTCTTTATGCAGGTGGCAGAGGAAATAAGTAAATGCTTTCACTCATGATACCCTCAGAGGTCAAAACCACCTCTGAGGGTTTTTACATAATATGCTCCATGTTTTTTTCGAGGAAAAGAAGTATATATTAATTTGCTTTGCTGTTAAATATTTCAAATCCATCTTGACGGCTGGTAAATTCTACATTATAATAATGAATATAAATTCAATGAATAGGAATTCAATAAATGGGAAAACGCGAACAACAAAAAGAAAAACGTAGAGTAGATATACTTATGGCAGGACTTGATTTATTTATCCGCAGAGGATATTCTGCGACAAAGATAAAGGATATCGCTGATCAGGTGGGCATGAGCGTCGGTTTGCTCTTTCACTATTTTGAAACAAAGGAAAAGCTTTATGAGGAGCTGATTAGGCAAGGGGTCACGGGTCCGATGAGTATGATGGAGAATAATGAGCTTGAACCACTTGTGTTTTTTCAAGATATGGTAGAGCAGATCTTTCATCATATCCAGATTGAGCCTAACTCTGCTAAGATGTTTGTTCTGATGAACCAGGCAATATATAATGAAGCTGCGCCGATAGGAGTGAAGGATTTACTGAAGAACTTCGATGTGTATACACCATCAATAGAGTTGATGAAAATGGGTCAGGAAATGGGAACCATCAGGGAAGGTGACCCATATGCTTTAACGATAGCATTCTGGTGTGCAATCCAGGGCATAGTAGAACAAATTGCTATGGAACCTTTAGTACCACACCCAAAAAGTGAGTGGATTATTGATATTATTAGGAGGCGATAAAAATGAAGAGAATGGAACAAATGAAAAAAACTGATTATGGAAAGAACAAAAGAGTACTTATTGAAATTATAATATTTTCCCTGATTACTCTTATTAGCGGATGGCTAGGAGTAATAATTGACAAGGTCATCGGGGAGAAAGCAGGAGGAGGCCAGTTAGAGGGAGGTTCTTTAGGAGAATTAATTTGGCTTATACTACCGTTACTTACAGCGATTATTTTACGGGTTCTTTCAAAGGATTTCAAGGATGCAGGATTGAGATTAAATTTGAAGACGAAATGGGTTTGGTATCTTGTTGCTGTTGGAATCTATCCTGTGCTATGTATTCTGCTATTGGTTATTGGAAGTATTACAAAATCCATTGATTTTCATGTATTAAAGCTTGATTTGTCAATAAGTACATTAGCACCTATGTTGGGTCAATTGGTGTTTTTAAAACTATTTGAAGAGCTCCCATGGCGTAGCTTTCTTGCACAAAAATTACTTTCTTTAAAGGGTAATGATTGGCTTGTATATCTGATTAATGGATTTGTTTGGTCATCCTGGCATTTTGCATACTATCAGGTGTTTCTTCCTGATAGTTACTTTGAACAGGGAGGCATTATGGAGGGTTTTACCAGATCATCAGTCTGTATCATAGCAACGGTGGTTATGATATTGTGGTCTGTAATGTATGTTGAATTATTCCGTCTGGCCAAGTCGGTTTGGCCTTGTTTGTTGGTTCATATCATTGAAGATCTGCTGCTTATGTATGTATTTACTTCCTGGAACGATGCGATTATACCGGGAAGACGCTTCTTAATGGATACGAATTTTGGTATACTGTCTGTTATCGTACTACTGGGTGCTGGATTGATTCTTCGCTCGATAAGAATTAAAAAAGAAAGGTTATCTATTTGAGTTGATACAAACTTTGTCATATGCGTACATAATGAGCTCGCATAAATATATTTAAGTGCTATAGAAATTTCATTCCGCCGTGAGTATATGAGTGAATACCCAATTGACATAGTTGTTATACCAGATGAAAGTGTAAGTCTATACTTCCACTTATATATTGTTCTTTGCAAAGAGATAAGCCCGGCTCCCACAGGGCGTATCTCTTTGTTATCTTTATGCAATACACAGAATTACTTTAAAACCCGTATAAACAAAGTATTTACAATCATTTAAATTTGCTCTATTTTAACTAAATTGTTTGCAATTCAAAAGTATATCTTGCATACTCTGCTACATGCCCTAACTTACCATAGAGGTGAATAGTCTTGTCATACGAGCCTCCAATAAAAGCTGTCATTATATTGTTCTCATATAATCTTTTCATACAAGCCTTAAGAACCATTTGAGCATATCCTCTATTATAAAAGTCAGAGTGAGTACAGACCCTTTCGATTTCAGCAGTATTGTTCTCATAATCTATGAAGGCTTCACAACCAGATATATGTCTACCATCATTATTTACTAACACAAAGTCAAACTTGGCATTATAAATAGGACTTTGCCTTGAATATTCTTTAATCTGCATATCTATTTCTTGGCTATAAGACTTTGGCCAAGCATTAGTCCTTAGATTAGCTTGTTCTTCATAATCACAATTCTCAAACATACTTTGGAAGGATACAGACGAATCCTCAATAGTAAAATCTTTGTATAAGCTTGTACTAAACACTCGTGTCATCTCAAGGCAATTACTTTTTTCATATCCAGCATCTTCAAGAAATTTAATATATTCTGTCTGAGTCTGTAATGCTGACGTAACTAATTTGTCGTATTTATTTCCCCATTCTGTTTTAACCCAGTTTAGCAATTCTGGATATAAATGTGAATATTGATCTTTCAGAAATATTGTAAATTCATTATCAAACTCTTCTGAAATTACAAACCCAATAAGGTTATGGAAATAATCAAACCATAAATGGGTTGCTTTATTGAAATTATCAGGAAAGTGCCTTTTAAAATTGGCAAGATTATATTTCCAATCAACAATTCGCCCAATATGCCAAACAAAAAATTCTTTCTTAAATGAATTATCCTGAACGATGAATTTACATAAGTTCTCAAAGTCGTTGCTTTCATAAATGTAATTACGGTGATAGGTTTTCATGGTGTACCTCCAAATAGTTTTTATTTCTCGATAGTATATTAACAATTATATATCTTATAAAAGTAGAAGATATATTAAAAATGATTATAAATTGTTTTATACACAAAAGTTCATCAGAGGACGGCTCTGATGAACTTTTCGCAAGTTAGAAATCTATTATATAAGACCAGGGAGGAAAGGTTTTCATGGATGAGCCGTTCTAACTTAATTGCAATACGTAGTTCGAATTGCAAATACTCACCATAGGAAGCATTCCTCCCTTTATGTAATTATACTTGGAAGAATTGAACCAGCTCGTTCAACTTTTTGGCGACTTCCATGTTTTTATTTGTCTGTTCCAGAACCTGGTTTGTTTTGTGGAATATTGAGGTTGACTTATCAGCTATTTCTGCTGAACCCTTTGAGCCTTCCTGAGAGGCTACGGTAACCTCATCAATTGCTCGGCGAATATAATTGATTGATTCGTTCAATTGAGTCGCAGAGTTCTTAATTTCTTCTACCATCTGTTCAATGATATTTGCGTCGGTATTATATTGTTCACCCGTTTTAACAAGAACACCATAATCCTTTATCACTTTATTGTCCATGAAGTTGAGCAGAAGCTCTGAGTCAGTTACGATGTCCTCAACAGCCATGGAGATATCATTGGTGATAACCTCAATCTGAGTTACAGCTGCCTTAGAGTTACGCGCCAGAGTAGAGATTTCATTAGCTACAACTGCAAACCCTTTTCCAGCCTCCCCGGCTCTCGCAGATTCTATGGATGCATTTAAAGCCAAAAGGTTAGTTTGAACAGTTATGCCTAAGATGGTCTTTGATAAAGCTTTTATCTCGTTGATAGAAGAAGCCTTCTCGATGGAGTTTCTTAATTTTTTGTTAGCGTTATTATATAGTTGAATTGCTGTTCTTTCGGATTCCAAAGCAACAAGTTTTAGGCTTTCTGCTCTTTCTTTTATCTCAGCAGCTATTTCCTGACCATTTACAGCTTTATTAGTTACGCGGCCGATTTCCTCTTCAATGTTAACGGAGGTTGCATTCATCTCCTCGGTTGAGGCAGCGGTTTCTTCCATTCCTGCAGAAAGCTCTTCCGTGGTTGCAGATATATTTTCTATATCGCGGTAAACATTATCTGCGCCCTCAGCCAGGATGGTTGAAGATTCGGAAATATGATTCGCTTCTGCTTTGATTGAGAGAATGATATTTTTCACGTTCTTCTGCATCAGATCAAAAGATCGTACGATATCACCCATTTCATCCTTACGTTTCATGGTGCGATCCATAAATTCTACATTAAAATCACCATGTTCCAGCCGACTCAAATCATTGCTGATCATTCGATACCCTTTGGCGATGTAATTGCCTAAGAAGTACGAAATGACGGATCCTATTGCAGCAAATAGGGCTAGGAATATAATAATCGAGAACATCGAATCCTTTATTTCTTCTTGAATGACTTCGGAATAAATACCTACGAACCACATACCAATAACATTGTTATCTTTATCTAATAACGGAATATAATAAGTGTCGGCGTCTTTGCCAACGACAACAGCTGTTCCCTGAAACGGTTTATTCTTCTTCAGAACCTCGTCTAGAACCTCTTTCGATGCCTGAGTTCCTATCTTGCGGATACCGTCTTCTTTAACAGTTGTTGATATTCTGGTATCCGCTGCAAAAATAGTGGCTAATATGTCTGTTTTAGAAGAAAGTTCATCTACGACCTCATAATTTTCGTTCATGAGAGTATCGCCCTTAAAGAGTTGATCGCCCTCTAATCGCCAATCACCGGGATAATTTGAATCCAAGAGTGATAAGCCTATTGCAGAGTAGTTCATAAGTTCATCAGTGGTCTTATGTCCTACCAGAGTAGTAATTCTACTTCTCACTAAAATATTGGTTAGAATAATGATAGCGATAAGTATCAGATTCATAGCAAGCATGATTTTCCATTTAATTTTCATTTTTTCCACCCTTTCGATTACGGTCAGATTCGCTTAGCGAAAAGACTGAGATAGTTTATCGTATACGTAAGCATAATTAGATCTAAGATATTACATAAAATAACAATTAAATGCAAAATAATGTAAATTATGTAATAAATATGTATAATTCAACAATTTAAAGTAATTATATCAAAATGTATCATTTAAGGAAAGAGCAAAGTTTCAAATTTATATAAATAATTAAATACACCTGCTACAAAGCAGGTGTATTAGGAAACAGAATTACTTAATCCGTGTAATATGTACACAATAAACATAAATGTTTTGTATTTTTTTGGCTTCTACATTATCTACATGGATAACAGGCTGAGTTTCTGAAGGTGTGGCATAGATTTTAAATATAATACCATCCTGATTAACATTGATATTACGAATTTGTTTATACTCATAATCTTTATTAGGGACACCAATATAATTAAAAATTATGTTGTAGGTGTCAGGATGGGAAAAACATAGAAGGATATCATCCTTATTATACATTCCTATTATTTCTCTGGCCTCTTCAAAGGTCATATTCGTACATTTGTATTCACCTTCGTTAAATAACGTATTCATATTGCTGTTGTCAAGTAGCAGTAGTGGATTTTCAATCCTCTTTTGAGCCATATGTCACCGCTCCTTCCTAATATGGTCTTGTTTCATAGACAAGACTATGGTTATGTAAAAAGATAAAACAACAAAAGTGTAAATATATACCATATACTATAAGTATAAGATGACAGATATTAAATGTCAATTATAAAAGGACCATTCACAGGATAAATCTGAGAATGGTCCTTATCTTTGAAGCTTCCCTTATAAGGAATGATATTTAGTTAATACTTCTCTTAACATAAGTGGTATGCAGAAGCTCATGAGCCTTGTGGCTGCCCGGTTTTCCTAAATACTCATCATAAAGAGCCTTGATGGAAGGATTTTCGTGAGATTTTCTAACTGGCATATCTGCATCGATATTGTAAAGTGCCTTCGCACGAAGAGCTCTAAGGTCTGTAAAGTTTCTTACAACACCAGGCTGTTGAGGCTGTCCACCACCGTTTACACATCCACCGGGGCAACCCATGATTTCGATGAAATGGTAGTTAGCTTTACCGGATTTTACATTATCAATAAGCTCTTTTGCATTAACTAGGCCGGAAGCAACTGCTACGTTGATGTCCATTCCAGCTACATGATAGGTTGCTTCTTTGATACCCTGTACACCACGAACCTCGATAAAGTCGGGGCTTGGAAGTTCTTCACCTGTTAAGGTTTCAACTGCGGTTCTGAGAGCAGCTTCCATAACACCGCCGGTTGCGCCGAAGATTACGGCTGCTCCGGTAGATCTGCCTAGGGGATCGTCAAAATCTTCATCCGGAAGAGACAAGAAGTTAAGGCCAACACGGTCAATCATTCTTGCAAGCTCACGGGTAGTAATGGAGATATCTACATCCGGAACGCCCGCTGCATTCTGATCGTCTCTGCCGATTTCAAATTTCTTAGCAGTACAAGGCATTACGCTGACCATGACGATTTTATTAGGGTCAAGGCCCATCTTCTCAGCATAGTAGGTCTTTGTAATTGCACCAAACATCTGTTGAGGAGATTTGCAGCTTGATAAGTTATCTAACATATCAGGGTAGTAGTGCTCACAATATTTAATCCAACCCGGTGAACAAGAGGTGATCATAGGTAAAACACCACCGTTTTGTATTCTGTCAAGTAGTTCGTATGCTTCTTCCATAATCGTAAGATCGGCTGAGAAATCAGTATCAAATACTTTATCAAAACCTAAACGACGTAAAGCAGAAACCATCTTACCTTGAACATTTGTACCAATCGGAAGGCCAAAAGCCTCGCCAAGTGCTGCACGAACTGCAGGAGCAGTCTGTACGATTACATATTTATCAGGATCTGCAAGTGCTGCAAATACATCATCTGTATAATCCTTTTCAGCAAGTGCGCCGGTAGGACATACTGCGATACATTGTCCGCAGGATACGCAGCTGGTATCACCTAAGCCCAAATCAAAAGCACACGAGATATTGGTATCAAAACCACGCTCGTTAGCACCGATTACGCCGATGCCCTGTATCGTATCACATACTGCGGAGCAGCGTCTGCAAAGGATACATTTGTTATTATCACGTACCATGTGAGCAGAAGTGTTGTCGAGATCATAATGAGTACGGGTACCATCGTAAAGATACTCGTTCTCAACCTTAAGATCATTACAAAGCTTTTGAAGCTCACAGTTACCGCTGCGTACGCAGGATAAACATTTTCTGTCATGATCAGACAGGATTAACTCTAAGGTCTTTTTACGGGACTCAAGTACCTTAGGTGAATTTGTAAAGATTTCCATACCCTCGGAAATCGGGTACATACAGGAAGCAACCAGACTTCTTGCACCTTTTACTTCAGCAACACAGATACGGCAAGCACCGATTTCATTTATATCCTTTAGAAAGCAAAGGGTAGGAATATCGATGCAAGCGATTTTAGCCGCTTCTAAAATGGTGGAGCCCTTTGGTGCTTGAACTGGCATACCGTTTATTTTAATATTAACCATTTCCATTACAAACCTCCATCTACGTGCGAAAGCACGAACTCAAATAAAAGTCACTGTTGTGTCTTTTCCCTGTGCGAATTAAATTGATGTATCAATTCACACACAACATTTCTACGTTATTTCTTTGAGATAGCGCCGAATTTACACTTCTCCATACATGCGCCACACTTAATACATTTACTCTGATCGATAAGATGAACTTCTTTAACCTTGCCTTGGATTGCACCATTCGGACAAATTCTTGCACATAAGGTACAACCTTTACATTTGTCAGCATCGATGATATAGGAAAGAAGGGCTTTACATACACCGGAAGGACATTTCTTATCAACAACATGGGAAACATATTCATCTCTGAAGTAACGCAGGGTTGACAATACCGGGTTTGGAGCTGTCTGGCCGAGACCGCAAAGTGCGTTCTCTTTAATATAGTAGCAAAGATCTTCTAATTTTGTAAGATCTTCCATTGTGCCTTGGCCTTCAGTGATTTTTTCAAGTATCTCGTAAAGACGCTTTGTACCGATACGGCATGGGGTACATTTTCCACAGGATTCATCCACGGTAAACTCGAGGAAGAACTTAGCGATGTCAACCATACAATTATCTTCGTCCATAACGATTAGTCCACCAGAACCCATCATGGAGCCGATACCGATCAGGTTATCGTAATCAATCGGAATATCAAAGTGTTCTGCAGGGATACAACCACCGGAAGGACCGCCTGTTTGAGCTGCTTTAAACTTCTTGCCATTCGGGATACCACCGCCGATTTCATCAATAACTTCACGGAGAGTTGTTCCCATAGGAATTTCAACAAGACCTGTATTGTTAATCTTACCACCAAGTGCAAATACTTTGGTTCCCTTGGATTTCTCAGTACCCATGGAAGCAAACCATTCGGGTCCATTTAAGATAATCTGAGGAATATTAGCATAGGTTTCTACGTTGTTTAAAATAGTAGGTTTCTGGAACAGACCTTTTTGTGCGGGGAACGGAGGACGAGGACGAGGCTCACCACGATTTCCTTCAATGGAGGTCATAAGAGCGGTTTCTTCACCACATACGAACGCTCCGGCACCAAGTCTTAAATCAATATCAAAATCGAAACCGCTGTCGAAAATGTTCTTACCAAGTAAGCCATATTCTCTTGCCTGAGCAATTGCGATTTCCAAACGCTCAACAGCGATAGGATATTCAGCACGAACGTAGATAAAACCTTGGGAAGCACCGATTGCATAACCTGCGATTGCCATAGCTTCAAGTACTACGTGAGGGTCACCCTCTAATACGGAACGATCCATGAAGGCACCCGGGTCGCCTTCGTCAGCGTTACAGCAAACATATTTCTGGTCTGCATCGTTTCCTTTCGCCAGCTTCCACTTCAAACCGGTAGGGAAACCGCCGCCTCCACGGCCTCTTAAACCACTGTCTAGGATCGTTTGGATAACCTGATCCGGTGTATATTCTGTTAATACTTTACCAAGAGCTTCATAACCATTGGTTCCGATGTATTCGTCAATGTTTTCGGGGTTAATAACACCACAGTTGCGGAGTGCAATTCTATGCTGTTTTTTATAAAAGTCGGTATCGTTTAAGGACTTGATACCATCCTCCGTAACCATTTCCTTGTAAAGAAGACGGGTAACAATACGTCCCTTAAGTAAGTGCTCGGATACGATTTCCGGAATATCTTCTTCCTTTACCATTGCATAAAAGGTTGCTTCCGGGTATATAATAACGATAGGACCTAAAGCACAGAGTCCGTGACAACCTGTCTGAACAACAGACACTTCTTCTTTAAGACCATTTTTTTTGATTTCTGCCTGCAAGGATTCGATGATTTTTACACTTCCCGAGGAAGTACAACCGGTACCACCGCAGACTAATACGTGTGAACGATACATAATGTGTCCTCCTTCGGATTAGCCGAGAACTTCGGCTATGGTATATTTAGTTACAACCTGGCCACGGATTAAATGCTGCTCAATAACTTCAAGCGCTTTTTCCGGAGTCATTTTTACATAAGTTACTTTATCTTTTCCCGGCTCTAATACCTCTACGATAGGTTCGTATTGGCATAATCCGATACATCCGGTTTGAGTTACTGATACATTAGTAAGGCCTTTTGTTTGAACTGTATCGGCAAGGGCAGTAAGAACAGGTCTTGCACCGCTTGCAATACCGCAGGTAGCCATACCTACAATAACGCGGGTCTGATCACTGGACTCATTACGAATACCGATTTGACCCTGCATCTTTTCTCTGATTGCTTTAAGCTCTTCTAGAGATTTCATGCTTAATCCTCCTTAAAAATAATATGAATAATTGTTTGTAAGGAGGATTACCCTCCTTATAAAGGTTGTGATGTCTTTGTATAAATTCTGGATGATACTACCAAGGCTGCATTACACTGAGTAATTAACCTTCGAACAAAGAATTAAATTGTAATCAGGTGTTCGCCTTCTTTAATTATATCGGTAAAATAATCACCTACGTATTTTACATCTATGCCCAGTTCTACAAGCTTTTCTGTAACTTCCAACTGATCTGCGCAGGCTTTACAAGCAATGAATTTCACACCGATATGCATAGCCATTTTTATCTTCTCTTGAATTAATTGATTATCAGCGATAAGCTTAGTGGTCGCTCCCCAAGCTAAAACGGCTACTTCCGACCACCAATTATTTATCATACTGTTAGTTGCATACATTAATACCATCTTCTCAGAAGTTATCACATTATCATTCGTCCAAAGAATATTGATTTTATTAGGGTTATTCACCTTTATCCTCCTAATATATAAAACGTTAATAAGGCCATAATTTAATAAATTACCATAGTTACTATATGAGATAGCCTCCGTCCGTTTCTTTCTGGTTCTCTTCTAAGTATTCTTTGATATAAGCGGATACTTCCGGAGTATCAAGGGGGACATTGTCAAGAATTTCACGAAACTCCCGAGTATCCAGTGTAAATTGTTTTCCATCAAACTCATAAGTATAGAGGAAATTAATCTGCGTATTCAAAGTAATTAGTGTATGCATTGTACTATTCATGTCGCCTAACGGCATACGGTCAATATGAGATAAAGTAAATTCAGCAACAACAGTAGTTCCAAAATTAGGAGCAGATTTAATCTGAAAGGATCCTCCGGTACTTAACGCGGCCATCTTAAAGAATGGAATACCCAATCCGATTTTTCTTGTCGTTCGGGTTGTAAAAAAAGGATCTTCAACACTTTGTAACTGCTCGTTTGTCATACCGCAGCCATTGTCGGCAATTGTTATCGTTAGTTTATCTAAGTCTCTTTGTATCTGTATTTTAATTTCAATCAAATCAGCATTTGCTCGGATTGAATTATTAGCGACATCTAATACATTAAGAGATATTTCAGTCATCATATTATTTGTACTTTGATAAGATACCTTCAAGATCATCAACGGATAACTTACCATATACGTCTTCATTGATGGTTAATACTGGTGCAAGTCCACATGCACCGATACAGCGACAGGATTCTAATGAGAACTTACCGTCTTCTGTACAACCGCCATCGGTAACTCCGAGCATGTCTTTCAGCTTGTCAAAAAGATCACCGGAGCCTTTTACATAACAAGCTGTTCCAAGGCAAACTGATATATTGAATTTGCCCTTAGGATTAAGTGAAAACTGTGAATAAAATGTTACGATACCATAAACCTTCTCCAACGGTACATTCATTTCATTGGAAATAATGGTTTGCACTTCGATTGGAAGATAGCCATAAATACCTTGTGCCTTTTGCAATATGGGCATCAGAGCACCTTTGTCATCTTTATGGTCGGCTATGACCTTTAAAAGTGCAGCTTCCTGCTCTTTTGTTCCTGCAAAGGGTACTGTCTTAATTTGCGATCCCATGAATAAACCTCCTTGAATTAAATTGTGTCGCCACAAACAATTGACATTATACCATAAGTATGTTAAAAAATCTACAAAAATTATTAACAACAATCTATACTATAATAATTTTTGTTATATGCAACATGTATAAGTTAAATTTTAATAACAATTTGAGGTTGTGAACTATATAATAGATACAACGTTATATATAATACAACATTGTATTTGCCGACAAATTGTATTATAATTAGAGCGTAGTGAGTATGTGCAAGCTTGCTTGCAGCATACGATCGGAGCAAAAGACCAGGAACGAAGTTCATGGTATAATAATACTTAACTCAGTAGTGGGTCCACAACAGGAATTTTCTATAAGATTTAGGAATGTATTGTTGATAGAATAACAACAAGGAAGGCACGGATATGGAAGAGAGCAGCAGACAACAGTTGGATCAATTATTACTTACAGCTCCAGGAGGGGTTGCCAGATTGGCATTTGATGATATGCTAACCATTCTTTACGCGACAGAGACTTTTTATTCTTTAATTAAAAACGTGTCGGATAAAGTGAATCTGAAGAGTCCGGTGGCATTGCTTCGGATTGTGTATTCTGCAGACGTGATTTATCTAACGCAGCAGATAGCTGTTCAAAAGCATAGGAAAGATAATATGATGAATATCAATTTCCGTACTTTACAGCAGGATGGAAGTTTTCGGTGGGTAATGATAACAGGAACTAAAACGGAAGAGACTTACCAATCAGGTACAAAGACGTTTCCGGTATATTCCTGTATTGCTATGGATGTCACAAATTTGATGGTTAATTATAAAAAGCTGGAGCAGACCAACGATTATCATAGAAGAATTACGGAATTATCTAAGGAATTATACTTTGAATATGAGATTGCTAACGATACCTTATCCTTTTCAGAATTATTTCGTGAGATCTTTGGTAAAGATGCAGTAATGCCCGGATTTCGAAGCAAATTGGATAAAACAAAGATAATACATCCAGAGGAGCGTCCTGCAGTAATCGCAATATTTAATAGTGTAATGAGTGGAAGAAAGCAGGTGAGATTCGAACTGAGATTGATTTCCAAGGAAGGTACACCCTCCTGGTATTTGTGTTATGCATCCATAATATTTGATGAAAACAGGAACCCTTATAAAGTGGTCGGTAAATTATCTACTGTCACTTCATTAACGAAGGAGGTCGAAAAACAGGTTTATACCCCGCAAATAGATGTCTTGACAAATGTATGCACGAAGGAATCCGCAGATATCATGATAACGGAAGAAACTTCAAAACAGGAGGATATACTTTCCGCTTTGATGTTGATTGAAATTAGAAATTATAAAAACCTCAATGAAATCAAGAAAATGTTAAATGGTGAAAATGTCTTAGCTAGCATTGGGGCTATCATTAAAAAGCATTTTCGATCATCCGATATTATAGGTAGAATAGGACTTGGTGAATTTGTAGTTTATATGAAAGGCATCCACTCGGATCAAACGGTATATGAGGTTGCAGATAAAATATGTAAAGAGATAGAAAGCATCTATTCTTATGAACACACGAAGGGTGGTATATCAGCTAGTATAGGCATCACCTTCCATAAAGGAGAAAAGGAATACCCGGTATTAATGTCAAATGCCAACACAGCGCTGGTTATGGCGAAAAAGGTACCGACAAGCTCGTTTGAGGTATTTAGCGGAACGGTTTAAAATAGGAGGTCAGTGTGAAAGATAAATCTTTCACACGCAAATTTGTGCTCTGCATAACATGAAAACCAAAGGTTTTCATGTAGAAAGTTTGCAGGTTACGAGAAAGTCATGGAGGTTAATATGACAATAAATAATATCAAAGAGATATTAAATGCAAAAATGATCGTCGGAGAAGAGTGGGAGGACAGGGAGGTTCATACTGCCTGCGGCTCGGATATGATGAGTGATGTTTTAGCTTTTATGAAGGATCAATCGGTTTTACTGACAGGGTTGTGTAATCTACAGGTAATACGTACTTGCGAAATGATGGATATCATCTGTATTGTATTTGTAAGAGGAAAATTACCTGATGATGCAATGATTGAGATGGCAAAAGAAAAGGGAATCGCCATTTTATCTTCAGGACACAGGATGTTCTCTGCATGTGGTATGCTTTATGAAAATGGCTTGCGGGGAGGTCCGACTTATCGTGAATGATACTATTGTTATGGTATATGAGGTACCTGCGGATGATTTTACCAGGGCAGGGGAAGCCTCCAGTAATCTGAAAAGTAAGTTAAAGAAGATGGGTGTTGACCCGGAAATTGTTCGAAAGGTTGCAATTGCCATGTATGAAGGTGAGATAAATATGGTGATTCATGCCTTTGGAGGTAGAATTGATGTTACAATTACTCCGGATGAGATTGTAATGATTCTGAAGGATCAGGGTCCCGGAATTGAGAATATTGAGCTTGCTATGCAGGCTGGATATTCTACAGCTCCTGATAATATCAGGTCTTTAGGCTTTGGAGCCGGTATGGGGCTCCCGAACATGAAGAAATATTCTGATGAAATGTATGTTGATACGGTCATCGGAGTAGGAACTACCGTAACCATGAAGGTAAAAATGCACGAGTAGCCGAAGGACTAGTTTGTGAGATTTATATCAGGAAGCCTTTGAAGTCAAAAGAACAAATATAAATAGATGGATGTAATTTGCTTTTGAAGGGAGAAGAATAAAATGGGTAAGTTTTTTACATCGGTTCGTTTGAAGGAAGATTTATGCATGGGGTGTATCAACTGCATTAAAAGGTGCCCCACTCAGGCAATCCGCGTAAGAAACGGAAAAGCTGTTATTACAAAGGAATTTTGTATAGACTGTGGAGAATGCATTCGTATTTGTCCTCATCATGCAAAAGAAGCCACCTATGATTCCCCGGAAATCATGAAACAATTTGAATATACAGTAGCTCTACCAGCCCCTTCTCTCTATGGACAGTTCAATCATCTGGAGGATATTAATATTGTCCTCACTGCCCTGAAAAAAATGGGCTTTGATGATGTTTATGAAGTGAGCGGAGCAGCAGAGCTGGTTTCGGAATTATCTAGAAAGTATGTAAATGAACATAAGGAACAATGGCCGTTAATCAGTACAGCCTGCCCTTCTGTAGTACGTTTAATCCAAGTACGTTTTCCTAATCTGATTGAACATCTATTACCAATCTGCGCACCGGTTGATTTGGCGGCTGCAATGGCAAGAGAGAAAGCCATGGCGAAGACAGGACTACCAAGGGAGAAGATTGGGATTATTTTTATCTCCCCATGTCCGGCAAAGATGACAGCAGTAAAATCACCGATTGGGATTGATCACAGTGAAATTGATGGTGTACTTGCGATGAAGGAAGTATATCCAATACTACTTCCGTTGATGAAACAAAGTATCGATAATGTGGAAGAACTGCGTATCTCAGGAAGGATTGGAATTGGATGGGGCAGCACCGGAGGAGAAGCCGGTAGTCTGTTAAGCGATAATTATTTAGCTGCCGATGGTATCGAAAATGTTATCAGGGTATTAGAGGATCTCGAGGACCAGAAGTTTGATCAATTGGAGTTTATCGAGCTGAATGCCTGTGCGGGTGGCTGTGTCGGAGGAGTTCTAACCGTCGAGAATCCCTATTTGGCTAAGGTTAAGCTCATTCGCTTAAGGAAGTATCTGCCGATAGCCTGTTCGCATATTGTTAACGTAAATCTACAGGAAAGCTTTTGGACTAATGAAGTGAAATATGAGCCGGTTTTTAAACTTGGCAAAGATATGAAGGAAAGTATTGCAAATATGTCCCGGGTGGATGAGCTTTGTGAAAAGTTCCCGAGACTAGACTGCGGCTCCTGCGGAGCACCAACCTGCAAAGCACTGGCAGAGGATATTGTACGCGAGGTGGCAAAGGAACAGGACTGCATTCATATACTCAGAGATTATATCCATAAACTATCCGATGAATTATCAAAATTGGATACAAAAAAATTATAATATCTCAACAGACAAGTATTATTCATATGGATGGATTTTGAATCACAATTATTGTATTAGCAGGAGTTGGTTTCTATGAACTCTTTGGCTGCAAGTTATTATTTTGTTAATGATTTGATACAGGAAGGAAGAGTTGAATGAAAGTAAAAGATTTGATACAGGCAGGAGATTTTCAGGTGCTGAATGAAGGAGATAATCCGGACAGGGAGCTTACAGTACCCTACTGCTGTGATCTGTTAAGTGTAGCGATGGGAAGAATGCCATCGGATTCTGCATGGGTAACAGTTATGGGAAACGTGAATACACTTGCAGTAGCCACGCTTGCAGATGCATCCTGTATTGTCTTAGCAGAAGGCAGCAACCTGGATGAACCGTCACTTAATAAAGCGAGGGAACAGGGAATAACGGTTTTTAGAACAGAAATGCCGATTTTTAGTGCAGCCTTGATGATACATGATAGAATGAAATCCTCTGCTGCATCAGCGTGTAGTTAAATGTTGAAGCTTTCATATGATTTACATATCCACTCCTGTCTATCTCCCTGCGGGGATGAGGATATGATACCCTCCAATATTGTAGGTATGTCATATTTAAAGAACCTCGATGTAATTGCGGTGACAGATCATAATTCCTGCAAGAACTGTCCTGCGGTTCTTAAATTAGCTGAACAATATAATATCCTAGCTCTTCCCGGAATGGAATTATGCACGATGGAAGAGGTACATGTTTTGTGCTTATTTGCAGAGCTTACCGACGCTATGCGTTTCGATGAATTTGTCTTAAATAATCTGATTAGAATACCCAATGATGAGAAGGTTTTCGGAAAACAAGAAATATATAATGAAGATGACCAATTAATCGGTACGGAACCGTATCTTCTGATCAATGCCACGAATATTTCCTTCGATGAACTTGGAAAACTAATGAAGGAATATAATGGTATCTATATCCCGGCGCATCTGGATAAAAACTCGAACAGCTTATTATCCAACCTCGGTTTCATTTCACCGGAGGCAGATTTTCCTGCTGCAGAGCTTGCGGACATAGCTCATCTTGAAGAACTTCAACGAAGAAATCCGTATTTAGGGAAGTGCAAAATCATAACAGATTCAGATGCTCATATGTTAGGTAAGATTAATGAGTCGATTAATTATCTGGAATGTGAGAATAGAAGCAGGGCAGATGTTATCCGAGCATTGAGCAAAGGAGTATCCTGATAGCATACCAAAGGGCATATATATCATGACATAATATAACTTTGAACAGGTTTCATATGTTTTTATGTTGTATTCTCATAAACTTATGATATAATCGTTTAGAAAAGGAAAATAATATAATAAATAGTGAATTATATAATTCACTTGGACTATTTGAGCTGCCTCAAAGCGGCAGCATTTAGATTTTGTGAAAAGAATTCAACATAGTTGAATTCTTAGTAAATATAATAATGAATTCCAGTGGAAATTCATTATTATATTTACGGGTTTCATATGAAGCATTTGCGGCAAAAGCGGACATGCTTCGATAGAATGAAATGAAAGGTAGGATTATCATTATGGGTTTAATTGATATCAGAGAATTATATCGTAGTAAAGAGCAATACATTGGAAAGAAAGTTAAAATAGGAGGTTGGGTCAGAAGTGTCAGAGATTCCAAGACCTTTGGTTTTGTTGTAGTAAACGATGGTACTTATTTTGAACCCTTACAGATCGTTTATCATGATACCTTAGATAATTTTAATGTGATTTCTAAACTGAATGTTGGCTCTGCAATTATTGTGGAGGGTGAATTGGTTGCGACTCCGGAAGCAAAGCAGCCATTTGAAATACAAGCAGTTGAGATTTTAGTAGAGGGTAACTCAACAGCGGATTATCCGCTACAGAAGAAAAGACATACCCTAGAGTATTTAAGAACAATGACTCATTTAAGAGCTAGGACGAATACCTTTCAGGCAGTATTTCGTGTTCGGTCCATGATTGCTTATGCAATCCACCAGTATTTTCAGGACAGGGATTTTGTATATGTTCATACCCCGATTATTACGGGCAGTGATTGTGAGGGTGCCGGAGAAATGTTTCGTGTAACTACGCTGGATCTGGAGAATCTGCCGAGAACAAAAGAGGGTAAGATCGATACCACTCAGGACTTCTTTGGAAAAGAAACCAATCTGACCGTAAGCGGACAGCTGAATGGCGAAACTTATGCCATGGCCTTTAAAAATATATATACCTTTGGTCCTACCTTCCGTGCTGAGAATTCGAATACAACCAGACATGCGGCAGAATTCTGGATGATTGAGCCCGAGATTGCTTTTGCTGATTTGCAGGATGACATGGCAATGGCAGAAGGTATGCTTAAGTATATTATTAAATATGTACTCGAGAATGCACCGGAGGAGATGAAATTCTTTAATCAATTTATAGACCAAGGATTGTTGGAACGACTTCAGGTGGTTGCTAATTCCGAATTCGGACATGTTACCTATACACAGGCAATTGAGATATTAGAGAAGAATAACGACAACTTTGACTATAAAGTATCCTGGGGTTGTGATCTTCAGACAGAGCATGAGCGTTACTTAACAGAACAGGTATTTAAGAAACCGGTGTTTGTAACGGATTATCCCAAGGAGATTAAAGCCTTCTATATGAAGCTGAATGAGGATAATAA
This sequence comes from Bacillota bacterium, assembly GCA_023414875.1. GTDB lineage: Bacteria > Bacillota > Clostridia > Lachnospirales > Lachnospiraceae > Mobilitalea. Next base: position 93,967 of record JAEZMV010000006.1, on the reverse strand, counting down.
AACTGTTGCTGCTATGGACTTATTAGTACCGGGTATCGGTGAAATCATCGGAGGCAGTCAAAGAGAAGATAATTATGACAAGCTGGTGAATAGAATGGAAGAGCTGGGATTAAAGAAAGAGGATTACGAGTTCTACCTTGATCTAAGAAAGTATGGCTCTGCTAGACATGCAGGCTTTGGGCTTGGTTTTGAACGTTGTGTCATGTATCTGACCGGCATGGGCAATATCAGAGATGTTGTACCGTTCCCAAGAACCGTTAATAATTGTGAACTATAGAATAATGAAAAAGGGCTTTTGCAGTTGCAAAAGCCCTTTTTCATTATATGAATTAATTCGTTTTAGTAAGATCACCATAAATAAATGCCCTAATTTCTTTACGGGTTGCATCCCAGTCAAGTGGCTGTAATACATCCTGCATATATTTACCTAATTGCACGTCTACACTTTCGAAACTGCCATCCGAAGGAACCCTGTAGGTATCAATTTCTTTGACCTTTAAATCTACAGCTTCTTCAAGGTAGTTTTTAAAATCAGCTTCTTTAATATCTGTTTCAATTGGTATTTTTGTTAAAATGTCTTTCATCAGAAGAGCCAATTCGATAATGTTTTTCTTTTTTAACTTATTATAGATGGCTTCTAATACGATACGCTGTCTCTGTGTTCGCCCATAATCATTGTTTTCTGTTCCGGTAGAAACTCGACGAACTCTACAGTATCCTAAGGCTTGGTTACCACTCATAGTTTGCTTGCCTTCAACTACATTACGTTCTTCGCGATTGGAAATATAATTCGTGGTGTTCAGATAATTAGCTTCTTTACTGGTTAGTGTGATTTCTACTCCGCCAACCATATCTACAATCTTTTCAAAGGCATCAAAATTAACTAAGCAATATCCGTCCAAATGAATATCAAAATTTAGTTCAATTGTCTCATATAGAAGTTCAATTCCACCCTTCGAATAAGCTGAATTGAGCTTATTGTCCTTATATCCCGGAATTTGAACATATAAATCACGCATTAAAGAGGTAAGCTTTAAGGAGTTATCCTTAGTGTTCATCGTAGCTACCATCATGGTATCGGTATTTCTAGCGTTTTCAAATTCTTCAACCCCAATTAATAGAATGTTTACGATATGGCTGACTTCTTTCTCTTTTTTATCAGCGGTAGTTATTGTTTCCTTGCTATCATTATTCTTAGTAGTATCGGACGCCTGATAATCTAACTTGTTATAGATATAGTCACCGGCCATGTTAATTACTATTTTCTTGCCGCCCTTTGTAAAGAGTAATAAGCAGCAGAGAGCTGTTAGCGACAACAAAGAAAAGAAAAGGACCTTTAAAAGCCTGGAGGAGCGTTTTTTCTTTCGTGTGCTGTTCGACTTAGGTTGCTGTTTATCTGCCAATTCAGAACTTACCTGCTGTGCCAAAGAAGTATTAACTTCATTGAGAAAGTCATTATCAGCAAACTCGTCCGCATCATAAAACAAGTTTTTCGAAGACTTATCCTTGGTAGTTCCGTTATTTATAAAATTTGGGATGTCAATTTCTTTCCGATTGGTTGTGTGGTTATTTTCATCTTTATTCATATAGTTACCTCTTAAAAATCTGATATGGCTCATCTGCTCCTGCAGGGAGAGCTAATATTTCTTATACGGTTGATTGTATAACTACGACGGGTTACCAATAGTATCTTATCACTCGTATATCATAATGTAAACAATTAAATAAAATTTAAGGAGTTCATTTCTGCTTTATTTCGACTTAACAGAGATGATAAAACTATCCTTATATAATGATTTATGGGAGTGCCATCAACGATATGAATAGCACTCCCACATACCTATTGTTTCTATAAAAGGTTAACTTTCGGTACTAAAATACTGAAAGTTAACCTATTACTGTTTCATTGAAAAGTTCGTCCTGATAGATAATAATTATTTACTGATCTTATTTTTATTCGTATGCTTTGAAACAGATACTTTATTGTTTTTGAAAATTACATCCTTTACATTGTCGAGTGCAAATAAAAAAATCATGCCAAATAATCCGGCAGCAACTAACTGGCCGGCTCCGACAGAAACCATCATAATAGGAATCAACGCTTCCTCGCCATAAGCAGCCTTCAAGATAAACGGTACTACAAGAGCGTTAACTATAATAGGAGGGATAGGAACAAGGAATTTGTAACGTCTCAGCTGGTAAGAAAGAATTGCAGCTACTAAGGTTGCCAATGGACCGAAAATGATATCCAGAACATGAGCACCGGTAAATACAGCACTAAAAAAGCAACCAAGGGCAACTCCAGGTATAGCAGCGGGGGTAAAATAAGGCAGAATCGTTAATACTTCTGCAATACGAAACTGGATTGGCCCGAAACTAGAAAACTTAAAAATCAGTACCAAGACAGTATAGATGGCCGCAATGACAGCAGCCTGTGAGATAAACACAGTTTTTTTGTTATTCATAATTTAATTCTCCTTTAGTTTTGTTTTACGTGTGGAAGGTCTCGAACACACGATGGTTATTGTCATAAGCCTTGATTCACGACAACACAAATCCTCACATAGCGGGGATTTTGTTGTATATAAAGCTTTGCGACTTTATTAGTATAGCATGAAAATGGGGGTTGTCAAGCATTGACGTGGGTATGGCTCAACTTTGTATGACGTGGGTATGGCTCAACTTTGGGGGATAGAAGATAAAATTAGATAAAGGGAAAGGGTAAGTTAGGGGGGGAGGATCGGTGAAATAATAAATGAATGAATATTATTCATTGACAATTAAGAACTTCTATTGTATAGTCATAAAAGAGGTGGTTTATATGAGAATTGTCAAAACAGTAGATGATCGTCGCAAAGAAATATTAGATGCAGCCATGAGGCTCTTCTATGAAAAAGGTTTTAGTCATACCTCCATTACTGATATTGCTAAAAGTATCGGTATATCTCAAGGCTTATGCTACAGATATTTCAAGTCCAAGGATGAGATATTTGAAAGCGCAATTAATGAATATGCTGAGCTTATCTCTTCACATATAATGCCAGTTCTAAAGGATGAAAATAGAACACTAAAGGAGATAATTTTCTTCTTTAGGACCATTTCTGATATTGAAAATTCTGATAATAATTACTATAAGTTTTTCCATGCCAGTGAAAACAATGATGTTCACGAGAGAATATGGCTAATAATATGCGGTAAGCTTTTACCGCAGGTAGAAAAAAAAATAAAGAGTGAAATATTGAAAGAAAACTTGAATATAGAGGACCCAGCGGCTATAGCAAGCTTTTGTGTATATGGTCAATTGGGCATAATATTGAATCCCTCGCTCAATGGTTCACAACGTTTAGAAATCATTCAAAAATTTTTAAATGAAGTTTTAACTAAATTTATGGCATAGAAAAAGACAGTATATTTTAACGGCTATCTTTGCTTTTATCTTTAAGAAAAAACGAAGAGGAGAGGATGGATGACTTTATCCATCAAGAAGACGAATGGATATAATACTAATATTGTTTATGATTATCCTTATATTCCTTATAGGCTTTTGTATTTATAAAATTAATAGTGCCCATATGGAACAATTTAAAAGAGCAGATTATAATAACTTTAGTTACAATTGGTTCCTGACCTATTCTGACTTTTCTTTACAATATCCAAGAGAAACCTTGCACATACCTTCTGGAAAATATATACTAAATGGGTTCTTATATGGTTTGGAAAACAAAAAGGGCTTAATCATTATCAGCTCCGGACATAGGATCGCCACAGAAGCGAGCTTGCAAAATATGAAATATTTTGTAGATAAAGGATGGATGGTATTATGCTATGATTATACGGGTTACTATAATAGTGAAGGAGAAAGTATGATAGATTATATTCAATCCGTAAAGGATCTGGATTCGGTTTTATACTATCTTGAAAAGACAGAGCGATTTGCCGATATACCTTTCCTGTTATACGGACATAGTCTTGGCGCCTATACATCAGCAGCAGTACTCAGGTTTCGGCACAGGGTATCTGCGGTCGTTTCTGCATCCGGTTTTGATAAGCCAATCGAACAGTGGAACTATTCCATAAAAAGATTTACCGGCAGATTAGGTATAATATTAGGAGGAATGGCCGGTATCTATCTATATATCGCTTTTGGAAAAGATACCATCCGATTTTCGGCAGTGAATGGTATTAACTCCACCGATATTCCCGTATTAGTAGTCAGCGGTGTAGCTGATGAATATTATGGCGGTAAAAGTCCTATTTACATAAAAAGAAATAAAATTATGAATCCAAACTGTATGTTTATGCTAATGGAAAATGATCGACATAATGGTCATTTTGATTACATGCTAACAGACAAAGCTCTTAATTATCAAAAATTGTGCCGAGAAAATAAGGTTTCATCAGTAGATAAATGGATTATTATGGAGCAAGACATGATATTTTATGATAAAATCAATGCATTTTTCATGTCTGCACTTCATTAATGTGAAACTTACTGACAACTCCTGTAACATATCTTTAGAGGGTAATTGTAGGGATTACAAAGTGAAATATAAAAATCAAGTATACTTTTCGTCATCTTTATAAAATATAGTATCAAATTTACAGTATCCATTATAGCCTATTCTTTTATAAGCATTTATTGCTCCTTCAGAAGCAGTTAGCACAGCTATTGATTTACCCTGTTGTAAAGCATCTTTTTCTGCTGCATTAATTAAGTAACCGCCTATACCTTTCTTTCTATAACCAACTAATGTACCGACCCATGCTATCTCAACAAATTCATCACTTAATATAGACATACATGCTCCTACAGGCAATCCATTGTATTCTGCAATATAGAACCTCACATTATATGTGTTAAAGGCATCTATATAATGCTCATAGGAAAACAAATCTTGTTCAAATGATGTATTTAGTATCGCTCCACATATTTTTAACTGTAGTAAATCGTTTACTCGAAAAATATTCAAGCATTTCTCGGAGGCTGGTAATAAAGTATGTGGAGCTAACTTCTTTAACATACCCAAAGAAGTAGATCCGATTTTAAATAATCCTGTTTTCATGAAACAATCTAACAGATCAATATCCTCAGGGGCAGATTTGGGAGTAATTAATAGATTGTTTGGAATTTCTTTGTTTTTAATACGTGTAACTATTTGACTAATTTGCTTCGAATAATCTGACTCGTCAAGTACCATAGAATAGGTAAAATCAATATCCCCTGAAAGCCAGCATATATCACTTTTATGGTTTATATTTCCACGCATATTTCCGAGCATATCCCAGTATAAATCATGCCCTTGTAAAATATAATCGATATAACATGTTTCTAACATTTTAACAACCCCCTAATTCATAGTAATTATGCACTTTGTACATGCTAGTTATATGTATTCTTACATCTCCACCTCAAGTAGAGTATCTAAAACTGCCTCCAAAAAAATCTTTATAGCCCAAATATAAGTATGCAGAAAAGCTTTTCTACAGTACCCTTGCTCAAAATCATCGAACATAATTCTTAATTATGTTCTCCGGTAGATATATTTCAAATTTGCAAGCCAGGTCACCTCCAAGTGCTGAGCATATTACATTACCTTCTAGAGAAGTATCAAGCGCTGCTTCCCAGAATATTTTTGTATGCCCAAGGCTACAATAGCACAAGGTTTTTGATACTGTTTTATCCCATAGAATTGACTCTTTTGCAAACTGGCAATGACATAAATGATAGCGTTTCTTTAGATGATTCGGCGCATGTAAGAAATTCTTCGTATGAAAGGGTATCGCTGTTGCTATTATTTTATTACCATATCTCTTACCATAAAAAATATCTTCTATTGAATCAACATAGGTATATACCTCGTTGTCGATCGGTTGTCCGTAAAATAACTCTCCGCTAAGTAAATAATCTTGAAGCTCTTTCATCCTATCCCTTCTAACAGCTTCTGCAAAGGAATCAATGTCACTATATTGTAAGAATTTCTCCCTGACCCACCTGAAATCCTCTCTCTTTAATGCATGGCACACCTGTGAAAACACTTTGTTTGCAGTTTTATCATCTGCCATTTGATCAAATTTGTTTACAAGTTGGTAGGTGGCTTTATTTAATTGTTCCTCATTCATTGAAGCATTTGGAATTTCTATCGTTGAATTAATTAGCTCCCAAGATTCATTTCCTAGAGTAAGCACAATCTCATCCTTTATACGATTTATTATTTTTTCATTATCCGGATAATTTATTTCTTCCATTAGTTTCTCCATTGGTATTTCTCCATTCTGTATAAGTTATAATTAATAAAGTCATTATAACTAACTTCACTTCCAAAAGACAAACAACCGTAAGTTTATTCCCCGGCATGAAAGAATGGAATATTAACTACTGGTTGAATTCTCATTCATTATATTTGTTTACAAATATTCCTGTATTTACTATAATAAAAGTAATCTTTTTACTGTGATACACTTAATGAATGCCTGTGGTTGCTGCTACGGGACGTTCTGTTACCGTCCTGTAAACTCAGAACATATATCCTATTACCCAGATAGAGAGCCTCTTCAATACTATGGGTCACCAGAATCGTAGTGGGCTTCTGATATTGCTTTATATTATATTTCGAAATCAAAATGTAGAGGTGATTTTTTGAAGCTTGAGAGACTTATAGCAATAATAATGATGTTACTTAACAGGAAACAGATTAATGCAAAAGAGCTGGCAGAATATTTTGAAGTGTCACAAAGAACCATTTATAGAGATATTGATGCTATTAATCAGGCAGGAATTCCAATAGTATCCTATATGGGTGCGGATGGTGGTTTTGGGATTTTGGAAAATTATAAAATAAATAAGAATTTTTTGGATGATTATGAAATCAACTCTTTAATAACAGCACTTAAGAACTTAAATAATACAGTAAATAATAAAAGAATTTCTCTTACTTTGGAGAAGTTAGAGACTTTAAAGCCGGATAAAAATACGAATCGCATGAATAGTAATGCGATTCCGATTAATATTGACTATAATAGTTGGAACAGCAATAATCAGGATAAGGAAAAGTTAAAAAGTCTTAATCGAGCAATCTATGAGAAAAAAATAATCGATTTTGATTATATTAATACAAAAGGGGAATATACACATCGCATTGTAGAACCCCTTTCGCTGCTGCTAAAAGATTTCTCCTGGTATCTTCAGGGATATTGTCATAGTAAGGAGGATTATAGATTATTCAAGGTAAGGAGGATGCATACGGTTATAGTAACAGAGGATTACTTTACCCGAGAGGTTCCTCCTTTGGAGACACTGGATTATTCGGAAGAATGGTATAAGGATAAGACTGTAATTGATATTAGCTTGAAGTTTAAAGCTGAAGCGAGAACAAGGGTGGTTGATAGTTTTAACGAAGAGCAGATACAATTGATGCAGGACGGCACAATCATGGTCAATTTTACAGCACCTGATGATAATTGGTTATTAGAACTGATTCTAGGATTTGGTAGTAATGTTGAGGTGATAGAACCGCCTCAATTAAGATATTTAGTAAGGCAAAAAGCAATTGAGATATGTAATATATATAAATGATAAATTAGAAATAAGTATGACATACACCTGTCATACTTGTTTCTTTATAGTAAGGATAATACAACAAAGGAGGTAATTTATTATGATTGAGCTACCTGAAGCTTATGTACTTATGGATCAGATCAACAAAGAAATCAGTGGTAAGAAAATAACAAGGGTGGAGGCAAATCATACTCCTCATGCATTTGCTCTGTATTCCGAGGATCCGGGGAAATATAATGAAATGCTTTCCGGTAAAACATTAAATTGTGCTGATATTTATAGCGGAAATGTTCGGATAAAAGCAGATGATATGACTTTGATAATCACAACTCCGATTAGATTTCATAAGCAAGGTGCCAAGTTGCCGGAGAAGCATCAACTCTATCTGGAGTTTGAGGATGCAACCTCACTGACCTGTACAATTCAAATGTGGGGCTCTATGCTATGCTTCCGAGAGGGAGAAACGAATGGAATACCGGAGCAGCATAAGATTAACAATACGCCTTCTCCTCTGGAGCAAGGATTTCATGAGAAGTATTTTAGAGAATTACTTCAAAAGGAGAAGCTGTCCTCTCTTTCTGCAAAGGCTTTTCTAACGACAGAACAGCGTATTCCTGGTCTAGGAAATGGTGTGGCACAGGATATCTTATTTACGGCTAAAGTACATCCTAAACGCAAGATGTCTACTTTATCCGAGGAGGAGTTGAAGGGCTTGTTCGATGCCATAAAAAGTATTCTCGCCGATATGTGGAAAAAGGGTGGGAGAGATACAGAATATGACTTGTATGGAAGCAGGGGTGGTTATGTAACGATCCTGAGTAAAAATACGGTCAATACACCATGTCCGGTGTGTGATACATTGATAAAGAAAGAAAATTATCTGGGTGGAAGTATCTATCTTTGTGAAACCTGCCAGAGGCAGAGCTAGATGTTTTTGGAAGCGGTTAAGGAATGGCTTGGTAGAGTTGCAGCAGAACTTGGTTAAGGGTTGATAAACATAGTTTATGATTATTGCTTATTCTATTTTCGAAGAGAACTTTTACCCTACTGTACAATATTTTTACTTTTTTCTTTGTGCAATAATTCTTGTAAATGTCATATCATCCCACGCCATCCTATTAAACGGTTCTTCATGCTCGTTAAATATCTGTATTGTTTTTTGTAATACTTCTAACCCTTTGTTATTAGACAAATTGTCTGCAAGGATAACATCGACAATACCGGTTTGTTCAAAAAGCATTTTCCACCAATCCGCTGTATGCCAATTATTAAGACCAAAACTATCGGCATAGGGCTGATAATTAGCCGGTAAACCATTCGAATATTCATGGACAAATCCGGGAACGATGATTCCGATCTCACCACCAGGTTTTACAAGTTTCAGAAGATGTTCCCTAAGAAAATCGCTATCCGTAACATAGAAGAAAATAGAGTTGATGCTGACTAATGCATCAAAATAGTTTTCCGCATACGGTAAATCATTTGCTTCAGCGTGAATAGGGCAGATGTTATCCTGCTCACCCATTTCACATATGCGCTGCCAATTGTCTGACGCACCGATCCACAAATCATTTGCCCATACTTTTACACCGAATTCTTTTGCTAGGAAAATTGAACTTATTGCCTTTCCGCAACCCATGTCCAATACGCGCATACCCTTTTTTAAATGCATAGCTTGACAAAGCGATTCCTGAAGCCATAAGCAATGAGAACCCATTGCATTATTCAAAATCCAGTCCGGGTCATATTTCGATGAAAGTGGATAGTCCTTATCGTTCATAAAAGCGAGAATTTCATCACGTGAGTATTTCATCTGTATTCCTCCTTACGGTTTTAAGAAATTATAGTGGATCAATCTTTTATACTGGTATTATACTATGAAACTTCCAAAAGTCAAACAACCGTAAGTTTATTTTCTGGCATGAAAGAATGGAGTATTAACTACGGGTTGAGTTCTTAATCATCACATTGTTTACAAGTATTCCTATATTTACTATAATAAAAGTAATCTTTTTACTATGAAACACATAATGAATGCCTGGAGGAATCAATGGTCGATAAAAACAAAATTGGGCAAAATCTATATGCTCTTCGTAAAAAATCAGGAATCACTCAGGATAATCTTGCAAAAATATTAAATATAACACCACAGGCAATATCAAAATGGGAAAATGGCATTTCTATTCCGGATACCTACCTTCTTCCAGTGTTATCGCAGATTTATAGCCTTCCAATTGAAGCTCTTTTATGTGTAAAATCAAATTCTGATATGATACAGAATAACAATAGCAGCAAGGTCCTATTACCTGGCTTGAAATTATACGCTGGTGCTCCTTCTCTGATCAGTTGTATTAAATCAAGTCTTCATTATATTGGGATCTATGTATCCCTGGGATGGATTTCAGCTCCATATGCATTCATGTTAAATATTAATGATTCAGTATCCTTTAAAGGTCCTGAATTTTGGAATGATCAAGGCTGTTTTCAATCTCATATAGGAAATTGCGGCGGAATAATTGAGACCCAGACCGGCTGGAAAGGTGAGAAAGATATATCAGAGAAAAGAAGGACTGCTTGGATATCAATCCGAAATGCAATTAATAAGGGCTTACCCTGCTATGTATGGGAGCTTGATAAGCCCCAGTATTATCTAGTTGCCGGTTATGACGACATAGGATATTACTATTTTGATATCGATTCCGGAGATACTTCTGGTCCCTTCCCTTATGAAAACTTGGGAAATAGCGATTGGGGAATACTTGAAATACATATAATCCATCCCGGTAGTATCTCAGACAATTTGAAATCATTGAAAGATATATTTGAGTATGCAATTACTGTCGGCAATCCGGATATATACCATCCGAATGACGGCTATACAATGGGTATAGAAGCCTACTCCGTATGGTGGAAGGCTATAGCTAATAATACCGCTGATTATTATGGTTGTGCTTACAATGCTGCCTTCTGGTCACACTGTAAATCTATGGCGGCGTCATTCCTCCTTGAGGCTAAGCTGCGTATCGGGATTATGGAGGATCTGTTTGATGATGCAATTCGTTGCTACCAAAACTGTGCCAGATCCTTAAAAAAATTGGCAGAAGTATATCCGCTTATCAATGGAGCGTCAGACATTACAAGCAAGCAAAAGGATACGGCAATTCATTTACTTCAAATGACCTATAGACAAGAACAAAGAGGGTTAAATAGTATCAAGAATATTCTAAATGAAATCTATAAGCTATGGTAGTAATTTATTGTCAGCAATATGATTTATATTATAAACGGGTGAATCAAACGCAGAAAAATAGCGAAGTCAAAAAGCCTGTCACAATGCTGTGATGGGCTTTTCTTCTTGACTTGTTGACAAGCAATGAGCTAATTACATATTTTACAAAATACATCTTGACACATTATACTATGTATTGTATAGTAACATGCATAAGGAGGTATGACATGGATATTCAGTTAAAAAAAGGACTACTTGAGTTTTGCGTACTTGCTGTTTTAAACAAATCAGATTCCTATGGTTATCAGATTATTAAGGATGTATCAGCATGTATAGAAATCTCAGAATCAACCCTGTATCCAATATTAAAAAGGCTGGAGGCCGATTCTTATCTTAATACTTATTCAGTTGAACATAATAGCCGATTAAGAAAGTATTATCGGATTACCGATAAGGGCAGAGAACGTATCAATGATTTTCTTGATGAATGGCAACAAGTAATGAAAATTTATTTTTTTATTAAAGGAGAAAGCAATCATGAATAAAGTAGAGTTTTTGAAGGAGCTAGAGTTTAATTTGCTAAAAATGAACGTTTCCGATAAAAACAAGTTTATTACCTACTATGATGAAATGATATCAGATTATATTGAGAATGGTATGATGGAAGAGGAAGCCGTTATAAAAATAGGGACTCCGGTAAGCATTGCCAAGGAACTGATGGAGGATTATGACAGTGTAAAATTGAATCTGCCCTCAACCGGTAGCCGAGTAGTAAACATAGTTCTTACGATTATAGGTTTTCCGTTATGGGGCAGTGTGTTACTATCTGTTATCTTATTAATATTTTCAATTTATATACTTTTTTGGTGTGTGCCTTTTGTTACAGGTGCTGGCTGTGTTGGACTTTCTGCATCAGCTATGATTGGAATTATTGGAGCACCCTTTATTATGAGCCATAGTTTTTCGCTGGGTATGCTTCAGCTAGGATTAGGAATTGCATCTATTGGTATCTCAATACTACTTGGAATTGTTACAATAGATTTAACTAAGAAATTTGTAATTTTAACAAAGAAGTTCAATGTTAAATTGGTAGCATTATTTAAAAAGAAAGTGGTGATAAGATGAAAATTAAAAGATTTAAAAGAAAGTGTATCATTCTTAGTCTTATATTAATTCTGGCAGGAGCAGCCATATCGATTACAGGTTTTGGAGCCGCCGGCTTTCATTACGATGATTTGAAGGAGCAGGCGATTAAGGAGACCTGGTATCAAAAAATTCATATCAACAACGACAATCTATGGTATGGGGTTAAACTGGGAGATAATATACGTTTGTTTGGGATAGGAAATGCCGAATAGAAAGTATAAGTGATGTGGTACTTCTACAATATTATTTTCTAAAGGGAATAAATCACTTAATTGGTTATATTTAAAGATACTGGTTATGCGAGATACAATGAAAAACATCAGAGGCTATCTACTTTTTGCCTGAATAAAATGATTATCCTAGTCTTTGGACGATGAAGGATAATCATTTTTGTTGTTCATTTTATTAATGAAAAACAAGAGTGATTAAAGCTATAATAAAAGTAGCATATGCTATCATTAAAGATAAAGATTCTGCAACTGGGTTGAAACAGTTAGATTGATGCTCCTACAGATATTTAATGATCAACAATAGTTCCAGGAAAGTTTCAGCATTATGAATCCTGGAAGTTTATGAATACTATAGTGAACATGGCAGGCAATAGTAAGGGATTCTTTTACATTCTTCAAACCCCAATTTCATGGCAAGCTTCCTGGATCCCATATTTCCGGAGTGACAGGACCAGACTGGCTCAAAACCATTCTCCAGACAATAATCGATCAATCGGGCACATGCTCTAGTTGCAAATCCTGAACCGCGATAATCCGGATTTGTTTCAATACCAATCTCAAGCTTATGATCTATGATAGAGGATGCAAAGGCGGTAGACGCTGGAATACTGTTATTTAATACTATGGTATATCCAGCGCCTTGCGTGCTAAAATCCTGGAAGCTATTCCAAAAGTAGCTTGGTATCACGCTTCCCGTTAGTTGATTATAAATGTCTTCCGTTATGGAAGCAATTTCAATATCATTATCAGATAGATTTTTTCTTATGGAAGCATATTTATCTTTGTGGAAAATGAAGTTAATTCTCCGATATTCGAGAACTTTACCTGCTTCCGCCAAAGATGGATGGCTATATGCTTCATCCGGATCTTTTTTCAATAGATGATCCTCTAAAAGAGCCTCCATTTTTTGATACAGAGCGCTAGGATATACCTGCAGCCATTCCATTTTATTCCTTGTATTTTTTGAATTGAGCAGATAGGGTTTTAGTTCTTTATAAAAATTTTCTTCACCGTTTTCTCCATAGAGCAAAGCCATTCCATATGGGTGATGAATGTAAAATGAAGTAAGTGCTTCACTATTGTCAACGAAAACTTTTCCGTCTACTTTTCCTTCCAATACAGACATAGCAAATAAAGTATTAATGTCTGCCTTCTTGAGTGTAGGAATTAAGTCTCGATATTTCTCTTTTTCAAATATTATCATCAGGATATCCCCCTTGTTTTTTGTTTAATAAAATATATAATAAAACTAATAATAGGTCAAACAATTGATTTGGAAACTGTACTACTACAGACGTTTACATACCACAAGGGAGGATTGTCCATGCTGAAAATGGAAATTGTGAAGGAGTATATTCTAAAAGAAATCAAACAAGGAAGAATTGTGGAAGGTCAAAAAATTCCGGGATGCAGAGAAATTGCTCAAACCCTTTCCATTAATAAACTTACGGTCAATAAAGCTTATAAAGCTTTGGAGGAGGAACATTTTCTCTACTGTGTACCGAGGGGAGGATATTATGTGGTAAAATCGGAATTTGAAGAAACTCCATTGAAAGAGGTAATCAATTTTCAGACGGTAGAACCAGATTCTACATTAATTCCCTATCAGGCATTTACACATGCGATGAACCGATCGATGGAAGAATATAAAAAGAAGTTATTTTACTATGAAACTCCAATGGGCTTTTCTGAACTGAGAGAGGTGCTCAAAGAGAGATTTGCTCAGGACGGAGTTTATACTTCCAGCGAGCAAATTATAATTACGAATGGCGCTCAGCAGGGAATTTTTCTTGCCTTGAAGTCAATATTCCAAGCTTCGCTTGAAGGGAAACTCCTAGTGGAAGCGCCAACCTATCATGCGGTTCTAGGCATGACCAAGGCGCTGGGTATCAACTGCGTAGCAATTCGACGAGATTCAGCTGGGATTGATTTGAATAGCCTTGAAACCATATTTCGAACGGAACGGATTAAGGCATTCTACATCATTCCTAGATTCCATAACCCAACGGGTTATTCTCTTTTGGAAAAGGATAAGATAAAAATTGCTGAACTTTGCAACCGTTATAAAGTAATAATAATTGAAGATGATTATTTGGCTGATTTGGGCATGGATAAAAGATCGTTTCCGCTTCACTATTACGATACCAATCAGCTTACAATTTATATTCGCAGCTTCTCTAAAACATTTCTACCAGGACTCCGTTTAGGTGCATTGGTCGTTCCGAAAGCATTGTGTGAATCGATTAGCCTACAGAAGTATTTATCGGATATCTCAACTTCAGGCCTAATGCAGGGAGCGCTGAATATCTACATTAAATCAGGAATGTATGACAAACATATAGATAAAGTAAACGCATGTTATCGACGAAAACTAACGAAGGCAAAAGCAATTCTGTCGGCTGCCAATATGGCAGGACTGACATATCATGTACCCAAACGGGGCCTTTTTCTGTGGATTACGCTGCCGGTTGGGATTTCGGCAGACCTTATCGCAAAAAAGTTAGTTCAAAAAAATATTTTGGTTTCTCCATATGTTACTTCCGGTGAGGAAGCGCAAGGTCTTCGCCTTTGCATTTCAGGTGTACATGAAAAAGATATTGATGTGTTAGAAATTGTAATAAAGGTTATCAAAGATTATCTCGAAAACACTTCGGGAACTTTAATATAATAAAAAGCCTTCATCCATGAGAAGGATAAAGGCTGATAGAATCAGATAAAACATTTGCATCAATTGTTTTACTTTGTTTGCTTTGATAATACCTAAGTATCTTTTCTAATTGATATATATGATAGACGCTCTTATAAATAAGGTGTAAAATGGAAGAAAAAAAGGATTATATAGTAAGTTATAGAAGTAAGTTGGTAGTATTCTTCCAGATTCTGTATGGAAGATAGAAAAGATAGAAATGAGGTTGTTTTATGCATAATAGAATTCTGCTTATTGAGGATGACAAAGCAATTAGTGAAATGGTCGAAATTTACTTAAGAAAAGAAGGTTTTAGCATAACTACTGCTTTTAATGGTGAAAAAGGCGTTGTTGAATTTTTAAAAAGTAAGTTTGATCTGGTTCTGCTGGATATAATGATGCCAAAGCTTGATGGAATTGAGGTTATGAGAATTGTCAGAGAAAAAAGTTCAATCCCTATTTTAATCATGTCAGCAAAGGATAGTGATGTGGATAAGGCTATAGGATTAGGCCTAGGAGCTGATGACTATATTGCAAAACCCTTTTCTATGGTAGAGCTTTCAGCCAGAGTTAAGGCGGCTATTAGGCGCGCAACCAAGTACTCACAAAGTGAGAAAAATGAAGAGCTTAAAATTGTACATATTGGTGATCTTACGATTGAGTTGAAGAATTATTCTGTTACTAAAAAGGGTATAAATCTGCAGCTGACTTCAAAAGAGTTCGATATTTTAAAACTATTTATCACAAATCCAAAGAGGGTCTTTACAAAGGCAGATATCTATAGCCTTATTTGGAATGATGACTACTTGGATGCTGAGAATGTAATAAGTGTTCATATGAGAAGATTAAGAGAAAAAATAGAAGATAACCCATCAAAGCCACAATATATTAAAACCTTATGGGGTATAGGATATAAGTTGGGAGAGTTTGAATGATAATTTTTCTAGTATTAATTATAATTATTTTAATAAGTGTTATTTGTATTCAATATAGTTCCAAAAAGCAGAGAAGTTCTAATTTAAGCTACATTTATAAAAAGTTGGATAGCATTATTAACAATGGCACCAGCGAGAAGCTTTTAGTTTTTAGTGATGATAGAGAGCTTATCCCTATCTTAATAGGAATTAATAGGCTATTAGAATATAATCAAAAGGTCCTTGCAGATTATTCGAAAACAGAAATAGCGATGAAAAAGATGCTTTCAAATATTTCTCATGATTTGAAAACCCCACTAACGGTGGTACTTGGATATATTGAAACAATAAAGCTGGATAACGATATAAATAAAGAAGAGAGTGATATTTTACTATCAAGGGTAGAAAATAAAGCAGAAGAAGTGCTGGAGCTTATTAATAAATTCTTTGATTTAGCGAGGTTAGAGTCAGGAGATAAGCACATACCTTTAACGAAAGTTAATATAAAAGAGATTTGTTTAAAAAAACTATTGTGCTTTTATGATATTTTAACCAATAAAGGCTTTGAAGTTAATATAGATATACCGGAACATAATATTTTCTGCTTAGGAAATGAAGAGGCTCTGGATAGAATCTTAGATAACCTAATATCGAATGCCATAAAGTATGGCAGTGAAGGAAGCTTTTTAGGAGTATCCTTGAATATTGATAATGATTATGTATATTTAGTGGTTTGGGATAAAGGCGAAGGAATTAGTGAACTACATAAAGATAAGATTTTCAAAAGAATGTACACGCTTGAGGATTCAAGAAATAAGCTGTATCAGGGTAGCGGTCTTGGACTTACAATTACGAAGAGACTTGTAGAAAACTTGGGCGGAGAAATTTTACTGGAAAGCAAGCCTTATGAAAAAACATTGTTTACGGTTAAATTGAAAAGGATAGCTTATTAGAACCCGAGGTAACTATAAGTAGGCAACGAGTTTCGAAATGAAACTTAAGATTTTTGTCATATTTACGTTATAAAAAAGATAAGTCGGGCTGTTACAATATAAGTATAAACAGTTGCGAATGGAGAGAAAAATATGTCTTTTATACTAAAAACCATTGATTTAACCAAAGCCTATAAAGGCAAAGAGGTAGTATCGAATGTAAATATGCATGTTCAAAAAGGAATAATTTATGGCTTTCTGGGACCGAATGGAGCAGGTAAAACGACCATAATGAGGATGATAACAAATTTAGTTAAGCCTACAGGCGGCGAAATTGAAATTTTCGGTGAAAAGCTAACAGATACTTCCTATGAAGTTTTGAAGAGACTAGGTACTATCATTGAATATCCTATATTTTATGAAAAGCTTACAGCAATTGAGAATTTAGAGATTCACTGTGAATATATGGGGTATTATGATAAGAAAGCCATCAAGAATGCTCTAGAGCTTGTCGGCTTAAAAAATATTGATAATAAATTGGTTAAGGAGTTTTCGCTTGGTATGAAACAACGGCTTGGTATAGCAAGAGCTATCACAACAAAGCCGGAATTATTAGTATTAGATGAACCCATTAACGGTCTGGACCCCATAGGTATAAAGGAGCTTAGAAATTTGTTTCAGATGTTATGCAAGGAATATGGCATTACCATATTAATATCCAGTCACATATTAGGAGAGATTGAACAGATGGCGGATACCGTAGGGGTGATAAACAATGGAAGGTTAATGAAAGAAGTTTCCATGCAGAGCATTAAAGAAAGCAGTATGGAATTTATTGAATTAAACGTAAATGAATGTAAAAAAGCGGCCTTTATTTTATCGAATAATCTTAAAATCTCAAACTTTAAAATCCTTGATAAGAATTTAATAAGGGTATATCAAGATGATGTACCGCAGAGCATTATAACGAAAACATTAATTTCAAATGATGTTACCATTGAAGCAATAAGTAAGAAAAATAGTACCTTAGAGGATTATTTCCTAAATTTATTAAACGGAGGTGATACCAATGCTTAAACTAATTAGGTTAGAAATGAGAAAAATTAAATTGGGTGCTTATATTAGAGGAGCGCTCATTGCTAATTTGGCAATGATAGGAACAGTATTCATAATTCTTGTAGGATCAAAAAGTGAAGGAGAAGTAGCCTTTGAAAATTATAACTTTGCGTTTATGATTATTGGAACGCTGGTAAGAGGTACATTTATTGTTTTTGCTTCGGTAATGCTTTCAAGGTTAGTTATTGAAGAGTATAAAACTGGTACAATTACTCTACTTTTTATGTATCCCATTAATAGAAAAAAGTTGATTTGGGCAAAATTAATTATTATTACGGTTTTTACATTTATATCCACGCTTTTCACCAATATTATGATGGATTTTGCTTTAATACTGATTAATAGTGTTTACGAGTTCGTACCTGATAATCTTACAAAGGAAATGTTAATAAATAATTTCATATCTGTTAGTATGAATTCATTAACTTCTACCTGTATGGCACTAATACCGTTGTACTTTGGTATGAAGAAAAAGTCAGCACCGGTTACGATTATATCGTCTCTGTTGATTGTGGCTATTGTTTGCTCCAATAACAATGGTTTTTCACTAGGATCCATTATTGCAGTCCCCATAACACTTTCAGCAATAGGAGTGCTAATAGCTTATTTAACGATAAGGAATATAGAACATATTGATGTGACTAATTAGAAAGTTATAAGAAAAGAGGACTGGAGACAGTCCTCTTTTCTTATAGATTCAGCGTTTTAAGCTTCCTTTACCTGTTTTGTAACAATGGGATTCTCCACAAAGAATTTCTTCATTTCAACCGCCAGCTTTTCGGGAATGATAAGTGGCATCAGATGAGCAACTCCCTTCATAATATGAAGCTGTGAACCCTTGATCTGGGAATTCAGATATTTTGAATCCTCAGGAAGAGTAAGCCTTTCCTTAGCTCCTGTGGCAATAAGGGCCGGTAAAGTAATATTTTTGACATCAGCTCTACGATCAAAGTTCTTAACTACTAGAAAATCCTCACACATAACCTTCTGTGATTTAAACATTTCAGCAAAGTTAAAAATAAAAAATTTATAGGTTCTTGGATGAAAAAAGGAGCCGGAGCATTTGAATAAATAAAGCTTATCAACTTTTCCCTTTTTAACCTTCTCCATGAATTTACTATGTACTTTTATGTGAGCGCCGGAATTTAAAATTACCACACGTTTTATCTCAGGAACTTTTTTGAGTGCAAGCTCAAGAGTAATAAAGCCTCCCATGGAATGTCCTATGCAGGTGATATTATCACCGAGTAATTTTTTCTCTTTTTGAATAAAGGTCTCAATGGCATCGGCATATTCGCCGGCACTCTTTAAGGTCTCGCCTACGGACAAATAATGTCCCGGTAGATCGATTAGGATACACCTGTAATCTGGAAATTGCAATGCAAGAGCTCTTAAGGCCTTCTTATTTCCGCCTGCGCCATGAATAAACAACAGAGTTTCCTTACTGGTTGTATTTCCAATGGCTTCATAACTGATATTTGCTTTAGCACTTTTTGATATTGACATAATTTAGTCCCCTCCACAACTTATTCACCTGATAACTATGAATTATTAGGTATATTTACCACATATTTCAATATCCTAACATATAATAAAGCTTGTTTCAACAATTTCTTATCATGAAGTTGTGTATCGTGTAGTTGATACAGGACAATTCTTCTGCTTATATGTGATAGGATGGAGGTAGTCTATTCGGTTAAAGTAAATTATTAAGTTAAAAAATTTTAATAGACAGGGAACCAAAGGGCTAAGATAATTGTCTTATAGATGAAATATATTTCGAGATAAACTTCTGGAAGGGGAACAGACACGTGAGGAAGGAAGAATTTACCGAATTGGTGCTTACATATCAGCAGAGTATGTATCGATTTGCGCTTGGGATTTTAAGAAATGAAGCAGACGCAGAAGATGCAATAAGCGCTGCTATTATTAAGGCATATGAACATCTGGCAAGCCTAAGAGATAAGGATAAGTTTAAATCCTGGATTATGTCAATAATAGCAAATGAAGCAAAAAATATGCTGTCAAAAAATCACAGGCTTCAATTGGTTGATGACGTGACTATATTTGGGGAGGCAGTGGAAGACAATCAAAATAGTGTATGGGACAGTGTTATGGACTTAGGAGAACAGCATAGACAGATCATAGTTTTATATTATTATGACGGTTTCTCAACCAGGGAAATTGCCAGAATATTAAAAATCCGGGAAGGAACTGTAAAATCAAGACTTAGCCGGGCAAGGCAGAGTTTAAAAGAGATCTTAAGTTTATAAAAGAAGGGCTGGTGTATATATGAATCAGAATATCGATAATAAAATTAGAACTATATTAATGGAGCATGATATAAAGATGTCAGAGAATTGCCAAAATAGAATTGAAGATACAATTCATGGGCTTTCAGATACGGTAAATAAAAAATGGCAGATACAGTTCTGGCCGAAGGTTGCTATTGTGACGGTGTGTCTATTGATCTCCTCTATTCCTGTTTTTGCTACAGTAGACCATGTCAGACAAAGAATGGAAGGTCTTTCTGAGGAAGAGAAAAACGATTATTATGAAGGAATACAGAATTCTCCTGCCAATGCGGACAGTTATTCAAGAGAATATACAGAGGATGAAGAAGCCAGAAGAAAAGAGCTTAGAGCTAAGTATGAAAGTGGAGTATTTCCGACTCAAAAGTTACCTGTTTTTAAAACACAATCGGAGGTAAGTGCCGGAAAAGAATTCTATTTTGTAGAAGATACAAGTTTATTTGTACTACCGGACAGGGAATTAACAGACGAAGAATTACTGGAGATAATTGATTTTAATTATTGCGTAGATTACAGTCTGAACGAAAAAGTGAAAGAAATCATAGTAACTGACAGTCCGAAGGAATTTATAGAAAAAGGCGGAATGGATGAACAAAAAGCCATGGAAATGGCTAAAACTGATCTTGAGAATGTCTATGGAATCGATTGTGAGGAGTCTGAGCTTACAGTAGAGTATAATGATATTGAAGGAACTGCTAATGTTTATGTCGTTACTATGACGGACAATGAAACCATGATAAAAGTATTTATCGATGCGGATCAGGAGTTGGTAACTGATATAATAAATATAAAACAAGATAAAAACTTTACTGAGGACATTGAAGTGGATCAGGATAAGTTTATAGCCAAATATGATGACGCTCTTGATATATTGAAGAAATGGAAGGGAGAAGAGGTTCCAATCATCCAGGCAACCTGTGAATATAATTATAATTCGGACGGTTACCTGGAACAAGGGATAGTAAATTTTCTGTTTGAAATGGAGGATGGAACCGGCTTCGTATTTCATTACAGCTGCTTAAGTGAGGTGTTCTTTCAAATCTTTATGACGGATTATAGCCAGTACCGGCAAAGAGTAGATCAGAATATACAAGATAAAGGATTGGAAAGAGGTATTGAAAGAAAAATAATTCAGATGCAATAGAAGAGTTGTAATATCAGGTGGGGCTGTGTAAAACAATATTTCATCGGCATTAATGTTGGAATAAAGTTTTGCAATAGCCCCATTATCTTCTGACTATTTTGTTATATTAAAAATAGTTGTTGACAATCATTATAGACAAGTGTATATTATCAAATATAGACAAATGTAGATTATGAAAATAATAGGAGAATGGATTATGAAGAGAGGAAAGCTGATCGAGGACAGCAATAAAGAAAATAGCAATAAAGATAATAGCAATAAAGATAATAGCAATAAAGAAAATAACAATCAACCATCGAAAGCTACCCAGGAGAAAACGATTGATTATTTAACGAGACTACCGGAGACAGAGTTTGAGGTTATGTCAGTCATATGGAGAAATACTCCTCCCGTAACAACTACAACGCTTATGAATCAGTTAGGTAATAAAAAGGGCTGGAAGCTGCAGACGCTAGTCACTTTATTAAATCGTTTAACAGAACGAGGCTTTTTACGTAGTGAAAAGTTAGGAAAGGAACGCACCTATTATCCTAATGTAAAACAGGAAGACTATATTCAATACGAAACTTCACTTTTCGTAGAACGATATCATGATAACTCATTATTCCAGTTGGTGAACGCATTCTCGGGTAATAACAAGCTGAGTAAGGAAGAAATAAATGAACTGAGTACCTGGTTAAAAAATCAAGAGGAACGATAATATGATAACTACCTTCTATTTGTTTTTTACAAATTCTCTTAATATCACATTCCTTATTTTATTATTACTTCTGATAGAGCCATTTTTAAAGAAGTTTCTTTCTGCTGTTTGTCTATACCGTTTATGGGTGGTATTGCTGCTTGGATTATTGATACCATTCCGTTTTAACACCGGGGAAGCATTATTTTATATCAGTTCGCCGCGGATATCTGTTGAAAGTAATGCTTCTAATGAACTAGATATTAAAGCTAATCATGAATTCTATAATACTAAGGACACAGGCACCCTGCCACATAATCAGTATACGAAAGACACAGAGAGCAAAAATCAGATTACACAAGAAAGCAATGAGGTCTCTTTCAAATATTTACTTCCAGCTTACCTTACCCGTATCGCCGAAAATAGATACGTTTTGCTTAGTTTGCTTTGGATTCTGGGAGCAATCTTATTGTTAGCGGTTAAGGGTGTTCAGTATTACAAATATTTAAAGCAGCTAAAAAGGTTTATGACACCCATAAATCCAGAGGATTTAATAAGGAGCTATAATCTTTGCGTAGACGAATTGATTTTTGATAAAAGAAAAAGGCAGTCACAATATCGTAAAATTGTAATTTATAAATGTTCGATCATTACAAGCCCTATGACGATTGGTATTTTTAAACCTAGGATCTTATTCCCGGAGGAAGCATATTCGGACAATGATTTCTACTTTATACTAAAGCATGAACTCATCCATATTCGAAGGCGAGATTCCTTGATGAAGCTAACCCGGCTGATCGTTTTAGCCATTAATTGGTATAATCCTTTCTGTTATGTACTATCCAGACAATTGGATCATTGGTGTGAGACCTCCTGTGATGAATATGTTACTGCTAATTCTACTAGGTCGCAGTGCTTAGATTATAGTAAACTTTTATTAAAATATGCAGCTGTTACAAAAATTGCAACAAATACCATCAATATGATTGGAGGGAAAGATAATATGAAATATAGGGTACAGTCAATCATGGAACAAAGAAAAAAGCATTCCAGTAAAGTGCTTGTTGCACTGTTGTTATGCATTGTATTCGCTACTGTAATTGTGTCGTCAATGAGCAATACAAACGTGTCGGCATCGAATGATAATAATTTGGCAAATGAGCCGTTATCACAGGTAGAAGAAACAACTGATGATATGATAGCTACAACAGAGAATACAGCAGATAATGCGACATCTAAGGAGACAGATAATGCTACAGATAATATAGTAGATAATAAGGTAGATGAAGTGACAGATAGTGCAGCAGATAATACGGTAGCTAATGTGACAGATAATACAGAGGCTTCAACAGGTGATCCGGTTGAAAGTGAAACTACTGAGAAGGCTACGGAAGTGACTGCTTTAGACTCAGAAATTGATACAACGGGAGCCACACTGCGCGATACAGTAGTTGAATATGCGATAGAAGCCGAAGGAGTACCCTATTTATGGGGGAGCAACGATCTGAGTGTGGGTGTTGACTCGGGCGGATTCGTTCAGGCGATTTATAAGAAAGTAGGATATGACCTTCCCAGGACGTCAAGAGAACAGGCTGAGGCCTGTGAGGTAGTTTCGATGGACAGTCTGCAGAAGGGCGATTTAGTATTCTATGCAGGTCCAGACTTCAATGAGATAAATCATGTCTGTCTTTATATTGGAGAAGATAAGATTATTCATGCGAAGAATGCACGGGTTGGGGTCACAATACAAGATATCAATTATCGTACACCTCTATGTGCGGGTAGAATTATCACAGATTAATGTTTTCTAAATATAGTGAAGAATCAGAGGACTGGAAACAGTCCTCTTTCTGAATCTATTTTACTACTCTACTACAACCTTCACTCAATAGCATGATAAAATTCATCGAGAAATTTGTAGCATAAAATGCTACAATCTATTTGGAGGTGAGAGAAAAGATGCCGACAGACCAGAATATGTTAAAAGCACTAGAATTTATTGAAAATAATATAGTAGAAGACATAAGTCTTTATGATATCTCAGCTGCGGCAGGATTTTCAGTGCCGCATTTCTACCGGCTGTTCAAGAGATTAACCGGAGATACGGTCGGTGCTTATATCCTAAGACGAAAATTGTCTATGGCTGCAAGAGATATCATAAAAACCAATAAGACGATTGCAAGCATCGCCTATGAATATGGGTTTGAATCTCATGATGTATTCACACGTGCGTTCTCAAGGATATACGGAATGTCTCCTAAAAAGTACAAAGAAAGCGACGGAGCACCGCCGTTAAAAAGGAATTCTCTATTGGCGGAAGAACAGTGTACCGATATATCTCAGATGAGCTTTAGTATTCTGCATTCAAAAGGCTTTGAAGTGATAGGGATGGAGTGCATCGCTGCAAAATGGGATTTGGATGGTGCAATAGGCAGATTATGGAGCGACTTTCTCACACGTACCGATGAAATAAAGCATTCAAGTAATCCCTTGATCATGTACGGAATATGTGAGCATGAAAGCTGTGACAGCAATCATTTTAGGTATCTCGCTGGCATAGGGGTAAATAGCACCGGGCAGATACCGTCAGGCATGGTTAGCCGTATCATACAGGAAAAGACCTTTTTGCAGGCTGATGTTCCTGATTTTATCAGTGTACCGGATGCTTATGCCGGTACGATTGGCTATGCAAAAAGTCTAGGTTATGAAATAGAGGAATATGATAATATTGAGGTTTATGAAGAAGAATTTAGAGATCCGGCTTTTCATAGCTTTCAATTAATGATTCCGGTTAAAGACTAAACTAAGATTAATCGAAAGAGGGTAAAGGTATGAAAGAAGTTTTAAAATATTATAGCTTGCCGGGTGACATAACTAATATTGATAAATATAAGGATTTTACGGAATGGTTGGCAGCAGATCCAAATGCAATTTATCAGGTGGTACAAGGCTTGATTGTTCATGATATGTGGGTAGGACAGTATGGTGAAGCCTATATAAATGCACACGAATACACACAGAAAATCGCATATATGGAGGATTTACTAAATAAGGCGTTGGAACTTGATAACAGTAATCTCGCTATTCCACGCCATCCCCGTAACCGAGTAATCGCTTGCTGCCGGGAATTTGCTACCTTAATGTGTGCATTGCTAAGAGCAAAAGGCATTCCTGCAAGAAGCAGGTGCGGGTTTGCTACCTATTTTGGATGGGATGGTCAATATGAAGATCACTGGGTATGTGAATATTGGAATGGAGATAGATGGATCATGGCAGATCCTCAGCTGGATCCGTTTCAGCAAAGCTCAGTAATTCGCTGGGCTCTTAATAGGGCACAGGAAGGTAATGAACTAATGCAGCGTATTAAGCAGTTTAATCCTCTTGATCTTAAGCCAGATGAATTTATTACAGCGGGGCAGGCATGGAAGTTATGCCGGGAAGGCTCAGCCAATCCAGAATGCTTTGGAATAAGCTGCCCGATCAGACCGGAGTGGGGGATTAATTCTCTGCATGGCCTTTGGTTTGTGAGAGGACAGTTGTTACGTGATTTCGCAGCGTTGAATAAGGTTGAAACTGTTCCGTATTTGGTACGAATATGTAAAGGGCTGGATTGGAAAAGCTGGCGTCTGGTTGAACTAAAGGATCAGGAATTAACGGATGAGGATTTAGGTTTATTAGATACGATTGCAGAACTAACTCTTCAGATTGATATCAATTTTGATAAGATATGCGAGTTATATACAGAGAAAAAGGATTTAACAGTACCTGGTGAAATTCTTATGAGATAGCTGAGGATATTAAGAGTTAGTATTACAATGGAATTAGTAAAGGTAATGATTAGGGGCTGCTGCAAACTGTTAATTTGGTCAGTTTTGTAGGAGCCCCTAATGTTATAGTTATTGATTTATTGAGCATTTCTTTACTTGTTTCTAAAAAAATAATTATGGGCTGTTAATTAATGATTATATAGTCTCATATCGATGCCCGTGGTGACTTGAGCCCGTACAACGCCGGAGAAGCTCGATGGCCTTGCTTCGTTCGCCCATATCTCGATAGTGCTCCATTAGAGCTTCGGCTGCCTCTAAGAAGCTGTCTTCCAAAGAAAGTCTGGTACTCTCCGACCATAGAGCTTCCATATCGTCAAGATAGCGTCCAGTATAGAAATTGACCATTTTTTTTGCGCTTTCTATCGTTAACTGTTGTCGGTATTCAACAGTCGCTTGCAGGAATAAGTCATAATCACAAAGTATTTCTTCCATATTTAGAAAATATAAACCGTTTTCATATAGAATTGGATTTTTCGCTCCAAGACTCTCAAAGGCCTTACGGATTTCACCGCGGCGGGTATGGAATAACCTGGTTATATCGGATTCGCTGTTTTCCCATAGGTCAGCAAAAATTTGCTCTCGAGTGGCACCATTACGGTGCTCAAGAAGATAGGCCAGTAGCTCACGTGCTTTTTGTGTACGTATTCTGACAGGATGCTCTCTATCGAGGAAGGGAGTTATATAGAAATTCCCCAAAGTATGTACATATACAAGTTCTGTCATATACCCTCCGTAGGTCATCATTTCCCGGGTAAAATCAGGTGAGATAGCATTTTCGCTAGCAAAATTTAGAACTGATTCAAAAAGCTTTCGAAAGCGAATATAATAAATGTTTTTGAATTGTTCGGAAAGCTGCAAAAAACGCTCTGTATATTCTTGGACCTTTTCCGTGCTTCCTTCCCGAAGAAAAATGGCTGCAAGTCTGCCATGAGCAACTGTGGAGTATGCATAGCAACCAATCTGTTCTCCGATTTGTATGCACTTGTGGAAAAATTCCTTGCAAAGTTCAGAGTTTTGCCCAAGTATATCAAGCGCATTAGCCATTCGGCCATAGGCAAATGATTGGAAGGCCGGTGTTGTACTGTCAATAATGGATAATGCTTCCTGGATTAATTCTATAATCTTTTCCGGCTGAGCAAGTATAAGAGAGCATAGCCTCCATATCTTAACAAATATATAATGATCGTGTGTACTTCGGTTTAAAACAGCGTACTTTTCCGCTATCTCAAGATAATGGTTCGAGACCGAATAATCATAGGCCAGGCCCTGATAACATTTTAAAAGTTCAATAGAATGCAGTATTTCAGCATAAATCAGGTAATTGAAGCTGTGCTCTTCATATAATTCCAGCTGTTTTATGCGGTTTAACTCAGCTTCTGCCAAGGGCAGAACCTTCTCCTCTTGTCCGGTCATCTGATAAGCCTTTGCAGCATGTAGGCCGATGCTGTGACGCATGAGCCATTCCTGCTGGCTATCGGGTATGGTTAAGGATTTCTCATAAGCGGATAGGCAGCTTTTAAAATCACCCATATAAAAATATATTGAAGTTAAATAACGTTCAAACCAGGCTTTAACATCATAGTCTCCGACAGATAGACACCTGGATATCATCGATTCGACCAGTTGGAGCGCCTCAAAGAGGTGGGAAGTTAGGGTGAGGTTATGAATTTTCTCTATCATAACAAAGTACCAATCCTGCATCGGTGCATCCTGAAGCAATGGTATCAGAGTGTCCAGACATCTGGTGCTTTCTTCAAAGGAGACCTTGTTGCGTAGAACTCTGGCCATATGTGTCATAGCAAGAAGGTATAATTGCTTATCTCCCTGACCTAAATGCTGGACAACAGTTCGTAGATAGGTTTCAGCCTGAAAAAAGTTACCCTGATCGGACAACAGCATACCTTTGGCAAGCATGCTTCGCGTGGAGAGCGTAACGGACTGCTCTTCCAGATAATCAAGATACTTCTTTACTTGGCGAGTTTTGTACCAGTTTAAATGTTTACTGAAAAGTCGCCCAATACAGCGTTGAACCATGTTGCTGTCTTGCAATAGAAGAGCATACTCTGCGGCTTGTTCATAGTTTTTACTTCTATAGTTGAGCTTCATGGCTTGACGCAGGGTTTCTCTGCCCAAACCTTCATCATTCTGCTGTAAAAACAGACTAAACAATGCATGATATCGATAGGACCCGGCAGAAATACGTGATGTAAAGATGTTGTGGCATATGAGGTATTCCAGAACATCCTGAGAATACCCAACATCAAGCAGCTGGTCGCAGGTTTTCGCATCCATCTCAGGGAGGAAGCAGGTTGCTTTCAGAAAATGCAGAATATGCTCCGGTAATTTCTTTGATATTGTATCTAAAAGGTAATGGTAAAGGTCGCGTTCAACATCTAAACGGGATAAAGACAGAGGCTGTCCGTCCTTTACCGCCAACCGATAGGATTGAATAGCCAAACTCCAGCCCTCGGTAGCAGTATAAATCTCTTCGTCAAAAAAGCCCCAGAGCAATTCGGCTTCCTTGCGACTGAAGACTAAGTCACATCTAGTAAGCTCGGTTATTTTACCCGACATTTTAAGACGAAAAAGTCCATTCCATAATTCATTACGGCTTGCCATAAGGATAGAGATGTTGGAGGGACAAGCGATTACCCACCCGGTTATCAGCTCTATTACCTGGTCATTTTGTAATACATGTACATCATCCATTATGACTGATAGTCTGCTACGGCCAATTGCCATCAGTAGATCAGATAAAACGGTTTGAATAAAGGTTGTACTTTCAGTAAAGGGAGTATATTCCATTGCTGTAAACTTGAATTGCTTCAGTTTTCTTTTAATTGTATTTTCAAGATGCTGCAGAAAAAACAGTATATCATTGTCTCTCGCGTCCATGGTAAGCCAGGCCACATCCGTACGCCCCTCCGCGTATTGCATTAACAGTGAGGTCTTTCCATATCCGGCACCTGCATGAATATAAGTAAGCTTACTATTTTGAGGACTAAGCTTTTGCACAAGATGATTACGCCAAATGATTGCACCGTCTGCTATAGTAGCGGAAGGTTCCTGCTTTTCTTTGCAGTAACGTCCGGATTTAATCCGGGCATCAAGGGGCTTTTTTGCAGAATCAGGAATAAGCCAGGTCCAGCCATGGCGTTCCGCATTACTGATTCTACCCTGTTTACAAAGGGTATGTACACGGCGTTGAGAAATGTTCCATTTCTCCGCTGCTTCTTTGGGTGTGATATATTTCAAAGCCTTGTCCCCCTTCTGCATAATCTACCCATATATGACAATTTGTTACATTTATAATAAGCTAAACTTCGAACAATATCAACATAATTCGAATGTTCTTATCAAATTTCAATTCAGCTGGTTCCGGAGGCAGTATATTTTATATAGCTGCTTCTAATTGATTCTAATGATTATTGGGGATTTATAAAACTGATGCAACTGATAGGCAAGATTATTAATTTTATCTTGATTGGTGGCAGTTTTGGTGGTAGCAGATTTTATATAATGATAAAGGAGCTGTCCATATCTGGGAAAGGAGTAAGAATGTTCTCACAGGTGCAAATAAAAGATCAGGCATTGATTGATTCGATGGATGTTCAGGAATATAATTTCACTGAGTTTTACAATGAATATTTCCCACGAATATACAACTATGTTTATTACCGGGTGAATGATCCACATGACGCCGACGATATAACCAGCTTGATTTTTTTTAAACTCTTTGAAAAACGAAGCTATTACAGCTCGGATAAGGCGCCTATTTTCGCATGGGTATTCAGTATCGCCCGCAATACGGTAACGGATTATTACCGTCAGCGCGCGAGGTGTACGGCTACTTCTCTGGAAATTGCGGAGGATCTGATTGATTCTGGTTTAACCCCGGATGAGATTGTCGCTTCCAACGAAATGAGGCGACACCTGCATAAGGCGTTAGCTTCTTTAAGTGATAGGGAGAGGGACATCATTGCCCTTAAGTTCTGGAGCGGAATTACAAACCGTGAGATTGCTAAAATCATCGGGTTAAGCGAAAGCAATATAGGTGTCACCCTGTATCGCGCAATGAGGCGTTTGAGACATATCATGGAGATTCAGGGGGTGTGTATAGATGACGGAGAATGCTAGAGCCAAACTGTACCTGGACAGCCTTGATCACATTCTGGCTGGGAAAAACGATTTAATGGATGCTGAGGATGTTGAAGTAAGAAGTCTGCTTCAAATGGCTAGAAAATTAATTTTGGTAGATTTAAGCATAAAAAGTGAAGTGAAAGAATTATTAAGACAAAGACTCCTGAGTATCCGATCTATGCAGGATAGTAAAGTTATAAATTTCTCGGTGGCGGACCGAAGCCAAGAGGATACAGATGAATTGACGGAGGAGGAATTGTCGTTGGCCGCTGCCGGTATGGCAGTCAACCCGGGGAACAACGTATGCAGTTTATATGCATGTTGTCCGCATAATAAGAACTGTAATGACTGTTTTTTACGAAAATCATAATATTTATGTAATATAAATTGAAATGAAACGTACTAATGCTTGTAAACTAATCGGTGCAAGAATTTGCACCGGAATATAACAAAGGAGGATTATATTATGAGTATGGAATCAGCAAAAGCGTTTGTTGAGAGAATGAAGACGGACAGGGAATTTGCAAAAAAGGTTGGCAGTATCGAGGATAAGGAAGCCCGTAAGAAATTAGTAGTAGAAGAGGGCTATTCCTTTACCAAAGAGGAAATCGATGAAATTAGCTCAGAATTAAGTGATGTAGAACTCGACTCCGTAGCTGGTGCTTATGGATGTCTATTTGCTGACCAAGTATGTTTATTAGATAATTTATTTGATAGATAAAAGAAAAATTTGAGAATTAAGAGAACCCGCCGACAACAAGGTGTATACCGATGGTTGCCGACGGGTTTTTTTATCGGATATTCAAAGCTTTGATACCAAGGTCGTTGTTTCAATTGACTTAAAAATCAAAAGGACAGGGCTTGGGTGAGAAGATTTTTTCTTTGATTAAGAATGCAAGATCCTCAGAGGTTAACCGGCTTACAATAGCAGAGCCCAGTTCCAGTTCCCGACGCTTCACTAAACACATCTTCTCTTCAGGTGTGAAGATAGAGCCGGCAGAAGAAGCATTATCATGCATACAGCCTCCGCCACAGTAGTAGCGGGCAAAGCAATTCTTACATGTTTCATTGATATCAACCGTATTTTTATGATAAATGTCGTTGTCAAGTTTTTGATTATAGATATTTCCAAGGATATACTCCTCCATACCGACAAAACGATGGCATAAATACACATCTCCGGAGGGAGTTACAGCCGTAAAGCCGCGGCCGGCTCCACAGAAGTATTTCCTTATGGTATTGTGAAGCAAGCATTGCAGGACGAAGTATAGACCACTTCTGTCAATCATCATTTTCAATTCAGAATAATCTCGGTTACGAATAAGACGATACCAGGCATTGGCTTCCTCATTTAGGGATAAGAGCATAGAACTCGTATCCCGGACAGGGTTTGCATCCTTTTGTTCTGCCGTAAAAAGTGACTGGGAGTTCATAACTGCGGAGACTTGATTAAAGCCAAGTTCCTGTAAGGATAACTTGACAGCTTCAGGAGAGGTGCTCCCCATGATAACAGCATGTGCTGAAGTCTGTGGTAATACCTTAAGCAGTTCTTTTATTTTTGGAACAACAGAATCATAGGAGCCGCGACCTGTGGCATAGGGCCTCTGTGCATCCTGGAGTTCCTTTAAGCCGTCAAAGCTAATCTGTACAGAAAAATTATGATCCTTTAGAAAACAAATAATCTCGTCGTTCAACAGAGTTCCATTGGTGGTGATTGTATACCACACCTTTTTCCCTACTTCATTAGCCCTTTCTTGTGCATACTCTACTACGGTTTTAATCAGAGGAAAATTCAACAAGGGTTCACCACCAAAAAATGATATGGTTATGCATTTCATATCACCGGAATGCTTTATCAGCCAATCCACAGACCGAAATGCGGTTTTTTCATCCATTATGGCATTCGTCTTATCCTCATAGCAGTATACACAGCGAAGGTTGCAGGCCTGGGTTACGAGAAGAGACATATTGGCGACAGGGACATGCTGATATGCTATTACAGAATTTCTTCGAAGGCTGTCGTTCATAAGTAACTCGAGGCTTAGCAGCTTCTCCTTTAGGTCCGGAGATAACATCATATCGGGTCTTGAAGCTATTCCTTTTAAAGCCTCAGCAGTCTGATTGTCTACGGTCTTGGCCTGCATTTTTTCTATATTTATTACATAGCTTTCGCCCTCGTAATGAAATAGATGAAAGGGTAGTATCTCTTGTACATGCATAGGGGTTCCTCTTTTCTTTCATGTTTTCTGTTAATACGTTTTGCAGCAGAAATTATTACAAAAATAAATCTGTAATACTTTTGTCGGTGATTCGTATTCATTTTATACGAATTATGAAAGAAAATGTTATATTATGAAAATCTTATAGCATTCTTATGAAAAGGTAGGAGGGTTGTTATGAAAAAAACATGCCGTTTTATCGGCATTTTCATGCTGTTCGTTACATTTATCCTCAATTCTTCAGGATGCATGAAGAAATCAGAAGCGGAAGAGATTGTGATTGGGGTAGCATGGCCGTTTGAAGCCAATAACAGTCAGTTTAACGAAGGTATTGATATGGCTGTTAAAGAAATCAATGAAAGCGGAGGTATTAACGGTAAGGAACTGAAACTGCTTAAGATGGACGATAATTCCGAGGTAACCAAGGGTATCGCCGTCTCCGAAAGCTTATCTGAAAATGAATTGGTACGGGCAGTGATCGGTCATCGCAGTTCCTATGTTTCAATACCGGCCTCCGAAATATATGAAGAGGCGGGACTTGTTATGTTATCCCCAGCCTCCACGGCACCGGAGCTGATTCGGAAGGAGCATCAAAATATCTTCCGTATCATACCAAGCGATGATGTAATCGCATGTAAGGTGGCAGAATATCTTGCCGGCCAGAATATAAAGAGAATGGTAATTTATTATTCCGAGGATTCTTATGGAGAAGGCCTTGCAAATTCCTTTGAGGATCAGGCAAAATCCCATGGGATAACGATTGTTGATCGTATTAGCTACTATTCCGATGCGGAGGAGTTGACACGATTGCACAGCAGGTGGGAGGCATTTGGATTTGATGGAATTTTTATT
This sequence comes from Bacillota bacterium, assembly GCA_023414875.1. GTDB lineage: Bacteria > Bacillota > Clostridia > Lachnospirales > Lachnospiraceae > Mobilitalea. The sequence goes on along the minus strand of JAEZMV010000006.1, from coordinate 60,986 downwards.
GCTACTTCGATGTCCGGAGGAGGACGGTTTTTGCGTGATGCCGAGCAGTGCGGAATTAATGTGCCTTTTGCGGCCGGTAATACACTTGACTCTCCGGAATTGTCATCCATAGGTGAAGCGGCAGCAGAAGGAATTGTCATAGGCTCTGTCTTTGATCCGTATGAGGGTAGCCAACAGGTGGAAAGCTTTGTAGATAACTTTATGAAGTTATATGGTCAGGCTCCCGGAAATTATGCGGCCCTCGGATATGATGCCGTTAAGATTTTGGCTGCCGCCATTGACAATACTGATAAAAGTGATCGTGAATCTGTTGCAGAAGGACTTAGAAGCTTAGGAAGCTTTACGGGTGTATGCGGGGTTCATGAATTTTCCGATATAGGAGAAGACTTGGGAGATTTGGTGGTTCTGAAACAATTACAGGAGGGCACTTTTGTCTGCCTGGAGAAATAACAGGATTACAAAGAGAACTAATCAAACGATAAAACCTTAAGAAAGGTGATGAGCATGAAGCAAAATATTTTTCGGGAAATATCGCTCAAGCGGCTTTCCTCGCCGGAACAGCTTGACCAATTGACTAAAGTGACTTCACCGAGGGCTTGGTTAGCCCTTGCTGCGATCGGCCTTCTTTTAGTCTCTGCAATCGTATGGAGTTTTACAGGCAGTATTCCGACGAAGATTGAGGGACAGGGAATATTACTGAATAATGCAGGTGTGTATTCTTTAAAGTCGCATACAACAGGCCAGGTGACCGATGTTCGTTTTGAAAGCGGAGATACCGTGAAAATGGGTGATGTCATCGCCAGAATTGAACAGCCGGAACTGGTGGACCAGATAAACGGTCTTCTTAATACACTTCATACTATGGAGGATAACCTGCAAACGGCTTCGGCTGAGTACAAGACAGTCCAATCGCAGGTAGAGAAGCTGCGTTTGGAGCTGATCCACCGCTCACAGATAGTATCTCCCATAGATGGAAGAGTTTTGGAGCTCAATATAGAACGAGGAAGTGTCGTTATGCTGGGAGATAATTTAATTACTCTGGAGCAAAACGATGCTACAGTACGGCTTCAGGCTGTTATCTATGTACCTGCCGAGATCGGTGGAAAAATCAGACCGGGTATGGAAGCACAGATAAACCCGAGTGTTATAAATAAAGAAGAATACGGATTTTTGATAGGAAGTGTCGTTTCTGTTGCTGAATACCCCGAAACCTCTCAGAGCATGATGCAGACACTGGGAAATGAGAATCTGGTTAAGCAGATGGAGCGTCAAGGTGCACTGGTTCAGGTGAAAATTGATCTGGCACCGGATGCTAAAACAATCAGCGGGTATCAATGGTCTTCACCTTCCGGTCCTCCATTTATCATTACCAGTGGAACGTTAATTCAGGGTGCCGTTGTAATCAATAGAGAAAAACCTGTAGATAAGGTAATTCCGTCCTTTGAAAGCGGGGTGCATTGAAGAAGTGAATAAAAGAGTGAAAGTTCCCACCGTCTTGCAGATGGATGGAATGGAATGCGGTGCAGCTTCGCTTACCATGATATTAAGGTATTACGGAAAATATGTTCTTCTTGAAGAAGTGAGAACGGAATGCGGAGTGTGCCGTGATGGTAGTAAGGCCAGTAATATATTAAAAGCGGCTAGAAAGTACGGATTGGAAGCAAAAGGGTACCGTAAGGAGACGGAGAAGCTGTACGAAATGCAGCTTCCGCTGATCATACATTGGAACTTTAACCACTTTATGGTTTTAGAGGGATTTGGGAAGGATAAAGCCTTCTTTAACGATCCCGCCTCGGGGCGGCGCAGCGTAACGCTGGATGAATTCAATCAACTTTTTACCGGGGTAACGCTATCGTTTACCCCTACCACGGAATTTAAAAAAGGTGGGAAGAAAGGCAGCTTGGCTGCAGCATTAATAAAGAGGCTGACAGGGCTTAAAGCCGCTATGCTCTATGTAGTGCTGATCGGCCTTGCGCTCGTAATCCCGGGTTTAATTCTACCTGTATTTTCTAGAGTTTTTGTAGATGATGTTCTGCTAAGAGGTAAAGCTTCCTGGGCATTACCTTTACTGCTTGGAATGGGGATCACGGCAGTAGTCAGGGGCGTGCTCACGGCTCTGCAAAAATACTATCTATTGCGAATTGAAACAAAAATAGCACTAACAAGTTCCAGCAAGTTTCTGTGGCATGTTCTAAGGCTGCCGGCACAGTTTTTCTCCCAGCGTTCGACAGGAGACATTGCATCCCGCATGCAGAGCAACGACAAGGTAGCAATATTCCTGTCAGGCAAGCTTACAACAGCTGCTTTAAACCTGATGATGATTATCTTCTATTTTCTTTTAATGTTACGCTACAATATTATATTAGCATTTGTTGGGCTGGTGATAGCTCTTGTTAATATACTTTATTTAAAAATGGTTTCAGTGCAAAGAAAAGACCGCAACAATAAGCTATTAAAAGACCGCGGTTTGCTCATATCTACAGGAATGAATGGTTTGCAGATTATTGAAACGCTCAAGGCCACCGGCTCGGAGTCTGACTTCTTCGCCAAATGGTCGGGATATCAGGCAAAAGTACTTAATTCCGAGCAGGAGCTGGGAGTCTCGACTCAATACCTGGCAGCATTACCTACTTTATTAACAGGAATCAATAACACGATTGTATTAGCAGTGGGCTCTTACTTCATCATGCGGGGACAGATGACCATAGGTATGTTGGTAGCCTTTCAAAGTCTCATGACTAGCTTTATGACGCCTGTAAATGAGATGGTTGGGTTGGGTGCCGAGCTTCAGGAAATAGAAGGGGAAATGAACAGACTGGAGGATGTCTTACAATATCCTATTGAGGATGGGGAAGGAGAAGGAAGCACCGAGAATAGCAAATTATCTGCATCGGACAGGGAGGTATATAAGCTGGAGGGTTTTGTTGAGCTGAAAGAGATTACATTCGGATACAGTCCGCTGGAACCCCCCTTAATCGATAATTTCAGCCTTCAGCTCAGACCTGGAAGTCGTGTAGCGCTTGTTGGTGGCTCCGGCAGTGGTAAATCCACCGTAGCTAAAATTCTGGCTGGGATCTACCGTCCTTGGTCAGGACAGGTACTTTTAGATGGCCTTCCCCGTTCGGAATGGCCAAGAGCTGTCATTACAGGAAGTCTGTCCATGGTGGATCAGGATATTCGAATGTTTCAGGGGAGCATCCGTGAGAATATCACATTATGGGATGAGACGATTACGGAATCAGAGCTTATTTGCGCAGCAAAGGATGCTTGTATTCATGAAGATATTACATCGAGGGCAGGCGGTTATGACCAACCGGTAGAGGAGGATGGCAAAAACTTTAGCGGAGGTCAAAGGCAGCGATTAGAAATTGCCAGAGCTTTAGTACAAAACCCATCCATAATGATCCTTGATGAAGCTACAAGTGCCCTTGATCCTTTGACAGAAAAGATCGTGGATGAAAACATAAGGCGTAGGGGATGCACCTGCGTGATTGTAGCACATCGTCTCAGTACCATTCGTGACTGCGATGAAATTATTATCCTTGATAAGGGTAAAATCGTTGAACGTGGAACTCATGAGGAGCTATATGCAAAGAATGGCATTTATACCGGTTTGATTAAAACCGGATAGACCAGTATATGATTATGTTAATAATGGAAAAGAGCAGGTGAGTTATGGGTATCGCAGACTTTATGAAAAGGGAAGGTACAATAAGTACTACCGTGGATGGCAAATATACATTGCTGGGTGACCCCGGGTATGCCTGGTTTGTTGAACGGGGGAAGGTCTCGGTTTTTTTAACGGTTCTGGCACCGGATGGTGAGCCAGGTACGAAGAGTTTCTTGTTTGATGCCGGACCTGAGGAGTTGCTTTTTGGTATGCCATTGGTAGGAGAAGCACAAAAGATGGTTCTTCAGACTGTGGTAGCGATGGATTCTACGCTTATTCGGATTGAAGTCAGCCAACTGTCAGAGCTGTGCGAGAAAGAGAATTCATCGATGCAGATTACGAAGCTGACAGGGTGCTGGCTTGAGCATATTACGAAAGCAGCAAAGATCACGCTCGAAGGAATAATAACCGCTTCGGAAGATATCGCGTTACCTGAGGGTACGCCCTCTCATGAAATGGAAACAGTTAGAAGAAGTATACAAGAAATCGCAAGTACGAATGAAACTGCAAGTGTTTTGGAATACATAAATAATCCTCGGCAGAGAGAGCATATGAATACCTTGATCATGGATTCACTGGCATTACAATGGCAGGAGCGGAGACAAGCTGAACTATGCCGATTACAAAAAAGAAAAGAGAATAACAGTCGGTTGATGGCGAATGCTATTTCTCAGCTATCCACAGTCAATCAAAAAGAGAAGAAAGCAGGACTTCAGGAAAAGAGCGACAATGCACTGATCGACGCCTGCCGTTTGGTCGGACAGAGCATGCATACTTTTATTACTATACCTGTCTTGAATGAGGGTCAGGAACTTACGCTGGACGATATCGCCAGAGCATCACGCATCCGAACAAGAGAAGTGCTATTATCAGGGGATTGGTATAAGCAGGATAGTGGACCAATTCTTGGGTTTATGGAAGAGGACGGCAGGCCGGTAGCTTTGATACCGGTATCGCCGGGTGCCTATATTCTCCATGACCCAACACAGAACAGCCAAATAAAAGTGGACGTGGAAATTGCCGCTCAAATCAGGGGCAGAGGGATGCTGTTTTTCAGATCCTTTGAAAAGAATAAGATTGGATTAAGGGAGCTTTTATCCTTTGGTATGAAAAGCAATTGGAAAAGGGACCTGTTGATCATTGTTCTGATGGGTGCTGTGGGAGGATTATTAGGTACGGCTATTCCATTAGCGACCGGAATTGTTTTTGATAGTATTATTCCGGAAGGAGATAAGGGAGCTCTCGTACAGATTGCCTTGATTCTCTGCGCCAGTGCACTGGCGGCCATGCTATTTCAATTAACCCGTGCCCTGGCGACTCTTCGTATGGAAGGAAGAATGAACGGAACGCTTCAGGCGGCTGTCTGGGATCGCCTGCTTAGCCTGCCCGTACCGTTTTTTAAACAATATACATCGGGCGAATTGGCCATGCGTGCTATGGGTATTAATCATATACGTATGATTTTATCTGGAACGACGTTGAATTCGATATTGTCCGGAATTTTTTCGATATTTACATTTGTCGTACTCTTTTACTATGATGTAAAATTAGCATCTATTTCAGCTGTATTGGTTATTTTTGCAGTTCTTGTGATGGCTTATCTTGCTTACCGCAAGGTCAGATATGAGCATGAAGTTCTTGAAGTATCCAATCGTATTACTGGACTGGTACTTCAATTGTTTGGCAGTGTGACCAAATTCAGAGTAGCCGGTGCTGAAAACAGAGCGTATTCTCGTTGGGCCAGGGATTTAACGAAACAACGAAGTGTGACTTTGCGCAAGGAGACCGTGGCCAATGTGCTGACGGTTTTCAATTCGGTTTTTCCGGTTCTGTCCGGCATGGTGATCTTTTATGCCCAGAGCACCTCTGCCTCGCCGTTGCCAGCCAGTCAATTCATCGGATTTTATTCCGCTTTTGTGACGTTTATGCTTTCCATGGTTACCCTGACGGATTCATTAATAGGGGTAAATCGGGTAATCCCTTTATATAATAGAGCAAAATGCATATTGGAGACGCTTCCTGAAGATGATGAGGCAAAGTTGAATCCGGGAGTTCTCAACGGTACGATTGAAGTCAGCCATGTATCCTTCCGTTATCAAGCGGACGGACCGCTCGTGTTGAAGGATGTATCCTTTCGTATTGATGAGGGCGATTATGTAGCACTGGTTGGACCTTCCGGCTGCGGAAAATCCACCCTGTTTCGAATTTTGCTTGGCTTTGAAAACCCTGAAAAAGGTAACGTCTATTATAGCGAACAGGATTTATCCAAGGTAGATATAAGGGCAGTGCGAAGACAGCTTGGGGTTGTTCTTCAGAATGGGCAGCTCATGACCGGTAATATCTATAGCAATATTGTCGGAGCAAATCTACAATTAACCATAGATGACGCCTGGGAAGCGGCTGCTATGGCCGGTATCGATGAGGATATCAGAGAAATGCCCATGGATATGCATACTATTATCGGTGAGGGAGCCACTACGATATCCGGAGGGCAAAAGCAGCGTATAATGATTGCCCGCGCCATTGTAAATAAACCGAAGATAATATTCTTTGATGAGGCCACAAGTGCGTTAGATAACCGGACGCAGGCTATCGTAAGCAAAAGTTTGGATGCGCTGAAATCTACGCGTATCGTGATTGCTCACCGCTTAAGCACGATTATGAACTGTAATAAAATAATTGTTATGGATCAGGGGAGAATCGTTGAGAGCGGTACCTATCAGGAACTGATGGACAAGGATGGTATCTTTGCCGGGCTAGCGAAGCGACAGCTGACCTAGACAGTATTCTCAGCGTTAAACTAATAATAATTCATTAGGTATAAATAGGATTAGACTGTCTTGATGGAAGCCTCAGAGGATAGAATTTCTACTCTGATGGTTCATTTCAGGACAGTCATTTTATTTGAAAAAATAGTTATGTCATTTAAAAGAAGGCATGACATGATATCGTAAGACATACCCTATAGTGAATGGAGTGTATCTGATGGAGTGCAGCGGTGAGCGTTGAGCTTCAAAGAGAAGTATTCTTAAGATGGATGAATAATTCAGGAAAGGAGACGGTTGTGTGGAATTCTTATCAAGATATGTCGTAATTTTGGTATTGGCAATCTGTTTATGTCTGGGATACATTATAAAGCACAGTATTTCATTTATTCCGAATAAATACATACCATTGATTATGGCGGTATCCGGTACCATAATAAACGTATGGATTAACGGTTGGTCCATTACTCCCGAGATATTACTTGGTGGACTGGCGAGCGGACTCGCAAGCACAGGAACCCATGAAATGATACGGAATATAATCGATAAGAAGGAAACGGATGAGAAAATAGTACAGTAGCACACCGTAGTGGTAACATGAAAGATAATAAGAAAAGGGCTTTATAACCGTCTCCCAGGGAGATTAGTTTAAAAGCCCTTTTTACTATATAGATTAGAGTGTCAAATTGTCGAAGCCAAGATGATAGAAGACCTTTTGACACTCCAATCATATATATTAAATAATTGCAAAACTATAGAGTCTGTTATATTATATGTATTATTTGGTTAGAGCGTTATAAATGGCCATTTTTATAACGCTAGAGGATAAGGTAGCACCGCTTACAACATCTACATCAATTGTATTCTTAGCTACGACATCGTTAGCGATGACTTCTGCCGGTTTTCCACGACCATTTCTATGGGAAATGATCTTAACGTCTGTAATTATATGATCTACTACCTTCACCTCAACAGAAGCTTTTACAATTCCTCCATCTTCACTTCCGGTATAAGTACCATCCTCTACAGAAGAAAGATCTAAATTGCTAAACTCAAAGTCGTTGTATGCTTCTATTCTCTTTTCTGTATCAGTATACAGCACGATTACCCCTATCATGATTACTGCAATAAAAGCACAGACAAGAAGCACCGCTTTTTTTGATTTTGACATAATGAGTACACCTTCACTTTCTTAATAATATTCTTTTTCATTATTCTTTTACATAATCAAACTTCATCCTGGCCAAGGCATCTCCTAGTTCACTCATTACCTTTTTCGTTACGGAGAGTTCAGTCTCATTGGAACTGCTAAAAAGCTGTTGAATAAATAGATTATTTTTCTCATGATATGCCTTACTGAATTCTGCGCTCTTAGGTGTCGGTATAATTCGAAGTCTTCTGGCATCTTCCTCATCCTTGCATAGTTCAACGTAGCCCTTATGCTCAAGCTTGAGTACTAATTGCTTCACGTTTTGATGGGAACTACCGACAGCCTCTGATAATTCGTTCAGCGTGGGAGGGTAATCCTTCATCATATCCAGTACTAATAAAACAAACCACTGTTTGGTGGATACTTCTTTAAAAAAGGAATCACCAATGGTTTGTAGCCTATTTGACAGCAAAAAGATTAATGCGAAAATAATGTATCGATCGTCTTTGTCTGGCGGGTGTAGGTTCATATGATTGACCTTACCTTTCATTAAAAACTGCAAGCCTTAGGTTGCAGACACATATTTGCGAGTGATAACATGATGTCTGAACGTAGTACAAAATGAACTTTCTATGGAACCGTGGATTATGTAATATATTACCTATATTGTGTAATATATTACATAATTTAGAAAATGTCAATAAGATTATATGTACTAGAAATCTTTCATAAAAAAGGAAACAGTAAGGGTACTTTATATGCGTCGGCAAGCGATTAATTCCATAATAGAAAGCTTCTTAATTATTAGCTGTTCTGAATAAGTAAAGGATTATTAAACTGAAACCTCTTTGCCGGCATATACAAAACAGATATTCTTTGTGGTAAAATATGTACAAGCATATTCGACTCAATTAAGTAAATATCACAAGAAAATAATGTTAAATTACAAAGATAATTCTATTTCCTCGAATTTTGTGATATTATAGTAAAAAGATTTTTACATATTTTTTTCACCGGGACATGGGTTGGATATTAAGAGTGATAACGTATAGAAGAAGGGCATAGGTCATCGAATAAATTTATAGAATTACATTTCATATATTGTGTTTCAATGGGAAGGAGGGGCATATGAAATTTATACATATTGCAGACGTACATCTGGGAGCCACCCCGGATTCAACCATGCCTTGGGGATCCTTGAGGGAGAAAGAAATCTGGAGCAGCTTTCAAAATATAATTTCGTTATGTAACCAAGAGAAGGTGGACCTTCTATTAATTGCGGGGGATTTGTTTCATCGTCAACCACTGGTAAGGGAACTGAAGGAGGTTAACTATATCTTTGGCAAGCTGGAGATGACTCAGGTAGTGCTTATGGCGGGAAATCATGATTTTATCGGTGCAAGATCCTACTACCAGGGCTTCGAATGGGATAAAAGGGTATCAATGTTTGTGGATGAGACTATGGATATAATAGAATTCCCAGAGCTTGATACAGAGGTATATGGTTTAAGTTATCATAACAGAGATATCACAGCGCCTCTATATGATGCGCTAACTCCTAAGAATAATGACCGGACTCACATTCTTCTGGCACATGGGGGAGATGAGAAGGATATACCGATCAACAGAAAGAAGCTTCAGACTTCCGGATTTGATTATATAGCACTGGGACATATCCATAAGCCGGAGCTGATGAGTGATCGAATGGCGTATTCCGGTTCCCTAGAACCACTAGATAAGAATGAGATAGGCGAGAGAGGCTATATCTTGGGAGAAGTTGTAAAGGATACGGAGGGTGTAAGAAAAACAAGCATCCGGTTTGTTCCATGCTCCCAGCGTCAGTATAAAAGATTGAATCTATTGGTGAATCAGGATACTACCAACGGTGCTCTTCTAGATCAGGCCAGAGAGGCGATACGAAACAACGGAGAGAATAATATTTATTCCTTCTGTATTCAGGGAGTCAGAGATGAAACGATACATTTTGATAAGGAGGCTCTCAAAGGAATTGGGAATATCCTTGAACTAGAAGATCAATCGGTTCCGGATTATGATTTTGACTTGCTTTACAAAGAGAATTCCGATAATATGATAGGACTTTTCATTCAGAAAATTCGTGAGAATGCGAAGCAGGACGAGGTAGCCAGGAAGGCTTTGTATTATGGGATAGAAGCATTGCTTGGTGCGAAAGGTATGGTGTAATATGCTGTTACAGAAGCTTAAAGTGAATTATTTCGGCCGTTTCCAAAACAGGGAGCTTGAACTAAAACCCGGCATTAACCTGATTTACGGGGATAATGAAGCAGGAAAATCAACCTTACATACCTTTATTAAAGGGATGCTGTTTGGAATTGAACGGCTTCGAGGCAGAGCCTCGGCATCAAAAGAGGATCTCTATATAAAATATCTCCCTTGGGATTACCCGGGTGCTTTTGGCGGAAGTATGGATATCCGTATCGGAGATAAGGAATACCGGCTGCAGCGTAGCTTTCATACGACAGATAAGAGCTTTGTTATCATAGATTTATCTACAGGTCGTGAACTGAAGCTGAAGGAAGGTCTGATTAGTGAGCTGTTTCCGGGACTCACAGAAAGTACCTTTAAGAATACAATCAGCATCGAACAGCTAAAGGCCCAGACAGACTCGGAGCTGGCTGTACAGGTGCGTAATTATATTGCCAATTTATCAACTACTAAAAGCAAAGAGGTCAATGTAGCTAAGGCAGTCAGCAGCTTAACAGAGCAGCGAAAACAATTAGAACCCACTCAGAATATAGCGGTATTAAAGCAGCTGCAAGCAGAGATTGAAGATGGAATGGAAAAGGAAGAAAGAATAGATCAGCTGACCATAAAGCTTCGTGAGCTGCTTATGAAAGAAGCAGAGCTTACTGATCAGAAGACGGCTTTATCTGGTACCTTGGAGGATGAAACAACAAAAAGAATGGAGCAGCTGCCGGCCATCCTGGAAAAATATCGTTCCTATCTGGAAATGACAAAGCAGGATAAGGCTTTGGAGGAACAGGATAAGGAGCTTCAGGGTCAGATTTCGGACTGGGAGAAGGAGCAACATTCATGCGCAGACCTGAAGGAGGATCTGCTTATGGTCGATAGGCTGTGGATGGAAACCTCGGAACAGGATAGGATGGATATGGAGCTGCAGAAGGAAAAGGATACCCTTCATAATAAGGGTAAGAAATACCCTCTCATAAGCCTACTGCCTGCCTGCTTAACTGCAATCCTGATCGCTATTATTCTAAGCTTTCAGCCAATGGGACTTGCAATCTCGGCGGGACTTGCCATGGCAGGGTTTATTATATATTATATGCTTCGCAGTAGCAGCTTAAAGAAGCTACAGATACTTAATGCTAAGATAGATGCTCTTAGAGAACAAAAACATTCCGGAAAGTGCAGACTTAATGATATATATAATAAATATCAGCTATCCACAAAGGAAGAGCTGGGAGCGAAGCAGGAGCTGGCACAAAAGAATTATTATTCGTTGGAGCATGCAAAGAAACAGTGGGAGGAGCTGAAAAGCCGCAAACAGGAGCTTGAGGCAAATCTTGATTTGATCTACGAAGCAATTATGAGATATATGCAGTATTTTATCCCGGCTGAGGAGCTTACCTCTGACTCGGTACATAGGCTGCAACAGGACATTCTTCGAAGAAAGCAGGAAGCTTCGGGCAGACTAAGTGAAATCAACCACCATTCGGAGAGCATAAAGCTCCAAATTGAGAAAATAAAATGGGAAATTTCTACCCTGGAAGGGAATGAAGAGCAGCTTCTGAAGAATAAGGAGAAGTACAGTGAGCTGGAGCTGAAACAGAAGGAAAATGCAGTTGAACTGGAGGCAATTAAGCTGGCGCTTACCTCGATACAGGAACTATCTACCGAAATTCATGACAGCTTTGGGCAACAGTTAAATCAAACAGTTTCAGAGGTTATTCGTGAGGTTACGTCACAGAAGTATTCTGACCTTAAGGTAGACGAGAAATTAGAGGTTAAAGTGGGCTGGAACGGAGATTATATTTTGCTGGACAGACTCAGCGCAGGTACGATAGACCAGGTATACTTTGCGCTTCGTCTTGCGATAGCAGACCTGCTTCTCGGAAAAGATGAAATTCCGCTCCTGCTGGACGACAGCCTTGCGTTCTATGATGAAGCGAGAGCTAAGGCGGCCTTGAAGAAGATATCAGATCGTCAGCAGACCATATTATTCACCTGTCATAAGAGAGAACAATTGCTGTTAAGGGAGCTAGGTATCCCTTATCATTTTATTGATCTGTCATGCTCGTAAATTCACCTGTATATACAGTAACCTGATAAATGTTATAATGGAGGAAAATTCAATAGAATAGCAGCCGGTAATTATTGAGAGCTGGCTGGTTATTGCATTGTAATGTTTACAGATTATATAATTACTGCTTAGTATCAGCTGCGGTTGAATGTAGGTAGGCCAATAAGTTTTATGTAACGTTCCCTGCTGGAGGTATTTATGAAAAATGATAAAAATAAAAAACAAGTGAAAGGCAAAAGAAGCATAGGGCGAAAAGTTAAGCTTACACTTCAGTTTATATTGTTTTTTATCCTGCTGACAATCGTTATAGGAATATTTTATTTCTACCGTACATATGGAAAAACCATCTTGCAGCTTCAATCCGATGCCAAGGAGAAGGTAAGTGCTTCCAGCGCAGAGACCTTTAAATCCTCACAAACAAGCCTTGTATATGATGTTGAAGGAAATCTGATTTCTACCTTAAAGTCGGAGAAGGATGCATATTATATTGAGTATGAGTCTATTCCGAAAATCGCAATCGATGCCATGGTTGAATCGGAGGACCGAAAGTTTTTTGAGCATGACGGGGTTGATTACCTGGCTAATGTCAGAGCTGCGATAGAGCTGATTAAGCATAAGGGAAATATAACGCAAGGAGCGAGTACGATCACACAGCAGCTTGCCAGGAATATATTTCTCACTCAGGAAGTAACCTATCAGAGAAAAATTGAAGAGATTTTTGTTGCCCAGGAAATGGAAAGAAAATATACTAAGGCCGAGATTATGGAGTTCTACTTGAATGGGATTTACTTTGCGAATGGACATTACGGAATTCAGGCAGCAGCGCAGGGTTATTTTGGTAAGGGAGTATCTGCCTTAAGCATATCACAGATCGCATTTCTCTGTGCAATACCGAATAATCCCAACCTTTATAATCCGGAAAATCATTTTGATAATACGATAAAGCGCAGGGACCGAATCCTAGATCAACTGCTCGAGGGAGGTAAGATAGATACCACTGAGTATAATGAGGCAAAAACGGAAACGATAGTGCTGCAGCAAAGTAAGTCAGACAAGAAAAATTATGTAGAAACCTATACCTATTATAGCGCAATCAGGGCTCTGATGAAGCAGCAGGGCTTTGAGTTTCAATATCAGTTTGATAGCGAAGCGGAGAAAGAAGCTTACGAAAAGGAATATGATGAATTATATTACAGTTATCAGAAGGATTTGTATATCCATGGCTATCGCATTTATACCTCCATTGATCTTGAAAAACAACAGCTATTACAGAAGGAAGTAAATGAAGCATTAGAGGATTTTACTGAGGTGAATGATGAGGGCATTTACCAGATGCAAGGTGCTGCCGTATGTATCGATAATGATTCTGGCAGAGTGGTAGCAATCGTCGGAGGGCGTGAGCAGGAAGTACAGGGTTATACCCTAAACAGAGGTTACCAAAGCTACCGTCAGCCGGGCAGCTCTATTAAACCATTGATCGTCTATACCCCGATATTTGAAAGAGAATATACTCCGGCGAGTATCGTGAATGATGAATATATTAAGGATGGCCCAAAGAATTCGGAAGGTAGTTATTCCGGTAAAATAAAACTGCAAAAGGCAATTGAAAAATCAAAGAATACAATTGCCTGGAAGCTCTTTCAGGAGCTTACTCCGGAAACCGGGTTAGCTTATCTTCATGAGATGAATTTTGCAAGGATAACGGACCAGGATTATACTCTGGCTTCTGCACTCGGAGGATTTACGATAGGAGCAAGCCCGGTGGAGATGGCAGCTGCCTATGCAACCCTTGAAAATGATGGTTTTTACAGAGAGCCTACCTGCATTGTTAAAATCATGGATTCCGAAGGGAATGAGATTGTAGGAGAACAACAGGAAGCAAAGAAAATATATGAAGCCAATGCAGCGAGAATTATGACGGAGGCCTTGACCGGAGTCATCAAAAAAGGTACCGGAAAAGGATTAGGGCTTACGAACACCATAAGTGCAGGTAAAACCGGTACGACTGATGACAGGAAGGATGGGTGGTTTGTTGGTTATACTCCTTATTATACGACCAGCGTTTGGGTAGGATATGATTTACCGAAATACGTTGAGGATCTGAAGGGTTCATCTTATCCCGGAGAGGTTTGGCATAATTTTATGGAACAACTACATACTCCTGCTATGAAAGAGGACTTTTTATACTATGACTGGAGAGCTGAATTAAAGAAAGCACAGGAAGAGGAAAAAAAGAAGAAAGAGCAGGAGGAAGAATTGAAGGAACAGGAGAAGGAGGAAACCTCAGAAGGAAATGAGGCAGATCCGGTTTCTCAGGAGAAGGAGATATCGGAGGAGAACACAGACAGTGAAAATAATGAGGATGAGAATACCGATGTTGAAGATTCGGATTCAGATACCACAGAAATAGATACCACAGAAATAGATACCACAGAAACAGATACCACAGAAATAGATTCAGTTGAAACAGATACCACAGATACAGATAACGCTGGGGATAATAGCTTAGATAATTCGGAGGATATTATTGAGCCCGAAGGAGCAGAGGAAGAGAATGCCGAAGAGAATACTGAAGAGGAAGCTACCGAAGAAGAAGTTACCGAAGCAGTAACTTATGAAGCGGGAACATCGGTAAACGCCGAATAGAAGAGGAGAATACTCAATGAGAGTTGAAAGTGAGAGACTAAGTTACAGAGAATTCACCCGGAATGATTTTGAATTATTTTATTCAGTGTTTTCGAATGAGGAGGTAATGAAATACGCCTTTAATGATCAATGTCGTAATGAAGAAGAACTACTGCCGTATTTTCATGAAGTCTTAGCAAATAATCAAAGGCTGGAAGATAGAAAAGCTTATGAATTTGCTGTTTATTTAAGATCAGAACATCGCTTTATAGGATTTGCAGATATTGAGATCCATAATAAGAACGTTATGGGTGGCTGCGGGGAAGTGGGTTACTTTCTTCTGCCGGACTTTTGGAGAAAAGGTTATGCAACGGAGATGGTTAATGCGCTTCTGGAATTTTGTTTTCGCCATCTCGGTTTACATCGGGTATCTGCAAGATGTAATGGAAACAATATTTCTTCAGAAAACATAATGAAGAAGACAGGAATGGTGAAAGAAGGAGAATTTCGTAAGGTTCGGTTCAAGAATAATGGGTGGGATAATGAGAAGCATTATAGTATTTTGAAGGAAGAATGGTCCTACAGAGACAGTATAATCATAGAAGTGTGATAAAAAGGTATATTCGCACGGGAAGAATTCTGATAAACGTAAAATAACACAAAAAAGGCAGGTACAGTATTAGAACTTATATACAGTACCTGCCCATATTATATAGTATTTGCCAACGGCTTAGTGATCACTATTTAATCATTAGCATCATATTAGTTTTGTTTGGCCTTACCACCCTGATTGAATTCCTTTAAAATGTTCTGAATACGTTCTACAGGATTTAGTAAACCGCTGATACTGTTATCATGATTTAAGGTATCAATAATCAGAGCAACATATTTACTCATATCAACGTTGATATACCAAGGCTTTGTTAATAATTCAGGGGTCTGGTAAATCAGGTTGGTTGTAAGCACACGGTAAATGAGGCCTTTTTCATAAGCTTCATCCAATTTCGCAAAACCATTGGTAAATAAACCAAAGGTTGCTGCAACAAAGATATGTCCTGCACCTCTTCTCTTTAATTCAGTAGCTACATCTAAGATGCTTTCTCCGGAGGAGATCATATCATCGACGATTAATACGTCTTTACCCTTGATATCAGTACCGAGGAACTCATGAGCAACAATAGGATTACGTCCATTTACTATTCTTGTATAATCACGTCTCTTATAGAACATACCCATATCTAGTCCAAGAACATTAGCAAAATATACAGCTCTGGACATTCCACCTTCATCCGGGCTGATTACCATCATATGATCTTCGTCAAATCTTATATCGGGAACATTATGAAGCATTGCTTTGATAAACTGATAGTTAGGTGCGACAGTCTCCAGACTGTTTAAAGGAATGGCATTTTGTACACGAGGATCATGAGCATCAAAGGTAATAATACTGTCTACGCCCATCTGTGTCAATTCCTGTAAAGCTAAGGCACAATCCAGTGACTCCCTTGAGCTGCGTCTATGCTGTCTGCCTTCATAAAGATAAGGCATAATTACTGTAATTCTTCTGGCTTTTCCACCGACTGCTGCAATAATTCTTTTTAAATCCTGGTAGTTATCATCTGGTGACATATGGTTGGTATGTCCGCATACAGAATAGGTAATGCTATGGTTTGTCACATCAACCAATAGATATAGATCGGAACCTCGAACTGATTCTTTAATCTGACCTTTTGCTTCCCCGGTACCAAATCTCGGGCAACAGGCCTTTAGTAAGTAAGAATCTCTTTGATAGCCTGAAAAAGCGATAGTACCCTTGTGCTCGCTTTCCCTTGAATTACGCCATTCAACCAGATAATCATTCACATGCTGCCCTAAAGTTTTGCTGCTCTCCAAGGCTACAATACCAAGGGGCCCCACAGGAATTGTTTCTACGATCTTCTCGTGCTTAGACATTAGATTTCCCTCCATGAAAAAATAGAATTGTTGGTTTCAAAGCCACTAAAGTTATACCACTATATCTATAGTAAAGTCAAGTCATAATTCGTCATTTATTCTGAATTTGCACCATTAACTGCTTTATGTAGACGAATGTCTTCCCCAATAATACGTTGTACAGAGTAACTGCTTGCAATACGTGAAAAAACACGCTCTCCATAAATTGTATTGATATTTGTCAGAGATAAATTAGTGGAAATAATTGTTGATTTCTGGCGTAGTAATCGTTCGTTAACTATTAGATATAGTTGTGAGTTCGTAAACGAATTATTCAACTCGGTGCCCAAATCATCAATAATTAAAAGATCACAGTCTAATATGTAATCAAACTGGTTGGAAGCATGATAGGAGCTGTCCTCATCTTTGCTGAACTTATTTTTTTCAAGGATATCGAATAAACGAAAAGAAGTAAGATATATTACAGTATACCCACGGTCAAGTAATTCCTTTGCGATACAGTTAGCTAGAAATGTTTTACCAACTCCGGTGTTACCAAGTAACAGTAGGTTATCATGATTTTTACTAAAATGTTTTATAAAGCTTTTGCAGCCGGCCACAACCTTCTGCATATTAGAAAGAGGAGATAAGCCAAGAGCGTCATCAATATAATCATCCGAGTAATACCTAAATGAAAATTTACTGAAATTCTCATGGGATAGAATTG
Source organism: Bacillota bacterium (assembly GCA_023414875.1). Classification (GTDB taxonomy): domain Bacteria; phylum Bacillota; class Clostridia; order Lachnospirales; family Lachnospiraceae; genus Mobilitalea. Next base: position 43,817 of record JAEZMV010000006.1, on the reverse strand, counting down.
CTTTAATATTAGAATCGGAATACATTAAATCGGCGATCGCCTGTTTGAAGCAATTACATTTTTCGTTATTAATATAACCGGTATCCTTGCATTTGCTGCAATGATACTGCATATCCAGGTAATCTAAAGGGTATTCGTTAGAAAGCAGAAGTTCTATCTTTCTGGCATTCAAAGTATTTATTTTCTCTCCTAACTCTTTTAATCCACTGTCATCACCCCGAAGAGCCATACGGCCGCTCATAGCGGAAAGAGAGATGATTGACTCTTCGATTTGCTTTAGTTCCGGTATCCGAAGATAGGCACTCTCCAGACGCTTGTCCAATTCATGCTTATTTTTAAGTCTCCGGCTATCGTATTCGCGCAATATCTGATTATATTGATCATTCTTTAAGGGCATATTAAATCCTCCATGCTGCTTTTTGGCAGCTTATAAACCTTTGTTTAATAGCTTCCGTTCCAGCTCTGCATAATCCTGCGCGGTATAGGTTCTTTGAGGAAACTGATTAAATTTATTGGTTGACGGTTTTACCATGGCAGCAACTTTCGTATGGTCAGTTGAACGGTTGCCTTTACTGAATTCCTCATCGAGTTTCATAATATCAGTTTTGCTCTTTACATCTTTTTTAAACCAGGTTTCCAAAATTTTGTCCGTATATTTAAAATCAGGTTTTTGAGTTCTTAAAATAGTACGGTTACATGCTTCTGCAATTATCTCATCAGAAAATCCGAAGACCTCTACCCATTTTGTTATGTACTGGCGTTCTATTTGTCCAGGTGCCCGGTTTAATCCAAAGGCTTTATTCACGGTATTAAAATGATCGCTATAGGTGGTTTGGGATTCCCTTGCCTTCTCTTCTGTATCAATACCTTCTTCTGCCCAGGTTAAAGCAACAGCCTCAATATAAGATGCATTCTTCTTTCCCTTAGAAACACAGTATTCGAAGAGGTACATGATTAATTCTGCCTTAAAATGAAGCTCCTCATGAAGATAGAGGATTAATTGAAGGTCCATAGGTTTTAACGGACGATCCAGATATATTTCTACAATATGCATGGCCCATTTAATCTCATCATTGTTGGTAAGCTGGGCTATTTTTTCTGCGGAATAGCTCTGCCTTGTAGCAGGCTTTGTTTCCGTATGTATGCTAACGGCTATTTCATCCAACTCGGAATCCAAATCAGTAATTACCTTTTTAGCCGGAGTAGTATGATTAATAGTAACGAATTGAATCGCAGTAATCTCTTTTTGCGCATTTTTTGTCAGGGATAATAAATTAAGCTTTTCCCAATAGGTTAAAGCTCGAATGATGTCTTTTTCTGTGTTATCCAGTCGATCAGCAATAGAGGAGATGGTTACTTCCGGACAATTTCCGGAAAAACAGCGAAGCAAGTACAGATATACTTTAACATAAGCACCATTCGCTGATGGCATAAATTGATCAATAAAAGTATTAGGTATGATGGTTACATCTGTAATACCCTCCGCCTGTAAAGAAATCTTATTCATAACGACTACTTCCCCCCCAATATGTTCCTATGGCTATGTTTTTGATGCCAGCAACATTATAGCACAGATAAATCTATCTGGAAATAGCCTATTTTATGGGAGTTCTGCGTTTTTGCACATTGTGGATACTGTGGATAGTGTGGATGAAATAGCAGTAATAATATGTAAAATATTGTAATAAACAATAGAAACAAAGAGAAAATAAGTATTTTTTGGTTAAAAAGTCTATATTTGTAGAATGGAAATTGACAAAAAAAATATCCACAGCAATATTCACATAAATTGTTGATAATGCTGTGGATGGTGTGGATAACTACAATCCCAGAAGATTTTCTCCCACGGATACGATATCTCCGGCGCCCATAGTTATCAACAGGTCACCGTTCATACAATTTTGTAATAAATAATTTTCAATGTCATCAAAGCAATGAAAATAATGAACATCTTTACCCAATTTCTTAAGCTCTTTGGCTAAATCCTTTGATGAAATATCTCCTGGATCTTTCTCTCTGGCGGCGTAGATATCGGCAAGAACGATGTTATCCGCGAGTGAAAGGGATTCAGCAAATTCATGCAGGTGCTGTTTGGTACGGGTATAGGTATGGGGCTGGAAGATACACCAAAGAGCCTTATGTGGATAATTTTTTGCGGCTGTCAAGGTGGCGGTTACTTCCGTCGGATGATGAGCATAATCGTCGATTATGGTAATACCTCCAAGTTCACCCTTATATTCAAAACGACGCTTTGAGTTTTTAAAGGAGAAAAGAGCCTTTTTGACAATTTCTATCGGTATTCCTGCGTCCAGAGCTATGCCGACTGCCGGAAGAGAATTCGAAATATTATGAAGGCCGGTGATATTCAGCTTAATACGGTCAACAAAAGAACCCCTATAGTAAAGGTCATAACTGCCAACACTCTGGTCGTCAAAGGAGATCTTATCAGCAGCGATATCGTAAGAAGAAGCAGTTATCCGATAATCAGGATCGATAATTCCATAAGTAATAACTTCACATTCCAAATCGGAGGTTAACTCCTCATAATGGTCAATTTCTCCGTTAATGTAGAGTTGGCCATCCTTTGGAAGGCGCTTGGCGAATAAATGAAAGGAATGTCTGATATCATCCAGATCTTTAAAAAAGTCCAAATGATCTTCATCAATATTAAGAATGATACTACGTTTTGGATTAAACTCTAAAAAGGTATTGGTATATTCACAGGCCTCCGTTATAAAATGCTCAGATTTACCGATGCGCATATTACCGCCGATGGCATCGAGAATACCACCAACTGAGATAGTAGGATCTAGGCTTCCCTCGAGATAGATCAAGGATAGGAGAGAAGTTGTGGTGGTTTTTCCGTGAGTACCGGACACAGCGATGGCATCCTTGAAGTTTAGCATAACCTGCCCAATCATTTCGGCACGGTTAAGTAACGGGATTCCCAAGTTTATTACCTGCATGAATTCTTCATTATCTTTTGAAATAGCAGCCGTATATACGACCACATCAATATCCGGAGTTATATTAGAGGGTCTTTGACCTAAGAAAAATTCGATACCTAATTCAACCAGATGATCTGTAATTTTACTCTGATGAGAGTCAGAGCCGCTCACTTTAAAACCTAAGGTATGTAAATATTCTGCGAAGCCACTCATGCTAATTCCGCCGATACCGATAAAATGAATTCGGCAGGGCTTGTCGAAATCTATCTTGTACATAGAACACTTCCTATTCTTTTTCTATATTTTTTCTGAGCAGGAGTATCAAAGAGCTGAAACTCCTGCGATATGACATTTTACTATCTGCTATTATAACCCTTTTTAACTAAATTACAATATAAAATTCGTGATATGCATATTTATGCTAAAGAATAATTTAAGCATTTATAGCCATTATATTCATTTTTTAAAGGGTGGATGCAAGTTTACTTTTTAAATAATGAAAAAAATAGTATCTTTTATTGCTTAAAGTGAGTAAACTTTATTCAATTTGACAAAAAAGTTGCAATTTTAAGGGTTTTTTTCGTAAATATTATTCACATATTGGAATAAATATGGTATAATACCATCGAATACCATAATTGGATATAATACTAGATGAAACCGAGGAGTTTCTAAATAATTAGTAAAAGGGAAAAGTGAAATTCAATAGGGTAAACATAACTTTTTCTAAAACTAACGATAAATAATGACAGAAGGGGGACCATGCCATGCAAATTACCGACGTACGAGTACGCAAGGTTAGCAAGGAAGGCAAGATGAAAGCTGTTGTATCGATTACTCTTGATAACGAGTTCGTAGTTCACGATATCAAAGTAATAGAGGGAGATAAGGGCTTATTCATTGCTATGCCTAGTCGAAAAGCTGGAGACGGAGAGTACAGAGATATAGCGCATCCGATTAATTCGGATACCAGGGATAAGATTCAGAAGATTATCCTTGAAAAGTACGAAATAGCGGCTTTGGAGACAGAAGAAACAGATGAGGTTTTATAAACCGAATAAATGACAAAAATGGCAGCGATAAGGCTGCCTTTTTTGCTTTTAAATAATTTACATTATGGTTGCCACCAACTGCCACAGGGATTATAATGGGAAAGAAGAATCATCGTTTTTTGATTTGACAGACATGCTGTTAATTTGACATGCTTGTAAAATAGACACATACATATGATAAATAGTAAGTATAAAAAGGTGGGTTTTAAATGAGAGATACATTAAGGTATAAATGCGACTTGTTTGCAGACAATTATATCGAACTTACTAAAAAGTTTAAATGGGACTATGCCATTAATTCAATGCTTGGTGCGCTTCTTTATTCAATGGAAAATCGTGCCGTGGATGTCGAAGCAATTGAGCATTGCCGTAAAGTAATTAAGGATAATACCGGTATCTTTTCCCGGTTTAAAGATACTACGTATCTTATGACTTCTGTTATGTTGTCACTTCAGACAGAACCGGAGACGATCTTAAAGAGTGCAGTAGGCATTTTTGATGATATGAAAAAGGAAGGTTTTCATTCATCACCTTATCTGGTACTTGCAGCAATCTCGATTGCCTTGCAAGCAGATCCTTATAATTACCATAGGATTATAATATCTGCAAAAAAATTCTACCTCGCTATGAAGGAAGAGCATAAGTTCATTACTTCCTCAGATGATTACGGTTTTGCTGCCTTACTTGCCTTGACGGATAAGTCAGTTTCACAAGCGATTAGAGAGATAGAAAGCATTTATTATCTGTTAAAAGAAGACTTTTCTAATTCCAATGCTGTACAATCCTTATCCCATGTACTGGCCTTCAGTGAAGAAGATCCTACGGTCAAGTGCCGTCGTGTGGCAGAACTGCATCAGGCACTAAAGAACAGGAAGTGCAAACTGGGAACCGGAATAGAGCTATCCTTTTTAGGTGTCATCACTTTACTTCAGGTAGATAACAAAAGGCTTGTAGATGAAATTACAGAGGTAAGTGAGTATTTAAAGGGTAAAAAAGGGTTTGGTAGCTGGACTGTATCTGCCAGAGAACGGACCATGTTCAGTGTGGCACTAGTTTGTGATGATTATCTTGAGGATACGAAAAAGAGTACCATGGAAATTGCCCTTGTTAATAATGTAGCAGGAATATTGCTGGCACAGCAGATGGCAATGATGGGCGCAGTGACAGTATAGAAAGGTATTAGTTTATGTACATTATAATAGGGTTAGGAAACCCAACAGAAAAATATCAGGCAACAAGACATAACATTGGGTGGGATGCCATAACAAGACTATCCGATGATTATCGGATTCCCTTAGATGTTAAGAAACATAAAGCAATCTGCGGTAAGGGATATATAGAAGGAGAAAAGGTAGTTCTGGCACAGCCGGTTACCTATATGAATTTAAGCGGTGAAAGCGTGCGAGAGCTGGTGGATTTTTATAAGGTCACCCCCGAGGAGCTTATTGTCATTTATGATGATATCAGTCTTGAGGTAGGGCAGCTACGTATCCGTAAAAAGGGAAGCGCCGGAGGTCATAACGGCATTAAAAGTATCATCAGCCATCTGGGTACGGATGAATTCCCACGCATTAAGGTCGGTGTCGGTGATAAACCTAAGGATTGGGATCTGGCAGATTATGTGCTATCTAGATTTCAGGCTGAAGAGCAGCCGGTTATCCGAGAAGCCCTAAAGGACACCTCCGATGCCTGCAAAGCCATCATAACCGCGGGAATTGAACCCGCCATGAACCTTTATAATCGAAAAAAATAACAGTTTTCAAATAGGAGGAACTACTGTTGAAAACCTTTACAGCACCCCTGGCCGAATTAAAGGAGTTTAATGATATCAGGGAAAATATAACATTGAAAACCCTGCCGGTACAAGTTACCGGCTGTATTGATTCCCAGAAATGCCATCTGATCCATGGTTTAGGGGAGGATTTTAAGTTTAAGGTAATTGTTACCTACAATGATTTGAAGGCAAAGGAAATCTATGAAGACTATCGCCTGTATGATAAGGATGTCTATGTATATCCGGCAAAGGATATTATATTTTACAGTGCGGATATTCATGGAAATGCAATTGTACGGGATCGCCTGCGAATTTTAAGCCGATTAATTGAGAAGAAAAATACGACGATCATTATTTCGCTGGAAGGCGGTATGGATAGATTACTGCCGTTGCAGATGGTAAACGATCGCATTATTACATTAAATCAGGAATCCGTTATAAAGCTTCAGGATTTCAGTGCGTCCCTGGTCCATCTTGGTTACGAAAGGCAGGCACAGGTAGAAGCTCCCGGGGATTTTGCGGTTCGTGGCGGTATTATTGATATCTTCCCGCTAACAGAAGAGGCCCCTTATCGAATTGAGCTGTGGGGAGATGAGATAGATTCCATCCGTACCTTTGATGTCAGCAGCCAGCGTTCCATCGAGCAGGTGGAGCAGTTAGTGATCTATCCGGCAGCAGAAATCATACCGGATGAATCCCGAATGAGAGCCGGAATTAAGAAAATTGAAGATGAGGAAAAACAATATTATAAAAGTCTGAGAGAGCAGTTTAAGACAGAGGAAGCGGCACGAATTCATCAGATTATAGCGGAGTTTAAGGATAATTTAGAGACGTTCCAGGGTTCTATGGCAATGGAAAGCTATATCAACTATTTTTATGATCAGACGGTAAGCTTCTTCCAATACTTTAATAATGAGGATACCATCTTCTTTCTGGATGAGCCGGGAAGACTGATGGAAAAAGGTGAAGCAGTTGAGACAGAGTTTCGAGAGGGAATGATCGGACGTATCGAGAAGGGTTATATCCTTCCCGGTCAAATCGATGTCATCTTCGGATATAAAGAAGCTCTAAGTTTCCTTTCCGGAAAGAATACCATCTTAATCAGCACTATGGAGGTTAAGAACAATTTCTTTGTCCCTAAGAGAAAATACGATTTCACAGTACAGACGGTGGCCTCCTATCATAAGAATTTTGAGGTACTGATTAAGGATCTGGAGCGGTGGAAGAAAAATAAATACCGCGTTATACTGCTTTCCGGCTCCAGAACTCGTGCTATGCGACTCAGTGAGGATCTGAGAGAGTATAACCTGAATGCCTTTTACAGCGATGATCTGGAGCGTGTACTTCATAACGGTGAGATTATGGTTACTTACGGGAACTTAAGAAGAGGGTTTGAATATCCGCTGATTAAGCTGGTTGTAATCTCTGAAAGTGATATATTTGGAACGGAACGAAAGAAAAAGCGTAAGAAATCAACCTATGAAGGAAATAAGATTCATAGCTTTACCGAGCTTACCCCCGGAGATTATGTGGTACATGAGAATCACGGACTTGGAATTTATAAAGGAATTGAGAAAATAGAAGTTGATAAGATAACAAAGGATTATATTAAAATCGAATACGGTGGAGGAGGCGTGTTGTATGTTCTTGCAACAGGCCTTGATGTGATTCAGAAGTATTCCGGTTCAGAGGGTAGAAAACCGAAATTAAATAAACTCAATTCCATCGAATGGAAGAATACTAAGGCGAAGGTAAGAGGAGCGGTAAAAGAGGTTGCCAAGGAATTGGTTGAGCTTTATGCACAGAGACAGGAAAAGATAGGCTTCCAGTTTGGCCCCGATACCGTATGGCAGAAGGAATTTGAAGAGGCATTTCCATATGATGAAACAGATGATCAGCTGACTGCAATTGAAGCTACCAAGCGTGACATGGAAAGTAAACGCATCATGGACCGCTTAATCTGCGGTGATGTAGGCTATGGCAAGACGGAGATCGCAATCCGGGCAGCCTTTAAGGCGGTATCCGATGGCAAACAGGTGGTGATACTGGTGCCTACCACCATTCTGGCGCAGCAGCACTATAATACCCTAGTACAACGTATGATGGATTTTCCGGTAAGTATCGATGTTTTATCACGTTTTCGAAGTGCCTCCGAACAGAAGAAAACCCTGGAAAGATTGAAGAAGGGAAGCCTTGATATTGTAGTCGGCACCCATAGAGTGTTATCTGCGGATGTTAAGTTTAAAAACCTGGGACTCTTGATTGTGGATGAGGAGCAGCGCTTTGGGGTAACTCATAAAGAGAAAATAAAGCAGATGAAAAAGGACGTGGATGTGCTTACACTAACAGCAACTCCAATCCCGAGAACTCTTCACATGAGTTTGGTTGGTATCCGGGATATGAGTGTTCTTGATGAGCCACCGGTAGATCGTCTGCCAATTCAGACTTATGTGCTCGAGCATAATGAGGAAATCATTCGAGAAGCCATAAGCAGAGAGCTTGCCAGAGGTGGACAGGTGTATTATGTATTCAACAGAGTGAATGGTATCGATGAAGTGGCTAGTATGGTTGCCAGACTGGTGCCTGAGGCGAATGTAGCTTTTGCACATGGACAGATGAATGAACATACCTTGGAGAAAATCATGTTTGACTTCATATCCGGTGAAATTGATGTGCTCGTTTCTACCACAATTATTGAAACAGGTCTTGACATTTCTAATGTAAATACTATGATTATTGATGATGCAGATCGTTTGGGATTATCACAGCTATATCAGCTTCGAGGCCGTGTCGGACGTTCGAACCGTACCGCGTATGCATTTTTAATGTACCGCAGGGATAAGATGCTGAAGGAGATTGCGGAAAAACGATTACATGCCATAAAGGAATTTACAGAGCTTGGCTCCGGCTTTAAGATAGCTATGAGGGATTTGGAGATTCGTGGAGCAGGAAATCTATTAGGAGCAGAGCAGAGCGGACATATGGAAGCAGTGGGTTATGACTTGTACTGTAAGATGTTGAATGAAGCAGTCAAATCCATGAAGGGTGAAAGAATGGATGAGGAAACCTATGAGACCACCGTGGATATGGACATGGATGCTTTCATTCCTGCTACCTATGTTAAAAATGAGATACAAAAGCTGGATATCTATAAACGAATCGCCGAGATTGAAAATGAAGAGGAAATGATGGATATGCAAGAGGAGCTTGTGGATCGGTTCGGAGATATGCCGAGTGCGGTCAATAATCTGCTTAATATTGCTTACCTGAAAGCTATCTGCCATAAGGTATATATCGTTGGTTTGGTGCATAAGGAGAATGAGGTTAAGCTGATGATGTATCCAAAAGCAAAACTTGCGGTTGAGAAAATTCCTGAGCTGCTATCGAAATATAACAACAGCTTGAAGCTTATCCCTCAGGCAAATCCGTATTTTATATATAAAATGCCTTCGAGCTCGAAGGGAAAAACAGATTCACTGGCTGTCTTTGAGAGCTTAAGGAAGCTTCTGGAAGACTTTAAGCTGCTGGTGCAGTGAAGGAAGGGGATAAATCAATGAAAAAAATAAGAAGAATTACTATCATATTTACAGTATTATTGCTTATGCTCTTACTTACGGCATGCCGGGTAGGGACAGAAAGGTATGAATTAACGAAATATGTGGGGAAATCAGTATCAACCTTTGAGAAAAGATCCGCTACCAAGCTTGAGGAGCAAAGTAACGGAGTTTATGTGATGAAGGATGTAGTTCAGGTTATGGCTGCAGACAAAAAAGTAACCTCAGTTACTCTGCTTAATAAAGCCGGAAAATATACGGTATTCGGAGTTGGTATCGGTATGGGAAAGGATGAGGCAGATCAGAAGCTGCAGGATATTTTTGGTAAGGAAGTTTCAAAATCTATCAACAGTGAGAAAAATTCAGTTACCTATTCTTATCTGAAGGGGGACATGGAATTATATCTTTCCTGTGATGTCGATAAAGGAACAGTAGCAGAGCTTTCTTACTATAAAGTGCAGGTCAAGAAAGAAGAGCAGGAGGATACAAAGGAGCCGGAGAATGCGGGTGAATTGATGGCAATCATAGGGGAAACACATGTGTACTATAATGAGGCCATGGTGTACCTAAAATCAATCCAGGAGAACTATGAGGCTGAATATGGAACGGATATTTGGGCAGCCGATATTCTTGGAAATGGTAAGACCTTTGAAATTATGGTTAAGGATGAGGTTATTAATCAGATTACTGAGTTAAAGATTATTACGGCTGAAGCGGAGAAACAGGGTATAGCCCTGACAGAGGAAGAGCTGGCAGAGGCAAAGAATTATGCGAAGGAGCATTATGACGGGCTCACGGATAAGGACAAGCAACGTTATCTCATAACAGAAGAGCTATTGCAGCAGGTATATGCGGATAATCTATTAGCAAATAAAATGTTTGAAAAGCTGACAATTAATGTCGATACTAATGTATCGGATGAAGATGCAAAGCAAATTACCATACAGGATATTTTAGTATACAGCGTTGATGTTGATGAGGAAGGAAATAAAGTTGCTATGCCTATAGAAGATAAGGAAGAGGCACATGATAAGGTTATGTCCTTATTGGAACAGGCAAAGGAAACAGAGGATTTTTATGCTTTGGCAGAAGCAAACTCTGAAGCTGAAGTGATTGAATATACCTTTGGTAAGGGAGAGGCGCCGAAGGATTACAGCGCAGCCTTCGAACAGGCGGCATTTTCTCTTAAGACCGGACAAGTAAGCTCCATTATTTCTACAGATTATGGTTGGCATATCATTTATTGTGTATCAGATTTTAATCAGGATGCAACTATTCAGGTAAAAGAAGGTATTATTGATCAACGTCGTAACGAGATGTTTTCTCAGCTGTACAAGGATTGGTCCTCGGAGTATGAGACCGTTATTAATAATGAAGCATGGAGGGCGATTTCATTTACGAATTAGGAGGAAGAGTAACACCATTCTCAATATTTTTGTAGATGCAGGTCAGTCCATCATATAGGAGCTTGGAGCTTAAAACGCCGAATAGGATTCCGCCGAGGATATCGGTTGGATAATGAACGAACAGATATAATCTTGAAAATGCAATCAAGAAAGCAAGTACAAAACAAGCAACGCCAAGCCTCTTATTAAAGTAATAAAGCATCATAGCAGCGGCAAATGCCACCATAGTATGCCCGGATGGAAAAGAAGGAGAAGAGGGTCTTTGAATCAGAAGTTCGATATCAGGAAACCGGTTGCAGGGACGTAGCCGGCCAAACAATGGTTTCAAGAGATCGTCACCGAGAAATCTGGACAGGGATATGGTGCAAATTAGAGAAATACCCCATTTTTGACATCTTTTTTGAATGATGAAAGTAACTGCTAAAACAATCCAAAAAAGTCCTGCATTCCCGAGAGAGGTGATAAAAAACATAATCCCGTCAAGCGCAGGGCTTTTCATATGCCCTTGAATAAAGAATAAGACAGCTTCATCAATACTTTTAATACTAATTGACATAGAGTTTATACTCCTTACTTTTCATATGATAAAGAGAGTTAGGGTAAAGCTAAGCGGCTCATAGCTAGCGTTCGGCACAAAGAGTCAGCAAAGTATACTCTTTGTTCTAATATATTATTTTGATTTCAAACTATAACCTCTTTCAATAAAAATGGTGCGGCAAAACAACAGCTCTTTTTGTGGGATTGTAGAATCCCTTAAGGAGACATGTCTTGCAGCACCAAAATATTAATGATCAGATGAAATTATAAAATAGTAAAGCTTATAAGTGTAAATTATTGAATAAATTTCAAATGTTTAGAGTTAATTATAAAATCAACAGGCTATACGTAATATAAGTTTTCGGAAGGATATACCGCATCACAGGTAACATCGATACCTAACTTCTTTAAAATTTGTTCGTCATTACGATTTAATATAACAGTACAGTGAGCCTGAACACCTTCTAAAGCACTTAGCTTCTCATATGCCAGCTGGGCGGTGGGATTGGTTACGGCGCAAATACTTAACGCGATCAATATTTCATTCGCATTCAGGCAGGTAATCTTACTATGAAGATCCCGTATCTTCAGATCTCTAATCGTATTTAATATAACCGGAGACAGTAGATAGATATCATCACTGATACCGGCGAGATATTTAATAGCATTCAGTAACGCAGCGGAACAGCAGTCCATTGTAGCGGAGCCCTTTCCGGTGATAATCTTACCGTCCTCAAGCTCGAAGGCAATAACGGATACGGCTTCATTATCAGAGGTGTTTTCTTTTAGCCTCGCAGCATACTGTCTTGCCGGATGTACACAATGTCTGTCCTCCTGCTTTAAGCCCACTTCCTCCAGAATAACCTTCATGCGATTTAAGGATTCCTCATCAAGAAGTCCTTTCTTAAAATCGCAAGCTGTTACAAAATAACGGCGAATAATTTCCTGCTTTGATGCTTCTGTAACGGCTGCATCATCGATAATTCCGTAACCGACTCGGTTTACACCCATATCCGTCGGCGACTGGTAAATGGATTCTTTGCCGGTAATCTTTTCAATAATCCGTTTGATAACCGGGAACATTTCCAGATCTCGATTATAATTTACGGTAACTGTATTGTAATGCTCAAAGTGGAAATTATCAATCATATTAACGTCTTTTAAATCCACGGTAGCAGCCTCGTACGCGATATTGAGGGGATGCTTTAACGGAACATTCCACACAGGGAAGGTTTCGAATTTGGAATAACCGGCCAAGCGCCCCATGTTATATTCATGATAAAGCTGATTCAAACAGGTGGCTAGTTTACCGCTGTTCGGGCCGGGAGCGGTAACTACAACAATGGGCTTCGTGGTGGTAATATAAGGATTAATTCCGTAACCGTTCTCGCTTACGATTGTATCAATATCCGCAGGATAACCGGGGATTGCAGAATGTGTATATACTTTTATATTTCGGCGTTCTAATTTATTGATAAAAACAGTGGTAGCAGGCTGCTTGTTGTAACGGGTGATTACTACACTGTTAACTTCCAATCCATAGCTACGAAAATCATCCAGCAAACGAAGTACATCCATATCATAAGTAATACCAAAGTCACCACGAATTTTATTCCTCTCGATATCTCCGGCATATACACAAATAATAATTTCTGCCTGATCCTTTAATTTCTGAAGAAGCTTAATCTTTGCATCCTCATCGAAACCGGGAAGTACCCGCTTTGCATGCTTATCTCCAATTAATTTTCCACCAAACTCCAAATAAAGCTTATCATAATTGTTGACACGCTCCAGAATAAATTTTGACTGCTCCTCGATATACTTTTGTGGGTCAAAACCGGTTTTCATTTTGGTATCCTCCTTTGAATACGTTTGCTTAAAGATGATTTAATTATTCAAATCTGTAATAATTCATATCTATTCTATCGACAGATCAGTACGGTTAAATAAATACTGGCAGAACCACGATATCTGTAATTTTATCTGAATTATTTATGACTAATGTTATAGGCGGCATCTATGATGCATCAAAAAAGCCCGGAAGAGCAAGAAGTGAGCAACACTGTGCGATGCTTCGCAGTTCTTCCTAATAATTTTGGCTCTTTCAAGATTATTTGAACACTATATTATATCATAATATAATTTGGAGAAATGTCAAACGACTTTTTATGTTTTTTAGACAGGTATATATTCACTATTAATCGACAAATTTCATACAATAATAGTAGAGGGGGTGAAGATATGAATTCATGGTGCTTAATAATCTTTATTTTGCTTTTCTGCTGTGGTGATAAGGATGGACGGAAGACAAAATGTGACAGACATTGAGATAAGTAAAACCTAAATCAAGATGCAAATGAAGTGGGGTTACACTTAATATGATATTTCAAGAATAATAGGAGCGGTTTCCGATGGAAGTCGCTCCTTGCTCTGATGCTATATATATCATTCATATTTTAAAAATAGAGATGGGATATGGCCTATCACAAGACGGGATAATATGGTAAAATAGTAAAAACAGAGGCCATCCATCTCGAAGCGAAGGGTGAAACCGGATAACTGAAAGGATTAGAATACGACCGTCAGGGGTAAGAATAGAAGCAAAGAAGAGAAAGTGAGGGAATGATTATGTGCGGCAGATATAATTTTACTGTGGAGCAAAGTGATGAGGTAATGGAGATACTGGAGAAGCTGAATGCGAAATTCCAAGGTAAGGAGGCAAGAACCGGAGAGGTATTTCCTACAAACCTTGCACCGGTATTGATAGAAGAAAAGAAGGAGGTCTCTCCTACACTTTGCGTCTGGGGATTTCCGAAATTTGACGGAAAAGGGGTCATTATTAATGCCAGATCCGAAACCGCTTTTGAGAAGAGGACCTTTCGCGACAGCCTTATAAATCGTCGATGTATTATTCCCTCCACCGGTTTTTATGAATGGAACAGCGAAAAGCAGAAGTTCTTATTTCGTATGGAGGGTACTAATGCTCTTTATATGGCAGGGATATATTCCGTTTATCAGAATGAGATGCGTTATGTGATACTGACGACCGATGCAAATGAATCAATGAAAGAGGTCCATAACCGCATGCCGCTCGTGATTCCTAAGAACGAAATCGATACCTGGATTATGGATCATAGTGCCACAAATGATATCTTAAAGAGGGTTCCTCCACAGTTAATCAAGAAAGCAGTATAGGGGTCAAATTAGTTAAGTGACTTTTGAAGGGCTTGCTATTATAGTAATAATAAAATAGAAAGTTATGTGAAATACAGACTTTGTCTTAATAAAATGGGCCATCGTTATTGGGTGATACCTTTTTCAAAGACAGAGTCTGTCTTTTTAGTTTACGATAAGATTTGTTAAAAAACCATAAAGTATTTGACATACCCCGTCAATTGTATATAATTACTTGTTATATTGTAAGGAAAAATACCAGTTTTATCCATGGAATGAATGCTAGGAATATAGATAAGAAGTTAATAACGATGAAAGGGTGTTAAGTATGAATCGTTTTATTATCACTGCCGGAGGAACCAAAGAACGAATTGATGCTGTCAGAGCGATTACGAATGATGCAACCGGAAGGCTTGGTAGCTTGATCGCAGAGGAATTTTCGCGAAGGCTTATGAATAAACCTCATACCATATATTATCTTTGTGGTATTGGTTCGGTTATTCCTAATATAGAAGATGCTAATCTCCATATAATACGAATTGGAGGAACTGAGCAGCTGTTAGACGAAATGAAATACTTATTAATCACGCAGAAAATTGATGCAGTGATACATTCTATGGCGGTTAGTGATTATAAGGTAAATAGTGTAGCATCATTAGAGCTGCTTGCAAATGAGATTTATCAAAGGGTCCAGGACTGTTCAAATTCTATTACCTGCAAGGAATGGCAAAACATCCTTGCTCTATCAGCTAACTCAGTGTCCTTGAAGGATCAGCAGAAAATCAGCTCTGATATCGAGCACCCCTTCATGATATTAGAAAAAACACCTAAAATCATTGGCATGATTAAAGAAACCAGCCCTCGGACACGTCTTGTTGGATTTAAACTTCTCAGCGGGGTCAGCAGGGAAACACTACATGAAACAGCATACAAGCTGTTGCTAAAAAACCAATGTGAATATGTTCTTGCCAATGATACAGATACGATTAAAGATGGTCTGCATATTGGTTATCTTATTGATAAATCAGGTAACTATAAAGAGTTTATAAACAAAGAGCATATTGCAGCAGGTATTGCAGACAGCTTACTAGATAAGGAGGAAGATAAAAAATGAAACATGTAGTGTTAGGTGTGACCGGAAGTATCGCAGCTTATAAAGCGGCCGATATTGCACACAGATTAATAAAGGTTGGTTATCAGGTGGAAGTAATTATGACGGAGGGGTCATCCAAATTCATTACTCCGCTGACGCTTCGCTCATTGACTCATAATGATGTATATACGGACATGTTCCGGGATGATTTTCCGAATGATGTTAAGCACATTTCCCTTGCTAAAAAAGCAGATGTGTTTTTGATTGCACCTGCAACAGCCAATATTATCGGCAAAATCGTAGGGGGAATTGCAGACGACATGCTGTCAACTACGGTAATGGCAGTAAAGAATAAACCAATCCTGATTGCTCCTGCTATGAATACTAATATGTGGGAAAACCCATTTGTACAAGAGAATGTGAGTAAGCTGAAGAAGTTCGGATATCAAATCATTGAGCCGAAAGAAAGCCTACTGGCATGCGGAGTTGTTGGAAAAGGAGCACTCGCAGAGGTGGATGTGATTGTAAATGCGGTAATTTCCGCAATGGAGAAGTGACCTATGAAGAAGATTGACATTTCAGAACTAGAAGAATTTTATGTGGGCAATGCGCAAAATACACAGGCGGGGACAGGATGTACCGTTATTATTTGTGAAGAGGGAGCGGCAGCAGGGGTTGAAGTCCGTGGCGGCTCCCCCGGTACCAGAGAGACAGATGCCTTAAATCCCAGCAATTTAAGGCAGAGCATCCATGCGGTAATACTAGCAGGAGGAAGTGCCTTTGGCCTGGATGCAGCTGGTGGTGTTATGAAATTCCTTGAGGAGAGGGGAATCGGACGGGATGTAGGAGTGGTCAAAGTCCCAATTGTATGCGGGGCGATCCTATTCGACTTAAAATGCGGTGGTCATAAGATAAGGCCGGATCAGCAGATGGGCTACGAGGCATGTCTAAACGCTTATAGGGAACCTCTGAGAGAAGGAAATTTCGGTGCAGGAACCGGTGCAACCATTGGTACTATAAAAGGTACGGATTATGCTATGAAGGGCGGACTGGGAACCGCTTGCTTCCAGGTTGGGGAATTAAAGGTTGGTGCAGTCATGGCGGTTAATTGCATAGGAGATATATTTAGTCAGGAAGAAAACCGGTTGATTGCCGGTGCACTCTGTAATGATAAGAAGACACTTGCGATCAGCGAAGAAGTCATGTTATTAAGCTATAGTGATATGACTGACTTTTATAGTGGGAATACCATCATCGGAACGATTATTACCAATGCCGATTTAACAAAAGCTCAGCTGAGTAAGCTGGCGTCCGTATCGCATAATGGAATTGCGAGAGCGGTACGCCCTGCTCATACGATTTATGACGGAGATACAATCTTCACTATGGCCTCCAGGAAAATAGAAGCTAATCCCGATGTGGTGGCTATTCTGGCGGTACGTGCTGTGGAGCAGGCAATACTAAGCGCTGTTAAAAATGCGGAATCAGCTTATGGTTACATATCATATCAGGAGTTAAATTCATGATTTACCCTTAAGACATTTCTCCGGATTAAGGTGAATGAGCTTCCATATACCTTTATCGTCTTTTTTATACTGTGCAATCTCGATATCATAATCATTAGTTAACCGATAGAATTCAATCATATAATCACTGCCGTCGGTCCCCTTAAAATAGAGATGCTTTACATATCCGTTTTGTATGGTCGGATATAAGGTATCGATTAATTTGCACCATCCTCCATACCTGATCTGTGTAGAAGCCTCCGCATCATAAAACCAACCATGAATGGGTGCACACAGATAATTCTCTCCGTGAAATTCCAGGTTGGATATTTTGTATAATCCGCCCTCTTTGATCAGATCTACAAAGCCGTAATAATAAGCAAAGTAGCCAACCTCTTTATCAGAGCCTTCGATGGTTTCTATTTCAACAAAATAGCGAATAATCCCGGTCGGATTGTCATAGAGCGGGACTTCTTTATACTTGATCAAATTCATATGAAGAATATTTTTGAAGGAATCCAGGTATTGTTCATAGGTCATATTTTTCTGATAGGAAGAGGATAAAAAATGATAGGCGAGCGGATAAGGAGTGTCACCGTTCCCGATTGATCCGCACCCAATCAGCTTATCTTTTTCCGCATTTTCAGCCTCCCGCAGGATACTAAAATAATTAATGATGGTTTCCTCCGGCGAACTAAGTAAATAATCCGGTAGGGTTATTTCATTTACCTTTTTAAACAGATAATCCCGAAAAAAGTTCCAATCAAACCGATCATTTAATACCGGTAAATCAGAAGGTCGGAAATAAGTTTCCACATCTGAGCTTTTTTTGAGGGCTTGGCCTTCGCCCTCACCTTCATCTATAACCTGCTGATAAAGCATACCGCCCATAATCATTTGAACTGTCTCCGTAGGGCTGTGGAAACGCTGATAAAGGATCAACGAAGTGATAACTGCGAGGAAAGAAAGGAGAATAAAAAGCACTTTTTTGCGATTAATAACAACCAGCTTCAAGAGATTCCCACCTTGAACATATTGTTTGTTAAAATATATGGGAGGAGGATAGAATACATTCTAATTTCTCAATCACCGCGTTGGGTCCATCTTTGTAGTGTTTCGCCATACTTCTTATTATAAATTTGTTTAGTCTGACTACTTCATCAATATCCGCTGCTGAGGTTTTTACATAATCTAAGGATTCGTAGTTCGTATTAATATCAGTGTCCTCCCTCTATGTTAATTAGGAATAATTATAATAATAGGTTTACAAAGTCTACCACCAATAATACTGATAATCGAATTGGGTGCAATTGTCTGAAAGAATAGGGAAAGCGGTGAAAAATAGTCAAACGAAATATAGGGGAAATTGATTGCTGAGGAATAAGAAGGGACACCTGGATATATCGAATAGGTAAATATGATAAATAAAGCAGGAAAATGTAGTAATAATATGGTAATAAAGTAAGCTAGGTATTATAATGTAAGAGTAAGATAAAACAAGATTTTTCAGAAACCTATTAACATGATAATAATTTCTGATATCTTTAAAGAGATATTTAATAGAAAGGTAGATCTCAGAATTATACCTAATTTATTGGATTTAGCTGATGAAGTAAAAAAATCAACTTTAAACTGGTCGCTTTGCAGAAGGGGCAATGCTGAGAAAAAGAAATAAGTTGCTATGCAATAGATTTAAGGAGAATGGAATGAAGATAGATAATAATATTATTAAGCATTATTTAAAAAATGTAATGTTTATCACAGGTACAGCGTACGCTGGTAAGTCAACAATGGTTTCAATACTAGCAGACAAATATGGATTAATAGCATGTGGTGAGAATTATCACTTCAGAGTCTCGGATAATATTATAACACCGAATCATCAACCAAATATGTGCTATTTTCAGACTATGAAAAGTTGGCAGGAATTTCTAAATCGGACTCCGGAAGAATATGACCGTTGGATACTTGATAGTTCAAGAGAAATAGCAGAATTTGAAGTTGCAGAATTAATATGTATTTCTCAAAACCAAAAAGTAATTGTTGACACTAATATACCGCTTGATATTTTACAAGAGATAGCTGACTATAACCAAGTTGCGGTTATGTTATCACCACAGGTAATGTCTGTAGAAAAATTTTTTGATCGTGCTGATCCAGAGAAGGCTTTTTTAAAGGATCAGATAATGCAATGTGAAAATCCAGAAAAGACAATGGAAAATTTTAAATCGTGCATAGCAAGGGTTAACAGTAAAGAACATTATGATGAATATGCAAATAGTGGATTTTTTACTTTAATAAGAGAAGATGAAAAAGACACGAAAGAGGAAGTATTAAGTATCCTTGCAAAACATTTTAGACTTAATAATGATAATGCTAGTTTTAAAATTACATAAAGAGACAACTTAGTATTTCAAAGACACCTAGCAATATGTTTCCGGACATACACAGAGCATAAGCACAAGTGTAATTCAGTCTGTAGTTACCAAAATGATGTAATGATAATGGTTCAGTCACAAGAAATTAATTATAGTATTTGTTCTAACTGTGGAAAATGCATTGATGTATGTAAATTTAATGTTATAGAAAGACAATGGAGAAGATAGAAAGGTTAAATAGAAGTGAAAATATATAATTTGTTATCAATGAAAGGAAGGTAAATATGTTTGAGAATAAAGTTGGACAATCCTTTGAGAATCTAGGTAGACGCATCATATATGCACACTTAGCAGCTTACCCGGAGTTTAAGTATGTTCCAGATTGCAATGCAAGTGAATTATCACAAAGGCAGATGTATGATTTTTTATATGACAGTATTAAAACAATTTATAATGATTTGTCTCTTATCAATGTAGTAGAGGAACCTGATGAATGCTATGAATTTTGGGAGTGTAACAATGTTAAGCCTGAACTTATCTTGAAGATGCAAAAAATTGAAAAGAATTTCTTTGATTTATATGAGCAGTTTGTAAAGATGGGGTTATACGGTAATGTTACGGGTAGCAAGTTAATTATAGGCAAGTCTGACATGAAGATTACACAGAAGACAAAGGATAGGCTGTCGCTGTTTGGACTTACTTGTGATGAAACGAATGATAGTTTAGTGTTTACTCATAATAGCTATAAGGAACTGTTTCCTGCGTGGAAGCTGCATTGCAGTGTATCAAAGGAAGGTAAAATCCGTACCCAAAATATGATGATATTCTTATATGGTAGATTTGGTAATAAGCAATATACAGCAGCAGAAATGTTTGGAAGACTCTGTGATAGGGAGCAAATTACTAAGCTTGAAACCTACTTTCTAGAGAAAGGATATATTTCTTCAAATAATGAAATGGGTGTTGCATACGAAAGAGAATATCCGAAAAAGCAAAAGGCGTATATGCGTGTATACTATGACTGGAGAAAGAAAAATCAAATGGTGTTTGAGTTTAAAGTACCGCAGTTCAGTAAACTAATTAAATCCTATGATAAAATGGATAATGATCTGAAAGCTTTAGTTTTCTATAGAACAAAAAACTGTGATGGCTGCGGTTACTGTATTCAGACAGATAAAAGCGGAAAGCGTCCGAAACTTGCTTTGAATCTCAAGCTAAAGGAGCAGACACTTTTAAAGTGCCCTCTATTTCCTGCAATTGGATGGTTTAATACAGATGAAGAGATGATTAATATTGTTAAAAAGTTATTTGATTTCTCAGAAGAAACTTTATATGCAATATAAAGCATGTATTAAAAATCAGTATTACTCATTAAGAACATTTTGAGAAACCTGCCTATGGTTGTTTGAGAAGTAACTATGGATGGAATAAATCCATATGAACTAGAGAGAAATACCAAGGATATGCCAAGTGCTATATAAATTGGGCTATTTCTTGATATTGCTGAAGCTGTTATCGTTGGAAATGAGAAGAGAATAGAAGTTTTAGGAAAATCAATTTTAACTTATCTGATTGGAGGATCCATATGGAAACTATTAATAATATTGAGCTTAGAGATATGAATGTTTACCCGGATGAAATAGTGCTTAGTAAGGTTCTTGGGCAATCATTTGCTGCTTATATGGATTTACTTGAGTTGTTCCAAAAGCATCAAATGGATTATGAATGGCGCTATTATAATGATGGTAAGACGTGGCTCTGCAAAGTACAAAAAAAGAAAAAAACGATTGTATGGATGTCCGCATGGAAAGATTATATGCAAGCTACAATTTATTTCCCAATGACATTTCTTGAAAAGGTCTTAGCTCTCGATATAGATGAGGGATTAAAGGAAAAGATTATGAATACTAAAAATGTTGGAAAATCTAAACCCTGTATCTTTGAGGTTAGATCGAGTGAGATACTTATAGATTTTGAAAAAGTCATGGGATTGAAGCTCACCTGTAAGTAAGCTTGGCATTAAAGAAATTAAGGAGGAAAGTTATGCCGATGGTTAAAGTGGAAATGATTGAAGGAAGAAGTCGGGAATATAAACAAGCAATTTTAGATGGAGTTCATAATGCCCTTGTTGAAGCATTCAAGATACCTGATGATGACAGAATTCAAAGACTATATGAACTGAAACGTGAGGATTTTGAGATAGCAGGGTTTAAGACGGATCAGTTTACTTTGATTGAAATGACAATATTTGAAGGAAGAAGTCTTGATGCCAAGCGAGCATTATATGCTGCAATTGTCCGGAATCTCGCTGATAATCCGGGTATATCTGGCAATGATATCACAATAGTTTTGAAGGAGGTTCCATTAGACAATTGGGGCATCAGAGGAGGAAAGCCTGGTAGCGAAGTGAATCTGGGGTTTGAGATTAAAGTATAGGAAGATTATATAAGCCTAATTAATGTCATACTTAATCGGCTATGGGCTGTAAAAGCTTGGTGGTAATTGCGTAGGTTAGCCTTAATTAATCATAGTATAATACGAAAAGGAGAGAAAAGTGATGGCTATAGACAAGCAATATTTATCAGATTTTGAGGCGATATTGTCTCACCGGCATGATAATGGAGCAGACTATTGGACGACTCCCGATAAGCGCCTAATAAAAGGATCACCCTTCTCTATGCTGGACTGTGTGCTTTACCTGTTAGAATTGGGGATGGAACCCACCGAGCCTTTACTTAAAGAATGCGCTGACTTGATATTCAGTGTATGGAAAGAAGATGGGAGTTTTAAATTATATCCGCAGGGCTATATTTACCCATGTCAAACCGCTAATGCTGCCAATGTGCTTTGCCACATGGGGTATGCTGGTGATGCTAGATTGAATAAAACTTTTCTACACCTTCTAGACACTCAATATACTGATGGCGGCTGGCGTTGTAATAAGTTTTTCTTTGGTCGAGGCCCAGAAACTGAGTATTCAAACCCACATCCAACACTTACTGCCCTGGATGCATTCCGCTTTAGTGACTATCTCAACAAAGAACCAGCACTTGAGAGGGCCGTGGATTTTCTACTTGAGCACTGGACGATCCGAAAACCGATTGGCCCATGCCATTATGGAATGGGTACATTGTTCATGCAGGTAGAATACCCTTTTCGCAATTATAATCTTTTTGTTTACGTCTATGTGCTATCCTTTTATGATAGAGCAAAAGAGGACAGACGGTTCCTGGAAGCCTTCAAGGCACTGGAATCTAAAATGGTGGATGGTCAAATCGTTGTTGAGCGTAATGTTCCAAAGCTGGCCAAGCTTTCTTTCTGTAAAAAAGGTGAACCAAGTGAACTGGCAACAAAACGCTATCACGAAATCTTACAGAACCTAGGTAAATAATGAATTGGAGCAAAGATGATATTATTATGAGGAAGATATATGAAATTAATATATGGAACTTATAATCCATCAAAAATAGAAAGTATGGAAAAGATGCTCGATGGTATGGACCCATTAACAAACGCTATGCAAAAAGCATTAACCTATTACCGTCAAATCAAAAAACCTGTTTTTTCGTGTGATTCTGGGTTTAGAGGAATTAACATAAGTGATAATAAACATTTAGAAAATGGGAGCCTCCTATGAGAAGAATAAATTTTAACACTTCTAATTATACAGAGCATATTAAGAGTAGTCTTACCGATTTAGATATGTTAAGAAGCGATGGAGTTTACGTAGCTTCCTATATGGATCTTGTGAAAGAGATAGCAGAATTATCTTACTTAAATCCTGATTACATGCTTTTTTATAGAGGACAGGTGCTGGATTATAAGAATAAAAACTCCTCCACAACGGTATATCCATCCATGTATAGAGAAGAAAGAATATCAAAGAATGAGCTTAAGTATAAATTTGATGTTCTTAATACTGCTTCCGCTTTATTGGTGGACAAGTTAGAGAGGCAAAATATCATAGGTAATACCGAATTAAAGAGAAAGAAACAGATACAATGGTCCATCCTTCAACACTACGAAGTATGTCCGACACCGTTATTAGACGTAACTCATTCCTTACGAGTTGCCTGTTCCTTTTCGATGTTAAATAATATAAATGATCATTGCTATATTTATGTATTTGCATTGCCATATCTTACAGGTCGTATCTCGATTAATTCGGAACATGATCTAGTTAATATCAGATTATTAAGTATCTCGCCGCCACAAGCGTTACGACCATTTTTCCAAGAGGGTTATCTTGTTGGTACAGAATTCATTTGCGATGAATATGAAAATAAAATGGAGCTTGATTTTAACAGAAGATTATTAGCCAAGTATAAAATCCCAAATTCTAAGGAATTTTGGGGGAATAGTTTTACCAAGATAGATGAAAAATTATTATACCCGGAACATGATATCATTAATAAGATATGTAAAGAAGTCAAGTATGAACTGGATTATAAAATTACAGCGGGGAATGAAACAATAGGTCGTTTTCTTATTAAGTGGAATATTATTGAGGAATGGCTGCGAAATTTAGATGGTGGTCAATATAATACAAGTCAAGCTATAAAGTATGTTCGAGATAATAATAATTTTGATGATATTACGTTTAATAAGTTAGATGAATTAAGAAGGTTTAGAAATAAAGTAGTACATAATCCAGTGGCTATAACTTTAAATGATTTATATCGGTATGATCAAGTGATTGATGATGTAATTAATAGTTTCAAATGTTATAATGATTTTAATAAAGAGGTTGCAGCAGCGAATATTTAGCCGAGCTATCTAAAAAGGCAAAGCTAATGAATAAGGACACACTGGAAGCATGGTATCAATTATATAAAACGAGTGTATTGGCAGGAATATTGGGTTTCACACTCAACTTTGTGTCTGTGGCCGTTTACAGTCTGTAATGAAAGGCATGGTTATGATTATGTGTGAAAGACCAAAATTAAGTAAAGATCTAGCTTCTCAAGTATTTAAATCATATTATTATTTAAAAGAGGAAATGGTAGAATTCTGTAGAAGTAATGGTTTGCAAGCTAGTGGAGGGAAAAAGGAATTAACTCAGAGAATAGCTACTTTTCTTCACAGTGGAGAAAGATTAATTTCTAGTTATAATAAACAAGTGAAGCATAATGTTGGTATGATAGAATTAACAACAATAATCGAAAGTAATTTTGTGTGTTCAGAGAAACACAGGGAATTTTTCAAAAAAGCTATCGGAAAGAGCTTTTCATTTAATGTTATTTTTCAAAAATGGCTGAAAGTGAATGCAGGTAAAACATATGCAGATGCAGTAGAGACTTATTACAAAATAATTGATGAAAAGAAGAAAAACATAACAAAGATCGATTCACAATTTGAGTACAATACCTACATAAGAGCCTTCTTTGCAAATAATAAAGGGAAAAAATTAGAGGATGCTATAAAATGTTGGAATTACAAAAAGAGTAGACCGGGACATAACAAGTATGAACCGGAGGATCTTGGGGCACTTACATAATTCAATCCGCATCATGCTTCTTGTTAGAATTTCGACTACTCGACGAGTACCTTAAGGCACAGAGTAATAATAAACATTGGATGCTTTTTGAAGGTTACTATAGCTTATGTATTATTTTGTTTTACAAGGGATTAGATATTTTGTATTTGTTACATTGATGAAACAGATTTATAAAGGAGAGGGTAAAGACTATGCAATATGAAATTATTCATTTGCCAAAAGAGACCTGGAAGGGAACGATAATTCCATTTCAGTATAAAACGGATCAATACTATGATGTAAGCGTTAATAATACAGAAAAAGGATTTGTGATTGAGGTTGAAAAGAAAGACATTACTGAGACGGAACCTAATATTCCAAAAGAACATAGCTTCCAGGATAAATTATACGAGGATCACTGGGAACATGCTTATGCCTGGGGAGTGATAGACCAGAAGGAATTAGTGGCAGCAATGGAAACTGACCAGGAGTTATGGTCCAACCGCTTAAGGATAACAAACCTTTGGGTATCAGAAAAGTATCAAAAGCAGGGAATTGGTCATGCGTTTATTGAAATAGCAAAGGAACAGGCAAGAAGAGAACGCCGTCGGGCGATTATACTGGAAACACAGTCGTGTAATGTAAATGCTATCGATTTTTATAAGCATGAAGGCTTTCAGCTGATTGGTATGGATACCTGCTGCTACAAGAATAATGATCTGCAAAGAAAAGAAGTAAGGCTAGAATTCGGATGGTTCCCGGAGGCAAAGACAAGATTAAAACGTGAAGAAATAGAAATTAGAGAAGAAACAGAGGATGACTGGTACAAAGTGGAGTTAATGACACAGCATGCCTTTTGGAATAAACACCACCTCGGATGTGACGAGCATTACCTTGTACATAAATTACGCCGTGATGAAGACTATCTTCCCGAGATTAGCAGAATAGCACTTAAGGATGGAGTTGTTATTGGTTGCATCATGTATTCAAAGGCACGTGTGGTTGACGGTACAGACACACATGAAGTAATAACCTTTGGTCCTCTATGCATAGAGCCGAAGTGGCAGGGCTGCGGAGTAGGGGAATTATTATTAAGAGAGACGATGAAGCTGGCTGCTGATAAAGGTTATAAAGGTATCATCATTTTCGGTGAGCCGGATTATTATCCTCTGATAGGTTTTAAAACCTGCGACAACTTTAATATTACAACTCCGGATGGTAATAACTTTGATGCATTTATGGGACTTGAATTAGTAGAAGATGGATTGAAAGACATCAAAGGAAAATTCTACGAATCGGAAGTCTTTGAAAACCTTCCGAAGGAAGAGGTAGAAGAGTTTAATAAGAGATTCCCGCAACTACAGAAAATAAGGTTCCCGGGACAGTGGGATTAATACCTTTTCTCACTTCGAAATTGATAGGGTGAGAAGAGAGTCTCAAATAGCGGAAGGAGTTATGATTATGAAGAAGAATGCTTGTGCAAAAACACCGCCAATGGGGTGGAATAGCTGGGATTGTTACGGCGCCTCAGTAAACGAGGAACATCTCAAGGGTAATGCGGACTATATGGCGAAGAATTTGAAGGATTTTGGATGGGAGTATATTGTTTGCGATATCCAATGGTATGAGCCGAAGGCAAAATCCACAGAGTATAATAACTTTTATCCTTTGGAGATGGACGAATATTCACGTTTGATTCCTGCGGTAAATCGTTTTCCATCCTCCGAAGGTGGTAAGGGCTTTCAACCAATCAGTGACTATGTGCATAACCTTGGCCTGAAGTTTGGAATTCATATTATGCGTGGAGTTCCAAGACAAGCAGTTCACGCAGCTACCCCGATAAAAGGGACGAATGCAACTGCAAGGGATATCGCACAAGGGTTTTCCCTTTGTCCCTGGAATACGGATATGTATGGTGTTAATCCCGAAGCAGAAGGAGCGCAGGAATACTATAATTCTTTATTTGAATTGTATGCCGAATGGGGTGTGGATTATATAAAAGTGGATGATATCTGCAATACCGAATTCAAACCACATAATCCCTATTCTGCAAGACTTGAAATAGAAATGATTCGAAAAGCGATTGATCACTGTGGCAGGGATATGGTATTAAGCTTATCACCTGGGCCGGCCATTTTGGAAGAGGCAGAGCATCTAAGCATGAATGCAAATATGTGGAGAATAACAGGAGACTTCTGGGATAATTGGACGCAGCTTTTTAACATGTTTGAGAGATGTAATTCATGGAGTTCACATGTAAAAGAAGGCTGTTGGCCTGATTGTGATATGCTGCCGATTGGTCATATTAATGTTAATACGCCGGGACATGATAGCAACGCGAGATTCACGAACTTTACAAAGGATGAACAAATTACTATGATGACCCTATGGTGTATCTTCCGCTCTCCTTTGATGATAGGCGCTGAGATGAGAGACAACGATGATTGGACCTTATCATTACTTACCAACAGTGAACTACTGAGACTATTGAAGAATTCCTACGGTGCGAAGCAAATCCTACGTACAGAGGATACGGTGGTATGGGCGAGTGAGGATGAAGATGGCAGCAAGTACGTTGCATTCTTTAACACATCCTTTAGCCCTACGAAACCGGAGGTAACATTCATGAATTTAGGCTTGCAGGGGGCATATAACGCCAGAGATTTGTGGGAACATAAAGAGATTGGTACCTTTACCGGAAGAGTGGGAGTGGATGTAAATATTCATGGTGCCCGTATTCTCAAGCTGACCAGAGTGTGATGAATTAAAATTTGTACAGGGTTTTGAGATATAATTAGATAAAGCTTTTAAAATGATTGGGCAAAGGGTTTGTTATAAACTCTTGGCCCTTTTTTTGAGTTGAATTAGCTAGGAATAATATGGTAATATTGTTTCTTATGTATTATAATGTAAGAAATATATTTTCGAAGATAACTAGAGGTGTATTATGAAGAAATTTAGTACGGATTATAGCAATAATGGAAAATTGGGCTATGTCTAATTATGGCTATAATGTGATTGGATAGTAAGAAATAACAAGCCACTCAGTAGTGATACTTCTGCTGGTAATAAAGATTTTTGCACATTATCTATATTTGACGAAAGAAGATAGGTGAATACTATGGTTGAAACAATATATTTTGCAGGTGGCTGTCTATGGGGTGTACAAGCATTTATCAAAACACTAAAAGGTGTTATTAATACTCAAGCAGGACGAGCAAATGGTTATTCGAATACTCTTGAAGGTGAGTATGATGGTTATGCGGAATGCGTAAAAACAGAATTTGACTCTGAAATTGTAACTGTTTCTCAACTAATGGGTTATTTTTTTGAGATTATAGATCCTTACAGTGTGAATAAACAAGGTAATGATGTGGGGGAAAAATACCGCACAGGCGTATATAGTAAAGTGCCACGACATTTGGAAGATGCCAAGAATTATATAGCAGAAAGAGCAGATAGAGATAAAATTGTAGTGGAGGTCCTTCCACTTATGAATTACGTTAAAAGTGCAGATGAACATCAAGATAGATTAGGTAGGTGCCCTAACGACTATTGTCATATCCCTAAAGAGTTATTACACAAATATTTATAATCCGCTGTTATGAGTAAACCACGAAGTTCGAAGCTTTGCAATATTAAGGATATTGTAGCTCATTTATATTCGTAAACTGGGATGTAGAAGATACTTACTGTAAAAAGGAGATTCTGCTGAGGGACAACCGAATCTGTCTGGAAATGTGTAAAAAACATGGTGGTGATTACCGGTTAATCGATGATGAGCATAAAGTTGTAATTAATATTGGAAATATATCTTGGTGCATCAGATATGGCTTCTGATTATGTACATTATTCATTTTTAAATTGGAGTTTATTATATAGCTTACAAGAGAGGAGATCCCAAAGTGCTGTCAGCCATTATTAATAGACGTAGTATACGGAATTATAAAGGAGTAGATGTCCCTAGACCTATGATAGAGAAAATTTTACAGTCAGGGACACTTGCACCATCCTCTAAAAACCGTCAGCCATGGAAGTTTATTGTAGTAACTGGCAATGCAAAGAAGGATATACTTGCAGCTATGGGTGAAGGATTGATGAGAGAGAAAGAACACCCGCTTCTTCCACAAAACGCGAAGTATCTCAGCAGCGCACAATATACTTTGAAGATTATGGAACAGGCACCTGTTATCATTTTTATTGTTAACTCGCTTGGATTAGATATTCATTCTTCATTAACACCTGAAGAACGCATTTACGAAATCTGTAACGCTCAGTCGATAGGTGCAGCTATTGAGAACATGACGCTCACAGCTTCCGAACTTGGATTGGGTAGCTTATGGATTTGCGATACATATTTTGCATATCAGGAATTATGCGATTGGTTAAATGTTGAAGGAGAGCTTTATGCTGCAATGACAGTAGGATATGCAGATGAAAACCCTCTTGCGAGACCCAGAAAAAGTATAGATGATGTTGTTGAGTGGCGTGATTGAATTTGATTATAAAAAACTTGCATTCATTATTTATTTTGATGAATTGGAGATTATTTATGAATGGTGAAATGTATCAAATATGTCGTATTGTAGTTGCATCAAAAAATGCACTGAAAACGGGAAAAGCGATATCCTATGAGCCGATTAAATACGAAAACAAAATTGAGTTTCAGCTTCTTCCACAAAAGAATCTGCTTTATAAATCTGCTTTAAAAGCAGATAGTGTTTTTAATTGGTATGAGCATTGTCTAAAAAAAGGACTGCATGATATTAAAATGTTAACGCCAATTACCATAGGGAATCGTAATATTTTAGGATTTTCCAATACTACACAGAGTTCTATTGTGTGCTTTTTTAGAGATGGAAAAGTAAGTTATTTTTTTCCAAAATGGGAATTTGACTCGGTAGAGAAATTATGGAATATTCTCTATACAGAACATGAATGGACAAAACCTCCTTTGGATATGCCAAAATTTAAAGATAATACTAAAGAACTTATGGATGTATTGGAGGATATTAAAGAATTGGCTTGTCAAATAGAATGTGATAGTTTTGCCAAGCTGTTTCAAAAGGCAGCAAATACTTTAATTGAAACAGTGGATTACATAAATGCAGAGCGTAATAATCCGTTACCTCAAATCCCAGATAAAAATTTACGTATTTTTGAAGCAGCAAGTATCGCTGATGTTTTTGGTGCAATGGGCTCATGGAATGACAGCCCGCCATATATGGCGCATGAAAAAGGATTAGATAGAGAATATGAAACATTATCAAGCGAATTATTAAAGCAAGTTAGATTGGCTATTTTATATGCTGTAAATGAATGGTAAGATAGTGAAAATAATCAGCAGTAACTCAATAGTCTTCATACTCCCCATTGTATTTATTAGACAATAGGTATGAATAAGGTGTAGAGCTTCACAATGGTGGTGAAAGTGAATAAACTATTTTGCTGCATTTACAAATATTTAATAATGGAGATGAATACATGAAAGAAATTAGATTGATGAGACCATCAATGGAATATGGTGAAGATATTATGCAGTTACGAAAAGAGCTAATGGAAGCTAACGATAATGATTCATTTGCAGGATGTGGTAGTTTAAGACAATGTTCCTCTATGGAAGAATGGTTACATATTCTTGCGGAAAAGGAAAATTCCGATACTTGCCGAGCGGGAAGTGTCACGTCAAATACATATATTGCGGTTCGTATTTCTGACAACAAAACAGTTGGAATAATTGACCTTAGACATCATATAAACCACCCAATTTTAGGCCTTTGGGGAGGGCACATGGGTTATTCTATACGCCCATCCGAAAGAAATAAGGGGTATGCAAAAGAAATGCTAAGACAAAACTTACTTAATTGCAAAGAAAGAGGTATGGATAAAGTTATGATTATCTGTAGTCCGGAAAATCGCGCAAGTGAGAAAACTATTATTGCTAATGGTAGAGTATTTGAAAAAGAAGTTTATGTTGATGGAGAGTATATAAAAAGATACTGGATTACTTTATAAGGGATAAGGAAATGGAAGCAGTTAAGATAGCAATGATTGAAGGGCTGTCAGGCCAGCAAGAACTTGGCAAAGCACCTTCGAAAATTGATATATCTAAAATTCTTAGCAGATACGGGGAGTGAAAATGAGATTAACGATATTGCATACTAACGATATTCATAGTAATTATGAGAACTTTTCAAAGGTAGTTTCAAAAATAGATGAACTTAAGGATAGCAATACTTTAATACTTGATGCAGGGGATTTTGCAGATTTTAAAAGGATTGAATTACAAGGAACTAATGGGTTGGCTGCTATGGAGTTACTGGAATGTGCAGGATATGATGCCCTGGCTATAGGTAATAATGAACTTTTTCCAGGGATAGATGTTTTGAAGAATATGGCAGCAAACACAGATATTCCGTTACTAAGCAGTAATTTACTCAGTCTTAATAATAAACCTATTGAAAATGTAAGAAAAAGCATAATTATAGATAGAAGCGAGATGAGAATTCTACTCATAGCTGGCTCTCCAAATTTAGGACCCTTTACAGAAATGTTTGGGTTCTCTATTAATAATTATCTCGAAGTAATTCAAAATGAAATAAAGGCAAATGAAGACAACTATGATTTGTGCATCTTACTATCCCACCTTGGAATGGACAAGGATAAGGAAATTGCAGTAAAGATCAGTGGTATTGATATAATAATCGGAGGGCATTCTCATATATTAATGGAGAAACCTGAAGTTGAAAAAGGGAAAATTATTTTTACCTCTGGGTCATATGGGGAACATTTAGGAAAGCTTGTACTTGAGGTAGATAAACGAAAGGTTGTATTAATTGAAGGAAGCAATATAAATGTTAATCAGTGTAAGGAATCTAATAAAATTCTAGATATTATAAAGAGAAATAAAGAAAAAGCGATAGAAATATTAGGTAAATCGCTTTACAAAGTCGATAGAGATATATGGCATGATGTGGTTGAAGAAAACCCTATGACTAATCTGCTTGCTGATGCCTTACGAGATACCTTTGAATGTGATATGGGAATCATAAATAGTGGCGTAATGCAAGGTGGAATTAAAAAAGGCAATATATCAAGGAAAAAGATGATAGAATTATGCCCCTCTCCCTTAAATCCTACATGCTTTGAGATACAAGGGAAGGATATATGGGAAGCCTTACAGCAATCACTTGACACTGATTATTGCTATGCTGATGGTAAGGGACCGGGTTTTCGAGGAAAATATGTAGGCAGATTGCATGTTTCCAATGCAGTGATTGAACATAACGGCAGAAAAATAAATAACATATATGTAAATGGTGAGAAAATGATTGCCGAGAAATGGTACGCAGTGGCGTCCTCTGATTATCTTCAAAGAGGTACAGGTTATAGAACCTTAGCAAATAATAAGAATGAGAAGTATAATAAGGAATTCTTAAGAGACACCATACAAAAATATCTAGAGGAAGAAGAATATATTGAGAAGGCTTTTATTGATCGCTGGAATCTAAGGTAAGGCGAACATTAGGACTAATATATGAAATCCAACATTGCAAGTATTGTTTTCTCAGTAATTAAATTGTTACATGGATAAATATATAGTGAAATACCGAGGGTCTAACAATATTACTAAATTATACTTTGGAGGATAATTATGAGTTTATCGAAAAAAGTAATGTCCCGATCACACTGGCCTAGGGTAACAGACAAAGATTATACATATATGATGATTGATGATCAGTTTTATAAAGGGGCAGCAGGACTTATAAAGGTAAACGAGTTAGAAAAGCCGGCTACAATAGTATATGATACCATACCGGTAAAGATTATTGATAAGGGTTATTATTGGTTGCAAATTGGTCCTGAAGATCAAAATTACTGGATAACAGTAATGTATAATGAATTGGAAGAAATTATGCAGTATTATTTTGATATTACGGACAAGAACACCATTTTGGATAACGGTGAATCATGGTTTTATGACCTGATGCTAGATATTGTTGTGCTACCCGATGGTAAGCGGTTTTTATTAGATGAGGACGAATTGGCGCAAGCTTTAAATGATAATGTTATTACGAGAGAACAGTATGATAAAGCTTATCATACTGCAAATATAATTATGGATGAACTTGAGGGCAAATCAGAATACTTGAGAGAAATATGTAATACATATTTTCAGATACTGAAGATGAAAATGTATTGATAATTAGTAAGTTTATATCATGAAAGGAAGGGTTTAAAATATGGCTAAGTATGAGAGAAGATTAAAGGGTAACTTCAATGAGTTTTTAAATTGGATACATACAGACATTACCAACGGTAGTTCTTCTGTTAGTTATGAGGACGGTAGTGATATTGACCTAGGAGGTACGCGCGTAGCTGTCCGTGTATATGAACGGTACAGTATGGCCGGAGGTAACCGTGTAAGCATGAACGTAACTGTTACAGGAAATGGCGAAGATTTATTTGTAAGTGCGATTACATCAGGAGGTAGTCAGGCTGTATTCTTTAAGATGAATACCATTGGAGAAGAAACTTTTTTGGATCTATGTGTGGAATCGGTAGAAAACTATATTCAAAATCAGTAATATATAAGCACGTAGGCAAACTTGAATTTTCAAGAAGGAGTAGTAATGGAAGTTAAAGAGTATTATTGCTTAGAAGATAAAGAGTATTGGTTAAATCAGATAAAAAAGAGCGACTGGTGACAGGGCATAGCAAGGAGTATATATGAAACAGATGCAAATGGAATCAGCTAAGAAAGCAATGATTGAATGGTTGTCGGATTCACAAGAGCTTGGCAAAGCACCTTCAAAAATAGAATATACAAAAGAATTTGATCTGCACGATCTGCATTATTATATTTTTAAGTTCAAGAAGGGATTGTTCGGCGATTGGCTACTCGGCGTGTGTGGTGGATATGAAGCTGAAGAGCTGGAGCACTGTGGTCATATTTTCAGCAATTTTGAGAAGTATGAAGAACAAACGTGTGTCGAAGTTAGTCAGAAGATGGTTGAGGATATCCGTACTTATTGGATACAACAGGTGGAACTGCAGAAGCAGGATATTCAGACTCGTTTTGAGAAAAATCTTAAGTACATCAGCCAGACTGAAATCAATACAGATGTAATTGAACGTCAGTTTGTAAAGAGTGAAACTCGGTTTTATCTTACTGTGGGTCAGATCGACTGTCCGACCGGAAGGATTATCATTTCTGATCCGCTTTGTTATCTCGCGGCAGGAGAGTTCAGCCCGCAGCTGGCTATCTCGATACCTATCGGTGTATACCCAGTAGAGGTGTCTGTCTACCGTAATCAATCTATCGGTATACGCATGTGTACAGCAAGATTAAAGATAAAGGATACTAAGGCAGTCCGATATCTTTGTGCAGAGGCAACTGAGGAAACGGCAGTTGCAAAATGTTCCGATGGGAACGCATCTGGCTTTCCGGTTGAAGCTGGTATGATGTCATTTTGCGATGCGCAGGTAGCTGATGAGTATCGTACTTTCTTAGGTGCTTGGCATAAAGATAATCCGGGAAAGAATCACTATGATGACTACTTTGCGGCTTTCTTTGCTGAAAGTGAGGAAAAATTGCCACAATTTCAACGAGAAGGTGGCGACTTCATTGAATGGGCTAATCCGCAGACTGGAAACAGAATGATCATGGTCGCATCCGGCCTCGGTGATGGTTTTTATCAGGGTTATTGGGGCTATGATGCACAGAATGAGATATGTGAGTTAATTGTGCCCTTGGTCAATCCGGATATCTTTGACTAAGTTATTTTATCTTCGAAGAGGGAACCACGGAATAATGTAGCAGGTTGAGGTGATAAAAATGCATTTACAAGGAATAAATGAGAAATATCGTGCTGCAGTAAATCAAATATTATGGGATGAATGGCATTGCCCTCCTTCCATCTCAAAAGGGAATATAATCGATACCACTAGTTTACCCGGACTTCTTTTTATAAAAGAGGATGAGATAAAAGGGGTAATAACGTATCATATTGAAGATGAAGAATGTGAGATAGTCACACTTAACAGTTTTGAAGACAATACAGGAATAGGTACAGCTTTAATCAATGGAGTTTTGGATATTGCGAAAGAATTTAATTGTAAAAGATTGTGGCTAATAACAACTAACGATGATATAAATGCAATACGGTTTTATCAAAGGAAAGGTTTTGATTTAAAAGCCGCTCATATTAATGCTATGGATCATTCACGTAAATTAAAGCCAAGTATCCCCTTGATTGGAATGGATAATATTCCGATTAAACATGAGTTGGAGTTTGAAATATTACTGCAGTAAATGGCAAAATTTATAAGCGCAATAGTATAGTTAGAGCATAAGAGGTGGATCAGCATGGGTGATATTATTTATAAAATGGATGAATATGTTTTTAGTTATAGAGTTGCCGGATTATTGATACACAAAAATAGAGTATTATTACAAAGACTCTATAATGATACAGCTTATTCCTTGCCAGGAGGACATGTAGCGTTTGGTGAAACCAATGAGAAAACTTTAATCCGTGAATTTTATGAAGAAATCAATGCAAATATCAGAGTTAATTCTTTGCAGTGGGTGGGGGAAATCTTTTTTCCATGGGGAAACAAACCGTGTCATCAGATATGCTTATTTTATGAAGTTGAATTGACTGACCAGGAAAGTATACCACTTGAAGGAAAGTTTTGTGGAACAGAGCAGTTAGAAGATAAATCCTTTAAATTAGAATTTTCATGGACTGATATTAACCAATTAGATAATATAGAATTATATCCGGTTGAAGCTAAAGCATATCTTGCTAAAGGATTTGATTGTGTAAAACATTTTGTATCAAACAATTTGAAGGAAAGTTAAGTCATTTTCCTTAAAAGTATTCACATCCATAAATCCAGCTGCATTCATAGATGCTGTTAAAAAACCACGGAATAAAGTAGCGGGTTATAGCTTAGTTTCGTTTTCCTGGTGTTCTATAGCTAAATGGCAATTAATACGAATTTAATTTTATGTCGTTTATAATAAATTCATATGTGAGTTTACAAAGAATATTAGACGGAATGACAAGTTCATGCGAAGACCCTGTAAAGGGGTGTTGAGTGTATGGAGGTAAGAGTGGAAGAAAAAGATATAAAAGAGATTTGCATAGCAAATCAAATGCAATGCAATAAAATCACCAAGGCATTTGGTAGTTTTGATAAGGAATTATTTTTTATAGATGATAAATATTTGATACGCACATCAAAGCAGCCAATGCAGGCTGAGCAATATAAAATTAATCGCATTAAGGATTTGAAGCATGTACCTAAAATAATACATGCTTCCGACCAAAGCAATACAGATTGTAATTTATATTACCTTATACTACAGTATATTCAAGGAGATGAATTGTTTATAAATTACAATACTCTACAGGAACAAGAGATACATGATTTAGGAGTTGAGATAGCTGATTTTCTATTTGAGCTTCATAATATCAAAGGGGAAAAATATGATATCGGTCATTACGTACCAATCATCCCTGGTTACGACAAATCGTGGAGATCAGGGCATGAAGTATATTGGTGCGATATATATAAAGGACTTAAAAATATCCAATTATCAGAGGATGCTCGGCAAATATTAGAGTTAAGTAATGAATATATAAATACGAATATATCATGCTTGGATTTTGAGAGTGGTCCCTCTTTATTACATAATGATTTGCATTATAAAAATATAATCATTCATAATAATACATTTTCGGGCGTAATTGACTGGGAGTGTTCACAGTATGGAGAAGCTGATTTCGATCTGATACATTTATTACACTGGTGTTTATTCCCGCCGTCAAAAGATGTTGATATGACGCAGTTATTTAATACTATATTTCTTTTATTTAGGGAAAATAGCAATATTCCAATGGTTGGAAAAAGATTAACAATTTATTTGTTAGAGCATGATTTTATTCAAATATTATGGAGTCAAGGGAAAAGGGTCGATGAATTTTTTTCAAGAATAAATTGGTGGTTAAGAAATCTGGAACAATATATTCTAAAGCTATAATTGGTTTAGTTCGTGTATTAAGCAATTACAATCAATCACTTAAAACGTATGTCTAGGAGGACAAAAAATGGAAAAAAATAAATTTGTAATTATCATTTTAGTAATAGCGTTATTATTAATGTTTAGTGGCTGTAAAAAAAACGAAAGTGCAGATGATTCTAAGGAATTAACTACTGCACCATCACCGAGTTCAGTTATTACAGTAGGGCCAACGATTACACCTGCAATAGAACCATCTACAGCACCAACGATTACACCGACAACAACGCCAACCCTTACTCTAGAAGAACTTTCCATGGAAGCTTATGAGAAGTTTATGAAAAATGAAACGAAGGTATCCTTTGATCGTTTTATACCAAAAGATTATATGGAGGAAGCTTTATTTAAAACGGGAAATGAATATACACTTTTGGAAGTACTCGATATCATTACTGCTTATTATTTAGAACACTCTACATATAAAAAAATTGATTATATAGATTACGATTATATCGATTGTGGTAAGGATGGAGTAAACGAATTGGCTCTTCGTTTTAATGGTATGGAGATATACGGTATGGATGATCATAGTACTCTTGTTTATATCATAAAATACATTGATGGGACACTATCTCTTTGTTATTATTACGAGACTTGGCCAAGGAGTGCTTCCACATTGAATAAGTATGGATATTATTGGTCTGCTGGTAGCGGTGGAGCTAGTAATCATTATGAAGAATATGGTCTTATAAATAAAGATGGTAACTGGCAGTTTATCGCATCGATTGAAAGTGAACTCGATCTCAATCAGCTTGCTTGGTCGGAAGAGCTGGGGCAGCTTACTAAAGTGGCGGAGACCAAGGGAATATCAGGCGGAATTGAGTTAGATACCATACGTTTTACGGAATATTCAGATGAAGCTGACAATAAAGAGTGTTACTATACGTTTTTTGTTTATAATGATAATTACGAACCAATAGAGGATGCGAACCTTTATACGAACAGCATATATAAAGAAATCTTCGATGAGGCATCGGTACCATTTATCACACCAGATGAGGTTTCGAATATGATTTCGCAAAAAGAGGAAGCGGTGGGAGCTACCGCTGAGATTAAAGATGGAGCAGAATTGACCTGGAAGACTCTTGATACAAGCATATTTTCTGATTATGTTGGAAGATAGATTTGGCAGATGAAAGCGTACCATATGAGGGGAGAAGTTAATGAAGGATAGGTTGGCTGAGTTTCGAAGTGAATATTTAAATGCAAACTCCTGGGCACAGCGTAAGGATGGTGTTCCTTTAGATTTATTAGATAAGCTTGATTCTAATGAATTGATCATTGCAGAACAAGAATTAATTCAGGCCGCAAGCCTTAGAGATAGCTGGCCTATTTTAGGTCTAGGACATATACGCTCACAAAAGGCACTCCCTGTACTTTATGAATTACTTACAAAAGCGTCCGATAGCTATAAAGTAATCATAGCCCACTCCATATTTCAAATTAATAAGGATGAGGATATGATTTCAATCTCCTTAAAGGAACTTTCACAATCCGGTAAATGGAGTGAATTTACACTTATTGATATTATCTATCTATTGCCGGATTTTCACAACGATAAAGTAAATAGATATTTATCCAAGTTGACTAAAAGCAACGAGTACCTTGTTGCCTACAATGCTGCAAGAGTATTGGGGCGTCCCACTGAGCCGATTATTAAAAGGTTTAGGAAGAAGGGTTAACAGCTTTAAATTTATCTAAAATGGTTACAGCCAGTCTGATAGAAAGGAAATCTATAAGTGAATACAACAATACGACTTGGAACAGAAGAAGATATTGATGAATTAGAACAACTATATAATGGGTTAAATGATCACCTATCTGCTACAACAAATTATCCTGGATGGAGAAAAGGCGTGTATCCTATCCGTGAAACTGCGGTAGAGGGTATCAATGAAAGGTGCTTATATGTAGCTGTATGTAATGACAGGATTGTTGGGGCAATCATATTACGTCATGAGCCGGAACCGGCTTATCTACAGGCTGTTTGGCGGAAGGAATTAGACTACGAGGAAGTCTTTGTCATATATACCTTAGTGGTGCATCCGGATTATTTAGGTCAAGGGATAGGACAAGCTCTTTTGTATTTTGCTTCAGAGTTTGGTAGACAGTCAAACATTAAGTCGCTCCGACTAGATGTTTATGAAAATAATTTACCGGCTATCTCTTTATATGAAAAATGTGGATTTGAGTACATTGATAAGGTGGATTTGGGATTGGGCAAATATAACTTAGATTGGTTTCGGTTATATGAAAAGTTCCTGTAGAATATGAGTAACTCCTGGTAGTGGGGCGCAATGCAGGAATAACTAATTATAATATATTTGTCTGATGAGGATACGAATATGATTTTGAAAAAAGGGAAAAGGTGGGAGTTACTGCTGAAATCAGTGACGGAGCTGAATTGACCTGGAAGACTCTTGATGAAAGCGTGTTTTCTGATTATGTTGGAAGATAGTAATAACTACAAAGGGTGTATTGCTATATATTAATATTTGTTATTACTTAGATAAATGGTTATTTGAAGGAGAGCGTATGAATAAACCCAGAATGGTTATCTTTGATTATGGTCACACTTTGTTGTTCGAACCAGAGGATAATTTTTTACGTGGTGAAAAAGAAATATACAAACATATTATTAGAAACCCAAAACATTTGACAATCGACGAAATCAACAAATTCGGAACAGAATTATTTCAAAAGTATGACGTCGTAAGGAAGCAGGGGTTTGAAATACATGAGTATCAAGCGTTGAAAATGAAGTATGAATACCTTGGAATCGAACTAGATATTTCGTATGCTGAAGCTGAAGAAATCTTGTGGAACCATGTTTCATGGGGAGCATGTATGCCATTCGTGGAAGAAATGTTAGCTTCTCTTAAAGAACATGGAATAAGAAGTGGTGTTATCAGCAATATAGGTTGGTCAGGAAATGCTTTGACAGAAAGAATTAATCGTCTACTTCCCAAAAATCAGTTTGAATTTATCATTGCTTCTAGTGAATACGGAATTAGAAAACCAAATCCTATGATTTTTGAATTAGCCATTCAAAAGGCGAATTTACAACCAAGTGATGTCTGGTATTGTGGAGATAATGTCAAAGCTGATGTATATGGCGCAAGAAGTGTAGGCATTTTTCCTGTATTTTATGAGGAAGAGACAGTTGAGAACCCATGGCAGGGGCAGAATGACGGCCTTCAGATTGATTTTGAACATTTACACATACATAGTTGGGTTGAAATGATAAATATCCTTAATGGTTTATTTAGAAAAGGATGAATTTCAATATGTAGATTAGAATAATGAAATAATCGCTTTTTGAATAGTGAATTATTATCCAAGTTGACTAAAAGCAACGAGTATCTTGTTGCCTACAATGAGCAACATCAGGATAATGTATTAAATCAACAGGCTATCGATGAAAGAAAGAGGAATGGAGACGATATTTAAATCTACTAAAATAAATTTATTTAGAGACAGGAGATAATTCAATGAACAACATATTTGTACTTCCCATAACGTTTCATATAGATAAAGCAGACATGACAATATACCCAACGCTTCTAAAGGACGATAATGATTTAATTATGATTGATTGCGGTTACCCGGATTCAGTACCAATGCTAGAAGCTGAGATGAATAAAATTGGATTGTATTTAAATCAGTTAACAAAAATCATAATTACGCACCACGATCACGATCACATGGGGGCGTTACGAGAGATAAAAGACCGTTATCCGACGGTTGAAATTCTATGTTCAAAGGAAGAGGCTCCCTATATCACCGGGCAACGTAAATCCTTACGGTTGGAGCAGGCCGAGAGACTTCAGGATTTATTACCGGAAAGTGATAAGGAAGGCGGAAAGTTGTTTCAAAGCTTTATAGCCTCAATTCGTAAAGTAGACAATGTCACCGTAATAAACACCGGAGATATCCTTCCCTTTTGCGATGGGATAGAGGTGGTAGATACGAAAGGACATATGCCGGGACATATCTCAATATATGTCAAAAAAGAAAAAACACTTATCACTGGGGATGCTTTAGTAGTAGAGAACGGAACATTATGCATGGCAATGCCACAGTTTGTTCTAAATATGCAGGATGCGAGGGACTCAATTCGCAAGCTCCAGAATTATGATATTGAGAATATCATATGCTACCATGGTGGATTTTATAATTCTAACGTCAAAGAAAGTTTAATAGAGATAGTAGAGAGCTTTCAATAATGGATGAAGCGGGAGGCCCCTTATGTTAAACAGTATAGGAGAATAACAATGAATAAGAAAAGAAGAGCAGTTATTGCCGCCAACGAAATATCTGAGTTGAAAACTTATTCGTTAGGTGGATATAATCAAAAAGTTCTAGTCGAGGGAAAGCACAAGGAAAATCCTATTGTGATATTCTTGCACGGAGGTCCAGGTTCTCCTATTCCATTTGGCGAGGGTTGCCGTGGTATGTTTCCGGAGATTACAGACCGTTTTATCATGGTATATTGGGATCAGCTTGGCTGTGGAATTAATAATTACAAAATTGATGATTCCTTTACTGTTGAACGCTATGTTAATATGACCGTGGATTTGATTCGGAGCATCAAAAAGGACTTCCCACAAAACACAATCAGTTTGTTTGGCGTCTCCTGGGGGTCTGTTCTTGCTGCAAAAGCGGCCCTACGAGTTCCTGAATTAATATATCGGGTCATGACTTACGCACAAGTCCTAAAACAACTAATTTATAACGAGGAAGTATTAAAAGTACTTGAGAATTCCAATATGCCGCCGAAACATAAAAAACAATTGCGAAGTATCATAAATAACGATAAACACACAATACATAATTTGAGGTCTGTTACGAGATGGATACAAAAATATACAGAAGGGTATCAGGCGAAAAATGGAGGGAAAGCACCCCTACGAAGTATTATATGGGGGATGTTGACCAGCCCGGATTATTCCTTCAAAGATTTCATAGCGGTTTTAATTAATGGTAGCATGAAGAATAAATCGCTCCTTATAGAGCTCTTAAATATTGATTTGTCTGAGGTGATTCGTAAAGTGCAGGTGCCATATCGCATGTTGCAAGGAGACACCGACATCGTAACATCGACAGAAATGATTTCTGCATTTGTTGAAACTGTGGAAAATGAAAATATAAGTTTTAATCGTGTTATAAACAGCGGTCATACACCCAGCAAGGTGGCGATGGATTATATCATCGAGGAAGGTTTTGATTTTCTGGATAGTCGAAAGGTGAGTATAAAGAGTTAATATATTTTTTGAGTGACATTAAAGTTTGAAAAATATATACGCATTATGGATATTTATGGGCGGCAGGATTTTTATATGCAGTTAAGGTTTGTAGTTTTCCTTAAAGAAAAATGTAAAGATATAGAATCATGCTAGTTTAAAATTTGTAAAGACAAGCTAAAGTTTAGTGTAATTGTTTCACAAAAGCGAAGGGAAG
Source organism: Bacillota bacterium (assembly GCA_023414875.1). GTDB lineage: Bacteria > Bacillota > Clostridia > Lachnospirales > Lachnospiraceae > Mobilitalea. The sequence goes on along the minus strand of JAEZMV010000006.1, from coordinate 1,369 downwards.
ATTATTTATATAATCGACAGGAGGAAAACAATGAAAATATTAGTTTTTATGGGCAGTCCAAGAAAAAACGGTGATACGGCAACCCTACTGAAATCATTTTTAACTGAATTAGAGGTTAAAGGAGCAGAAGTTAAGACAATTTTCCTTTATGATAAAAAGATTGCACCATGTTTAGAATGCTTTCAATGCCAAGACAAATTAGGTGAGTATGGTTGTTTAATACAAGATGACATGTACGATATATCAGATGAAATCTTGAAGGCGGATTGCTTTATTTTAGCTAGTCCGATATTTATCTGGTATTGTACTGCTCCAATGAAGGCAATGCTTGACCGTTTTTATGGACTTCACAAATATTATGGAAAGCAACGTGGGCCGAGTCTGCTGGAAGGAAAAATGTGCGGAATAATTGCTACATGTGGTTATGACCTCGAATATGGTATAAGTCCTTTTGAAGATGGAATTAAACGATTTTGCGATCACTTTAAAATTAACTATATCGGAAAGGCTGCTGTACAGGAAAACGCAGGCGATGATGTAGATAAATTTGAAACGGAAGATTCAAAGAAAATAGCTGTTGATTTTGCTGATAAGGTAATCGGTTGTTGCACAAAATGTAAGCGCCTAATTTCGGGGTATGCTTAAGAAAAATTCCGGATTCTTTGCTAGAAATCCGGAATGCGAGCATTTTACTCCATTTTGATCTTGCAAAGATCCTGGATTGTTTCATCCCAAGGTGCAAGCCTTGCTAAATCATCATCCGACATATCCTTGCTAGGGCGGTTCTCTAGCAAGAGCTTCAGATATTCATAGAGATTTAAGCCATATGCCTTTGCCATCTCTACGATAGTAAGATAGAGTGAATTAGCTGTCGCACCTTCCGGTGTGTCTGAAAAGAGCCAGTTCTTCCGACCTACAGTTACTGGTCGGATTGCATTTTCGCTGAGATTGTTGCTCAGGCTGCACCGCCCATCTTCCAGATAGGTCATCAGAAAATCTCGGCGGTTCTTGATGTATATGATTGCCTTCTTCAGTTTGGCATTATCTCCGGGAGTGACATGATTTACCCATGCTAAAAAGCCCTCAACGACTGGTTTCTGGTCCTTGAGACGATGATTTTCGATTTGTTTATATGAGAGCCCTTTTTCTTTATAAGTTCGTTCGTACTCGAACAGCTTATTGCAGTACAAGAACCCCTGCACTGCCGGATGAGTATAATCCTTCTCATGACCTTTCGGGATGGCCTCCAGCAGGTATCTCCTGATGTGTGCATAGCAGCAACAACGGTTGGTTTCATTCACTTTGTTGTAGCCCTGGTAAGCATCGGCCATCAGATAGAATCCTGGATTAATTCCCTTTAGGAATTGTT
>JAEZMV010000007.1 GCA_023414875.1 Bacillota bacterium | reverse complement strand
GAGACTGTGAAATAAAGTCTGTAAAATAAGTATTTCGCTAAGGCTTTCTATGATAAAATAAAAATATCATAGGAGGCCTTTTATTATGGCAAAAAAACGTGAACCGGTCAGAATGACCGAAGGAAAGAAAAATATCATCGCTGCTCTTTTACAGGAATACGACATCCAGTCTGCTGAAGATATCCAGGATGCGCTTAAAGACCTATTGGGTGGCACAATCAAGGAAATGCTTGAAGTGGAAATGGACGATCATCTGGGCTATGATCCATATGAAAGATCCGAAAATCAGAACTCTCGAAACGGTTATAAGCAAAAACAGATTAGAAGTAAATACGGCGAAGCAACGATTAATGTCCCTCAGGACCGAGAAAGTTCTTTTGAACCTAAGGTTGTTAAGAAAAGACAGAAAGATATATCTGCGATTGATGACAAGATCATATCCATGTATGCAAAAGGAATGACAACACGCCAGATTTCTGAGACTATCGAGGATATCTACGGTTTCGAAGTCAGTGAAGGTATGGTATCAGACATAACCGACAAACTACTCCCGGAGATTGAGCAGTGGCAGAACCGTCCTCTCTCAAGCATTTATCCCATCGTATTCATCGATGCAGTACATTTCTCAGTAAGGGACAACAGCATTATCAAGAAACTAGCAGCATACATAATCCTGGGTATAAATGAGGAAGGTAGAAAAGAGGTATTATCGATACAGGTAGGTGCCAATGAGAGCAGTAAATACTGGCTCAGTATCCTTAATGAGCTTAAAAACCGAGGTGTACAGGATATACTCCTTCTTTGTGCAGATGGACTGACCGGCATCAAGGAATCCATTGCTGTGGCCTTCCCGAACACTGAATACCAACGCTGCATCGTACATCAGGTGAGAAATACCTTGAAATACGTAGCTGACAAGGACAAAAAGGAATTCGCAACTGATCTGAAGAAAATCTACCATGCAGCTTCAGAAGAAGCCGGACTTGCCCGACTGGATGAAGTTTGCACCAAATGGGATGACCGCTATCCGAATGCAATGAAAAGCTGGCATAAGAACTGGGATGTAATCAGTCCTATTTTCAAGTTCTCTGCCGAAGTCAGGAAGGTCATTTATACTACAAATGCAATAGAAAGTCTAAACAGTACATACCGTAAACTCAATCGCCAGAGGAGCGTCTTCCCGAGCGATACGTCACTTCTAAAAGCCCTTTACCTAGCTACATTTGAGGCAACAAAGAAATGGACTATGCCTCTCAGAAACTGGGGTAAAGTGTATGGTGAACTTTCGATCATGTATGAGGGAAGGCTCCCGATTTAATCTAATAAATAGGAAGAGCACGTCAGTAATCTCTGGTATGCAGAGTTTTCTTGACATGCTCTTTGTTATTGTTTATAGTGTACCCAAGGATTGGACTGTGTAGAAACAGCCTCAAGATCCTTAATTAATTATCATAGAAAGTTATTTACAGACTTTTCTTCACACACTCCCAATGAAACAAACACATCCCCAATGTTTTCAATCTCTGATACAGTTTTGCACCTGTTTTGCACCTAATTGCTGTATAATCAATTTATTCATCGTCTTGCTCGTTATAAGTTATTTTTACCAAATAACGTATTCCCTTATTTAGTACATCTAAAACACTTTCTTCAAAAACCAGAAATAATAAGGTATAGTAAATAGATGCTTCTAATTTAGTAAATAGTAAGATTACAGAAATAATTATAGTTTCAAAACATAGCGCTAAGTTTTCTGCTAAATCACATTTTTTCTCATCCCAGTGTTTATATATTAAAATTGAGATTCCTATTATACATAAGGAGCCAATTATTGTCCCCAATAATGGCACAAAGGACATGAAAGTAATAAATAAACAATTTACGATTAACAAAAAACTACTTGTATATCCTCCTGTTTTTTCACATTTTTCAGCTAATATGGTGCATATATAGATATAGGTGAATATGAACAAACCTAAAACAATATTATCATTTGGCTCCGTATTATATATTGTGCTCCATGCAATGATTAATATAAAGAGGAAACCAATCCTTTTTAATATTTTTTTTGTTACATATTGTAATTCATAACTCCCTTCGCACTCTAATACTATACGTAATAGGAGGCAAATAGCACATGCTATCCACCGTTCTGCATGCTTTTCTAGTAAGATAAATGAAATCATTACTTCCATCCTTTAGTATAAATTTTTACAACAAAAATCTCAAATCTAAGCGTTAAAACTATATTACTATATCTTTACATGTAAAATTGCGTTACTACTGTATCTATCAAGTCATCATATGTAATTATTTCAAGGTCCGCATATTCAGCTTTAATCTCCATCCAAACCTCAGATTCAAAATCATATCTTCGACCTATTACCAAATATCTTTTAGGGTTATAAACCTTGAACTTATACCTTTCTTCAAACCACTTTCTATTGTTAGGGTCTTCAAAATAATACTTGTACACACGTGTTTGCGCTATATAGGAATGTATTTGAGAAGAAAATTGTTCACGGTTTGAGCGGCCTACAACAGTATTCCCTTTAATATTTGGTAATTTAAACTCGACGATATCTGCATATCCATTTGCTCTTATTACAAAGAAATCCGGTCTGATACTATCTCTTTTTTCACTTTGCCATTCACATTCAATTTGTCCAAAAACATTAATACCGGTAAAAGCCATACTCATTATAAACAAATTTTCTTTTTTATCTAAAAACGATGTAATATCTGTTTCAGCGTTATTAGAATCACCATATATTTCTATAAATCTATTAATCTTTGGAAGTTTTTCATACTTGTAATCATCTGGTACTGAGTACTGATAACGCATATCATGCATCCAATAATCATAGTATGGATTTAGATTAATTTGAAATTGGTCATACTCCCCTTCTAGTGTATCATTATATTGCAGTGGAATAAAATCAATCCATTTTATAGTTCTTGTCTTTAGATCACTACCATTACAATCAAAAAACGTACAGTTAATTAGCCTAACAAACTGGTTATCTGCAATATCCAAACCCTGTACATTTATACCAAAAACACTATCTTGTGCGGCGAAGTTCCATCTTAAGTCAGCCAATTTATCAAAACCTGAGTTTGTTGGTATAATAAGGTCTTCATATACTCCAGTAAATAAGGGCAATGATATTCCGCTGGAATAATCAAAATCAAATCCAACTATTTTATTTATAAATTGTCTTGTATCAAAATCATCCTTAGAATAATCCCTTATTAGAATTTCTCTTTTAGAAACCTCTTCAATTTCTTTTTTCATAGGATTTCCCACATACTCAATAGCAAGATATTTCTTGCTAAAATACAAGACCATTTTTTCTGGATTAATAATAAAGCAATTCACTGTCTCCAAGTCAATTCGATTATCTTTTATGTATTGATACATTTTCCCCCAATATATTTTAGAAATCTCTGTTAATAATTCACATGCCAATTTTGTATAGCAATTATCATGATTCTCATCAATATTATTGTCTTTCATATTTTAACTCCTTTTATATCAATAATTTCCGCTTTCAATGTTAATCATAAGCGAAATCAACTTGAATAATTTCATTTGTTGGTGAAAGTGCATCTCCTTTTTTTGTCGTTCTACCTTTCTCAGAAAAAAGATAAAGTTTCTTTTTAGCACGGGAACAAACAACATATAGTAACTTTTTTGTTTCTTCTTCTCTATACTGATGCGACTTATTACATATAGTGTCCCAGTGGGGAATATATCCATTTAATATACCAAACGCAATTACTGTATTATATTCTTCACCTTTCACCCCGTGGAAAGTATTTATAACCACACCTTCTTTTTCTTTAAAACACTGATTAAATAAATCACTTTCAGTAGATAAGTGATATTTTTTAACCCTCTCTTGAATCTTATTAATGAAGTCGTCATAAGCTTTTGAAAGCTGTATCTCTATTTTTAAATCCACTGATAATGTTCTGAACAACTTCAGTACTGAATTTTGTAAACATGCTATACCATCTAAATCTGTCTCCTTTGATTCATTAATAATCTTTAAAATTCTAAAACTATCGATATTACTAGGTAAATGGATTTTATAATCTTCCACCAAAAAACATATTATTTCATTAGCAATTCTTTTTCGCATCCACGTATTCGAACCCGCTTCTGTGAAAACCAATCTTGAAATTAAATAAAAAACATTCATTGGGTCATACTTGATCGGAGTAACATCTGGAGCATCAAATTTCACATTTGGTAAAAGAGTCTTCATTTGCTTACCAAGTGGAAATAGTAACCACCATTGCGGTGCAATGATACATATTTCACTTTCTGGAATGCCTTCATTTATTTCGCGTATTACAATATCTGCAATGCTACCAAGCAAATCTCTCTCCATTACTGTCCTATTATAACTTATAATGCCACTTTCATCTTTTATATCTGAAACAGCAAATATTGATGAAGCTTGAAGCTGATAATTCATATAATAATCAACTATTCGCTGTGTACTTCTATAGCAACCAGCTAATTTTCTTTCTACAAAAGATACCCCAAAGTCTAATTCTAGTTCATGCCTAGACTTGGCCTTTCCTCCTAGTCCACCATATATGGCTTGATCAATATCCCCAACAAAGGTTATTATAATGTTTTTATTCTGGCGTACTATTTTACTTAAAATATTATATTGTAATTCGTTAGTATCCTGATACTCATCAACTAATATCGTTCTTATTATTCCGGCAATATTATCACATATAAAATCATTCTGACCAATCAATTCAGCGGAGATAAGAAGTATATCATCAAAATCAATTTCTTTATTATTTAACAATTTTGTTGTATATGCTTCTTTTACATTGGGATAATTTAGGGGATTGTTATAACCAATATCTATATCTAATTTATTCACAACTTCCCTAAGATACTGTTCCTTTATGTACTCATCGATAATATGATATCCTTTTTTTAATCTATCACTATACATAGAATAAGGGCGTATTATATACTCAAGACAAAATTGATGAATTGTTCCTGTCCAAACTTTTTCATCTTGAATCTCTAATTTTTCTAAACGTTCTTTTATTTCATCTGCCGCTCTATTTGTATATGTAATTGCTATGTTTAATTTTTTTGACGTTTCGTATTTACAAACTAAATATGCTAATTTATATGTTAATGTTCTCGTTTTTCCACTCCCTGGGCAAGCTTTTAGAACTATATTTTTTTCTTCAATACATACTGCCCTCTGCTGCTCATTAAGTTGTTTGATAAAATCTATAGCTCCCACTAATCACACCAACTTCCACAATACTTATCAAGCTGATTACAAAAGAGAGTTACTACATCAGAAGGATATTCTTCCCTAAATTCGTTAATGCACTCCTTTTTATCTTCCAACGTTTTGGCTGCTTGTAGCAAATTATTAACCACCTCAACTTCTTCATCTTCATATCCTGTTAACGAATATTCTATGATTTTTATTACGATTTCTATATTGATTAGTTCTTGGCAAGAAAAAGCGATCGCAGCTAAAATATATTCAGGAATAGAAACTGCAATACCAATAGCATTTGACAAAACTGTAGCATACCATCCTTTCCCCATGTCTCTGGCTAAAGTTAAAACAGTATTAGCACAATCTGAATCTGCTCCCCTCAGCTTATCTTTATGATTTTTGATTGTTTCTTCCTTTGAGTAATTGATTTCTAAAACATTATCAATATACTTAATATTATTTTTATCATTAGATAAAGCAAAGTCAATTTCTAAAGTATGTGGCGCATAAAAAGTATTAACCCATGGATTTGTTTTGTATAAATCTTCCAACTTAATTTTTCTACTTTTACCACGTGATTCCGCTTCACTTTTATAGAAGTTACTGTTCTTATCTACAATTTGAACATCTTCATCTGTAATAATCGAACAACAACGCTGTATTCTTTTTTTACTAAATAAACTTGCTACATATTCGAATGCGGTGCTTCCAACATTAACCAGCCCTATCCCCAATTCATCAAGTGATAAACCAAATGCTTTTTTAACTAAATTCGGAATCAGAATTTCCTCACCGTCACCTTCTACTAAAATAACCCCTTTTGAGAATAGAAGAACCGACCTTTTTGCATCTAAATAACGCTCAACACACTCTGATAAGTTTAGCTTCTCCATATTTAGTCTTGTACTTCCAAATGCGTCCAATCCATTACTTGGCTGCATTGAAATAGTCGAATTTTCCTTGCATTTTAGTATATTAACTTTTCTTATATCTGATACTTCTGACAAATGTGTAGAATGCGTTGTTGCTATTATTTGTGTATAATCTTTTGTAACCTTTAATTTATCAAATAAAGTTCGTTGAATGTGCGTATGAATATGAGCTTCTGGTTCTTCAATAATCATTATGTTTATTAATTCTCTTGTTCTATTTACTTCATATTCAACAATTTTTAATGCCATATATATCATATTTAAATGCCCTAATCCAAGGGATTCAATATCATTTTGTTTTGACGGCTTCATAAACAAATATCTTGATAACGAATTTATATCTTCTTTTAATCCTGATTCCAATATTATTTCCGGAGAATATACCATTCCAATCATATCTAATAATTTTGTATTAATTTTTTTCCCAATTATCTCTACTTGCTCCACTTCAGAAATGGATTTATTAAGTTGTTTAATTTCAGTTCTTATTTCATCAATTTCCGATTCTTTAATCAGTGATTCAATAGACTCGATTATTCTTCTAATTGGATTCTTTGGCTTATTTAATTCACTTGCAACATCCCTTAATGCATCAATAAAAACAACTGATATATGGTCTTGTACATCCGAGATGTTTAATTTGCATCCGAGAATTGAATCATCATCTTTATCTGGATTAGAACATTTTCCATTGTCTAAATCTCCCACGATTTTTTTATAAATGTCATCATCAGTAAAGTCTGTTTGCGACCTGCTTGTAAAATAAAACTCATAATCCGAAAGTTTTATTTTACTCCGTTCTCTTTCAAACTCTGTATAATCAAGCGTATCATTTAATTTTTTCCTAATTGACTTCTGTGGACGAATAAATAGTGAAATCACCCCTATATTGTCTTCACCACTTTTAATATAGGATTTAAGGAAATCTTCATCTTCATTTTCTGGTATAATTTCAGCACATACCTCTGTTTGCTTATCCTCAGAAGTGATTTTACCAAATATAGCTGAAATTATAATCCAATGCCCCTTCCAGTTTGATAACGAATCAGAAAAGTCATTTTCTTTTAATCTTTTTGTATTGTAATAATAGGTATCATCTAGCAAAAGTCTTAATGCCGTCATGGCATTAGATTTTCCAGAATCATTCTCCCCTATGATAGTATTAACACCTTCAACAAATGAAAATCTACTTTTTTTTAGGTTTTTATAATTAATTATTTGCATGTAATTTAAAAACATATGTTTCCACCCCTGTTTATTATTTATATTATTTTACCAAAATATTCTACCAATCTCTATGATTATACATTTCTTTACATGTCAAGTCAAATCTTAATATCTATCATCAATATGATACTGTACACGATTATATCAACGAAACGATGGACGCTATTTTACTAAAGTAAATGAATGCGGAAAGACCAAGCAGATACTAGGGAGGGATGAGAAGGAATTATACGATAAGCTCTATGAGTTTTATTTCGGAGAAATGAATTCTTCTCTCACTGACTTATTACCACTTTGGTTAATATGGAGGGACGAGGAAACCAGTCTTACCAAAAAGACCATAAGGGAAAATACTTTCCTTTGGAACACATTCCTCAAAGACAGTTGGATAGCTACTACTCCGCTAAAGTTGCTTAAGACAAAGGAGTTTATCCAGTATTTTCGCTCTATTACAAAGAACAGAGCTCTTACCAGAAAGCGTTTCAATGATATCAAGAGTGTAATGAACAGTATTATCTATTATGCCATTGAGAATGAAATCGTTGAGCTTAATCATCTGAAGGATATTAATTACCGTGAACTCGCTTATAAGCCGGAATCCCAAGATAAGCTTCCCTATTCCGAAAAGGAGCGGAAACTTGTGATGAACCATCTAGCAGACGACTTGTATTCTTTGGCAATCAAACTTGATTTCTGCATGATACTTCGTATTGGCGAGCTTAAAGTCCTTCGATGAGACGATATTAAGGGTGATTATATCTATGTCCATGCATTTATGAATGATAAGAATGAAATAATTCCGTACTGTAAAGGTCATACCGAGGCAGGAATGCTTATCTTCCTTTGACAAAGGCATGTAAACAGATTCTTAAGGAAGTAAAGCTTATTAACCCAGACAGTGAATATCTGTTTATCAAGGATTCTAGACCATTGACAACGGGAACCTTTAACCGTCGAATTAAGAAATGCTGTAAGGAGCTTGATATTGAATACCGTTCTTCACATAAATTTCGGTTTTCTAACGCTTCTATCATGCACAAAAATGGTGTAACTAATGCTGAATTACAAGAAATGCTCGGTAATACAACACTTACCATGACAAATGGGAATTTGAAGAATGCTACACCTCGTTCAGAGACCTATGACAAGACAAACTTGATTTTAGACTAGCATTACTGATGAAAAGTCTTTCGAAAGTAAGGTTATTCAGCTATTGAAATGCCTTGCACCTACTTGCACCAATTATTCTATCAATAAAAAATCTCTAAACCTTAGTAATTTAAAGGTTTAGAGACTCTTCTAATCAAGGCGACAACCAGATTTGAACTGGTGATCAGGGTGTTGCAGACCCACGCCTTACCGCTTGGCTATGTCGCCGTATTTAATTTACTGATAGCTAATTTATTATAGCAATACAACATATATACGTCAAGGTTGAATACATAAATTCTATCAATATTAATATTATTCCAATCTTAATTTTATGTTACTCATAATCAAGATTAGCTCCCCGAGTAGGGCTCGAACCTACAACCCCACGGTTAACAGCCGTGTGCTCTACCATTGAGCTATCGAGGAAAATATAAAAAAACAGAAATCCTTTATAGGTGTTTTCTGCTTTAAATTGACTAAATCCTACACACGAAAATGTACATCCTATTCAGTACTTTTGCTTTTCTTAGAACTTTTCAGTTCTCTTCCTAAGCTTCCATACCCACTGTAATTCCTTTTTAGGTCAAGCCCTCGACCTATTAGTAACAATCAGCTCCATGCGTTACCGCACTTCCACCTTTGTCCTATCCACCTGATCGTCTCTCAGGGGTCTTACTAGCTTGTGCTATGGGATATCTTATC
>JAEZMV010000012.1 GCA_023414875.1 Bacillota bacterium | reverse complement strand
CAATGGCTTCTATGACTTGGCCACTGCATATCAGTCTGTGCACGTCAACTATTGAAAGCGCCGTGTACCGAACGGTACGCACGGTGCTGTGAGAGGACGGGAGTTAATCACTCCCTCCTACTCGATTGTAATTAAACAAAATGCTTTACACTTTTTCTTTAAAATGTGTTATAATAGTAAGATACTATGCAGGAAAGGTGTGCGTATATGATTCAAATATCGCGTACAGGAATACGCAACTTAGCATCAAACGATACAATTTATGCAAGGGGTCTACAATATTATAAGGATAATCGCATTGTCAATGCGACTTATTCGAATGTCAACAAGCAATATCGTCTGGTGGTGAAAGGAAATTATAATTATTCTGTTACGGTTGATGAGCAGGAGGATGGCTCATTTGATTATAATTGTAACTGCCCTTCGAGACTGAAGGATCAGGGGGCATGTAAACATGTCGTGGCTGCACTTTTATTCGTGCTCAAGCATCAGGAGCGTACAATGCTTACGGAAACAAGAAATCCCGAGGAACGTAAGATCATAACTCTGCTGGATTATTTTATTGCTCAGGAGGATACAGTTCTTGTAGGTGAAACCTTTCAATTAGAACCGATTATAACGATACCTGCCATATTAAAGGGTGAGAATGGGAGAGCAATGGTATCTCTTCGGGGAGGTAGTAATCGTAAATATAAAATACAAACCATTAAGAAGTTTTTAGCCGACATCTATCATCATGAAAGTTTTGCAATTGGTAAGGAATTTAAATACGTCTTTGGTGAGAGTACGTTTGACAATATATCATTAAAAATAATCGACTATCTGTTAGGTATCTATGAGATTCAGGAGATAATCGACAGTACCCATTTTTCTAAGATATTTTCAAAGGCACAGATGTTTATAACAAAGAATATGCTGATTAAGTTACTCGGTATTCTAAACGGAAGTAGTTTTACTCTGGAATTGTATGGAAAGGTTTTTACAGATGTTACATTTATTAGGGAAAATCCGAAGATATCCTACCAGCTGACATTGGACGAGGATTCGATTACCATCGATTATCAGGGGAAGGATTCTGTACTTCCGATTACGGAGACAGGTGAATTGTTGTTTTATGATGGAGCAATCTATCTGCCGGACAAGAAATTTATCAGAAATTTTAAGCCCTTCTATAACAGCCTTGGGAAAGATAAAGATCCACTGGTTTTTCGAGGTGAAAGTAAAACAAGCTTTTTGGAGCATGTACTGCCAAGAATTAGTGAAACCATGGTGCTCGACGTACCGGAGGAGTTAAAAAGCAGATATATTACCTGTGATATGGAAGCAAAACTGTATTTTGATAAATTCAAAACGGGAATTAAGGCAGAACTAAAATATAAGTATAGTGATTATGAGTTTAATTCTTTTGGAAATGCTTCCGCAGGTCCTTATATCATTGTGAGACAACGTGAAAAAGAAGATGCAATCATCTCCGAACTCCTTCAGGAGGGTTTTGTGCCTTATAAGAATTTTTACCTGCTTAAGGACGAGGATCGGATTTATGAATTCTTATCCGGACGGGTTATGGAGTTAGAATCAAAGGCGCAGCTTTTTTATTCCGAAGACTTCAGACGCATGGGTATTCGTGCGCCCGGAAGCTTTAAAGCCGGTGTTCGTATGAACTCAGAATTTAATATGCTGGAGCTTGATATGTCCTTTGATGAGGTTCCCAAGGAGGAGTTAAAAGAACTTCTTCATTCTTATCAGATTAAGAAGAAGTATTACCGGCTGAAGAATGGAAGCTTTATTAATCTGGAGGATAAAACTATCAGTGAAGTTTCCAATATCCTAAGCTCATTGAATGTAAATGATAAAAAGCTGAAGGAGGATGCACTTCTTCTGGAAAAATATCATGCTGCTTATCTGAATAAGGCATTTTCAGAAAAGGATTTTGTCTTTGAAAGAGACCGAGATTTTACGGCATTAACAGAAAAGATATTAAACCCTGCAAAAACAGAATATCAGCTGCCAAAGGGAATATTAGCAGAACTTCGCCCCTATCAGTTTACCGGGTATAAATGGCTAAAAACCTTAGCGGATAATGAACTAGGTGGAATACTAGCAGATGACATGGGTCTCGGTAAAACACTACAGTCCATCGTATATATCGTGTCAAATGTCAATGAGAGTAAAAAGTCCCACACCTTAATTGTATGTCCAACCTCTCTAATCTACAACTGGCAGGATGAGATAGAGAACTTCGCACCGCACCTGAAAGCACTGGTAGTTAGCGGAAATCCGGCGGAACGCCAAGAGTCAATCGGTAGGTATAAGGATTATGATGTGCTTATCACCTCATATCCGCTAATTCGTAGAGATATTACCTTATATGAAAAGATTGATTTTCATACGGTATTTATTGATGAAGCTCAGTTTATTAAAAATGATTCCTCGTTGAATGCTAAATCGGTGAAAAGACTTCGTGCAGATCACCGCTTTGCTTTGACCGGTACTCCAATTGAAAACAGCTTGTCCGAGCTATGGTCTATCTTTGATTTTATTATGCCGGAATATTTAGGAAGTCACACGAAGTTTGTTGAATTTTATGAAAAGCCGATTATGAAGGAGGATGTGGAGATTTTAAAAGATCTTCACCAGCATATCGCTCCATTTATTCTACGTCGAATGAAGAAGGACGTATTAACGGAATTACCGGATAAGTATGAGACCAAGATGCTGACAGAATTATCGGAAGGTCAGAAGCTGGTTTATCTGTCTTACTTAGAAAACATTCGAAGTGAACTGAATTCTGAGATTGAAGAGAATGGTGTGGAGAAGAGTAGAATTAAAATATTAGCAGCATTGACACGTCTTCGTCAAATTTGCTGCCATCCTTCAACCTTTATTGAAAATTACCAGGGCGGCAGTGGTAAGCTGGAGCTACTGATGGAAGTAATTCCTGAAGCGATTGCGAATGATCACCGGATTCTAGTATTTTCACAATTTACTTCAATGTTAAGGATCATTGAGAATGAGTTAAAGGATTTGGATATACCTTATTTCTATCTTGAGGGATCAACTGCAACCGAAGATCGGAATGATTATGTAAAACGGTTTAATAACGGAGAAGGGAAGGTTTTCCTAATCTCATTGAAGGCCGGAGGAACCGGTTTAAATCTAACCGGAGCAGATACCGTGATTCATTATGATCCCTGGTGGAATCCGGCGGTGGAGGATCAGGCAACGGATCGTGCTTACAGAATTGGTCAACAGAACAAGGTTCATGTTATGAAGTTAATTACAAAGGGAACGATTGAAGAGAAGATATTCAAGCTGCAGCGTAAGAAGAAGGAATTATCCGATTCTGTTATCAGTTCGAAGGAAGTATTTATCAATACGCTATCAAAAGAGGAGCTACAGGAATTGTTTGCTCCGATGTAATAACCAAGAATGACAAGAGATGATGTGATATGAAATGCTCCCCTGAGTGAAATCTAGGGGAGTATTTTAATTATATTCGCTACTGGCGATATCTTTGGAGCTGACGCATTTAGAAAAAATGCGCAGCTCCATTTACAATCCTCACATAAGTGAAATTCATGGGTGAACAGATTGTACTTAATATCGGATAGCTTCATATAAAACGAAAACTCTTTATGAAATCTTATATATTGATGGTCTTCATAACAGTCTTTCTGATTACAGTACTGATAGAAACGGCGAGAGCAATTTTTACAAGATCAAAGGGAATAAAGGGGTACACGCATGCTTTTATTGCATCATTGAATTCCATACCGGAAACCTTCGTAAACCATAAAGTACCCAGTAGATAACACAAGAAGAGGGATATAAGCATACCGCAGGCTAAAGCAGAAACCTTAAATTTTTTACTGTATTTATAAAATAAAGAAGTAATAAACGCCATGATCGGATAAGCCATCAGATATCCTCCGGTACTTTTGGTTAGATAACCGATACCACCGTTCATCTTCGAAAAGACAGGGACACCAAAAGCACCAAGTAGTAGGTAAACAATTACGGATAGAAAAGCATACCTTGGAGATAAGAGAGCACCGATTAAAAACACAGCAAATAAAGATAAAGTAAAGGGGATTGGATGTGTCGGTATTGTAATCTGAGCCATTACAACGAGAATTGCCGTGAACATTCCTGTCATAACGAGATCAATGGTTTTCATTCTTTTGCTTTTATTTATTGCAGCTGTTTGATTTATGTTATTCATATTACCATATTATACAAGCAATCCTTAAAAGCTGTGCTTGCACATCCCTTTCATATATTTAAGTAATAGCTCATAGTGAAACAGTAATTTATTATAATTCCTGAGTTTACATAAACTAAATCAACATAAATTACGATAAAGAACATAATTGACTAGGCTATACTTGCCGGACACTAACCTCTCCGGATATTAAGGCTTCCCTGGTATGATCTTCATACTCAACAACCAGTCTGGCTTTTTCGTCAATATCAATTGCCTTAGCCGGGGTTGAAGTACTGCCTTTTATAACAAGGATATCCTTCCCTATCAGAAAGGAACGTTTTCTGTATTCCTCTAGATACTTCTTATCGGTTAGGGAATTCATGCTGCTTGCGAGATTGTTTAGTACTTCGGCTATCAGCATGGAGTTTACCGGTGTATCAGACGGAGCTTCAGTAAAAATTGAACCGGCAATATGATTGATTTCCTCGGGAAAATCATTTGTTTTAATGTTAATTCCTATTCCAACCACAGCATATTCCAAACCACCGTTTTCAAAGTTTAGTGAAGCCTCCGTCAATATACCACATACCTTTTTACCCTCGACAAAGACATCATTTACCCATTTAATCATAGCATTCTTACCTGTTACCTGCTCGATTGCCTGTGCCACCGCAACCGCTGCAGCAGTAGTAATCAGCAGTGAATCTTCAACGCTAAGAGAGGGCCTTAGAATAGTGGTGAAATAAATACCGGAGGAATTAGGAGAGTAGAAGGAGCGTCCCATTCGTCCACGGCCTTCGGTCTGTTCCCTCGCTATAATCACGGTGCCTTCCGGTGCCCCATTAGCAGCTAATTCCTTGGCAACGGTATTTGTGGAAGTCACACTTTGTCTGACCTCCAGGGTGAAACTGGTTGCGTTTCCCTTAAGATAAGGAGTGATACTCTCACTTGATACAATATCATTATGTGAGAGTAGACAATATCCACGATTGGTTACTGCCTCAATATGATAGCCATCCTTTTGTAATGCTTTCACGGCTTTCCATATAGAACTTCTGGTTACAAAAAGTTCACTGGCAAGCTTAGAACCGTTCACAGAATTACCTCTGTTTTCTTCCAGAATTTTTAGTACCTGATGTTTTATTTCCATTTGTATAATCCTTCTCATATATGATGATTTAGTATAACATAAAATGACTGATTGTCAACCAGGTCATATGAAAGAGTCGACAATCAGTCGATTTTTTTATTAAATATCTTTGATTACATTCTATAAAGCGATCTTTGATTACATTCTATAGAGCGATATATTGTATCGCTTTACTATTTGAGGAACGATTACTTTAAATAGGGATTGACACTCTAGGCTGAGCCAGCATAGTTTATAAAACACGAAACATGATATAGGGGTAGTCTGCCCTTTTTTTGGCAAATAAATGATTTTGTTTCATAGTAATCTTAAATAGTTAATTATGAAATACTTTTATTATAAAAAAGGATGATACCTGACTAGAATATAGAATTCCAGCTTCAGGTATCACCCATTTCTAATCGAATTATCTAGTTGTTATTATCAAAGGTAGTACTGTAATACTCATCAATTATGCGATCCAGATAAGCCAAATTTTGAGGTCCGAATTCCTTAAGTAACATTTCTTTTATCGTTTCGATATTCTTAATATAATTTAGCTCTTCTGAGATATCATCGTTATGGAGGGTTGTGAGGAAGCTTTCTGTAACAGTTTGCTCCAGCCAGTGATTAATTTCTTCAGTGAGTTTGTTCTCTGCTTCAATTTCAGCCTGAACCTTCTTAGCCTTTTGGTGGGTACTAAAGGCGATGTAGATAAAGGATAGGAATAAAGCACCCATAACACCTATAGCAATCCAGCCGTTAATAAAGCTAAAGACACCAATGATGTTTAAAATAACAAGGACGGAACCTGCGAGACCAAAGAATAAAAAGATCCAGACTGTACCGGTCAGATCCTTATATTGATCCTCCTTCATAACATAAGCATAAGAAGGTTTTTCAACTTCATCAAAGTCGGAGATATCATCACCCGGTGCTTTAAGATCATCTTCGTCCTTTTCATTCAGAGCGTCTTCCGTCGTTTCCAGGGTTTGATCTATATCCATAGGCTCTTCTTCTGAATCATGCTCCACCGAAGAAGTTTTATTCTCATTGTTACGCTCCATTTTGGTACTTTCAACGAAACAGAAGGCTTGATATAATTTTTTAGCTTGCGATTGCTGTTTCGGTGGAACGAGTACTATATAAACTTCTGTTTCTTCATTATAACGAACTTCAGCTCTCAAATCTGAATATTCAAAAAAACTTGCAAGCTTTTCTGCTACCTTTTTATCTTCTGCTTGAAAAAAGGGCTCCAAAACTTCAGCTTTTGCGAGATCCTCAACTAGTTCGATGTCACAGTCAGAACATACTTTTACACCTTCTTGAAACTCAGCCTTACAATTAGGACACCAGGGCATATGATCAACTCCATTCTACTTATTATATAAATAAGGCTGATACAAAACTTAATATTAATTTGGGAAGAAACCCCTTCCTACACTAAGCTTGAAGTATAATACTTCTAGCAATGTGTAATATCATTCATTTTGCATCAGCCAGGTTAATTATTCAGATATAAAACGATGGAAGGCCTTTTTACCTTTTCTTACTAATAAGGCACCATCCGCATCAAAATCATTATTTGTAAATGCCTTATCAAAATCTTCAATTTTAATATCATTTACAGTAACGCCACCCTGTTGGATCGTGCGTCTTGCATCGGAGCGGGAGACCGCAAGCTTTGCATCGCACATCAAAGTGATCAAATCAATTCCCTCGGCAAAGCGAGCCCTAGGATAAGTTGTAGTAGGGATATCTTCCGATTTCATACCGCCACCGAACAATGCCCTGGCCGCTTCCTGTGCTTTGGTAGCTTCTTCTTCACCATGTACAATCTTCGTAATCTCAAAGGCAAGAACTTCCTTTGCGTGGTTAATCTCAGCGTCCTTTAAGGCTCCAAGTCTTCTTACTTCTTCCATAGGAAGGAAGGTAAGTAAACCAAGACATTCTTCTACCTTAACATCCTCAATGTTTCTCCAATATTGATAGAATTCATAAGGAGTGGTCTTATTCGGATCCAACCAAACAGCACCCTTCATGGTCTTACCCATCTTAATACCCTCACTGGTGGTTAACAGTTTAAAGGTCAGACCAAATGCTGGTTTTTGCTCTTTACGGCGAATTAAATCAACGCCGCCAAGGATATTAGACCACTGATCATTACCACCCAGCTGTAAGGAACAACCGTACAATTTATTTAATTTCCAGAAGTCATAAGACTGCATCAGCATGTAGTTAAACTCGAAGAAGGTGAGCCCCTTTTCCATACGCTGTTTGTAACAGTCAGCCGTTAACATCTTATTAACAGAGAAATGAATTCCGATTTCTCTTAAGAATTCTACATAATTTAAATCCAACAGCCAATCCGCATTATTTGCAATAATAGCCTTACCATCACTAAAATCGATAAACTTGGAAAGCTGTTGTTGGAAGCAGTTTGCATTATGCTGAATGGTTTCAACGGTCATAAGTGTACGCATATCGGATTTTCCTGTGGGGTCACCAATCATGGTAGTACCGCCTCCGAGAAGAGCGATCGGTTTATGACCGGCTCTTTGCATATGCATCATAGCCATTACTGTAAGAAAATGTCCGGCAGTTAAACTGTCGGCAGTTGCATCAAAGCCTATATAAAAGGTTACAGATTCCTTTCCTAATATTTCGCGAATCTCTTCATGTGTGGATTGCTCGATAAATCCACGTTCCAAAAGTATGTCATAAACATTTGCAGACATGTTTCTCCTCCTTAATATATATGGGAAAGCAGTAATAATATATGCTTACCTTTTCATTCAATCTTTAACTAAAGACATTATAAATGATAACATTGGATTTTTCAATGAAAAATCCTAATCCATCATAAAAGTCCATTTCTATAAACTCATGACAAATGTCATAGAGGCATTATCACTGCTGTCACTTCCTGGAATCTGATCCATCGTGTATGATAAGTATAAATAAAATTTTGGAATGAACGGAATGGAGGAATTGATATGTCCTATTTTGTTACAATAAAAACCCTTACTAAAAAATATGGTGAGCTATGTGCAGTCGACAATTTAAGCTTTCATGTAGAAAGCGGGGAGATCTTTGGGTTACTCGGACCAAACGGTGCCGGAAAATCGACAACACTAAGCGTCCTTACAACCCTGTCGGATTTTGATAAAGGAGAAGTAACGATTGATGGTTTGGATATCCGTAAGGATAAGATGAAGATTAAACAAATGATTGGTATGGTTCCGCAGGATATTGCGGTTTACGATCATTTATCAGCGCTTGAAAATGTAAAATTCTTTGCTTCTTTATATGGTAAAAAGGGAACGGAGTTAACTAATCTTGCGAGGGAAGCTTTGGAGTTTGTAGGTTTATCCGACCGTTTATCCATGAAACCGAAGAAGATGTCCGGAGGTATGAAGCGTAGACTTAATATTGCCTGTGGCATCGCTCATCAGCCAAAGCTGATTGTTATGGATGAACCGACCGTCGGAGTGGATGCCCAGTCCAGAGAGCATATTTTAAATTCAATCAAGATACTAAGAGAACGTGGAGCAACTGTAATCTATACTTCTCATTATATGAATGAAGTGGAAGAGATCTGTGACCGAATCGCTATCATCGATAAAGGGCAAATGATTGCCTGTGGCACAAAACCGGAACTGGTTTCCTTGGTAACAGATGTTCAATCTGTTTACATTGAAACAAAATTACCGGCCGCGTTTGAGGTTGAGGTGTTTCATAACAAGCTTCGTAATATGCCGGATGTAAAAGCAATCTCCTCAGAAGAGAATACAATCCGAATTGATATTGCTATCGAAAAAAATAGTATTTCAAAGATTTTAGAGCATTTTATAACCCAGCAGCTACCAATTATCAATATTAAGACGGAGGTTCCGAATTTGGATACCATGTTTTTAACCTTAACGGGGCATGAATTAAGGTAAAAAAAGTGATAAAATCAAATATTATGAAGATTTGAAACATACAGAAGCTGCAGGTTGAATTGTAAATGGAATTTGATTTTAAATAGAAGAAAAGGTAAGTAAATTAGATTTAAAGTTTTTTAAAAATTTGTAGAAAGGCATGGTTATTATATGTTTAATATAGCGATAAAGGAAGCCAAGGAGTTTTTAAGGGATAAAATGAATTTGTTTTTCTTTCTTATGTTCCCGGTAATTCTGGTATTTCTGCTTGGTAATCTGCTAGGTTCCATGGATAAGGCAGAAGAGACGGTAGGAATGATAAATATAAAATATCTGGTTGAGACAGAGAATCCGTATCAATTGGCAGCAATTCAAAGCTTTATGAGAACCGCAGGAGATAATAAGAACCTATCCTTTGAAGAAACAGATGATATAGAAGCTGCAAAGCAGCTTGCTGGTAAGGATGAAATCACCGCAGCGGTTTTGTTTCGGGGAGATCCCATGGAAATTCAAATATATGAAGGTTCGAAGCATATCCAAAACCGGACTGTAGGTGCGATTCTGAATAGCTTTGCTAAGACGAATAAGGCTGTATCGACTGTGATTAAGACTGCTCCTGAGGTGTTGACTCAGGCAAATGATCAATCGAAGGAATATATCAAGCAAAAGGATCTGGGAGTTAACCGTACGATGATTGATTATTATGCAGTATCCATGGTGGTTATGATCAGCTTTATGAGTGCTTTAATTGGTTCAGGGGCTTTTGTTGGAGAACGAGATAACAAAACAATTAATCGATTAATTGCAGCACCTCAAAGCAGAGTAATTATATTTTTGCAGAAGATACTTGGTTTGGTACCACAGGTGGTAGCACAAATCTCTGCAATCATGTTAATTAGTACCTTTGTATTCAATGCGAATTATGCTGCCGATTTAGGAAGTAACCTATATCTGTTTCTTATGTTCTTTATTGTTACGCTTTGTATGATTTCCATCGGAGCGGTGATTGGATTACTAATTAAAACTAACCCTATGGTATTAATAATGCCGGTATTATGGATTATGATGTTCTTTGGTGGAACTTACTCCAAGGAAATTAACATCAAAGGCCTTACTGATGCAATGCCTATGTATCAGATTCAACAGGCGGCCTTCGACTTATCTGTATTTGGACGTTTTGGGAAAGCAAATATGGTAATCATAATATGCAGTCTTGTTATGGTGATCGCTTTGGCATTTGGTGCGTTTATATTTAGCAGAAAGGAAGAGGAACGATGAAAAATATCTGGTTACTAACGAAAGCAAATATAAAACGTAATTTCATCGCTGTAATCGTATCCATATTTGGCGCAGTCATGCTATGCATTATCCTAAATGCGATGGGCAATATGGCTGTGGATGGAACAGTTTCTAAGATTTCCATCGGTCTGATTGATGAGGACCAGAGTAAGCTATCGGAGGATTTTAAATATTACCTTACAAATCAACTGGATTACAAGGTGGTAGAAAGTTATTCCTATGATAAACTTTCAACAGAGTTGATTGAAAAAAATATATCAGTTATAATAGAGATACCGGAGGATTTTTATGAGCAATATGCATCCGGAAATCAACAGGAGTTAACAATCACAGCCCTCGAGGACTATGAAAATGCAGCATTTATACAGGTATACATTAATACCTATTTGAGCAGTATCAGTATCTTATCGGCAGGAGCTGCGGGAGATCAGCAAGAATTTGATCGGTT
Source organism: Bacillota bacterium (assembly GCA_023414875.1). Taxonomy (GTDB): domain Bacteria; phylum Bacillota; class Clostridia; order Lachnospirales; family Lachnospiraceae; genus Mobilitalea. The sequence continues at coordinate 195,577 of JAEZMV010000012.1, read as the reverse complement.
GCTGGATGAGTATAACCATAATGACATAGAAATATCTCAGACAGCAGCGCAGACCATCGATAAAGAAGCTATAGCCGGAGAATTCGGTTTTATCAATTCCATAGGTTTTTACTTAATGTTTATATTTTCAATCTGTATCTTATTATCCTATATGGCTTTGGATGATCGGTTATCCGGAGTATTTAGCCGAATTCAGATTACCCCGGTGATGCCCATACAGTATATCATTGGGTCAGGTATTTTTGGTTATGTAATCTGTCTAATACAAATTAGTATTTATTGCACTTATATCTATATTGCAGATATTAAAATAGGAGTTCCCATATGGTTGCTGATTTTTATGATGTGTTTATTTTCGTTATTCACGGTATGTTTTTCCCTTGCGATAGCGTTGGCAATGAAATCGAAGAATTCAATTACCTCAATTATCATCGGATTTTCATCCGTGGGATGCATTCTTGGAGGTGCTTATTTTCCAATTGATATGGCGCCAAAGTCACTGCAAAATCTTGCGAAGGTATTGCCACAATACTGGTTTATGGATACCTTTCGAAGAATTCAGACAGATATCACCGCAAATATTTCTCCGAATATAATCATACTTATTCTGTATATGGTTTTATCTTTATTAATAGGTGCAGTATTATTTTCACAAAATTATAAAAATAATTAGGCGGTATCCTATGATTAACAAGCCCTTTCTTTATTTACTGGCGAAAGTAGTAGCTATTATGGTAGCTTTAACACTATACAGCTCCAATGATGTCGATATTACCCTGATGGTAATATCGACACTTAGCTTTGCCTGCGTGTTTTTATTGGAACTGCTACTGAAACGTTGGAAGAAAACTAAAATAATTGCTCTTACAGCAAGTGCCAGTGTTGTAGCATGTTTTGCCTTGGGAATTGATCATTTCTTTCCGTTATATATCATTTTATTAGTACATATTCTTGATCTCTTCTTTAATTCTTACTATTTTTATTATATCCTCAGTGTTGTTTTGCTGATGTCTTATATCATATTCGTACCTAATCCGGTGACAAGCATAATTACGTTTGCATTACTTATTATGGTGCTGTTTTGTAGAAGTATTATCATTAAATTGCATAGCTACAAGGAAAATAATGATAGTCAGAAGGAAACCATCATTGAGCTAAAGAATAAACTAGCGGATATGAAACGACTGACAAGAACCTTAAAGTATACAACCTCAATTGAAGAAAGAAATCGTATTACGGCTAGAATACATGACCAGATCGGTCATGGCATATCCGGAAGTATTATTATGCTGGAGGCTGCCATGCTAATTATGAAGGATAACCCGGATAAGGCAACCGCAAGTATTCAAAAGGCGATCACAAATCTAAGAGAAGGTGTGGATGAAATACGCACAGCGTTGCGTGACGAACGTGTAGGACATTATTTAATTGGGATCAACGAAGTAACTGCAATTCTCGAAGAATTTAAAATGAATTATAATAAAGTAACAATATTAAACACGACCGGTGATTTGAATGTTATTGCCATTGAAAAATGGGTATGTATTCATGACAACCTCAAGGAATGCTTAACGAATTTGTTAAAACATTCGAATGCGACCGAATTCATCCTAAGTATCGAGGTATTCAAAAAAATAATCAAGGTGGAGTACAAGGATAACGGGAAATCTACAGAGAGCTTTGAGAAAGGTCTAGGTCTGGAGGCCATTGAAGAGAGAACGATAAATGCGAAAGGCCGGTGCTTTTTTAATAAGAGCATAAATGGTTTTTGCATCACTAATATATTTACTTACTAGGATTCGACTATGTAGCGCAACACGCTCTCGCTTGGATGAAGTACGTTACGACTTCATACAGTTGCACATCAAACTATATTTTGTATCACAGTAAAGGTTAGGTGTTGATGTGCATATTGACGAATGTTAGTTATTTGGAAGGCTTTTGACACTAGAATATTATTCGGAATGAAAGATAAATTAGTAAGGATAATGATGAAGGATATAGTAATATCTCTTAAATCGAAAAACTTTAATTTATTTGATAAAGTTTATGCATTCAGTTATAATGCTGTTATATAAAATCATTTATTGATGAACATCGAAAGCAGGGGAAATGATGATAAGAGTATTAATTGCTGATGATGATGCAATCATCCGCGAGGGTTTAAAAATGATAATTGAAACTCAACCGGATCTGGAATTCGTAGGAGCCGCCAGTGATGGAAAGCAGGCGGTTGAAATGTGCAGAAGCTTAAAGCCGGAGGTGACGATGCTGGATATTCGTATGCCGATTCAGGATGGCATTCAGACTGCCGAGGAGATCATAACGGCTAAATTATCAATTCCTTTGCTATTAACAACCTTTGATGAACCGGATCTAATATTACGAGCCCTGAAGGCGGGAGTGAATGGTTATATACTGAAAAACAGCCCGGCGGAACGTATTTTGTCAGCCATACGGGTAATCCATTCGGGAGGGACCGTATTCCAGGCTGATGTACTGGAATTTATCCGTAACCGAGTAACTAACGGAGCTTCACCAAGTAATCTGTTTGATCTGCTCTTGTCGCCCCGTGAGCTGGAAATTGTTAAGCTGGTTGCAGAGGGACTCTCGAATAAAGAGATAGGAGAAAAATTGTATCTGACCAATGGTACGGTTAGAAATCATATCAGTACTATCTTAGAGAAAACAGGTCTTGAACATAGAACACAAATTGCTATTAAGTATTTGAAAAATACATAATACATTAATAAATCACATTTTCTGATATCAAAGGAGATGGAGCTGTAATCAGATAAAGGATCTTATTATCAGCTCCGATAAAGCATATGAGCGATATATCCATGGTTGTGAATGGAAGAGGACGTTTGAAGATATTTTTTGGATATGCAACCGGTGCTGGTAAAACCTACGCAATGCTGGATGATGCGCAGGAGCAATATCAAAACGGAGTCGATGTCATCGCGGGCTATATAAAACCCTCTACAAGTGCTGAAACGCTGGAGCTGCTGGGTGAAATACCTATATTACAGAGCAAGATAATTTATGATAAAAATAATCTCAGAACGGAATTCGATCTTGATAGCGCATTAAAAAGAAAGCCTAAACTTATATTGATCGATGAACTTGCTCATTCCAATGAAATCGGGGTGCGTAACAAAAAAAGATATCAGGACATTGAAGAACTTTTAAATTCAGGAATTGATGTCTATACCACCGTAAATGTGCAGAATATCGAAAGCCTGAATGATATCGTTCAGGTGATTACCCATGTATCAGAGACAGAGACGGTTCCGGATTATATCTTTGATTATGCAGATAAAGTAAAACTGATTGACATTGAACCGGATGAATTGTTAAGACGTCTGGAGTCGGTAAAACTTCAGAGAATCAATGATGATATAAGTACCTCCGTTGATTTTTTGACAAAAGAAAATCTAAGACTGCTTCGCGAAGTTGCGATGAGAAAAGCGGCTGACCGAATCAGCCATAATAACCAAAATGAAGGTATGTTTTCAGATAAGACCACGAATATAAAAATGTTGGTATGTATTAGTAGTTCACCTTCTTCTGCAAGATGTATCCGATGGACTGCTAGAACAGCGGAGGCCTTCCATGCCCCCTGGGTGGCGGTTTATGTTGAATATAAGGGTTTTGAGAGGTTGATGGAAGAGGAGAAGAAAAGCTTCCAGGCAAATGTTGAACTAGCGGAACAGCTGGGAGCCGAAATTACAACCTTGAGCGGGCAAGATATCGCCACAACAGTTGCTGAATATGCAAAGTTTTCCGGTATCACGAATATCGTTATCGGTAAGAGTAGAAGACGTAAAACCTTTAAGAGTTTATTTGAGATTGATTTAGAGGATAAGCTGATATCCTTGTTAAATAATACTGAAATACACATTATTCCGGACAGTAATTTAGTAAAAACCTATCGTGCCAATAGGAAAGCAATTTCAAACAAGAGGATATCCTTTTCCTGGTCTGATGTGCTTAAAACAGTCAGCATGATTGGATTAACCATGTTGATATCTGCATTGTTAACGCTGGTGGATTTTAGAAATCAGAATTTTGCAATGCTTTATATTTTGACCATACTGATTATTTCAAGAATAACATCAGGATATATCTATGGAATTGTCGCATCCATTTTATGTGTATTAATTGATAATTATTTATTTATGGAACCAAGACTTACCCTAAACGTAATTCAAAGTGACTATCCGATTACCTTTGCTGTTATGTTACTGACAGCTTTAATAACCAGTACAATGACGGTAAGAATGAAATCGCAGGCCGAGTTAGCCAGGGGCCGTGAACAGAGAATAGAAGTTCTTTACGAAATCAATAAAAAGCTTCTGGTAACAAGAGGACTGGAGAATATCGTCGATTTAACAAATGAATACATTGTTAAAATATTTGGGCGGTCTACCATATTCTATATCAATGATCCGGAGGATGGTATCCATGGTATTATGAAGCAGGCAAAAGAGGAACAGGATGCCTCCTTTTTGTTGTTACCCGAGGAGGTAGCGGTTGCTAATTGGGTATTTATCAATCAGAAACGTGCAGGCTCCGGAACAGACACCTTCATGGGTGCAGGAGCTTACTATATGCCGGTTATATTCCAAGGAAATGTACTTGGAGTACTTGGGATATCCTGTTCTCAGGGATTTCGGATTGATCAAAATAACAGGGCCTTTATGCGCAGAATAACCTCCCTGGTTGCTATGGCTTTGGAGCGTCAGAGGTTATCTGATGAGCAAAGAGCGATATTGGTAGAAACTGAAAAGGAAAAGATGAGGAGTAATCTCTTACGTGCGATTTCCCATGATCTTAGAACCCCTCTGACAGGAATACTCGGAGCAAGCTCCGCTATTTTAGAAAATAATGATATCCTTGAGAAGGAAACAAAGGAGCAGCTGGTAACACATATTAAGGAAGATTCACAGTGGTTGATCCGTATGGTAGAGAATCTGTTATCTGTTACCCGTATTAATGAAGAAACAGCGAATGTAACTAAGACACCGGAAGCTGCGGAGGAGATCATCGCAGCGGCTATCAGTAGAATCAGAAAGAGATTTCCGGAACAGAAAATCAATGTAACGGTACCGGAGGAGCTCTTAATGGTACCGATGGATGGAACATTAATTGAACAGGTAATCATTAATCTAATTGAAAATGCGATTAAGCATTCCGGAGAAACTGAAATTAAAGTATCCTTAAGGAAAGAACATGATATGGCGGTATTTGAAGTGAGTGACAATGGAGAAGGGATACCGGAGCAGGATTTTCCGTATCTATTTGAGACCTATGTGCCAAATGGAAAGAGAAGCTCTGATTCCTCTAGGGGAATGGGGATCGGCTTATCCATCTGTAGCTCTATTGTAAATGCCCATCAAGGTAAATTGGAGGCTTACAATCAGGAGGATGGGGGAGCAGTATTTCGTTTCTCTTTACCAGTATAAGGAGGAGTGTACGTATGAATAACAAACTAGTCATCTTATTAGTCGAGGATGATTTAGCAATTAGTAATTTTATTTCTACCATATTAATTCATAATAATTACAACGTTATAAAAGCAGCAACGGGAAAGGATGCCCTATCCTTAACCACGTCACATTGCCCCGATCTGATATTGTTGGATCTGGGACTTCCGGATAAGGATGGTATTGAAGTACTGAAGGATATCAGAAATTGGAGTAGTATTCCAATTATTGTTGTCTCAGCAAGAGGACATGAAAGAGAAAAGGTGGAGGCCCTTGATTTGGGTGCGGATGACTATATCACTAAGCCCTTTGGAACCTCGGAGCTTCTTGCAAGAATTAGAACTGCAGTAAGACATAAACAGATGGTAAGAGAAGAAAGCCATCCGGTGTTAGATAAGATTGTTATTGGGGGACTTTTCATAGATTATGAGAAACGAATTGTTAAGGTTGATGATAAGGATGTTCATCTGACTCCAATTGAATATAAAATTATCGTCATTCTTTCAAAAAATGTCGGTAAAGTGATTACCCATGATTACTTAATGAAAGAAATCTGGGGTCCATATGTCAATGAAAATCAAACGCTTCGGGTAAATATGGCGAATATCAGAAGAAAGATCGAAGCTAATCCTGCTGAGCCAAAGTATATTATTACTGAAGTAGGGGTGGGATATCGTATGGTGGACGAAATAATCTAAAGAGAAGCAAATAATAGGAATACAGCGTTATAGATGAAATAGATCATTCATAGCATAAAGTAATAAAGGATACCATTTGATATTTATGAAGATAACGATAACGTGTGCCCACTGGGCACACTAAGAAGGGCGTGTACATAACATTGTGTTGTATACGCCCTACTTGATTCGCCGATTATTTGAAATGTATTCGTATAAGTTGGTATAAGTATTGCTATATAGCAATATAATGAATCAGAAAACAAGCTGTCCTTTTATATATGCACTCTTGAAAGGAGGTGCCACATGGATACGAAAAGTGAGGATACGATTGTAAAACAAATTGAAAAGAATCTTTCCAACAACATGAATGAGAGTTTATTTTTATCAGGAAGAGTATATGAAAGCAACAAACCAACCGTAAAAGGTTTCCTGACAGAAAAACCGGAGGAAACGTTGGATAAAGAAAATGAATATGAGGATTATCCACTGGTGTCCAATGAAAATATTATAAATTCTCCGATGATATCCAGAGCTGAATATATACGTCAGGCAAGAGAAGCATGCTTGCGTCAGCTCAGTGCGTCTCAGATTTATAGCAGACCCTATGATGTAAATTATATGGATTCCGAAACTCAGACAGTAGAACAGATGAATAATAAAAAAGCAAAATTAATTAATCTTTTTACTAATGAGGAAGAAGCAGCTGTAAAGGAGGAAAACACTCCACAGGAAATTGCATCTTACCGTTCCTTAATCCTAAGATCTGTTTGTGCCATTGTACTGTTTTTAAGTGTTTTTATCATTGATAAATTTGAGATTAAGATAGGAGATTTTACACATAGCGTGATACAGGAATATATAACCGGTAACGATACCTTGGAGGAGCTGGAGGATATTTTTGTTGCGTGGTTTAAGTAATGCGTTCGAAAGTGCATAGGAATTCTCGTGATGTTCGTTGTAATTTCAATACATATCAGTTATAATAACTTAGAAGTTTGTGCCTGTGTATCAACGTGCAACTAGGCTTTACACAATAGGGCATAAGCCAGACATGTTATGAAATTATGTGTTTGTGAACATCATAAGATGCCGCGAGGTGGCATTGTGGAGGTAGTGTGAAAGATAAATCTTTCACACGCAACTTTGTGCCTACGGCCCAAAGTTTGCAGGTTACGAGAAAGGCATGGGTATTAATATGAGAAAATTAGCACTTTCGGATGAAATACTATTAACCGTGGAAAAGCCGGCACGCTATATCGGCGGTGAAGTTAATATGCAGGTAAAAGACCCGGAGAAAGTGGAAATCCGCTTTTGTATGTGTTTTCCTGATGTTTATGAGATTGGAATGTCTCATTTGGGAATTCAGATTTTATATGATATATTGAATCGTCGTGAGGATACCTATTGTGAAAGAGTATATTCCCCTTGGGTGGATATGGACAAGCTGATGAGGGAAAAAAATATTCCTTTGTTTGCATTGGAAAGTCAGGATCCAATTAAGGATTTTGATTTTCTGGGGATAACTCTTCAATATGAGATGTGTTATACTAACATCCTTCAGATACTGGAGCTTTCACAGATACCACTTTATGCAAAGGATCGTACCGAGGAACATCCGCTTGTCATCGGAGGCGGACCCTGTAGCTATAATCCGGAGCCCATCGCGGATTTCTTTGATTTCTTTTATATCGGAGAGGGTGAGACCTCTTATAATGAACTGCTGGATGCTTATAAAATATGCAAACAGGAAGGTAGGTCCAGAAAAGAATATTTGGAAATGGTGGCACGGATCGAGGGAATGTATGTGCCGGCTTTTTATGATGTGAAATATAAAGAAGACGGAACCATAGATAGCTTTACGCAAAATAACGGATTTGCACCGGATAAAGTAAAGAAAAAGGTTGAAATGAACCTTAGCGAAGCGTTTTATCCGACAAAGCCTGTGGTTCCATTTATCAAGGCGACTCAGGACAGAGTCGTACTAGAGATTCAAAGAGGCTGTATCCGTGGCTGCAGATTCTGTCAGGCCGGTATGATTTATCGCCCTACCAGAGAACGAAGCCTGGAGTACCTCAAAAAATGTGCCTATGAAATGCTTCAGTCCACCGGACATGAGGAGATATCCTTAAGCTCCTTAAGCTCCAGTGATTACTCACAGCTGCAGGAATTGGTTTATTTTTTGATCGAGGAATTTGGTAATAAGGGCGTTAATATATCCCTCCCGTCCCTTAGAATTGATGCTTTTGCTCTCGATGTTATGAGCAAGGTACAGGATGTTAGAAAAAGTAGCCTTACCTTTGCACCGGAGGCCGGAACCCAGAGATTACGGGATGTTATCAATAAGGGATTATCCGAAGAAGCAATTCTTGGTGGATCGATGAAAGCGTTCCAAAGCGGTTGGAATCGGGTGAAGCTTTACTTTATGCTTGGACTCCCCACGGAAACTGAGGAGGACATCGAAGGTATTGCGATCCTTTCTGATCGCATTGCAAGAGAATATTATACAATACCGAAGGATCAGAGAAACGGTAAGGTAAGTATCAATTCCAGCACCTCATTCTTTGTACCAAAGCCCTTTACTCCGTTCCAGTGGTCAAGAATGAATACCGGTGAGGAATTTATCGCCAAGGCACGTTTTCTTCGAGGTAAAATGAATGATCAGCTAAATCGTAAGAGCATCAAGTACAGCTGGCATGAAGCGGAACTGACCGAGCTGGAGGGCGTTATGGCAAGGGGTGACCGCCGAATCAGTAAGGTGATTTATGATGCTTATAAAGCAGGATGTCTGTATGATTCCTGGAGCGAGTACTTTAATTATGATAAATGGAGGAAGGCCTTCGAAGAAAACAGTATCGATATGGCATTCTACAACAATAGAGAGCGTGAAGAGGACGAGATATTTCCTTGGGATTTCATTGATGTCGGAGTAACAAAACAGTTTCTTCTTAGGGAATATAAGAGAGCGATCGGAGAGAAGGTTACTCCGAACTGTACACAAACCTGCTATAACTGCGGTGCAAAAGTCTTCGGCGGTGGTGTCTGCTTTATAGAAGACTTGGATCAAGCGAAGGAGGAGGTTTGCAATGAAGGCAAGAATTAAATTTCAAAAATACGGTGCAATGAAATTCATAGGTCATCTTGATGTCATGAGATATTTTCAAAAGGCTTTTCGAAGGGCGAATTTTGATAATGAATATACGAAGGGCTTCAGTCCTCACCAGATTATGTCCTTTGCTGCACCCCTAGGTGTTGGATTGACCAGTGATGCGGAATATGTGGATATACAGCTACATTCCAGCGATGAACCAGAGGTTATGGTGGAGCGAATGAATGCTGTATTCACGGAAGGCTTTCATGTCATAGGGTTTCATCCGCTGCTGGAACCGGAGGAGAATAAGAGGGTAATTACTGCAATGTCCTTGGTAGCCTCTGCGGATTATCTGGTATCCTTAAAGGATGGATATTCCTTGGGAGAGATCAAATCACAGGAAAGCTTCCGGGAAGCTTTTACCAGTTTTATATCCCAGAAGGAAATTGTAATTGAGAAAAAGACGAAGACCAGTGAGAAGGCGGTTGATATCCGACCGATGATTACCATGACTGCTTATGACCGGATGGAATATGAGGACAAGCTTAGGGCCGAATTGAAAATGCCAGTAACAAACGCTGCCGATACCTTAATTACGAAAAAGCCGGACAGTGTTGCTGACCAATATAACAATGGAATCAAAGTATATCTACAGCTGGAAACCGGAAGCTCTGTAAATTTAAAGCCGGAACTGGTAATGAAAGCCTTTTACGATTATATAGGTTTATCCTTTGAAGAATTTGCATGGCAGGTTCATCGTATTGAAGTATATACCAGAGAAGAAAGTGGAAAGTTAGTTCCGCTGGATCAGCTGGAGCGATAAAGAAAGATAAAGAACGATAAAGAACGATTAAGAATGTAATCAGATTAATAATTGTGAAACTTAATAACAATATCTTTTTATGTATAGTATATACAATCGCAATTACCAAAATATGATACGTTAAGGAGGTACAAAGAATGGAGAATAAATTGATTATAACAAAACATGATAAGAAGATTATATCTGCGTTCTTTGAAGGCAAGGATATGGTTCAGGTTTCCCTGAATGCTTCCGAGGAATCAGGAATTCTTGGAAATATCTATCTCGGTAAGGTTAAGAATATTATAAAGAATATCAATGCTGCCTTTATTGAAATTGCTGAGGGTAGGATGTGTTATTTCTCTCTAGAGGAAAACCGTTACCCGATTATGGCAAATACCCAAAATGATGATGATAGAAAGCTTACTGATGTTAAAGTTAAGATCGGAGATGAGCTACTGGTTCAGGTGACGAAAGAGGATGTTAAGACGAAAGCTCCGGTCGTAAGCTCGAATCTTAGCTTTACCGGCAAATATGCTGCTTTAACCTATGGAAAAGCTACCAATGGTGTTTCCTCCAAAATCACCGATGAAAAAGAAAGAAACCGTCTACGCAGTATCTCAAAGAAATTTGGACATACGGAATTTGGGTTCATAATCCGCACCAATGCAGCCTATATGCCGGAGGAAAAGATTATAAGCGAGATGCAGACACTAATTGACACTTATGAAAATATCCGTAAATTCGGTGTCCATAAGAGTCGTTTTTCCCTATTGTTCAAAACACCTCCGAATTATATCTGTGATATCCGAGATGGCTACGCGGATAATGTAGATGAATTTGTAACGGATGATCCGGAGCTTTATGATAATATCAAGAATTTTCTTGAAGCATACCAGCCGGAGGATATGGAAAAGCTGCGTTTTTATCAGGATGCTACCCTGAGTCTGGCCGGTTTATATGGGATCAATGATAAGCTGTTAGGTGCTGTTCGGCCGATGGTATGGTTAAAGTCCGGCGGTTCATTGGTCATCCAGCCTACAGAAGCACTGACCGTTATTGATGTGAATACCGGTAAAGCAGTAGCGGGTAAGAAGAAGGTACAGGAGACCTTTCTTAAGGTGAATCGGGAAGCAGCGAAAGAGATAGCAAAACAAATCAGACTGCGTAATCTTTCCGGTATCATAATTATTGATTTTATTGATATGGAATTAAAGAAAGATAAAGAGCTACTGATGGAGGAGCTGGAGGAATACATTAAGAAGGACCCGATTAAGACTACCTTGGTGGATATGACAGCTTTGGGACTGGTGGAAGTAACCAGGAAAAAGGTACGAAAACCTCTGCATGAGCAGGTGGAGGAATTGAATTTTGGTATCAACAAGGATGGTTTTGATGGAAAATAAAAGAGAGGCCTTTCATTGTGAAAAAAGTATACCGCTCATAATAAATCATGGAAAGTTCATCATAAGCCAAAAGTGGATGATACCCGTAATCATTGTGGTGAATCTAATGTAACTTATAAAAATACAAATTTAGCAGTTTTATACGAACCGTATTCGATGACAAATATCTAATAATTGCTTCTATGAACGTTTGTTATTGTGTCGTTAGAGATAATATATGAGAAAGATGGATAAGCCATGATAAAAACAAATGTAATGCGCCTTCTGGATCAGGCAGGAATACCTTATAGGGCGATGGAATATGAAGTGGATGAGAATAATTTAGGTGGAGAGCATGTAGCAGAATTGATACAGCTGCCACCGGAACAGGTATTTAAAACTCTGGTTGCTAAGGGTGAGAAGAAGGGTATCGTTGTATTCTGCATCCCGGTAAATCTGGAATTGAACCTTAAGAAAGCCGCATCTGTAATAGGAGATAAGAAGATCGAGATGCTTCCTGTCAAGGACCTGCTTGGAACAACCGGTTACATCCGGGGCGGATGCTCACCGATTGGGATGAAGAAGAAGTATCCTACGTATATGGATGAAACGGCGATTCTGTTTGACGAGATTACGATAAGCGCCGGTGTCAGGGGTTGCCAGCTGTGTATACCGAGAGAACAGCTGATAGAATATATTTCAGCTGATTTATATGATATCACAGAGTAAATCCTGTAGAAAACATCTATCAGGCTTTTATAATTAGGCAAGCTATCAGGCTTAATATGAAAGTCTAGCTAATCTCTACAGTACCCTTAATTTGTATCTTTTTATATCCAATATATTTTTGCTTATTCATTACATATATAGCAGTAATACCAATCATCTCCTAAATCTTGAATATCGGTATAGCTATTTAGTTGATTTCTATTAGGAGTAAATACGATACTATATCGATCTGTTAAGCTATCATATGAAAATTCTATATAGGTAGCTTTTTTTTCAATCCTTCTTAAAGCTAAATCATTCATTGTATCTTTAATATTATCTTTTAAATCTTGATCAAGTGAAGTTTTTGATATCCCTAACTCTTTTCCATCTTTATCAATTATGATTTCATTTGTTTCCTTAGTAATGCTAATATCATTTTCAAATGTCATAAGACTTCTTGATAATTCGGTAAATCTATCTTTGTTTTTATAGAAGATTTCCTCATAATCTTCAAGTTTTTCGTTTTCGATTTCCGTGTTTTCAATTTGCGTGTTTTTATTTATAGTGGTACCAATTTCTTGCTTACTACTATAAATCAAAATTAACGCAACAGCTCCAATAACTCCAAGAATAAAAAATACTATATATATCTTCTTCAAATTTTTAATTTTTCCTACCATTTGATAGCCCCTTATATTTATATTTTCAAAGCACCTTAGGGCATGCTCTCTAAAATCATATAATCTCTCTTTCTATACCATACATTACTATGTTTTTAGCTTTTTAAAAGTATAATTCATATGTTATATTTTGTCAATCCGCACTGTTGAAGCACAGCTCGAGCATGTAGCAGAGCTGATACAGCTACCCCCGAAACATATATAAAAGTTAACTGGGAAGATGAAATCTTAAAAAGAAAAATGCCCAAGGTTATTATGATGAGATAGCTACACTGGGCATTTTAGTTCATATGGGAGATCGTGGTTATGATCTAGGTATTGCATTTATTTTCACATAATTGCAGATTAGTTAAGTATCTTTTGGTAATGATATGCTCTTTACCAAATATGCAATTTTAGTGAATGCGGAGTATCTTATAGTCAATAAGTCATATGATAGCATGGTAAGCAGAAGCTGAGATAACATTTCAGTTTATAAAGCAGAGGTTATAGATAATTACCATAAGCTATTGTAAGTATCAATAGGATACATAATAATATTATGTCTATTAACTACTGGCACTTTTATAATGCTTCAAGCCAAAACGCCAAAACCATAGAGTAAATACCGTAAATAGGAAAACGATCAGGCAACCATAAGCTAAACCATAGGGTGCTAGCTTACCGGATATATATTGTGCCGGAAGTGTGGCTATAATACCGTAGGGTAATACTAGGCAAAAAATGAATTTAAAGACTCCACTAAACAAGGTTCCCGGTATTTTTAAACATAATTCCAGCATGGTATCACTCATTCGGCTGATGTTCGCAGCCGATATCGTAAAGAAAGGAATTGAATTAATAATGATTTGGAGATCATACCATAATAAAGTCATTAATAATACAAAAACAACATATACCACAGCTCTAAGTAAGGTTACCTTAAGCTCTGCAACATTGATACCATAAAGGATTAACACGATACTCGCAATCACAAGGGGAATTGAGCCTGGATCAACACTTTCAAAGGTAAGCCTTAATAACGGGTTAACCGGCTTTGTCAAGTAATGATCCAGATCACCGCTTTTAATTTTATTTGGTATCTCCATGCTTCCAAAGAAGAAAATTGTCATATTCAGTGCATTAATCAAAGAGAAGGTTCCGACAAAGATGATCATTTCGCCCTTTGCCCAACCACCTATGGTATCAACCTGAGAGTATATTGCCTGATACATCAGTATTTGCAACAGAAACATAGTTCCATCAACAAAGAAGGCTCCAAAGAAAGACAGTCGGAATACCAACAACCGAGACAGCTTCATTTTTATTAAGGTTAAAATGAATTTAAGATTATTTTTCATATGCCCACCCCATCATATCTGACACGAAGTATCTTATAAGTGATTTTATTAAGAAACAGAAACAGTAGTATCCAGACCGGAAGAATGACTGCCCCGTACCATATCTCCTCCGAGTTTCTTCCAATCAGTAACATGGAGGGAAGATAGGAGATATAGTAAAATGGGAAGAACCTCATAACTGCTACAATAGGATCAGGTAACAATGTTAAGGGAATTAAGGTTCCGGTTACGAACAGCAGGATATTGTTCTTAATCATTAGAAACAGGTAAATATCCTGAAACTTTAGGGTTAACAACCCCAGAAAATAATTCATCTGTATCATAAAAATTAAACCAAGCAGTACCATTAATAAGGCGGATATAATATGCAGAGGATTTGCAGTAAACACAAATTTGATTTGGAAGATAAATACCCAAACCAAGGCAGCTATTAAGTTAAACAGCATATAAAATATCGAGGAACCGGCGGCTTGAGCCATAAAGTAGCCTTGTATGTTTACCGGTATTACCATGAATTTCGAGAAAGTTCCCCCGCGAATTTTGGAACTGATTTCATTACTGATCCCATCTGACATATCAAGCTGGGATAAAAATGAGTTGATAATGTAGTAGGAGAGCATTGTATGAAAGGTAAAGTCAGCAACTATCTGGCGTTCGTCGAATATGTTTTCCCAGAGAAGGTAGGCAAATACGATTTTTACAATCGTAAATAACACATTCACTGCGATATCAAAACGCCAGGCCAGCTGTGTTTTAAATATTATCTTTGATATCTCTATATATTTCTTCATTCTGATACCCCGCTTTTGTCATTATAAATACGTTCTACAACATTTCCAATATCCTCTTCCTCAATGGAAATGTCATTCAAATCATAACTACTTAGGACATCCTTCAGTAGATCCTGTGAGTTCTCTTTTCGAATCAACAGACTAATTTTATAAGGAAGCTGTTCTAACACAGAATAATCATGATTTATGGTAATGGTTTCGTCATGCTCCAGGGAGATGGTCACCTTCTTATGGGTCTGATATTTTTGGAATAAGGTATCCGTATCACCGTCATAAAGTTTAGCCCCTCCGTTGATGACTACACATCGTTTGCAGAGACTTTTAATATCCTCCATGTAGTGGGAGGTTAGTATGATCGTAGTTCCCCTTGTTTCGTTAACTTCCTTAAGAAATTTACGAATCTGTTTCTGCGCAACGGCATCCAATCCGATCGTTGGTTCATCCAAAAACAGTACCTTCGGGTTGTGCAGCAAAGCGACGATTAATTCCATCTTCATACGTTCGCCGAGAGATAATGTCCGAACCTGAACATCAAGTATCTCGGATACACCAAACAGTTGAATAAAGTAATCAAGGTTCTTATGGTATTCTTCATCAGATATATGATAAAGCTCTTTGAACAACAGAAAGGTATCTGCCGCAGACAGCTCAAAGAATAACTGGCTTTTTTGGCCCATAACGACTGCATATTGCTTCTTAAAATCATGCTCCAGCTTATTCGGATAGTAGCCTGCAACAGAGATTTCTCCTGAAGAAGGGGCTATGATTCCGGTAAGCATCTTAACAAGGGTTGTTTTTCCGGCACCGTTAGGACCGATTAAACCGATGAATTCACCCTCCTGTACCGTGAAATCAAAATCAGCCACCGCGGTTTTGGTTACAAATTCACGCTTAAATAATGATTTAAAGCTACCTTTTAACCCGGGCTCCTTTTTGAAGCGTTGATATGTTTTTGTTAAATTCTTGGTTTCAATAATATTCATTTTCTTTCTAATTCCTTTCGGTTACATTGATAAGACCTTCACCTTGGATCAGTAAGGATTAAGGTCAGAATAAAAAGTATTAAAAAACCCGCAATCATACTTCTACCTGACTGCATGAAAATGCAGATCAACAGAGTACTCCCGCGGGTCTAAATCCATTATAAAGAATCCCATTCAAAAGAAAAACGTGACATCAAATGTCACGATTACGAATGAATCATTCGATTCAATAATATGAATGATTATTATAATGCGATGGTGTTTGAGCATCTGTAAGGTAGACGAATCAAGCATTAACTAATAAGCTAATGCCAAAGGAAACCGGTATGAACGGAATAGATTAATCCCGATTTTACCGTAGCCTTTACAACTATTTAGTTGTTACCGTCGATACAGACACACTTAACAAACAAACACCCTCTCTTTTTTTATTATGAAGTAATTATAGTTTTAATTCTTTGATTTGTCAAATTGATTGTGGAAGAATTTCTCATATCAACCCTATAGCAAGTCATTTAAACGAATGATTTTACTACCTTTACTTTCATAATAGCCCAGCATTTCTTCAATTTTTCTTTTATCATAACTAGTAATGCAATCGGATAATACATTAACGCTATAATTTGCTTTGCATAAGTTATAACAGGTTGATTTAACACAAGCAACAGCATCTGCTCCTGTTATGAAGAAATCAGTTATTTCATTTTTACTAATAAAATCTGTAAATTCTTCATTGCTTAATGCGTTTCCTTTGAATTTTGTAAAAACATTTTTTGAAACAATTTTTAAGTCTGAAGCTAATTCAGACCCATATGTACTGGGCTTAAAAGTCCTCGTGCCGGCTGATAAATTTTCATGTCTTATATAAATAACATGAATATTATGATTGACTGCTAGGTCAATCGCTTTATTGATATTATCAATAATATCCTTATAATTCTTTGTTATATCATTTTGAATATCAATTATTACTAAGGCTTGTTTTGTCATAGTGTATCCTCCTGATAGCTAGATTAATTTGTTTTCATTTTTATTGTAGCATGTAATTGTTGACAACAGTATGGCCACAATCTATAATGATTAAAAAGAAATTTTGAAAGGCGGCTATCAGATGAAAGTTGACAGGCTTGTTAGCATTATTATGATTCTCCTTGATAAAGAGCGTATAGGCGCACAGGAGTTAGCTGATATGTTTGAAGTTTCACCCCGCACAATCTACCGCGACATAGACACGATCAACCAGGCGGGTATTCCTGTTCGCTCTACATCGGGTGTGGGTGGCGGCTTTGAAATTATGCAGAATTACAAGCTTGATAAAAAGGTTTTTTCGACTGCCGACCTATCCGCTATCTTGATGGGACTTTCCAGTCTTTCCAATATGATACGAGGTGATGAGCTGGTAAATGCCCTTGCGAAAGTCAAAAGTTTTATCCCCGCCGATAGAGCGAAGGATATTGAATTAAAAGCAAATCAATTATATATTGATTTAAGTCCGTGGATGGGTAACAGGAACATACAACCATATTTAGAAATAATCAAAACAGCTTTACAGGAAAGTAAGCTACTTTCGTTTGAATATGCAGACCGCTACGGAAATAAGACCGCACGAACAGCAGAGCCTTATCAGCTTGTATTAAAAAGCAATCATTGGTACCTGCAAGGGTATTGCCATAAAAGAAATGATTTTCGCTTATTCAAATTATCCCGCATATCAAACTTACAAATACAAGAGGAATTATTTACGCCACGGGATTATCAAAAACCGCAGTTAGATATTGCTGATATATTGGAAACTATGCAAACAAAAATCAAAATTCGTATTCATAAATCTGTCATGGACAGGGTACTTGATTATTGTGCTTATGAACACTTTTCGCCAGATGGTAATGAGCATTATATTGTTAGTTTTCCGTTCATAGAGAACGAATACTACTACAATATTCTTTTCGGTTTTGGGGATAAATGCGAGTGCCTAGAGCCGTTACATATCCGCACAGAAATGAAGCGTAGAATACATGAGATAGCTACTCTATACGAACACTAGAACAAGGAGTTTATCCCTTTACTCACAATACCTTACTATCGTAATTGTGCTCAAAACTAAATGCATTCAACTCAAAATTACTGCCTTCTATCATTATGTTTTAGATATATTAAGAATATAAAGACCGTTAACAGAGTAATGCTACTTATGAATACCTGGGCGAACAGCTGCAGGAACCATGCTGATATTATATACCTATGACGCATGGGAATATCCTCTTATTTTATTACGTAGTTCGATTTGCATATACTACTTTTCGGATAGCATTTATCGATATCATATATCCGAATTTCTGGTAAGTGTAAACAGTAACATAATTTAAATAGATATATTTATCGAGATAAAATATTATTTGACAAATTGTGTTGATTATGCTAACATAATTTAGTGTGCCGCACAACGAGGTATAAGCTCTGGGCCAAAATAGATGTAAATATTTATTTTTGGCGATACAGACACCATAGTTGGCGAGTAATGATAATAGGAGGTGCCATATGTACGCAATTATTGCAACTGGTGGAAAACAGTACAAGGTAGCGGAAGGCGATATCATTAAAGTTGAAAAGCTTGGTGCAGAAGCTGGAGCAACTGTTACTTTTGATCAAGTGCTTGCTGTTAATAATGGTGATTTAGTAGTAGGAAATCCTACTGTAGCTAACGCTAAGGTTACAGCAACTGTTGTAGAAGAAGGCAAGAACAAAAAAGTTATTGTTTTCAGATACAAGAGAAAGTCTGGATATCACAAGAAGAATGGTCATAGACAACCATTTACCAAGGTAAAGATCGAAAAGATTAACGCATAGGAAAATGATATGATAAACGTATCCATTTATAAAAATGCAGATAATCTGATTACCGGCTTTCAACTGTCCGGACATGCAGACTACTCGGAATATGGTAGTGATGTTGTATGTGCTGCAGTATCAGCCCTAGTAATCAATACAATAAATTCTATTGAGAATTTTACCTCGGCTAAGTTCCGACTGGAACAGAATGAGAAAAAAGGATTTATGGAATTTCATGTGATTTCCCCGATGGAAAGTAATACAAATTTGTTGTTAAGCTCTCTGGCTCTTGGGCTTCAGGGAATAGCGGACGAATATACAGATAAGTATATCAAGCTTTCTCAGGTTAGATCACAGTAACTTTAGATTAGTTGTATCATGATAAATGAATGATAGGAATGATTTTTCATTATATTTAATTCATTTTGAATGCAATTTGAATTTAGGAGGTGTAGAACATGTTAAAGATGAACCTTCAATTTTTCGCTCATAAAAAGGGTGTTGGTTCTACCAAGAACGGTAGAGATTCCGAATCCAAGAGATTGGGTGCAAAAAGAGCAGATGGCCAATTTGTTCTTGCAGGAAATATTCTTTACAGACAGCGCGGAACGAAAATCCATCCCGGAGTTAACGTAGGACGCGGTGGCGACGATACATTATTTGCTTTAGTTGATGGCGTTGTTAAATTCGAACGCAAGGGTAGAGATAAGAAACAAGCAAGTGTTTACCCGATTGAAGCTAAATAATAATTAACCATTCGGTATTAACCCCAAATTCTCGAGTGATCAGAATTTGGGGTTATTTTTTAGGTATAGAGTTTGTATAAAATGTTTATTTATACAATAAATGGAAAGTCATTAATATGATAGAAAAACTTCTTAATTTAATAAATTGATGATGAAACCATGGCTGAGATTTTTGGTTGTATTCGCCATTATTTCAGTTTATAATAACCATAATGTTATTTGGAAATAATAGATTTTGATAGTAATATTGTAACACTAGAAGAGAGGACAATGTAGGATACGATTTTATATATGAGATTTTAGCGTATATGCATTGAACAGGTGGTAATATGTTTGCAGACAGAGCGGAAATTCATATCAGATCCGGTAAGGGCGGTGACGGTCATGTCAGCTTTCGAAGGGAAATATTTGTTCCTGCAGGAGGTCCGGACGGCGGTGACGGCGGTAGAGGCGGAGATTTGATATTTGAAGTAGATGAAGGATTAAATACCCTGACAGATTTTCGATTTGTTCGAAAATTTAGTGCACAGGACGGGGAAGACGGTAGAAAGAAGAAATGCCACGGTAAGGACGGAGAGGACTTGATTGTTAAGGTTCCCCCGGGTACTGTGATTAAAGAAAAAGAAACCGGTAAAGTGGTTGCCGATATGTCCCATGGAAACAACAGAGAGGTTATATTAAAAGGCGGTAAGGGCGGAAAAGGTAATCAGCATTATGCAACAGCTACGATGCAGGCCCCGATGTACGCTCAACCCGGACAGAAAGCTCAGGAAATGGACGTGATCCTGGAACTTAAGGTAATAGCTGATGTTGGTCTGGTGGGCTTTCCGAATGTGGGTAAATCAACCTTTTTATCCCGAGTAACGAATGCTAAGCCTAAAATAGGAAATTATCATTTTACAACCTTAACTCCAAATTTGGGTGTTGTGGATTTGGAGGGCGGCGGATTTGTTATAGCAGATATTCCCGGATTGATAGAAGGTGCTTCCGAAGGCCTTGGATTAGGACATGAATTCTTAAGACATATTGAACGTACTAAGGTAATCATCCACCTAGTCGATGCAGCGTCTACAGAAGGTAGAGATCCAATGGATGATATCAATTTAATCAATTCGGAATTGACAGCTTATAATCCGGAGCTGGCAAAGCGTCCACAGGTCATAGCAGCGAATAAGACGGACGTTATGCTGGAAGAGGATGCCGATGAGGTTATCAAGCAGTTAAGAGAAACCTTTGAACCTCAGGGCATTCCGGTATTTGCTCTATCGGCAGTCAGCGGTAAAGGCGTAAAGGAATTATTGTATCATGTAAAAGGAATGCTATCAGAGCTTAATACTGCACCAATTGTTTTTGAGAGAGAGTTCTTCCCTGAAGATTTGGCTAATTCCAATGAACCGTTTGAGGTATGGAAGGAAGATGAACATCTATATGCGGTGGAAGGTCCACGTATTGAACGTATGCTTGGTTATACAAATCTTGAATCAGAGAAAGGCTTTGAATTCTTCCAGAAGTTCTTAAAAGAGAATGGAATTCTGGAACAGTTAGAAGGTCTAGGTATTCAGGATGGTGACACAGTAAGATTGTATGGATTGCAATTCGATTACTACAAGTAGTTGCGAAGCAATCACCCACCTCAGTTTGAAAGGAGTTTACGGATGACAACAAAGCAAAGAGCTTATTTAAAAGGTTTAGCGATGACAATGGATCCGATATATCAAATCGGAAAATCCTCTTTAACACCGGAAATTACAGAAGGAGTATCAGAGGCATTAGAAGCTAGAGAACTGATTAAAATAAATGTATTGAAAAACTGTATGGACGATCCGAATGAAATTGCACGAACCATTTCGGAACGTACTCATTCGGAAATTGTACAGGTAATTGGTAAAAAAATCGTTCTGTATCGTGAATCCAAGGATAAGAAGAAAATAATCCTTCCGGAAGAGAAAAAAGCGAAAAAGTAGGGATTATTTTTTGTGCTGCCATTGGCGGCGGAATGGGAGAAAATATGAAAAAAATTGGTATTATGGGTGGTACCTTTAATCCAATTCATTTCGGACATTTGTTTTTAGCGGAATATGCTTATGAGCAAATCGGCTTTGATAAAGTTCTATTTATGCCCTCTAAAAATCCTCCCCATAAAGCGAAACCCGAGGAGGTAACAGACCAGCAGAGAGTAGATATGGTTAAATTGGCTACCTATAATAATCCGCATTTTGAATTATCCACAATGGAACTTCAACGTGAAGGATTTACCTATACGGCAGATACGTTAACTCTTCTGAAGGAGAATTATCCTAATACAGAGTTTTACTTTATTGTAGGGACCGATTCTCTATTTATGATGGAGAAATGGAAGAATCCTCAGACCATTTTTGATCTTTGTATCGTAGTTGTGGCTGGGCGTGATAATGCAAATCAGGAAGAAATTAATGAGCACGCTTCATATTTAGAAAATAAATTCAATGCCAGAATAATGCAGATTGATATGCCAACCATACAGCTTGCATCCGGAGTGATTAGAGAGAGAATTGCATCGAAACAATCGATTCGTTATTATGTACCCGAAGCAGTCATAGAATATATTAATAAGTACAATCTGTATTCGGATACTCCGGAGGACGCAGGATAATGGATTTGGAACTTATAAGAAGCAACTTAAAGGTTACACTTGACGATAAGAGGTATCTTCACAGCTTAGGAGTGGAAGAGGTGGCTCATGATTTGGCTGTAATCTATGGGTATGATATCGATAAGGCCAGAATTGCAGGAATTCTTCATGATTGTGCGAAGAATTTGACAGCTCAGGAGCTTTTAGAGGCATGTAAGGTGTATCAGCTACCTGTATCTAAAACAGAAGAAGCAGCTGTTCATCTATTACATGCAAAGGTGGGAGCAGCTATAGCCAGAGAGAGGTTTGGCATTGAAGATGAAGAAATCTTAAAGGCCATAACCTATCATACAACAGGGCGGCCGGCAATGGCATTATTAGAGAAAATTATCTTTACAGCGGATTTTATAGAACCCAATCGTAGGCCGATTCCCAGACTAGATGAGATACGAAGGGTTGCCTATATGGATTTGGATACCGCAGTTTATATGATAACAGAAAATACACTTAAGTATCTAACAGAAACTGCCGGAGATGAAATTGACACCTTGACGGTAGATACTTATGAATATTATAAGACTGTACTGCAGCTACAATAGAATGAAAGGGGAATGATTATGGACATTTCAAAACAGATGGTAAAATTAGCTTATGAAGCTTTAGATGAAAAAAAAGGTGAGGATATTCAAATCATCGAAATAAAGGATATATCCATTATTGCCGATTACTTTATAATTGCTAACGGTAATAACGCATCGCAGGTAGATGCATTGGTTCATTCGGTTACAGACAAGCTTGGTAGAAGCGGTTATGAGCCAAAAAGAATCGAGGGAGTTAGGTCTGCCAGCTGGATATTACTTGATTACGGCGATGTAGTCGTTCACGTCTTCTCAAAAGAAGATCGTTTGTTTTATAATCTGGAGAGAATCTGGAAAGACGGAAAAACAATTGATAAAGATCAATTATAAATAAAACAACCTTTCATTACTAGATTTTTATGAACGTAATTCAATGTTGTGTTGATGCACATGCTACCAACGGTTTAGTACATCATAATTAGTGTTTGTACTATATAAGAATAGAGTTTTTATTCTCTATTCTTATTTTTTTGGTGTGATGTACTCGTAATATCAACACAGAGGATATGTAAAAAGTTGTTTTGCAGGATGATATTCAATAAGCCCAATTTTCTCTAATTTTCCATTAAAAGGCATACTGGTATCAACTAAATAATCCATTGCTGTTGCTAATTTTGATTTATCAAACGACACGGTAAGTTGACAATCAGGCTTCCAAATTCCTATATCAAAATAGCCTCGCGCATCTGCTTCATAAAACTTATTAAAAATATTTTGTATCTCTATATGCAATTTTAAAATTTCATTATTATCAGCAATATCAATTGTTAGAAACGGTTTATCACTCGGATATATACCATATTTTTTAAAATGGATTTTTATTTTCTCAAGTCTTTTTGAAAGAAGAAGAAGTTCATTTTGTGCTGACAGTAAATTAATTGAATTAAACATAGCAAATTTAATATGTGGGTTATTCTCTGAATTAGTTAGGTAATCATCTACACCTATATCAGCTAACGCTTTCCATAATGTTCTTATTTTTTCGTCTGAAGTTTTATCAAAATATCCTACTATTGCATAACCCATTATATACCCCCATACATTCATAATACTTAGTTCGTTGTTGCTAACGTTTGCGAACAACATAATGAAATAATTTTATAACTAATAGATTATTTATACCATGTTCTTCCAATGCTATCAACTATTTATATTTAATTATCAATGTACAAATTGCTTAATTAATATAATTACCCCTTGTTTTCTATTAGCAAGGTTTTAGTTTGAAAGGTTTTTTGTATCATTTTTCCATTAAAAAGAAGTCATATACTTTAATTTGTATGAAAGTAATGATATAATACATAAAAGTTTGATATTTTTCTATATATAAATGGAGTGTTATACCAGTGATGCAAATAAGTCATTTCTAGAAAAAAATCAAAAGGCAAAGATATATATCAGAGAAAATGCATTTGAACCGTATTATTATAGCGTTCTTGGAATCAAAGTATATGTTGGATTGGACAAGGGCTTAGAGAAATGTGACAGATTGATTTCTACGAAGGGTTTTTATAAAATTGATGATGAGTTGCAGCTTTTCTCCAACATAACAGAACAAAAATACATATCAACTACTAACAAAAAATTATATCAAAAAGTTGGGAAAAAATATCAGAATGATACCTTTGAACATGAACAGAGCTTAATAATATCCCAACAAAATGAAGCGATTTTGGTTGCCGGTTGTGCTCATAAAGGAATTGTAAATATTATGGAAAAGGCAGAATCAATTACTGGAAAGGATATTAATACAGTATTCAGTGGATTTCATATCTTCCAATTATCGGTTAAGAATGTAAAACATCTTCAATATCTGAAAGAGTTGGCAGCGATTTTGAAAAGTAAGAGAAGTAAATTTTATACGTTCCACTGCACCGGTATACAGCCTTATGAAGTGTTACAACAAGAGATGGGACAGCAGATGAATTATATCTCCACCGGA
This sequence comes from Bacillota bacterium, assembly GCA_023414875.1. Classification (GTDB taxonomy): domain Bacteria; phylum Bacillota; class Clostridia; order Lachnospirales; family Lachnospiraceae; genus Mobilitalea. Next base: position 170,862 of record JAEZMV010000012.1, on the reverse strand, counting down.
ACCGTGATGGAGCTATAATGATAGCGAAGAGTAAATCAATTCTAAAGGGGCAAATAATGATGTCGCTAGAAGAAAATGTGGAGCTTGGCATAAACCTGGCAGAAAAGAAAATATATCGTATTGAGGGTATAATCGACGCCTTAACTAAGGAATGTATGAAGTATTTTATAGTGCACAATTGTAACTCCGTAGAAGAAGCAGAGAGAAAAATTTCTTATTCAATAGATTACAAAAATTTTCTTTATTCGTAGAATTACGAAATGGGAGGTATTTATGAATACAAGAAAAAGAGAGTGGATACTATTGGTTTTGTCCATGATAGGCGGCATTCTTTGGTATGTGATTGATACCTTGGAGAGAGGCTATCATATCAGCAATTTCGGTGGGCCGGTATTCGTTATCGGTACCATTGGAGTACCAAGCGTTATCAGTATAGTAAAAGATCATAAAAAGAACAAAACCGAGAAAGCATGAATAAGGATTTGTAAGTGATTTAGGAAAAAATAGAGAGTTTATAAAAGAATAGATGAAATAGAAAAAAACAGAAGGATACAGAAAGAAATAGAAGGATACAGAAAAAAATTGAAGGAAATCGAAGGAAACAGAAAGATTATAAAGATATAGAAAGAAACAAAGATATACAGATAAAAAGATACAAAGTTACAAAGTTACAAAGATACAAAGATATAAAGATACAAAGATACAAAGATATAGAAATATATAGCAAGAAACTGGAGAACTGTCTATGGAAATCAAAAAAATATCATATAGCTTTTCGGTATGTAAGATTGTAGATTTAACAGAAGTGGATTTTAATAGTGAGTTTTGCTTCTTGGGTAAAACCGATGAAGAAATTTCCTTGGTTTGTATTACGGAAAATGTTCCGGCAAATGTGATTGAAAGAGACGATGGTTGGAAAGCATTTAGGATACAAGGTGTTTTAGAATTTTCCCTCATTGGTATCTTATCAAGAATTTCAACATTATTAGCTGACAACGAAATTGGTATTTTTGCAATTTCAACCTATAATACAGATTATATATTGACAAAAGAAGAAAATTATATTAAAGCATTAACGGTATTAGAGGAAGCAGGTTATCAAATTAGTTAGAACAAAATTACGGTAATAGATTAATAGTTCTAAATATAAACATCAACCTTTGTATCATCAGGCTTAGAATTGAAATTATTTATATTAACAAAGGAGCGTTTAAAATGGAGAGACCGCGTATTTTTACTATGCCTTTTTCAAGTATATATCCGCTTTATATTCAAAAAGTAGAGAAAAAAGGGAGAACAAAAAAGGAAGTAGATGAAATCATATATTGGCTTACCGGTTATGATGAGCAAACTTTTCATCAACAATTAATGAAAGAAGCAGATGTGGAAACGTTTTTTAAAAAGGCACCTCATATTAATCCGAAGGAGGTACTTATCAAAGGAGTCATCTGTGGATATCGAGTGGAAGAAATAGAAGATGATTTAATGCGGAAAATCCGATATTTAGATAAATTAATCGATGAGTTAGCGAAAGGTAAAGCGATGCAGAAAATATTAAGGGAATAAATGATATTTAATGCATTAAATAACGAAGGAGAAACAATAAATGATTTATTTACAAAGCGTTACTTTCCCAAGTGCTGACATGGAATTTGATTTTTTTCTGAGTATCAAAAGGACTTGCTATGATTCGTTTTATCCATTTAAGATATTATCAAAGTCTGACCTTGACAGGCTTGATTTTGAGCCGGTTACCATATTGTATGGAGGGAATGGTTCGGGGAAATCTACAGCACTGAATGTGATTGCAGAGAAGACAGGTATTAACCGTGATTCTATCTATAATAAATCTAATTTTTTTCCAGATTATGTTAAGCTGTGTAACATGAATACGGAGGAGGACATACCGGAAAAGAGTAGAATTATCACCAGTGATGATGTGTTTGATTATATGCTGAACATTCGTAACTTGAACGAAGGAATCGATGCTAAACGAGAAGAGCTATTTGATGAATATCTGGATGCAAAATACTCACAATTTCAGATGAAATCATTGGCAGATTATGAGCAGTTGAAAAAAGTGAATAACGCCAGACGTAAAACCCAATCCAGATTTGTAAGAAGCGAATTGATTGATAATGTTCGAGAATATTCGAATGGAGAAAGCGCATTTCTTTATTTTACTGAAAAAATTGGAGAGGGTGGACTTTATTTATTGGACGAGCCGGAAAACAGCCTGTCTCCTAAGCGCCAAATGGAACTAGTGGATTTTCTTGAGGAGTCCGCCAGATTTTATAGTTGTCAATTTATTATCTCGACACATTCACCGTTTCTGCTTGCTATGCGCGGCGCCAAAATATATAACCTTGATGAGAATCCTGTTACGGTAAAACGCTGGACAGATCTAGAAAATGTACGCACCTATTATGACTTTTTTAAAGCACATGATAAGGAATTTTATTAGGATTAACTGTAAAATACAAAGATGATAATGATTGTCTTCATAACTTTATGGTTGATTGGAGTAAAGATTCAAAGAGTAGTTTTTTGAATATACTATTGAGTGAATTATAAGAATTAACAGATGAAGCACTGTTAGTATCAATAATGTGATATGCATATTATTGATATGCTCATAAAAGCAGGTAGTGGAGGGATTTAATTGAAAAAACAAAATATTGAACTGGATGATTTTATAACAAAAGGACAAGTTGAGTGTGATTATAAGGATAATTTACTATATGTGAAGACGAAACATTCCATACCAACACAGCGTTTTGATGCAGAGCATTTATCTATAGACTCATATATTTATCTTCCTAATAAATACAAATTACCCTTAAGAATTGATATGACAGCAAAAATTGATGCACCAGGATTCTACATACTATTAGGGAAAGGACATATTAACTTTGGCACTTTATGGTCTGATAATAGACGTATGGATGATATAGTAGCTCCGACGAGAAAGACGATGTTTTATCATAATCATATCACCATGAATGAGTATGCTGAAATATCAATTATATACGATCTGAAAGAAATGCAAATCTTGATAAACGGCGAGGAAAGGTATTATTCAAAGAAGGAAAAATACATGAAATCGCCAGCGTTAAATGAGATGAATAAGGAAGGTTTTGAATTAAAGATTGCCTGTGATAAGCTGGTGAATTTAAGCATAAAATCGTTCTCTGTAACTGAGTGTGAGAATGGCTTTGATATCCTACGTAATGAGGACTCATTACCGGCGGCAATTATGAAAAATGAGACGATTGAGCCCGGTGTTGCACCTAACTTAAATAAATGTATATCACTTCTTCCGGCAGAAATACAAAGCGAAATTATAAATATTGATGATTACCTGAAATCATTAAGACCATTGAAATTCAAAAGACTATTAGAGAAAAATGGTAACAAAATAACGTATGTGGCTTCCGAATATGGAGTTTCTTATGCCATATATCTGAGTAATGATATGTTTGATCATTCTCTACAATGGTATCTTATAACGAACGGAAAGCCTGAGACCTGGCATAGAAAAAGTAATCGAATGGAGGATACACTAGACCGGTTGGCTGATAAGTCACAGGGATTTGCGAAGCGTATGTTTAATAATTTGGAGGATTGTGTAGGGTGCTACCATAATTGCTTGGCAAAAACCCAATATCGATTTGGTAACAAGAGCAGAACAGCTTGTCATGGTAAGCTAAAATTTAAGATGAGTACTGCCGGTTTTGGGGAAGTTCGAGCATTTGTTGACGAGATTAATAATCTCGTTAGAGAAAGTGAGCTGTAAATGTACCATGCACTGATTGAAGTATTGACATTAAAATAATTGGGCACACGATGGAATATGTTGGATGTTCCGTTGAATGACTTGCCCATAGCAGCAGTTTTTGAACAATTTCAAAGGATGAAATGGAAGAATTAAAAAATACAGAAATTAAGAAATCCTGGACAATGGGATTTTGGAGGATTAATTATGAATAAGGCAGCGTCAGCTTTTATTTTAACAGTTATTATGGGTTTAATAGGAATATATCTAGGAGCTATGCTCAATTTAGAAGGATATTTGGGTATTATCTTTGCAATTGCAACGATGGGAGCATATATTATATCTTTGATAGAAAAATCTCAAAAGAGATAAGTATTTATAGATTAGCCTACTGCTATAAAACAAAGTATACCAGTTATGCAGGACACAATATTCACTGTTCTATAAGACTATTGCTATACAATAATAATGAAAAGTAATATTAAAACAAAGGAATTGACCTCTTATCAACAATGGTTCAAAGTTGTGAAATACTTTTCTTTACGATCATTTCTTTAAAGACTAGTAAAAGTATGAAAAAAGGATAAAGAATTCAAAATATGAATTCTTATCCTTCTTTTTATTTGTTATCATTTCCATAATTTATGTAGGGACGATTGTCAGTTTATCTTTATCCTACATGAACATTCTGAATAATCCAATCACCTTACCTAAGATGGTAAGCTCAGGAACAATAATCGGTTCCATGGTATCATTTTCGGGCTGTAAGCGATAGTAGCCATTTTCTTTATAAAATGTCTTAACGGTAACCTCTTCCCCAATCAAAGCAACAACAAAATCTCCGTTCTTAGCATGGGACTGTTTTTGAATTAAAATCTTATCCCCATTAAAGATACCGACATTAATCATACTGTCGCCCTTAACCTTTAGCATAAAGGTATCTTCCTTTGGCATATATTCGGAAGGGATCGGGAAATAGCTATCAATATTCTCAACTGCCAGGATTGGTTGTCCGGCTGTTATTGTTCCAACAATCGGAACATTCACGAGTTCACGCCTGGTCAGGTTAAATTCATCATCGACGATTTCAATCGCACGGGGTTTAGAAGGATCACGGCGAATGTAGCCATTCTTTTCTAAGGTTTCAAGATGGGAGTGCACGGATGAGGTTGATTTTAATTTTACTGCTTCACATATTTCACGAACAGCCGGCGGATATCCCTTGTTAATAATCTGAGATTTTAAATATTCTAATATTTCTTTTTGTTTATTACTAATTCTACCATACCCCATAAGGATCAGCCTCCATTTCCTATTTGCACCATTATAACATACTCATTCCTAAAATGCAAAACTTATGTTCTAAAAAACGAAAAAATGTTTGAAAAAGAGAAAATATGTTCAAAACGTTTGTTCGAAAAAGTGATTGACAAACAAATGTATGTTCGGTATAATATGGATATAGAAACAAATGTTCGTGCCATATGTTCTGGTAAGCTCAGATGATATACATAATTAGCTTGTTTAATAAATTTAAAAATATTTTTTTGACTGACATCGGATGACCAAGCTCCATATTATAATATAAAAAATGAGAGTTACAATAATATAAATCAAGTTAACCTTGGAGGTATGTAAGATGAACAGGACAGCAAATATATTAATAGAAGGTCAAAATTATTATCATGAGAACAAAAAAAGAATATGGACTGTAGGCGCAATTATTTTATTTTTCCTAATTCTTTTTTCAGTATTTTTTATTACAAAGACAGTTACGGCTCAGAGATATGTTGATAAAGCCAAGCTGGTTACCAGCGTTGAGATTAAAAAGGGTGACACCTTATGGAGTATAGCTTCTGATTTTATGAGCGATGAATATGATGATATCAATGATTATGTCAAAGAGATAAAAGAAAGCAACGGTTTAGCTTCTGATGAGATCCATGCGGGTAACTTTATCATAGTTCCGTATTATGCTGATGCTTCCTACTAAACCCTATATATATATAAAGAGAAACCTCTGTGATTTATTGCAGAGGTTTTTCTTTATACAAAAATATCAGAAGTTCTCATGTATAAAACAATTAGAATAAGAGGTTTTTCTGTATAGATTGAAATCATACTTGATAAAGTTGTGGAGATAGGATTGACAAATTAGTATACTCGTGGTATATTTAAAATATAATAAGTATACTAATAGTATACTAACAACATATCCAGTATATTAAATAGGAGAAATAAATTATGACGGAATTGACTAGAAGGGAAAGAGAAAGGCAAATAAGAGAGGCAGATATAATTACCGCCGCCGAGAAGGTCTTCATTCTAAAGGGCTACGAGGATTCTTCGATGGACGAGATTGCAAAGGAGGCGCAGTTTACAAAGAGGACGCTATATCAGTATTTTGAAAACAAGGATGAGCTTTATCTCGCAGTTACACTTAAGGTGTTCAAGCAGTTTTATGCATCACTTCGAACAGCGTATGATGAAAAGGAAAGTGGATATACAAAAATCGAAAAAGCCTGTACGTTTTTCTACCAATTTTTTAAAGAGAATCCTGGAACCTTACAGGTGATAAAGAGCATCGGAAAAGCGAAAAGGAAATCAAGTGAGGGTAGTACTAGACGGCAGGAATTATTTGTGTTTAATGAAGGGATTTTTAATATGATAGGGTCTTTTATAACGCAAGGACAGACCGATGGCAGTATCAAGCTAGGGTTGGACCCGCAGAAAACGGCATGCAGCCTGATTTTCCTTACGACAGGATATCTATATCTCTTTTCGTATACAGGAGAAAATTTTACCGAAAATTTTTCACTGGATAAGGATGACTTCAGTGAATTTACACTTGGCTTGCTGTTGGCAATTCTTAAAAATGATTGAAAGGGTTAAAGAATAAAAGGAGTGATAGCGAATGAAATCTGTCGGAATTTATTATTTTTCGGGTACAGGAAATACCGAGCTTGTGGCGGGTATGGTCAAAGAGGAATTTACAACACGGGGATACCGTGTTGACATGATTAAGATTGAGGATGTAATCAAATGTAAGCTGAAACTGGACTTTGATAAGTATGATCTTGTTGGAATAGGCAGCCAGGTCATCGGGTATGGGCCTCCACGACTTGTATACGAATTCGTAAAGAGACTACCGGATGGAAATGGTAAGAAGGTTTTCATATTCCGCACATCGGGAGGGGTTGTGCCTCAGAATTATAATGCATCAAAACCCCTTATCAGAGTGATGAAAGCAAAAGGCTATGATGCTTTCCATGAAAGGATCTTCTCAATTACAAGCAACTGGATCATGAAGTTTGACGACAGTGTAATTAAACGGCTATATGAAGCAACTAGGAAAAAGGTCGGTTTTATGTGCAACGATATTATCGAGGGCAAAGCACGCACGCTGAAGGCGGAGGGAATAAAATGTGGTATTATCAGAATGATGATTCCGGTATTTTCATTTGGTATAAGGCTTATCGGAAAAGACCTTTATGTTGACAAAACGGCCTGCAGTAACTGCGGGTTATGTGTCAGAACCTGTCCGGCTGCCAATATATGTGAGAAGGGTGGGAGAAACAAGTTCAGGTTTAACTGCAATGGCTGTATGAGATGCGTTTATACCTGTCCGCAGAAAGCCATAAAATACAGGCTTTTTAAGTTTTTCATAATCCCCGGAGGCTATAATATCAAGAAAACCCTCCAGCAGCCCGATGGGATTGAGACCGAGAATGGCTTTATTCCTCCTTTTTTTGAAAAGTATATTAGTGATGATACCATGTAAAAATCATCGACGAGTTTCCAATTGTCGGATTTTTTTACTATAAAAACATATTATAAAAACCATTAACTAGTTTGTTTCGGGAGAGTAATAATCATAAATTAAAGTTCTTGGAACCTAAGGTTGAATTTTTTAAGTAACATGAGAGCCAATTTGAGCTATAATTAGATTCAAGAATAAATATAAAACAGGGATTGAGAGCGGTATCAACCGTTCTCATCCCTGTTCTTTATAGTATACATCAACATAACGCATCTTACATGTTGTCAGTACGCATAATTTATATTATTTAACAAATATCATATGATCAATTGAAGCTGTCTTAGTCTTAGACCATAGCCATTGATTTGTAGAGGTTTGATCAAAATAATATATCGCACCCATACTTGGGTCAGCACCATACATAGCTAGCCATGCGGCTCTTTTTGATTCTGCGGAAGGTGTATTATTAATCGTTCCGATTTTTACCGGTGTAAACTGATAATACTCACCGAATTTTTGATAAATAACCTTTCTAATGGTAGGAGCCCAATCCCCACTTTGAACACGATTAATTACGACAGCGCCAACTGCTACCTTTGCTTTTAAGGATTCACCGGCTGCTTCGGCTTCAATTAATTTTGCTAGAAGACTAACTTCATTGCCGGAATATGGGATGACACTATCAGTTTTTAATTTTGGTTTCACTCCGGGTATTAATATTTTCTCACCGGGCACAATCGAAGTACCAGTTTTATAATTCGCTTTCTTAATACTGGTCAGGGTTATCCCGTACTTGGTTGCTATCGAATGTAGGGATTCACCACTTTTTACTATATGAATATGAGCCGGAACGAAGATATTATCCCCGACGGAAAAACTATTGACATTAAAATTATTACTGGATCGTAATAAATACTGACTACAATTGAATAATTGACTAAGCGAATAAACCGAGTCATTTTTGGCCACCGTATAGGTTGCAGCACTTGCTGCGGCAGCCGGAAATGTTAATATAAGACATAGAGTAATAATGAATATCTTCTTAAATAGTTTCATAGTGACCTCCTTTTATAAGTGGATAATGTGTTAACTAAGACTATTTGTCCATTCTACACGAATAGTATGGTATATTGCTATGTATGTTTCATGGGATTGTAGGGAGAGATTGATAACATAAGAAAAGATTACTATATAAGGCAATAAAAAAAGCATAAGTAGTATTGATGATAACTCAATCTTGCTTATACTTTTGAAAGAAAAATCTTATGAATTTAATAACATAATAGGTTCAGGGGTAATGAGATACTGCAAACTATTTATCGAACCATTGCTAAACAATGCTTTGGATATACCTAAATTTCATATTTGATTATAAAATCCTTATCATAATAATTTATTAATTAAGGTCTTTAATGATACTTTCATTAATGGAATACAGGAAAAGCTCCTCTTGATATTGCATGATATAATAAGCAGAAGATGCATATTTGCCTAAATATGATTCCTCCGGAATATTTACGGTGAGTCCATCCAGATCTACGATATTATCTATATTAAACCACATACGATCGGAGTAATCTTGTGATTTTAATTCCGCGTAGCTATCTTTATCATACATATTTAAGACATAGATACTGATGCCTCTATTTTCATCCAGTTGGAGCGAGTCAAACCTACTGCGTAAATCATCGCCAGAAAAGCTATCTTCATTCCAATCATTATCCGTGCAATAAATCAATATACTTAGATAATCTGCATTTTCATACAACTCAGTAAGGTTTGACGGTTTCATATCCACAGGAAGAAGATTATTAACATCCAGAGTCGGATGACTGAAGTCTATGTCACATTCGAAGGCCTCAGTAAATCCGATATCTTCATTAAACATTCGCAGTAGCTCGGGTTCTAGATTGATTAAATATTCATCTGAACTATATTCACCGGTATTTATGTTGTACATAATTGTAAATGTATCGTGTTCAGTTTGTACCTTTGCGGTAACGCAGGGTGAAATACCCACTTTTCGGCTTCCTACGGTACTATCAACCTTAGTCCATTTAACATACTCATAATTACTGATCTTAGTACCTTTGCCATAATTGTCTTTGACATACTGCCTTAGGAATGGTTTGGCTTCTTTCAAATTTTTCCTTCCTTCCACCCTATCTTCATAGCTAAGGCATCCTCCGCAGAACATAGTGGCAGCGATTACAATTAATACAAGGAAATATCTTTTTCTTATGGTGAGTTTTATCATGTATGTATCCTCTCATATATGATTTTTTTACATCTTGTCTCAAAATAATTATTACAGCTGCCTGAACGTATGAACAATGACCGATTATCTAATAATTACTTAAAATAATTCTACCTTTATTGTAATTTTATGTCAAGACAAATACAAATTAGTGCAAATTGCACGATGAAAACAGGACTAAAGGCATTCAATTGAAAGTCCTGAATAACAAAAATTCGGAGTAACTAATTAACTGAGAAAGAAGAATAGGTCATAATAATTGTTGGTTAACAAATTTTAACTACAAAATACAGAATTGTCTATTTTGCTTTTAATAATAATTGTTCTGCTTCCTCTATACTTAGCGCGGGTGCTACTATAACAAGATCCTCCAGGCTTTGTTGATCAGCTCCTTCAGGTTCGAAAACATTCAGAATAAGATAACTAAAGTTCTTGTCCGTATTGACTCTCGCGTAAGTATTAATATAAGGTATAACAATACCATTATTCATATTAACACCAAAATAAGAGAGATAAGCGGGTTTATCAATACCATCATGGAAATAGATATCTGCCTCAAATTGCTTAGAATCCTCTAACCCTGACAATTGTACAGAGCCCTTAAATGTTGGTGTTTGAAAGAAACGCCGATACAGCTTTCCTTTAATTTGAATGTTGACGGTAATTGGTTCTTCAGAGAAACTAATTCTATATTTTAAGCCTGAATAAGTTTGATTGATGGACTTAGGTATATACGATAATCCATACATTAATAAAAATACCAATAAAGCCAAACATATATACTTAAGTCCAATCATAAAAGGTTTAAAAAACTTAACAATTTTCTCTTTTATACGATGATGAACCAGAAAATCAATGTATGCAATTTCCTTTTCTTCTTTTGTTTCCTCATCAAATCGGCCGAAATTAGGATACTTATCTGAAGCAGGTAACTTCAGCTTTGATGTTGTATCCTGAAGCACTTCACATACTTCACTTATATTTGAAAAATGTCGGTCCTGTAATTTCTTCAAGGCCTTAAGCTTACCCGATATCATACTATCCTCCTCTTGCAAATCTTCTAAAAGTCGTTGAATAGATATATCAATTTTATCAGGTATATTTATCATATCCGATATCTCTTTTATTGAAAAACCAATCTTTCTCATAGTGGCAATTTGATTGATGGTTTCAATATCTTGGATACTATAATCATAATAAACCCTATCATTTACCTCTTCAGAAGAAGGTTGTAATAAATTTTGCTCGACATAATATCGAATGGTACGTTCGGTTAAGCCGGTCAATTCACATACTTTTTTTATTTTCATAACAGGAGAACCACCTTTCTACAGAAATTATATAATCTTACGTAAGGTAAGTGTCAAGTGATTATTAAAACATTACTAAAATAAAAAATGATTATACGAAAATTAATGAATAACAACTTCAAGATCACAAATACTGGAAATATAAAATAGATACAGTTATTTAGTTTCTCAATTACTTAAGTGTATTCATTTTAATTTTTCATTTTACTCCCAAGTATTTCATATAATAAAAAGCTCAATTAAAAAAGTTTACCATTACTTGTAAATTATGGTAAAATAATGTTATATTAGTTATTTTCTAATAGGTTAGTCATATTTCAATCGGCACATACGTGCGTTTTACTCAGTTTTGTTCGGCCTGACAGCAGAGAGGAGGTTGGGTTGAAAAGAAAAACATTTTTCAACTACAAGAAGCACATACGTGCTTTTCGCTCAATTTTTGTACTGCCTGACGGCAGGATGGAGGTTAATGTGAGATATAAGAAATTAATATCAGTATTATTGGTTAGCACTCTACTAATTACCGGTTTCATTCTGATTGATAATAATAAAAGTAAAGCTACTACTGGGCGTTATGTGGAAGAGGTAATCCCTATGCCAGAAGCGGTTCAAAGTGGAGATGAATATGTAACCGATCTGGTTAAAACTTCAAACGGTGAAATTGAACTTTATACTACTCCAGACTTTGAAAGCAATGTCCAATATACACTTAATAAAGATTATACTTGGATAAAAACGATTCCAGAATGGCTAAATAAGATCAAAGCAACGATTCAGGAGATAGAATACGCTCCTGACGGTACAAAACATGCTTTAGTGGTGTTTTATGAAAACGGTAATCCAAAATTTCAGATCCTAAGAAGTACAGATAATAAGACATCTTCTGATGTTACGTTAAATTACATAAACAAGCCGGACACCTTAAATTCAGAACCTTGCGGCTTTCAGATTCTGAGTGACAATTCAATTATAATAGAAACTTATGGTGATGAATGTACCATCTATAAAAAAGGAAAAGCTTCCTCATCCTTTAGCATATTTAATAATCAGTATGCTCTTTCCGGTAATAATGTAATAACCATGAATGAAGATCGATATGGTTATAATATCAAAGATATCAATACTGGCAAAAGTATTTACACTTTACCAGTAAAAACACAGATAAATTCAACTTCTTTTGCTACAGATTCCAAGGGGGATTTTTACGTAATTGATATGAATGGAATACAGCTAATTGAAAAAGATGGAAAAGAAGGAAAAACATTATTAGAAGGAAATATGGCAACTATGAGTAACCCCACAAGACTTATCAGCACGATAATAACAGGGAAAGCAGATGATTTGTTTGTATTATATCATGATGAACAACTTACCTCAGTCCTTATGCATTATGTAGTTAATAAGGATATCCCAACAAAACCGACTCATATCCTATCTGCAACCTCCCTTTTTGAGAATGCAACGTTTAGGCAGGCTATGATAGATTTTAACCAGAAGCATCAGGATGTTCAAGTTACCTATAGCCCAATGATTTTATGGGATAATAGCAATCTTGGCGAAGTGATTAATAGTCTTAAAACAGATAAAAAGAAGGCACTAACAGGTATTGATCTAATTGTATTGGATGATTTACCTATAAATTCATATATCGATAAGAAAGAGCTTGCTGATATTAGCAATATTATTAATCCCTTGGTTGATAACGGCACTTTACTCAAAAACATTATAGGTAATTATAAGACTGATAGCAATATTGTTTATACGATTCCCGTTCGTTACCAATTACCTTTTGCCTTTGGCGATAAAGAAGCAGTGAAATCAACAAAATCAATTACTACTCTTGCTGATTATACCCAAAATGCTGATTTACCGTTGTTTGGTTCAGACTTATTTACTTATGGGGATGTTCTCAGAATATTAATAGAATTATATTACAATGAATTCATTACTGATAATGGAATAGATCGTGATGGTTTGATTAACTTCCTTACACAATTAAAAATCATATGTGACCAGACTATAACTGATGAGTCCCAAGAAGAATTAAGCGACACGTTCTATACATTTTCCTCCAAGATCAGGTCAAAGGAATCCTTACTGGGTTGTTGTAACTTAAGTAATATTAAAAATGCCTATGATCCCATCTCTACTATTGAAGAAATAAAAGGTGACTATACCTCAGTTAATAACCAATTTATTCCTCGATGCCAGGTTGGTATAAATAATAAAAGTAAACAAAAAGATCTTGCTTTTGAGTTTGTTAAATTTTTACTTGACGAAAGTTTTCAAGCGAGAGATATAGGGGATGGTTTTCCTGTAAATAGTAAATCTCTGATTGATTACGGCATTGGAGATAATAGTTTAGTTCATGATTTCTCTGATATAACAAATGCTCAATATAAAAAGAGATTATCAGGAATATATGACCTATGTAAAATAGTTAATGAGCCAATAATTTTCGATAATGTAATTTTTAACATTGTCTTATCTGATACAACCATTTCTTATTTAAGAGGAGAAGCCACCCTTGAAAATACAGCTGATAAGCTAATGGAGGAAGTAAATTCTTATTACACAGATTAATTATTACAGCTGATATAATAATTGACTGGACTTCGATGACGATAAGGAAGAGCTCTGATCATCAAACCAGAATCTATGCCTTGTACTTCATAAAAAATTGGGGTGTATCAGACATTATGACATGAAAATCTCTTGTCTTAAGGAGAATAATGTGCACAATGAAAGATACACCTTTTTATTAATGAGAGTTCTTCTGCTATGATCAGTTTACAAATTAATAGAATTAGGAATTCCCCTTATAATTCATACGAAATGTCATATAAAGACACAAAAAGTCGAATTATGAATATATTAATATTGCATAATAGAATTCTATTTTAATGCAAATATATTCAGAGAGAGGTGTTTATATGAGTTTTAGCAGAAATGAATCTAATAGAGGGCATAGCTTTTATACTTCTCAAAACAGTTTATGGAGATCAAGTTGTAGATCCAGAAGAAGATCCAGAAGCAGATCCAGAAGCAGATCCAGAAGTAGATCCAGAAGCAGATCTCGTAGCAGATCAAACAATAGGAATTTTAGAAGATCATTTTAATTATGTGTCACATATGAAAAATAAGATCGGTAATTTGGATAAATATTACAAAGTAAACGATACAATAGACACTTATACTATTCGCCAATTATTGGGTGAGGGGCGATATGGAATAGTATATCTAGCTGTTGATAAGGATAATAATAAATATGTTGTAAAACAACTGAAGAAAAAAATGATAAAAAAAAGTAAAAACAAATTATTATACGAAGAAATGAGTTTAAAGAAGTTACAGCATCCTTATTTCCCGAAATTTATTTCAAGATTTAAAGATAAGGACAGAGAAGGTTATATACTTGAGTATATAGAAGGGGAAGTATTTGAAGATATCTTACGAAAGGAAAGATATCAATTCAAACGAGAAGAGATTTACGAGGTTTGCGGTCAGCTGCTTGATATGGTGGAGATTTTGCATAGCTACAATATCGTTCATGGAGACATTAGGCTGCCAAATATCATAAGAAAAGATAATAAAGAGCTATCCCTGATTGATTTTGGTCTTGCAAGAGCAATGAATAATAATTACTACACTAAGGAGTTAGATTACTGGCATATAGGCGATTTTTTAATTCATCTATATTACACAACCTACCAAAAAGTAAGTAGAATTGATAGGCCATGGTTTAAAGAGCTTGATTTGAAACCAGAAGAAAAAGAATTCTTAAAAAGACTTATGGGCATTGAAGAACCCTATGAAAATATTCATGAAATCAGGCAACAGTTGAATAAAATTAAAAATAGTAATTAAATAGAGAAACCATGTGGTTTAATATTGCTAGGATATTAAATCGCATGGTATCTATTTATATATCCTATAGTGTTTAGGATCAATTAATGCCTATTAGAGATTAGTGAGAAGAGGGATATTAATGAAACGTTACGGGGAGATAATAAGAATTTATCAAGATAGTTTTCGAGCAAACATATTTACAAAAGAACCCTTTCGAATGATTGGCCTTATTGATGTAGCAATACGATATTATTATGGGATTGAAAGAGTAACTCTGGCCTTCTATAGATCTTCTGGCAACAACAGCGGTAAAGCTCAGGGGTTATGGTATCCTATCGTTGGAATTAAGATACATACAGGTGAATTTACAGAGTTTACAAAATATATCAATTGTGTACTTACGGAAACTACAAAGGACGGTTACGCAGATGAGGGATGGTTGGTAAAGTCACTTTTTTTCAGTGGTAACAAGGACGGAGTAGAATTAAGAGGCTATTCTAACGGAGTTCATAAGGAAAGCTTATTTGAAATAGGAACGCATCTAAGCTATCTCTATGAAAATAACAGGTATTACCTTATAAAGGAGATGGATGCTGAATTCATCAATTCGATCGTTACATTAAATAGTAAGCTCTATAATAACATACGTACCCAGCGAGTTAATTACGAACGATTCATTTATGATGTTTATAGAGGAGTTTAAGGATGGTAAGAGAAATCCACTCTGTTTCAGAAACGTTCAAGTTTCTTACTGGGCCACAATCGGAAAGTCGAATAAAAGCATCGCCATCAATAGCTTCGAAAATAGAGAGAGGATAAAGTAAAAAAAGCGGTGAATTATAAGTAAATGCTATTAATATGTTGATGAACTTTTGTTGAATACTTATAGGACATGTGTTAGCATTAAGCTATAAATGTAAAAGATTTACAATTTGATAATTAGTAAATCAAACTCATTTATAGCAAATTTTTTTTGCAGCATGAGGCTATATTTAAAAAGGAGATGCTACTATGAAGAAAAGTAAGATTTTAAAGCGAATCATTACTATGTTGGCTGTCATTTCCATGGTATTTCTAGATCTAGCAGGATCAGGAATTCAGGTTGCTAATGCAGCTACAACAAAAGCAGACCCCGTCTTTAAAGAGTCAACGTACAGAAATATTTTGGTTGGGAAATCATATGATTTCAATATCAAAAATAAACCTTCAAATTCATCGTACCAATGGAAAAGCAGTAACAGGAAAGTTGCAACAGTCAATAATAAGGGGGTTGTAAAAGCAGTTGCCCCGGGTAGTACAACAATCACCTGCAAGATTACAACAGGAAAAAATAGTATAATACTAAAGGCTAAAGTATTTGTGAAAGAACCTTCTAAGAAGCCAGCTACAAAGGTTGAGATAAATAATAAGATACAGTCCATGGCAGTGGGTGAAACATATAACTTAAATTGTACTTATACACCATCAAAAGCTTCTGAATCTGTAAACTGGACATCAAGTGACACTTCCGTTGCCTGGGTTAATGCTAATGGTGTTGTAACTACATTAAAAAATGGTACCGTAACGATTAAAGCTACAACAATTAATAAATCTTGTACGGATAAAGTGACAATTAAGGTGTCACCAGAGGTTACAGTATCCAGTCAAATACGACTTGATCAGGCTTTAAAACAAGGAAAAGCAAGTACAATTCTAATTAGCTCCAAGGCAGATACAAAATTAACAATTCCAAAAGGTGATTACTTTGGACAAGAATTGATTGTTGATGCTCCTAATGCAACAATACATAACTATGGAGTATTTAAAAAGATTTCAATTCGTGCTTTAAAAGATCAAAGCTGGAATGAATTTGCAAAAGGAAATGCATTATATGTTGGTGCATCAACCCATATTACAGTAGAAGAGAGTGCAGATTGTGCGATTATAGTTGATAAGAATGATATTAAATTGAGCCTAACCCTAAATGGAATTTCTAAGATTGACGCTTTAAAACCATGTGAGCTTAATTTCATTGGAACTGCGAAAGATCTTCCTAAATTAAATATTGGGACGACCGGTGTAAAAATTTATACAAAAATTGCTCTTCAGATTAATGCTTCCCATCAAGCTGTACTTAAATTGGAATCTGAAGCTGCTGCAAAATCAAAGATTACTGCAAAGGATAGTAATGCTATACCAAAGGTAGAAGGCAATTATAGGGTTAACGTGGAAGTGAATGGTAATGTTCTGAGCGTTGGTGCAGATACATATTCGCCAGGTCAGGGAGGAAGCTCAAATCCTACAACGACACCCTCACCTACTCCACCTGTTGATGTGAATACCAATGATAAGGGATTTACTTCTGAGGGAAGAATAGTAGCCAATTATGGTACACCTAAAGTTGATGGTGAAATTGACGATATCTGGAAGAAGGCAATCCAGATTCAGCCACCGCATACGAATAATGCAGCAGTAAAAGCAACTGCAACATTTAAGCTATTATGGGATGATAATGCACTTTATGTCCTTGCTCAAGTGAATGATCCTAACATGACACTTCAGCCGAGTCAAGCACATGAGAAAGATTCCATCGAATTATTCCTAGATGAAAAAAATGATAAGACATCCTCTTATGGTTCTGATGATTTGCAGTTCAGAGTAAACTACGAGAATGCTCAGTCATCAGGTAATGGTGATCTTGGCCGATTCTATACGGCTACCAAGACAGGTGATGGACAATATCTCATTGAAGCAAGAATTGAATTACAGAATGTTGCAGCAAACAATAAGATTTATGGTATGGAGTTACAGGTAAATGATGGTATTGGAGCGAGCAGAGCAGGTACAATTACAGTATTCGATACAACAGATAGGGCATGGAGTAGCCCAACTGTATTTGGTGAGGTTGTACTTACTGGTAAAAAGCCCGGAGATGTTCCAGGATTAAATCCTTATAAATTAATTAAATTAATTGCTTCTGCTGATAAGATGGATGTTAAAGCTGTATTATTTACGGATAGCTTAAAGGCAGCAAAAGATGTAATCGCGAAGGCAACATCAACTCAGAAGGATATAGATACAACCTATGATGCTTTGAATCGTGTAATTACATTTGTAAATGCAGTTACAAAAGCGGCAAAGATGGATTTATCCGTATATCAGGCTGAGGGTGTAGCTGCTGTTAGGAAAGCAGTAGAAGCTGCAGAAACACTTCTAGAAAAGAAAGACACAACAACTGAGATGATGAAGGAAGCAATTGCAGCATTAGATAAAGCAATTGCAGAGTTAAAGGTAAATGGATTAAACGAAGATGGTAACATGGTTGCTAAGTTTGGCTCAGTAGTGATCGATGGGGAAATCGATGAAGTATGGGAAAGAGTTGACTTTGTTCCAGCAACCGCATCAGGTTCCGGATCAACAGATACAACAGCTAAATTTAAAGTATTATGGGATGATAAGGCGCTCTATGTTTTAGCAGATGTTACTGACAGCGCGCTGGATGTAACATCAGGAACTGTTTATAACAGAGATTGTGTTGAAATCTTCTTGGATGAGGGCAATAATGCCTTAGAGAATATCTTTGACCTTGATGATACCCATTACAGAATCAGCTGTGAGAACAGTCTTTCTGCAGATCGCGGTAGTTTGGATCGGTTATATACTGAAGTTGATAAGAAGAAAGATGCGGAAGGTAAGGTAACAGGTTATATTCTTGAAGCTAGAATTTCACTTCAAAACACGGCACAGGGCAACAATATCTATGGCATTGAGCTACAGTTAAATGATGCTAAGGGTGGAAACAGAACCGGTACGTTGAATGTGTTCGATAGAACAAGCACTGCTTATGCAAGCCCAACAAGATTTGGTAAAGTTGTTCTCAGTGTAAAAAATCCTGAAGACGTAATCGGCTTCAATCAATATGATTTATTAAAGCTGGCTAGTATCGCAAATGATATTCAGCTAGTTCGTTACACCGATGCTACAGCAGCAAAAGTAAAAGAATTGGTTGCTCTGGTAAATGAAACGATTGCTACAGGTGATCAAGCTCAGGTTAATGCACTTTATGCTTCTTTGGATCAGGCAATTAAGGAACTTGTTCATAAAGACCTGAAAGATGTGGATCCCGAAATATCAAAGCTCAAAGAGTTCAGAAGAATTCCTGCAGAGTATCTTACTGGAGCAACCTATGACGATAAGGCAAAGGGAACTGTTGTAAGAGACTACTACGATACATATGAGTATAGTGATGATGGAGTACGTGGTAATGCAGTTAAAAAAGATATGCTTGTATATCTTCCGGCTGGCTATAAGGCAGAGGATAAAAATAAAAAATATAATGTATTATACTTAATTCATGGTACATCAGAAGATCAAAATACAGTATTTGGTGATGATGATGTAAATGTAACGACTGTAATGAAGAAAGTACTTGATAAGATGATCGCGAATGGTGAACTTGACCCGATGATCGTTGTTTGCCCTACCTATAGAGGAATGGAATCAGGAAGATTACAGTATGAAATGATCAATGAGATATTACCTTTCATAGCTACGAAGTATAATACTTATTCTAAATCAGGTTCTCAGGACGCTCTGAAAGCTGCAAGAAATCATCATGCAGTTGGTGGCTTCTCTCAAGGATCAAGCTGTACATTTACTATTATGAGGAACTGTTTTGATTACTTTAAGTATTATCTGCCAGTAAGTGGTGGTCCGGGAAATACTGATTTTACAAGTGTCGTAAAAGGTTACGCAATGAACGATTACTATGTATTCGCATCTACTGGTACTGATGATATTGCTTATAGCGGGATGGTAAATGCTATTCCGGCTATGGCAAATCAGATCGATAGTGAAGGCAATCCGATTTTCAATTACAATGCAGACTTATCAGTGGGCAACTTATACTTACTATTGTTACCGGGTGGTACACATACCTGGCAATGTGTAAATCAGTATTTATATAACATTTTGCCAGATGTATTTTTCGCTGAAAAAGGAGCAGATATAGTAACTGATGAGAACGGATTTACAGCAGAGGGAAGAATCGTTGGTAACTATGGTACCCCTAGAATTGACGGTGAAATTGATGAGGTTTGGAATAGGGCAGTTGAGATTCAGCCTCCACATACAAGTAATGATGAAGTAGAAGCAACTGCAACCTTTAAGGTATTATGGGAAGATAATGCACTTTATTTCCTTGCACAGGTAAAAGATCCTATCATGTCAGTTGCACCTAGTAATGCTTATGAACAAGATTCTATCGAAGTTTTCTTAGATGAGAATAATGATAAGACAATATCTTATGGTTCTGATGACTTACATTTCAGAGTAAACTACAACAATGTACAGTCATATGATAGTGGTGCTGGCAACCGATTCTATACAGCTACAAAGATAGGCGATAATGAATATCTTGTCGAAGGAAGAATTGAGTTACAGAAGGCTGCAAAGAACAATACGATTTATGGTATTGAATTACAGGTGAATGATTGTATTGGATCAAGGAGAGCTGGAACAATCACTTTATTCGATACATCGGATAGTGCCTGGAATAACACCTCCTTATTTGGCGAAATTGTGCTTACTGGTAAAAAGCCTGGAGATGTTCCTGGAATGAATCCCTATAAGTTAATGGCACTAGTTGAAGCTGCTAAGAACGTGGATGTTTCTGTATTTACAAAGGGAGTTGGAGCTTTCAATAAAAGAGTAGAAGAAGCAAAAACAGCAATTAATACTGCAGCAACTCAGACTGAAATTGATACAGCATATCATGCATTGAATGATGTAATGACGTTTATGGGTGTTATTAAAAAATATGCTAATCTGGATTTAGACTCCTTTGACAATGGTGAAGTAGTTAAGAAAGCAGTAGCTGCTGCAGAAGATATTCTTGCTAAGGACAGTGCAACACCGGATGAAATGAAGCAAGCAAGTGACGCATTAGATGCTGCAATTGCAGGTCTTGGAAGCTATAGCTTAAAGGCTTTATATGGAGATAAATTCTATGTTGGAGCAGCTGTTCATTTGAATGGCTTAGCTGACGAGGCATATATAAATAACTTATTATCACAATACAACAGTATCACTGCTGAAAATGATATGAAGCCAGAAGCATTATTAGATCAAGCCGCATCACAAGCTGCAGGCGAGGTTATATGTAATTTTACTAGAATGGATCAATATTGTGATTTTGCCGTAGCTCATGATTTAAAGATGAGAGGACATACCTTCGTATGGCATAGCCAGACTCCAACTTGGTTCTTTAAAGAAGGATTTGATGCTAATGGTGCATATGTAGATGTAGCTACAATGGATATTCGCCTTCAACAGTTTATGAATCAAGTATTTGGACATATTGATGAAAAATATCCAGGCCTATTCTATGCTTATGATGTTTGTAATGAAGTAGTCTCTTCTATGAAAATGCCATCAAACAATTGGAAAACCATTTATGGAGATTATTCTTATGTTACAAAGGCATTTGAATATGCAAGAAAAGCTTCAGAAGGCACCGGCATTATGTTATATTACAATGATTACAATGAGTATGATCCAGGGAAAGCGGAGGACATTATTGAATTGTTAGCAGATGCAAAAGCAGCAGGTAATATTGATGGCATTGGTATGCAAAGCCATGTAAATATTGCTTACCCACCAATGGATCAATACAGAGCAACAATTGAGAAATTTGTTGCAGCAGGTTACGATGTTCAGATTACAGAGCTTGATATTGCAACAGCGATTGATGGCAATGGACCAGCACCAGATGCAGCTATGGCAGCAAAACAGGCACAGATCTATAAAGATTTGTTCCAATGCTATATCGATTACAAAGATTATATCTCCTCTGTAACATTATGGGGTATCAATGATCAGCATTCCTGGCGTGGATCACAAGAACCTTTGATTTTTGATAGGGAATACAATGAAAAAGCTTCTTACTGGTATATTATTTCTGTTGGTTTAGCAGGAAAATAGAAAAACCAAAGTACCAATAGTGAAGTGCAGCCCTAAGATGTAATGACCCCCTAAGGTTAGGTAAATTCTAATCTTAGGGGGATATTTTTTTATGTTGAAATGCTGTTATATAATGATATACCTATCAATTAAAACTATCAAACCGATCGAGCCATGAGTAATTGTGCTGTCTGTTATAAAAATCTAGTAAGAGGTGAAAAATTAATGATTGGAACGCACTCAGAGTTATTAGTTAGTATTTTAAAACTTAAAAATAATATACTTTTTATTAATTCTCTCTTTAATCTGATAAATACTATGTCTAGGAGATAAAGTACATTTTTAACTCCGTGTATTTTATATTAATATTAATTTATCATTATCGAATAATAAAATTCATATTTTTGTCTATTTGTTGTAACAATACAGATATTCCAAAAGTGCATAGCTTGACCGTTGTTTTGTGCAAACAAGTAATGTATAATATTACCATGTGATTATACTATCATTAATATTACGAAATAGACATTATTTATATTTTGAGAGGAATGTTATTATGCGAGAACTGGAAAGAAATAACTTCGCGTCCTGTGGCAATTACGAAGTGGAAAATTTATATTAGAGGGGTTACAGAATGAAGTTCTATATAGCTTCAAAACTCGAAAATCATGAACAAGTTAAAAAGCTTGCATATATTTTGAAACAAAATAAGTGGGAACATACTTTTGATTGGACGGTACATAATTCAATTAAAGAAGTTGATTTTGAAACAATCAAGGTAGTAGGTCAACATGAATTTGAAGGAGTTAAAAATGCTGATATTGTAATCGTATTAACTCCTCAAGGACGTGGAACTCATGTCGAATTAGGAATGGCGATTGCATTAAACAAAATTGTCTATATATGTCATCATGATGATACATTTTTTAAATGTGATGATAATACATCAACATTCTATTGGTTACCAAATGTAAAACACTTTGTTGGGAACATTGAAGATTTGGCTAAATCTATCACCTCATAGTATAAACATAATCTGAAGTGATCTTAAATACTCAATAATTATACAAGGAGGTGTTGCAATGAGTAATATTAAGATGATAGTTACAGATTTAGATAGAACGCTATTACGAAAAGACAAGAGTTTGTCTGTTTATACAAAGTCTATAATCAATAAATGCCAACAAAATGGTATTGTGATTGTTTTTGCCACGGCTAGACCGGAAAGAGCAACCAGATATTTAGAAATGGGTGTTTCTTATGTGATTGCAAATAATGGTGCAACTGTTGTATCCGGTGGTAAATGCATCAAGAATATATCGATACCCAATAAAATAGCATATCCCTTGATTACCAGGTTTGTTAATGATAACCGTATAACAGCTATGACCGTGGAAGTGGGAGATTTTCTATACACCAATGATAAAGAACATAAGAATTGGAGTTTTGATGCCGATTGGAATCCTGTTGTTACGGATTTTCTCATGCCCGTCAAGGAGGATATATATAAAATCTCAGTAGAATGTGATAGCCCCGAAATCGTATTAAATATTGTACGTGACTATCAAGAAATCCATATTTTACCCAACAGCGGGGAGAAATGGCAGTTAATTATGCATTGTACTTCAACGAAATTTAATGCTATTTTAGAACTTTCTAAATTGACAGGTATTCCAATAAAAAATATTATTGCATTCGGTGATGATTATAACGATGTTGAAATGCTAAAAAATTGTGGGGTTGGTGTAGCTGTCAAAAATGCGGTCATTGATGCAAAAGAGGTGGCAGACTTTATTTGTGATACAAATGATAATGATGGTGTCGCAAAATATCTTGAAGAATATGTTTTATTCGAGAAATAGGTATAATCTGAAGTTGAAAGTCGCCGTATCATTAAACACGATGGTTTGGTCATTGTCATTTACAACCTTACACCCTTAAGTATCGAACATATTTTGTAATAATGTGTGAATTATGGTAAAATTATTTCACGTAAATTTGTTGTTCTAAAAGATAATTCCAGTGACATGACAGGCGATGTATTCACCTCTGGAATATTCAATAAATCCGTGCGATGTGTATTTGTTTGTAGTATATGCTTTGAATAACTATTGTTACAAATACGAAACAAAGAATGTCTATAAAATAGGAGGTCGATATATTTGAAACCAATGGCTATAAAAAACAAAATTCTATGGGGAGTTAGTATGATTGGATTACTTGCTATTTCATATTGGCTGTGCAGATATGAATTCTTTGGGGTACATGGCATGAAACAGTGGCCAAACATGTTGGCAATTGTTAGCTTGATTATAATAGTTATAGCTTCTATCGGTGGCAGACGATTACTTTCGGTAGCCACTATTGTAGGTTATATAGGTGGATTTGTACTTGGAATGATATTTAATACTGACGGTGTAGACCAAGGTGGAGGGAGAACAAATAATGCTTGGATAATATGGGGAACTGTTTTCATTTGCTCAATTCTGATTAGCATAATTTTGGGCTTCATTTCCAAACGAATACATAAAAAAATATAGGATAAATTTCAAGTATTTATGTCGCACTTTTTGTCAATTGCAAACGTAAAAGGAGAGAAGATGACATCCCTCCTTCAATTATATCTATATGAAATATTATTTGATAGAGCTTAAAAAATAAAAGTTCATTATTTGTATCAAAATTTTAATATTATATTTTAAGTTTTCAATAATAATAAAGTTCATTATATTATCATTATTAAAAAAATTTTTTAGTTATTATTTTTCCCTCAGCTTCACTATATTAGCGGCGCTGCGGCGGCGACTGTCTTCAATCGCAGCGTAGTGTTTTTTGGTAGTATTAACGTCTTTGTGGCCCAGAACATCAGCAACCAGGTAGATATCACCCGTCTCGCGGTATAAGCTGGTGCCATAGGTACTACGAAGCTTATGGGGAGTAATCTTTTTAAGCTTAGTTACAGTAGAAGCATATTTTTTAACAAGGTTTTCTACGGAGCGAACATTCAGACGTTTCATCTGCAGCGATAAAAATAGAGCGTTTGTATGGCCTTCGGAGGGAACAAGCTGCACACGTTCCTTTAAGTACTCCAACAAGGCCTCCCTTACCTCTTCACCGAAGTAAACAATGACCTCATAACCACCTTTTCTTCTTATTTTTATTCCGTTATTATCAAAATCCACATCATTGATATCCAAGCCTACACATTCCGATACACGGATACCGGTTCCCAGCAGGAGAGTCATAAGAGCGAGATCACGAATTTTGGTTTTCTCATGGTATTTTTGCTGAGTCTTGGTCATGTTATCTGCATTCTCTACCTCATCCAAGAGCTTTGCTACTTCATCTATTTCAAGCCTTACGATGGCTTTTTCATGTAGCTTTGGAACACTGATTAAGGAGGCCGGATTTGTTGTGATCATTTCTTTTTTATAATAATAATTATAAAAGCTGCGAAGAGATACTAATTTGCGTTTCTTTCCGTTTTCTTTATTAACTCTTTCCTTCTCCTCCGAGGTGTAATAGGTCAGATAGTCCAAATATTCCTCGATATCAATCGCTTTTATCTGATCCAGTATTTCAAGCTTGATATCGGTTATGGGGGTATTTCTTAAGGCTGGATTGGAATTAAGCAAAAACTCGAAGAAAACACCCAAATCGTAAGCATAAGCAATTCTTGTACGGGAAGAAGTAGTTGGCTCAATACCACGAAAAAAATCCCTACAAAATCTTGGTAAGGTTTCAAGCAGGCCGCGAAGTCGTACCGCATTATCGATATTCACTTGCTCATGGTAGTTCTTTTCAGCCATAATATTACCTCCAATTATTATAAATGATTATTATTTATTAATATCTTCCAAAATATAACCCTTATTCAGGCTTTTTCCACCCACTCACATTGCTGCTTTGAATAGCATGAAATAATCGCTCTCTTAAGCCTGGGCTCTC
The DNA here is from genome assembly GCA_023414875.1 of Bacillota bacterium. Lineage (GTDB taxonomy): Bacteria > Bacillota > Clostridia > Lachnospirales > Lachnospiraceae > Mobilitalea. The sequence goes on along the minus strand of JAEZMV010000012.1, from coordinate 145,024 downwards.
TGAGCCTAAGGACTTAATTAGCTGTTTGATATATTCGCGTTTGGTATAACCATCTACCGGACAAGGGTTTTTAACCACCGGTAGCATAAATGCATTACGAAAGCCCTTGATATCTGCTTCATCTACGTAGATTAATGGACGAATTAAGGTGATATCAGAACGATCTAAATAGGTAACAGGAGAGAAGCAATGAAAGCGTCCTTCATAAATTAAAGACATCATTACTGTTTCGATAACATCATCATAGTGATGGGCATATGCCTCTTTGTTACAACCGAGCTCCCTTGCTTTTGAATTAAAAGCACCTTTTCGCATCTTTGCACAGAGGGAACAGGGGTTACTTTCTTTTCTGTGTTCAAAGATGATTTCTGCAATTTCTGATTCTACAACTGTGTAATTGATATCAAGCTCATTGCATAAGCTTGCAACGGCTGAGAAGTCTAATTCTTTAAAGCCCATATTCACTGTAATTGCTTCTATATCAAACTTTTTAGGATAAAAACGACGTAATCCCGATAGAGCATATAATAAGGTCAAGCTGTCTTTTCCACCGGATACTCCAATCGCGATTTTATCACCATCATCGATCATATGATAATCATCAAGAGCTTTTCTCGTATAGCTCAGCAGTTGCTGCAATTTCATCTATGTACCTTGCCTTTCAAACGAATGTAATATTTGTCATTATATCATAAAATATCGAAAAAGAAAACCATTGCTGAAGTGGGTATCCATAATTAATTTAGAAAGATGTTCTTAAGTTAAATCTTGCTCAAGCAACAGAAAACATTGATGCGAAAAAAATTACATGACAAAACTATATTCTACATGAGTAGATAATAAAGTAAATAATATTTAATAATTTTATTATGATATTAGAGATTGTTGTTACGTTAAGTCAAGTGTTGTAGAATGACAGCAAAAAAACGGTATTACATAACTACAGATGTAGAATTGATATTATGGGCATTTTTTTACTATATTATGGATGATTTCTGTAATACAATATCTTATAATTTACTTTATAATATAATTTTGTTTTATTTTGCTGTCTGGTGACACAATTTTAACACGAATTAACATTATTGTAATATATGTGACAACAGAAGATAAAACAGGAAGTAATATACTTACTGCAAAAAGCATAGCTGTGAATAATGGTTATTTTATATAATCAAATAAAATCTTATTCACGAATTACATATGACAGGAGGATTAAGATGTGTTCAATTTTTCAAAAAAAACTAATGCAAAAACTTAATAGTAACTCTAATAGTACCTTAATGTTTCAACTAAGCTGCATTTTAATAGCGTTATTCATATTGACCTTCTATCCTGCAGACACGGTTCAAGCTGCCTCAGGATTGAAATTATATAACTATTCCACTAAGAAAGAGACGACCTACACAGATAAACAGCTTAACGTAACTTTAAATGGTAAGAAAATAAGTAATTCAAAAACTCCTGGAATTCTTGTGACTGGTTATGCATTACTTCCATATACAGAGGTTTTTGAAAATTCATCAATTGCTGCAACCTGCAATTATAATAAAAAAAAGGGAACTTTATCAATTTCAAAATATAATAATACCATATCAATGAAAATTGGAAGCAAAAAAGCAACGGTGAATGGAAAAGCAGTTACTTTACCGGTAGCTCCGATAAAAATGAAATATGTAGATACTAATGTCGAAACAATTCTGGTTCCCTCCAGATCTGTTTCCGAAGCCTTAGGACTTGGTTACACCTGGATCAGTGCAAAAAGTACAGTTGCGATTGAAAAAAAATCCATGCTTTTATCCTTTAACAATGGTAAGAAGTTTGAATATACGGGTGCGAAGGGTAATGTTACGATAGATGGTAAAAAGCTTGATTTGGGAAACATGCCAAGCATTATTACAAATAATACAGCAATGCTTCGTGCAAAAAAAGTATTTGCTGATTCTTCGATTGCAGCTAAATATAAGTATAGTAAAGCAGATAATAAGGTTACCTTATCTAAGGACGGTAATGTATTGGTTATGACGATTGGAAGTAAGACTGCATATCTGAATGATAAACCAATGACGATGGATACAGCACCTATTTTAGTTACAAATCATGATACGAACTCCTCTTATGTTATGGTGCCGGGAGGCTTTACAGCTTCTTGTTTGGGTTACACATATAATTGGGATAATCCGACGAGAACCTCTCAGATATCCACGAAGAAAAGCGAAAATACTTCGGGAGATCCAAATACTGATCCGGAACTTGGCGATTCAGGTGTCGTTTTAGACACAGGTACGATACTTTATCAATGGAACGGGTTGGAGACCTTATTCGGAAAAAGCAATGAAGTTCATGAAATAAGCAGCACTTCGACCGCTCCTCCTACGGTTGGGTATATTTATTCAGTAAATAGAGATTACAATAATACGAAAAAGAATTCGGAAACATTTATCATTACAGCATCCTCACCGTTTGATAAACTAAAGGCTGACAATACAGGTAATAAAATAATTATTCTGGCTGAGAATATGAGCAGTACGGATCAGATCTATCAAGTATATGGTGCTTCCAGTTATTATATGAATTCAATTAGTACTTATTATGATATGAATAAGCAAAGTACTAATATTGAATTTGATGTAAGAACGGATCAATATAATTATGATATTTCCTTGTCAGCAGACAAAACAGTATTGTATGTTACAGTTTATACCAATGCAATAACAGCAGTAAGCCTTGGGAACAATAAGAGTGGAGATTATATTACCCTGAGTGGAATTGATCCCTTAAAAGCTAATATTTTTATTGATACAAATACTATGTATTTAGATTTTCCTCTTACTGCAAATGGAATAGGGGATGTCTATACTGATATAGCAGAAACAAACAGCATAAAACAACTATTCATTTATAGTAATACGGAAAAAACACAGGTTATAATTTCATTAAACAGTGGTTTCGACTATTACATAATAGAAAATGAGAATAAATTTTCAATCGTATTTAGGACGAAGGAAGAGGGGACGGTACCGCAGCCTGAGATACCTCAGCCTGAGTTACCGCAGCCTGAGATACCTCAGGTAACGGATAAAAGTAAGTATGAAATAACAATTCCACGACCAGAAGGGATCACCTCCTCCGCAGTGAGTCATGAGGATTTTTACTTTAAGAATTATTTTGTGATCAGACTGAAGGGGAATTACACAGATTTCTTTAACAGTCATCCAATCATTGAGTATTCAAATGAGGTTAATCAAATCTCCGTATCATTTAATAGTATTGGAGAAACTGAGATAAAGGTTTCAACTACTATATTACAGGGATATGAGATTGCCTGGGATAATGAAAACATCTATGTTAATGTCGGTAATCCGAGAGATATCTATAAAAATATTGTTTTGCTAGATCCGGGACATGGAGGAGATGCGAATGGAGCGCAGTATTTTGGAGCAAAGGAAAAGGATATTAATTTTCATATCCTGTATACGATAGGCAAGAAATATTTTAACCAGGATACCTCCAAGCTTAAGGTTTATTATACCAGAACAACGGATGTGGATTTGCTTCGTACGGAACGTGCAGCATTAACTAAAAAGGTCGGTGCAGATTTGTTTGTAAGTCTTCATATGAATGCTTCAGTGGCTTCCTATCCTAGCGGAACAGAGGTATATTATTCAAAAAATAATAACACTGCAAACGCTGCAGGATTAACAAGCAAGATATTCGCTTCTTATTTCCAAACAAGTCTTGTTCAATCTATGGGTACTGAAAATCGGGGGGTTAAGGAGGATGCATTTACAGTAATCTATAGGAACACTGTACCGGCGGTATTAATTGAACTTGGATTTTTATCCAATTCAGATGATTTTAGCAAGCTTTCCAATCCGGAATATCAGGAGATAGCAGCAAAAACTATCTATGATACCCTGATAAAGGTATTCAACGATTATCCTACCGGAAGATAAAATTCAGATAAAATACTTAAACCAAGTAAATAATGGTTCAGTCCATATACAAATAGCCTGCCGCATATCACGGCAGGCTATTTATACATGGATGTGAGGATATGAAATCAAAAGTACATGTGGTAGCAGAATTAATAAATTGACTTTTCATTAGTAATAAATATTCTTGGAAACAAGTGTTGCTTTTTGTTATACAATATTTACAGCGGTTCCAATCGGAACGAGATTAAATAAATCAATGACATTATTATTATGCATACGGATACATCCATTAGAGATGTTCTTACCAATCGAACCTGGATTATTTGTCCCGTGAATACCATAGCCTCCACCAGGTATGTTTAAACCCATCCACCTTGCTCCGTAAGGACCTCCCGGATTAACAGCTTTATTGATGATCCTATAGTTGCCGCTGGGTGTTGGTGTACTTGCTTTACCTATTGCAACCGGATATTGTTTTAAAAACTTTCCGTTCTGATAGAGTGTGAGAGTATGGTTGTTCTTATTTATAGTAATAGAATACGTAGAAGCCATATGAAACTCCGATATTATGCTTTATATTATCATATCTTCTTTACTGAAATGGGTGATTAAATGAAACGTTCTTTTATGCTTATGTGAAAGAATCTTTTATTGAAAAATTTATCATTTAAAGTATAATAAAGTAAAAGAAAAATCTGGATATTAATAAAGTAACTCATTCGATAAGCAACTGTATGAGAGTCGTAACGTACTTCATACAAGCGAAAGCGTGTTGCGAATGAAGGAGCTATTACATCACATGATTAAGAATATTATGGAGGTTATAATGAAGCACTTTATATCTTTACTTGATTTTACCCATGAGGAATTAGTTGGTATATTAGATAGGGCTGATTATCTTGCAACAGCCTGGCGAAACAATCAGATGCCAAGGAGCTTAAAAAATAAGAATATAGGTTTATGGTTCTATGGAAATGGTTTTCGTAATCGTTTGGCCTTTGAATTAGGAGCCAAAGCTTTAGGTGCAGATGTATCATATATCCCAGGTGAATTAGGAATTGATGAACCGTTGCAGGATATAGGATATTATCTTCAAAATTGGTATCATGCATTGATTATAAGGGCGAAATGCCATCAGGATCTAACATACCTCTCAGAATATATTAAAATTCCGATTATCAATGCAAGGACTGAGTTTAGCCATCCGTGTGAAGTAATGGGTGACCTACAATTTATTAGAAGAGAAAGAAAGTCATTGGAAGGACTTAAAGTAGTGTTTGTTGGAGAGGTTACTAACCTGTGTATGAGCTGGTTTGAAGCAGCTGTCGGTTTTCCTATTCAGGTAACACAAGTTGCACCAGAAAATTACTTGGCAAAAGATCGTTTGATAAAGAATATGAATGCAAAAGCATTGGGTGAGATAACTGTAACCTCTGATCTTGATTCCTGTATTAAATATGCAGATATCGTATATACGGACTGTTGGCCACATACCTCGAATGAGGATGAAAAAGAAATGATTAAAAAGTTATTTCTACCTTATCAAATTACGGGTAGCCTGTTAAAGAAAACACATGATAGATCATTATTCCTGCCTTGTCCTCCGGTAACAAGGGGACAAGAGGTTTCCGAGGATGCGATGTTATCTAAGTTCTGTAAGAATTACGAAGATAAGAATTATTTATTACATAGTCAGAACGCCATCCTTGAATTTATATGTAGCTAATAAAAACGTTAGATGAACAATAATTTCATTATAAACTTAGGTATAGAATAACTCAACAACGAACCCCTTTTATTAGACTGGGTTGTCTAATAAAAGGGGTTCGCTAGCATCATATTTATTCGTTTTCAGTTTCTGTTGTATTCTGCTTCTTATCAAGGGACTCCCAGAAGATTTTCAAATACTCGTCGTTCTTCTTAGCCTCCTCACCTTTATTATTGGTATCTTCGATTAAGTTCTGAACATCGGCATCATTATCCCTGGATTTGTAATATTCAACGGTTTGATCATCATAGATACCGGAATATATTTTTAACTCACCAGCATCATTGGTAGCCAAGTAGAATTTTTTAACCGCAGGTGCGGGTGTTTTAATATTTAAATACTTAATCTCATTATAGGTATATACAATGTAGGTACCTTCTTTAAATCCTTTTTTCACATAGTTCTTAATATTCTGATATTCTTCAACAAATTTAACATCCTCCTGCATTACCTTTTTAGAAGATATATTAGTAGAATCACTCATTATTTTCTTCATTGCGTCAACATCGCAGTTTAATTTTGCATCATAATATTGCTTCATAAGTGCATCAATTTCTGGGTAGCCCTCATCTTCAAGCTCATATACTGGAAGTGGTGTTGGAGAAGGGCTTGGAGAAGGACTTGGCATCAGGGTAGGAGTGGCATTATTCGTTAATGCAAAAATCTCCGTATTAGCTGCCTCCACTTTGTCAGTCGCCGGGTTGGTATTTGCAAGGACGGTCGCTTCATCACCGTTTACAATCTTAACACTTTCTTTGGTTTCATTTTTATTTGGGGTTATGGAAAGGGTTAATAACCCAATTCCCATGGTGCTCATCATAGTTAATAAGATTACTTTTTTATATTTAAGTTTCATCTGATATCCTCATATTTTCTGAATAGGTTATTTGGTTGGAATACAATCTATTTTAGCAAATGTAGTTAAGACAAGCAACAGGATTTATTATTTTTTACATAATATTTGTAATTTTTCTATTAAAAAAATTTTAAATTCATACTAGAGTAACAAAAATTGTAATTAATGAGAAAATTATGAAATAAACGTTGAATATTGTCGGGTATATCCTTATAATGTAATTATCAAATGATTAAGGAGAAAATACTTGTGAAGAAAAAAATATTAAGTATTCTATTAGTTTTACTGATGCTGATTCCGTCAGCCAATGTATTCGCAGTTGGGAACGTGGATGTTTCGACTTCCCCAGAGGTGGTAGATGAGCTCACCACGCATGTTATGACTACAGGAAGTGATGAAGATCTTAATACTGTAATGAGTTATGATATCAGTATTCCAGCTGATACGAAAGAGATAGTATACCCAATAAATATTCCCGAAAAAGGTATATTAGTTAGTGCTTCTGCATTTCCGGAGGAGAAAGATTCTCTATATCTTGATCAATATATTTACTCCGATATTGATTGCACAGAGCAAATATATTATAATTCCTATGACGGAAAATCAGAAATTCCAGAGGCTGGAACCTATTACCTAAAGTTCAAGGTAAGTGATTACAGCGATTCTAAACCGACAGATTTCTATCAGATCGGATTTGCTTCTCAATTATATTCTGCAGAAAATAAAACACTTGAAAATAAGCAATGGGCTTGTTCCGGAATCTTAGATTCTAAGACACCTTTATTATATAAAGTAGTTGTTGCTAAAACCGGAAGCCTGACGATTAATATTGAATCAGAATATTCAAGTTATATTACGCTTTTAGACAGTAAAAAGAAGGCGATTTCTTCCGAAGTTTACAGTTATAATGGTGATAAGGTTTGCTTTGCGGTTAGTAAGGGAACTTATTACATCAAGGCTACTAGTATTTCTGACATAATTCGATTAAAATCAACCTTTTCAGCAATTACAGAAAAAAGCGGCAGTACCAAAGCAAAGGCAGTCAAATTGACAGCCGGAAAAACGGTTAGTGGATGCCTTACAGCGACAAATAAAAAAGGAACAACGGATTGGTATAAGATTACACTGTCAAAAAGTCAAAAGGTAGAGATTTTATTTACAGGCAGCGTTTCCTCAGGAAAAGTTAAATTGGAGTTTTTTGGTGGTGATTTAAGCGGTTCCGTAAATAGGTATATATATGATGTTGATTCCGACGAATCATTTTCTGTAGAGACTTGGACCTCGGATAAACTTCCAAAAGGAACCTATTATATTAAAGTATATAAGGATGAGGCGATATCCTCAGGCTTCTATAAATTACAGCTAAAAAAATAGATACATAATTTACGATAATTAATATATGAATCCCCTACCCTAATGAGTAGGGGATTTGTTTATATGAAAAGAGATACATATAATTAGTTGCAGTATGACAGGTCTTTACCCTTATAATGATTACTAGTAATCGCAGAGAATTCATTATTTTACTTATATTGATTGACAGAAAGAAAATAATGGAAAGTTATTCATTTATAAGATATAATGTCAATGAGTTTTAACAAGTGTTACAGCATGCAAAAAAGAAATGATAGATAAGAATAAGTAATTATAATCGATCCTCGATAATATTAGTAAATAACAAAGCGAAAAGATAATAATGAAATAATTATGAAAAATTAGCATAAAGAGCAAGTAAGGAGAGAGCCCATGCCTGATAATTCATTGGATATTTTTGATAAGCTGACTGCAAGCTGGTTTAAACAATCCCTTGGCGAGCCGACCGCAGTCCAAAAAGAGGCTTGGCCGGCAATTGCTTTTGGTAGAGATACGTTGGTGTCTGCGCCGACCGGTACGGGAAAAACCTTATCAGCATTTCTGGTATTTATAGACAGATTGAAGGCACAAATGCGTGAAGGGACACTTAAGCAAGAGCTTCAGCTGATTTATGTTTCACCGCTAAAGTCACTGGCTGGTGATATCCGTGAGAATTTACGCCGTCCTTTAAACGGCATTTTGGAAGAAGAAACAAAAGCCGGATATAATACTGAGATTCATAATCTTGATTTAAATATAGCAATTCGTACCGGCGATACACCTCAGAGTGAACGTCAAAGGATGATTAAAAAGCCTCCGCATATCCTTATTACAACTCCGGAATCTCTCTATCTGATGCTGACCAGTAAATCAGGACAATCCATTCTTCATACGGCCCGTGCGATTATTATTGATGAGCTTCATGTTATGATTGACTCAAAACGTGGTGCACACCTGATGCTCTCCATAGCAAGACTGGACAGGTTGTGTCCCAAACCGCTTCAAAGAATTGGTCTTTCGGCAACCATTGAACCCTTGAGCATAGCTGCCGAGTATTTATCACCGGAGCCGGTTGCGATAATAGCTCCAAAGATGCACAAGGAAATCCGTCTGGTAGTGACAAGCCCCTTATCCTATACGAGAACAGCGATGAAGGACTCAGTCTGGCAGGAGCTTTCGAATACAGTGTACGAACGCTGTAAAGGCTCCCGCAGTGTCATCGCCTTTGTAGAAGGGCGTGCCTATGCCGAGAAACTAGCCTACTATGTCAACCAATTGGGGGGCGAAGGCTTTGCCAGAACACATCATGGCAGTTTATCCAAGGAACAGCGGTTTGAAGTGGAGAATTCCTTAAGAAGTGGGAATCTACGATTATTATGTGCTACTTCTTCGATGGAGCTGGGTATTGATGTTGGGGATATTGATCAGGTCTTCCAGATAGGCTGTCCTCGTACCATATCCAGTACGATGCAACGCCTTGGTCGTGCAGGACATAATCCAAACCGTGTCAGTGTAATGAATATTTTTCCCAGAGCTGCTGCCGAAGGCCTATATTGCGGTCTAACGGCAGAGGTTGTACGTAATGGGGGAGTAGAGTATTCCAAGCCACCCAGACTGTGTCTGGATGTGCTCGCGCAGCATTTGGTATCTATGGCGACCGGAAACGGGTATTCGGTAGATGAAGTATTGGAGATTATATCCCGTGCCCATCCGTTTCGTGAGGTTACAAAAGAGGACATCAAAGATGTGTTATGTATGCTGGCAGGGGATTACGAGCATGAGCGAAATTTACCGATTCGACCGAGAATACTATATGACAGAATTCATGACCGTGTGGAAGGTGATGCCTACAGTCGTATGCTGGCAGTATCTGCAGCTGGGACAATTCCCGACCGAGGCATGTATATGGTAAAATCAGAAAATGGAGTTAAGCTTGGTGAGGTTGAAGAGGAATTTGTATTTGAGTCACGAGTTGGTGACAAATTCCTTTTAGGTACCTTTGCCTGGAAGATAGTAAGTATACAAAAGGATAATGTTATTGTTAAACAAGCGGCAACCTTTGGTGCCAGATTACCGTTCTGGAAGGGAGATATCAGAGGGCGAAGATTGCAGACAGGACTTGCATTCGGTGCCATACTTCGAAAGCTTTACCATGCACATGAGACAGGAGCTCTGTTTCAGGAGCTTTGTAAGCTTGGTCTGGATGAAACAGCTGCACAAGGGGCCGGAGATTTTATCAAAAGACAGATTGAAGCAACCGGAGGATTACCCGATGATCGAACTATAATTGTGGAGCATTTTCGTGATGAAACAGGAAATCATCAAATGATGGTGCATTCCGTATTTGGACGCCAGGTTAATGCACCGCTGGCAATCTTAATTCAGGTGGCTGCAAAACGTCAAACCAGTTCAAACATTAGTTATATTGATGATAATGATGGTTTTTTATTGTTTCCTTACGGAGGTTATAATTTACCGGAAGGCATGCTTCAGGGCATTGACCCGGAAACAATCAAGCCAATATTAGAGGCAATTATACCGGCAACTCCCCAGTTCAATCTGACATTTCGATATAATATTGCCCGAGCATTACTTACAGGTGTACGTAAGCGTGGACGTCAGCCTTTATGGATACAACGGTTACGCAGTGCCGAGATGCTGGATTCTTTAGTTCAGTATAATAGGCATCCGATTATCAGGGAGACAAAACGTGAATGTATGGAGGACTACTGGGATATCCCCGGGGTTGAGTTCATCTTAAACGGAATTCGGTCTGGTTCTATTCTGGTTCGTGAAATTTATCTTGATTCACCTTCACCTATGTCTCTGCCACTGCGTCAGCAGACAGAAGCAGCGATGATGTATGATTATACTCCGACTCCGGCAAGTATTTATCATGCTGCTGAAGAAGCACTCAAGCATACTCAGATGATTACACCTGCCCCGGAACAGCTGGCAAGGGTATCGGAAAGAAAACGTTTACCTGAGGATGAAAAACAATTACACTCGTTACTAATAATTGAGGGTGATTTAATCGCAGGTGAATTGGAGGTTCCGATTGAATGGCTGGAGACATTGGCAAAACAGGGACAGGTTAATTATATCGAACCGGGTTTATGGATCGCGGCAGAGCATATGCAAAAATACAAGGATGCGCTGGAAAATGATGATATGGACACAAAAAAGCGTATCGTAGTCAGAGCATTAAGATATCGAGGTGCTCACTCCTTAGATCAAGTATCAGATCGATATCTCTGGTCGGAGAACTTGACATTAAATCTGTTAGATGATTTAGTTCAAAGTGGGAGCATAATTGAAAGTGACGGACTGTATTATCATACAGAGCTGTATGACAGGGCCAGGAGAGAGACAATCAAGAGCAGACGAAATCAGGCAAAAACCCTGCCACCTGAGCGATATGCAGCTTTACTGGCAGGTCGAATGCGTATTTCTGCCCCGCCAAGTGAACAGCTGGAAAGGACATTAAAGCTACTAGCCGAACAGCCCTTTCCTCCGGTGTTATGGGAAAGTGTACTGCTCCCGGCACGCATTAGCGGTTATCGTCCTGAAATGCTTGATACACTACTGGCAGAGGGTAATCTATTTTGGCATATATCTCCTGATACCGGTCTCAGCTTTCATAGCTATGAAACGATTGATTGGGAAGCTGATCTTTCCGAGGTTTTAATGAGTTTAGAGGGAAATGAATGGGTGATTTTTGGAGCTTTGTTAAAACAAGGCGCGAGCTTTATGCAAAGGCTTACGAGCCTTCTGGGAGGTGCTTCTCCCTATGAAGCTTTATTGGAGCTTATGCAAAAAGGTCTTGTATGTGCCGATAATTTCATACCGATACGTCAATGGTTAAGCAAGGAAAAACTACAGAAAGCCACAACCAGGCAGCGTGTAGCTGCACGAGCAAAGGCAATGACAACAGGACGGTGGGAACTGTCTCGTCCGCTGATACCATATACTATGGAACAACAATTGGAGCGTGCCTTTGACCGTATGGTCATTCTAAGCCGTGAAACCTTACAGGGGATATCCTGGGGGATGGCGCTTGAATCCCTACGTGTTTGGGAATATACGGGACGCGTTCGCCGTGGATATTTTATCGAAGGATTATCAGGGATTCAATTTATTCGAGAGAAGGATTTTACCGGAACGATCTATTCACTGGAACACCCCAAGGAAGAGATTATCTGGCTGTCAGCGGTTGACCCTGCACAGCCCTGGGGAAGATGTTTACCACATAAACAGGACAGAGCATTTTTATGCTTGCCGGGATCAGTGGTTGCCTTACTTGCCGGCGTACCGGTAGCTGTATTTGAGCGACAGGGAAAAGTGTTACGAGTCTTTGAAACGACAGCTTTATCTGAAATACTAACTGTGTTTGCTCAGGATTATGCCAAGAAAAGAATTTATTCAACGCTTAACCGGCTTACAGTCAAAGAGTATCCGAAAGAATCAGCTGAAGCGTTATCAAGTGCCGGATTTATAAGAGAATTACAGGATTACGTGTTATATCGATAAGGCATATACGGATGAATACAATGGATAAAAAATGATAACTCTGAACGTTAAAATAGTGTTTTGTAGGAAATAATAAGCTAAACATCATATTTTAGATGATAAAATATTGTTAAAATATTTTATAAAATCTTTATAATTTTGAATAGTGTTATTATGGTATTTATGCTATAATTTTACAGTATATTATCCTATGTATTAGCACGGCAAACTATAAATTTCACGTTATTAATGAAACAATATATTACAGTTTATTTCATGGAGGATATAGGATGAAAAAATTATTACTCATATTCAATCCGACTGCAGGCAGAGGCAAATTAAAATCGAAATTATTTGACATTATAAATACTTTTGTAAAGTACGGTTATAAAGTAACTGTATTTCCTACTCAGACGAAAGGTGATGCAACTGTAATCGTTACGAAGGAATCAGAATTCTATGATTTACTTGTCTGTGGTGGCGGTGATGGAACCTTAAATGAGGTGATTTCAGGCCAGATGTATTCCGGAAAATCAATTCCGATTGGGTATATTCCGGCAGGCTCCATGAATGATGTAGCACATAGCTTAAAAATTAGTAGAGAAATTAAAAAAGCGGTTGGAAATATTATTACCGGTGCACCAAAAGCAATGGATATCGGCAAATTTAACGATAAATATTTTATCTATGTAGCGGCTTTCGGAGCATTCACGGATGTACCTTATATGACCTCACAAAACAATAAAAATTTTATGGGTATTCTTTCATATTATTTAGAAGGAATAAAAAGATTGTCAGATTTAAAAACAAAACATGTTAAAGTGTTATACGATAACAAGGTGATTGAAGATGATTTTATAGTCGGATTTGTAACTAATTCCTTATATATAGCAGGGTTTAAGAATGTCAGTTATGATAAAACAAGTTTAAATGATGGTATGTTCGAAATGCTTATGATTAAGAATCCCAAAAATATCATTGATTTGGAGGCTATTATCAGTGCTTTATTAAATCAAAAAATAAATGAGAAATACATGTACTATATTCAAGCTTCGAAAATGAGCATAATTTCAGATGCTATGGAGTGGACCTTAGATGGTGAATATGGTGGATTGTATGATAAGGTGGAGGTTGAAAACTGTAATAATGCAGTTGAAATTATATGCAGTAAAAGGCTTTGATAATGATCAATCATAAAATATAATCGAATAAAGTCATGCAACGGCTACCAGTTTCATCTAAAACATGAAAAATATGGTAGCCATTTTATGTCATTCATTATATAATAACATCAAGTGTTGATACGGAATTTATTTTATATGGGATAAATTTCAAACAGAGCAATATCCAAATGAAAAATGATGTAAAGGATTGTTGGAGGTTTTTATGAAGAAAAGTAAAAATAAAAATTATACAATATATTGGATGGCGGCCATAAGCGCCATATTAACAATTCCGATTTCATTAATCATAGTGAATAAAATACAGGCGGGTAGCCTTATAAAAACAATTCTGATCATGTCTGTGTTTGTGTTTTTGCTGATTGCTATCCTGATGTTGTACAAGTATATTTTTGGAGTATCGGTACAGGAAATTACACAGGAGGATAAGGTGTCCGAGCTTGATCGGTTAAACTATAAGCTTGTTGAATTTCGTAAGATCTATTCTCACCTGCAAATTATCAGGTGTATTGATCTAACAAACGAACAAATACAGAGGTTTAAAAGAAGAAAGAACGTTATGCTTCAGGTTGCCGGAGCGGAACCGGGTTCAACGGACAGCGGCGCACTTGATGAATTGGTTCAGACCGTAGAGGACGCCATAATTATATATTTTGAGAGGATTTTAAATCGTGTAGAAATATTCGATGACAGGGGGATACCCGAGGTAATAAGACAAAATATCGAATATCTTGATGAACAGATTAAGAAAATCAATGAAATACTTTTAGAATTTGAGACTTTAATTACAGAGACATCCAGATTGGGTGAATTTCATGAAGAAAAGGATATCAGCAAGCTAAGAGACGTGGTAAATGCTATGAAGAGCCTGCGAACAGAAAAGGAAGAGGATATCGATGCTTTAGCGAAAAAGTATGAAACTGGGAAGGAAGTGTAAAGGGAATCATGAATAAAGAGAATTTAATGAAGTTTGTCGTAGGAATTGCAGTTATCTTCGTGGTAGTGTTAGTGATCGTATCATTAGCAACCAATTCTTCTGGTGGCAAAAATAAGCATCAGAAAAATATGGAGGCTTATAATAATAAGACTTTAAATGAAAAACTGAACTACCTGTCAGATAAGATTAAGCAAGATAAGAACAACCCTAGGAAAGCCTCGATTGAGCTGACCTCACCATCGCTATATGATGAATTACCGGAGATTGATAAGTACCCAATCGTAGTTGAAGGAACAGGGGATATTAATATTGAAATCTTTGCAAGTCCTGAAAAATCAGGAAGTAAAAAGGATGGCTGGCTGATAGAGGTGGCTGAAGACTTTAATGCACAGGGCTATAGCATTGATGGTAAAACGATTTCTGTATCCATTCGAAACATAGCTTCGGGATTAGGAGCTGACTACATCATATCGGGAAAATATATACCTGATGTTTTTTCTCCATCCTCTGAATTATGGGGTAATTTAATCAATGCTCAAGGTGGAGATGTTACCATGGTTGCCAAAAAGCTGGTAGGTAATGTGGCCGGTATCCTAGTAAATAAGAATACGAAAGAAACTCTTGCTACCAACTATGGAAGTGCAGATTTGCAGGCAGTACTCAAAGCTGTCGTTAATAATGAAATGGTGATGGGTTATACGAATCCACTGGCAAGCTCAACCGGTTTAAACTTCCTTCTAAGCACCTTGTATTACAACGATCCGAAGGATTTATTAAGTGATAAAGCGAAAAGCGGATTTACCGAATTCCAAAATAATGTTCCATTCGTAGCATATACTACGATGCAGATGAGAGAAAGTGCTGCATCCGGTAAACTTGATGGAATGGTGATGGAGTATCAGACCTATGTAAATGATGAAGAGCTATCTAAATATGAATTTATTCCCTTTGGTATCAGACATGATAATCCCTTGTATGAAGTGGGTGCGCTTCTTCCGGATAAAAAGCAAGTGTTGGAGCAGTTCTCAGAGTTTTGTTTGAATGATAGTTCACAGGCTTTAGCTAAGGAATATGGCTTTAATGGTTTAGACAGTTATCAGGGTGAAGCCTATGAAACCAATGGAGGTACCGTATTACAGGCTCAGCAGCTGTGGAAAGAGAATAAAGACGGAGGTAAGGATATTATCGCCGTATTTGTAGCTGATGTAAGCGGAAGTATGGATGGCGATCCTATGAATCAGCTTAAGAAGAGTTTAATCAACGGTGCTCAGTATATTAATGATAACAATTATATTGGATTAGTAAGCTATAGCTCAAATGTAACTGTCGAAGTTCCGATTGCCAAGTTTGATTTGAATCAAAGAGCTTATTTCCAAGGTGCCGTCGAAGATTTACAGGCGGTAGGAGGTACGGCTACCTATGACGGTATTACGGTAGGGATAAAAATGCTTTTAGAAGCGAAGGAAAGTAATCCGCAGGCAAAATTAATGCTATTTTTGTTAAGCGATGGGGAAACGAATGAAGGTAATACGCTTGACTACGTACAACCTGTAATTCAGGAAAGCGGTATCCCTGTTTATACCATAGGATATAATGCAAATATTGAAGCGCTACAGACAATCTCCAATATAAATGAAGCCTCAAGTATTAATGCTGATTCGGATGATGTTATTTATAAGATTAAAAGTTTATTTAATGCTCAGATGTAAAATATAAATATTTCTATATTGACAGAGATGAATAACTCTGATAAAATGGAACAAAATTGAAAAAGGCTATGAAGAGAAGTAGTAAATATTAACGATATTTCAGAGAGAAGATGGTTGGTGTGAATCTTTATGGAGTTAATATGGAAGCAGTCTCGGAGCTTTGAACCCAACAGTATTAATACTAAGTAGGCTTCAACGTCATCCCGCGTTACTGGGACGCAGTATGTTAGTACTGTCAGAGTGCAGAGATATTCTCTGAATTTAGGTGGTAACACGGATCAATAAGTATTCGCCCTAAACGTTAATAGACGTTTAGGGCTTTTTTTATCTAAAATGAAAGGGGAAAATGTATGAGAAAGTTTGAAAAATCAACGAAGCTGGATAATGTATGTTATGATATCAGAGGTGCTGTTATGGATGAGGCGAACCGAATGATATCAGAGGGGATTAAGGTATTAAAGCTAAATATCGGAAATCCTGCGCCTTTTGGGTTTCAAGCACCGGAGGAGTTATTAAAAATCATGTCCGACAATTTATCAAGGACAGAAGGCTATTCTGATTCAAAGGGTATTATGCCGGCAAGAATTGCAATTTATGAATATTGTAAAGAGAAGGGTATGCCAAATGTAACTGTAGAGGATATCTATACCGGCAATGGCGTTAGTGAGTTAATTACCCTGTCCATGCAGGCTTTATTAGATTGTGGTGATGAAATCCTGGTTCCGTCACCGGATTATCCGCTATGGACCGCATCGGTAACACTGGCAGGAGGAAACGCAGTCCATTATGTATGTGACGAACAGGCGGAATGGTATCCGGATATTGAGGATATTAAGAGTAAAATTACTTCAAGAACAAAAGGCATCGTCATCATTAATCCGAATAACCCAACCGGTGCTTTGTATCCAAAGGAAATACTGGAAGAGGTTGTTGAGATTGCAAGAAAGCATCAACTTATTATTTTTGCAGATGAGATTTACGATCGTTTGGTTATGGATGATTTGGAACATATATCAATTGCATCACTGGCACCTGATTTATTAGTGGTAAGCTTTAATGGCTTGTCTAAATCTCATTTAATTGCAGGATACCGGTGTGGATGGATGAGCTTAAGCGGAGACAAATCTCAGGCGAAAGGGTATATCGAAGGGATAAACCTGCTTTCCTCCATGCGACTTTGCTCCAATGTACCGGCTCAATCTGTCATCGAGCTGGCATTAAAATATAGGGAGGAAACCAAACAGCTTCTGTTACCCGGTGGGAGGATTTACGAACAGAGAGAATATATATATCATGCTTTGAATGAGATACCGGGAATTAGTGCGGTAAAACCGAAAGCAGCCTTTTACATCTTCCCAAAGATTGATATCAAAAAATTTCATGTTAAGGATGATGAGAAGTTTGTTCTTGATTTTTTAAAGGATAAGAGAATATTATTAACCCATGGCGGTGGTTTCCACTGGGAGAAGCCTGATCACTTTAGAATGGTTTATCTTCCGGAGCTGGATCAATTGAAAACTGCAGCTAATTCACTAGGGGAGTTCTTAAGCTACTATACCCAGGAGTAATTAGCTGACTTCATATAACAAAATCAATGGGCTGTTGAAATTCAACAGCCCAACTTAAGTTTATTAAAAAGAACCTCCACATAATAGTAGCAGAATAGGTAGCATACCGGTTAATCCATTGTTGCAGCCACAGGAATTATCTCCGCAGCCTCCAAAGATACCATTGTCACCTCCACATAATAAAAGCAGTATAAGAATCATGAACATTGAGTTATTTCCGCTATCACATCTATTATCTTTGCAGTATGAAGTTGATGATAAATCACTCATAATTTAACCTCCTAAATTTTATTTATAATGTATCATATGCTAAGATAAAATATATTTACGTGCATCAATGTGACATAGTCACGGTCGAAAGGAGTTCATGGATTACTGCTAAAAACTTGATATTCAGAGTTACATATTATAAATAATGATGCTATAATCCATTATAGAGCTATTAATGCTTCTGTTAAAGAGCATGGGTTTGAGAGTGAAGAAGTTAGATTAGATGTATGCACAGAAGAAGATGATTTTCTTTCGAAATCCATGGTTTTGTTGTACGGAATAAGTAACAAAAATCAAAAATCTTTTAATAGACCGAATGAGATATACATAAATATATTATGTAAACTATTAAGAATTTTCAATATCATTTCAATATCGATCAACCATACTATTTTTGAGGTATATATTATGAAAAAACGAAGCTTTTGTAAAGCTACTGGATTTACAACCTTGGTTGGAAAAAAGACCAGTGGATCTGGGGGAGGTACCCCTTTGTTTTTTCCACTTCCCAATAGTGGTATTTTGGTTCGGTTTGATGCAGCTTATGGTTTAAATGAGGATGGCACAAGTCAGTTTGATACAGGTACGGAACCGGATTATTATACAGATGGGGATCCACTGGAGGAATGTTTAATTTTAATTGAACGAGGAACAATAACGAAAAATTAAATGCAATAAAATAGATTTAAATATGCTTTCCTTACGCATTAGCCGTGGTAAAATAAAAGAGGAAGAAACACAGGAGGAGAATTTAAGATGAAGCTATATATGATCACTCTAGGTGGTAAAGTGAAACATGGTAATATTGAGGTACATGATATACAATTTTTAGCGGCTAATCATGTCGATGATACGGTAGAGTTACTAAAAAGTACATGGTATGGTTTGCCTCAAAAGCTGCACATGGATAGTTATAAGGTGATAAACGGAGCAGATGGTTTTACGGTCCGACTCACCAAGGAGAAACCAACAGGTAGTAAGCAGTTATATTTCGTTCATCTAGGAGGGTATAAGAAAGAATCAACTCAGGAGCAGCATGAGGTTAGCCTGTTTGTAGGGGAAACCGAACAAGAGGTGAAAGAACGGGCCATAAAAGAAATGATAGCGGCTGAAATTAATAATCATGTGGACAGTATTGTCTGTGTAGAAGAAAGCATGATGAGTTCGGATGGTGAAACTTATTATATCGAACTGTGCGAGAGCCAGGAAAACTTTAACTGCGAACCTGATTGGTTTGGCTACAGAAGGTTGGACCTTGAAATAACATAATAAAACACTTATAAAATCAATAAATATATCAATATGAAAACATGACAGGAAGGATAAAACTTTGACAGAAGGTAAGATTTCTAAAAAAATAATATTATTTGCGATGCCTATCTTTTTAGGCAATTTATTTCAGCAGCTATATCACATAATAGATTCGCTGGTTGTGGGGAATGTTCTTGGTAAGGATGCACTCGCTGCAGTAAGTTCATCGGGCAGCTTGATATTCTTAATTGTAGGCTTTATCAGTGGTATATTCGTAGGAGCAGGAGTCGTGATTGCCCGTTATTATGGTGCTAAAAACATGAAAGATTTATCCATAGCCGTACATACTACGATTGCCTTTGGATTGATAGCCGGGGTCCTAGTTACCGTGGTAGGAATGGGACTTACACCCTGGATGTTACGAATGATGGGAACACCTGATGATGTACTTCCGAATTCTATTTTGTTTTTTCGTCTTTATTTTGCCGGTGGAATCGGTATTGTTATGTATAATACCTGCATGGGTATCTTTCAGGCAGTCGGTGACAGCAGACATCCGTTATATTATCTAATCATATCCTCCATCGTTAATGTAGTTTTAGAGATATTATTCGTAGCGGTCCTTGACTTCGGTATTGGGGGTGCAGCGATTGCGACCGTAATCTCTCAGTTTGTCAGTGCAATTCTTGCCTTTGTTAAGCTTCTGAGAGTTGAGGGTGTCCACCGAGTTTATATCAGTCAGATACGTATTCAGCCTAAGATGCTGGTGAGCCTCTTAAAGATGGGTATACCAACAGGTGTTCAAAACTCTGTTATCGGATTTGCAAATGTTATCGTTCAGTCCAACATTAATAAATTTGGTTCGGTTGCTATGGCTGGATGTGGAAGCTATTCGAAACTGGAGGGCTTTGCATTTTTACCAATAACCAGCTTCAGTGTTGCTTTGACAACCTTTATTGGACAAAATCTTGGTGCAAAGAATTACGAACGTGCTAAAAAAGGTGCTCGTTTTGGTATCCTGACAGGGGTTCTGTTATCTGAAGCAGTTGGCATTGTGTTATGGATATTAGCTCCGATATTAATTAGATTCTTTAATAATCAATCGGATGTAATTGAATTTGGTGTGATGCAGACAAGAACAGAAGCATTGTTTTACTTTCTTCTTGCTTTATCCCACTGCCTAGCAGGAATTTTAAGAGGCGCCGGTAAATCCTCAGTTCCTATGATCGTAATGCTGATCTGCTGGTGTGCCATCCGAATAACCTATATTACAATCATGGTTGATATAATACCGGATATACGAGTCGTTTTCTGGGCATATCCATTAACCTGGTCTCTAAGCTCTATCATATTTCTTATCTATTATAAAAAGGCTGACTGGCTTCATAGCATGAGTGAAAAGATAAGTAGATAATCAAAAACTTGATAAAAACCGTCTATTGCTATAACAGATAATTTGAACTATAATATGTTTAACAGAATTTAACATCTGTATTATTTATTAATATGATAAGACAAATTGGAGGGTTATAAATAGTGGGGAAGTTTTTGACTACAAGAATATTTTTTGTATTATTACTTAGTTTAGTAGCATTATCAGGTGGTTGTTCCAATATACCTACTGAAGTTAATAAATCTGATGATACTTCCAAAGTTAATCTGTCTGATGATACTTCATTGGAAGATATTGATATCAAACTAGAAATTGGAGAAACAGAGGAACGGGAGAATTGGACACAGACCTTTGTATATCCGAATAATATTGATGACACATTTGTAATTGATGTGTGCTTGCCGGATGATTATGATGAGAGTATTACATATCCGGTAGTCTACTTAACCGATTGTTATTGGCGTCGAGATGATTATGGTTCGATAAAAGAACTTTATCAATCAGGTAAGACAAAGGAATTCATCATAATTGGAATCGGTTATCCGGAGGATTATAATTTTGATGTAATTCGTCAACGGGATTTACTGTTTGAACCGGATAAGTTTCTTTCTATGATTGTAAAAGGTGTGATACCGTATGTAGAAAGTAATTATAAAATTGACGCAAAGGATAGGACTTTTTGCGGTGCGTCTTATGGTGGATATTTTATGGTTTATAGTTTGTTCCAAAGTGATGGATTGACAGAAGGAATATTTAAGAATTATATACTTGCCAGTCCTACCTTCTGGGAAGTTACCGATGGAATTCCACTTGAGGAATTTGAAGAGAATTATTTTGACAGGACTAATATACTGAATGCAAATGTATATCTTACGGTTGGTGAAGACGAAGGTGAAGCTGAATTTTTAAGACCGATTGATGAGTTTGTGGAATTAGTACAGGAGAGAGAATACCAGGGACTGAATCTGACTTATAAGGTATATGAAGATAAACATCATTATAACGTCTGGATGCCCTCTCTGCTGGACGGACTAGAGATGTATCTTGCCAAATAATATCATATAAATCCTTTCATATGGAGATAACATTGGATGGTTCGAAATAATAGGTTCTTCTAAAATGCTTTATCAAGTAGTAGGATTAGTGTGAAGAAAAAGCATCTTCACACGGGAAGAACTGCGATGTTCGTGCAATGGCACTCACACCTTGTTCTTCCGATGTTTTGAGCTGCATCAAAGATGCAGCATGAGTGGATAGAGTGTCATAAGGTCACCTTAATCAAGTTTGATAATGTGCAAATTGACGAAGCCATGTTGATAGTAGACCTTTAGCACTCAAATCGTAGAAGTTGATTGTTAAAATAGATAATCTCTGATTTTATGGGACAAAGCTTCTGATACCTGTAAGAAGTATTTCTCTAGAAGGAGTAATTTGATTTTAGTAATAGAAGAGTATCTTATAATCTTGAATTCCAAATTTAAATAGAACCTCAGAAAGACATCTGTTTCGTATTA
This sequence comes from Bacillota bacterium, assembly GCA_023414875.1. Taxonomy (GTDB): domain Bacteria; phylum Bacillota; class Clostridia; order Lachnospirales; family Lachnospiraceae; genus Mobilitalea. Next base: position 122,777 of record JAEZMV010000012.1, on the reverse strand, counting down.
CGACATAGATGTCTTTCTTTGTTTGTAATAATCGTTGAAAGTCTTGATACAACCCCTTCTCCTGTAACTCCAGAGGCCCAATTTCATCAATAAAGAAGGGTAGTTGATTGTTAAGATTACTATGAATAATTTCAGAACAAAAGCGAAGCCCTGAACGAGAGAAACTATAATCCTGATAGGTATAAAGCTCGTCCCAATGAACCGGAAGCTGATTCCTCCGGTAAGAGAAGGCGCAGGTTTTACCGGAGGAAAGCTGCACGATTTCTTGACCTATATAGATGGTGTCAGAATATATTTTACGATTATAGAAACCTTCACCGGTATCAATTTGATGATATAAGGACAATAAATAAGTGGATTTTCCGGTATTGATATCACCGGTAATAACATAGATCATTCTGCCTCCCTATTTTAGTTAGGATAACATATTTAAAATTCTATCATAGTCTTCCTTATAATCTATATCCGTTATAACTCCGATATCGTCAACCTCCAAAAGTAGAGGTGTTTTTGAGGTTATATATTCTCTTAGACTTTCAAAGTTACCGCACAGTATTTCAGGAATCAGGTTACTATTAATTCTGACAGGATGTCCGTTGATACCATGATAACAGGGAATTATGATGGGTTCCTCTCTTTCCAGCAACTTATCAATGGTATCCTGCTTTAATAAAGGGTAATCTCCGGGAGTGATAAAAAACTGATCTCCCGTGATATAGCGAATACCTTCCTTTACAGAACAAAACATCCCGTCGGAATAATTCTCGTTATACACAAGCTGAAGCTTCTTATAATTCATTAGTATCGGGCGAAGCTCATCGATTCGATAACCCCCAACCACGATAATATGAGAACAAGCATCAGAAAATGCTTCGATGCAACGCTCGATTACGGTTTTATTTCCTATTCTTAGCAGCATTTTATTCGTATCTGCTCTGCTGGAATATCCGGCTGCCAGTATAATACATTCCGTATGCTTCATAGGTTTATCTGGACAATGACTGCTAAAATTAGGCTTAAGGATGAAAACAACCAAAGTAAGGTGCCACTGCGATGGAACATCCCTTCCAATTTGATGGATAGCTTATGCTTACTTGCTGTAATCCTTTGTATTGCAAGCAAAGAGATACCAATCATCAAGGTGTTCATAACTGTTTCCAGGAAGAAAAACTTAGCAAAAGGAATTAAGCCGCTTAGACAGGAAATATGAATCCAGCTTTCCGGCAAAAAGAATAGATAGCTAATATAAAATACCTTCCATAGGATACAGGGAACGATAACCAAAAATGCATTCATACGAACGGGCTGTTTTCTGGTTTCTAGATAATGATATACAGCTAAGACCGACACTGCTTCTAAAATAATGGAAACCGCCGGATTAATTACATAATCATATCTTGGAGTATAAAAGATATCGATCATTTTAATACCGGCTGCAATTACGGCTGTATACAACATACAGCTGCTTTTTTGTGTGATTCGGTAAACGGAATTTAGAAAGAAGAATGCAATCGGGAACCAAAAAAGCCAACCAATACCTAAGGTGAAAACATGTAAAAAGTGTCCTACGGTAGCCTCTACGATACCCCAGGCAGATCCAATCAATACGACTGAACTGATATATTTTTTCATATAATCCTCCATTCCGCCGCCAACGGCGGCATAAAACTTACCACTATATATTATCCTTTTGGATTTCTTAAAGCGAGTTTATATAATATATTCTGATTTGAAATTTATATAACAATGAAAATACAAGCTATCTAGTTACAATTTTATTGGAAACGTGTTTGATATCATCCAACCAAATGTGAGCTTGATACTTATATAAAATCAAATCAGGGAAGGTAATTTATTGGACAATTTTGAATATGATAGTATCGGGAGTAGTAAAACAAAAATCTGATAATCGATTAGTGTATCGAAACGGAGATGGATATGGGTGAACAAACTTATGCATTAAAGGGGAATATCTGTTACAGTCGGGATAGGAATTATCTTGAGATTATTGAACAGGGCTATGTTGTATGTGAACAGGGTAAATCGTTAGGGGTATTTAAGAGGCTTCCGGAGGCCTATCTGAATATTCCCTTTAAGGATTATTCAGAAGCCATAATTATTCCGGGGTTAGTTGATCTTCATGTTCACGCACCTCAGTTTGCATTTCGGGGTCTTGGTATGGATTTGGAACTGCTAGATTGGTTAAGTATCAATGCTTTTCCGGAAGAAGCCAGATATGTGGATTTAGAATATGCGAAGAAGTCCTATTCCATGTTTACTGAGGCTTTAAGAAAAAGTGCTACGACCAGGGCTGTTATCTTTGCAACATTGCATGTTGAGGCTACGGAGCTTCTTATGGATTTAATCGAGGCAACAGGTATAAAAGCATATGTAGGTAAGGTGAACATGGACCGCAATTCACCGGATTATCTATGTGAAGAAAATTATATTCAAGCTGCTATAGATACCAGACGCTGGATTAAGAATTCGGTAAATAAATATAATAATGTAAAGCCGATTCTGACACCAAGATTTATTCCCTCGTGTACGGTTGATTTAATGAGGGAATTATCTGAGCTTCAAAAACAATTCAACCTTCCTGTACAATCCCATTTATCAGAGAATTTGAAAGAAATTACTTTTGTCAAGGAGCTACACCCGGATATTGAATTCTATGGAAGAGCATACGAGGCAGTCGGCCTCTTTGGAGGGGAATGCCAAACGATTATGGCTCACTGCGTTTATTCCACAGATGAAGAAATTAATTTAATCAAGGAAAAGGATGTATTTGTAGCGCATTGTCCGCAGTCAAATATGAATTTAGCTTCAGGAATAGCGCCGATCCGTACTTATCTTAACAAAGAAGTATCAGTAGGTTTAGGAAGTGATATTGCAGGAGGATTCTCTGAGTCGATATTTCGGGCAATGTCGGATGCCATTCAGGTATCAAAGCTATATTGGTGCTACATAGATAATTCCGTGAAGCCGCTGACTATAGAAGAGGCATTTTACCTGGGAACGAAAGGGGGAGGAGCCTTTTTTGGAAAGGTTGGCAGCTTCGAAGCCGGATATGAGTTTGATGCAGTGGTTTTGGATGATGGAAATCTGCCACACCCACAGGAGCTTAATATAAAACAAAGGTTGGAAAGACTTATATACATATCCGAGGGCAGTAATATCATTAGCAAATATGTATCGGGTAATAAAATATATTAGAGCTAACTGCCAGGAGAATAGACTGAATAATGGAATAATATAGGAAATTAAGATGGAATTTAATAATCAAGGGGTGGATGGAATGGAACTCATTATTAAAAATGGTACGATTATTACTTCTACCGATACCTATAAAGCCGATATTGCCGTGGTAGATGGCATAATTTCCGCCATTGGATTGAATATGTATTCAAGCGATGCGATAGAAATTGATGCAACGGATAAATATATACTTCCGGGAGCGATAGACGCCCATGTACATTTTCAAACATCGGTCGGTCCATTTATTTCTGCTGACAGTTATGAATCCGGAACACGTGCGGCTGCCTGCGGGGGAGTCACAACGGTGATTGATTTTGCGGTACAAAAAAAGGGGCAGAGTTTAACAGAGGATGTAGCAGAGAAAATAAATATAATGAAGTCGAAGGCGTGCATTGATTATACATTTCATACAACTATAACCGAAGTGACACCAGGTATGAAGGAAGAGCTAAAGAAATCGATCGAATTAGGAGTAACCAGCTATAAGCTGTATATGGTTTATAAGGATCTTATGGTGGAGGATGGAACAATTGCAGAATTGTTTGAAATGGCAAGAGAGGCAGGAGTTCTAATAGCTGTTCATGCTGAAAACCGGAGTATGATTGAGAAAAGAACAGAGCGACTACTAGCGGAAGGAAAAACCTCCGCCTGGTATCATTATGAAAGTCGGCCTGAATTTGTTGAAGCTGAAGCAGTTAGAAGAGTGATTTATCTTGCTAAAACCTTTAAAGCACCGTTATATATCGTACATCTATCTTGCAGTGAGGGTTTAGAGGAGGTTACTAGGGCAAGGGCTGAGGGCTATGAAATCTATGGCGAAACCTGTCCTCATTATTTGCATTTTACAAATGAAGTTTATCACCTGGAGGACGGAGTGAATTATGTATGTTCTCCTTCGATTAAAGGAGAATACAGCCGAAAGGCGTTATGGGAGGGAATAAAAAGAGGGGATATTTCAACGGTTGCTACGGATCATTGTCCCTTCCAATCCTATGAAAAGAAGCTGGGAGAGGAAGATTTTACAAAGATTCCTAATGGATGTATGGGAACAGAAAATATGTATCCCTATATGCTAAGTGAAGCAAATAAAGGAAATATTTCCTTTCATAAAGTGGTTGAGGTCTGTTGCTCGAATGTAGCAAAAATATTTGGCTGTGCACCTAAAAAGGGAACGATAGCAGTAGGCAGTGATGCAGATCTGATTATATATGACCCGTATAAAAAATTTATTATTTCAAAGGAAAATATGCATTCTAGGGTGGATCATACAATTTGGGAAGGGACAGAGCTAGAGGGATACCCTGTCATGACCTTCTCAAGAGGAAAATTAGTCTTCAAAGATGGAGAATTTCGTGGCAGACCGGGCTGGGGGCAGTTTGTGAAATGTAAACGTATCAAGGAATGACTTGATTAATCCTATTAACACTATAAATAATAAGGAGATGATGTTATGTCTGAAATTAATAACCTATTAGGAAAGCTTGAAAATTTATATAACCGGAATATGTATCATAGTGATTTCCTTCTAACTTGGGACAAAACCTCGGAGGAGCTCCACTCTGTATTTACAGTGGCTGAAATACTGCGCAAGATGAGGGAAAACAACATCTCCGGACGTATATTTGATAGCGGGCTTGCAATATCCGTATTTCGTGATAATTCAACCAGAACAAGATTCAGCTTTAACAGCGCAAGTAACTTACTTGGGCTTACAGTTGCGGATCTGGAGGAAGGAAAATCACAGCTTGCCCATGGAGAAACGGTCAGAGAAACTACCAATATGATTTCTTTTATGGCTGAGGTTATCGGAATCCGAGATGATATGTACATAGGCAAAGGAAATAAGTATATGAGGGAGGTCGCTGCCTATCTTCAGGAAGGCTACGATAGCGGTGTGCTTGAGCAGAGGCCAACGCTGATTAACCTTCAGTGTGATATTGACCATCCGACTCAGGCTATGGCGGATCTGAATTATTTGATCCATCATTTTGGCGGAGTTGAACAGTTAAAGGGAAAGAAGCTTGCTATGACATGGGCCTATTCTCCAAGCTATGGCAAACCACTGTCAGTACCACAGGGAATTGTTGGCCTTATGACCAGAATGGGAATGGAGGTAAGCCTTGCACACCCGGAGGGCTATGATCTGATGCCGGAGGTAGAAGAAGTTGCAAGTATAAATGCAAAATTAAGTGGGGGCAAGTTTACTATTAGTAATTCCATGAAAGAAGCCTTTGAAAATGCTGATATTGTTTATCCTAAAAGCTGGGCTCCTTATGCTGCAATGGAAAAGAGGACAAAACGGTATGATGAAGATGATTTTGAAGGAATCAGGAATCTAGAAAGAGATCTTTTATCACATAATGCTTTTTATAAGAGTTGGGAATGTACAGAAGAGATGATGAAGCTCACAAAGGGTGGTAACGCATTATATTTGCACTGCCTGCCAGCTGACATCAGTGGAGTCAGCTGCGAAAAGGGGGAGGTAAGTGCTTCTGTATTTGACCGTTATCGAACCGGTTTATATAAAGAAGCAGGATATAAGCCTTATATCATTGCAGCAATGATTTTTCTCAGTAAGGTGAAGGATCCGGTTGCTACCTTGGAAATGATGTTGAAAAGAGGATTCTATCGATGTTTCGATTAGGATAGTAAGATGGAGGAAAAACCATGATGAGAAGAAAAATCCCGTTTGGGCCCACCTATGAAGAGATGTTAAAACCGGAGACTATGGATCCGGAGGTCAGGATGAAAGCTTTGAAAGCTATGAAGGAGAATGAACTGGATTCTATCAATTTATTCAATATTACCTGGAAGGATGCAGAGGATAAGGTTAGAAAAGTAGTATTGCCAAAGGAATTAACCGGGGTTGACGCAAATATCATTGTTTTGCTTGGTATGGAGTTTCCCTCCGGATCCCATAAGGTAGGACCTGCTTATGCCACATTAATGGAGGGCTGTGTGGATGGTGAGATTATTCCCGGTGAACATACCATTCTGGGACCTTCGACCGGTAATTTCGGAATTGGAGTTTCTTATATATGCAACCTGATGGGATATCAAGCGGTAGTTATAATGCCGGACAATATGAGTAAGGAAAGGTATGAAAGAATCAGAAAATATGGTGCGGAGTTGGATTTAACACCGGGAACTGAAGCAGATGTCATTCTAACCCTTCAAAGGACCTACGAACTTAAGAAAAATCCGAAAAACAGACCACTGGCACAATTTGAATTAATGCCAAATTATCGTTTTCATCGGTATGTAACCGGAAACTCTGCAATTGAGGCAGTCAAAAGTATCGGAAATGGAAGAATAGCAGTGTTCTGCTCTGCACCGGGTTCCGCCGGTACCTTAGCCGCTGGGGATGAGATTAAGAAGGCATTTCCGGAATGTAAGATAGCAGCACTTGAGCCCTATGAATGCTCCACCCTGGCAAATGGAGGACGGGGGCAGCATAGAATTGAAGGTATCGGTGATAAAATGTGTACGCTGATCCATAATGTTCTGACCACAGACTTTGTCACTTTGATTAAAGATGATGATTGTGTGAAGGTGTTAAAGGTGATTCATGATTCTCCGGAAGTACTTGTTAAGCTTGGTATTGATCCGGAGGTCGCATTGGGTATGAGAGAGCTTTTCGGAGTATCCGGTATCTGTAATATACTTGGCGCTATCAAAATGGTGAAGTATCTTAAGCTAGGACCTGGGGACAATGTTGTAACCATAGCAACGGACAGCTTTGACCGGTATCAGTCAGTGATAGAGGATTTGGACAGAAGATATCTGGAAACAAGTGATACCGTACTTTATCGTTGGATGAAGGATGTTTTCCTTGAGATGGATGAAGCTCTGATCTATGATTTTCGCAGGAGTGATAAAAAGGAGCAGTTATTCAAACAAAAAGAACATGACTGGCTACCCTTTGGTTATAAGAAAGAATATCTCGATTCTATGAGGAACCCTGAATTCTGGGAGAAGGAGTATGACAAAATAGATACTTATAATAAAAAAATCAAAGAGCTGAGACAATAAAGTAAAGAAAGACTGTGAAGAATAGTAATAAGTCTTATCCCTTAGGAAATCAAGCTGCACCTAAGATAAATGTTTTGTAAATTGTAAAAAGTATACATATTATTTTTCGGGTTTTCATGAAAGGTATGATTATAATGGGATCGCATAAAAAAGTGGTAATCGCGCTCGGTGGAAACGCCCTCCAGGAATCCAATACACAATCGACGGCAGAGGCGCAATTTGAGGTAGTAAAGAAAACCTCAGAAATAATTGCAGATATTAAATGTATCTTCGGTTATGAAATAGCAATTGCTCATGGAAATGGACCACAAGTCGGAAGGATACTTCTTGCATCAGAAACAGCCGCTAAGATTACTCCGGTCATGCCTTTTGATGTCTGCCTCGCGATGAGCCAAGGCTATATCGGTTATCACATTCAGCAAGGACTTAGCCATGCACTGGCGAACAGAAACAGATCCTTACCCGTTGTAGCAATGGTTACTCAGGTGGTAGTGGATAAAGAAGATCCTGCTTTTCAAAATCCAACGAAACCAATTGGACCATTTTATTCGGAGGATGAGGCAAAAAAACTGTCCATTGAAAGAAATTATGTCATGAAAGAGGATGCAGGCAGAGGCTGGAGAAGAGTTGTGCCGTCACCGAGGCCAAAGAGAATTGTTGAAATTCATGCAATCAAGGAGCTATGGGATTCAACGATTGTAATAGCCGTCGGCGGGGGTGGAATACCCGTGACGGAAAAAGAAGATGGAACTCTGGTAGGAGTCGCTGCCGTTATCGATAAGGATCTGGCAGCTGAAAAGCTGGCAGAAGAGGTAGGTGCAGATATTCTACTGATACTTACGGAAGTAGAGAAAGTAGCACTCAACTTTAAAAAACCTAACCAGATAGAGCTTGACCATATAACGGTATCGGAGTGTGAGCATTATATTACGGAGGGACATTTCGCTCCTGGCAGTATGCTTCCGAAAGTTCAGGCGGCTCTGGAGTTTGCAAAGCTTGGTTTAGGTAAAAAAGCAATCATTACTTCGCTATATAACGCGGTGGATGCATTAAGAGGCAATTCGGGTACGGTTATAACCTTATGAATAGTTAATACTTGCACATGGTGTTTATGTGTATAAAAGTCATCAGGCAAGTGCAGCTAAATACTATACAATAGTAATTTATATAATTATATCATAATAGATTCAATAGGATATTTTACTGAGCAACATAGCTACATAAGTAACTATAAGGTAATTATTAAAGAAGGTGATATAAATCAGTAAGGTAACAAAATTAAAATGTGTAAAGTGCGGTAAAGAATATAATGAGGCAGAAATACATTATACCTGTAAGTATTGTGGTATTGATGGGATATTGGACGTAATCTTTGATTATGATGCAATGAAAAAGGAACTGACCCACCAACATTTAAGGTGTAATACCAACTACTCGCTATGGCGTTATTTACCCGCATTACCGATTGAGGATACGAAGGGAATTCAACCTTTGCAGGTGGGATGGACTCCCCTTTATGAAATTGCGAAGCTTACAAAGGAAACAGGCTTGAAGAGCTTCTTTTTAAAGGATGATTCCAGAAATCCAACAGCTTCCTTAAAAGACAGGGCGAGTGCGGTCGGTGTAGCGAAAGCAATAGAGTTAAAGCGCAACGTGGTATGTGCTGCCTCTACCGGGAATGCTGCGTCTTCCCTTTCGGGATTTGCAGCCAGTGCCGGAATCGAGACTTATATTTTTGTCCCGGAAACTGCTCCAGAAGCTAAAATTACACAGCTTTTGATCTATGGATCAAATGTCTTTCTGATCAAAGGTACCTATGATGAAGCGGTAGAGCTTTGTTACAAAGCAGCTGAGGAATTCGAATGGTACAATCGGAGCTGCGCGATCAATCCTTATCTGGTAGAGGGAAAGAAGACGGTAGCCTATGAAATCTGTGAACAGCTTGGGTGGAAAGCTCCGGAGCTTGTTGTTGTCGCAGTCGGAGACGGCTGTTCCATAGCAGGGGTTTGGAAGGGCTTTCTTGAGTGCTACAAGCTGGGTTTGGTGGATACCCTTCCTAAGCTTGTTGGTACTCAGGCATCAAAATCCAATCCGGTGACGAGAGCCTTTCATAATAACACCTATGAGTTTGATTATGAAAATCCCAGTACAATCGCAGATAGTATATCAGTCGGGATCCCCAGAAATGGAATAAAGGCTTTGAAGGCCATTCAGGAATCCGGCGGTTTTATGATTGATGTGAAAGACGAAGAAATACTGATGGCTATGAGAATATTGGCGCAAAGAACGGGAGTATTCGGAGAACCTGCGGGTGTTACGAGTTTTGCCGGTATCCTGAAACTGCAGGAGCTTAACATACTTCGTGGAAACGAGTGCGTCGTCAGTATTGTCAGTGGTAGCGGATTAAAGGACATTAAGAGTGCGGCTTTGGCAACCGGAAAAGCAGCAGTAATTAATCCTGATATGGGTGAGGTAAGAAAATTGCTCGATGATCTAAGAAAATGAAGGTGAGAATTATCTTAGGAAATGAAATCGAAGAATGAAATAAGGAAATAAAAGAACAGATAGAAATAAAGTATTGATGGAAAAGAAATAAAGTAATAAAAGAAAAGTAGAAATAAAGTATTGAAAGAAAAGAAATACTTTTGAGAAAGAAATATGAGCTTTGGTACTATGTTTTAAATGGCATGAATATTTATAGGAGACTGTCCTATGACAGCATGGAGGATAAAAGTTATGCTAGATTTTGAGCAGATACTTCAGGCGGCAGAAGGATACAAGCCGCAGATGTCAAAATTATTACGAGAATTAATTGCAATTCCAAGTGAAAGTACCAAGGAAAAAGAGGTAGTCCTAAGAATAAAAGGAGAAATGGAAGCAGTCGATTTTGACCGGGTGGATATTGATCCTATGGGAAATATAATGGGCTATCTGGGACATGGTAAGCATTTGATTGCCATGGATGCTCATATTGATACCGTCGGAATTGGTAATATCAATAACTGGAAATATGATCCGTATCATGGTTTTGAAGATGATGAAATCATCCTCGGGAGAGGTGCAAGTGATCAAACCGGAGGAATGGTCTCCATGGTATATGCGGGCAAGATAATCAAGGATTTACAGCTTGAGGGTGATTATACCCTTTTGATCGTCGGAACCGTTCAGGAAGAAGATTGTGATGGCCTGTGCTGGCAGTACATAATAAACGAACTCAAAATTCGTCCTGAATTTGTAGTAATCACGGAGCCCACCTCCTGTAATATTTACCGTGGTCAAAGAGGGAGAATGGAGATCAAGGTAAGTACTCAGGGAATTAGCTGCCACGGTTCAGCACCGGAGCGTGGGATCAATGCGATTTATCAAATGGCACCGATCCTTATGGAGCTTGAGGAATTGAACCAAAAGCTAATATCCCATCCGTTTCTTGGAAAAGGAACATTGACAGTTTCGGAAATATTTTTTACCTCTCCGTCAAGATGTGCGGTAGCAGACAGCTGCACAATATCGATTGATCGGAGATTGACAGCCGGTGAAGATAAGGAATCTGCATTAGCACAGATCAGAGAGCTTTCTTCAGTTCAGGCAAGCGATGCTGAAGTTACTCTGTATGATTACAACAGGGAATCGTATACAGGTCTCACCTATCCTACCGAATGCTACTTCCCAACCTGGTTTATTGAAGAAGACCATCCGGTATGTAAAACCTTGCTGGAGGCATACACGAGCTTATGGGGCAGTGATGCATTACTGGACAAATGGACCTTTTCAACCAATGGAGTCTCAATTATGGGTAGGTACGGAGTACCATGTATCGGTTTTGGGCCGGGACATGAAGATCAGGCCCACGCTCCTAATGAAAGAACCTGGAAAAGTGAGCTGGTCAAGGCTGCTGCCATGTATGCGTCAGTTCCTCTTTTATACATTTCAAAATATACTGATATCATGCCTGAGAAAACTGAGAATCTCGCTAAGTAAACATAGTAATTTCATTATATGATTTTATAGGAGTAATTTAAATTAGTAAGCTTCAAGACATATAGACAAGCAAAGACAGGGTCTAATTTCAAAGGAAGTTCGAACGACACTTGGATAGAACTTATGGAAAGAAGTCTACAATGAACTTCATAAAAATTGTGAACTACTTCAGATTTATATTCGACGCCGCAATACGACATCCTTTATGAAAAAAGTAAGGTTTGAATATCCTATTCACTTAAGAATATACAGGAAAGGAGTAAACGGATGCTGCTCATAGGAAATGGGTTACTTATTACCAGAGATGAGAATAACAGAATGATAGAAGACGGATGTGTTGCGATCAAGGATCAGCTGATTGTAGAAACTGGACCCACTACTGACTTAAAAGCGAAATATAAAGAAGCAAGGTTTCTGGATGCCAGGAATAAAATGATTATGCCGGGTTTTATTAATACCCATATGCATTTTTATAGTACCTTTGCAAGAGGAATGTCACTAAAGGATGCTCCACCCACTAATTTCAGGGAGATACTTATGCGATTGTGGTGGAGATTGGACAAAGCATTAACCCTGGAGGACGTGTATTATAGTTCTCTGGTTCCAATGATCGACTGTATTAAACAAGGTGTAACGACTGTTTTTGATCATCATGCCAGCCCGGGTGCGGTATCCCAAAGTCTGTTTAAGCTTGCACAGGCAGCAAAGTTAACCGGTCTTCGTACCTGTCTTTGCTATGAAGTGTCAGACCGGGATGGGGAGAATATCGCAGAGGAAGGAATACAGGAGAATATTGACTTTATTAGGTTCTGCAGGAAAGAAAAAGATCCTTTGCTAAGGGCTATGTTCGGTCTCCATGCTTCCTTTACGTTATCGGATCGAACCTTGGAGAAATGCGTTAATCAAAATGCCGATAGCGGTGTGGGGTATCATATTCATGCTGCGGAAGGAGTCGAGGATCTTATCGATGCAAGAGACAGATATGGAATGGGTGTAATCGAGAGATTGATGGAAAGAAAGCTTTTGGGAAATAAAAGTCTTGCAGTCCATTGTGTTCATATTTCTGAAAAGGAAATGAAGCTATTGAAAGAAACCAAAACCAATGTGATACATAATCCACAGTCCAATATGGGAAATGCGGTCGGGGTTTCACCCGTGCTTACCATGTTTCAAAAGGGGATTACTGTTGGTCTTGGAACGGACAGCTATACCAGTGATATGCTGGAAGCCTTGAAGACAGCAAATTGCTTGCATAAGCATGCCAGCTGCAACCCGAGTGCTGCATGGGGTGAACCACCACAGATGCTATTTGAAAATAATGCAAGGATCGCCGAAATGTATTTTGAAAAACCCCTCGGTAGACTGATTGAAGGAGCCTATGCGGATGTCATCGTGGTCGATTATCATCCACCGACACCAATAACCTCCGATAACTTAAACAGCCACATTCTATTTGGGATCAGTGGAAGAGCAATCGAAACAACGGTTATTAATGGACAGGTCGTTATGGAAAACAGAATACTTACTCAACTGGATGAAGAAATGATTTGTGCTAAGAGCAGGGAGCTTGCAGACAGGGTTTGGGAACGCTTTTAAAGAGTGAGGTAATTATGAGTGACAGAATAAGAGTATTAACGTTTGAGGAAATAGTAAACTGGGTATTAACAGAGTATGAGTGTAAAAACTCCATATTCGGAGTACCAAAGGAAAAGTTCTATGGAAAACCAAGTCACATACCTTTAAGAATATTTGATCATGAACTGGAAGCTCCTCTGGGACCGGCGGCGGGGCCGAATACACAGCTGGTTCAAAATATTGTTGCCGCTTATGTTGCAGGGAGTAGATTTTTTGAATTAAAAACCGTGCAGATAATTGATGGAGAAGATTTATCAGTCTCAAAACCATGTATTTTAATCAAGGAGGAAGGCTATAACGTAGAGTGGTCCACAGAGCTTACTGTTTCTGATGCCTTAAATGAATATATTAAGGCCTGGTTTGTACTGAAGCTGCTCTCAAAGGAGCTTTCACTGGGTTCAAATCAGGGTTTCATCTTTAATATAAGCGTTGGGTATGATCTGGAAGGCATCAAGTCTCATAAAATTGATACATTTATGGATAGCCTAAAGGATGCCTCACAGACAGCGATATGGAAAGAGTGTAAGGATTACCTTCTCAATCATCTACAGAGCTTTAAGTATATCAGCAAAGAATATATTGAGGAAATATCATCAGAAATTTGCCAGTCGATTACGTTATCGACACTTCACGGATGTCCTCCGACAGAAATTGAACAGATTGCAGCGTACTTATTGGAGGAGAAGAAGCTTTCTACTTATATCAAATGCAACCCGACGTTATTGGGCTATGAGTTTTCAAGATCCACATTGGATCAACTTGGCTATGAAGATCTGGTGTTTGATGATCATCATTTTAAAAATGACCTGAAGTTTGAAGAAGCAGTTCCAATGATTGCACGACTAAAAGCATTAGCAAAAGAGCTGAGTTTGATCTTCGGAGTAAAGCTCACCAATACCTTTCCGGTGAAGATTACAAATAAGGAGCTTCCGGGGGAAGAAATGTATCTGTCTGGGAAACCCTTATATCCTCTTACGATTAATCTGGCATATAGGCTTGCCAAGGAGTTTGATGGTGATATCAGAATATCCTATTCCGGAGGAGCAGATTATTTTAATATCAGAAGAATCTACCAGACCGGCATCTGGCCAATTACGCTTACCACCACGCTTCTAAAGCCCGGTGGATATTTAAGACTCAAGCAACTTGCAGCTGCTTTGGAGGGTGAGGATCAGGCTCCGGAGTTTATCGGTGTAGAGGTAGAAAAATTAAAGTTACTGGCAGAAGAGGCATTATCAGATGTTAAATATAGAAGGAGCAGAGGTGAACATAGCAACCGCAAGCTGGGTAAGAAAGTTCCGATCACTGACTGCTTTATCGCTCCCTGCAAACAAGGATGCCCGATTGAGCAGGAGATACCGGAATATATTCGTTTGGTTGGTGAAGGGCGTTATTTAGAAGCACTAGAGGTTATTATAGAGAAAAACCCGCTTCCCTTTATTACAGGAACTCTTTGTAATCATCGTTGTATGACAAAGTGTACGAGACTGGATTATGATGAGCCGGTAAAGATAAGAGAGATGAAGCTGATAGCAGCACAGGAAGCCTTCCCTGAGTTGATTAACAAACTGGAACCACCGGAGATTAAGAGCTGTTTCAAGGTTGCCGTAATTGGTAGCGGACCAGCCGGACTTTCTGGAGCATACTTTCTTCGAAAATATGGAATTGACGTAACTGTGTTTGAGAAGAAGTCTTCCATCGGCGGCATCATACAGCAGGTTGCCCCGGATTTTCGAATCTCAAGGGAAGCAATTAATCAGGATCTGGAGCTGATAAAAAAAATGGGTGTAAAATTTTACTTGGGGGTGGATGCTAACTTCTCTATAAAAACCTTGAAAGAGCAGGGGTTCCAATATATCTTGATTGCAATTGGAGCCTGGAAACCACATTTTTTGAAGTTGGAAGCTTGTGATAAGGAGATTATAAATGCACTTGAATTTCTCGAAGCCTTCAAAAAATCTCCGAAATCATTGAAGCTGGGAAAGCATATAGCAATAATCGGTGCAGGTAATTCAGCAATGGATGCTGCAAGAGCAGCCAAGAGGGTACCAGGCGTAGAAAAGGTATCTATCATTTATCGTAGAACCTCAAAACATATGCCGGCTGACAAAGAAGAGCTGGAGTTAGCCCGAAAGGAAGGTGTTGTATGGAGAGAGCTTCTGGCACCAGTATCTTATCTGCAAGGCATATTAAGATGTCAAAAGCAATCACTGGGAGCTATTGATGCTTTCGGAAGGAGAAGTCCGGTAGCAATCAGTGGCGAGTTTGCTGAACTTTGGGTGGATAATATCATAGCTGCTGTGGGTGAACAGGTTGAAACAGAGCTTCTCGTAGCCAATCACATTAAAGTTGATAATAAAGGCAGAGTGAAGGTAAATCCAATCACCAATGAAACGAATATCGAAAATGTGTTTATTGGTGGAGATGCGCTCAGGGGGCCAGCAACCATTGTAGAGGGAATCGCGGATGGCATAAAATTTGCACATACCGTCATGGACCGTGAAAAATGGCAGTATAAAAAGATAGTAGACACAGTAGAGTGTAGTAAGAAAAAACATATCAACGAAGTAGAGCAAGTTATTGTAGATAAACAAATAGATAAACAAGTAGATAAACAAATAGATAAACAGCTAGATAAACAGCTAGATAAAAAAGTAGATAAACAATTAGACAGACAATTATACAAACAATTAGATAGACGAATAGATAGACAATTAGACCTCCTGATAGAGGATATTATGAATAAAAAGGGTGTTCTCCAATATAGCTGTATTCCATTAGGAGAGAACAAACGCTGTCTGGAATGTAATATCATTTGTAACAGCTGCGTTGAAGTATGTCCGAATAGAGCCAATCTGGTTATTACTGTTTCTTCGGATTATCATAAGAATATAAACCAGATACTCCATATGGATGGAATGTGTAATGAGTGTGGTAATTGTGAAGCCTTTTGCCCTTATGACAGTGCACCTTACAAGGAGAAATTTAC
This sequence comes from Bacillota bacterium, assembly GCA_023414875.1. GTDB lineage: Bacteria > Bacillota > Clostridia > Lachnospirales > Lachnospiraceae > Mobilitalea. Next base: position 106,885 of record JAEZMV010000012.1, on the reverse strand, counting down.
GCTTTTCTGGAACGAGAAGGATTTTGAAGACAGCAGGAATGACGGGTTTTTCCTGCTTGATAAAAACGTTCTTCTCTTTAGGGTCCGCATAGCAGATCATGTGGAGGATGTAACCTTTGACAATGAGGGAATTTACACTGGCGATATTTCAAAGGATATTGCGGATTTTATTTGGACGATATATCAGGATTACTCCTATGTACTTTACTAAAAGCAACTCCACTCCAACGTTCCTTCCGCTTAAGTGTTTTACACGTTTTTTCCGCAACGGAATGCTATACATATAATAGATTTAATGATTAAGCTTCACAATTACATAAATAAAAATGATGAAAGGGGGAGCTTATGTTTACCTTGCATATTAACGGTTTAGAGAAAATATCTGAGATAGATAAACCGCTATTGTCGTATTTACGGGATGATCTGAGAATTACATCTGTTAAGGATGGCTGCAGCGAAGGAGCCTGCGGAACCTGTACGGTATTGGTGGATGGAAAAGCAGTGAAAGCGTGCGTACAGAAGGTATCTAAATTTGTAGGGAAGAAAATAGTGACTGTGGAGGGCTTGAGACCAAGAGAAAAGGAAGTATATGAATATTGCTTTGGAGAAGCAGGTGCGGTGCAATGCGGATTTTGCATTCCCGGAATGGTACTTTGCGCAAAAGCACTCCTGGATGTCAATCCAAGCCCAACGAGATCCGAAATAAAGGCCGCAATCAGGGGTAACCTATGTCGCTGTACCGGCTATAAGAAAATTGAAGAAGCCATCCTTATGTCGGCCAAATTGTTAAGAGAGAATTTAGAGATCCCTGTAATTCAAAATCCTTTGCATATAAATCAAAGATTTATCCGATTGGATGCCACGGAGAAAATAAACGGAACAGGTGTCTTCGTTGATGATATTATGCTACCGGGAATGATTTATGCCAAGGCGGTTCGATCCAGATATCCAAGAGCTGTCGTTCATCGTATTGACATTAGCAGAGCCCAGGCACATCCGGATTGTGTGAAGATATTGTTAGCAAAGGATGTTCCCTTCAACCTTGTCGGACATCTGAAGCTTGATTGGGAGGTCTTAATTTCGGAAGGTGAAACAACCAGATATATTGGTGATGCACTGGCATTGGTGGCTACTTATCATAAAGACAAATTGGATGAGGTTTGCGAGCTGGTGGAAGTCGATTACACCGTGTTAGATCCGATAACCTGCCCAACCGATGCTTTAAAAGCCGACGCACCTTTGATTCATCAAGATGGCAATGTTATGAGCCGCGCCACATTACAGCGTGGCAATGCTGAAGAGGCCATAAAGAACTCTAAATATATCGTTACCAGAAAGTATAAGACTCCGTTGCAGGAGCATGCATTTATGGAACCGGAATGTGCGATTGCTATGCCGGAAGGAGAAGATGGACTCTTGCTGTATTCCGGGTCACAGTCAGTCTATGATGAGCAGCGTGAAATATCCATGATGCTGCAAATCCCTCCGGAAAAGGTTCATTGTCAAACGAAGCTGGTTGGGGGTGGCTTTGGAGGTAAGGAGGATATGAGCGTTCAGCACCATGCAGCGTTGATGGCGTGGTATACAAAGAAGCCGGTTAAGGTAAAATTTTCAAGACAGGAAAGCTTAAATTATCATACCAAAAGACATCCCATGGAGATTGAACTAACAACTGCCTGTGATGATCAGGGGTATCTGACCGGAATGAAGGGAGTTATCATTGCGGATACCGGTGCCTATGCTTCTCTTGGCGGACCGGTGTTACATAGGGCATGCACTCACGCAGCCGGGCCCTATAATTTTCAGAATATTGATATCTTCGGAATGTCCGTATATACCAATAATGTAGTTGCCGGCGCATTTCGTGGGTTCGGAGTGACACAGAGCTGTTTTGCGATGGAGAGTAACATCAACCAGCTAGCAGAAATGGTAGGAATATCACCTTGGGAATTTCGCTATAGAAATGCAATCCGTCCCGGTCAGGTACTGCCAAACGGACAAATAGCTGACGAAAGTGCTGCAATGATAGAATGTCTGGAAGCAGTGAAGGAGATATATGAGGTAAATCCTTATGCAGGAATCGCAATAGGGTTTAAGAATAGCGGTATCGGTATGGGAAAGAAGGACATCGGACGATGCATTTTATCCATCGAAGCTGGGAAAATACATATTCGCACCTCCGCAGCCTGCATGGGTCAGGGAATTTCGACCATGTGTGCTACGATACTATGTGAAACCACCGGCATAGCTCCGACTTATCTTGTTCATGAAGGAGCTGACACGGTCCGTACTCCTAATTCAGGAACCAGTACGGCCTCCAAGCAGACGGTCATAACCGGAGAAGCTGTTCGAAGGGCCTCAGAGCAATTGAAGTTTGAATTAAATCAAGGCAAGACGTTATCGGATCTGGAAGGAAGAGAGTTTTACGGAGAGTATTCTGCAAAAACCGATCCGTTAGGCACGAATAAGGAAAATCCCATAAGTCATATTAGCTACAGCTATGCTGCACAGGTTGTAATCCTAAATGAGAAGGGGAAGGTAGAGAAAGTTGTTGCTGCCTATGATGTAGGAACACCTGTGAATATTCAAGCGGTGGAAGGTCAGATTGAAGGCGGCATTGTAATGGGTTTAGGCTATGCGTTGACGGAAGAATATCTAGTGGAGGGAGGTTACCCTAAGAAAAAATTTGGTAACTTGGGATTAATGAGAGCAACGGATGCACCGGAGCTAGAAGTGATTCTGGTGCAGGGAAAAGGTAAAATTCCGGAAAGCTACGGTGCGAAGGGCTGTGGCGAACTATGCCTGATACCTACAGCCCCGGCCTGCTCCCATGCATATTACAGATTGGATGGCAAATTCCGTAACCAGCTTCCTCTGAGGGAAACCTTCTATAAAAATTAAAAGATTAAAACAAAAGTTTGATCTGTTAAACATGCTTCAGTTATCTGAAAAGATTAATAATTATGCATCTAGATTAATCAAGTCTAGATACATGATATCTAGTCATGGGTAGGCAAGCATAATCACACATGCCAGAGATGGAACATCATAAGGATAATATGATAAAAGTAATAATGGAATAAGCTCTTCTAGATATAGCTTTGTATCTGTAATCTGGCATGGTAAATCTGATCAGATTTATCAAACGTTATAATTTCTTGCTTCGCTAAAAGTATGAATTTATAAGGAATGAGCTACATTGTTGAAGTCATAAAATAAAACGTGTAAGGGAGGTATCGTATGGAAGAGATTAGTAAGTCAGTGAAGAAAAAGGATCATGAACCGAAGGTAAGCGGCCAGGCATTATTTGTAGATGATCTACAAATGGATGGTATGTTATTTGGAAGGCTATTACGATCGACTAAGGCAAAAGCAGTGATTACTGATATTGTGATTCCGGATTTACCTGAGGATTATTATGTGGTTGATAAAAATGATATAACAGGCATCAACCAGGTACATATTGTCCTTGATGATACACCGGTATTTGCTGATAAAACGGTAGAATTCATCGGCGATCCGATTTTGATGGTCGTTGGGCCAAATATAAAGGAAGTAGAAAGAATATTAAGTGTGATTGTAGTTATCTACGAGGAGTTGGTTCCTGTTCTCGATATGCTTACATCTGATACAGTATTCTTTAACTATAATTATGAAAAGGGCAATATAGACCTGGCAAAGGAAGAAGCAGACTTTATTTTGACTGAGACATTCCAGACCGGGTATCAGGAACAGGCGTACCTTGAGACACAGGGGATTATTGCTTATCCTCACGAGGGGAAGGTGACAATTCGTGGTTCCTTGCAATGTCCATATTATGTGCACGGTGCAGTTGTCAAGGCTCTTGGTTATGCTGCAAATAATGTTCAGATTATACAGGATGTTACCGGAGGAGGTTTTGGCGGTAAGGAAGATTTTCCTTCCATACTTGCCTGTCAGACTGCGGTTGCAGCATTAAAGACAAACAAACCGGTCAAGGTTGTTTTTGACCGACGTGAAGACATAGAATTCACCTCTAAGCGGCATCCTTCTGTCTGTACTTATCAGTTGGCAGTAAAAGATGGTCAAATCACAGGTATGGAGGTTGATGTCATATATAACAGTGGTGCATACACCACCTTATCTGCTGTAGTCTTACAGCGTGGCTTGATCGCTGCGAGCGGTGTGTATCGAATTGATAATTTGCGTGTCAGAGGTCGTGCGGTGAAGACAAATACCGTACCCTGCGGTGCTTTCCGCGGCTTTGGTGCACCTCAGACCTTCTTTGCTGTCGAAATGTTAATGAATCATCTTGCACAGAATTTAGGAGTTGCTTCATTAGAGTTGAAAGAAAAATATATGGTTCGTCAAGGGGATGTAACTTCTACTAACGGTAAGTACCATTTTCATGTACCGTTGCCGGAAATGCTTCAAAGATTGGATGAACTGTCGAATTGTCGTATTAAACATAAGTTATATCAGAATCAAACTGGCCGTTACCGCAAAGGAATTGGAATGTCTCTGTTCTTTCACGGTTGCGGGTTTACCGGAAGTGGAGAACGGGATCTCATTAAAGCAGTTGTCAGGTTAAAGAAAAATAAAGATGACACGGTAGAAATACTCGCAAGCAATGCTGATATCGGTCAAGGAATCAAAACCACCTTCTGCAAAATAGTTGCAGATACTCTAGATATTGATTTTGACAGCGTAATATATGAAAACCCTGATACAGATCGGGTTCCGGATTCCGGTCCCACAGTAGCAAGCCGTTCTTTAATGACAGTCGGGGGGCTGCTAAAGCATGCGGCTGAAAAGCTTAAGCTGGAATGGAAGTCAGGGGAAGAGCAGATGGTAGAAGAACGCTTCACACAACCGGAGTTTGTGATTCCCTTTGATCTTAACGAATTTAAGGGAGACGCTTATCCAACCTATTCCTGGGGTGTGAATGCCATTGAAGTAGAGGTAGATACACTTACCGCTGTTACTAAGGTTCTCGGAGCCTGGGGAATCTATGATGTCGGTGTCCCTGCCGATCTGAATATTATACAAGGGCAGATGCAGGGAGGTATGCTTCAGGGCATCGGATATGCTTCCATGGAACAAATGGATTATAACGAGAAAGGAAGGATACGTAATAACAGCTTTACCGATTATATCATTCCGACATCCATGGATGTACCAAACCTCGTGACAGAAATCATTAATAATCCTTACAGCCATGGCCCTTATGGTGGAAAGGGAGCAGGCGAATTGCCATTAGTAGGTGCAGCTCCTGCTTATGTGGAAGCGATGGAGAATGCACTAGGAGAAAATCTGTATAAGGCTCCCTTTACACAGGAAGATACGATGAGAGTTTTACAGAAAGATGTAGAATATTGATTAGAACTATTTACTTATGGAGTGCCTAAGTCTTTATAAAGTGTAAGCATACTTGACATTAACTAATGAAAAGAAGGAATGTATTACACGTTAAATATAACAATGAGAAGACTATTTAAGCCTGAAGGAACTGCTGAGAAGCGGCAGTTTCATTCACTAAGTGAATCAGATAATTCTTTTGGATACAGACATGCGCAGGAATGGGGGAAATTATGATTAAATTTATTCTTAACGGTAAAGAGGTTACATCTAATGCAAAGGCCAATGAACGATTACTGGATATTCTACGAGACAAATTCGGTTTAACTGGGGTAAAATGTGGCTGTAAAGAAGGAGAATGCGGTGCCTGCTCTGTTATACTCGATGGAAAGCTGGCAAACTCATGTATGGTAGCAATGGGGAGTATTGAAGAAAGTTCGGTAATAACGATAGAAGGCTATCGTGAATCGCAACGGTATACTGCTCTTGACAAAGCATATGCCTCAGTGAGTGCGGTTCAATGCGGTTTTTGTATTCCTGGTATGATACTAGCATCGGAATGTATCCTTTCCGGCAATCCAAACCCGACAGAGGAGGAGGTAAGGGAAGGCATATCAGGAAACCTTTGCAGATGCACCGGTTATAATGCAATCGTAGATGCCATCAATATAGCAGCAAAGGAGGGGAAGGGCTTATGGTAAATAATTTTTCGCCGGTATCCTTGAAAGAAGCATTGGTGATTCGTGCAAATGAGGCTGTCACTCCTTACAGCGGAGGGACAGATTTGATGATTAAGCCAGATGAGAATGCAGTTTATCTTTTCCTGAATAAAGTAACTGAAATGAAACGTATCTTTGTAGATTCACAATATATCCATATTGGAGCAGGGTGTACGTTTACTGATCTTATTCAAAATACATTAACTCCGGCAATTTTAAGGGAAGCAGCCTTACAGGTCGCAGCCCCTGCAATTCGAAATTTGGCTACGGTTGGCGGTAATATCTGTAACGGATCACCCAAAGGGGATAGTACGTTGATCTTTTATGTAACGGATGCCATCCTGCGCCTTGTCAGTAGCAAGGGAGAACGTCTGCTTCCGATTTCAGAGTTTTTCTTAGGAAGAAATAAGACTGCTCTGCAATCCGATGAACTTTTGGTTGAGATTCTGATGAAAATAACCGGTCTTAATAACTTCTATTATAAAAAAGTCGGCGCAAGAAATGCATTGGCAATCTCAAGAGTGTCCTTTACAGCTATTCTAGATATCGAAAACGAAAGGATAAATCATTGTAGAACAGCCTTTGGAGCAATTAGTGATGTTGTTGTAAGTCGTCCGGATATTGATGCAATGTTGGTCGGAAAGACTCTGGAGGAAGCCAGTAAGATTAAGGTGGATTATCTTGAGGCCTATGACAACGTGATTGTTCCGATTAAGGGAAGAGTATCGGCGGAGTACAGAAGGGCAGTATGCAGGAACCTCTTAGAAGATTTTCTTACTAGCAATGGGATTTGATTGAAATATCATTAAAAGCGGAAGCTGCTGATAAAATTAGGCAGCTTCCAATTTATTGTGGTAATCCAATAATGTTTATTGATATAAAATGGAAAATGATGTAGAATTTATTTTAAATAAATATTGGTAAGAGTTTATTTAGTTAACCTAGCTATAGGAGGTATATGTTTTGATATCAAGAACTTGGCATGGTATCGTACCGCTTCACATGAAGAAGGAATTTGAAAAATATGAATATGAAACCGGTGTAAAAGATACTACATCCATAAAGGGAAATAAAGGAGCCTATCTTAAAATTGTTGAACAGGGTCAATATGCACATTTTTTTCTATGCACAAAGTGGGATTCGATGGAAAGCATGATCGCCTATGCAGGCGATAATCCAGCAATAGCAGTTACATATCCGGAAGACGACAAATATGGATTGATATCAGATCCAATTGTGATGATTCAAGAGGTATCTGATGAGAGAAATCCATTTGTTTAATTAATATGATATAAATATTATCCAATCGATATATATTTTACGATAAGTATTTCGATCGTAATATATAAGCCATTAACGATAAAGGTGATATTACAAATGATGAAAAAAATGAGATTATATAGCTACAGTATAATTACAACACGTGACGAATATGGAAATAGGAATTACGATATATATGCTGATAATAAATATGATTGGTGGAATATCTTATGAAGTATCTAACAAAGGAATGGTATGAACTTTGTCAGAAGACAGGGCTTCATTTCGGTATTAAAGTGAATGAAGGTGCCGCTGTATATGACGAAGCTCTTTATTTACGACTTTACAAGAGAAAAGAGAATGAATATGTAAAAATGCAGCATGGGGTTTATGACGTCGATCCTCGTTTTATGTTGGGTCTGGAAGGTAGTACATTTATACGGCTTGATAGATATGCAAATAATGAAGAGATTGGTGAAGATGATAAGTTGGTCTATCACATGCCGACAGATGAGAGAGAACGTATTCAGAAAATGATAGAAGAATATGATGTACGCCCACCGTTTGATGAGAAAAAATGCAGAGAAGAATTTCGATCGACACAGGAAGCACTAATCATTGGTGAAGGAGAGAGACTTCCACAAGAAATTAAACTTCAAATTGCAGATATGCGGGTTTTCTCCTTAGGTTATAGTACGAAGGATGTATTGAAACAGCTGAAAAGAATTAGTAAAGCGAATATGAAGAAAGTAAACCGGATTTTAAGTGAACATTCAAAAGCACAGCAAGCAGAGAACGTTCCTCAAAATATTATTGAGAAATTTTGTTTTCACGATTGCCAGGTAATTGAGTTTAGAATTGGTAGTGATATTGCTATGCAGTTCGACCTACGGGGAGGATTTACAAAGCTGAATAAAATTACTTTTATTGAGTCTGAGATATTAAAAATAGAAGGACAAATTGAGGGCAGTTATTGGATATATAATGAGCTATATTGTTCGGAAAAAGGTTATGAAGCTCATATCCTATTTCGTGGTGATGAGATCTCTGAACTTATTATTAGCTGTAAGGATATCATGATTGAAAAAGAGTAAGGCGTTTTTTGAAAAATTTGATGCAATCTAAATTAGAGTAACTTCATTTTCTGAGATTATAGTAACAGAGAGAATCGATATCGATGAAATTATGATGGTATTTTATTGGTTAACAGATATTTTTATTGCAGTTACTGAAAAGAAAGAATAGATTTAAAGCCACCTTTCTTGTGAGAATAAGCAAGTTTTCTCATTCGTAAGGTGGCTATATTTTTATGAAATAAGTTTTGAAATAAATTAATAACTATTTGGAAGTTGTGATTGACATAGGGAAAAATTCATGGTATTAATAGTAGTAGTAATACATACTACTTAGTAAATTAATAAGTAATATTCATTATTTATTATGTAAATTTGGAGGGTTAAGGTTGAAATTAATTGAAAGTCTAATGAAGACAGGATTAACCAAGAATGAGTCTGAGTTATATATCGTTCTTTGCAGGGAAGGCGAATTAACCGGATATGAAGCAGCAAAAGTATCGGGAATTCCAAGGGCAAATGCTTATCAGGTGTTATCAGGGCTTGTGGATAAGGGAGGGGCATATGTTATTGAAGGAACAGTCCCGCGTTATATTGCGGTATCGCCTGAAGAATATTGCTCTAATATAATGATGCATATGAAGGAAGTGGTTAAAGTAATTATTCAAGAATGTCCTGAAATGATAGAGTCAACAGAAGGATATATTACAGTGAGCGGATTACAGAATATTTCGGATAAAATCCGTGTTATAATAGAAAATGCAATGGAAAGAGTATATGTATCCATATCAGAAAAAGAAGTTGACTATTTTAAAGATGCCTTGGAAGAGGCCGTAAATAGGGGACTCAAAGTGGTAGCGATAGTTTCGGGAGATATTGAACTGCAAGGGGTAATCACACATAAAATGAGTAAATCCTCCGGACAAATCCGATTAATTGCAGATTCTTCTTATGTACTTACCGGAACAATTACAGGAAGTGAGAAGGATATTTGCTTGTTTTCTAAAAATAAACCTTTGGTTGAATTATTAAAGGATTCACTAAAAAATGAAATTCGGCTTTCAGAATTGGAAGGGAGAATTAAGGAATGATTTCAGCACCTTATATCTATTATAATGATCAACAATTAATGATGGAAGACTTGAAAGTAGAAGATATTACACAGGACATCGGCACACCTGCTTATTTATACAGCAAAGGTAGCCTACTAAATCAATTAATGAGGCTTAAGGAAGCATTTTCTCAGAGCAAAACCCTGATTTGCTACTCCCTAAAGGTATGCCACAACACAAATATAGCAAAGGTATTCGTTGAAGAGGGATGCGGAATCGATATTGTATCAGGTGGTGAGTTATATAGAGCGCTAAAAGCGGGTGCTGACCCGAAAAAGATTGTATATTCCGGTGTGGCTAAAACAGTAAATGAGATAAAGGAAGCAATAGAAGCAGACATTTTAATGTTTAATATTGAATCTGAGCAAGAGCTAATACGTATTCATGATATTGCCTCAGCTATGAATAAAACAGTGTCGGTCGCATTACGTATCAATCCAGGAGTAGATGCGAAGACTCACCCTTACATCACAACCGGAATGAAGGAGAATAAATTCGGGATCGATAGCGAAATGGGTATTGATATTTTTCGCCGGGCAATGCAAATGAAGCAAATAAATGTGTGTGGTATTGACCTTCACATAGGCTCTCAGTTGCTAGACATTACCCCTTACGGCGAAGCAATGAAAATTGTAGCAGAGTATGTTAGAAAGTTAAGATCTATGGGAATACCAATACAGTATATTGATATAGGAGGTGGAATTGGAATTCCTTACTCTGAGGAAAAAACCAGTCCGGATCTTAGTGAGTATGCTGATTTGATCATTAACCCATTTCGGGACATGCAGGATATTACCTTTGTTTTGGAGCCGGGGAGGTTTCTTACAGCTCAAGCTGGCATTTTGATTACTGAAGTACAATATATTAAAGATAACTCCTATGGCAAAAGATTTGTAATCATAGACAGTGGCATGCATCATTTGATCCGACCGAGCTTATATCAGGCTTATCATAATATTATACCGGTTAATCGAAAAGAAAAGTCCATGAAGGAAGTAGATATCGTTGGCCCGATTTGTGAAAGCACGGACTTCTTAGCGAAAAGCCGTCATATGGAAGAAGTTTCACAAGGAGATTTACTGGCAGTTACAGATGCAGGTGCTTATGGAATCGTTATGGCATCTCATTACAACTCACATTCGCTTCCAGCGGAAATACTGGTTGATCAGGACACATATCACATCATAAGAAGAAAAGAGACTTATGAGGACTTACTGCTTGGAGAGATCATGTAAAATAGCCTCGGCCGGGTTATTTAAAAAAGAACATTATTAAATGATAAAAGGATAGAGATGTATCTCTATTCTTTATTTTTTTGTAGATAAACTAAAATAATTACATACTGTTAACGGTAGAATATGGTATAATTGAAATAAGGATAATTTATACAAGGAGGAATTAACAATGGATGTTGAGTTTAAAAAGCCATATGAGTATGAGGATGAAAAAAGAGGTTTTCCTTTACTGTTATTTGTAGTAATGATCACCATTGTGGACATTTTTGACACGGTTACCTCCTCTATCCGTGTATACAATATTTTTAAACATATCATAGCATTAGGTATTTGCTGTATTATGATAAGTATCCTATTTCTTTTTTTCTTAATATACACTGCGATTACTTGTTACAAACTGAAAAAGAATATGATCACAGTAGCAAAGCGATATTTAATTACTCGGACTGTTTTTTTGATTAGCTGTGTAACAATTGTTTTCATTAATAAAGTTAATAATTCAAACTTAATAGGAGATGAAGTTAACCAATACAAAACTGTAAATCAAATGGTATTTTGGGAATTAATTATCCCTCTTATACCAATTATTTTACTAAGTGTGATATGGTATGTTTACTTTATTAATTCAAAAAAATGTAAGGAGATTTTAAGCCATAAATGATATAATTCTTGTATGAATTCCTATTTAAGGACAATTCTGACGCACTATCTTGGAGTATAATTAGTGTTGACAAAAAAATAAATAAATATAAAGGAAGTGGGCTAACCCACTTCCTTTATATTTACTTATATAATTATTGTATATTTTGTCGAAACATGGTATATTTAAATTGTAATATCAAGACAAAATTGATTTATTCGCAACATTATTTTCCTATTTTAGTATCATTTTATACAAAAAAAGCGAAAGGATTGTTGAAATTATGGAGAAATCAACAGTAATTGATGAGTACTATGAAAAAGTCTTTAAAATAACCATGTTACTTATGAACGGAGGCTGTTTTGCAGCATGCATGTGCTTTGCATTACTTAAGATACTAGGATACTATCCAACGGTGAGTTGGTTACCGATCATTATCTTTTTAGTAACTGATACTATTTATTTAATAATAGCGTTTGTTTTCATTAATATTGGATATGTAAATGGCAAACTAAGACCAGAAATCCTCAAGAGTGGTAAGATTTTTTTCATATTTATTATAATTGTACAGTGGAACTATTTCTCATATGTCTTTCCAACTAGAGAACTCTGGGGCTATACTTTCTTCTTTTTGTTTTTTGTTATTTTATTTTTTGATATGAAATTGGTTGGAGTGGCTACTGGAGGGCTCGCTTTATCTATCATAGTTTCCTATATCATAAGAGGAGATATTTTATTACCAACAAAAGATGCATTATTTGTCCCAGACACTGTTTTACGTATTGTATGTATTATATTAACCATGTCTGCTGTGCTTTTATTAACCTATTTGGCGGGGGTGTTTTTGGTAAATGCTAAAAAGGATGAATTGGAACGCAATAATAATAAAGTTCAAAATGTTCTCAATAAAGTAGCCGGCTTATCAGAAAAATTAATTGTTGCCAGTAATTCACTTCTGATGACGTCACAAAACGAAAGTGCCTCAACGGAAGAGCTTTCAGCAATCAGTGAAAATTTATTGGCTAATAGTAATGTTATAATAGAAAAATCTACACAAAGTAAAAATAATTTGAATGAACTAGAACAAAGCAGTAAAAATATCGCAGATAAGATGCAAGAAGTGAATCTTATCTCAAAAGGCTTAGTTGATATCTCTGCCTCTAACGAAACTGCTTTAATGAATTTAATGAACATAAGTGAGAAAGTTGAAAACTCAACAAGAGATACAAAGAAGGTAACAGATAATTTATTACAAGGTGTTGATGATATCGGAGTAGCTTTGAAAATTATCAATTCGATTGCCACTTCAACTAATTTACTTGCCTTAAATGCCTCCATCGAAGCAGCAAGAGCAGGAGAAGCAGGCCGTGGCTTTACAGTGGTTGCACATGAGGTTGGAAAACTAGCCAATAGTACTACTGCTTCGTTAAGAGACGTAAACGAGGTAGTTAAGAAAATTCAAAATGGCGCTCAAGAGGTTGCTGAATTTATGAACGACAATTCTACTCAGCTTATCGAGCAAAACAGAGTTATGACGGATACGGTTAATGGAATCCGAAATATGATTGATTTGTTAAAAAAATCAACACAAGCAATCAAAGATACCGATGCTATTCAGATGAAGCATAGGAATGTAATTGATCAGACCGTTATGATTAATGAAGATATTACTAACAATATCATTGACGAAAATCGTGAATTTACAGATATCGCCAACATGGTACAAGGAAACACAGAACAGATTATGGAGATGGTTCAACAGGTAGATATCCTAAACGGAATGGTTACTGAGCTTGAAAGTTTGTTAAACGCCTAGTAAGTATTTAGTATAATAATATGGTTGAATATAACCCAAGGTTTATATACCTTGGGTTATATTCGTTGATAAATGAAAGGAAAAGAAAATAAAAATGGCTGTGAAAGACATCAATTTTGAAAATAATGATGAGTATGGAAGAACAACAATAATAAATTAATCTATTAGAAATAATAATAATTAATCTATTAGATACATTTGACATATGAAAATTATTAAAGTAAAATCATACATGTTAGGTATTTACTTTATTGGAAATAACGGGAACACTAATAAAAAGAAGAGGAGCTTGCATTATGAAATCAACAAAGATTAAAGCTACAAGAGTACTAGTATTAATGATGATGTGCTGTACATTATTGGTGAGTTATTTATTTGTACCAAGTACGGTAGCAGAGGCTGCAGCAAAAAAAGCAACTATAAGTGCAACAAAATTAACAATACCGGTAGGTAAATTGAATAGTAAGGTTTGTTGGAACTCTGGTTCTTGGGAAATAAGCAAAGCAGAGAAGCTTACAGTTAATAACAAAGTAAAAGGTGCAACCTATAAATTCACCTCCAGTGACACTAAGGTTGTTCAAATAGGTAAAGATGGCTATTTAACTGGTGTTAAATCAGGAAGTGCAACCATAACCTGTACACAGACATTAAAGAATAAAAATACTACAGTTGGCAAGTGTAAGGTCACTGTAAAAAATGCTACCTTAGGCACCAGTGATTATGAAAATACATTTGCTATCGGAAGCGGTGCGTTTGATCTCGCATACCTTTATATTGGTATGGATCCTTTGTATCACATAAAATATCGTAATCCAAATGCGACCTATACATTGACGTCAGATAGTAAAGAATTTACCATTAAAGAAGTTAAATATGATGCCTCGATGGTAAAGGAGGTTACTGATAGTAAGGAGTATCAAGTAGCTATCAAGGATTATATTGGAAGCCGATATTTTTATGGATATCAGTACACTGCCACTAAAGCTGGAAGCTATACAATTACAGTAAAAGAGACTTATAATAAGAAAACAAAAACGTTGGGTAGCTTCAAAGTAGAAATTAAGGATCCCAGTATTTCTGAACCGAAAGTAGATTTGCTCTTAGGTGATTATTTGTATGTATTTGACTTACTTAATTACGAAAAAGAGATTATGTATTATTTTGAAATCAAAGATTTTGATGAGACTAATCAGGAAAATAATATTATATACCATTATGAAACAAAAGACGGCTTGTTATATTTATATGCGAATAAAACCGGAACAGCTGATGTTATTATTAGAGAAGGGACCGAAGATGGAACTGTTATCGGAACTGTCACCATTACTGTATCTGAGGCTCCTTGCGTAGGTATTGAGGTAGATTCTAATGAATATAAGACATATGTAGGTGATGATTATTTCTACATAGATTATTCTTTGAAGCCCTGGGACACTACAGATAATGTTACATTTGAGTCTGATAACCCTGATGTTTTAAAAGTAGAATATAATGAATCAGAAGATTATTGGTTTTATACACCTATAAAGACCGGTACAGCAAATATTACCATTAAATGTGGTGACCAATCCGCAGTATGCAAGGTTACTGTTGAAGAAGAGGAAGAATGGTAAAATAAAACTATAAATAATTGAATCTGGCTCTAAATCAAAAGAGTTGTCTTAAACTACAAGTTTGGGATAACTCTTTTGATTTAGAGTTATTATTTTTTGTAGTCCCACATAATAGGATAGATAACTTAAGTATGATGTGGGTATTCAGAAGAACATATTGACAATTGTCTATGTGTAATATATTCTTAGGAGAGATATTAATATAGATAATGTTCTATATTATAAAAGAATTCATGAATTATTTGTAACAAATGGTTGATAACGGCATAGTATATGCATATATTCACATATATAAATATATACTGGATTAGGAGTTGAGAATATGGTTGATCTATTCAAAGCATTGTCAGAGGAGAGCAGATTAAGGATACTGGCGCTATTGATGCAAAGTGAAATGTGTGTCTGTGAAATAGAAGCAAGTTTACATATGACACAATCCAGTGCATCCAGGCATCTTACCTTACTAAAAAGAAGTGGGATACTGGAATGTTATAAAGTTGCTCAATGGTCGTATTACCGAGTTGATGAGAAATTCAAAACGGAAAATATTGATCTATGGAATTATTTACAAATTAAATTAAAAGAAATACCAACCTATCAGATGGATCTGGAAGAAGGTATTAAATGCAAAGCTTTAGGAATTTGTGAGAATATGATCTAATAATAATCTAATAATATGAAAGGATTTAATCATGAAAAAAGAAGCTTCGGGTATTTCATTTTTTGAAAAGTACTTAACTGTATGGGTTGCCCTATGTATGGCCGCCGGAATTCTGATAGGAAAATTTTTACCGGATATACCTGGTTTTTTAGAAAAAATAGAATATGCCGGGCAAAACCTTCCTATCGCAATACTTATATGGATTATGATATATCCAATGATGCTGAAGATTGATTTTAAATCTATCAAAAATGTAGGAAAACATCCGACAGGTATTCTAATATCCAGTGGAGCAAGTTGGTTAATGAAACCCTTTCTTATGTTTGGCTTAGCAACTTTATTTCTACAGATGTTTTTTAGTGCTTTTCTTCCGGCAGATTTAGCAAAGGATTTTGTAACCGGAGCAGTATTGTTAGGAACCGCACCTTGTACTGCGATGGTATTTGTCTGGAGTACGTTAACGAAAGGTGATCCTGCACATACACTTGTTCAAGTTTCTGTCAATGACTTACTTATCTTGATACTATTTGTTCCGATAGTACAATTGTTACTTGGTGTTAATAATGTTCATCTACCCCTAAATATGCTTATATTTTCAGTAGTCTTATTTGTGGTCGTACCGTTATTTGGAGGCTTCCTTTCAAGAGTACTAATTATTAAGAAAAAAGGAGAAGAATACTTTGTACAGAAATTTGTATCTAAGTTTGAGGGTGTAACAACGGTTGGCTTACTCCTTACTCTTATCATCATTTTTTCTTTTCAGGGAGATATTATTTTAGAGAAACCACTCTATGTACTGTTAATTGCTGTGCCACTTATATTACAGAATGTTATTTCTGCAAATTTAACCTATTTTGTATGTAAAATTGCTAAGCTCCCTCACAATATAGCAGCACCAGCATCTTTAATCGCTGCTTCTGATTTCTTTGAATTGTCAGTAGCGGTAGCTATAGCACTCTTTGGTCCAGATTCTCCTGTTGTTCTTGCATGTACCGTTGGTGTACTCACAGAAGTACCTGTCATGCTATTACTTGTTAAGATCATTAATAAGACAAAACATTGGTTCCCAACTGCTAGTTATGCTGTGAGCTATGAAGCAATTGAAGTAACAGAAACCAGCGAATAAAGAGTATAGAGTTGCTGGATAAGCAAAGTATCTGATTCATAAAGAAATTAAAATGTAATAATCAATTTATAATGAAAGGTTGGAGAAATTAAT
The DNA here is from genome assembly GCA_023414875.1 of Bacillota bacterium. GTDB lineage: Bacteria > Bacillota > Clostridia > Lachnospirales > Lachnospiraceae > Mobilitalea. The sequence goes on along the minus strand of JAEZMV010000012.1, from coordinate 90,200 downwards.
TATGAAGAAAATGCAAATATTTGAGCCGGCAATGTGTTGCTCAACCGGACTATGTGGAGTTGGAGTTGATCCTGAACTCTTAAGAATTTCTACTGTACTTAATTCTATGGAGAAAAATGAAGTAGTGGTTGCAAGGTATAATTTAGCTAATTCACCACAAGAATTTATAACGAATAAAACCGTAAATACTTTTATCAAAGATAATGGAATTGATGGATTGCCAATTACGGTATTAGATGGCGAGATTGTTATTACAGGAAGATATCCTACCAATGAAGAATTCGTAGAACTTCTATGCATTCCAAGGAGTTATGTGGGCGAACAACCAAAGGTAGCTAAAGCTACAATAAAAAAAAGCAGTGGATGTGGCTGCTCAGGCGGAGATTGCTCCGATGGAAGCTGATTAATTGCTAGAAAGGATTGACAATCATATGAATAATTTTAAACCACTGAATATAAAGCTGACCAAATACTTATTTTACACCGGCAAGGGCGGAGTAGGCAAGACATCTACAGCATGTGCAACAGCAGTATCCCTGGCAGATAACGGAAATAAAGTATTATTAATCAGTACTGATCCTGCTTCTAATTTACAGGATGTATTTCATACTGACCTTGATAATAAAGGAGTTGAGATAAAAGAAGTACCTAATTTGGTTGTTGCCAACCTGGATCCGATTGTAGCAGCTGCTGAATATCGTGAAAGTGTGATTGCTCCATATCGAGGACTATTACCTGATACAGTAATTAATAATATGGAAGAGCAATTATCAGGTTCCTGTACAGTTGAGATTGCCGCCTTTAATGAGTTTTCTAAGTTCATAACAGATATAGAAATCCAAGAGGAATATGATTATATAATCTTTGATACAGCACCGACTGGTCATACATTAAGAATGTTACAGCTACCTTCCGCTTGGAGTAATTTTATAAGTGAAAGTACTCATGGAGCATCGTGTCTGGGACAATTATCTGGACTGGAAAGTAAAAAAGAAATCTATAGAAATGCGGTAGATACATTAGCTAATGAAGCTCTTACAACCTTGCTTTTAGTGTCACGCCCCGAAGATACACCGCTGAAAGAAGCGGAAAGAGCATCAAAGGAACTTGCTGAACTTGGTGTAAATAATCAGAGCTTGATCATTAATGGAATATTATCAACCTATGATGATGATATTTCAAAAAGTTTGTATCAAAAGCAACAGAAAGCACTTTCAAGTATACCTGAGGGACTGAAAAAAATAGAGACGTATTATATACCACTAAGAGCTTATAACATCACCGGTATTCATAATGTAAGGTCTTTACTTAACAAGGATATCTTATCTATGCGTGCGGACACGATAAATTCTAGCGTTGTCCCACAACTGAAGGATGTTATTGATGACCTACATATGACTAATAAAAAAGTTGTATTTGCGATGGGTAAAGGCGGAGTTGGAAAAACTACGATTGCAGCATCAATAGCACTTGGTTTAGCCAAAAAAGGCAAAAAAGTTCATCTGACTACCACGGATCCTGCAGCTCATCTAAAATTTGTTATTCAAGAAGGTAATGGTATCACAATTAGCCACATTGATGAAAAAGAAGAGCTAAGAAAGTATCAGGAAGAGGTTTTGACTAAGGCAAGAGAAACGATGTCAGAGGACGATATCGCTTATATTGAAGAAGATTTAAGATCACCTTGTACACAGGAAATAGCTGTATTTAGGGCATTTGCAGAGATAGTTGATAAAGCAGAAGATCAAGTTGTAGTGATTGATACAGCACCTACCGGCCATACATTGCTATTACTTGATTCTACTCAAAGTTATAATCAGGAAATGAAACGCTCCAATGGAGACATACCGGAAGCAGCGAAAAAATTATTGCCAAGACTACGTAATGCAGATGAAACTGAAGTAATAATTGTAACCTTGGCTGAAACAACCCCTGTATATGAAGCCATGCGTCTTGAAGAAGATTTAAAACGTGCAAAGATATCAACAAAATGGTGGGTAATTAATGCATCCTTATATCAAACAGGTACTACAAATCAATTGTTATCTGCAAAAGCAAGTAATGAAATTGAATGGATTAATAAAGTGGATGCTCATGCTAAGGGGTACTTTGCAGTGATTAGCTGGAGTGCTGATGAAATTACAGGTGAAAAGCTATTACAATTAACAGGAAAGTAACTCACGCAGGGGCAGACATCATATAAAACTATATACAGTTGTATCCGGTGATACTTTACCAAGTAAAAAACTACGGCGTCCCCGTGGCTTCAGCTTTTAGACAAACGGCACTTAGCAATAATATGCTAGGTGCCGTTCTATTTGATTTGACGCTTTACGCTAAATACTAACTCCAAAAAATATCTAAAAATGTCAAATTTCCATTTAAAGAATTTTATTATGGAAATTTTACATATTATGTGATATAATGTAAAAAAATTTGGAGGTATATATGAAAAAGATAAAAGTAATGTTAACTACTTTAGTATTATTAATGGCTATGTTTTTTGTGGAACTATGCAATAGTCAAAGCGTTTTAGCATCTGGTGATGATTCCTTGTTTGATGATTGGGATGATTGGGATAACGAAGATGATACGAATGATGAGGAGATAAAGTATTCATTTGATAATGTAGTAAAAAATTATGAAGAACAGAAAGTTACTCAATCAAAAGAACTAACAATTCAAGTAGAATCTCTTGAAGATGGTGCAACAAATGTACATCCATTTGAGATCACCAAAGAGGATGAATATAAAATAGGCTTTGCTGGTGAAGAGTCATATGGAGAAGCTACAATACAATTGGTAGACTCAAAAAGTAATATTCTCATTCAAGAAGAGGTTGATTTAACGTATCTGGAATGGTCTACAAAGGTGACATTACCGAAAGGTAAATATCAAATAAAAGTACTATCAAAATGTAGTTGGGGATTATTATACAATTTATTCGTCAAATCTTGTAATGTTCAAATTACAAAAGAACTAAAATTAGATAGTTGTGACCACAAAGACTTAGACCCTGGTGTAGGAGAAGGAGACTGGAAAACATCAGATGCTAAAATAGTATCTATTGTTGGGAAAGCTAAGAATAAGTCTGTATGTGAAGTATGGGCAAAAAAACCTGGAACCGCCACAATTACATATACAAATAAAGCCGGATCTGTAGTAAAATATAAGATAACAGTTACTGATGTTAAAACCTATCCGTTTTATGACGCTTGTTTTAAAATGGAAGATGATGGTGGATTAAAAGTTTATGTTACAATGTGCAATAATTCAACTAAAAAAATCGCAAGTGCGAGTATAACTATATCGTTTTATGATGATTATGGTGTAAAGTTATCAAGTTCTACGGGTAACCATAAAGGAAGTTTTAATATAACATTTAGTGAAAAAATCGGATCATGGGACTCTACAGTGATTGTTTGGTCTGATATTTTTTGGAATTACTATGCAGCAAAAATTAAGGTAGAGAGTGTAAAAGTAAAATATACTGATGGTACATCAAAGACTATAAAAGTCAACAAGAAATTTGGTCAAACGAACTAGAAATAGGTATTGTGATATTGTATCATGTATTCTTAGTTTGAAATTTGTAGATCTACGTTGCAGCGTGACACGGAGCACCCCAAATGTTAGACAAAATATTTCTAACGATTGGAGGTGCTCTTTTTTAGGTATCGGCAGAAGTCGTACTGATCAAGCATAAGTTAAAAATATTACCATAAAGGTGGATAACTATGATAAATGTAACTTCAAAAGCACTAATCAATCTGTGTAATACATATCAAACAAAAGACTCTGACCTTACTTTTTTAGGTGGTGGGAAAGAAGATTCGGACGGTATAGCATACTCTTATTATTTGGCAGGTCATAAAAAGGTGCTCAAAATCTTAGCAGTGGATAAACCGGGAGAAGATGAATTACAGGCACTCAATGATCGTTTAGCATTTGTTCATTATCTTGGAATTCAGGATATTAATATAGCGTATCCGGAGGAAAATTCGGAAAAGAATTTATATGCCACCTATGAAGATGGGGATCATATCTATATTGCCTATTCGATGAAATACTGTGAAGGAGAAAATCCTAAGACTGAATTACTAACTTCAGATTTGAGCTATCATTGGGGCAAATTAATAGGAAAAACACATAGGATTACTAAGAGCTACCCTATATGGAAGAATATTAAAGGTAAATCTTCCGAGTATGGATATACAGATGAGATTAACTTCTTTTATGACTGGTGTAAGGATGAATTTGTAAAGAGCAAATGGCAAGAAATGAGTGTTGCGCTTTCACAACTACCGATTACCAGAAATAGTTATGGTTTTATCCATAATGACAATCATCAATTTAACATTATAATTAACGGTAATGATATTACTATGATTGATTTTGATGTTGCTGGATGTCATTTCTTTTTGCAGGATATCGTTGTTCCGGTTCAAGGTATCATGTTTGATATGGCAGGAGGTATGTTTAATAATGTCTACAACAAAGAACCTATACAACGTTATTTTAATGAATTTATTAATGGGTATGAAACAGAAAATCATATTGATGATTTTTGGCTGAAGCAAATAGATACATTCATAAACTATCGAAGAATGCAGCTATTTACCTGTATGCAGGGTTATCTAAATCAAAACACTGAGCTAAAAAATGGCTTTCTATCTATGATAAAAGAATCTCCTGATATAGTTCGTTTTCTGTTATAAATGTCTAATTGAATGGTACAGATCAGCATACCCCCTCACATAAGTTTATATGTTCCTGAATGGTTCGAATTAAAGAGTAAGCAGTTACGATTGATATTATCATTATCAGTCCCTTTATTTATCGCACTTATAAGTATTCTATATTGTTATACAAAACTTATTGTGTGGTTGAAAAGATAAATGTATAATTATTTTATTTATAAGGAATGGAGAATTATCTCTATTCCTTATTTATTATATTACAAAATATGGTATAATGTTAAACAGAGTTAATTCTTTCGTATTACAGTTAATGAAAATTTGTATAAGGTAATAATTATATACTCAAATCCAGCAGGCAAAAGATATGAAGTAAAGAGAGAGGAATATAGTATGATTACAATTGAAGAAATACCTATTGAGAAGATAGATGAATTTTGGAAGATACATTTTGAATACTTGATTCGTGATGAGATTATTACTGATGATGAGGACAAGGAGTATTTTCAAAGTGAGGAGTACCGTGGTCTAATTAGAAGTCATATGCTTCGGGAACAAGATAAGCATCATTTAATATACTTCATAAAGAATAAAGAACAAATAGGTGCAGCACAATTCAATACATACCAAAGTGAAGATGGGAAATGTTTTATATTAGATTTTTGGGTATTTCCTGAGTTTCGCGGGAATGGAACAGGGTATCAATGTTTTAGAGCACTTGAAGAATATACTAAGAAGGATGGGGCTCTTTATTATGAAATAACCTGTAACAGAGCGAATGCACAGCGTTTTTGGCAGAATAATGGTTTCATAACTCATGGTGTCGATGAATATGATATGCCATTAATGATAAAGCGAAAGTCTTGAGCAACCGTTCAATTAATTTATAGTTCGCGCAATAGCACTCACACCTTGTTCTTCCGGTGTTTTGAGCTGCATTAATGAAGCAGCAGAGGAGGTTAATATGAAAAAAAATATTTTTATAATTATTATTACAATTATTATTATAAGTCTCAGTAGTTGTGGAGTTCCAGAAGAAAAATACTCGGAAGAAATAACCACCGCTCCCGAAATAGCTGGGGACGATAAAGAGCCCTTTACATTCGTAACACCTGAGCCGAGTCCTGCTTCGTCAAATATACCAGATATTACATCAGAACATATCTTTAACAACGGGAGCAGTGCGATTTTAGGTGACCGGATTTATTTTTGTAACAGCTACGACGACGGGACGCTTTACAGTATTAAAACCGATGGCAGCGATATGCGTAAACTGAACGATGATTGGACGCAATGGTTCCATGTAACCGGTAGCCTGATTTATTACCAAAATAGCAGCGGTAGAATCTGCTCCATGAACCTTGACGGCAGCGGTCAGCTAAAGCTGAACGACGATAATTCAGGAAATATTAATGTGGTTGACGGAAAGATATACTATAGTAACTCTGACGATGGCTTTAAACTCTACTGCATGAATATTGATGGCAGTGACAGAAAAAAGTTGAATGATGACAATCCATTATATATGAATGTAGTAGGAGATCGAATTTATTATTCTGGTGAATTGAGCAGCGCAAAGGGTATCTACAGTATAAAGACGGACGGAAGCGAAAAAACAAAACTATCAGATGACAGCCCCTTTCAGATTGTTGTATCAAACGGCTGGATTTATTACAACAATCAAAACGACGACTACAAGCTTTATGTTATGAGAACCGATGGTAGCGATCGGCACAAATTGATAGATGATTATGCACCGAGTATGAATGTAGTTAATGACCGAATTTATTATATAAAGGGAGACGAGTGGAAGACCTACAGCGTAAAAACGGATGGCAGCGAAAAACAACTATTATCCGAGGAACCTACGGAATGGTTTGCCATGATGGGCGATTCGATTTATTATACAGTAACCGGTGCAAAGATATATTCCATGAGTATTGACGGAAGCGATAAGCAGGTTTTAGCGGATTTATATATAGATTCTAATAAGAATGTGACATATGAAATTTGTGCCAGTTTACATGAGAGTATGCCGGAATATCGCTTTGTGTCAAGTGGATTGACAATGGGAGAGGACATAGGGTCTATTGGCTATGTTATGGGGCTGGAGATCTATGATGAAAGCAATGTTCCAATCCTCACGGCGGATTTTTCAGAAATTATTTATGATGAAACAACCGGATATCCTGTATATAATGAAATGATGGACACTATGGGTCTGCATGTAGTAGATGTGAACTTTGACGGATATAAGGATGTTATTATCCTGAACAACTTCGCTGGCGCACATGGTAATACGTGGTATGATTGCTGGCTGTGGGATGTGAATACATCATCCTATATCGCTTCTGTTTCGTTTGCAGAAATTTGTAATCCCGCGCTTGACTCGGATAATAAGTGTATTTACTCAGCAGGAGGTTCGGGCGTTGCCTATTGGGGTGGCAACATATATAAATTTATAGATGGAGAGTTTGTCGTTACAAATGTATTGGATGCCGATTGGGACGGATTAGTGGAAAAGAAGCTTGTGAATGGGACAATGGAAATTGTTCGAGAGATACAATACGGTGGGGATGAGCAGCTGATCAAGAAAGAACAGGAATATTATAAAAATGACGAGCTGTGGCAGTTGGATAATCCCCGTTGGTATTGGATTGGCGGTCATCACGCTGATCAATGGTTGGAATGAGGCGTATGCAAGGATACAACTGTATTGTGGTATTTAGTCCGGACAGTAATAATTCACTGAGTTTGATATGGTCGCTAATAATTGCAACTTCACAGCGATAGTATATGCAGAAAGGTAAGACAATGATACGAGCAGTTATTTTTGATATGTTTGAAACATTGATTACGCACTATCAAAGTCCATTATATTTTGGAAAACAAATGGCTAAGGATGCAGGAATTCCGGAAGATATCTTTCAATCACTTTGGCATGAAAACAATTCAAGCTGCGTGGTATTTGCAAGAGGGAACATCACAACCTTCAAAGCGAAAACATGATTTCCTCCAAGCAGAAAACCCTCTTAACATAATAAATGTATTTCTTGAATGAAAATTAGAAGTGGGTGAAAATAAAGCGAAGATAACACAAAATGACAGAATAATGCATCGAATTGCTGTACCTTTAAGGACTATATATTTTTGATAAGATGTACCATCCAACAAATCAAAAAAGTCAATAGCTTATATCTTAGGTAATATACCGCAATGAAATGCTATTGACTTTTATCTAGTAATTTAGAATTTATAATGAATTTCTACTTGGCAGCTCTATTAAAAAAACTAAATTATTCTGAAGTATACAAATAACTTCTAGTCCAGGGTATATCATCGACTACACCTTTAGAAAAGAGAAACTGATGAATATCTATATTACCGGCTTTAAATGATGCAGCACACGAATTAAGATATAATCGCCACATTCTTATAAAGGTTTCATCCTTTATTTGATTAATCATTGGTAGTGATCGTTCAAAATTACTATTCCAACTCTCCAAAGTACGTACATAATGTCTTCTTAGACTTTCCAAATCAAGAAGGTAAAAGGCTTCTGAGGATAGATTATTAACAAGTTCATTTACAGAGGGAATATAGCCGCCAGGAAAAATATATTTGTTAATCCAAGAGTTATTTCCACCTTTAAAGCTTGTTATGCAATGTAATAATGAGATTCCCCCATTATTTAATAAGGAGTTAATAATAGTGAAGTATTCGGCAAGATATTCTTTTCCAACATGTTCTATCATACCGACACTAACGATTCTATCAAAGGTTTTATTCTTTATATTACGGTAATCGATTAATTGAACTTCAGCAAAATCATCGAGGCCTTCTTCTTTAATTCGTTTATTGGCTATTTCCATTTGCTCCTGACTTAACGTAACTCCTAGTGCCTTAATTTTATACTTTTTTACAGCGGTTATCATCAATTCACCCCAGCCGCATCCAATATCAAGTAGGGTATTACCTTCCTTTAGATTTAACTTTTTGAGTATATAATCAACCTTATTCACTTGTGCTTGTTCCAGAGTATCGTTATCGGATTTAAAATAACCACAGGAATAGGTCATAGATTTATCTAGCCATAATTGATAGAATTCGTTTCCGATATCATAATGAAAGCTTATATTCTCTTTACTTTTTCTTAATGTGTTCTTTATCGGATTTAGGAGTTTGCTGTATTTTTCTTTGTCCCTCAGAAAGCTTTTTGAATTCTTATATAGGGACTCAATCACAGCTTCAATATTGCCCTCAATATCAAGCTTTTTAAACATATAAGCTTCCCCAAAGGATACGGAAGGGTCAGCAATCATCTGCGAAATAGGTAAAGGTTCATTAAGAAGAATTCTAAACCGATTTTCTCCGTTACCATAGGTAATTTCTTCACCATCCCAGAATCTAATTGAGCAAGGATCAGAAAAAAGATTTGAAAAAATGTTTTTATAAAATGTTTTTTCAATCTGGTTTGATAGAGCTTTTTCTTTTACTGAAGACATTATTATCACCTCATAAGAAATGTTTTACACGCTAATAGTATATTATTTTCAAGTATTTCCATACATACATAAATTAATCAGCACGGATTAAAAGATGCAAGCTACTTGAAGAATATAATTTAGTATTTTTAGATTAGTATTGATATGACGCAGTTGATGAAATGTTACAAATACCAAACCGGCTTAAGGAAACTGCATTTTCCATCACCATTAAGGACGAAGAGGGTAAGCTACATACCACACCACCATTTCACACCCATTATACAAAGGGTATATCTACTTGTTGTTCAGACTTCTATCCAAATTATAAAAAGCCCTTGGAGGAGCTTGGTGCAGTAACATATTCGAAGCTGGGAGATGCAGTTGTATATTTCTGTGATGCAGTAAAATGTTATAAGTAAACTGGATACTCAAAAAAATAACAATAATCCATACCTGCCAAGCAAAGCAAGTATGGATTATATAATCAAGAATGGAATAGATTTTCTTGACGGCCGAATTATTCAATAGCACAGGTCATCGTTATCTGTTGTCTGGAATCAAATCCACTCTCTTTAAAATCGGAGAAAAGAAGCTCCATAGAGTTTGGAACAATCTTTATCAGATACATAGGATGAGAAAGCCTCTGAATGGCACTTTCAGGGATCTTTTTGAATGCAAGAACCTGACTATACTCTTTGGAACCATGACTAATTAGTTCCGCTTTTCCAGATACCTGAATAGCTGCAATATTATTAAAACCTTTGTATATTTCGAACACAGCAAGGCATACATTTTTATTTACAGCAAGTGCTCTGAATTTCATACCGCCTTCCGAAAGTAAGTAAAAGCTGCCATTCATCCAGGTATATTCTATTGGCGTACAGCGTACAAAATCACCGCAACCTGTTGCAAGTGCACAGGTGTTGTGCTCAGTCAAGAATTTATCAGCGGCCTTCAAAATAGCACTGCGCTCCATCTTGATCGATTTTTGGTCATGTATTTTCCAGAAGTTTTCTGCATTGATATACTCATTTCTGTCCATCAATCTTCCTCCTTAATATTTTAGATTGTATTAACCGACTGTTGTGCCTGCTCACAGGACTGACAACACCATTCAAAACAGCTATAGTCGATTACTCTAACAAGTTGAATGCATATAAATTGCTTTTATTTATTTCCTTATTTTGTTCAGATGATAAATCGGTATAAAAGGAATAAGAATTGGTGTTTTATCTACATAGTCATTGTATTCGGCATTGTCGGCATAGCTCTTCATCTGGCGCTTTTCTAAGCGCTGTGCCCCGTCGAACATAATATATACAATGCAGACATAAGCAATCGAAGCCGTCAGCCATTGCCCCCAGCCACGCAGTATATCAAGGCTGGATATGAACACACCTGTCCAGAACAGAATTTCTCCAAAATAGTTTGGACAGCGAACAATTTTATAAAGCCCGCCCATTGCTACCATATCCGGACGAATGCGCTTTTGTATGCTTTTTTGCCTGTCGGCTGTTGACTCAATGATGATTGCTACCGTACAGATTACTATCCCTGACCATGCTACGATGGAAGATGTTCCACCATTGTATATTCTAAAGAAAACAGGAGAGGTCTGAGCAACATAAAAAACCGAAACGCATACCCAAATAACCGCTTTTACAATAACCCGCATATTGGCTTCATCGCCTGACGCTATTACAAGGGTTTTACGGTAATCGTTATTTTTTGCTTCTCGAATAATAAGAAAAATGGATAGACGCAAGCCGTAAACAATGAATAGAAGAAAAAGGATGTAATGCGGAACTCCTGCGTGAAAAGTTCCTTTTATGCTCATGATTGCAAGCGTGAACCCAATTCCAGCGATGGAAAAACCGTATCCGATTGAAATAAAATATACATACTTATAAAAACCGATAGCGCAGATAACAGCGCTTACCATCAATAGAATCCAAAGATATTCAAATCCCATTATTTATTACCTCCCTAATAATTATAATAGCTGTCGATTATGTATTTTCAAAAGCTCCGGGATCCATAATGAACCGATTCCACCATTACCTCAGATAAAGTTCACTTTAAATCATCTATTTCTTTTTTCTTTAGAGCGTTTATCGTTAATTATATTCATGTGTTCCTCCGTAATCAGCGTTACTCCATTTTCACGAGCCCATTCAATACAACCTTTCAGAGCTGTCGGGAGGAAAATTCTTGGCACACCAAGCAGCTTTGCGCAGGCATCATCTGTAAATTTGATCTCATTATCGATACGATCAGCAGCATAACGCACTGATTCAAGACTGGATTTTCGCACCGGAAGAAGCTCGGAAATTACCCTTCTGTGACGGCAGTACCAAAAATTCTTACTGTCACGGTATCCATAGTCTACCGGAATATGTGGGAAATCTTTACTGCGCACGCCGTTGATAATGGCATTTCTATATTTCTCTTTCATGAGTATCTTATCAATACGCAGAATAAAGTGAGCACCAAATTTACTTGTAATACCATTGAAATCATGATATGGAGGCTCGTATCCATCAAGACATCCGGGCTTGTCGTTATCTGCTCCGTCAAGTACACTCATCCAGGTGCACTCCATCACCTGAAAAGCCTCGCTTATAACCAACGGGCGCACATCGTCCGATTCCGATTCACTGCAAAGTCCTTTTTCAAGATGAAATTTGCATTTCGGCATTTTATCCTCCGGTTTATCACCAGGCCAGCTTAATTTTACACATTCTTTAAAATATTTTTTGTCGTCTAAGATAAAATTTAAGGCACATTTACCTGTACGTAGGATATGCTGTGCCGTATTTGAGGAATTACGACATTGAAGGAGCATGGCATAATAATTCTTTCCGGCTATGTAATATGGCTGAACAAGGGAATAGGGTCCAAGAGAAGTACTACCGTCATCACCTAGTGTACTGATGACGACCGTAGGCATTGGAAAGAAAGCTGAGGTCTGATAAAAATTATCCACAATACGAAGATCTTCAAAACTACTCATAATTGCTCCTCCTTAATATTAGTAAAATAAGTGATTTAACACCATACAAAGCTCTTCAAAACTACGCTGTTCGACAGACCATGTCAACAACGCTTCAGCAATAAATTCCGGTAGAAACTGAGACGGTGATTTTGCTTTTTCCATACAGATTCCATGAAGCATTTCCGCCAGCTGTCCACGCAGTTCACAATGTCTGCTATGAAATGTAATACTGACATTTTTTATAGCGCCATTTTCCCGGAATAGTGGCTGATAATCCGAAATAAACTTTCCTAACATCATATACATAAAGTGGAAAACTTCCATCGGTTTTGATGTTGACTTGCATTTTTCGTTGATCGCTTCCTTCAGTGGGATCCAGTCATTCAGAACAAACGAAGCAATAAGATAGTCTTTTGACGGATAATAATTATATATAGTACCAATAGCAATACCACAGTCCTGTGCAACCGATCGGATTGTTGTTCTGGTGTATCCATTTTCTAAAACCTGTCGCTTGGCTTCTTTCATTATTTTTTTCTGTAAATCATCTATGATTTTCGGCATACCATCCCCCTCTAAATGAACATGTTCATTTAATTATATGACTTGTTAATTAAAAATACAACAGTGAACTTGAGTCTGCAGCTATATGAACCGAAGATACTTCCATCCTATGCGATATCGTCTGACACCGTCCATAAATCAGACTTGATTTCTCCCTTTTCCTCATTTTTTACTCATAATTGATAAAATAATATTGATTAATTACAAAATATGGTATAATAAATCTGTTGTCATTATAAGAGATGAAATACTGATTATAGCGATTATGAAAGTAAGAAAATTTAAGTTTTAAAGAATCATAAAACCTCATTGAATGGACTAATTGACTTTATATAAGTATGGCCAGTAGGAACTGACTTCCCAAGGAGAAATACATTATTTGTCCTATCTTAGAGGATTATACTTTATGAAAAGTCTGGTGTCTATCTGGAACAGTCAGACATGATATTTATAGGATAACAACTGATTAAGGAAGAACTCCTTCTTTGTTATCTGATATAGAAACTTATTAACTATATAGCTCTTGTAGCTATATCATTACTATACTAGGAGTAATTATTCATGAAACGAATTATCTCGTTCTTCTTGGTGCTTGTGATGGCACTGCCTTTTACCGCATGTAACCAGACTAAAGGACTAAAAACAAACAAAGTACCAACAGAAGCCGCAATCCCGACAGAAGCTGCAACTCCGACAGAAGGCGCAACCCCGTCAGAAGCTGCAACTCCGACAAAAACCGTAGCCCCTCAGGAAATCTCATGGGATTTAAGTTCTATTTACCCGGATGAAGTAGCGATTGGAGAGGATTTTTCACGGATGATGACTCAAATCAAAGACATTGCTGCCTTGCGCGGTAAGCTCTCTACTGTGGATGGTGTAATCAGCTACTACAAAGGCATTGATGAGGCAGACCGTTTGTTAAGGAGGTTGGAAGCTTATGCAATGTTACAGGTGTATAAGGATCAGTCCGATAGTGAGGCCAAGGAGCGATCCGGTTGGGTAAATTTATCTTCCAAGTTTTACATCGACACCGCCTTTGCTCTGCCGGAACTGCTTGCAAACAGTGACAGCTTCCTGGACACGGTGGCGGAGGATTCACGTATGAAGCCTTATCTTACCAGGTTCGACCGTGACCGTGTAATGAGCACCTACACGCTACCAGAGTCGGAGGAACAGCTCTTGCAGCCGGTCTATCAGTTGCAGGCTGGAGCTTATAACCTATATTTTGCACTCGTGGATAGCGACTTAACCTTTCCGAATATCAAATTTCCTGATGGGACCGAGCGTCCGGCGAACAAAAACAATTATCCCGCTGCTTGCAATAAAGAGTATCCACAGGAATTTCGTATTGCATACTCCAATGCCATGATGCAGCCTTATAACCAATTTCGCAATACCTTGGCACAAAATATGCATAATTATTATACTGCTGTAAATCAGAGTGCTGCCAGCCACAAGTACGGCTCAGCGCTTGAGGCAAGCCTGATTCCAGAGAATACACCTATTTCAGTTTATCACGGTGTCCTATCTGCTGCGAATCAAGCAAAGCCTGCGTTGGATCGATATTTCACGCTGCTCAAAAAGTCTTTGGGCGTTACAACACTATATAGCTTTGAGACGAACGTAAGTATCGCTAAGGACCCCGGCACAGAATACTCCTACTTGGACGCACAGAAGCTTGTGAAGGAAGCGTTGGCACCATTAGGAGAAGATTATGCTAAAAGGTTGGACGTAATGCTCTCGGGTGATGCTATCGACGTCTACCCAGCCGAGAACAAGTCCACCGGTGCCTTTACCCTGTCGATACCCGGCACGCACCCCTATATTCTGCTTAACTACACGGATGATTTTAACAGTATTTCTACCTTGACTCATGAGCTGGGTCATGCGGTACATATGCTATACTCTCAAACCCAAGAGAGTAACTACAATCAGAATGTCACTGGCCTGACCAGTGAGGTGGCCAGCATCTTAAATGAGCTGCTACTCTCGGACTACCTAATTAAGCATGCCAAGACAGAAGAGGAGCGACAGTATTACGCCGCCCAACAAATGTCTATGCTATATAGCACATTCTTCGTTCAGACCTATTATGCCCGATTCCAAGAGATGGCAGCCTGGATAGTACAAAATGGAGGTGTCTTGACCGCCGACAAGCTTGATGAGTTGTGGACACAAGTTGCTAAAGACCGCTTTGGAGAGTCATATACCTTAACTGATTCTAATGCTGGCGGCTGGGCTCGGATTCCTCACTTTTATTACGGCTTTTACGTCTATCAGTACGCTGTGGGCATTGCCGCAGCCTGCAATATCGCCGATCGCATTCAGTCGGGCGACAAGAGCGCAGTGGAGGACTATCTTGCCTTCTTGGAAGCAGGTAACAGCGGTAATGTTGTAGAGATGTTAGACATCGCTGGAGTGGACATTAAAAACGGTGACTACATCAGTGCATTCACCGCACGGTTTGACCGGCTGATCACAGAGTTTGAGGAAAAAAAGTAGTAGCATATGTTGATGGATATAATCTCCAAGAGCAAGATCTTTAGTTGGAACTGTGATGACGGCTACGTCAGAATACTAAAAAATAAAATATGAAGTTATTAAAATAATAAAACACATTAGGAGAAATAGGAATGCCGAATGTAAATACGATTACTGATTCGATACTGGCTATAGAAAATAAGATAATTAATAATATTGCATTTGAGTCTGTTGTCGTATATCAATTTATATAATATTACATAGAGTATGCAAACAGCCTGAATAATAATGCATTATCTCTTGATACAATTATCTGATGTTATTGAAGTTATATTAGAATGGGATCAAGGGTTTATGAGAAATAAAAAGAACTATAAAAAATATATCTTCCGATTTGCTAGCCAGCTTTGCACGGCAGCCATATGATACTTTTTCGTACATAATAACCTATCAGTAAGGAGGGAACAAAGATGAAAAAAATCACAAACTTAAAAATTATTTGTTTCACTTTTACTTTTATCATCCTCTCTTATGCACTTGTTTATTCTTTAGCGGGATCATTAAAAAAGGATGAAAAAGA
This sequence comes from Bacillota bacterium, assembly GCA_023414875.1. GTDB lineage: Bacteria > Bacillota > Clostridia > Lachnospirales > Lachnospiraceae > Mobilitalea. The sequence continues at coordinate 74,396 of JAEZMV010000012.1, read as the reverse complement.
AATTTCAACCTCGCATTTGGCATGGATCGGATACACTGCAGAGGATGCTATTAATAAAGCTTCAACAATTGTTCACGGTATTGTTATGAATAAATCTGAAACGAAAGTGCATGAAGGATATACATCAGATGGTCGGCTCGTTCAAGAGTATTACCGTGAGGTGACAATTCGCGTAGTTGATACAATAAAGGGAGATAATGATGGAACTGTGATATATTTGGAAATGGGAGGAGAAACGGATACACATATTTATCAAGTGGATGGCTATCCATATGTTGATGTTTTAGATGAGGTCATTCTTTTGCTTGATGATAAAGGCGCCATCCTACATCCGAATGCCCTGCTAACTGTGAGCAGTGGCACCGTTACACCGCTAGGTCTTATGTGGCACGGAAATACAAATATGAATAAATCCGACTGGACAGCTGTGGAAAGATCTTTAGAGGAGCTTTACATTTTAGCTGGAGAGCAGCTTGGTGATTCAGTTTCCACTGAAGTGACTAGTAAGGAAGCTACATATCCAACTGTTCCCGTAGATATGTTTTTAGATTTATTATCAAGTGAATATGATAGGAGTGTTACCAATTAATGACCATCTTAATCCCTCAGCTATGCTGGGACAAATAGAGTAAGCAGTAGTGCACTTCGATTATAAAAAGCCTCCATGAATACCATTTCAGCAAAGGTCAGATTGACAGGTTAAGAATAATAAAAATAATTAAATGATCACAGTCAATAATTTATGTAAGGTATTAAGATGTAGGGTAGAAGATATAGCCGAATATATAAATGATTAAAGCGTATGAAACATTAAAATTTATGTTTTATACGCTTTTTGAATAGAGAATTATACGAACTAATGCGCAAAAAAGCAGATACCCTAATTATAGTATCTGCTTTAATTTTTTCAATGTCTGCGCATTAGTGTTAAGCGACGCACTCTAGTCGGCACAAACTACACATTATTTTCTGGAAGTTTATGCAGATAACAACACACTCTGACCTGCACAACAGAGTATCGTCGGTAACTACGACATGCTGTCGTAGTCTTATCAAATCTTGAGGGAATCCTTTAGATTTGATAAGGCCATGACTAATGCCACAGCCTTAAGAACCTGATATTTTCAGTCAACTTAATGAAGAGCCTGTGCATTGATTGCAGCGAGAATTACATCGGCATCGATGGCTTTCTTGTCCAGCTGCGCACCCAAAGCAAGTGCATCCGTCATCAGGTTGTCAATTAGACGGGGATTTCCTTGGCAGTAGCCATGAACCGCACTGAGGGCTGCTTCTTCGATGATGGAGCGGGAAGCTCCGGCAGTAGTAAGTTTGTGGATGATATAATCTGCAATTTCAAGGTCATTCAGGCCTTCGTAGTTGTAATGAACGGTAATACGCTGTTTTAAGGCTTCGTGAACTGGTTTTTCCAGGATATTATTCAGATACGGTTCTCCGGCAAGTATTAGTGTAAAGCAGTTAAGGGAATCATAGCCGTGATTCATGATCATCTTGATATCCTTTAAGATACCGGAACCTAAATACTGTGCTTCATCGATAGCGATAATCATGGGCTTACGTTTCTCTTTATAAAGATAGTAAATCCGCTCCTGGATGGCTTTGAACATACCGGTCTTACCGCCGTTCGCATCCACACCGAGACAGGCACAAAACTGTCTGTAGAATTCCCCTACGGAGATGGTGGACAGGCAGATGTATTCCATCTGGAATAGGTTGGTATTCAGTGTTTTCGCAAAACAACGTAAGGCAAATGATTTCCCCATGCCTGGGCGGGCCGTAAAGACACCAATACCACGGATATCTTTCAGGTAATTAAGCCGGGCTGTCATTTCCTTATGATCATGAGACATAAAACAATCCGCTTCCCTGAGGTATTGCTTGTCAAAAGGATTAAAAGAGAGCCCATAGTAGCTTTTATACATTGACACCCACTCCTCTCTTTGAATAATCGATAACGGGAAGATTGTTACGTCTGGTTTTAGAGTTTGCTACCTTATCCGTGGGACGTAAGGGATAATAGATGCCTTCGTATAGGATGTAGGCATCTTCCATGCGATCAGGCAGATAGCGGACTTCCACCTTCATATTTATGAACTGCATGGGAGCATCATAGTAGGTACCATCAATAGAAATACAGGAGTCGTTATTTACCTTTCGGGAGATACGGTTGTGAAAACATTCCTCCAGCCAATCCGAGGATTTAGGAGTGCGGATATGGGAACTCGTCTTCATGAAACGGTCAAGAGGTGTTTCTTTCGTACCGGAATGAATGGTGGTGTTGTGTTTTCTTATGTACGAAGCAAGTTCCTTATTGAACTCCTGAAGCGACTGGATTTGTGAGGTATCAACGCCATACAGCCAGCGGTTTTTCAAGGTACGGAAATTCCGTTCCACTTTTCCCTTGCTGGCACCATCCCTGACTGGGGTATGAAGTTCCACCGAACCTATAGAACCGCAGATCAGAGTCAGCTGCTCGTTAGAATAAGGTGAGCCGTTGTCCAGATATAGTTTATTCGGGATGCCATAGGCTGCACGGAATCATGTGGAGGGCATCCAGCAGAAAGAGGCATCAGCTAAGGCAGATGGGAAAGTGACGTAAACCGATACTGCTGAAGAAATGAAAAGAAAAATGAATGAAAGAACTTTGCCGGAAAGGAAGGAATATCCATCAGCAGACAGAGAAAAGAAAGTGGAGAGGTTGCCGCAGCAGAAAGGGCTCCAAGCCATAAAGCCTTCTGCTCCTTAAACAGATGAACCCAAGCATACAGGGTGGATATGCTGATTCCATATCTGGAGCAAAGCTTCTCTACCGTGTAAGAACGAAGGAAGTATAAGCGCAGAACCTTGAGAATAAAGAAGAGGCTGTAGGAACCGTAGGGAATCAGAACATCTGGAAGGATGGCATGGGTATGCCCGCAGGATGAACAGATCACCCTTGAAATGGTAAGACTGTGACAGACAACGGTGCCATGCTGGGTGACAATCATATCTCTTTCATAAGAAGAGTGGAAAGAGCATAGATTCCTGGCTTTGCAGAAGGGGCAGACTTCCTTAGAAATGACGAAAGAAGCCTGTGCCTCCATGAAAATGTGTAAATCGGAATTATCTATAGAATTTAGCTTGCAAAGTAGAGTAAATTTTCTTATCATTAGTATGTAGGCACGCATTGCGTGACTCTGTGAGAGAGAAGGAGCGAAACTTTGGTCGGGGACGCTCCTTCTCGTTTTTAGTTACCAGATAACTATAAGGAAAGAGAAGGGAAAGGTCAAGGAGTAGACAGAAAAATAACGTGCTGCAGAAAACAACACGTTGTCATAGAAGAAATATAAATTCAGATAAATAAATGTGACGTAAAGCTGTAATCAGTGGAACTTCTAAAGAGTCGCGCAACATTATATAGTGATGAAAATATTTATGATTTTAAATTTATTAATCAAACAATGCTTTACACTACTAATAATTCAATAAAAATATATAATCAAAATTTAAATAAAAGCCTTATTATTAGTAGCGATTACATAGTAATGAAAATAATAAATAGTGGACAAGATTACCTTTTTGCTATAAATGATAAAGGAAAACTTTATAAAATAAAAAAGGAGGGTGGGAATAATGATTGGGAGCTAATTGAATTAAATACAGATGAGAAAAATGGAATAATAACAGATGTACTACAGATTGATCAAAATAAATGGTATTATAGTACGTACTCCGAAAACATATTGGAAAAAATGATTAGAGGAGAATAATTATATGAGGCGATATTTACGTAAATCATTGGTTTTAGTAATTGCATTATTTCAATTGACAACCCAGCTTAGTTTAACGATTAGGTTGGACTGTAATTATAGAACAACTTTTCGTTAAACTTGTGTCCGAGTTTCACGAAAACGTAAGTGGTAGTTGCATGGGCGAATGCATTCATTCTACCCGCCCGCATTCGCCTTGGTATGCAACTATTTGTGAAACATTGATAGTAGGGGAATGAGGGTTTAGACTGTGCGAAGCACAAAGGGCGTACTGGTCGGATTGTCTTGTATCCGGCTGGAATGCCCTTTCTGTCTTGTCCTTTACCCTCATTCGGGTTCATACTGTCAATACTTTAATGGGGATTTGGCATAAAATGTAAATATTGGTATTGATTATTGATATAAAATATGCTTAATATGTTTATAGGAGGTGTAAAGATAATGAACTGTGCGTTAAGAAGAATTAATTTAAGGATGCCTGAGGAACTTTTATACGAGGTAGATACATATGCAAGGAAAATGAATGTCAATCGAACGGCTGCATTGAATATGCTTGTTCTGACGTCTCTGGAGCATAAGAATATGGAACATATAGTGGAAGGTCTGATATTGGAGCTTCGTAAAGGCAGAATGGAGGCATAGGCATGGATTTAGCAATTGATTTATTGGATATGTGTATGTATCCGTTTCGAATGATAGATAATCCTATCATAATTGTTCCTATGGCTTTTCTTACTGTTTTAGGAGTTGTAGGTAGTTTCATCACTGATAAAAAAATAAAGTCAAGGAGGTGGTAAATTGGCAAGATATCGATATGATTATTTATTGAGTAATGGACAAAAAGGTCGATGTGGTTTTTTTGCAGATACCTTTTATGATGCACAGATAAAAACAATAGATATATTACGTGATTTGATGAGAAAAGGAAAGGGAGTCGTAAAATCAGCATTAATAGAACATAATGAAATTAACCCAGCTAAGTTTAACGAATAAGTTGGACTGTAATTATGGGACAATTTTTCGTTAAACTTAGGTTTTGCGAATAGTATGATATATAAGAAAAAACAGAGATTTATCTAAAATCTCTGTTCACCTACTATTCTTTGAAGCTCCATTACTTCTGCTTTTGATAGATCCTGATTTTTCAGGTACTCTGTTAAAAACGTACTTAAGGAGCCATTATATAATTTATTTAATAATACTTTTGTTTCAATGGTCTGAACCGTACGTTTTGATATAGCTGCTTTACATAAGAACCCCGGATCCTCCCGTTTTATAGCACCTTTTTCAATCAATCGTTTGATTACAGTGTAAGTCGTGTTTTTTTCCCAACCTATATATTCCTTAATGATCTTAGAAATATCTTTTGCAGCCAATGCCTTGTTGGACCATAACAACTCCATGATATTAAGTTCTCCTTCGTGTAGTCGTATATCTGGTAACGACATAAAATCCCACACCCCTTTAACATTTATTAATATTCTACATAATTAGAATATATAATCCGGCATATGATATATAGGATCAATCACCGGAAAATAAGCTTGTACAATTTTACAATAATAATTATATTTAATAATATGTAAATATATTACAAATTGTTAATCTCTAGTAAAATCAACTACTTACTCTTGTAGAATACACTTTGTATTTCGGGTTTGAGATATCTACAATGGTAGACTGTAGGCTGTATTTCTATACTATAATAATAGAATAAGTTTGTCAACCATTTTCTTAATATTTTCTTAAAATATTAGTTAAATTATGGAATTACAGACAAAACACAGCATAATACGGAACATATTTTATTTGATTTGCATATTCAAAATTCTTTGTCGATATTTTTATTGAATAAGGAAAGTCCAGTTTTTGCTTAATGATACTGATACTTTTTGATCTGGTATTATCATTTTCAAAGATCTCTATTGGTATGGTTGTCTGATTATTAGATATTATAAAATCAATTTTAGCCATTGAATCTGATTCCCAGAAAGCAAATGGATAATTCTTAGTCTGAAGAGACCTGGCCACGTAATTCTCCAATAATGCTTTTTTTAAATTATGATTTAGGATAGGTCCCTGCTCTTCTACCATTTTTGTATACAACATTCCGGTATCCGGCATATATAATTTGAAATTTGTATTTGCCTCGATACTGTTCCAATCTTCTGAATGAAAGGTCTGTATCGGATTCATCAGCTGCTCATTACTGATACGATTGCATTTGATAACATAGTTTAAATCGGATAATCTTTGAATGGAATCCTTATACATAGAATGCGTAGTGCCTTTTCGGATTAACTTATATTGAAATTTTTTATTATCCTTCATTAATTGATATACCAGACTATCAAACACCTGATTCATTTTTAACGCATCATTATCTTTATAATCTCGGATGATACCATCATGATAAGAGCTGATAAAAGAGCTGTGTTGTTCGGATACATTTACTACCGAGGACATATTTAGGTATTCATTGATTATTCCAGGCATTCCGCCTATTTGAAGATATAATTCATGAAGAGCAAGTAACTCAGTATGTACTATCTCGGGAATGCTCTTATTTGCCTGAAAATGCATAACAATTAAATCGATATACCAGTCATTACCGGTTGCTTTCAGAAATTCATCGAACTCCAGCGGATATACCGGGATTAGCGTAACATTTTCTTTACATTCATTCGGTAATGGATTACTTGATATTGTGATAATGTACCGAAAAATATTCTGCAACTGTCCCGCCTTTATCATGTTCATTGCTTCTAAGCAACAATGAACTTCATCCAGAATTAAAATTCTGGTTTCAATTGGCTTTTCTTGTTTTAGATGAAAGTATCCTGATAAGGCATTAACAGATTCTTGCTGGCTCATAATGTTAAATAGATCCTTCGTACCGGGTTCTCGTTCAAAATTCAGATAATAGATATCTTCAAAAAAGGCCTTAGCAAAATCATATGCCAGATATGTTTTGCCCACGCCTTTTGCTCCGGTTAGTAAAAGTGGATTATCGTAATTTAATTGCTTCCATTTTATTAAATCATCAATTACTGTTCTTTTCAATGACAGTTACCCCTTATATCTTAATTTCGCTAATAACTCTATAAAGTAATTAGGAAGTGGTGCTTGAAATTCAACATATTCCCTTGTTGATGGATGAATAAAGCCTAATACGCCTGCATGCAAGGCTTGCCCCTCCAAATGAAAAGGATCCTTGCTTGGACCATAAACTGTATCTCCGATTAGTGGATGATGTATGCTAGCCATATGAACCCTGATTTGATGGGTTCTTCCTGTTTCCAGAGAACATTCGATAAATGCATATTGATTACTAAGATTTTCTAACACAGTATAATTTGTTGCCGCAGCTTTTCCATTCTTATAGTTAACCGCCATTTTCTTACGATCCTTAGGATCTCTGCCGATAGGAGCTTCAACTCTTCCACTGTCTGTTTTAAAGGTATGATATACGATTGCCTGATAACGTCGTGTAATAGAATGTACCTTTAGCTGATCTGCAATAAATTGATGTGCTTTATCATTTTTACAGGCAATCATAACACCAGTGGTATCCCGATCAATCCTGTGTACAATACCGGGCCGAAGTACTCCGTTGATACCGGACAATTCACCCTGGCAATGATACAATAATGCATTTACCAAGGTACCTGAGGTATGCCCGGCCGCAGGGTGGACTACGAGACCTTTTTGCTTATTAATTATGATAATATCCTTATCTTCATAAATAATATCTAAAGGAAGGTCTTCTGGGACGATTTCAGCCTCTTTTGGTTCCGGAAGATTTATTATGATATGAGCCCCTGTTTTCACCTTAGAATTAGCCTTAACAGGCTTATCATCCATATATATCTTATTGTCATTGATCAGCTTTTGAATATAATTTCGTGAAATTTCAGCTTGAATAACGGATAGATATTTATCAATACGCACACCGTTATATTCAGCTTCTACGGTATAATCTAAGCTTAGCTCCTGTGCCTCTGATTCCAGTTCCTGATCTTCCGTTTCCAGTCCCTCATCTATCATGAAATGTACATATCCTTTCCGTTTCTCTATTCTTCTGTTCCTTCGCTTTCCTCTTCGTCATTTTCATCATCTAATGCATTTTCTTCGGAAACTACTCGTTTATTCTTGTTTTTCCTAAAGATTTGATCCAGGAAAGCAAAGTCTTCATCCTTATAATAGAATAATGCAAGTATCATTAATAAAATGGATGATACGGTTAAGTAACTGTCAGCCAAGTTAAATAGAGGGAAATCAATAATTTTAAAATAGATAAAATCTACTACATAACCTAAATAAATACGATCAATCAGGTTTCCGAGAGCACCGGCTAAAATAAATACAGTGATTATTTTTAAGGCATTGAATTTTTTATTTTTTGGTATCTTAAAGTAAAGGTATAAGATAAAAAACATGATGATAAACGTAAATATGGTCAAATATACTACTTTACCGCTTAAGATTCCCCAAACGGCACCGTTGTTTTCATGATATTGTAAGTTTAATACATCCTTAAGGATAACAATCGGATCTTTATTCATCAATCTTGATTTCACCCATAATTTTGATGCCTGATCAATTCCAACCAGTAGAAGAAATAATATTAAATGCTTAATTCGTTGCTTCATATAACCTCCATTTTATCGTGCATTGGCACATATCTTATGTTATCTGTCAAAATTACAATATCGTATGAATAGCATCAAGCATATCATCCTTTGTTATGGTTGGATCAATAAATGCTTCTCCGATTTTAGTAAGTAGTATGAAGTTGATTTTATCAGAATTCATTTTTTTATCTGATTTTGTAATATCATATACAGACTCAGCAGTTAAGCCCTTTACGCTGATTGGCAGCTTAAATCTGCGAATTGTCTCAAGAATATCCTCGTATTCTACTTGCGTCAAATAGCCTCTCTGCATTGACAGATACGAAGCTACTGCCATTCCTATGGATACGCACTCCCCGTGAAGTAAGGTTAAGTTCATTAGCTTTTCAACAGAATGACCAATGGTGTGACCAAAATTTAATAAGGCACGATCACCTTTTTCTTTAGGATCCTTTTCCACAACTTCTTTTTTTATCAAGCAGCTTCGGTATATCATTTCTTTTAAGACATCAGGGCTTTTTACTCCGATTGCTTCCTTATTATTCTTAAGCCAGGTATAGTAAGCTGCATCTTTAATTAATCCATGCTTTATCAGTTCACCAAAACCAGAATAATATTCACGATCCGGAAGTGAGTTCAGGGTTGAAATATTCATATATACTAATTTAGGCTGATGAAATGCTCCCACCATATTCTTATAAGCTTTAAAATCAACTCCGGTCTTTCCTCCAATGCTGGAATCTACCATGGCAAGCAAAGAGGTTGGAACCTGAATAAAACGGATACCCCTTAAATAGGTAGCTGCAACAAAACCGGTTAAATCTCCTACTACACCTCCGCCCAGTGCAACTAATACGTCATTACGGTCAAAGCCGGATAGAATGAGCTGTTCATAGCACATGCTAACGGTATCAAGATTTTTATTTGTTTCTCCCGCCAAAAAAGTATAAGTTTGTACAGAGGAAGCACAGGGTAACAGGACATCTTTTATTTCATCCAGGTAGTGCTGTCCCACATTTGTATCAGTGATGATCATAAATCTTCGATGCTTCATATCTAAGCAGGTTACTGCTTGGGCTAATTTTTTAAAATTAGGTTCGAGTAATATATCATACGCGGGTTTTTCTTCATAGTTTACAGTGATCAAATCCTTCATAAAAAATGCATAACCACATCGACAAGCTTAGACGAGGTTATGCCATCCTCCTTATCTATTCATCTTTTATCGTAAAAAATTCAAAACCATCCTCTGTTTGATAACTTTTCTCTTCGTTCGCTTCCTGAAGGAAGTCAAAGGTAATCTGATCTATTTCTTCAGGCTTTAAAAAAGATGAGTTGCTATCTTCAGATGTGTTAACAAAGAAGGAAGTTTGAGTTTCAGAGGCTACAGCTGCTTCTGTTTGCCCTGAAAGCTCTTCCGGAGTAGTCCGGTAGGAAAATTCCTCCGTATTGATAGAGAAGCTTTTGCTGTTTAAAAGTTCTATTTGAGCATGCAATAGGTTTTCAAAATGAATTTTATAAACATCATATTGTTGCATTAAGTTAAGGATTTTATGTTCATAAAGCTCAAGTTGTCTTTTTGCTTCCTGCAGCAGCTGATTTGCTTTTGTTTTTGCATCAAGCTCAATAGCATCTGCTTCCCTTAGTGCGGTTGCTCTCGTATCCTGTGACGTTTTTTCAGCGAGAATTAGCGCCTTTTGCAGCGTTTTTTCGATGCTTTTATAGTAGGCAAGGCTCTCATTAGCTTCATTAAGTTTATTCTTCAAATTAGTATTTTCCTGCTGTATACTTTCAAATTCAGAAGAAAGGTCATTTAAAAATTGTTCTACGTCTTTTTTGTCATAACCAAGACCAGTTTTAAACTGTTTTTCACGAATTTCAGTGAATGATAACATAAGATATCCCCCTAACTCTTCTGATAAATTTAATTCATAATATTATTTGTTCATGTGTATGTGATAATTGAAACTACGCAATATATAGCATAATTCGAACGGAGTATCTTCCTTTCTTTGTCTGATAAGAGGTTCCGGCATAGATGAACTTACCATAGCCTCGAACAGATACAACATCGTTTTCTTTTAACACATAACTATTTGACAATATAACTTTACCACCAACGCTGACTTTACCGCCTTCAATCAATCCGGATAAGCTGCTTCTGGAGCTCTTAAATGCAACTGATAATATACTGTCTAAACGAACAGAGGAGACAGTTCCGACCACCTCTTTCAGTTTAGGCTTATAATTAAAATCCTTCCGGTCAATGAGCGTTGATTTCACCATGGTATGCTTCACTTTTATCAGTTGATCAGTAATATACTCACTGATACCGGTATGAGCAAAAATATATCCTTCATTTTCATCGATTAGGATATCACCGATTTTACTTCGGTCAAGACCAAGATTTAGAACTGCCCCTAAAAAGTCCCGATGATTAAGGCTGTCACTGAATTTCTGATTCAAAGGAACCACTTTAATGCATACAATTGGATATATGATTTCCTCAGCATTTGAGGTATTTTCCTTTCCACAAAAACAAAGTATTTTCCTCTCGGCATCATTAAAACCTCCGTAAGCAAAATACTTTATCATTGGTAATTCATTTTTGAGGCTTATAAATATGTTCTGTTCATTCAGGTTCAAAAAGTCAGTAAAGCTATTGATACCCCGTGTATATGCTGTATTAGCCAAATCAAGTAGTCTTCTTCGTAATAACTGTTCGTCCTTGTCCAGATTCATCATAGCTTAGAACTTGGAGTGAAGGGTTGGGGGTTCAAAACCGTTTTCCTGAATTAAATCCAGGTAATCGCCTGAGATATCAACGGTATCCGGAGAAACAATAAAGATACAGTTGGAGATTCGATGTAATTTGCCGTTAATAGCATAGACGGAACCGGAGATAAAATCCATAGTTCTCTGTGCTAATTTGTCATCAAAACCCTCTAAATTGATTACGGTTGCCCTACCTGTTAAAAGCATGTCACATATATCCTGAGAATCTTCAAAGGAGGTGGGTTTCATGATACAAACCTCAAGCCCCTTAGGAGTAGACCGGATTGGTACAACCTTACTTGCTGTACTTCTTTCCATTTTTGACACCCTTTCTTTTTTGAGGTCATTTGCAACTGGTGTAGATGTAGCTGCAACTGACTGACTCTTAAATGTCTCCTCGTATCTTTCGTGCTTTGCTTCTTTCTTTTCTAAACGTCTAGCCTTCTTTTCTTCTTTCTCCGACTCTTCGTTAAGATACTCTTCATATTCATCATCATCTTCGGTCAATTTCATGGAATTTAAAAAATTCTTAAAAATATTAGACATTTTTCATTCTCCTATCTATATTATCTAAACTGTTTTTGTATAATCACGTTCACCGAAAATGCCTGTCCCTACGCGAACCATAGTAGCACCCTCTTCAATTGCGACTTCAAAGTCTCCTGTCATACCCATGGATAGAATATCAAAATTCTCTAAAAAGCTTATGGGTAATTGGGTCTCATTCAAAATGTTTCCTTTACAATTATTATCAATGTTTTTTGTTTTGATGTCAACATATAATTCTCGCAATTTCTTAAAATACTTCCTATTTTTTTCAGGATCATCAACATATGGCGCAATGGTCATAAGTCCTCTAATCCTTACATGCTTAAATTTAATAATTTCGTTAATAAGCAAGAGTGCGTCCGAAGCACTAACTCCGAACTTAGTATCCTCATCTGCAATATTAACCTCAATCAAAATATCACATATTATATTTTTCTTTGCTGCTTCCTCTTCAATCTGTTCTGCTAATCGTAAGGAATCAACGGAATGAATCAAAAAGGCTTTATCAATGATATATTTTACTTTATTTCGCTGAAGATGGCCGATCAGGTGCCAATATACAGGTTCCTGAAAATCACTGGATAAATCTTCATACTTTTGAACCATTTCCTGAACTTTGTTTTCTCCAAAGTGTCGCATTCCCAGCATAAAAGCCTCTTTCAGCATCTCATTAGGCTTCGTTTTACTGACTGCTATTAATGTTACCTCTGAGCGTTTTCTTCCTGATCTTTCACAGGCCGCTTGAATTCTGCTTTCAATCTCTTGAATATTTTCTTTCATGCTTCATTAACCTCCTATGCTGCATCTTTGATGTAGCTTAAAACATTGGAAGAACAACTTAATAGATTATTCCCTGTTCAACAGCCGTAGATCCAACTAAGACTATATGATCATATGCTGAAAGTCCATTCTTAGTATTATCTTTCACGATAATGTATTCATCACCCGTATAAAGAATATCTATCGGTTTAAAAACAGCATATCCCGAATTGACATTGTAAACACCGGTAAGTTTTTTCGTAGTTGATAATTGATACCGGTTTGAGTCTTCTGTAGTTGAACGAACCCAGGTACCTGCGGTGAACATCTGAGCATCGATATATGCGTAATCCTCATCCTCATAATATATCTCAGTGGGAATGAATTGAAAACTTAACTCTCCAGACTCATTATAATTCTCTTTGATCAGACCGTAATCCGAACTATTACCTCCCTTAGGAAAATAATCGATAGGTACCAGGTAAAAATCCTTTTCAACGATTGATGTATTAGGAATTTTCAGCCCTTTGACAGAATCAAAGTCTATTTCGATGTCTAAAAATCTATCATCAACATAACTGGATACATACTTATCTAATTGTAGTATTGCATAGGCTCCATTCTGTGAAAATGTAAGTCCTGCCGTCATTTCAGTATTATCTTCCAGAACCGTAAATGTTACTTTTTCTTTCCCTGATAATCTGTCATATTGTTCACTTGTCAGAGGTAATACCAAATTCCAACGATCAGAGGTTATAATTTTATAAACAGGCTTACCTTGCTCTATAATGTCTGCCGCCCTAAGGCTTGTCTTTGTGTAATTATCCGGCTGAAACATATCCCCTGTCACATTCCCCGGGATTATTGTTTCAAAATTATCAAGATAGTAGGTAATGATTCCGCTTTCCTGACTATGTATAGCGTTTGAATTAACAGAAGTATTCTCCTGCTCGCCAAGTAGGTTATTGTTTAAAATATCCAGTACGGTACCCTCTGCATCTTCTTTAAAATCATAGACATCAGAATATTGGTCCAAGGAAAAGGTGCTTATAAAATTTCTTATTTCATGTTTGATTTCAGCATGATTCTTTTTTGATAAGGTTATTGTTAATTCTTCGGCATTTGAAGCAGTATTATATATAGGAACCGTATCATTGACTGAGTAAATAGCTGCATTTTTAGCCACCCGTGCTCCATCTTTCTGATAATACGAAATATAACCCGCCTGTTCGGAATAAATAACCTTCTCATCTCTCAAAATAAGAGAGGTAATTCGATTTTCGATGGCGGTGGTGCCTTCATGAACCTCATAAATTGAAAGCTTATCTTTAGTAAAGTAAATATATACATTAATTACTATATATAAAAACAAAATTAGAAATATAATAATTCCGATATTAATACTTTTACGTTTTTTAAATTTAACAACTTTTTTATGATCGCTCAAGCCTTTACCTCCTATTTCGGTATACCTATATATTATACTTACTTTTTAAGAATTTTTAAACCCTTATTTTTAATTACTTATAATGAAAGGAACAAGTTATTGATTCACTTTTTGCACCAAAATCGTACATGAATAAATTTATTTTAAATGGTTACTCTATTAAAAGAGAACTTCTCTTAATATTATATGTGATTTTCCGACATAAAATATTAGGAGTATTTCAAAGAAATATTCTGCATGAAGGAGGTTTACTATGAAAACATTAGATTATATCGCACTTATATTAGTGGTAATCGGTGCAATTAATTGGGGATTAATCGGATTTTTCAGTTTTGATTTAGTCCAAGCTATTTTTGGTGATATGACCTTAATATCCAGAATTATTTATGCACTTGTAGGTGTTTCAGGTCTATATGCATTAAGCTTCTTCGGAAGATTAAGAAATGAATAAGATACAAATAAGTTAAAAATAGGTAAAAAAATAGGAGCGTCGTTTAAACGAACGCTCCTTTATCTTAGATTAAATATCTTTTATAAAGATACAATTACATTCTTTTTCAATATTTCAGGTAGCAGGTTCTGATTCATAGAAATACTTAGGATAAAATCTACATGAAACTGTTCTGATATTTTCTCTAATTTAGAGAATATAGTTTCTATGTTTTCTTCATTTACAAAAGCTATTTTGAGGAAACTATCCAGATAAATTGCTTGTAAATCGTGGTCTCCTGATATAATACCACAGATAAAACCAATAAACTCACTTTGATTTTCAATAAAATAATCTTTTACATTTTCTAACCTTATTTTATTGCTAAGTTCATACATATGTTTGTTGCTTTTGTCAAGATAAACAATGCTTCCTTTTGCAGTTCTCACTTCGGTGTTCGCTTTTTCGATAAGGATCTTGGTTTTACCCTTACCTTTTTCACCTGAAATAATCTGTATCATTGTAATCTCCTCCTTATGGTGGGCGCAACGTAAGATGTGCGGTGCCAAAATTTAAATTGTACATTATAACTTACAAATCAAAATTTATAAAATAATTATAGTACAATTATACGGGAAAAACAACTACAAAATCCAATCTGAAGTATATTTAATAGTAATTTAATGTTATCTTAATGTGATCTTTGATATTAAATGAGACATCTGAGTATATAGCTGCTCCTTGCCAGAAGCATTTAAAATAATTGCAATATACTCTTTACCAGCACTATCCTTGCATAATAAGATGAGGCAATTACCGGCTTTCCTGGTCGTGCCTGTTTTTCCTCCAATCACTTCAAGTGATGGATCAACCTCCTCATCCCCGATTAAATAGGAATTCGTTGAGGAGAAGGTCTTTTCTTTTTCATTTTGATTTTTATCTTTATAAATGGCAGTGTAAGCTTCCGTATTTATGATGCTTAGAAAGGTATCATTTTTTATTAATTCATTAAAAATAAGATACATATCATAGGCGGTAGTATAATGATTATCATCATGTAAACCATGAGGATTTACAAAATTAGAGTTTACAGCTCCAATCTTTTCCGCTTCTTGATTCATCATTTGAACAAAGGCTTCTTCACTTCCGCTTATATAATCAGCAACAGCTACCGCAGCATCATTACCTGAGTAAATCAAAAGACTGTTCAACAAGGCTTCCAGAGATATGATATCTCCCTCTTCAAAACCACATAATTTAACATTGCCTTCCGAAAAATGGGTAGCATTATAGCTGACAGTTACTAAATCAGATAATTCACCTTGTTTTAGAACCACTAAAGAAGTTAATAACTTGGTTAAACTTGCAGGATATAGTTTATCGTAGACGTTATCCGCATAAATAATCTCGTTATCCGTTACATTGACAAGAAGGGAAGCACTGCTGGTCAGCTGCTCGTCCCCACCGACATTTTCTTCATTAGTAACAATTGCAAGATCTTCAGCAAAAAAATTACCTTGCGTTAATTGTGTATCAATTGAATATCCATAATCAGATATGGTTTTTTCATAAGATAAAAATTTATCCGAGGAATTCTCGCATCCCGCTAATACTATGGATGCAAAGACTATTACTGATAATATGCTTTTTTTCATTCGTAATACATCTCCCGTCTTTGAAATCTTATGACAGAATTTATTGCATCGAAACATAATTAAGCTTAGGACTTAAAAAGCTCCCTCCAATCCAAATCTCCACGTTCTATTGCTTTTACCAATAGTTCGGCTGTAGCTAAGTTCGTAGCTAATGGAATATTATGTTTATCACATAGCTGAAAGATATTATTTACGTCCGGTTCATGAGACTTCGGTGATAAAGGATCACGTAAAAATATCACTAGATCCATTTGGTTATGCTCGATTTGAGAGCCAAGTTGCTGTTCACCGCCTAGATGTCCGGCTAAATACTTATGGACATTAAGATTGGTTACTTCTTCAATCAGACGTCCGGTTGTGCCGGTAGCATATAGGTTATGTTTGCTAAGAATGCCACGATAAGCAATGCAAAAATTCTGCATTAGCTTCTTTTTCGCGTCATGAGCAATCATTCCAATATTCATATTTTTCTCCTTTCCACCGCCTACGACGGTGTACATATCATCAATGCTGTCATTAACAAATTCAATATCTTTTAACTTTTTTAGGCTGTAATCTAATGTTAAGAATGATTCCAACCGCTAACATTCCACTAATAAAAGAGCTTAGTCCTGAACTTAAAAAAGGTAAAGGTATTCCGGTATTTGGTAAGATCGAGGTTGCAACTCCAATGTTAACAAATACCTGAAAGATAAACATGGAAGCAATTCCAACAGCCATTAACATACCCATATAATCAGGAGCTTTTTTCGCGGTCATTAAACATAGATAAATTATGACTGCAAATAATCCAATAATGATACAGCTCCCTAAGAAACCAAATTCTTCACCGGCAACAGCAAAAATGAAGTCACTTTCCGAAATTGGTAAACTATCATAACTTCTAATGTTAGTAGAATCATCTCTTAATATTTTGCCGTATAATTGTCCTGATCCTATTGATGCTACCGAGTTCTCCTGCTGAAACATCGTATCCGGATGGTCCTCAGGATTTAATATTGATAAAACTCTTTTCTGCTGATAAGGCTCCAATAGGCCTTGATAATCCTGCTGTATATACCAAAATAGACCGATAATGCAGGGAATACCGATGACTAGAAACGGCAGTATAATCTTCCAGCTAAGTCCTGCAGCAAAAATCATCATTGCAAATATGAACATTATTACCAAGCTTGTCGATAGATTCGTTTGAATCATAATTAAAAAAGTTGGTATAGCAATAGAGATTGTTGCAAAAATCAAAAAAAAGCCATTGTTTATCTTTTGACGGAAGATAGTAAATAATTTGGCTGCAAAAATGATTAATATAATTTTTGTCAGCTCTGAGGGTTGAAACTCAATAACAATTTTTAACCAGCGTTTTGCATGATTTTTCTCTATTCCCATAACACGAACCATAACTAATAAAACCAAGTTGATAAAATAAAGTACGATATAAAACTTTGCGATAAAATGATAATCAAACAGTGATACGATTACAGCTATGATAAGACCGCCTACTAAACCTATCAAATGCTTCATATATAGGTTTTCATCGGAACTTTGAACCTGTTTGATTAAGAAAGCTCCAATTAGTCCAAGAATAAAGACTACAACGAGCAAGGTAATGTTATATCGCTTAAAATCATACTGCTTAAAATTAAACATTCGGTCAACATCCTTATTTCTTAGTGGATTTTAAATCCTTGATAGGGATATTCGCAAATAAAGCTGGTACGGAACCATTATTTGATTCTGAATCCATTTGCGTAATTTTAATATCAAGTCCATCTAAGTCTATTTCTATATATTTTGATATTACTTTGATAATATCATTCTTAATTTGTTCCATTACTTCCGGTGAGCATCCAGCACGATCAGATACCAAGACTAATTTCAATCTGTCTTTTGCAATGCTTCCTGTTCCCTTTTTCTTAAAAAAATCTGAAAAGCCCATTATGCTCCCTCCCTAGTTTTTCTTTCGTTTTCCAAATAGTTTCCCAAAAATACCTTGCTTTTCTTCTAAATTTAAGAATGGTATTTCTTCACCAATTATTCTCCTACAAATATTAATATAGGCTTTTCCGGCTAAGGAATCAGATCCTACCAATGGTTCACCTTGGTTAGTGGAGATAACAATATTTTCATCATCCGGTACGATGCCAATTAAGTCGACTGCAAGTATTTCGCAAACATCGTCACTAGACATCATATCTCCTCGTTTTACCATATCCATACGGATACGATTAACGATCAGGTGGGTTTGTTTGATCTCATTAGCTTCTAATAAGCCAATAATACGATCCGCATCTCTTACTGCGGATACCTCGGGAGTTGTAACAACTAATGCTCTGTCAGCTCCGGCAATTGCATTCTTAAATCCTTGCTCAATTCCAGCCGGACAGTCCATTAATATGTAATCAAATTCATCTCTAAGCTCGTCTGCGAGTTTCTTCATTTGCTCCGGTGTTACAGCATTCTTATCTCTGGTCTGTGCTGATGGTAATAAATAGAGATTTGGATAACGCTTGTCCTTAATTAGAGCATTACGAATTCGGCAGGAGCCCTCAATTACATCCACCAAATTATAAACAATACGATTCTCTAATCCCATAACTACGTCTAAATTTCTTAAACCTATATCGGTATCAATTAATACAACTTTCTTATCTAGCATCGCTAAGCCTGTACCTACATTTGCGGTTGTAGTAGTCTTACCAACGCCTCCTTTTCCTGATGTTACTACAATTACTTCACCCATTTTTTTAAATATTTCCTCCTTGATTAAAAAGGATTTCTCCTTTTGAATTTGGGAGTAAGTAACCTCCCTATACTTAGAAAGATTTCTCTTTCATAATATTTACGTTATAAAATAGCTTGTTATAAAACATTGTATTATTGTAACATAGTACTTATTATATTAACCTCGATTATAGGCTGATATCATTTAGTATATTCTTGTTCAGCGGTTCAATATAGATATTACCGTCTTCTAAAAAAGCTATTTTTGCTTCCTTTACTTCTTCTTTTACAGGCTTATCCGGAGATCTAGCGATGGTGTCTGCAATCCTGATCTGGGTTGGACTCATATCAAGGGCAACAACAAAGGAGTTTGTATTACCGGTAGCTCCTGCAAATGCATTACCCTTTAACGCGCCTAAAACTATGATATTACCTTTGGATACTACTCTTGCACCATGGTTTACATCACCGATAATAATAACACTGGTCTCAAATTCCAAGGATGCACCGGAACGTAATATACCTTTATAGAACTGCCCTGTATTATTCGAAAGCTCTAAAAGCTTTTGTTCCAAAGTTTTACGCATATTCTCTTCTGTATCCGGATCATTTTCCATAACGCAAACAATATGCATTTCCGTATTTGCATTAATTATATCCAGAATATCCTTTTGTTCTTCGTTCGTTAACTTCCGACCTTCAAAGCTGATGGCCATCTTAGCGTTCTCAAAGAATTTACTAGATTCCTTGAATTTCTCAGCTACTAGCTGTTTTAGGCTCTCAAATGGTTCATCAGGGCTTAAGACAACTATAATTCCATATTTATTCCCTTTGATTATAACAGAATTATTCATTGAAAAACTCCTTTCCGGTTATACCTCCGGATATATTCCAAACACTATAATTCATAGTAATTATAGTGTTTTATTCATCATAAGCATCAATATTTGTATCTGGTACGGTAACTTCACCTTCCAGTAAATTCTCCTCCTTATCTAGCTTAAAATACAAGGAATAGATATCTTTTGTCAGGACTGCTGCATTATGGGAGGTGTATCCGTTTGGAATAACTACTGTTACAGAAATCTCCGGTGCTTCATAAGGAGCATAGGATACAAACAACGCATTATTTGCATTTACTTTACTTATCTGGGAGGTACCGGTCTTACCGGCCACCGTAACACCAAAATCCTTAAAGGTGGCATATACAGAACCTTTCGGTGCATTTACAACAGAGTACATGCCTTCTAATACCGCATCCCAAGTGGTTGAACTGATATGCGTTAGGTCATGATTTACCTGTGCACTATAGTCTTCAATGACTTTACCGTCTTTCGCTGTTACTTTATCCACTAACTTCAAATCATAGCAAGTACCATGATTCGCCAAGGTAGTCACATATCTCGATAATTGAATAGGAGCATAATCATTCGTGCCTTGTCCAATGGCCGAACGAACAGGATCTTCATCCGAAATCTGAGGGCTTGCCTCATTTATCTCAATACCGGATTTTTCATTTAGTCCAAAAAGGGTTGCATACTTTTCTAAAACGGACAATCCCTGTTGATTGCTGAAAGTTTTTGAACTATCAAAACTAAGCTGCCAGCCCATTTCATAAAAATAATAATTACAGGATACCTTGAGTGCATCAACGATATTAACAGAACCGTGAGTATTGGGAAAAACATGGCATTTTGCAGGGCGTGCATTTTTATCAAACAGACCTAAATCTTTAATCTCAATATCAGGTGTTGTTACTCCTTCTTCTAAGGCAGCAAAGGATGTTACCATCTTAAAGGTAGAGCCGGGGGCGGTTTTTTGATTCAACGGACGATTCAACCAGGGCAGTGATTTATCACTGTGTATCCGGTTGTAATATGCCGTATCAACTTTATTTGCCAACAAATTATTATCATAGCTTGGGTATGTCACCATTGCCTTGACATCACCGGCCATATCTGTTATGACAACGGAACCGCTACAAGGTTCTAAAGCTAACATAGCTGGGGTAATTTCAAGCTGTGCTATCTTATCTGTGATAAAATTATAAGCAGAGACCTCGCTGTTTTTTAGTGAATTTACTTCCTGTTCATTATATTTTAACACACCTTGGTCGAATAATAAAAGACAAATTTCAGTTCCCGATAAATTGTACGAAAATACCAAATTTCTATATATTTTTTTATTGAAATTGTCATCCTTCTTTAGGATATCTTTATTCGTGTTGATTAATTTTTTATACCACTCTTCTGCGATGTAATATTCACCGTCATCACCAAGCTTAGTCAAGTCCACCCAGTTATTTGCCAGAGCATGCTGAAGGAGACTGCTTAAACTGATTTTGTTGTTTTTATAATCCATTAAAACCGGATCATCCACAGGTATTTTATCTTTTAATAAAATTTCATTCGACAATAAAGAGGAGTAGAAATACTCCAAGTACTCTGTCATCTCTCCGGCATTACTATTTACCGTAGTATTATCCATACTTAATAACGTATCTAAATCATCAAACACATTATTTAAGGTTGATTGAAATTCTTCATAGGTCTGCTTTTCTAAATCTGTTGCATCTTTGTCATCAAATTGATCGATGTCAATGATGTTGTTATTTATCAAAGCATAATAAACCTCATAAATCGGGATTAAAATATCACTGGCATCTTCACCCTTACTTCCGTAATCCAGCTCAGATGTAATGTTCTGAAGAAGTATTCTGGCTAATTCCTTTTCAAGTAAATGATAAGTAGTACGTTGTAAATCGCTGTCTATGGTTAGATAGATATCATTTCCGGCGACCGGATCGATTCGGTCAAGGACATCCACTACTTTACCGGAGGTACCGTTAACACTTACGGTTTCGCTCCCCTTCTTACCACTTAGGTCAGCTTCAAATTTATATTCGATTCCAGCTTTGCCATACATATCGGTTGAGTTATAATAATCAGGTTTCGTAAGGTTCACTGCTTCCAGTTCTTCTGCACTGATTAAACCCGTATATCCGAGAATATGTGCAAAGTACAGACTGTCATAATATACACGATGAGTTTGCTGTTGAACCTCAACACCTATTAAATCAGCACTGCTTTCTTCTACCGCTGCGATGGTTCTGTCACTGATTTTGGAGGCAACTGTAACCTGTAGATACTTCGGATAATTTAGAAATAAAGCATAACGAACACTCATGATTTTCAAAGCTTCTTCTACGGTATATTCATCCGAAATATCAAACATATGAGTATAGGCATTACCTGTTCCTTCTTTTAAAAACTGATAAACCTGCTCAGCGGTGGCATTCTTCTGTTCTTCCTTAAGTTCACCATTATCATCTAAAACAAATGCGTATACATTTTTTTTGAATCGATCTAAGGCGGTGCCTTCAATTGTAAATTCAAGTTCCCCGTCTTTGTTTTCTTTGATATAAAATTCATTATCTAAGGTATCGCCGTTATTTTCAATAATTGTAATTAATTGATGTATGATTTCATTTTTCTGTTCATTTGATTCAACTTTTGAACTATCTTCTATTGTTACTGAATAAGTTAAAACATTGGATGCTAAAAGCTTTCCGTTACAGTCATAGATATTACCGCGGGTACTTTTAATTTCGCGGTTTTTGGTTATTTTAAGCTCGTTTTTTTCAACTATTGTTGGACCCTTTACAATCTGTAATACAAATAAACGCTGTATTACAATTGCAAATAAAGCTAGGTATATGAGTGTTATAGGAAATAACCTTGATTTAAATAGCTTTTTTACATAGTCCAGAAATACGTCAAACAATCTTATACCCCCTCATCAGAATTATGATCAAGTCGTTTATTGATCATATGTAATAGTTTATATAAAAAGATTGAGACGGCAACCGTATATATGATTTCAGGTATTATTAATCTCCTTAAATAAAATGGAAAATTTAGTCGGCCTCTCAGTAAAAACTCAAATACATAATAAAAAAATCCGTATACAAAATCACTCACTGCTATGAATATGATAGGTAATGTATAGTCGTCACTGGAATATACTTTATTCGTATATCCGATAAAATATCCGATTAGCATGTATAGTAATGCATATAAACCAATGACATAACTGCCATACATGAAATCAACCAGGAGTCCGCAAAACAATCCAAGCATAAGTCCGGTCATCCGTCCACGCATATATGCATACGAAACAACAAGAATCAGCAGTAAGTTCGGCATGATACCAGCAAGCTGAATGTAATGAAACATGGAGCTTTGCAGAACAAAACATATTAATATTTCCAGAATATAGACAATTAATCGTTTCACATAAATACCTACACTTTTTCTTAGTCTATCAGTGGCTCTTTCAATTTTGTAATAACTAATACCTCTTCCAAATGTTCAAAGTCAACCACAGGGGTTAAATAAGCTGTCTTTGACATATTACTCGCGTCCAGCTTTATATCACTTACATATCCTATCAGAATACCCTGTAGGAAATTAGGACTGATATGTGAGGTTACAACTTCATAACCGTCGCTTATAGCAGCATCTACATTTATTTTTTCAACGCGGATTTTTCCATCATCCATTAGTTCTAAATCACCTTTTACAATACAGGTATCCAGAGTGTTTTGAAACATTCCGCCGACTCCGCTGTTATCATCAATGATGGATCTTACCTTGGAGTAATTATAATGTACTTCGATAATTATTCCAGCCAGACCGTTACCTGCAAGTACATTCATATTTTTTTGAAATCCGTCTCGACTGCCCTTATCGATGGTAAAGATATTATACCAATTATTGGTATCCTTACTGATAACACGGGCTGCAACCATAGGATAATCCAGGTATTTCTGGTTTAGCTCATAAAGCTCACGCAGCTCATCAGCTTCATATTTTTCTTGAAGAAGAAGCTTATTCTGTAAGGATAATGAATTAACTTGGTCCTTCAAGGTTTTGTTTTCGTCCAGCAGGTCATTAATATTCTTAAATTTATCAAGTTTTTCGGAAATGAAGGTACCCACCGAATTCACCCCCCGCTGCATCGGAGTAACGACCGAACCGATCGCCTCTTTTACCGGTGCAAGCTTTTCACCGTACCGGAAGGAAAATATAATCAATCCGATACAAAATACAACACATGCAATTAAAGCATGCTTTGGATTTATATTTAATTTTGTCCTGCGTCTCATATTTTTTCTCCATAATTAATACAGTAATATATAACGTGTGATAAGTATTTAAATGAATTTTTCTTACAGGTATTGATTTTGAACGATGACTTTCGATAAGCGAATTAAGTTAATTTACAAGGGTTTTAGGTCTGAGTGAGTCAGCGAGCGATGTTAGCTTATGATCTTCCATGATTTTTCCAAGACCGTTTACAACCGTATTAGAAGAATCAGGGCAGATATTAATCTTCAAATCAGTTTCTTTTTGCATTAACTCATCCAGAGCAAAAATTTTAGCTGATCCACCTGTAATATAAATACCGCTGTCAATGATGTCTGAGGATATTTCCGGTGGAGTACGCTCCAGAATAATCTTGATTGCATCAATGATGGAATACATATATTCTGAGATTGCTTCATATACATCAGTGGATTTTATCTCCATCTCTCTGGGAAGGCCGGTGACTACATCTCTTCCGTATACCTTCGCAGAACCCTCTAAGTTTGCAAATGCACAAGCTAGTTTTTTCTTAATATTTTCAGCTGTTTTATCACCAATGTAGAGATTGTATTTTCTCTTAACAATACTCTTAATTGATTCATCCAGACGGTTTCCACCAACGGGAATCAGCTTGCTTAATACGATACCGCCGAGAGAAAGAATGGATACCTCGGTAGTATCAGCTCCAATATCTACTATCATGACACCCCTGGCGGTCATAATATCAAGTCCGGCACCAACAGCATCAGCGATCGGTTTTTCTACGATTTTAATGCGTCCTACCTTTAAAGAGGAGCTTGCAATCAAATCATAGAAGGAGCGGCGCTCAACCTCAGTAATATCAGTCGGTGTTGCAACGATATAATCGGCTGCTCCAAGATGCTTTGTCCCACTAATACGCATCATGAAGTGACGAAGCAATGCCATCATATTCGCTACATCCGCAATGACACCGTTTCTGACCGGGTAAGTTACCGCAATATTTGAAGGTGCTTTTTCATACATATCAAAAGCATCATTTCCACTGGCAATTACATTCTTGCGGTCCGAAATTGCAATGATATTACGTTCATCTAGTACAATCCCTTGTCCCTTTTTGTATATCTTAATCGTACTTGTACCAAAATCTATTCCAAATGCTTTCGAAGCCATAATGCTTGTTACCTCCTATATAAATCACTTAAGTAGTCTTTTTTATCTGTAGTTATGCGATATGATATTCAAACTAATCCCTGCTCTTTTAAGCTGATATATCTATTATCGCCAATAATAATATGATCCATAAGTGTAATACCAACTAAATTACCGGCTTCTGAGACTCTTTTTGAAACACGGATATCTTCTGTACTGGGGGAGGGATCGCCGCTGGGATGATTATGTAACAGAATGATATTCACCGCTTCCTGCTTTAAAGCATGAACAAATATCTCTCTGGTAGGCATAATGGAAGTATTTACGGTCCCTTCCGAAATAATCATATCCTTGATTAATTTGTTCTTCGTATCCAACATAAGGAGCACTACCTGTTCTGTAGTAAGATGTCTCATATCTTGCATGTAATAGTCTGCGACACTTTGTGGAGTTACCAGACGTAAATTATCACGGTGTATTTCCTTCGCCATGCGTTTTGTGATTTCAGTAAGACAAAGAAGTTCTATTGCTTTTACACGTCCAACACCTTTGATGTTCATTAGTTCCTTCATGGTAAGATAATTAAGACCTTTTAAACCCGGGTGTGCAGTACAATGCATAAGTATATTTACTGCCAAATCAATTACTCTTTGGTGCTTAGTCCCCGTCCTTAAAATGACTGCCAAAAGCTCAGCATCGGATAGTGTTCCTGCACCATACTGTTCGCATTTTTCATAAGGGCGCTCGGAAATGGGTAATTCCTTCACTGATAAATAGGTTTCTTTCATATTCAATCCTCCTGATTTTTAGGAGGATTTCGCCTCCTGATTTGTAGGAGGATTTCGCCTCCTGATTTTTAGGAGGATTATTCCTCCTTATTTCTCTCTCCAAGAAATCAGTTGGATAATGCTGAATTTATTATAGTTTTTTATAAATGAAAACGGATGCGATTGCTCCGATTACACTTCCTATCGTAATTTTAATTAGGAGTCCGAACTGTAATACAATAACTCCTAAATTTAGGGTGACAATATTATTCTTCTTTGGATCTCCGATGGCAAATTCAATTCCATAATATAACCATTTTAAATACTTAATCTCCTTGGTTAAGTGTCCGATAAAACTACCTACAACGATACCAAGTAAAATTAATAAAAAAAGAGCCCAGTTATTTTTGGCAAAGGATTTCGAAGCTCTTGCCATTGTATATTACCCCCTTCCCGGAGAATTCCGGTAATCATATGAAGCTTGAGACGTGACTGAAGTGATGAAACTTGTCTCATAATCAAATAATATTTTATCATAAGAGCTGAAGTTTGTATACTTGAAACTAACAATTAGTGGAAGGCTAACTAATGAAAGTTTACATTATAGCTTGATGATACCTGCATCCAATAGTTTTTGAAGAGACATCATAATACCAAATTTTGCATGGTACCAGGTTAGACCGCCTTGGAAGAATACTGTGTAAGGGGGCTTGATCGGAGCATCTGCAGATAATTCAATGGAGGAACCCTGAACAAATGCACCCGCAGCCATAATTACATCACAATTATAACCTGGCATTGCCCAGGGCTCCGGTGTTACATAACAGTCTACGGGGGCTGCGGCTTGAATACCTTTACAGAAGGCAATCACTGCCTCCGCACAGTTTAAAGTGACAGCCTGGATAATATCAAACCGGTTCTCAGTGCCATTTGGTTTCACACCATAGCCTAAGCTTTCATAGATATTAGCTGCATAGATAGCGCCCTTTAATGCGCCTGATACAACCTGCGGAGCCAAGAATAAGCCTTGGAAAAGAGAAGAATTTAACCCTAAGGTAGCGCCTACCTCTTTACCCAGTCCCGGTGCGGTTAATCGATATGCTGCATTTTCAACATATTCTCTCTTTCCTACAATATAACCGCCAATCGGGGCCAATCCGCCGCCGGGATTCTTAATTAAGGAGCCGACACAAAGATCCGCACCTACCTGAGTAGGCTCCATGGTTTCAACAAATTCTCCATAGCAATTGTCCACCATACAGATTAGGTCTGGTTTCAGATTCTTTACAAAACAGATTAATTCGCCTATCTGATGAACAGATAAGGTAGGACGGCTAGCATAGCCCTTGGACCGCTGAATGGTAATAAGTTTTGTATTACTCTTAATAGCGGACTTTATGCCTTCCCAGTCAAAGCTGCCATCCGGCAATAACTCAACTTGAGAATAGGTTATTCCGAACTCAGCTAAGGAGCCTTTGGTTGGTGTAATCCCGATGACTCCCTCTAAGGTATCATAAGGCTTACCGACCGGTGATAGGATTTCGTCTCCGGGTCTTAGGTTTCCGGATAATGCCACGGTAAGCGCATGGGTACCACTGATTAATTGAGGTCTTACCAGAGCATCTTCTGCTTGGAAAACATCTGCATACACCTTCTCCAGGGTATCTCTTCCGATATCATTATAACCATAGCCGGTGGTTGCAGAAAAATGAACATCACTCAACCTGTTATCTTGCATCGCCTTTAATACCTTCATCTGATTCAATTCAGCAACCTTGTCAATGGTATGAAAACGCTCTAATAATTTATTCTCTGTATTGGAACAAAAGGCAAGAACCTTCGGATCAATTCCGAGGGATTGGTATACATCGTATAACTCTGACTGTTGCAATTACTTTTCCTCCTAAATGGTTTGGTTTACATAATTATATTATGAGTACTTGATTAGAGTGTGTAAAGAGTCTTATTAGACTATGGGGATGAAAATGTAGGTATATACATTTTCATCTTATGAAGTGTAACGTAGACTTTTTACACCCTAATCAAGCTTACATTAATTTAGATTTATACAAATATAAAAGAAATATTTCACCTATCAGTGTCATTTTTTCATATATATATAAAAGCAGTATTTATATCAAAAATAATCATGTAATTATTTATATGTGAATCATATTATAACCTATGAAAATGTAATGTTTAATCGAGATTTATATTACTTTTATTCATTTTTAGATGATATCCTTCTCTTTCAGCCTATTTTTCAAGTAATCTAATATCTCTACATCCGATAGAAATAAATCTTTATCAACCCAGATAACATCCTTCTCCCGCCTAAACCAGGTAAGCTGCCGCTTTGCAAAATGTCTGGTATCCCGTTTTAGGATATCGATCGCTTCCTCCAGCGTATAGGTTCCCTTTATATATTCCAGCAGCTCTTTATAGCCAAGTCCCTGCATGGAAACCAGCTCACCGGTGTAACCAAGATCGACTAGTTTTTTAACTTCCTCAAGTAAACCGTGCTTTAGCATAAGATCGACCCGTTGATTAATTGTTTCATATAATTTAGCGCGGTCTATATTCAGTACAAAGTAGCAGAAATTATATGGGGATTCCTTACTTCGCTGTTCTTTGTTATGCTCTGAAATCTTATCCCCGGTTACTTTAATATACTCCAGAGCCCGAATCACACGCTTGCTATTATTCGGATGAATAGCTTCGGCACTGTTCGGGTCAGCCTTTTTTAGTAAATCATGAAGATAATCGGCTCCTCGTTCCTCTAGCAGCTGTTCTAATTCGGTACGGTAGGAGTTATCCGTTTCATTTTCGGTAAAATTAATATCATAAAGAACAGCTTGAATATAGAAACCGGTACCACCAACGAGAATCGGTATCTTATTTCGGGAATAGATTTGTTGCATATAGGCTTTTGACAGTTGTTGAAATGTGACTACATTAAATTCCTCATCCGGATCAAACTCGTCAATCAGGTAATGAGGCACACCGTCCATCTCCTCGGGAGTTATCTTTGCAGTCCCGATATCCATATGCCTATAGACCTGCATGGAATCGGCTGAAATTATTTCTCCATTCACAGCTTTAGCTAGTGCAATGGACAGTGCTGTTTTTCCGACTGAGGTTGGACCTGTCAGTATTATTAACGGATTTTTCTTCATAGTTACCTCACAATTACAAAATTCGTTTGAATTTCCTCTCCAGCTCATACTGACTCATGGATATAATCACCGGACGGCCATGGGGGCAATGATAAGGATTATCCAGTGTTAACAGTTCCTTAATCAGGGCAGAAGCCTCTTCAGTGGAAAAGGTATGATTCGCTTTAACGGCTGCTTTACAGGATAGGGATGCAACCCGCTCCAACAAGGAAGTGGAATTTGAGATACCGGCTGTATGCTCTTCCGCCAAGGCGTCGATGAATTCCTGCAATAAATCCTTCTCTGATATACTATATAAATCCGCCGGTACTGCTCTTACGGAATATTCATTGCCTCCAAAGGGTTCAAATTCATAACCAAGACTGTTTAAAACTGCCTCTTGTTGCTTTAAGACCTCCTGCTCTCTGACGGTAAGAGATAAAACAATCGGGGGTAGCAATTGCTGAGACTCAAAGGTCTTCGCTTTGGCAGCTGTCATAATTCTTTCATATAATACCTTTTCATGAGCTGCATGCTGATCAATGATATAAAGCTCCTTTTTATACTCCACCAGCCAGTAGGTGGAAAATACCTGACCGATAATCCGATGCTCTTCCAAAGCTTTTTTTGATAGAAAAGGAACGGCTTTTTCCATTTCAGATCCGTGAAATAGATTCATCTGCTCTGGTTGCTTCATCAAGTCGAAAGCTTCTATCATTACTTGAGATGCAGAGCTCTCTAAGGAGGGCTGAATATTCTTTGTTTGAGGAATGGAATTCTCGTTATTATTAGAAGTCACCTTTACCTGATACACAGGATGTTCTGCTACTTTGTCTATGAAAGGTGCTCTCTTAACCTGATTTTCGTTTCCTATTGATCTGGGATTTGTAACCTGGGTAGTGGCTATCTTAGTATTCTGTTCTTCAAATTGTCTTCTACGGTTTTCCTCGAAAGGTTCCGGTAACTTGATCGGAGCTTCTTTCTCTTCCACTTGGGGATTTAAGACAACACGGGGGATCATCTCCTTGCCGGATAAAATATTACGAAGCACAGAATGAGTCAGCTGATACACGTCTTCACTGTTCTTTAAACGTATCTCAAGCTTCTGTGGATGGACATTAACATCAATTTGAGATGGGTCAATTTCAAAATAGAGAGAGGTAAAGGGATATTTGTGTTGCATCAGAAAAGGCTTATAAGCCTCTTCAATTGCTTTCGTTATGATATTACTTTTTATATATCTACCATTGATAAAATAGTTTTCAAAATTGCGGTTTCCTCGGGTTATCATTGGCTTTCCGATATAACCGGTTATTTTAATCTCCTCTGATTTGAATTCCACCGGTAAAAGCTCCTTTGTGATATCTCTACCATATACATGGTAAAGAATGTCTTTACTGCTATTATTGCCGGAAGATTGTAACTTAACTTGATTATTGATAATAAATTTAAAGGAAACGCTCGGATGGGATACCATAAGTCGTTCCATTAAATCACTGATATATCCGGCTTCTGTCATAGCTGATTTTAAGAACTTTCTTCGAGCCGGTGTATTATAGAAAAGATTTCGGACTATTATTGTAGTGCCGCCCGGACAACCGATCTCCTCCATAGACTTTTCTTCTCCGCCTTCTATGATATATCGAAAGCCATTAAGAGCGGTTGAAGTTTTCGTAATAAGCTCTACCTGGGCCACGGCGGCGATACTGGATAAAGCTTCTCCACGAAAACCAAGACTGGTTACGGATAATAGATCTTCTGCGGTGCGTATTTTACTGGTAGCATGACGAAGAAATGCCAGAGGGATATCTTCCTTTGCCATTCCCGCGCCATTATCAGTAATTCGGATAAAGCTTAAGCCACCCTCTTTAATCTCGGCTGTAATTGCAGTTGCACCGGAATCCATAGCATTTTCTATGAGCTCTTTCACTACAGCACTGGGACGTTCAACAACTTCTCCAGCAGCAATTTGATTTATGGTAGGTTCATTCAGTACTTGGATTATGGGCATAGTTTCCTCCGTCCTGCCACGGTACGTGGCGATCTAGCAGATTTATATTCTATCTTTAATTTTCTTCTGTAATTGGTACATTTTATTAATCGCATCAATCGGTGTTAATCTGGCGATATCCATATCTCTTAATTCTGCAATGATATCCTCATTCCCGGACATAGAGAATAGAGAATACTGATTCGTATTTTTTGATTTCTTCTCTTTTTTGCCGGTTGGATTATTTCGTGCAGAGTTAAGAGGAAAAGTATCTAGTAGCAATTCTTCCTGGATAAATTCATCTTGAGGTTCTGTTTCCTCGGGAGCTGTAAGATTCTTTGCTTTTAAAGCTAAATCATTTCCGGTTAGTTCTGTTACGATTTCGGAGGCACGTTTTAAAACACTGGAAGGAACACCGGCAAGCTTAGCAACCTGGATACCATAGCTCTTATCTGCTCCGCCCTTTACGATTTTACGTAAAAAAACGATGTCCTCACCCTGTTCTTTGACAGCGATACAATAGTTATTGACACCCTCCAAACGGCCTTCCAGCTCTGTTAGCTCATGATAATGGGTAGCGAATAAGGTCTTAGCTCCTAATATCTGTGTATTACTGATATGTTCAACAACTGCCCAGGCAATACTGAGTCCGTCAAATGTACTGGTACCTCTTCCTATCTCATCGAGAATTAATAGGCTGTTTTTTGAAGCGTTACGAAGAATATTTGCAACCTCGGTCATTTCGACCATAAAGGTACTTTGACCGCTGGCAAGGTCATCAGAAGCTCCGACACGGGTAAAAATACGGTCTACGATACTGATATCAGCAGAAGTTGCGGGGACAAAGCTTCCGATTTGAGCCATCAATACAATTAAAGCTGTCTGTCTCATATAGGTGGATTTACCTGCCATATTGGGTCCGGTTATGATGGAGATCCGGTTATGCTTGTTATCTAATAAGGTATCATTTGCAACAAACATATCATGTGAAATCATCCGTTCAACCACTGGGTGTCTGCCGTTTTTAATATGGATGGAGCCGTTAGCATTCATTAAAGGCTTCGAATAATTATTTTGTTCCGCAACTACGGCAAGAGATGCAAAAACATCAATTTTTGCAATCGCTTTTGCTGTCTGTTGAATTCTCTTTACCTCCATAGCAATTTGATCACGAATCTCACTGAATAAATCATATTCTAAGGAGAACAGCTTATCCTCAGCCCCCAGAATAATATCTTCTAATTCCTTTAAATCAGGCGTTGTATAACGTTCTGCATTTGCTAAGGTCTGCTTTCTGATCCAATTGTCCGGAACAAGGGACTGATAGGAATTGGTTACCTCAAGATAATAGCCAAAAACACGATTATATTTGATACGAAGATTTTTGATTCCGGTAGCCTCCTTCTCCTTGGCTTCCAGATCCATTAACCAATCCTTACCTTCTGTTTTAGCACTCCTTAAGCGGTCCACTTCTTCATGAAAGCCCTCACGGATAATTCCGCCTTCCTTTACATTCAACGGTGGTTCTTCAGCAATGGAGTTACTAATTAAATCACAGATATCCTGAAGGGGATCCAGATCATCATAAATTTCTTTCAGTGAAGCAGAATCAAAGCTCTGCATCAGGAATTTAATATGGGGAAGCATGGAGAGCGAGGAGCGAAATGCAATTAAGTCTCTGGGATTTGCACTTTTATAGCTGATTTTACCCATCAAACGTTCCAGATCATAGATAGGGTTAAGATATTCTCTTATTTCCTCTCTGGTAATCATATTGTCCTTCAGCTGGCTGACAGCCTCCAGTCTATGGTTAATCATATCATAATCGATTAAGGGCTGTTCCATGTAGCTTCTTAATAATCGGGCACCCATCGCTGTTTTTGTCTTATCCAGTACCCATAATAGAGAACCCTTCTTCTGCTTTTCACGAATGGTTTCCGTTAATTCCAAATTACGTACCGTGGAGCTGTCAAGTAACATATATTTTTCATAGGTATAGGGTGTGAGCTTAGTGATATGGGATAAAGAACTCTTCTGCGTTTCCTGTAAAAATAGCATAACGCATCCGGCAGCAATTACCCCGATGGTATAATCCTTTAACCCAAGACCGTCCAGGGTTCCAACATTAAAATGCTCCTTTAAGGACCTGACGCAAAGTTCATCATCAAAATACCAGGGCTCTAAGGGTGATAGGACCAGATTATTATAGCTTTTTATAGTATCAATACTAATACCGGAGACAAAAAAAGTATCATTACATATAATTTCTGAGGGTGACCATTTGTAGATTTCATCCATAAGCTTGCGCTCATGATCTACCTCAGTGACATAATAATCACCGGTTGTTACATCGACAATAGAAATTCCATATGCATTTGTAGTATGTACAATGCCCATTAGATAATTATTCTTTGATTCATCTAATACCTGTGTATTTAAATTGGTGCCCGGAGTAACGATTCTTACAACCTCTCTCTTTACAATACCCTTTGTCTGCTTTGGATCCTCCACCTGCTCGCAGATAGCAACGCGATAACCACGGCTGACAAGTTTACTCAAATATCCTTCTACAGCATGGTAAGGAACGCCGCACATCGGAGCACGTTCCTCCTGACCGATGCCTTTTCCGGTTAAAGCAATCTCCAGCTCCTTCGAACATATATGGGCATCCTCAAAGAACATTTCATAAAAATCACCTAAACGGTAAAATAGTATGCAATCCTTGTACTGTTCTTTAATTTGCACGTACTGCTGCATCAGAGGAGTTAATTGAGTCATGGTGAACTTCCTTTCCTTTGTGGTTGAATTAAATTTATGTAGAGTATGAATTTACGTATAACAAAACCATTACAATTATATCATAATGATATTCGATTGCAATGGTATTACATGCTTAATTCTTATTCAGTTTGGATATCCTCGGCCAGGTCCGTACCATCAGCTGCGGTTGTAGCCAGGACATCACAGCGCTCATTCATAGGATGGCCGGCATGTCCTTTCACCCAGGTGAAGGTTACTTCATGGGGCTCCATTGCCTTTAGCAGCCTTTTCCAAAGGTCTATATTTTTCACAGGTTCATTTTGACTTCTCTTCCACCCTTTTTTAATCCAACCCTCCAGCCAATGTTCAGTGAAGGCTTTCACAACATACTGTGAATCGGAGTATATTAGGACCTTACAGGGCTTTGTTAATGCCTCTAAACCTATGATTGCAGCCATTAGCTCCATTCGGTTATTGGTGGTTTTCTTAAAGCCGGCGCTATATTCTCGTTCATGTAGTGTGCCTTTGGAATCAACAAAAGTAATAATTGTTCCGTAGCCGCCCGGGCCATCCGGATTGCCTCTGGCAGACCCATCCGTATATATGGTTACGTCCATTCAATTTCCTCCAAATAATAAATATATTTGTTCTTTCCCGAAGTTAGATGTATGGTTCGAGGGACAAACGCCCATCACTAAATCAATCTTTTTCAATTTGCACATTCAGTTCAGTTTACTCCATTCGCCCTTGTGAAGGAATTCTTCTGCTGCACTTTCTGCGGATTCAATGATCGATTTTGGATAACCCATCATATTTAATAACTTAATTGCATTTTTAGAAATGGCTTTGCCCTGATACAATTTGTAATCAAAAAGTATTTCATTCTTTTCGATGTATTCCTGAAAATGATAATTGGAATAATCTGCTTCCAAAATATGTGTTAACTCGATATCATGGGTAGCTGCAAATACCAGGGTATTCTTTCTGGATAGGCTGGAAAGAATTCGGGAGGATGCAGCGATTCGCTCTAAGGTATTTGTTCCGCGTAATACTTCATCGATAAAACAAAGCATCGGAATCTGATTATTCACGCGATCTAAAATTCGCTTTAAAGATTTGATTTCAACGATATAATAACTCTCTTGACTTAGTATATTATCCCTTAGTGCCATGGAGGAATATATCATAAAATAACTGGCTTTGTAATTCTTGCTAATCGAGGTAAATATCGTTTGAGCCAGTATGGCATTGATAGCAAGCGTTTTTATAAATGTGGATTTTCCGGAAGCATTGGAACCTGTAAGCAGAACGGAGCGTTCCTCTGTGATGGAATTTGGTATCGGTGTATCCAAAAGAGGATGATATAAATCCGTAACTGAGATTTTAGGATGGGCTGATTTTGTCAACTCCGGTTCACAGTAATAATAAATCAGGTTACGGAAGGAAGCCGCCGCGAGCATACTATCCAGTAGACCGATATTCTTAAAGATTCTATTAAGTACTTCGTTATTGATTTTTAAAAAATTAAGCATGGAATTATATTTAATTAAGTCAATATGGGACAGTATGCGGATATAATCTAAGATTACGTCTTCAAAATTGCCGCTTGACTGCTTTGGAGTCAGTAATGCAGAACCTCTTCGAAAGCGCTTAAAAATATCCAAGTCCTGTTTTAATGAATCAGTATATGATTTAATTCCAGGAATCTCTAACTGATAAATCTCTTTCATGCCATCCAACAAACGACAAATACATGAAAAGATGCATAGATATTTTTCGATTTTCGATTTTTCTCTATAATATTGATAAACATTATTTGTTACAAATATAATAGTCCCGATACCGCCGACAGCTGGGTTAATAAAAATAAGAAGAACTGATAGGATTAATCCAAATGCCATAGCATAATGCTTTAGGTTATTACCGGATTGCAATTCACGTATACGGTTAATATATTCATAAACTGAAATACTGCTTAATTTACCAATCGGATATAACTTAGATTGAAGTAGGATGCGCTCATTTTCATGGTCAGAGAAATAATTCATTAAGCGGTTACGTTCCTCCAGTTCCTTCGAAGAAAAACATGGTTTTCGAAGAAGGGCGTAAAGATACTCTTCACCGATGGAGCTTTGAGTATTATTCATTAGCATAAAAATTTCGTCCATATCCAAATCATTCCAGGTAATATCATCAACATCAAAATTTGTATCTTTGATGGAGTGATAATACTCCTTCAGAGATTCTAGCTTTTCAGAAGTGTATTCCTCCTCCGGAACCTTACCCCACTGTTCCTTCAGTCGGATTTTAAGTTTATCAAGATGTTTTTTTTCATTTACGATGCTCCATATTACAATACCTAAAATGATAACTAAAATATAAAAGATATATTCCAAAGTAATATTCTCCTATCTGCTTATAAAAGTTTTAATAAAACCGTTACGGCTATTATAGAATTACTAGTAGGAACTGTCAATCATATGTCCGTCTAAAATGATTATAATTTAATTAGATTTTATCAGTATGAAAACTGACAAATTTCATTTTACACAAAATAAAAATGGTTGAACCTGATTGATTCAACCATTCCTATATTATAAATATGACAAATCGTTAATTACTAAGATATCTCCGATATCTAACTGGTGATCGGTAATTAATATAAGAAATTTTAATACCGTCTCTTCGGTTGCTTGCATGAATTACTTTACTATTACCAATATACATCGCAACATGGTTAATACCGCCGGAACCGCCATAGAATACTAAATCACCGGGTTTTAATTCATCTCTGGATATGCTTACACCATCAGAGCCCTGACTGCCTGAGGTACGTGGAATGTAAATATCAAAATGACGATAGATTGCCTGTGTAAAACCGGAGCAGTCAACTCCTACGCCTAATCTTGTTCCACCCCATACATATGCTTCACCAAGATACTGCTTTGCAAATTCAACAATATCAATACGAGTCTTTGATACTCCTTCTCCATATTGAATCTCCTCCATGGTTACCGCACGAATTAGTTCAAAGGAAGGTTTAATATATTGTCGTGCAACATATGCAAATTCATCCTCCTGGGTATCACTATCTACACTAACTTTAACCCATTGGCTGTGTTCTGTATCAGCAGTCACAACATTGGAATCTAATATTACTAACTGCTCTCCCTTAGCTATCATATCAATAATCCTAGCCTCAGTATTTGGTTCTCCTCTTACATTTAAGCCATCAACATCAGCAGTAGCTACATAGTTACCTACATCAATTGCTAATTGAAAGGCTTCAACTCCGGTGATCAGAAATTCGCTTTTTACATATCCAATCAAATCTTTTGAGGAGGTTTTAGCTTTAATCTTAGTCCATCCGTTTTCTTCCTCAAGGATCTCACAACCACCATTCTTAGGTAGTTTACCGAGAATTTTCTTATCCTCTCCGGGTTCCTTACGAATCATTAAATTGGTAGTTACATTTGCAATACCGAGATTTTTATATCCAGGGATCGGCATTACATCCAAAGAAAAACTATTTATCTCTGCTCCGCCTGTACTGCTCATACTGTTGGAGATTTTATCATGGGTAAATCCTGCTACCGGTTCCTCATAAGCCATTACTGTCTTGGGATTGGCTGTGAATATGATTACTCCTGTTACACAAACCAAGGAAAGCTTTAGAAGTTTCCTTATCATAGTATGTCCTCCAAATATTTTCTTGTTTTATCACACGAAATATTATGTCATCCCATATGTAATCTTAAAGTATACAAGTTGAACTAACACGTCGTAAAATCTTAGAAAATTAAATTGTTAACTGAATTGTTACACAATTATTAAATATGTTACGTGTATATTATATCAAAGGGTATAGTTTTTGTCAACAATATGTCAGCTTTATTTTAAAAATTAGGCAGAACTAACAAAATGATGAAAAAAAAGCTACCACAGCACGATTTGATACGTTAACCGGGTAGCTTTCTGTAATACAAATGTTAAATAATGATACAAATCAGTCCACCATTACTATCATTAATAATTTTTTGCATGGTCTCCTGAAGCTTTAATTGGCTGTCGTCGGTTAATTTATTAATTTTCGAATTAATACCATCATCTACCAGCTGACGAATGGATTTTCCAAAGATATTGGTCTCCCAGATACCTTCCGGATTTTCTTTCGCATTAGCACTGATATAACCGATTAAATCCTTTGCCTGTTCTTCCGAACCAACGACGGGCGCAACCTCTGTAAGAATATCTGCTTTTATCATATGGATGGAAGGAGCTGTTGCCTTTATTTTCACACCATATTTATTACCATGTTTCATAATCTCGGGTTCTTCAATTCTGATCTCGTCTCTAACCGGAGATACGATACCGTAGCCCTTGGATCTTACCTGGTTAGTTGCGTAGGATACCTTCTCGTATTCTGATTTTTTCGCAGCCAGTTCACGTAAGGTTGAAATGAGTTGATATTCCCCAGTAATCGGAACCCCAATTAAATCGCTGAGGATTTTATAATAATAAATATCATCAAAGTCAACATTAACTTGAACGGTACCATCCTGCATATTAACCTTATCAATCTTAAAACGTTTTACATATTGACTGTCAGTATTGAAATTTGGTGATTTAGCATCCTTCACCTGAGTTATATTATGGAATAGGTTTTTAACAGTTGAAATTAAATCAACCTTCAACCAATGATCTGCAGGTAGCATTTCAGCCCATTTAGGCATAAAGAAATCCAATTCAGTAACAGGAAATACGGATAATATAGTTTCCATAATTCTGGTAATATCTTCTTTTTTTAATTGCTCTGCATTCACCGGCATAACAGGAACATTATATTCCTCTGAAATTTCCTCAGCAATTTTAATCGTTTCATTGGAATATGGTTTACTCGTATTTAAAAGAACAATAAATGGCTTTCCGAGATGCTTAAGCTCATTTATCGTCTTCTCTTCCGGAGCTTTATAATTTAGTCTGGGAAGTTCACCAAAACTTCCATCTGTAGTAACGACAATACCAATGGTCGAGTGATCATTGATTACCTTTTTGGTTCCTATTTCAGCTGCCTGAGTGAACGGAATTTCATGATCAAACCAGGGGGTTTTCACCATTCTCTCATGCTGATTTTCTATATGGCCGGCTGCTCCATCTACCATATAACCCACACAGTCAATCAAACGGATTTTAACCTTAGTTTCATCATCAAACGCTATTTCGGCAGCTTCCTTTGGTATAAACTTTGGCTCGGTGGTCATAATTGTCCTGCCGGCCGCAGCTTGGGGCAATTCATCAATAGCCCTCTCTCTGCTATGGACATCCTCTATACCCGGTATTACCAAGAGATCCATGAATCTCTTAATAAAAGTAGACTTACCTGTTCTGACCGGCCCTACCACACCTATGTATATTTCACCGCCTGTCCTAGCCTGAATATCATTATAAACATCAAACTGCCCTAACATATGCCAACCTCCTTATGGTTATAGTTAAAGATATGCAGGGCAGTTTCATTCTATGATATATGATATCTTTGATTAATAATAATCAAAACAAGTTATATGGAAATATTATTTGTATTCGCATTCATCCATTAATATCACCTCATTTAAGTATATGTGATATTTAAAAGAAAGTGAAGGACAGATAGATTATGTATGGTATAGATTTATATTAAATATATATTCGTTCTTACTAAAGCTAGGTCTTTATAATAATAGAAAGAATTCATCATAGGCTTCAGGAGTTGCTGCAACAACAGGACAGGAATTAGTGTAAGGAAGCTCCAGCCCATCCATCGTAGAAATGCAGCCTCCGGCTTCTCTAAGAATCAAGGAAGCAGCGGCATAGTCCCAGGGCTGTAATATAAGTTCAAAATACAGAACAAAACGGTTTGCTGCAACATAACATATATCTAGAGCTGCTGATCCGGTTCGTCTGATATCCAGGGCATTATCATATAACATTCTTGTGATTCGGAAGGTTTCATCCGCTTTTTCGCGATTATAGGGGCAGGTGCCTATACTAACCATACCGTCGTTGATATTTAAATTCTTAACTATAAGCTTCTTATTGTTTAAAAATGCTCCCTTACCCTTCTCGGCAAAGAATAGTTCATCCTGATAAGGATTATATACAACACCAGCTACAACTTGTCCCTGATAAAGCAAACCAACAGATATAGCACTGTGTCTGTAATCAAATATAAAATTGGTGGTTCCATCAATCGGATCGATGATAAAACAGTATTCTCCTGAAATATTCTGCTTTCGTTCATCCTCTTCTCCGATAAATACAGCACTGGGACAAAGCTCTGAAAGTTTTTTATATAAAAATTCCTGAACTTCAACATCATATTTGGTTACAAAGTTTGCTCTACCCTGTTTATTTTCTATTCCCTCCTGAATATTATGGGCATTCAACATTATTGTCCCTGCCTCTTTCACAATCGATTTTATTGTTTCAATCATTTTAATACCTCCGTTCTTTTTTTATATTTTATAGATCGACCTATTGTTTGATTTCAATGATGAAATTCATTTATTATATTACTTCTATACGGAAAGGTGCTGCAATACAATAAAGGTCTTTGAAGGAAACGGTTTATGATAACGTTAATCAAAGATATTATTGCTTTACAGCACCCTTGGTTTTATTACAAAACTCCTTAAGTGGATTTCATCCCCTAATGAGTTCTGCTTCCACCCGAGTGTCCTAATCCCACTCGAGGGATTTATATTCATTTCCTCGATCTCGCATTAAAAGATCTGCTAATGCATCTCTGGTGGTTTTACCTTCAAAAAGCACGAGGTTAATTTGTTCTACAATTGGCATCTCCACATGATTCCTTTTAGCCAGAGCGAGGGCAGCTTTTGCGGAGTTAACACCTTCCACGACCTGATTTACTTCCTTCATGGCTTCTTCCATCGTTTTACCCTGTCCCATCAGATAACCGGCATTCCAGTTACGGCTGTGTTTACTCGTACAGGTAACAAATAAATCACCAAATCCGGATAATCCTGCAAAGGTTTCTATCTTACCGCCCATTCTCATTCCAAGGCGGCTGATTTCTGCCATACCTCTAGTCATTAAAGCCGCTTTTGTATTGTCACCAAAGCCAAGTCCGTCTACGACTCCGGCGGCTAAAGCAATTACATTCTTAAGAGAACCGCCTAATTCGATTCCGATGATGTCCGGGCTGGTGTAAACACGGAAGACTTCTGTTATAAAGATATCCTGAATAAAATGTGCGGTTTCTTTTGTCCTTGCTCCGACTACAATTGTAGTCGGCACCCCACGGCTAACCTCTTCCGCATGGCTGGGTCCGGAAAGAACAGCGATATCAGCCTGAGGTAATTCATCCTTAAGTACCTCTGATAAGGTATATAAGCTTCCATCCTCAATACCCTTGGAAACATTAACAATGATTTGTCCTCTCTTAATAAATGGCTTGGCGATATATGCGGTAGACCTGATGTATGGTGAAGCAACTGCCATTACGATTAAATCGCGGTTCTTACATGCTTCTTCCAAATTCAGTGTAATCTTAACCTGCTCGGGCATCTCTGCTCCGGGTAGGTTCTTCAGATTCTTTCTATTTTCATTCAGCATTTGGGCTTCTTTTTCAATTTTTGTCCAAATAGTTACATCATGTCCTTTGCCTGCAAGTAAAATTGCTATCGCACAGCCCCAGGTTCCGGCTCCTAAAATACTAACATTACTCATAAGCTCCTCCTTTATGGATACAGTTATTTATCGATTTTTACTCTTTGTCCAATTTTGTTCTCTGTACCATTAAGCAAACGTTTGATATTTGAACGATGCTTTAAAAATGCTAATGACATAAATACCAGTGCCACAATCAGCATATGTATATCACCGGGGTATCTGATCAGAATCCAGATCGGAAATAACACTGAGATCACCAAGGACCCAACCGATACATATCTTGTGATTGCTACTGATAATACAAACAAGGGCAATCCTACTGGAATAATTAAGGGATCAAAAGCGGCCATAACCCCTCCGGTTGCGGCAGCTCCTTTACCGCCCTTGAACTTAAGCCATACCGGATAATTATGACCGAGAACTACTCCAAGTCCGGTATAAAGAGCTAATAATTCAATTGAAGGATGATCCGGATATAATACAAAACGAACGAGTACAATAGGAAGCACAGCCTTTAAAACATCTCCCAGTAATGTAATAGCCCCCGCTTTTGCTCCTAAGGTTCGAAGTGCATTTGTGGTACCTACATTACCGCTTCCGAATTTTCTAATATCCACCTTATTCATTTTACCTACAAAATATCCTGTTGAAAAACAACCAAATAAATATCCAAAAATCAAAGTAAGTATGATTTTGAGAATCATTTATGCGTTCTCCTTTCGCTCCCTGATAATAAACTTTAAGGATGTACCTGAGAAACCAAAGGCCTCTCGGATTTTGTTTTCAATATATCGGGTATAAGAAAAGTGCATCAGTTCCTTATCGTTAACGAATATAACAAAGGTAGGCGGTTTCACAGATACCTGTGTGATATAGTATAGCTTCAAACGTTTTCCTTTATCTGACGGTGGCTGTTGTAAAGCGGTTGCCTCCATCATGATTTCGTTTAATACACCGGTAGCTACACGTAGATTTTGATTTTGAATTACAACCTCGATGGTTTCAAATAATTTATGCAATCTTTGTCCGGTTTCCGCTGAAATGAAAATAATTTCCGCATAAGGCATAAATGATAATATCTCTTTGATATCTGTGGTATATTCTTTTACGGTTTTATTATCCTTCTCTATCAAATCCCACTTATTAACGGCGATTAACATTCCTTTTCCACGTTCATGAGCGATACCTGCGATTTTCGCATCCTGCTCCGTCACGCCTTCATTCGCATCTATTACAAGTACTACGACATCGGCACGTTCTACGGCTGCTACAGTACGAATGATGCTGAAACGTTCCAGTTCTTCTTTAATCTTACTTTTTCTACGAAGTCCTGCAGTGTCGATTAGGATATATTCTTTTCCGTTACGACGAATCGGTGAATCAATCGCATCTCTGGTGGTACCTGCGATATTCGAAACGATAACTCTGGTTTCACCTAATAATTTATTAATGATGGAGGATTTACCTACATTAGGTTTCCCGACGATAGCTATTCTCGGTCGTTCATCCGTTGCCTCCTCTGTGTTTTTGCTCTTGAAATGCTTAACAACCTCATCTAACATATCTCCAAAGCCCAGTTTTCCTGAGGAAGATATCGGGAACGGCTCACCGATACCAAGATTGTAGAATTCATAGACATCCGGCATCAGCTTTTCAAAATTATCTACTTTATTTACTACTAAAACAATCGGTTTTCCCGAACGTCTCAGCATATCAGCCACTTTTGAATCAGAATCCACAAGCCCCTGTCTGACATCCACTAAAAATATTATTACATCAGCGGTGTCAATTGCAATTTGAGCCTGTTCTCTCATATAAGAAAGCATTTCATCCTTACTATCCGGTTCAATACCTCCTGTATCAATCATTGTAAATTGTGAATTAAGCCAGGTCACATCTGCATAAATACGGTCTCTGGTAACACCGGGATAATCCTTAACGATTGAAATACGCTCTCCGGCCAATGCATTAAACAGAGTTGATTTACCAACGTTGGGTCTACCGACGATGGCTACGATTGGTCTACTCATTTATACCTCCATTTGCATACGTATGCATGCAATTCTTATAACATGTTAAGTCGATAATATATTAAATATCTAAGGATAAGTAAGATATATTATCTTATGAAACTCAAAATAGTTTTTGTAACTTCCTTACATAATAATCGAATCTATGAAGGACTTTCCATCTGATTGTACAATACGGATTCTGGTTTGTAAAGCACTTTCAATAGCCTCTACGGTTACATCGTCTAACAGGATGGTTTCTCCGTTACGAAGCAAAACCTCGGGAAGAAGTAAGCTATCACCTAAAGCCTGTCCCTTTAACTGAGTGATTATATCTCCACCGGTAATCAGACCGGCTACGGTAATATTAGATCCAAAATATTGATTAATGATGGTATAGACCTTAATATTAAGGTTAGGGAATTTATGCTTAAGTTTTAAAATCAACTGATTAATTACCGGGGTAGCAAGAACTCCGGTTGCCAGGGAGATATTTCTGATACGGTCATCTCCGTCTAATTCTTCATAGTATTCCTCGAATTCATTTTGCAGGGAACGAATGAGTCCCACACCATTTTCAATCTGAGGGTAGCCTTCATAGGCTTCCTCTGCTGGGATTGGAAGCCCTGCTTTGAGATACCATTCATCACTTGCATAAATGAATCTGGTACCGTAGTGTGCGAGAAAAATATTCTGCCAACGGTGGATCTGTTCTAAAACTACCAAAGAATCGTCCTTTGAAAAGCTCTCCAGTTGTTCCAAGCCTTCCCGGAATTTTGTAAGGCCAACCGGTACTACCGATACACTTTCCATTTCCGGTAAAAAGGCGGCCAAATCATGGATGGACTTCTCCAGTTCTTCTCCATCATTCCAACCCTTACAGAGAACGATCTGACCGTTCATCGTAATACCGGCATCCTTTAATCTTTTTATTTTAGAAAGCGCGCTGCCTGCAAATCGGTTATGGAGCATTTTGCAGCGTAGCTCTTCGTTTGTCGTATGGACAGAGATATTGATCGGAGATAGCTTATAAAAAATAATCCGGTCAATTTCTTCATCACTCATATTGGTTAGGGTAATGTAGTTTCCCTGAAGAAAAGAAAGTCTTGCATCATCGTCCTTAAAGTAAAGA
The DNA here is from genome assembly GCA_023414875.1 of Bacillota bacterium. Lineage (GTDB taxonomy): Bacteria > Bacillota > Clostridia > Lachnospirales > Lachnospiraceae > Mobilitalea. The sequence goes on along the minus strand of JAEZMV010000012.1, from coordinate 29,897 downwards.
GTTTCCCGCATACCGGGAGGCATTTGATCAATAAAACAGAAAATGCATTTGTTCCGACAGGCTCGGTATTCATCCATTAAACCTTCTTCAAAGATGATTCCTAAATCCTCATCATAATCCTTATCAATCTCAAGCTCCCATTCTTCACCATCCGGTTTTCTAATCAAAACGGTAATAAACTCATCCTTTATCAGGTAATGATAATCAAGAACATCTTTGATTGGAGTACCATTGATTGAGATTAATTCATCACCTGGCTCAAGCTCTAATTCTTGTGCAATACTTCCTTCTTCTATATCACTAATAATGTGTGCTTTTTTCTTCATAACATACACCAATTCTCTCTATCTACTACTGTAGAATTAAATAATCAATTATCAATAAGTGGAATGTATAAAACAAACTTTTAACTATAGAACGTTTATTTACACAATTTTTTACTGTAAATGCTTCAGCTAAGGTATGAGATGTGTAAATTGATAGAATTAAGTTATTTTATAGGTTTAGCTCTCATATCATAACTGATACACATGTCATATTTTTATTTGAATTATATTCAATTATTATAATTTTATTTATGAAATCCTGTCTTCGCTTATTGCCAAAAATGCTGCCAGGCTACCTCGTTTTCCCTGTGATTTTCGATGAGAAAATAACAATTCGCTATTACAGCAGGTACAAACCCTTGAGATATGGATGTTTTCCGGCTTTAACCCTGCTTCTGATAACACCTGTCGGTTCGCTGCCCACAAATCACACTGATATTTACCAGAATTCTTTGGATTAAGAATCTGTTTCTCCAATGCCTCAGGAAAAGCCAGCATAAATTCAGAAGCTACTTCTTCTCCGATTTCATAACAATCTACGCAGATGGATGGTCCAACCACTGCAATAATGTCTGCCGGATTGCTTCCAAAGCTCTTTGTCATCTCTTCTATGGTGATTTTACCTATTTTCTTCACAGTTCCGCGCCAACCGGAGTGGGTTAAGCCGATAGCTTTATGAACGGTATCAACAAAATAAATCGGAACGCAGTCCGCATATTTGGTGACTAAGGTAAGGTTTGGCTGATTGGTAATCAAGCCATCGATTTCTTCATAATCCGTAGGGAAATATAATCCTTTGCCCCGGTCTTTTTCATCAACTACCCGGATGTTGGTTTTATGAACCTGTTTGGATAAAACAAAGGAATCCGGTTGAACTCCGATGCTATCGGCAATACGCCTGAAATTCTCTTTAATATTGTCAGCTGTATCAGAATAGGGACTGGAATCAACACCAAGATTCATAGAAGAAAAGATACCGCTGCTTACTCCGCCTAAACGGGTTGAGAAGCCATGTCGTACGAATGGAAGGTTCGAAAGTACCGGAAAGGTAATGATAGGTACATTCCGTGTAAAATCTATATATGCAGAGTCACTGTTTTTAAATGTCATTTAATCAAGCCTTTCTATTCATATCGTTATAAAATTAGCCTAAAGTCCATAAAATGCATTCTTTATCAAGGTTATATCAGAATTCAATATTACTACCACATCAAAGCGGCAGGGAGTATTTGGGGAGATTTTATGTAAGAGCATATAGAATTCGGCTGTCCGGGTAATTCGGCGGATTTTATTAGGAGTAATAGCTTCTGACGGATAACCCTTCGTAGTTCCAGAACGATATTTGACCTCAATAAAACAGAGATAGCCCTCCGTTTTTGCGATGAGGTCAATCTCACCAATTCTGCAGCGAAAGTTTTTGTGAAGAATTTCATAACCATTCTTTTGAAGATAATTAGCTGCTTCGAGTTCGAATTTGGTACCTACTGCTCTATTATTCATTTCTATGATCAACCTTACTTTTTATTCGGTCCATTTTATCTACAAATACCAGTATCTCAGCAACCACTTCATATAATTCGGGCGGAATCATAGCTCCGATTTCAAGCTTTGACAAGGTCTTTGCCAGTTTCTCATCCTGATGAAGAGGGATATCGGCTTCCTTGGCTCTCTCAATAATCTTATCTGCCAGGTAGCCTTTTCCGGAGGCAATTACCTTCGGTGCATCCTCGCTCGGATCATAAGAAATAGCCACCGCTGTATTTGGTTTTTGATTCGTTCCCTGTTGAGTTATATCCCTTTGATCCATATGATTATCCTCCAAGTTAGAAGGCTACTCTGATTGCCTATATAAAGTTTTTCACGAAGCTTCGGCGATGAATTGGGGTTAGTCCGTACTTTTTTATTGCCTCAATATGCTTTGGTGAGCCATATCCTTTATTACTTGCAAAATCATATTCCGGAAAGATCTTGTCATATGCAACCATAAGGCGGTCTCTGGTCACTTTTGCTACAATACTGGCAGCGGCAATTGAGATGCTCTTAGCATCACCTTTGATAATCGGAACCTGTTTGATATCCACTCCGGGGATAGTCACCGCATCATTTAATAATAGATCAGGCTTGACAGACAGATTACCGATTGCTTTTCTCATGGCTTCATACGTAGCCTGAAGAATATTCATCTCATCAATCTGGTTTGGGGGAATGCTTCCAACTCCGAACGCAACGGCAGAGGAAATAATCTCATCATAAAGCTCTTCCCGTTTCTTTTCGGATAACTGCTTCGAATCATTGATATATAAGATATTACAATCCTTTGGAAGGATTACCGCACAGGCAATTACCGGTCCGGCAAATGGTCCTCTTCCCACTTCATCAATACCGCAGATGTACTGATACTTAGAATACTTTGTTTCGTATTCCTTCAGCGCTGTTAAACGTTCCAGTTCCTTCTCCAGAGAATGTATTTTATTTCTATACTGATTACATATGGTAATGACACCGCTACGGGTGTCCTCTTTGTATTTTTCTAATAAAATCGGAATTTCTGTATCCGATGCCTGCATAAATTCCATTTTAATATGCGATATCTTCTTTTGGGAAATATCTTCCCCTAATTCATCATTTAGCATAGAAGGCTACCTCTTAATCATATGTTGATACTTATTTAGTTATATTTATAATATTAATATATATCGGATGCTTCTCATGATAAGGTTACTTCATTTTACTTCGTCTTTTCATCTACTTTGCCGTTGATATCAATGCTAGTAGTCACTTGTTCAAAAGTAACGGACTTCACCTTCTCAGTATGCTCTGTAATCATGGAAGGAAACTCCAGAGTAATATTTCCGAGCTTCGTACTTCGAAAATCATCTAGGAGAATAATTGCGGCACGATCTAAATCCGGTTCACCGCCCTTTAACAGGCAGGAACGCTTGATGGCAATCTTCTCCAGAGCCTTTGAAGCACCTTTTAAATCCTCAGAGATATCCGATAGATCGACTCCATATCGATTTAACAAAACCTCAGGATAATATTTATTTAAGATTAAGATCAACTCTAAGGAAAGGTCCGTCGTGTTAATGATTGTATCATTAATTGAACCGATTAAGGCTAATCGGAGTCCTACGGATTGATCTTCAAACTTAGGCCAGAGGATTCCGGGGGTATCCATTAATTCAGTAAATTTATTGAGTCGAATCCATTGCTTACCTTTCGTAACTCCGGGTTTATTACCGGTTTTAGTTGAAGCTTTACCTACGAAACTATTTATAAAAGTAGACTTACCTACATTCGGGATGCCTACAATCATAGCACGAACAGGGCGATTTAAAATCCCTTTTCTTCGATCACGTTCAATTTTTGCTTCACAGGCCTTATTCACAATCTCCTGTACCTGCTTTACACCGGTTCCATTTTTTGAATTTACCAGAGCAACAAAGTACCCCTTAGCTTCAAAATATTCCTTCCAGGCTTTATTATAGCGCTGATCAGCCATATCACTTTTATTTAAAAGAATGACCCTTGATTTATTCTTTGCCAATGAATCAATGTCCGGGTTTTTACTGGAATATGGTATTCTGGCATCAACCAACTCAATTACCACATCAATCAGCTTCATATCATCCTGCATCATTCTTTTTGCTTTGGCCATATGACCGGGATACCATTGAAAATGCATATTAACCTCCCATACTGCATATTGCTCAATAGCCGCTTTTGCTATTCTTCTAATGGCTCGCATGTTTTTAGTGAGACTATTCACACTAACGAAGCACATTATTCTTCTTTTTCTTGCTTTTGATTTATTTTATTTACAAAGTTAAAGGGTGATAATCGAATAAATGCTTTACCGATAATTTCATCCTTACGAATGGTACCTACGCTAGCAAATCTACTGTCTTCACTACTATTACGATTATCTCCTAGAACAAAATATTCATTCTCCTCCAGTACAATTTCCTCATCTGCCAGTCCATAATTCTTCATTGGCTCCGTATTAACGATATCCTCGACAATTAAACCATCTATGTAGATGTTTTGGTCCTTTAGCTGTATGGTTTCACCGGGCAGTCCGATAATTCTCTTAATATTATAAAAACTATGTTCTTTACCACTTTGTTTAAAAACTATAACATCAAATCGTTTCGGTTCAGAAAAACGGTAAGAAAACTTATTGATAATGATTGGTTCACCGTCATATAACGTTGTCTCCATAGAATTACCGATCACTTCAGTTTTCTCTAAAGCATAGTAAATGATAAAATATGCCAGAAAAATAACAGCTGCAATTTCTGCAACCCAAATAAATGTTTTAATGAGAATTTTCATGACTACCGGTCGTTTGCTTTCTTTTTCGAAATCAAAATCCATAGTATTACCCGTACCCTTCTAACGATATATGCAGATACATAAAGTATTGGCCATTTTAGTGGATAATTATGTTAAAAAAGGGACAATCTCACAAGTATTGTCCCTTTGTTGTACTTATCTGATTACTTCTTTTACTTTTGCTCTCTTACCAACTCTATCACGTAAATAGAAGAGCTTAGCTTGTCTTACTTTACCGCGTCTTGTAACTTCGATTCTATCGATGCTAGGGCTGTGAAGTGGCCAAGTCTTTTCTACACCAATACCATTGGATGATTTTCTAACTGTGAAGGTTTCTCTTGCTCCACCGTTCTGTCTTTTAATTACGGTTCCTTCAAAAACCTGTAATCTTTCACGGTTACCTTCTTTTACTTTAGCGTAAACCTGAACCGTGTCGCCAACGTTGAAATCTGTAACAGATGCTTTCAACTGCTCAGCTTCAATACTTTTAATAATATCGTTCATTTTGTGACCTCCTTAATATTTAGATGTTCTTAGCACGAAAAGGCTTTTGCCATGCGCTAGAGGACCATCCCATCTCACAACTACTTACTCTAACATAATCTGTCACGATTTGCAAGTATTATTTCAATAGATATCGTAATTTTTCTGGAAAATAAGCCTGGTCAGATATTCCCGTTCCATTTCAGTTAGATTGGCTTTTTCCAGCAAATCTGGCCGTCTTTCATAGGTTCGAAGTATGGATTGTTCTCTTCTCCAGGCTTCAATATTGGCATGATGACCGGTCAGAAGAACCTCCGGCACTTTCTTTCCCATGAATACTTCGGGTCTTGTATACTGCGGATATTCTAACAGATTGTCCTGAAAACTCTCAAATTCGGAGGACACATCATTGTTTAGTACGCCAGGAATTAAACGAGATATCGCATCAATCATAACCATAGCAGGTAATTCTCCACCGGTTAACACATAATCTCCAATGGATACATAATCGGTTACAATCAATTCTAAAACTCGTTCATCAATCCCTTCATAATGACCACATAGGAAGATTAAATCCTCTTCTAGAGCAAATTCCTGTGCCATATTCTGATTAAAGATACCACCCTGAGGGGTAACATAGATAACACGGGGTTTGTGATAACTAAGAGTATCTTCCTTTGACATTTTTATATGATTCGCCAGATATCCATACGACTTAAATACCGGTTCGGCTTGCATTACCATGCCGGCTCCACCGCCATAAGGGTAATCATCAACCTTTTGGTGCTTGTTCTCACTGAAATCCCGGATATTAATTGTATTAACGGATATCAGCCCTTTATCCATTGCTCTTCCGGTGATACTGGTACCAAGTCCCTGCATGATCATTTCCGGAAAAAGCGTCAGTACATGATAATTCATAATAATTCTCCATTCTGCCGACCACCCTCGAATTTGGGCTGTCGTAAGGCAACTTAACTAAGTATGTGTTTTCTGGTAAATCAATTATCCGTCTAACAGACAGGAAATTACATAATTATATAAAAATTAATCTATGATACGTGGAAACTTTATCTTAAACCATTCATTACATGCACAATAATTTTCTTGTTATTAACATCGATATCAAGGATACATTCCTTAATGGAAGGAAGTAATAATTCCTTCTGGTCAGCTGTTTTAACTACATAAACATCATTAGCGGCAGTTGTCAATATTTCAGTCAGTATTCCAAGCTTTTCTCCTTCATCGGAAAACACCTCGGAATCAATCAGATCAAAGATGAAATACTCATCCTTTTCAAGTTTAACAGCATTATCCCTGGTAATTAATAAATCCTTACCACGGTATTTTTCAACATCATTTATATTATCAAACTCTTTAAATTTGAGTATTACAAGCTGTTTAAAGAATTTTACTCCTTCAATTTCTAAAGGAATACACTCTTTGCCGGTATCCAGAAAAATTTGCTTTAAATCTTTAAAGCGGTTTGGATCGTCGGTAGTAGGAAATACTTTTACCTCTCCCTTGATTCCATGTGTTGTTGAAATGACACCAACTCTTAGATAATTATCCATATCAATCTCCATTCTGCCAAAACTCCGATGATATGGGTTTTAGCACAAATTTGATGCGTGAAAAATATATTCCCACACTAACCACTCATGCTGCATCTTTGATGCAGCTCAAAACGCCGGAAGAACAAAGTGACCATTTTGCAGGATAGTTCTCAGTTCTTTCTTTCAAAATTTTACTAAAACAGTGCTCATAATGCCACAAGCGGTATCAGAAACAATGCTTAAAGTATACTTCGTTTTATGAAGGAGTATTCTTCATTATTTTCTCATAGGTATAATAGGTATATGGGATTTCACCCTCCACACGCTGCTCATAGATTTTTTGAAAGCTTGATGTATCAATTTGCGGAAAATAAACATCACCCTCAATTATCTTATCGATGATGGTTAAGTATATACGATCTGTAAAAGGAAGTGCTTCCTGATATACTCTACCACCACCTGCAATAAAGACTTCCTCTTCTTCTTTTGTATGCCGGAGTGCCTCTTCTAAAGAGGTTACAGTAATACAATCATCAGCAGTAACAGTTTTTGATCCTGAGATAAGAATTGTTTTTCTGTTAGGAAGTGGATTGCCTATTTCATCAAATGAGTTTCTACCCATAATGATTGTTTTACCTGTTGTTAACTCACGAAACCTGGTCTGCTCTCCTTTTATACTCCAAGGAATAGTTCCATTATTTCCTATTACATAATTTTTCGAAACGGCTACTATAATTGAAATCATATATAATGTTCCCCATGTAAGATTATTTTGCTCATCAAATCTGATCGATATAAAAAGAAGCTGATCTACTATGTCATCTATGAAAATCACTTTCATGGACATAACAGACAGCTTCCTTGATTCTGCACAGGAAAAACTGCAATTGGATTTACTGCTATTGCAGAATCTCAACTACTACCTTTTTATCATCCTTTGTTGCGGCTGCTTTAACTACGGTACGTATAGATTTAGCAATACGGCCTTGTTTGCCGATTACTTTACCCATATCATCAGAAGCGACTTTTAATTCCACAACAATTGCTTTTTCGGTTTCTTTTTCCGTAACAACAACCTCATCGGGATGATCCACGAGTGACTTAGCAATTACTTCGACTAATTCCTTCATTTTCACTACCTCCATGATCATATAGAAGTTGGGAATTGATATAATTACAATTCACAATCCTCCCACGATGATAATTAAAGAATACCAGCATTCTTAAAAATCTTGCCTACGGTATCTGTCGGTTGAGCACCATTTGCTAACCACTTCTTAGCAGCTTCCTCATTTACGCTGAAAGCACTAGGATTCTGGGTAGGATCATAGGTACCAATTTCTTCGATGAATCTACCATCTCTAGGTGTTCTGGAATCAGAAACCACGATTCTATAGAAAGGAGCTTTTTTCTGTCCCATTCTCTTTAATCTAATTTTAACTGCCATTTATTTCACCTCCTTAAATATTCATGTATGCCATGTGTATCTTCGCAAAGTATCAAAACAAACTCTTTCGTTATGAATTACGAATTAACGACATAGGCTATATCGTAATAGGGGTTCCTATTAGGATGTTTTATATTGAAATGTACAAACATAACAATAACGAATTAAAATCCAAAGGGCAATTTAAATTTGCCATGCTTTCCGCCTTTTCCCATCATACCGGAAAATTGCTTCATCATCTTTTTGGATTGCTCGAACTGCTTCACGATGGAATTAACCTGGCTAATATCTACACCGGCCCCGGCGGCAATTCTCTTTTTTCGGGAAGGGTTTAACAAATTAGGATTGGAACGCTCTGCCTTTGTCATAGAATAAATAATGGCTTCTACAGATGATAGAGCATTTTCATCAATTTCTACATCCTTTAGTTGCTTTCCCATACCGGGAAGCATTCCGAGTAATTCGGTAATACCACCCATTTTCTTCATTTGCTGCATTTGTTCAAGATAATCATTAAAATCAAATTCTGCTTTCTTGATTTTTTTCTCTAATTCCCTTGCTTTTGTTTCATCAAATTCAGCTTGTGCTTTATCTATTAATGTAAGGATATCGCCCATACCTAAGATACGGGAAGCCATACGATCCGGATAAAATTGTTCCAGATCTGAAAGCTTTTCACCCATTCCGACATAAAGTATTGGTCGTCCTGTAACTGCACGGATGGAAAGAGCCGCTCCACCTCTGGTATCACCGTCTAATTTCGTTAATATAACACCATCAATGGTAAGCTTTTCATTAAACATTTCGGATACATTGACTGCATCCTGTCCTGTCATTGCATCTACAACTAAAATTGTTTGGTTTACAGTAACATTCGCTTTTATCTCCTGGAGTTCCTCCATCATAGCCTCATCTATATGAAGTCGGCCAGCGGTATCCAGAATTACTACATTATAAGAATTCTTAATTGCATGTTCCATGGCTGCTTTCGCAATATTAACAGGTTTATGCTTATCTCCCATGGAGAATACACTGACGCCCTGTTTGTCTCCATTGATTTGCAGCTGATCAATTGCTGCAGGACGGTAGATATCACAGGCAACCAGCAAAGGTTTTCGCCCCTTTGATTTCAGTTTTCCTGCAAGCTTTGCAACGGTAGTTGTCTTACCGGCACCCTGCAAACCGCACATCATTAATACTGTAATTTCATTCGAAGGCCTTAGTTGAAGTTCAACAGTTTGCTCACCAAGCAGCTTAACCATTTCTTCATTAACGATTTTAATAACCATCTGACCGGGGGTTAAGCTGTTGAGTACATCTTGACCTACCGCTCTTTCCTGGATGGTATTTACAAAATTCTTAACAACCTTAAAATTTACATCGGCTTCTAATAAAGCCATTTTAACTTCTTTTAATGCGGTTTTAACATCCGCTTCGGAAAGTCTTCCCTTTCCTCTTAAATTCTTGAATATATTCTGTAGTTTATCGGATAAATTTTCAAATGCCATATGGATTACAGCTCCTTTAAAATATCGTCTGCCAATGTTGTTATTCCACTAAGTAATGTGACATTACCTGTTTGGGTTGTCTCTTTTATAATATCTTTTATATTTCCCAGTTTATCTTTAATCGATTGAAATTTACTCACCAGGGATAACTTTGATTCATAATCCCTTAATTCCTGTGTGCAACGTTTTACGATATCATATACACCCTGCCTGCTGATACCCTGCTCGGCTGCTATTTCGCTTAGTGACAGATCATTCAAAACATAATCTTCAAAAATCTGTTTTTTATGATCACTCAGTAATTCACCGTAAAAATCATAAAGAATGGACAGATATACGATTTCATCCAACTTATCCAGTTGTGTTTCATTTTGCTTCATAAAAGCACCACCTGTAAAGGAATTTTCTTTACAGGTGGTAGTATACTTAATTTATGAGGATTTGTCAAGTGTTTATCGCTATAAATTAAAAAAATGAAAACAATATTATAACACGATTAGACACTATTAACAGAATCAATATCATTAAATTCTATATATCCAAATAATAGAAATGCAATTTATGCTTAACATAATTTTTTTTCATAATTTATCTTTAAATTTTTACTTTATATTTTCACAATCATTTAACTTGACCTTTTATCATAGGTATGATTGAAATATCCAAATTATATTTATTTATAGTTGCAGCTGTACTATTTTAATACTGAAATAATATTATAATACTCCTCTGATAAAGCATTGACATTATCCAGCAGACTAATTGTATCATTACAATTTAAATGATCGTTTATGGCTTTGCACAAATGTTCAAGACGTATAAAGCCTAAATTAGCCGAGACACCTTTTAAGGTATGTATATAAATTTTTGCCACTTCATAATTTTTAGTAGTAATAGCTCTTTGAAACAAATGGAAGTTTTGATCCTGTAAAAACTTATGACAAATTTTTAAATATAGTAATTCATTACCTCCCAGTCTTGAAATCACACTGCTTACATCAACACCTATGTCCTTTAATTTAATACTGGTATACTCCATGGTCATTTTCCTCTGTAGATATAGTTTTTATTAAGTAATATAATTCGTCAATAGCGATTGGCTTTGTAATATGATAATTCATACCGCAATCAAAACTTGATTGATTATCTGAAAAATCGTCCGCTGTCATAGCAATGATACAAATTGATTTAGCATCCGGATGAATGCTGCTTCGTAGAAGTTTTGTGGTCTCATACCCGTTTAATCCCGGCATTTGAACATCCATAAGAATGATATCGTAATAACCGGTCTTAGATGCTTCAAAAAGTTTAATAGCATCAAAACCATTTGTTGCTGTTTCAAATTCTGCATTGATATATTTAAGAAACTCACAAGTGATTTCGAGATTAATTTCATTATCCTCTACAACCAGAATTCGCTTTCCTTTACAATTATATTCGTTAGGAGAAACCTTTATATCCTGTGCTTCAGTTTGTTTCGACTTTCCATGAGCAAGGAAAAAAGTTAGCTCTATGGTAATCTTAGTACCTGCATTTATTTTACTTGTCACTTGGATTGTTCCATCCATTAATTGAATCAAGTTTTTGACAATCGACATACCAAGCCCTGTACCACCATAATTTTTGAATACGGTATTATCCTCTTGATCAAATGGTATAAATAAATGTTCCAGATACTCTTTTTTCATCCCCTTTCCCGTATCAGAGATAATAAATTGATATCGGACCTGATTAGTTTGCAAATATCGGCCTTGTTCTGTAACTTCAAATAAGATTGTTCCTCCCGGAGGTGTGAATTTCATAGAATTCGAGATACAGTTTTCAAAAATCTGTAATAATCGAAGACTATCTCCAATGAGATAATCATCTTCCTTTTGTTTTATGAAAAAATCAAACTCCTGGTGGTTTAATTCGGCTTGAGTATTCATCATAGAGGTAAAGGGTATTAGAATTTCACTTAAACAAAATGGTTCATTCGCTAATATCAGCTTATCGCTATCTAATTTTGAAATATCTAGAATGTTATTGATTAGCGTTAAGAGCTTCTTCGAGGAAAAATTAATTTTCTCGAGACAGTTACTTACCTTCTCCGTATCTACCAAAGAGTTTGAAGCGATTTGAGTCATACCAATGATGGCATTTATTGGTGTTTTTAATTCATGACTCATATGGGATAGAAATTCTTTTTTTGCTTCATTTGCTTTTTGAACATTTATAAAGGCTTCTTCAATAGCTTTTTGTGTCTGTTTTTCTTTTGTTAAATCAGTAGTACAACAGATATAACGTATAATATTATTACGTTTATAAACAGGATACACGCGCATTAATATCCATCTTTTATGTTTATCATGAGGCTTTGTATATTCAAAATCCACTTCCTGCATATCAACAATGTTATTATCATTGAATATAGCTCTTATTTTTTTGATATTATCGAGCGATATATATTCGGATAAATCCAATTTGTTATGAAATAATAAATTGCTATTGATGCCCAGCGATTTTTCAAAATTAGGTGAGATATAGTCAAACTTTTTGTTTATAACATTATATATTACAAATACATCATCCACATTAGAGCAAAGTGTAGAAAAAAGTTCTTCTCTATAATAAAGATCGTAATTCAATTTTCGGAATTTTCGTTCCAAATAGATGATGATTATAATGATACATAGAGAAATTAAGATCAGAATTAAAGAAATTTTATGAATAAAATAGAATTCATTCTTTTGGTAAAACAGCAAACATAATTTTTTCAAATAGTATCCTCATTTCTCTTAAGTATTATAAACCAAAAGACAAGATACGGAGAATTCTGCAAATTGTCATTCTAATACAAAATATATCAGACAATATTAATTGTGTCAACTAACTGATGGTAGTAATTAAGACTTATAAAATGCTATAATATGACATAAAAGTACTTATTTTTATTTGGATAAAAAGCTGGCTTAAATATTGAACTCGAATAATTAATGATACCAAACGAAAAATATTTAAAAATTAATATGCCCTCCTTACAATCCACAGTATTATTAACTGTTAACCGTTACAAGGAGAGCATATCAAATTATTATTCTTCGTGTTAATTTTTAGTATGAAATCATAATAAATTTAAATTACTTATACAGGATATGCCTGATTGGCCTTATCAGCGATTGTTACATCAACACCCGTTTTTTGAGCTTGACGATATTTGAAGAAATCAATCGCAACCTGAGGGAATAATGCGTAGGATAAAATATCTTCATCCTGCTCTTTCCATTCAGCGATTTCAGCTTCGATTTTATGAAGTTCGGGTTCTAAAAGGTCTGCCGGACGACAGGTAATCGGTTCTTTATCACCGATAACCTTCTTCTGTACCTCAGAATCAAAAGGCTTTACAGTTTGACCATACTCACCGGATAATAGCGCTTTTGTTTCCTTTGTAACCATCTTATAACGTTCACCTGCTAAAACATTTAATACGGCCTGAGTTCCAACGATTTGGCTGGAAGGAGTTACTAGAGGCGGTTCACCAAAATCCTTACGAACACGAGGTACTTCCTTTAATACTTCATAGTACTTATCTTCCTGTTTACTCTCCTTTAATTGAGATACAAGGTTGGACAACATACCGCCAGGAACCTGATATAAAAGGGTCTTGATATCAACACCCATAACCTTGGGGTTAAGAAGACCGGTATCTAGAGCTTTATCACGAAGCGGACGGAAATAATCTGCAATCTCAGCCAGAAGTATCTGATCATAACCGGTATCATAAGGTGTGCCCTTAAAGGTTTCAACCATAACTTCTGTTGCTGGTTGGCTGGTACCCATAGCAAAGGGTGACATTGCTGTATCAATAATATCACAACCTGCTTCAACAGCCTTTAAGTAAGTCATGCCCGCTACACCACTGGTATAATGAGTATGAAGATCAATCGGTATTGCTACGGCAGACTTTAAAGCGTTAACTAAAACAGTTGCTTCATAAGGAACCAATAAACCTGCCATATCCTTAATACAAATGGAGGAAGCACCAATTTCTTCAATTTTCTTTGCCATTTTAATATAATAGTCAGTTGTATAGGCGTCACCTAAAGTATAGGAAATTGCGATCTGAGCATGTCCATTCTCTTTGTTTGTAGCCTTTACGGTACATTCCAAATTACGTATATCATTCAATGCATCAAAAATACGGATAATGTCAATTCCGTTTGCAATGGATTTTTGAACAAAATATGCTACTACATCATCGGCATAATGACGATAGCCTAAAATATTCTGCCCACGAAATAACATCTGTAGCTTTGTATTTTTAAAGCCTCTTCTTATTTTACGCAGTCTTTCCCAGGGATCTTCCTTTAGGAAACGTAAGGAAGCGTCAAAGGTTGCGCCACCCCAACATTCCACTGCATGGTAGCCTACTTTATCCATTACTTCAAGAATTGGAAGCATCTCTTCCGTTGACATTCTTGTAGCAATCAGGGATTGGTGGGCATCACGCAATATTGTTTCGGTTATTTTAACCGGTCTATTTACTTGTTCTGCCATTACTCTACCTCCTGTTAAATGTAAATTCGAATGTTTCTCTTGATTAATTTAATGTAGCTAACAAATCTCCGGCTTCGACAGATTGACCGGCGGATACATTAATACTTGCAACGGTACCATCCTGAGGTGATACAATTTCATTTTCCATTTTCATAGCTTCCAAAATCAAGATAACATCACCCTTCTTAACAGCCTGACCAACAGGTGCTTTGACAGCAAGAATCTTACCAGGCATAGGTGAACTTACTTTAACACTGCCAGCACTACCAGCAGCCGGAGCGGCAGCAGGTGCGGCAGCTGGCTTTGGAGCTTCTGCTTGTGCAGCCGGAGCTTGTACTGCAGGCTTAGGTGCAGGTGCAACAGTATTTACCGGAGCAGCTGCTGGTGCAGCAATGCCCTCTTCTACTGATACATTATAAGTATTTCCATTTACAGTTATCGTATAATATTTCATTGTGAAATCCTCCTTGTTCATTGACACCGTCCGGCGTCTTATTTATACAGGATGAATTGGCATTCCAATTCATATTCATGTAAAATCAGTTCAGGCATTCTTCCATCTCTTATTAACTTTACGAATGGAACGAACAGTAAACCCTTCAGCCGGTACTGCATCTCCCATGGAAGCATAGATTGCAGCTGTAATAACAGCCACCAGCTCATTATCCCCAATCAGCTCATCTTCCTCATTTTCAACAATCTGAGCAATCACATGATCAACCGTATTAACTGTTGAGGAATCTTTTAATAAATTAGGTTTAATTTTAACAAAGTATGTTATTACCATAAGCAGGAATAAAACTGTCAAAGCAATCACTGCACCAAACAATGTATTGATATTAACATAATCACTCAGAGAATTACCGGAGAGAAAAACTGCCTGGCTGATTACTCCGTTTTGAAATGTAATCATAATTTCACCTCATTCTATATGGTGCCATGCTTTTTCGCAGGGCGGGCTTCTCTTTTTGTGAAGAGCATCTCGAAGGAATAAATAGCATGTTTTCGCATCGTATCAGGTTCAATAATGCTGTCAACATAACCACGTCTTGCAGCAGCTTCTGCACTGGATTGTAGCTTTGCATATTCCGCTGATTTCTCTTTTACAACTCCCTTATCTTCATTGTCATACATAATTTGCGCTGCTAATTCTGCATCCATCATACCAATTTGAGCACTCGGTAAAGCAAATACCAGATCTGCACCAATATGTTTTGAATTCATAGTGATATAAGCTGTTCCAAATGCTTTTCCTACTACAAAAGTAACCTTAGGAACAGTCGCATTTGCAAAAACATAGGTTAATTTAGCAGAAGCGATAGCAATTGATTTTTCTTCTTCAACGGTTGCCTTATAACCAGATACATTGGTTAAGGTTAATATAGGGATTTCGAAAGCATCACAGAAATTAACAAAATCAGCAGCTTTGTAACAAGCAGCGGTAGTTAATGTCCCATCAAAACTTGCGGTAACCTTGCCGGTTTCGTCCAAAATTTCAGTACAATTAGCTACGGCACCTACGGTTACACCATTTAAGCGAATAAACCCGGTTACCATTTCTTTTGCATAATCCGGTTTTATCTCGAAGAAATATTGATTGTCTGACATATCGATTAACGCTTTTCTAGTATCCTTAACTTCCGATGTCATTCCTGGAAGAAGGCGATTTAAATCATCGGTACATTCATCAAAGGATGCATCATCTTCATTATTGGAAGGTAAGATAGTGATTAATTCACGTATTTTCTTTAATACATCAGTTTCGGTATCTCCTACATAATCAACGACACCGGTTTTAGCTTGAAATGCCGCCTTCGCTGTATCACACTTATCTTTGTTGTTGCCGGATAAAGCATTGGGGGAATTAATAAATAATCTGGAATTTTTTTCTTCCATAAAAGAAAAATCACTTAAAGATGCCATTACAGCCAAACCACCACCGGAATTTCCGAAGATAGCAGTAATCTGAGGGATAATACCTGAAGCCATGGTTTGCTTTAAGTAAATCTCTCCGAAGCCGTTCAGTGCATCGGTTGCCTCCTGTAATCGAAGTCCTGTGGAATCAATAAGTCCAATGACAGGTGCTCCTACTTTAAGTGCCAAATCGTAAATATTTGTTATTTTTTTTGCGTGCATTTCACCGATTGAACCTCCCATCGATGACGCATCTTGACTAAATACATATACAAGATTGCCACCAATTACGCCATAACCGGTAATAACGCCATCAGCAGGAGTATCCTTCTGCTGAAGGTTAAAGTCTGTACTTCTTTTTGTAACGAAAGCGCCGACTTCAACAAAACTATTGTCGTCAAGCAAAGAAGTAATTCTTTCTCTTGCTGACAGTTGTGCTGTACTGCTCATTTTCAGCCCTCCATTTTTCTATTGTTTATATAAATCAATTCTCTGCCGAGTTTAATTGTATAATATTTATTTTAAAAAGGCAAGGATAAATTATATAATTAAGGTGCAATATGACATTTCATATAGAAATAAGCAGCACCCTCGTATCTTACCATATTATCTTTTCAGCTATCAACTTAATAACTGCTTGATTTTACTGATTTGAAATCCCTTTCTATAAAGAGACGCCATAAGCCTTTGCTTCTCTTCATAAGTTAAGGTCTCAGGTTCTTTTGTTTTCTTTGCAATCGCCTTTCTGATTGCAATAAGCTCTGCATCCTCATTCCCGTCGTCTTCCTCATATTCCTCTGAAAATATCTGCTCTATGATATCATTTGATATACCTTTCTGCTGTAATTCTGTTTTAATAACACGTTTGCTTTTTGTATGCATTTTCGCTCTGACATAAGCTGATACAAAACGTTCATCATTTAAAAAACCATATTCCGATACATAGTTTATTGTCTGTTCGACAACAGCTTCAGGGTATCCTGCATCTATAAGCTTTGTTCTTAGCTCTAATTCCGTACGATCCATAAATTTAAGTATCGCAATTGCCTTCTGCTTTGCCCTCCTTAATATCGTATCCTCCAGAATTGTCTCAAAATACACTTTTGATATTTCTATTCCTTCTGCTAATTCAAGCTTTTCAATATCCTTCTGATATAGCAGAAATGCATATTGATAATCTATATAGACTTTAATCTTCGACTGTCCTACATCCTCCAACCGGGTTATAACCATAATAACTACTCCTTTGTATCCGCAAACTGCCCTATCCTTCTTAGGAACGCGTATGACTGGAAAGGCTGCCCGAAAGAGTCACACCGGTATAGGAATCCGAACATGGATACCGATCAACCTGTTATTCCTCCTTGGACAGCCAGATATCAATATATATTATTGTTTTAGAATAAAATCTTATTCTATCGCTTCATTATAATTCTTTGTAGGTGCTAATGTATATTTTTCACGTACCCTATCCTCAATTTCAGCAAATATCTGAGGGTTATCAAGGAGGTATTGTTTTGCGTTCTCCCTGCCTTGACCGATCTTGGCATCGTTATAGGCATACCAGGCACCACTTTTAACTACTATGCCGGAATCGGAGGCCAAATCAAGAACATCACCCTCTCTCGATATTCCCTTACCAAACATAATATCAAATTCTGCTTCCTTAAAGGGCGGGGCAATCTTATTCTTAACTACCTTAACCCTTGTTCTGTTGCCGACAACCTCTCCTCCCTGCTTTAAGGATTCAATTCTCCTGACATCCATACGTATAGAGGAATAGAACTTAAGTGCTCGTCCACCCGTAGTAGTCTCAGGATTACCAAACATTACACCGACCTTTTCACGCAGCTGGTTGATAAATACTACGATACAGTTCGATTTACTGATAACCGCCGTAAGCTTTCTAAGTGCCTGAGACATAAGTCTAGCTTGAAGTCCCACATGAGAATCTCCCATCTCACCGTCAATCTCTGCCTTCGGTACCAGTGCCGCAACTGAGTCAACGATAATAATATCTACTGCCCCAGAGCGTACCATAGTCTCAGTTATCTCTAACGCCTGTTCTCCGTTATCCGGCTGAGAAATATATAAATTATCGATATCTACTCCAATATTCTTTGCATAAACTGGGTCTAATGCATGCTCCGCATCAATAAAACCTGCAATTCCGCCCTTCTTCTGAACCTCGGATACCATATGCAGGGCTACGGTTGTCTTACCACTGGATTCCGGACCGTATATCTCAATAATTCTTCCCTTCGGAACACCACCTAAGCCAAGTGCAATATCAAGGCTGATGGATCCGGTTGGAACTGTTTCAATATTCATATTCGCATTCGTATCACCAAGCTTCATGATGGAGCCTTTTCCATATTGCTTTTCAATCTGTGCAAGAGCAGATTCCAGTGCTCTTATTCTATCATCCTTTGCCATAACTAATCTCCCTTTTTATGAAGGTGTCGCCTTCAAAATACGAACTAATGTTCTTATACACATATTAACTTATTTTTTAAGCAATGTCAATACATATTCATCGCTTAACCTCCTCTACCAGCTTATTTTATCAAAACATGCTGATACAGCACGCTCTCAGCATAAAATGATAGCTTTAATCGGAAAGCTTCTTATCTATTATGCTTTTGTAATAAGCTTATGAAATAGGAGGACTATGAAGAAATAAAACGTTGCAGCTTTCTAAGATATCATGAATTGTTAATGTCAATCTACTAAGGCCTTCATCCTTCGTAATCACCGAATAATGTAGTATTCACTGACATAAAACAGAATATAAAGATATTCTTATTATAACAATCTTAACTATTCATGTAAATAGCTGTAATTTCACTTCGTTAAATCTGCTGAATCTTTTCGTACTTTCTATGAATTAATACTAATACTATTCCTTGGGTCTAGTTATTGATTATGTAATAACAAAATAATTGGAATGAATTATTATAATATCCTTTGGAGGTTACTATATGGGATTACTTAATATACCTTATTCGGGGTTAATATTTTAGGATTATAACCATGATCCACTAACGCCTGAACAATCTGCTGCTTATGTTCATGACCAAAGGTTTCCATCGTAATTGTAAGCTCCACCGCACTGTTACGATTAATGCTTACGAACTGGTTATGGTCAAGCCTTATGACATTACCCTGCTCCTTTGCGATGATCGATGCCACATTAACTAACTCGCCCGGTCTGTCGGGAAGAAGAACCGATACGGTAAACACCCTGCCTCGTTGAATTAAGCCGTGCTGAACAATCGAGGAGACAGTAATAATATCCATATTTCCGCCGCTTAAGATGGATACGATTTTCTTATTCTCGCAGTTCAAATGCTTTAATGCGGCAACAGTTAATAAACCGGAATTTTCAACTACCATTTTATGATTTTCAATCATATCTAAAAAGTTAACAATTAGCTCGTGATCTTCGATGGTAATAATATCGTCCACATATTGTTGAACATAAGGAAATATTACATCCCCTGGAGTCTTTACCGCTGTACCGTCTGCAATAGTATCTACATTAGGGAGGGTTACGACCTTACCGGCAGCTAAGGAAGCCTTCATACAGGCTGCTCCGGCAGGTTCTACACCGATTATTTTAACATTGGGATTAAGCATTTTTGCCAAGGTAGATACTCCTGCTAATAAGCCTCCGCCTCCAACAGGTGCAAGAATGATATCCACGGTAGGTAGGTCCTTAAATATCTCCATCGCAATTGTACCCTGACCCGTAGCTACAACCTCGTCATTAAAAGGATGAATAAAGGTATATCCCTTCTCTTCGGCTAATTTATAAGCATACTGACAAGCTTCATCATATACATTACCATATAGAATTACCTCTGCACCATAGCTCTTTGTTCTGTTAACCTTAATTAATGGCGTAGTAGAAGGCATTACGATAATTGCCTTCGCGTTATAGAGCTTCGCTGCATAGGCAACTCCCTGCGCATGGTTACCTGCTGATGCAGTAATTAGACCACGCTTTCTTTCTTCCTTGGTTAAGGTACTGATTTTGTAATAGGCTCCACGCACCTTATATGCACCTGTAAACTGCATATTTTCCGGCTTTAGATAGACTTTATTACCGGTTACATCGGAAAAATAGTCACTGTAAATCAGCTCCGTGCGAAGTATAACCTTCTTGACCGCTTCTGTTGCTTCCTCAAACTTATCCAGTGTCATCATGATATTACCCTCCATTACGTGCTAAGTGGTGCTTGCACTTTAAGCACAATTTATATAAAACAGCTCCCATGAGCTGCCTTCTGCGGCATTAAATTCAGGGGTATGGCATAAATCCTTTCAAAATGTCTATTCTGTCTTTTGAAATAATGCATTTACAAAATCATCCGCGTTAAACTTCTGAAGATCATCAATCTTCTCACCGATGCCTATATATTTAACGGGAATTCCAAGCTCGGACTGAATAGCGATCGCAATACCACCCTTGGCGGTTCCGTCAAGCTTTGTTAGTACAATACCTGTAATGTCTGCTACTTCATTAAATTCCTTTGCCTGAGCCAGTGCGTTCTGTCCGGTAGTTCCATCCAGTACTACAAGCGTCTCACGGTAAGCCTCAGGATATTCACGCTCAATGACACGATCAATCTTTTTCAGCTCCTCCATTAAATTCTTTTTATTATGAAGGCGCCCTGCCGTATCACATAGAAGAACATCCACATCCCTCGCTTTCGCTGCAGTAACGGCATCATATATCACTGCTGCGGGGTCTGAGCCTTCCTTTTGGGATATAATGCTTACATTCGCCCTGTTTGCCCACTCGGTTAACTGTTCTATCGCTGCTGCACGAAAAGTATCTGCTGCGGCAACCATTACCTTTTTCCCTCTATCCTTCATTTGTCCTGCCAATTTACCAACTGATGTAGTCTTTCCAACTCCATTAACTCCAATTAATAATACAACTGATTTTTGATTTTCAAAATCATATGCGGTTTCTTTTAACTGCATATGCTCCTTCATGCTGTTGATCAAAAGCTGTCTGCACTCACCGGGATCTTTAATTTTATTTTCCTTGACCTTCTGCCTTAAATTCTCAATAATCGCTGTCGTAGTATTAATACCTAAATCAGCCATGATCAGAGTTTCTTCCAATTCCTCATAAAAATCATCATCTATACTGGAAAAGCCGCTGAAAATAGCATCAATTCCATGTGCAATACTGTTTCTGGTTTTTGATAGTCCCTGAACCAATCTTCCAAAAAATCCTGTTTTATTCTCTCCCATATTAACCTCCATGTTGCCGCTTAATCGGCATACAGATACTGAGTGAAAAGCACCCTCAGTGCTTTTTGCTGATTAAAAAATCTTTGATTTTTCAACCTATCATAGCCTATCCTTTGAATTAGTTTGTGCCGAGGAATACGCAGGCACAAACTTCTAGGTGTGAATTGTTCTTTTCAACAATTCACACTACTTCCTTAATATTAGAGGCTACTGATACATCAATACCCTCCTTTGTCAGCATTCGAAAGAAGTTCATCTGAATATCTGTACTGACAAATGGTGTAGCAAATCCAATCACTAACCGATCACTAAAGGAGCACATACTGATCTGGGGTCTTCTGGCACTGGTAAAGCAGTCAAATAGATGGATATATGGTGCAAGTTCCTTGGTTACTGTGATCTTCCCGATATTGGACAAGGTTGCCGTAATACCCCTGTTACTAAGATAGTTAGCCATTTTAAGAACATAATCCTTAAGAACTAGTGGTACAACACGCATGAAAGCATTATGCTCCAGAGCAGACAATCGATTCATATGTTTTCTTAGATTATCTTCGGTGAGCTCCTTCTCAAAATCAACCTTAACTGCGGCTATAATATCCTCCAGTTTATCAGAATTTTTGCCAAAATGGTAACTAACATTAATCACCGAAAAGAAGTTTCGTGCTGTTACAGAAGGAAAATACGTCCGAAGATTAACAGGTACCGTAATTCTTACCGGCAGCTTGCGTGCGCGGGTTGGCATGTCCTGATAAATCGCCTTAATAAATAGAGCCGTCAAATAAATGGTCAAAGTAGTATTATAACGGTGTGCAAGATCAAGTACCTTCTTAGCTGACATCTCTCCTTCGATAACTTTAAGCCGATTATCAATATAACGCCTTCCAGTAATATGATAAGCCTTACTTAGCTTGATTTTGTCAAGCTTCTTATCACCGCTGTAATGTTTAAGAAAGCTGTCATCCATCTTCTGCGTAAAGGATGCATCATAATTCATAGCAGGAAGCTTACCACCAAACTCTTTCTCATACTTTATCGTAATATAATAATAAACCAGAGTTTTCAGAAATTCTAGTGCGCCGGTTCCGTCTGTTAAAGCATGATACATTTCTACATTAATTCTTTTATTATAATAGGAAACTTCAAATAATAAGTTTCTGCGATTCGGGTGATATAACATATTGCAGGGGAGCTTATGCTCCTCCACTACCTGTGGTTTAATATCCGTACTTTCAAAATAGTACCAGAATACTCCTCTTCGTAAAACACATCGGTACATAGGAAATAGCAGCATAGCATTCTCAAGTGCCTTCTGCAGAATATCCTTTTCTATTTCTTCACTAAGCTCACAAACAAAACGAAAAACTTTAGTATCTCTTTCATTTGTTGTAGGCGGGAATATCTTAGCAGCATTGTCTAGCTTAGCCCAATCAACAGGCATTTTTTTCGTCATATAATCAATATTCTCCCCCTTCCGGCTTTTTTCCTAATAACACGTATCATTGTGGGTATAATATTCAAAACGATTTTGCCGATGTTTCTCTTCATTAATTTTTATTTAAAAACAGATTAATCAACTCGTAACATCTCTTCACATGTACAAAATGCTTTGGCAGGGAAATGAAGCCATGCAAAGCATCCTTCATCCGATATACGTAAGCTTCATTACCAAATTCAAACAATCTTCTCCCATACAGCTCTCCTTCATCTCTCAGTGGGTCATATTGAGCCGTAATAATCAAGGTTTTAGGCTGATTGGATAAATCCTTAGATAGAATAGGAGCCAAATAAGGGTTAAGTAAATCATCTTTACTACTTATATATAAATCCATAAAGTCATTAATACGCTTTGCTGTTAACAAATAATCTGTTCCATTTACAACTACTGAAGGATAGGGTGATTTCTCACTATGATCACTTCCTGTTGAGGGGTATAAAAGAATTTGCCTGGAGGGCATAAACTCTCCCCGATCCCTCGCCATCAAGGATACAACAGCAGCAAGATTACCGCCGGCACTGTCTCCTATCAAGGTAATATCCTCCTGCTTTATATCAAATAATGCTGTTGCCTCCATAAATACTTCTTTCGCTACAGCATAGCAATCCTCCGGTGCGGCCGGAAATTTAAACTCCGGAGCCAAACGATAATCCACTGAAATTACAGCATGTCCTGTCTGCTTTGCCATATTGGAACAGATTGTTGTATAGCTGTCAATATTACCGATGACCCAGCCTCCCCCATGAAAAAACAGAAGAACCTTTGGAACAATTTCTTCCGATGGAGGCAAAAAAATTCTTACCGGGATATCATGATCCGGTAGAGAAACCTTATGATCCCACATTTTATATAAGGGCTTTATATAAGGATGTGAAACATTTACCATCTGCCTTTGTAATTTATAGGTTTTCTTTAGATCCAAATCCGGATACGACAAAGCTTTTAACGCAAACCTCATCGCTTTATTGATCGCCATGGTTTCGCCCCATACCTTTCAATTTCTTAAGGACCTGTTGGATACTGAGAGGTTTTAAGAAATTACTGTTAGTTAACTATATTCTATCTAAGTTGGATTTAAAAGTCAAATTGTATTCATTCGTGTAATTTATTAAAAAACATAATTCACAATTGAAAATCTATTCCCTTGCAATCGAAGTGTACCTGGCCTTGCAGACTACATGCAAGCCCAAAGACTCGTATACGAGGTTTATAAAGAATAGATCTTATATATGGCTAATATATGATGTATTTATTCCCACTGATTATAAAATATGATATACTACATAGGAATTAGAAAATATAACATTTTATCAAGTATTATATCGTATTATGATATCAATTAATACCTTTAGGTAATTGTGAAGCCCAGTAATTGTAAGAACGGTAAGAACGTTGGAGTGAAGGAATAGTAAATGCTGGGTTACAATTTATAAAACTGTATCGTTTCGTAATTATCTAAATTAATACTTTAATATGGAGGGCTCACTACAATGTATTATAAACAATATGGTAATACTATTATGAAAGTTTCTGCGATTGGCATGGGAGCAATGAGATATAATGATGCAGATATAAAAGCAGGTAATCTGTCAAAATGTGCTGAGGTTGCATTGTATGCTCATGCGAAGGGGATCAACTTCTTTGATTCTGCACCTTTCTACTGTGATGATAAAAGCGAGGAGATAACTGGTCTTGCACTCTCTCAGCTGCCAAGAGACAGCTACTATGTATCTTCTAAGATGAATATGGGAACCATAGGCGGAAAATTTACACCAGATGCTTTTCGAAAGAGATTGGAAACTTCCTTAAAACGTTTGAAGGTTGATTATCTGGATTTTTATTATCTGTGGTGTATGCTGGATCTTGACTCCTTCCATAAGCAATATGATCTATTATATAATTCTTTTGAACAGGCAAAGAAGGATGGCTTAATCAGAAATATTACTTTTTCATCTCATATGCAGGGCAATCAGTTGGAGGAGGTAATTAACACCAGTTCCTTTCAGGGTATGCTGATTGGATATAACGCACTTAACTATCGTTTCCGTCAGGCAGGTATCAGTGCCGCCCATAAAAAGGGTATGGGTATCACAGTTATGAATCCTCTGGGCGGCGGTTTAATTCCAAACAATCCCAAGGTGTTTGAATACTTAACAGCAGGTACTGATTTGAATGTTCCTCAGGCTGCCCTTCGCTTCGTTGCTTCTCATAAGGAAATCACTGTTACCCTTTGTGGTTTTACAACAAAGGAGCATGTAGAGGATGCAGTAAAAGCTGTGGAAAAACTCGAAGAAAGATCTGCTGCAGAGATTTATAAGGAATATGAAAGCAAAGGAATTACATTAAACAATCTTTGCACTGGCTGCTCATACTGCAAGAATTGTCCAAAGGAAATTGATATTCCAAAGTATATGGATGCCTATAATCAAAAGATCTTAGGTAATAGTATTGCAGACAGATTAAAGTGGCATTGGGGCATGCCTTCCGATAAAGCTGCAGAATGCATTAAATGCGGACAATGTGAAACCTTGTGCACCCAGCATCTACCCATTATGGAACGCTTAAGTGAAATTGCACTGGTTTAGTTCAGAAAACTTAATAAAAGCTGAAGAGGAAGCAATCCCTTTTCAGCTTTTTTGTTATCTATTTTTTTAAAAGCTTTATAATTTCCTTTTCAGGCTGTGGCCTGCTGTACAAAAAGCCTTGAAATTTGTCACAGTTGCAATGGGTTAGATATTCTAATTGCTCCTGTGTCTCCACCCCTTCAGCGATTGTTGTCATACCCATACTCTTACCCAAAGAAACAATCTGGCCTGTAAGCTTATGATCACTATCATATAAGATACTATCTATAAACGATTTATCCAGCTTCAGGGTAGAGATAGGTAATTGTCTTAAATAATTTAAGGATGAATACCCTTTACCAAAATCATCAAGCGCGATCTTTATTCTACTTTCATATAATGTATTTAATTCCGTTCCGATCTGATCAATTGACTCAATCAAGACGGATTCTGTTATTTCTAGTTCAAGATAATCTGCGGCAAGTCCGGTATCCTTAAGGGTCTCAAATATAATATTGCAAAAATCACTTTGAAGCAGCTGTATGATAGATATGTTTACCGATATCATTAAGTCGGTGTAACCCAAATTATGTACTCTCTTAAGAAATTCACAGGCCTTTTGCAAAACCCATTTACCCAGCGTTATGATAAACCTACTATCTTCTGCAATCTTAATAAATTTGACGGGAGATATTTCACCAAATTCAGTACTATGCCAACGCAGCAGTGCCTCAAAGCCCGTAATTTTATTCGACGTTAAATCCACCTGCGGCTGGTAATAAATCTCAAATTCTCCACGCTCAAGTGCCTTTGGCATGCACTTTTCCATGTTAACTTGTTCAAGGAAAAGCTCATTTAAGCTTTTATTATAAATAATATAGTTCTTCTTACCGGTAGCCTTTACACGATACATTGCTATATCCGCATATTTTAACAGCTGATCAATAGATGTCCCATGCTCAGGATACATAGCGATACCAATACTAAGGCTGATTTGCAGTAAACTGCCATCAATATCAAATTCCGAAGAAAAGCCTGACTGCAGCTTTTCTGCAATTTGTAAAACTTCCTCCGCATTATTGATCTGCTGCAATAGTATAATAAATTCATCACCGCCAAGCCGATAAATGGAATCATTATTATCAAAGAAAGAGGTAAGCCTTTCACTAACTTTCTTTACAAGAAGATCCCCGTAATCATGACCTAATGTATCATTCACATTTTTAAAATTATCGATATCAAGAAAAAGAAGCGCGGCTGCCCCATTCTCCGGAACAAAAATCCTTTTGGCTGCTTGAAATAATGACAGCTTATTCGGCAAGCTCGTTAAGGAGTCGTGATATGCTAAGAAGGTTAGCTTTTCCTCCCCTAATCGAATCTTCTCATTAATAGATAGTATTTCTTCATATTGCTGTTTCATTTCTTCATCCGAGGCTGTCAATTCTTCATAAAGCTGCGTAAGCTCCTCATGGCTTTCTGAAAGCTCCTTTTTCATACGATTAATTCGACGTATATAAAAAATCAATATATTAATAAATAAGATAAGGACTGTTATTACAGATAAAACCCCAATAATCAAGGTTCTATAGGTTTCAAAAAAGGAGAACGGTTTATTGATCACCTCAAAATTCTTCGGGATTTTATTTAGTGGTATGTCAAAATGCTTTAAAGCCTTATAATCAACCGCAGCACGCATTGAATTAGGTACAAAAAACGGTAGATTTGCAATATTCTCTCCATCAAAAATCCGAAGAGCTAAAGTTGCTGCATTTTCACCCTGCTTCCGGCCGCTTAACATTACACCTCCTACCACACCACTATTTAATCCAAAATCATAAATACCATATACAGGGACACTGCTGTTAGCACTAATCTCCTTATGTGCATAAAACATGTCAAGCATTTTATAGTTCACATCACGGCTATAGGTTGTAATCAAAATAATACTGTCAGACTTAAACTGCTTCACTTTATTAATAATTACATCATATGGCATGTTATTCATTGGATGAATAATAAGATCAGGATTTTCGGCTTCTACCTTATCAATGATTAACTTACCGGTAGTAAGACCACTTTCTGTTCTATCGTACAGAAGATATATATTTTTCAAAGAAGGATTGATCTGTCTTGCTAGCGCTATTGTCTCTGTTGCATCCACTACCTCAATTACTCCGGTAACCCGGTTATAGCTCTTCGTAATCTTCTCTGCTCCGTCCTTGTTTACTCCGCAAAAGATTACAGGGGCATCCGAGAATAGCTTCCTTCTATTTTCTAATGAAAATTGCAAAGCGATATCATCCGTGGCAATGATTAAATCAAGCTTCTTATTCTGATATTTATACTCGTAATACTGATAAAGGTAATGAAGGTTTTTATCGGTAGGGTGATTCTTCCAGTCCATATACTCAACATCAATATTAATATTCTTATCACTACCGGCGAAGGTATCAATTATACCATTCGTTTCTTCTCTGGACCACGCTAATCCCTGATGATAGGAATTTATTATTAATACATTTTTGTCTTCATCCTCCTTGGCAGCTTCTGCACTAGAGTAAGATAAACCACCAAGCACTACGATTATTATTATAAAGAAAGGTCTAAGTAATTTTATAATCCTCTTCATATTGCCTCCAATTATGCTTCAAATTATACTAATAATTCATTCATTCCTCAAGAAAATTCTCTACATCTGGCTTAAAATATTGATTTATAACCGCATATGTAGTATATTCATGGTCGAAATGATAGCCTAGCTTTTCAGCCAAAGCAACCGATTCTTTATTGGCAGCGTCCCAACTTGGATAAAGACCTCTTTCCAAGCATTTAAGAATAAGAGCTGAGGCACATACCTTTGCTAGTCCTTTTCTACGATAATTCGGTTTGGTATCAATCTCAATTTCAATTCCACCACTGTATACCGTATAAGAGGAAGCTCCGCTGACTAATCTGCCATCATGAAGTACTGCAAATCCTATTCCTGATTTGTAATAATCTTTATAAGTATAAAATTGAGAGCATAAATCTTTTGACCAAGCTTCTATTTTAGACTGCTCATAGATATCCTCATCAATCTGCTTTAATACATAGTCTTTTGGAAGAAGCTTGATATAGTTCTCCAGCAGATTACGATCAAATACGCCAGTCTCTTTTTTAATCGCATAGCGGTTGAACTTTACTGCATTATTTTTATAATACTGTTCAATCAGAGCAGCCCAGGCTTCATTTTGTGGAAGCATTAATAAATACTGTGATGAATAATATTCTGGAATATTCTTTATCAAATTCACATTAGGGCATCCTGCAAAAAAGCAAAAATCTCCTGTTATAATTTGCGCTGAACCGGGATCATTTTCATTATCTGCCCAGGCATGCCCCATATACCCTTGCAGGCATGACATAATAAGAGTTTCCTTAAAGCCCACAAATAAGTGTTCTATTTTATACATCTGCGCTTTACAAAGTTCAACTATTGCATCGCAATTATCACTCTTCAATCTCTATTCCTTCTCTCTTATTTTATCATCCATTATATAACAATATTTGCTATGTTTCTACCATGAATTTCTAAATTTAATATAATAAAACAGCAAAACAGATTAGTAGCCACTTACATCGTTCCTATTATGGTATAAATAAATTGCTTGCAAAATAAAGAATATACGTTACAATAGATACTGGTGATTATTAATAATTCGGTAGTATTCAGGAGGTTATACATGATTCAGGCAGTTAATGTAACTTTAAGATTAGGAAAGCGGGCATTATTCGAGGATGTAAATATTAAGTTTACCGAGGGTAATTGCTACGGATTAATTGGTGCCAATGGCGCCGGCAAGTCCACCTTTCTCAAAATATTAAACGGGCAGATTGAGCCCAGCAAGGGTGAAGTAGCCATCACCCCCGGCCAAAGACTATCCTTTTTACAGCAGGATCACTTTAAATATGATGCTTATCAAGTATTAGATACCGTAATTATGGGTAATAAGCGTTTGTATGAGATCATGAGAGAAAAAGAAGTGATCTATGCGAAGGAAGATTTTACAGAGGAAGATGGTATTCGTGCCAGTGAGCTTGAAGGCGAGTTTGCAGCTATGGACGGCTGGGAAGCGGAATCAAATGCTGCTACATTGCTTAATGGACTTGGAATTGAAACCGCACTTCATGACAAGAAAATGAGTGAGTTAAACGGCGGTGACAAGGTTAAGGTTTTACTTGCGCAGGCTTTGTTTGGTAATCCTGATATCCTCCTGCTCGATGAGCCTACCAACCATTTGGATTTAGAAGCAATCCGGTGGCTGGAGGAGTTTCTAATCAATTTTGAAAATACAGTTATCGTGGTTTCCCACGACCGTTACTTTTTAAATAAAGTATGTACCCATATCGCGGATATCGATTATGCAAAGATACAGCTTTACTCCGGTAACTATGACTTCTGGTATGAATCAAGTCAGCT
>JAEZMV010000021.1 GCA_023414875.1 Bacillota bacterium | reverse complement strand
TTTCCTTCGGTCATTCTGACCGGTTCACGTTTTTTTGCCATAATAAAAGGCCTCCTATGATATTTTTATTTTATCATAGAAAGCCTTAGCGAAATACTTATTTTACAGACTTTATTTCACAGTCTCTTCATTGGTTCTCCATTCTACCCATTGTGGGTATAAATCCTCAAGACTTGCATTGTTATCACCAAAGTAAAATTCATAGAGCTTTTCATAAAGCTCTAGTTTAGTCTTACCTATAAGTTGCTTTTCTTTGCCATGAGAAGCACTACGGTTACTCATAAAAACACGAAACGCATCTCAGGATAAACAAACTACTGAGATGCTTTTTTCGTAACAAAAACTAATAGTTATTAACAAATTCTTTAATTTAATCAGTTATATACCTAATATCCTTTACAGTATAATCATCAATAGATTTTAACCTAACATATGTATCAGAAAATAGAACAACATTCAAACCATCGCTTAAGGAACTTTTAAATGAAATACCGTCATAACCTAATCCCCTTATCCGTTCACATATAAATTGCGTGAAAACATATTCTATATCTGACTCTCTTGGGTCTATTGGTTTAGATAAAGTTTCATAGAGCAATTCTTCTAATTCCCAATATTGTACCCGTTTTATTATACTAAAATCTTCATACGGATATTTTTGAAACATTGAATCTGGAATATCCAATACTGATAAATCTACTAGCGTTAAATCTTTTTTCAATTCTAGCTTAGCAACACTAACAGTACAGTTCTTCCAAGCACGGACTTCCGCAATCGTAGTTTCAATTTTATCTGCTGTATATAGGTAGTTAATTCCCAATGGATTAGCCCTTCCGGCTGATTTAATGTTATTTGGGGGAATAAGCATCTCACTTCTTGTATATTTATCTACATTTTTATCCTTAATCCTTGCCCTATATAAGATGCATCCTTTTCTATATCTCCAAGATATTTTACTAAACATTTCATATGACAACAGTTCATCGACATCGAAATTTATTTTAGGGATATTATTAAGATTGTATCTAAAATTATGCATCATATTCTCTTTTAAAAAATTCCAATCTTCTTTAACAAAATATCCCCAGTATAAATACCTTGCATCATACCAACAGGGGTCATGTAATGCTTCCAAATCAAATTCATAATAAGGCCGATATTTGTTTGCCCAAAAGAATAATACCTCATTAGCTCTTTCTATACTGATTATATCCAAGTCAAAAAAATTCCACTTTTTTTGTAATAAATTTAACAAAGTATCATATGGAATATTCATATTCTTACGCTGTCTATATTTTATTTCATTATCTTTCAGCATAACATAATCTGTAATATATAAATGAATATTTTTATACTCATATAAATCAAAAATACTTGAAAGTTCATTTTTAAGACTTAAATATAAATCTTCCATATCTACTACGTATGTATTATCTTGTTCAGAATAATCACATTTACCAAGTGTATTGAATCTTCTAATATAATGAACAAGAGTTGTGTTTTTAAAGCATTTTTGGCTTATATACATATATATATTCTCCTCACCTCAAGTGAATTTATATAACGTATATTATTATAAGCAACCATAGCTCAAATATCAACATTCAGTTCCCTATAAATGTTTGGCCATTAATGGTGTAGGTTATAGTATAAATCGGGAGAGTACCTACTAATAAAATTATATGTTGACTGAATTTTTGGTGCAAAATTGGTGCAAAAGCTGTCAGAGTGTTCAGAAGCCCCCTTTCTATAAGGATTTAAGAACTTTGCTCAACAATCAATACTATATTTTTATCCTTGCTTCTCCAGAAAACATTTCCTGGTGGATGTGCTGCCCTGAAAAAACATATACGGTTGATGAGTTAAAAAGTCTCTAATCCTTTAATAAGGGTTTAGAGATTTTAGTATAATTTAAGGATTAATAAAACGGTAAAATGAGGTAACCGTAAAAGTGATTTATGTTTATAATTACATTTTATTGTGATATTATGGCAATATAGAAATGGTAGAGAGAGGATAAATCATTAGTTATGGAGGATAGAAATTTTATTATGGAGGAGAATATAAATAATTGGCTTCATAATCTTCATCTGGTATTGATTCTGATTCCTTCGATACCGGTACTTCTCAATGCCCAGAATCAATTGTGGCCGGCTTTTTTTACGATTGGCCTTTTAATTTTAATTCAATGTTTTCACTATGTCTTGAATATGAATTATATGGAGCCGGAGGGCAAGGATATCCATATACATCGCTTGTGTATATTATCTAAAATATTCTTAGCTACACTGTATCTAATAATAACTGGATATTGGTTTTTTAGTCCTCTATACT
The DNA here is from genome assembly GCA_023414875.1 of Bacillota bacterium. Classification (GTDB taxonomy): domain Bacteria; phylum Bacillota; class Clostridia; order Lachnospirales; family Lachnospiraceae; genus Mobilitalea. The sequence continues at coordinate 325,891 of JAEZMV010000021.1, read as the reverse complement.
ATGTGGTTATTAATCCAAGGAACAGAAGAGAAGAGATAATAGCTTTCCTGCTTCCCGTCCTTGGAGTACTGGTGGTTTGGCTCCCTAAGCTTGTGAATATACATGAATTATCCTGGTCTTTAATATCTGCTATCGTAGTTTGCTTCATAACAATCCTATTACATATGATCGAAGGTATAGTGAAACGCATTCTTAATCGTGAGCATTTACTGACAGAGCAGATGAAAATAACAGCTTTAAATGAATTGAAGGTTAAAAATCTTAATCGTGAATTAGCCATGAAATATCAATTGGCAGATCTTAATGCCAGGCTGGAGGAACGTGAAAATATAGCTCGCAACATTCATAATGTAGTTGGTCATACCATAACATCAGCAATTGTTTCTTTGCAGGCCTACCGTGTCCTTCAGGAAGCAGAACCGAAACTGGCGGATGATAAATTGTCTGCGGCGACAGAACGAATGCGCCTTGCATTAGAAGAGATACGGCGTGCCGTCAGAGTATTAGATCAAGAGACACCGTATATAAGCCTGAAGGATTTTAGTCAATTATTGATTACGGAGCTGCAGCGGTTTTCCATGGATACGGAGATAGAGGTTTCGCATAATTTGGATTACTTAAATTTGGAACAGGCTATTGATAAGCGATACTGTGAATTCTTACATTCGGCGCTTACCGAGTGTCTTAATAATGGGATAAGGCACGGGAAGGCATCCTTCTTTTTTGTATTTATGCAATGCGACGCAAATCACATAGAGCTTTCCGTTACAGATAACGGAAAAGGTTTTGAGAACTTGACAAAGGAAGAACAGGATAAACGAATAAGTCAGGGCTATGGCATCAGAAAAATAGAACAATTTGTATTAGAGCATGGTGGAAGGATGAAGCTCAGCTCTGATCATGGCTTTCGTGTACTGCTTGAATTACCATTAATTCGAGTATAATCAGCAGCATAGAACCAATAGCATAAAAGAATTGCAATATGAGTACCTACAAAATAGAAAGCATTATATAATCAAAATATACAGCAAAGGGTAAGGAGAGGTTAGGAATGGACCCAATACGAGTGTTTTTAGTAGATGATGAAGAACTATTAGTTGAAAGCCTGGAAATTATATTGACCATAAAGGGGAAAATGCAAGTGGTTGGTAAGGCCAGTGATGGGAAGGAGGCACTATCAAAGCTATCAAGTACCTATGCAGATATCGCATTAGTTGATTTAAATATGAAAGGTATGGGAGGAGTAGAGCTAATACCCATATTGAAGCAGAAGTACCCTGCGATGAAGCTCCTGGTTTTAACTACGTTTTATGACGATGATTATATTACAAACTCAATATCCAATGGTGCCGATGGCTATCTGTTAAAGGATAGTGAAGAAGACCATCTTATCAATGCAATTCATCAGATATTAACAGGTCAGAGTATTCTGGACAGCAAGGTGATGAAGGTTTTATCACAGAGAATGGCAGCCTTTCAAAGAAATGATACGGTAAAGAGTAATAATGTTCGACAGCTGCCTAAGGGCTTAACCTCAAGAGAAATTGAAGTGTGTGGCTTTATAGCTGAAGGTTATACAAATTTAGAAATAGCTGGCTTGTTATACATATCAGAGGGCACCGTAAAGAATTATATATCCTCAATCTATGATAAATTTGATTTACATGATCGTACCCAGCTAGCAATTTTATTAAAAGACATGCTGTAATAAGTGACAGAGGGTAAAATATGACTTCAGTCACTTGTTTTACGTTAAGAAGAATCATAAGATAAGGTAGTAAAAAATATGAGAGGAATTCTAGCATTCCTTCTCTTACAACCCGGAGGAAGGTCATGGGACAATTAAAGGCATGGTATTACTTGAAAAATAACAAGAAGCGGGCAGCAGTACTGATTATCAGCCTTGGTTTATATTTTGCTTTATTGTATGGTATCAATTTTTTTGTGAATCCAATGTTTTATACGGATGAAGCTGTGTATTTAGGAAACAGAGAGTTCATGCAGATGGCTTTTGTAAATAATTCTAGTAAGCTACCCATGGATATCACCCTATGGGAGGAAGGCTCAACTGCAACGAATGAGGATAAAATAATCGAACTCAATGGTGCCATCAGCAGGTTTGCAAAGGAGCTGGAGGAAGATGAAAGAGTCGATCATGTGTTTTCATGCTTTACCTATGGCGTCTCCATACGTACACTGACGGGATCCACTCAGTATGAGGTACCGATGGTGACAAAGGAACAGACACAGCTGATCAGTGATTACATAGGAGTCAGGTTGCTTGATGGAAGCTATCCTGAGCAACCCGGTGATATCGTGATGGATGAAAGAATGGCTAAAAACTGTAATGTTCAAGTGGGCGATAAACTGTATGATGACTCAACAAGAATTAGTGGGATTGTATCCTGCAGCAGCTATTTTGCGGTTGGAATTGAGCATGAGGAATTAATAGTAAAACGTTTTTTGATTTTTTTGGATCAAGGAACGATACCAGATTTGCAACAATTCTTTTCTAAGTATGATTGGGAGGCTTCTAATAAAAATTCTTCTCAAATTCAAATTATTTATGATGTTGTGAATTCGAGAAAAGTGGTAGGTAAGTTCAAAGATGAGCTGCAACAGCCTCTTGGCGTTATGGTCTATGTAATCACAATTGTTATGGGAATCACTTTATATTTTGTATATCAGCTCCATATCAAGGATCGTTATGAGGAATGGTGCTTGTATCGTTCTCTGGGATATTCTCAGCGTGAGGTATTTAGTCTTGCCCTGCGGGAGTATGGAATATGTATTATGGGTAGTGCGGTGATGGCAATATTATTTTTACTGCTCATCTTCTATTTTGGCAGCAGCATGATGAAAAGTAAAGGAATCGTTTATCAACTGTGGATACCGGAAACCTTTCTGCAGCTTACGGCAATCATTGTTTTCTTATCAGGAGTACTGCAAATACCGGTTTTTCAAGCGATGCAGCATATTACAACCATTGATGCTATTGAAGATGATATATAGGAGGAGCTTATGTTTGAGATAAAGAATCTAACGCTGATTTATGATATGGATAAAGAGGAAAAGGTATATGCAGTTAATGATGCATCCCTGACATTACCGGATTGTGGGTTAATTGGTATCGTCGGCCCCTCCGGAAGTGGCAAGTCATCTCTCATGTATTGCCTTTCAACCTTAAAAAAAGCTACCAGCGGTGAAATCATATACAATGGGAAGAACTTTTCCAAGTTATCAAAGAAGGATATGGAGTGTTTGCGAAGAGAACAGTTTGGATTTGTATTTCAAAGGCATTTTCTGATTGGGTATATGACTGCTTTGGATAATGTAATCGTAGGATCAAAGTTAAGCTTAGAGGAAGCGAAGGAAAAAGGTCGTGAGTTATTATCCTTTATGCGTATCAAACAGGCGGAAATGAATAAGAGACCAAAGCAACTATCCGGCGGACAAAGGCAGCGGTGTGCCATAGCTAGAGCATTAATCAATGAACCAGATGTAGTATTCGCAGATGAGCCCACTGCATCCTTGGATCATGAGAATGCTTTTCAAGTAATGAAGCATCTGAAGGATTATTCAAAAAAGCATCTGGTCATTGTGATAACACATGACCCGACTATTTTGGAGGATACGGATCAGACAATTGAAATATGGGATGGTATTATTCGTACAAATGAAAGGAGGGGGTCAGAGTGAACCCATTCTCCGCGAGATACTATCTAAAACAGAACAGAGGAAGAGTAGCAAAAATCATATTCATGATCAGCATGCTGGCACTTGTTTATGTGGGAGGTTTGTACTTAACAAATATCAGTGAAGAGGCAAAATCGATTGAGCAAGAACGTCGTGATTTTGTAGAAATCAGGCAGACCTTTGATGATACCGATGGAAAGCAGATGAATGACCTGGTAGCGTACCTTATGTCTTCTGACGATATTGAAGTTTTCGATGTAAGAACGAATTTTTATCGTTATAAAACAATGCTTGGTTTTACTAACGGATATAGAGCCTATGTGTTTTCAGCAGAGGATTTTCATCGTTTTAATGAAAGACTGCAAATCATTTCTTCGGACACTGAAATACCGAATAACACGGTTATTCTATCTGAAAAAGAAGCAAAGTACCTAAAGGTGGAGGACGGAGGTTTGTTAACCTATGATACAGAGAAGTTTGATGCATACTACGGTGAGGGTCCATTTCATGTAATTACCTATCCCGGCAAAGCCTTTTCGGCTTATTTTGTAAGCGAAGATACAAGTTCTACAGATTATTATCTGATTACCTGGAAGGGCAGCAGTAAGGTAGATTTTCTTCAAAGGGTAGAGGGATTAAGAAAGCAATATGATAAAGTTATGTTTATAACATATAAAGATGCAATGAGGGAGTTGCAAAAGAATTTTGATATTAATAACATTATTTATTATAGTATTATAGCCATTCTATCCGTTGTCTTTGCGATTACTACGAATGCTGTTTTAGTTGGGCTCTATGATAAGAGAAAGCAGGAATTTGTATTTTATCAAGGGATTGGGATACGAAAGAATTCTATTTATAAAAAGGTAGCTTCAGAAATCCTGTGTATGAATGGGATAGGATTAATGATAGGGGTTGTCTTTAGTATTCTCACAGTGAGCCTGCTCAATGAATTTATATATCATAAGGATGGAATATCCATGGCCTATTATCATCCCACAGCCTTCCTTGCGACAATTCTTTGCGAGCTGGCTATCCTAATTCCGGGAATTGGATTACGAATACGAAATATATCAAAGGAAATCAGGGATGTAAGTTTTTTGTAGATACGATGTAGTTGATACATAATGCCTATTTAAGAAAATCTAGCCTTAAGTGATTTTTACTTAAGGCTTTATGCTTATGAAAAGGAAAATGAAAGAAAATTCAATATATTAGTGTTTTGCGCTGTGACTACAGCTTTAGCTTTATCTGAGTAGTTTTTTATCCCACTCTTCTTCTTTAAACCCAATTAATATAAAATCATCTCCAATAATTAACGGACGTTTTATAAGCATCCCATCCGTAGCTAACAGGGAAAGCTGCTCTTCGCGGGACATGGCATTGAGTTTGTTGGCTAAACCCAGTTCCCGATATTTTATTCCGCTGGTATTGAAAAGTTTCTTGATATCAAGCGTACTTAGTGCAAGCCACTCGGTTAATTCGGAGAAGGTTGGGTTGTTCTCTACAATATGCCTGTCGGTATAGGATACCTGATGATTGTTCAACCATTTCTTTGCCTTTTGACAAGTGGTGCATTTTGGATATTCTAAGAATAGTACATTCATTTTGCTTCCTCCTAGTTGTTGTCCTGATACTAGTGGTTTAATTATACCTTAAAATCAATATTTTAGGTAGTAGAATTTGAGAGTAGGTTAGTAGTGACTTATAAGCGAATCTGTTTCAAAAAAGGCATCAATAAAAAGGGAGTGCTGCTCCACCACTGTTTTGAGTATGAGCAACACTCCCTTTTTTATGATGATAGATAGCTCGCGAAGCGTACTTATTATCATTTATAACAATAGAAATACTCAAAGCGTGCCTTCTATTGTTTTGTTGGATATTTTATCAATACTCAGTCATCCTGTTCAGCATCATACTCGAGGATTTTTCCAGAGGATGCTTCAATTTCATATTCGTAATCGATACCGTCCTTATAGAACTCAATATCATAAACAGTATTTCCATCATCGGTATCGAGCTTTGCTTTAGAAAAAGTCAACTCAGATATCGAAAGTCCGGCATGATTGGCAGCGATGTTCTTGGCTTTGTCAATTCCAATGTACGTGCTGGAATTTTCCTTATTATCTACATTATCAGCTCCGTCATGTTTGTTTCCGGTGTTTTTCGAAAGTGACTCTACACTTTTATCATGAACTGTGCCGTTATTAGCATTGATTTCATACTCGTACTCTACATTTTCTGAATAAAATTCAATCTCATATACAGAAATGTCATCTTCCATATCAAGCTTAGCATTAGTAAAAGTAACAGTATTTTCAGTCAGCTTCGCATCGCTTAGAGCAATCTCTTTTGCTTTCTCCAGTGAAATCTGTGTAGAAGTAACTTCATTCTTACCATCCAGTGTCACAAGCTCAATATCTTTCTCTACCACAGTACCATTGGAGGCATTGATCAAGTATTCGTACTCTTTGCCATCTGCAATAAACTCTATCTCATACACAAACTGGCCCTGCTCATATCCAAACTCTGTTTGGACTTCTTTTGCAGTGGCCGGATCAATACCGGCGTCAGCAAAGGAGAATTTCTTTGCATTTTCTGCTCCGATAGATGAATTTTGTGCGATAGCACTTGTAGCATATACCGTTCCGGTACCAAGAGTTGCGATGATAGCGAGAAGACCTATCATGGTTAAGGATGCCTTTTTCGGTGTACTAAATAGTTTTTTAATTTTCATTTTTCATATTCTCCTTTCTTGATTATACCTTGAGTATACAGATGAATTATTAGAATAACATTAATACAAGTACAATTTTTAAAAAATTATTCTGGGAGTATAAGGATGAAGGTACTTCCCTGATTCTTTTTACTTTGAAGTTGTATTCGTCCTCCATGAAAGCGTGCAATCTCCTCTGCCATGGATAACCCAAGCCCGGTGCCTATGCCCGTCCTTGAATTATCTCCTTGATAAAAACGACGGAACACCTTTTCCTGTTCATCCTCAGCAATTCCCACACCATCGTCTTGTACGGAGATTATGACCGAGCCTTCTGCCCTTTTTAGTGAAACGATGATATGGCCATTTTCTTTCCCATATCGAAAAGCATTAGAGACTAGATTCGTCAGTGCACGGTTGAGAAGCGCCTTGTTTCCTGTATAAAAGATCCCTGTTTCAATATTACCGTAGGATAGCTCGATGTTCTTTTCTCGGATGAGAGCCAAATCAGTACAAAGAGAGGCAACACTTTCTGACAGGTCAAAGCATTCAAGGGGATAGCGGTCTGTTTTCATATGAAGTCTTGTAAAGTCCAGCATGTCATTGATAAGTGAGGACATTTTTTTCCCTTGTCGCTGTATTACTGAGAGTGCGGCTTTATATTCTTCTGCAGTTTGTTCTTTCTCAAGTGTGTATTCACACTGTGCCATTATTACGGACATAGGGGTTCTCAATTCATGGGATGCATCTGCTGTGAACTGCTGCTCCTTTTCAAAGGAATGTTCCAATCTTGTAAACATTTCATTGAAGCTATTAGCAAGCTGGTGGAGCTCGTCCGTACCTTCGCCGATGATGATCCGCTTCTTCAAATCATCTCCTTTTCCAATCTTGGAAGCAGCCTCGGATATCTGCATGATTGGTTTTAAGGTTCTTCCGGCAATTAGATAGCCGCCTAAGATAGCAGTTAGAACGAGAAGAGGAAGGAGTATAAGAGAAAGTCGGATGAGGGAATTCATTTCTTCCTTACCCTGCGTTTCTGCAACAATGCCTCTCAGCCATAAACCTTTAAGGCCATCCAGTGTTAATGCCCGGTCGAATATATAATAATTAACTCCACCGACCGTAGTGGTTTGTATAACAGAATCCTTTAGACGTATAGAAGAAGTAACCTCAGCGATAGGGTTTTCACCATAAAGTAGATCAAAATTATTGTCATATAACGCCGTATAAACCTGATTTACAACATCCAGGAAATCGTCGTCTATCTCCAGAAAACCATCTCCATAGGATATAATATGATCCACATCATCCAATAGGTCTTTCTCATCAATGTTACCCATGTACTCAACTTCATCAATATTGTTTTCCACCGTTTCCATCAGATTGTCCTTGATGGTCTTTTGAAATATCTGATTACTGACGGAAAGAATGACAGTATAGGTTAGAGATACAACTATGACGAGAGCAATAGCAAACCAGAGTGTAATTTTAACGCGAATCGAGAGGTTTTTCATTTGTTAGAATCCTCCCTCAGAACATAGCCCCTACCACGAATAGTATGAATTAGTTTTACTTCATGTCCCTCATCAATCTTCTTGCGAAGGTAACTGATATATACATCAACTACATTTGTTCCTCCCTCATAATCAAAATTCCAAATATGATCCTCGATTTTCTCACGGGAAAGAATGATCCCTTGGTTGTGCATGAGATACTCCAACAGGGCATACTCCTTTGCGGATAATTGTATTTCTTCCTCTGCTCGCTTTACAATGTGCGTGACGCAGTCAAGAGTGAGATCATTGACAGTAAGAATATTGTTTGTCATTCCAAATACCGTTCTCGTCATTGCGCGTATTCTTGCGGTCAGCTCTTCAAAGGAGAAGGGCTTCACAAGATAATCGTTGGCACCACTGTCAAGACCTTTTACCCGATCTGTAATAGCATCCTTTGCTGTAAGGAAGATCACAGGTGTAGTATTTCCTTTGCTGCGTATTGCTTGAAGCACAGTATAACCATCTGCTTTGGGCATCATGATGTCCAGAATGATTGCATCGTATTCTGTATAGGATAGGATATCGATAGCCTCCTGACCGTCAAAACAACTGTCTACGCTATAGCCGTCCGAAGTCAGCTTCTGCGTGATTATATGATTCAGATCATTTTCGTCTTCTGCAAGTAAAATTCGCACGATAATCACCTCCATTTTCATATTATATGGAGAAATATTAAAAAATCATTAGTTGATAAAAATATTAATACCTCCATTATTTAGCTCTATATATAATGAGGATAATAATACCAATATTTACTAAGTCGGAATCTGTTGAAAAGAAGGCCTTTTAATTATATAATTAATTATCACTAAAATGGTTAATTGCAGGGATGCATTTTATATATCACCTTAATAAAGACAAAACAAGTAACGATACGAAAGCAGTGTTAAAATAAGAAATAAGTGAGATTCAACAAATAAGCTCTGTTTTCAATAGGATATTTACATAATAGAAGGAGTACTATGAGATGAAAAAAAAAATTCATAATATTACTAGAGTCTTAGAGATGATAATAAGCGCTTTCATTATTGTTGCTATCCTTATATCTATGGTTAGCCTGCTTAACGGATTAAAAGTATTAACTCTAAATGTGTTTCAAGAAGATGCTTTTCGGAATTTTCTGTCGGTTGCATTTAATATTATCATTGGCATAGAGTTTTTAAAAATGTTGTTTAAAATCAATGTTTATACAGTTATCGAAGTTCTGCTTTTTGCCATTGCCAGACAGATGATAGTTGAGCATACAACCGTTTATGATAATTTTATATCAGTAGCTTCCATTGCCCTTTTATTTATCATACGTAAGTATCTTTTAAATCCGGAATTGGATCAAGAGAAGGAAATGGGTTGAAGGCCTGGAACCGGCGTAAAGCTTTTGTTCAGGTAGACAAATCTAGCTGTTGCCTTGAAAATGAGATGTATCACATAAGTGATGCATCTTTTCTTTTTATATATTAAGATTACTGGTAAAATTAGTTGGTGTATTAAATATAGATATGATATATTTTATTTAATATATAGACAGGATTTGATGGTGTTTTGTAAGGGAGGTACACATGGAATATCCTAAAGAACAGATTTATCAGATGATGAAGGATGAGCGTTATCCCTTGTATAATAAGTATGAATACGATTGGATTCTCGATAATGCTAGGGGTTCACACAACCTATATACCACTCAAGAAAAGGATAATAATTTATGAAAATAGATCGGTTAATCGCTATAACAATGTATTTATTAAATAGAGAAGTTGTTAGTGCTTCTGTTCTAGCGGAACGTTTTGAAGTATCTAAGCGCACCATTCAGCGAGATATAGAGATTCTATGTCTGGCTGGCATCCCAATTGTTTCTACCTATGGCTCTGAGGGTGGCTACGAAATTATGGATGGTTTTCGATTAACAAAGCAAATAGCGGGGTTTGATGATTACCTTAATATCATAATTGCGTTAAAAGGGCTAAGCTCTGCCTATGATAACAAAAAAATTCAGGCAACCCTGGATAAGGCACTTACAATTATGCAGGGCAAAGAGCAGCGTTTATTTGTAGATTTTACTATTGCCCGTGAAGGGGCGCAGGTAAACGAACAACTTCAAGTGATAGAAAAAGCAATTCATGAACAGGTTCCGCTACTACTAAAATACACCAACGCTGATAATGTAGAATCGGAACGTGTTGTCGAACCACTGGCTCTGTCGTTTCGGTGGTATGCGTGGTATATGTTTGCATATTGTACTTTAAATAAAAGCTATCGATGGTTCAAGTTAATCAGAATCCTGGATGGTCAACCAACAAGCGGATTTTTTACGATAGAGCATGATAAAATTGATCGCTTAATTAAGGACAATTATGAAACCGATATACGGAAATATTATTGTGTTCGACTGTTATGCAAAAAGGAAGTTAAATCACAGGTTATGGAATATTTAAGCTCTAATATTACGCAAGAGTATGACGATGGAAATTTTATTGTGGAGCTTAATGTTCCTTTTGAGCGTATGTGGTTTTCGATGATATTAGGTTTTGGAAAACAAGTAGAAGTTATTGATCCACCGGAACTAATCATAATGCTTAAACAAAAAGCAGAAGAAATTTTGTCGATTTATTAAATAGCGACATACAGATGTCATCATTGTCCTGATATTCTTTTATTATCAATAGAAAGGAGAGGGTCAAATGAAATTTTATGCTGAAAAGGATTTAGCTATGTGTGGGTTGGCCTGTGTTTTATGTAGTGATGAAGCTTGTAACGGTTGCAAGGCAAGAGGATGTAAACAGAGTTGCGATTGTTCGTTATATCAATGTGTTAAAACACGAAACCTTGATGGTTGTTATGAATGTGATAATTTTCCTTGTGAAGAAAAAATGCTACAAAATATCCGCAACAAAGCATTTAATCGGTATGCAAGAATGTATGGCAAACAAGCTTTACTTAATAGGTTAAATATTAATTTTGATAATGGTATTACATATCACAGACCAAACGAAGAAAGAGGAGATTATGATTTACTAACGAATGAGGATGATATTATGCGCCTTATTCGTTTTGGTACTCATACCCCATATAGTAATTGTCCAGCAATTGAGACGGCCAATTTTATCTTTCGACTGGTTAAGCAAAATGATGCTGAGGACTTGTTAAAATGTTATTCGGACCCGAAAGCGCAGGAGTTATTTAATTACGTTAATTGCAGTTCTGATTTTCGTTTTAATACAATTGAGGAAATGAACGAAATGATCAATTTTTGGTTAATTGATTATTCTCAACAAGCCTATGTAAGGTTTTCAATTATAGATAAATCTACTAAGCGAGCTATAGGTACAATTGAAATATTCGGTAAGATAGGGCAATATAAGGTTGACCGTGGTATTCTTCGTATTGATGTTGAATCTAGTTATGAAAATAAAGCTATGTTGTCTGAGATAATAGACATGTGCTTAGAAAACTTTTATTTATTATTCGATTTAAAAGAAATCGCCACAAGAATAATACCTAAGGCAGCAGATAGAATAGAAGTATTTAAAAATAAAGGCTTTCAATATAGCGACCTAAATGATTTAGAACTTAATTACATACATTCAAGATAAGTAAAATACGTAGTTAATGGAATCTGCTTCAATAGGCCGGTACACTTATACACCTAACTGCCTGTATCAATATGAGGTCTATCATTTTAAAACACTAGAGCTATTAGCTCTAGTGTTTTTTAGTTGCAAAGCTTTCGATAGTCGCTGGGTGTCATATGATAGTGCTTTTGAAATACCTTTGTAAAATAATTCTGGTCAGTAAAACCATAGGCACTGGAGATACTTTTTATAGAAAGAGCAGGGGAATGCATCGAAAAAATCACAATCCGCTTTTTCATATTGACAGTGGCATAATTATAGTATAACCTATGTTAGGTAGCTAACAAATGGAGAGGTGATAAAGTGGACGAAAAAGAAGAGAGACACATTGGAAAGATGGTGAGGATCTTATCCAATTTAATTCGTAGAAAAGTAGAAAATGAGCTAAGTCAAAGAGGAATCGAAGTGACTAGCTCACAGGCGAGAATTATCAGTTTTGTGTATCGACAAACTCAAATTCGTAATGTATACCAAAGGGATATTGAGGTGGAGTTTGATATACGAAGATCTACTGTTACCAATACACTACAGCTTCTGGAAAAGAACGGCTATATCCTGCGGGTTAGTGTTGATGAGGATGCCAGGTTGAAGAAAATTCTACTTACCGAAAAAGGGATAGAGATATATGAAGCTGTAAGAAAGAGTATTCTCAAAATGGAGGGAGAATTAAACAGCATTTATACGAAGGATGAATTAAATAACTTGTATTATTTATTAGATAAGCTATATGCAGTTTTAGAAGAGTAATACAACGAAAACAAAAAGGGACTGGCTGGTATGTTTATGTTGGTTCTATCTTATATTATAAATCAGGAGAGTGATATGATGTTAAAAAAATTACTGAGGAATGTAGGAGAATATAAAAAAGATACGATTCTAACTCCTATTTACGTGATTCTTGAAGTAATGACGGAAGTTATTATTCCATTATTAATGGCAAAAATAGTAGATGTTGGTTTGGCCAATCGTGACATTAAGTATGTTGTTAAGGTTGGTATCATTATGCTTATGTCGTCTTTTTTAGCACTATACTTCGGCATAAAGTCAGGAAAGACAGCTGCAAAGGCCAGTACAGGATTTTCTAAGAATTTAAGAAGGGCAATGTATGATAAAATACAGTCCTATTCTTTTTCCAATATTGATAAATTCTCTACACCAAGCTTAGTGACCAGATTAACGACAGACGTCACCAACGTTCAAAATGCCTTTCAGATGTGTATCAGAATTTTAGTCAGGGCTCCGATTATGCTGATATCAGCGCTGATCATGTCCTTCTATATCAATTCGGAATTGGCGTTAATTTTCTTGGCAGCTATAATATTTTTAGGTGTTATTTTATATGTGATCATGACACGGGCTCATGTATATTTCAAACTCAGCTTTAAAAAGTATGACGATTTGAATGCAAGCGTTCAAGAGAATCTTACCGGTATCCGTGTTGTGAAGGCCTATGTCAGAGAAGAGCATGAAACTGATAAGTTTCATAAGGCCTCAGATGCTATGTATAGCGGCTTTCTTAGTGCCGAGAAATTATTACTTTTAAATACACCTGCCATGCAATTTACTATGTATACCTGTAACTTATTAATTTCCTGGCTTGGTGCACACTTGATCCTTAAGGGAAGTATGGAAACGGGTGAATTAATGAGCTTGTTCACCTATACCGGCAATATTCTTATAAGCTTAATGATTTTATCTATGGTATTTGTAATGATCGTTATGTCAAAGGCCTCCCTGGAAAGAATCTATGAAGTATTACAGGAAGAAAGTAATTTAAGTAACGGAGCTAACCCTATATACGAAGTGCCCGATGGCTCAATCGAATTTAAAAATGTTGACTTCAGCTACAGCAATGATGAAAACAAACTGGTACTTGAGAATATTAATCTAAAGATCAATGCAGGAGAAACCATAGGTATTATCGGTGGTACCGGCAGTGCGAAAAGCTCCCTGGTTCAGTTGATTCCCAGACTTTATGATACAACCAAGGGTTCTGTCTTGGTTGGCGGCATTAATGTAAAGAATTATGATATGGATACCTTACGAAATGAAGTTTCCATGGTGTTGCAAAAGAATGTATTGTTCTCCGGCACCATCAAAGAAAATCTCCGTTGGGGAAATAAGCAGGCAACGGAGGAAGAGATTAGGAAAGCATGTGAACAGGCACAGGCACAGGAATTTGTTGAGAGCTTTCCGAAACAGTATGATACCTATATTGAGCAGGGCGGTACCAATGTATCCGGCGGACAAAAGCAGAGACTTTGCATTGCCAGAGCATTGTTGAAGAAACCTAAGATTCTTATTTTTGATGATTCTACCAGCGCTGTAGATACGAAGACGGACGCAAAAATAAGAAAAGCCCTAAAGGAAGAAATACCCAGAACAACAAAGCTAATCATTGCTCAAAGAATATCCTCCATCGAAAACGCAGATAAAATTATTGTACTGAATGATGGAAGAATCGAGGGCATTGGTACCCATGAGGAACTTCTTGTAAGCAACAGCATCTACCGGGAAGTATATTTATCACAGACGAAGGGAGCTGGACAGGAAGATGAATAATGAGAAGAATCAAAAATTTGATATAAATAAAATGCCGAAGAAAAAATTAGATAAGGACAGCTTAAAGGTACTAAAACGTCTTTTGCTATATGTCATGAAAGCTAATAAGCTAAAAAGCATCGGTGTCGTCGTCTTAATTATTATAAGCTCTCTTGCCAATGTGGCAGGAACGATTTTTATAAAAAATGTAATTGATGATTATATCGTTCCTTATTTAAATGCGACTTCGGTGAATTACAAGCCTTTATTGGAAGCGATACTTGTTATGGCTTTGATCTATCTTATGGGCGTGTTTTCCACCTTTGCCTATAATCGTATTATGGTTTTTATCACTCAAGGAACCTTGAAACGCTTTCGAGATGATATGTTCGCCCATATGGAGAAATTGCCGATTAAATACTTTGATACCAATCCTCATGGGGAGATCATGAGCTTGTATACCAATGATGTGGATACATTAAGACAAATGATTTCTCAAAGTATTCCACAGCTAATATCCTCAATCATTACGATTGGAACGGTATTGGTTTCTATGATTATACTAAATATTCCTCTGACTCTGATTGCGCTTCTTATGGTAGCTATGATGCTTACAATCGCAAAAAAGATCGGTGGTATGAGCGCAATTAATTTTAGAAAACAACAAAAATCCATCGGTACTTTAAACGGATATATTGAAGAAATGATGGAAGGACAGAAGGTAGTAAAGGTTTTCTGTTATGAAGAGGAAGCAAAAGAGAAATTCAATCAATTAAATGAGGAATTATATGAGAGTGCTAATAATGCCAATAAATATGCTAACATCATGATGCCTATTATGGGTAATATCGGATATATCAACTATGTACTTACCGCAATGATAGGTGCTTCGTTGGCTATCTATGGGGTTAACGGATTTACCATCGGTGGTCTGGCGGCTTTCTTACAGCTAACAAGAATGTTTAATCAGCCGGTAACACAGGTTTCGCAGCAATTTAATTCGATCGTTATGGCACTCGCTGGTGCGGAACGGGTATTTCGGTTATTGGATGCTAAGCCTGAATACGACAACGGTTATGTAACATTAGTAAATGCCAGGGAGGATGAAAAGGGCAACCTGATAGAAGTAAAGGAAAGAACCGGTATCTGGGCCTGGAAACATCCCCATTCAGATGGAACAATAACCTACACCAGACTACTGGGAGATGTGGTATTTGATCAGGTTGATTTCGGCTATAGCGACGAGAAAATTGTACTTCATGATATTAACCTATATGCAAGACCCGGTGAAAAGGTAGCTTTTGTTGGGGCAACCGGTGCCGGCAAAACTACCATTACTAATTTAATAAACCGTTTCTACGATATACAGGATGGTAAGATACGATACGATGGTATTAATATCAATAAGATTAAAAAGGATGATTTAAGAAGAAGCTTAGGCATTGTTCTGCAGGACACTCATTTATTCACCGGTACGGTAGCAGATAATATCCGTTACGGAAAACTGGATGCCACAGAGGAGGAGGTTAAAGCTGCCGCAAAGCTTGCCAATGCCGATCAATTTATCAAGCATTTACCGTTGGGCTATGATACTATGCTGACCGGTGATGGAGCAAACCTATCCCAGGGACAACGACAGCTGATCTCCATCGCCAGGGCTGCGATCGCCGATCCTCCGGTATTAATTCTTGATGAGGCTACCTCCAGTATTGATACCAGAACAGAGGCGTTAGTGCAGGCGGGTATGGATAAGCTCATGGAGGGAAGAACCGTATTTGTAATTGCCCATCGTCTGTCAACCATTCGAAATTCCGATGTTATTATGGTATTGGAGCAGGGTAGAATTATTGAGCGTGGTGATCATGAGGCGCTGATTAAGGAAAAGGGAAGATATTATCAGCTTTATACCGGTGGACTTGAGCTCGAATAGAGGCACGTATAGAATTTACGGTAGGTTGACGTATTCGGAGAAAAAGAAGTGGAGAATCTGATTATTCGTGGGGTAGAGATCAATTCTACTAATTAAGGATTGTATTTTGTCCGTTCATTCGTTAATATTCGATTATAAGACGCATGCAGCTTAATTATTAACGAGGGAGCAAAATACTATGGATCAGGTTAAAGTAGGAGGTTTTATATCACAGAAACGTAAATCATTAGGTATGACGCAGAAAGAACTAGCAGAGATGATAGATGTTACTGATAAAACAATATCAAAATGGGAGTGTGGAAATGGACTTCCTGATATTACAAGACTAAAGCCACTGTGTGAAGCTCTCAATATTAATGTAAATGAACTATTATCTGGAGAAAATTTATCAGATGAGGGTTATTCTTTAAAAGCGGAGGAAAACATTATGGCTCTTATGAAGGAAAATGAAATTACAAAAAAAGGAAATAAGCTGCAGTATATTATTGGCATTTTTATGGCTATACTTTCGGTTGCGTTTTTAGCTATCTCAACAAATGAAACTAGTATTACAACGATAGCATTTTTCCTTGATATTCAATCAGCATTACTTCTATGTTTGTTTTGTGGAACAGGAGTATTATTGTCAGGGAAAAAGTCCGGAATAGAAATAATAAATGTTTTACAGAAAATAGTGATACCCTTAAGCTTGTTAATTTCTCTTTTTGAGGTAGTGATTGTATTATCAAAGATGGATAATATAAGTAACATAGGTCCCAATCTTGCGGTTTGCGTATTGACACCATTTTATGGATTGGGAGTGTATTTGATTATGGTGATGATAAAGTCACATCAGCAATAAATTTAAAGTTTGCGAACAAAGATGAAAAAGCCCATGACAAAACTGCATGGGCCTTTTCTAGTTAAGGCATTACCTACTGAATATACCAATTCCCTAGTCATATCTATATCCTGAATGACTGAATTGTAATATTTCTTTAACTTAATGACATTGGGTGTGAACGATAACGCTACCTCAACTAAAATATTTTGTTTTATGTAATATTGTGGCAGGCATGTAAATAATTTGGTATAATAAGCTCAAATTATCTGCTTGCTCTCATTTTATGACATGATAAAGAGAGGATAACCATCTGCATTATCAATATGATAGAAAAAGGAGTTAAGATATGGATTGGATAGAAAGACTAAATAGTGCGATTAACTATATTGAAGAGAATTTAACAGAAGAGATTGATTTTGAAGCAATTTCAAAAATAACTCTATGCTCCTCGTATCATTTTCAAAGAATCTTTGCATATATGGCAGATATTTCACTGTCGGAATATATTAGACGAAGAAAAATGTCAAGAGCCGCGATAGACCTACAGGATGGCAAAAGCAAAGTGATAGATATCTCTTTAAAATATGGTTATGATTCACCTACGGCTTTTAATAGAGCTTTTCAGCGAGTACATGGTATTGCCCCTTCTGAAGTGAGAGGAAGTGGACATAGTTTAAAAGCATATCCTCCTATCAGCTTCAAAATATCAATTAAAGGAGATAGTGCTATGGATTATCGCATTGAGGAAAAAGGGGCTTTTAGAATTGTTGGAATATCTGCTCCGTTAGAAAAGGAAATTGAGAAAAACTTTGAAGTGGTTCCGGCTATGTGGGGACAAGCAGCCCATAATGGTACCATAGAAAAATTAGCAACCCTGATGGATGGAGACTTAAAAGGGTTACTGGGAGTTAGTTCGTGTAATGAGGAAGCTGATTGGAAGTACTATATCGCTGTGGCAAGTAATCAGGTAGTAGATATGGGAATGGAAGAATGTGTGATTCCTGAAGCGACTTGGGCGATCTTCCCGGGAAAAGGAACAAATTTATCCATCCAGGAACTAGAGAGAAGGATTGTAACAGAATGGCTTCCAACCTCAGGTTATGAGTATGGAAATGCACCGGATATTGAAGTTTATATTAGTCCAAATCCAGAAGATGCAGTATATGAAGTTTGGATTCCTGTGGTAAAAAATAATATGAGGTGATTTGAATGGTGCATTTAGTATATTGTGATAATACGGGCGTTGCGGGGAAAAGAGTATTGGATAAGATTAATAAGGGTACTAAAACTATGATTGTACGGGGGGCAGCCGGACGTAAAATACCACACAGTAGAGTTTTTGAGGGAGAAGTATTGTATTTTATGGAGAAAGGAACAGCAAAGATCTCTGCAAAAGCAATTGTTAAATCCGTAGAAAACTATGTAAAGCTAACAGAGGTTGAGATAACCAAGGTCTTAACAAATAATCAAGATAAACTTAATCTAACAGATGAACAAATAACACGATGGCACAAGAAATGCTTATGTTTGGTAGAATTTAAGGATGTTATAGCAATTGAACCGGCACTTGACTTTGAACATCAGGGTAATATGGATGATTGGCTAATTATTGAAAGGATTGAAGATGTTGTCGTAGGGACAAGTATACCTTATAATTATGAAAAATCAAGGTTTTAAGTTGTGGGAGATGTGGAATCCATGGCGTAGTAGCCATAAATTTAGCGAAGGTTGTAATTCGAAATAGAAACATTATCGTGTATCCTTTCACAACATTTTAGATTGAAGTAAAGGAAGAAGATATTTTCTACTAATTGAGAGGAATGATTGGCATGACGGTAAAGTCCTTAAAGGAGCATAAGTATACTGTTTCGATTAGTGTCTTATCGCAAATACTCCGATATCTCGAAAGCAGAAGCGTAGATATTCATGATTTTATGAAATTAATCGGGATAGAATTTGATATGTTGAAGAATCCGGATCAACGAATTCCTGTTGAAAGTTATGTTATGATTGAAGATACCGCTTCCAGGGTAACAAAGGATCCATGCTTCGGTCTGCATATGGGACAATTCACAGAAGCCGGTAATTGGTCAATTCTCGGATATATGATGATGAATTGCAGAACAGTTCTGGAAGCCTTTCAAAAGTTCTCCCGGTATTCCAGTGTTGTTGGAAATCTGATACAATGTACCATATCGGAGGAGAAAGACTCTGTCGTGATAAAACTTTCGGAGCCCATCGATGCTCCAAAAATCTCGAAGCATTGTTACGAGGGATATTTTTCAAGTCTGATCTCATTGGCCCGAGGTGTAAGCGGTGAGAGCATAACCCCTATCGAAGTTGCTTTGGCATCTTATAAGTCGGAGTTAATTGAGGAGTATCGAAAGGTGTTTGGCAATACGGTACGGTATGGGCAGGGTGATAATTATATGATCATGGATATTCGCGTAGCCAATACGCAGGTACTTCATCCAAATGAGAACCTCTTACAGTATTTTGAAAGCTATGCGCAGGAATTCTTAGCAGAAGTTGAAGCCACGAATAGCTATACCTACAGGACGAAAAAACTGATCTTGTCCTATCTTACTTCGGAAAACTTGACGGTGAAAGGGATTGCGAAGGAGCTATCTGTCAGCGGAAGAACACTTCAGGCTAATTTGAGGAATGAGGGAACAGAATTTAGCTTACTTTTGCAGCAAACACGAGAACAGTTGGCAAAAAAATATCTGTGTGCGGATTACTCCATTGAAGATATTACTTATCTTCTAGGATTTTCTGAACCAAGTGTTTTTCGAAAGGCTTTTAAAAAGTGGGTTGGTGTAACGGCCAAGGAATACAGAGAGCTGGAGAAGATTAAGCATACGAATGGGTAGCTCTAATTTGATTTATTGCGCACTATGCCATATTTTATACATCTTTCATCATAGAATAAACCTTCTCGATATAATAGAATTGCATTTACTAAATTGGAATATCGATGGGAGGAATATGGAATGACGAAACATGAAATATTTGAAGCAATTATGCAAAACCCTGCTTTTTATCTTGCAACTGTAGAAGAAGATCAGCCAAGAGTCAGAGCAATGCTTTTATACCGGGCAGATGAAGAGGG
Source organism: Bacillota bacterium (assembly GCA_023414875.1). GTDB lineage: Bacteria > Bacillota > Clostridia > Lachnospirales > Lachnospiraceae > Mobilitalea. Next base: position 305,891 of record JAEZMV010000021.1, on the reverse strand, counting down.
TATCTTATTTCACACCGCAGTAAAGAAGGATGTTTATCATCAAATATGTAATAATAACAAGGTTGAGCTTTGCTTTAGCTGTAATGGTACACAGATCAGAATTAGCGGATCACTGGAGCTGATTGACGATAATAACCTTAAAGATGAAATTGTGGAGCATCCGTCACGAGGCTTTTTAAAAGCCTGGAAGGAAAATGGTGCTTTCGATAATTTCTACAAGGCGATTGCAGTTTTTAGATTGAAAAACGGAGTAGCGTTTCCTTGGACGATGGATAAGAATTTCTCCCCTAAGGAATTGGTGCAGTTATAACGAAATAAAGATATTTAAAAGGGGGTCTGTTGCAAAATGCAACAGACCCCTTTAAGCTAGGTGCGCCCGGCGGGCGCACTTTCCCCGGGTTGTACTTCCACAGTGCCTTTTCCTCTAAGGAAGGGTAACGAACGAAATGCGTTCTTATGATAAAACCGAATAGTATTTAGGGTTGCCCTAAGGAACTCATCTAAAAAGAGTGTCAGATAGATGGAAACTACCCCTACGTTAAAAACATTAATCAGTATGTAGGAGAAGGCTACCACAAAAACAGACCCGATTACCTGTGTATAGAGCATCCATTTAACGTCCCCTCTTGCTCTGATACCATGGCCTACTACGACATTCAGGGATTTTGGAAACATGGTGATTCCCTTAAAGATAAGATACAATACGGATGTATCGATTAAAGCCTTATCGTTTGTAAATATGGATAGTATGGGCTTGGGAATGACTACAAATATGATACAAAACAATAAAACTAAAGACATCGCATAACGGATGGAAATTGTCATTATACTTTTGGAAGCTTTCTCGTTCCCGGCTCCGATGCTATTACCTACCAAGGTAAGCGTTGCTTTGGCAATCCCGTTAAATATCATATATACGAATAATTCAATCGCACAGGTTACAGTATATACAGATACTACATCGGGTCCTTGTTTGTTAAGCATACTGACTAAAATCAAATTACTGACATTCCATAATATATATTCAGTGCCCGTCGGAAGACCTAATCGAATTACTTCTCTATATAAGCTCCAGCGTAAGCGGATTATTTCCAGAAACTTTATATTTGCTGAAAGCTCCTTTGATATCATAAAATATATGGTTAGCAGGATCGTACCGGAAACATTTGAAATCATGGTTGCCAAAGCGGCACCCCTCACATGCATTGCCGGAAAGCCAAACTTACCGTATATTAAAATCCAGGCGAGAAGAATATTTAAACCAACCTTAAAAAATCCGATATACATGATAGGCTTCGTTTTTCCCATACCCTGAAGTGCGGACTGAAGGGACATATCAATGCCTAACAACAATATTAGGTAGGATAATATTCGTACATAATCATTGCAATAGGGCAATAATATGGGATCCACATTCATTAACAGAAAGATTTCATCTGAAAAATTAAACATAATAAAGAACAGCGCAAAGGAGAGCAGAGTATTAAATGCAATTGATGCATTGACGCTTTCATGTATATCCTTCGGTTTACCTGCCCCGTATTTTTTGGCGACAATGATGGTCAGACCGGTGCAAATTGCTATGAGTGCATCTACTGACGAAAAGAAGGGAAGCTGTGCTACTCCAACCGCCGCTAAATAATTTTTATCAATCTTGCCAAGGAAAGCCTTGTCGACAATTGTTTGTAGTTGAAAAACCAAGCCCTGAATAATTACGGGTAAAGAGATTATTATAATCATTTTTAAATGATTGGAGTTTTTATTCGTCATCATAAGTATTATTAATCCTCTCAAAGCAAAATAGATAAGTTGCTTCAAATATTAATATATAATCGAAGGATTTACAATAAAATATCTTCTTATATATATCAAAATCTTATGATATAATAGGTGTAATATTATATGACTTACCGGAAGTAGAACATTAGATTATATGGTTAATCAGGTAGTTTGAAGATTGGAGGAAAGTATGAAAAAAGACATAATACATGAAAATCTTCCGATATCCAGTATAAATCCTATCGTGCTATACAGTCAGATTTTTCGCGGGAATGAGATATTTCACCAGGGCGAGGCACTTCCTGCCAGAGGTGTAAGAGATTATGAACTGGAGTATTTTATTGATAGTGAAGGCAGTATGTATATTGATGATCAGCACATCCCTATTCATAAGGGTGATATTGTTTTTAGAAGACCGGGACAGCATACGCAGGGAATCATGTCTTACTCCTGTTATTTTATTTCCTTTGATATGGCGAATACGCTCTCATCCGATCACGAATGGTACAATTCCAACCTATGGGATCGGGAAGATATAAAATTTCAGACCTATTATACGAACTCAATATTAGATGTTATTCCAACAGTATTTCATGTGGAAGATGAGGCTAAATACTATAACTTATTTGATACGATATTTAATGCTTATCTGAATCCGGTACCCGGAAGTGAGATGCTGATGAAGGCTTCCATCCTTAATATATTATATCAGGTATATCAGGATTCCTGTAATCCGGTTAATACGGTGCATCGGTCACCATATGGAAAAGCAATCAATCATACCTTGGATTATATCCATGAACATTTTGATCAGAAGCTTTCTCTAAAACAGATATCTGAAGTAGCAGAGCTTAGTCCAAACTACCTTCATAAAATATTTACAGAAATCATGAAAATCACGCCAAATGAATATATTACGAAGGTTCGACTAAAGATGGCGAAGGATCTGCTGTTAAGAACGAACCTTCCAATCTATAACATAGCGGATCAATGTGGGTTTAACAATGTATCCTATTTTAGCTTTCTTTTTAAAAAGTCCTTCCACGTGACTCCGGTGGATTTTAGAAATAGACATAATTATATTTATTATGGTACAGAGAGTAATGATATAGATGGATCCCCATGACTAGATATATCCTTTTGAAGATAGACTTGATAGGCGTGCAAAAGGGTAAAGAGATAGGTATAATTTATTTTACCCCCTGCCTCTTTACCCCTCCGGTGAATAAGTTAGTTACTATATGTTTCCTCTTTCTTCTATCCAATCAACCAGAAGATTATAGCGTTGTGTTTTGAAGCGTAGTACACAGTAATTTGGATCTTCCGGTCCGCTGAAATGGTTAGCCAGACCACCATACCACATTTCTTTTTTGACCTCCGGATCAGTCAATACTTCAATGGTGCCAACCAGAGTAATATTGTAGTCTGGAGCGTTAAAACATACACTGGCCTGGTTGCTCTTATTAATTCGGTTGGTTTTTGTTCCGCCTAGACCGGTACAGAAGGTTATCCAGTTGATACCGTCAGCTTTTGAGGCAGATATCGTAGACGCTGTCGGACTGCCATCGAGATCGGTAAGAGCCAAAACACAATAAGATTCCTCTCCGGTATTACGTTCAACAATTTGTCCAGCTTTTGCAATTACTTCCTCATTCATTTGTTATCCTCCTTAGTGAGTTTATTCAAAATTACTTTTTCTTCAGGCACTCGAAAGCTCCCAATATGTCGATAAGATTGACATTATATTGACAGTATATAAAGTGAGATAGTTTATTCTTTATTTTTAGTAGGAGTATGATACAGAAATTCTATTCGAGCGTTTACTTTCCTGTTAATAGAAATATAGTAACACTAATAACATGACAACAGTATGACATGATTAAATTATATTTAATCAATACCGAGTAGGGTTCCTGCTCATTCAATAGAGAATTACTATATGTATTCTAAGGAAGGATATATTCCATTCTAGTGCTTCTAGGCTGAAGACCGATGCTCCTGTAAAATGCTTCAGCTTCTTCGTTCAATGCCCAGACAGAAAGCTCTACTGCATCAGCCTTCAATTGCTTCGCGTGTTCGATGACAGATTGAAGGAGGGCTTTACCAATACCTTTTCTACGGAAACCCTTATCCACACAGAAATCTTCGATATAAACGATTGATCGGCGGTTCAAAATTGAACTTTCAGGAGTATCCATTATCTTATAATGACACATTCCAGCGGCGGCTTCATCGACAGTGCATAATAAAACAAACTGATTCTCCTCCGTCATAAATTGTTCATAAACCTCTTTGCTCAAAGGATTTCCATCATGATAGATATCCGTACGGGCATGTAAATGTTTTTCAAATATCTGATAAAATAGATTAGCGACAATAGGGTAGTCATCAATCGTAGCATTTCTGAATTCCATAAAGCACCTCTTTTCATAGTAAATAAGTTAAAAATCATCCATCAATAAACATAGGACATACATGTATAACATATTATAGCAATCTTTACCACATATCAATAAATAAATCGTTATGAAGAAAGAAATCAATGATTATTTGAAGGAATTATTAGATAAAAAACGATTACAGAAATAGATAGTGAAAGTATAACATCAATAAAGTATTATAGATGTTACCTTGAAGGAAAACCTTAAGCACAGGCAAAGAAAGGCCTGCGCTATTTTATAGGAAGGTTTTTTGAACTTACCAATGAAATTACTCAATAAAAGTTAACTGAAAGTTAATTTAATTTACCAAAATTAACTTTAAATCCATTGTATTCCTACAAGGATTGATCTAAAATTGTATCATACAAATAGGAAATGCTTCATGTAAGGAGGCTATATGAATTCAATACAAGTCGGGAAAATAATCGCAACAAGTCGTAAAGAAAAAGGACTTACCCAGGAGGATCTGGCAAAGCACCTTGGTGTTTCAAAACCGGCGGTATCCAAATGGGAATCAGGCCAAAGCTATCCGGATATTATTCTTCTACCTGAATTGGCCTCCTTTTTTAATATAACCATTGATCAGTTAATCGGCTACGAAGCGCAGATGTCGGAGGAGGATGTAAGAAAACTCTATCGCAGGCTTTCAGAAGCCTTTGCGAAAGAACCGTTTGATAAGGTTTATTCGGAATGTGAAGAGTATATCAAAAAGTACTTTTCTTGCTGGAATCTTTTAATTCAAATGGGTTTGTTGTATATAAATCATGCAAACCTGGCAGGAATTCAGGAGAAAAGTGTTCAGATGCTTGAGAGGGCATTAGAGTTATTCGAAAGAGTAACCAAATCCTCAGAGGATATCGTTCTTGCGAAACAGGCGCTTAAGCTTCAGGCTGTATGTCATCTAAGCTTGCTGCGTCCGGTAGAAGCTATTGATATATTGGAGAATATCAATGAACTTCAGATGCCGACAGAAGGTATTCTTGTAAAAGCCTATCAGATGAAGGGCGACAAGGATATGGCGATCCAGTATCTCCAGGGTTATACCTATGCTAATCTTATCTCCATTCTTGGGGCTGCACCTGATTTTTTTAAGATGTATGAAGATCAACCCCAGAGAATGTATCAATATTATAACTTGTTTATGGAATTATGTAAGCTTTTTGAAGTGGATCAGCTGCATCCTGCTATTATATTACAGGTAAACCTAACGGCAGCAATGACTTATGCCTCTCATGGTAATAAAGCGGCTGCGATGGATGCGCTCGAGCAATACGTAAATGTTATAAAGAAGACAGGGCACGAGTTTAGTTTGCATGGGAATAAAATTTTTGATGCATTGGAAAGCTATCTTTCAACGATAAAAGTGGGGGATGCTTTACCCAGAAGCTCAGCGGTCATTTGGCAGGACCTTAAAAATGCACTGCTTAATAACCCGGTGTTTGCAGGATTAGAGGAGGAGGAGCGGTTTCAGAAATTAAAAAGGAAAATGGAAGAACTATAAACGATTATTATAGCCGCAGAGCGGCAAGTAGGAGGATAAGAGTATGGAAAATTTAATGGAGTATTTACCGATTCTGTTGCCAATTTTTTTAATTGAAATGATTTTGGTGATTATAGCTTTAATACATGTACTTCGCCACAAATCTTTTCGCTTTGGAAACAAGGTATTATGGATCCTTATTGTAGTATTTTTTCAAATCATTGGTCCAATTCTATATTTCACTTTGGGCAGAGGGGAAGAAGAATGACCGTATTAGAAATTGATCATGTATCAAAAAGCTTTGGAAAAATGGAGGTAATTAAAGATCTATACTTCCAGGTTCCTGAGCACTCGGTATTCGGGTTTATTGGGAAGAATGGAGCTGGCAAGACCACAACCATGAAGATGATACTAGGATTTTTAGCACAGGATCATGGTGAAATACATGTATGTGGAGAGAAGGTTACCTACGGAAATAGTAAGACAAATCGAAATATTGGTTATCTGCCGGATGTTCCGGAATTCTATAGTTATATGACACCAAAGGAGTATTTGAGACTGTGTGGAGAAGTGACCGGATTAAAGCAGGAGATTATTAAAAGCAGATCGATGGAATTATTAGAGCTAGTAGGACTTGAGGGGGCCAATCGTAAAATCCGCGGCTTCTCCCGTGGTATGAAGCAGAGACTCGGAATTGCGCAGGCCCTATTAAATGAACCAAAGCTGTTAATCTGTGATGAGCCGACTTCAGCACTGGATCCGGTCGGAAGAAAGGAGATTCTGGATATCCTGTCACTCGCGAAAGAAAGAACTACCATAGTATTTTCAACACATATATTATCTGATGTGGAGCGAATCTGTGACAGTATCGGAGTATTGGAGAAGGGAAAGCTGGTTTTGCAGGGAACTGTTGCTGATATTAAAGAACATTATCGCAAAGATACACTTCAAATAGAAGTGGCAGCCAGAGTTAATATTAATGAGTTAGAACATGGAATCAGTAAGCTTCCATTTGTATCAGGTACCAGTGCTATTTCGAATAAAATTGATATACAGCTGGTCAATTCCGAGCAGTATAGCACAGAAATTCTAGCTTACCTGGTGAAGGAGAGAGTACCTCTAATACGATATGAAATCCTGGAACCTTCCTTAGAAAATGTGTTTTTGGAGGTGGTAGGATGAAAGGATTTTACGCATTTTTGAAAAAGGAGCTGTTAGAACAGCTTCGTACCTTTAAGTGGTTAATTATATTATCCGTATTCTTTCTATTTGGTATGATGAGCCCTATATTAGCAAAGCTTTTACCGGATATCCTGTCCGGAATGAAGGTAGAAGGAATGGTCATTACGATACCGGAACCAACCGTAATGGATGCTTATGCACAGTTTTTTAAGAATTTTACGCAAATGGGTATTTTGGTTTTGATACTAGTCTTTGGAGGTACGCTTTCCAATGAATTATCCCGGGGTACCTTAGTAAATATCCTAGCAAAGGGTTTACCGAGAGCGACTGTTATTTTATCAAAGTATATAGCCGGAATATTGTTATGGACCGTTGGTTATCTTCTTGCGGTGTTAACTACCTATGGATATACCGAGTATTTGTATAAGGAGACTAACGTCAGTAATCTGTTTTTTTCCTTATTCTGTTTATGGATTTTTGGTTTATTTGTGCTAGCACTGATTTTCTTATCGAGTACTATTGCACCAGGTAATTTTGGTGGCTTAATCTTAACTGCGATTATACTTGCAACGATGCTTATCATGGATATCATCCCTAATACCCACCGGTTTAACCCGATTGCGCTGGCATCAGATAATATGACTCTTCTTACGGGTACGAAGGATAGTAAGGATCTGATTGCTGCACTGGTAATTACGGTTATCTTTTCGATAGGATGTATCCTCGTAGCTGTTCGATTGTTTAATAAGAAAAAATTATAAGAAATCTTTCAAAGCGAGCTCTGATCTTTATTTTAAGGTTGAAGCTCGCTATTATGCACACTTTTAAAGGATTATAATAAAACATTCATTAGTGTATTGCATAGACAATTATAGGAATAAATTTATGTAAATAATAAAACGAGATTGCTGAAAGTTAGTAGTAGACCTTGACACTTGAAGCTTAGTATAATAAAAATACGCCTGTTAGCAGCTGACTGTTAAATCATAGTCAGCGCTTGCACAGGCGCATAAGCTTCGATTATTCGTTTTTCTGAGTAAGGATACTGTAAGCAGCACTGAACATTCCAAAAAGAATACCGGTAATAGGGAATACAATCCATATAATATACCAATTATGAAACACAAGGCCACTGAATAAAAAGATAAGGGTTGCCAAAGGCCATACGATAGAAGCTACCGCTCCAATCACTTTATTCTCTTTCTTTTTCTTTGGAACATAATCCCCAATTTTAAGTAAATGTTCTATCCCTTCCCTGGTTGCTCCGGTCACAATAAAAAGGAAAACTGAAATCGCTACGATGACCAGCAAAATCACTACGCCAAATATTGAAAAATCATCATCAATGAGTGAAGTTACAAAGATAGAAATTGGCGATAATATAATTAAACAGATGCCGATGGTGAGGTAAAAATAAAATTTTGGTGTATACCGATCATATCTTTGCTTCAAATCATTCTCGATAGCAGAGGGTAATAGCACACCATCTTCCATGTATTTGAAACGTTCAAAATTCATTGCGGAATAAATGAAGATTGCGACTCCAATTGTAACTAATATAAAGAGCACTATTAACCCCGGAATTCCATTTGAGTCGCTATTGAAGTGAACATGTATCATTCCGTGATCCAATAAACCGGTGATTAACAGGAAAACTGCCGGTGCTAATATACATAGAAATACACCGAAACCGATTTGCAGGCTCATCTTCTTTTTCATCGATAAATAAGCTTCAACTTCCTCCCCGGTTACTAGTGGTTGGGAGTTATCTGTAGCATCCTTGCGTATCCCTAATTCATTTACTAACTCATCAATATTGCCAAATTCAGAAATTACGATACCGATTGCTTCGTTCTCTGATTTGCCCTGACTTTTTAATTCGTTGTACTTATCCTCCATATTAGATAGGATATTGTTCTTTAAATCGTTTACTCTTGCGGTCTTTGGTAAACCGGCAAACATATTATCCAAATAACTTTTGATGGTATCCATTACACATTCCACTCCTTAATAAATCGATTAATAACATCCTTGGTTAATTCCCACTCTTCGCATTTTTCCTTATAATAATCCAGACCCTTTGGTGTTATCCTGTAATAGGTACGTCTTTTTCCAAAGCTCTCATCCCCATAAAAGGATTCAATAAACCCATTACTTTCAAGTCGGTTAAATGCAGAATAGAGAGTGGTTTCTTTCATGATATATTTCTCTCCGGACAGCTCCTTAATGTTTTTTGATATTTCATATCCATAGGATTCTCCCTCAAGGAGAAGATATAGGATAATTGTATCATTATACCCCCGGATTACATCGCTGCTGATCAATAAGATCCCTCCTTGATATCACTCTGATAGATGAGCGCGCATATCATCTACAGAACTACTTCATCTGTCGTAGTAATTGTAGTATAGCACAACTACTACGACAGGTAAAGTACTTTTTTGAAAAAATTTTCAAAACTGGGAAATTAATGAATTAATTCTTGCAAAAAAAATTGGAAACAGATACAATTGAACTAATCTTAGATGAGCTAAAGGGGGCACTCTATGGGGGATATTATTATTGAAGAGATGAATTATAAGGCATTTGTGATTATGCTTGCTAATTTTTTTATGCTGATCGCAGCATTTGCAACAACTGTATATGGATTCAGTAAGCATAAGCTAAACTTCTGGCTTCCAGGATTAGTTTCACTTATTGTTTTGTTTATAGGATTTATTATTTCTTTTATGAAAGCAGTACAGGTGAAAAAGCTACTTACGATAACCAGAGAGGGTATTGTAGATAATTCCTCGATTAGCGGAGCAGGTTTTATTTCCTTTGACGATATTAAAGAATTTTTAATTATCACTATATATAACAAGAAGGTAATCGCTGTAATACCGAAGAATATTGAAGGCTTTCTTTCCAAGCTCAGTAGTATAAAACGCAGAATGGCAAAAAGAAACCTTAATATGAATCTGCCTCCAGTAACAATTTCGGTAGAAATGGCAAAAGATATGGAACCGGAGGATATCCTTAGTTTATTGCAAAAGAGGTTGGCAGATTACAGTAGTTTATACGAATAACAGTAGTTCTATCTAAATTTGCCATCAAAAAAATGTTTTATTAGTAAAATTATAGGTTGTATTATTTGCATACGTATGATATCATAGTTAATTGTGATATGTTATACTAAAATTTCCTTGCTCTTTAAATGTGATTTTGATTCTTCGTCAATCAAATAGCATTAGAAAAGGGCCAGAGACCAGAAGGAGGTGCTAAACAACTATGAATCAATATGAATTAGCCTTAGTTGTAAATGCAAAAATCGAGGATGAAACCAGATTAGCTACATTAGAAGCAGCAAAAGAACTTGTTACCAGATTCGGTGGAACAGTTACTAATGTTGATGACTGGGGAAAGAAAAGATTAGCTTATGAAATTCAGAAAATGAAAGAAGGCTATTACTATTTCATCCAATTCGAATCTGATTCTACAGTTCCGAACGAAATCGAGCAGAGAATTCGTATTATGGAAAATGTAATCAGATATTTGTGCATCAGAAAAGATGCTTAATTAATTATACTACCCTAAGGCAAACCTATTATGGGAGGTATTAACTTATGAATAAAGCTATATTAATGGGTCGTTTGACCAGAGATCCTGAGGTGAGATACTCACAGGGAGAGAATTCCACAGCAGTTGCGAGATTTACTTTGGCGGTAGACCGCAGATTTAAGAGAGCCGGCGATACACAGGATGCGGATTTTATTGGTTGCGTTGCTTTTGGCAAGCAGGCAGAATTCGTTGAAAAGTATTTTAAGCAGGGCATGAAGATGGTTGTTGTCGGAAGAATTCAAACAGGTAGTTATACCAATAAGGACGGACAAAAGGTTTACACGACCGATGTGGTAGCAGAAGAAATAGAATTTGCTGAAAGTAAGGGTAATAACGGAGACTCAGGTTTTCAACAGGGTGGATTCCAAAAAGAATTCAGACCGGAGCCCAGCTCAGCAATGGGGGATGGATTTATGAACATCCCGGACGGTATTGACGAAGAATTACCATTTAACTAGAATTAGAATTATATAATATATAATTTATTTCGGATAAGGAGGTCATGACATGCCATTCAATAGAAAAGATGATAAAGGCGATTCTCCGATGAAGAGAAAATCCTTCGGACGCAGAAGAAAGAAAGTATGCGTATTCTGTGCTGATAAGAATCACACAGGAATTGATTATAAAGACATCAATAAGTTAAAGAGATATGTATCTGAGAGAGGTAAAATTCTCCCCAGAAGAATTACCGGTAACTGTGCAAAGCATCAGAGAGCTTTAACAGTAGCTGTTAAGAGATCAAGACATATTGCTTTAATGCCATACACAATGGACTAAGCCATTGAACAATATGTCTCGACATATTGCTTTAATGCCTTACACAATGGATTAAACCTAGTAAACTAAATATTTAAGTAAATGATAACCGTCATATCATCAGATATGGCGGTTTTTTATCTCCTGGGAAAGTTCATTCTATGAAATAAAGCCTTCCTGGCAGGATACAGACTCTTTGTTTTATCTCTGGCCTGGATACAAGGTTTAACATATTGGTTACCAGCCTTATTTGGAATAAACAGGAACAAAAGATACTTTTTTAAGGAATTTACTATGTAGAGATGTTGACGAAAATGACAATAAAGGATATAATAGTCATATAAAATATATATAATTTAACAAATTTACAAAAAATTAGTAAATTATGCTAAGCAAATCTGACATTTTCTCATAGTATTCTATTGTTTCTACATGGATCTGGTATCTGTATATTTGAATGGTTCTATTTTTGTATCATAAGGAGTTGTAATAAATTGTTAAAGTTATCTTAACGCTTTAGATGATAGAGAAAGTAGGTGACGACCTTTTATAAGATTGTTGCGGAATTTATGATAGCGAAGATTCTATAATGGTTTTTAGACACATGATTCTATTCAATGGGGGGGTTGGAGATATGTTTAAGAATTTTAAGTTAAGTACAGGGATAACCATTGCTATCACAATAATTGTGATTACATGCACGGGAGTACTGTTTAGTACATCAAATAATAACATGTCAAAGGTTATGCGTAGTACTGCTGTTGATACTATGATCACATCGTTGGAAGCGAAGAGTCTCATTATTGAAAACTATATTGAAAGCTCTGAGTCTATACTCCAGGCATTCGGTAAAGCAAGAGATTTGAAAGAGTATCTGAAAGCGATTGATAATACGGAATTACAGACGACTGCTCAGACGTATACTGAGAAGTATTTTGCGGACTTAAAGAGTTGGGAAGGTATCTATCTAGCTGAGTGGAACTCCCACATTATTGCGCATTCGAATAAGGATGTTGTAGGAATTACTACCAGGGAGGGTGATCCTCTTAAGGCTCTGCAAAATAGTATGCTTTCGGCAAAAGGGCTATATAATACTGGAATTCTTGTATCTCCGGCATCAAAGCAATTGACTTTGTCTATGTACTGTCCGATTTACGACAGTGATGGGAAAACACCTCTTGGCTACGTTGGCGGTGCTACTTTGGCATCAAATTTAAAGGTGATTCTTGACGAGCTTACAATCAAAGGACTAGAGAATGCCAAGTATACCTTAATCAATGTCAATACAGGCGATTACATATTTGATGATAATGAAGAGTTGATGGCTACAAAGATAGAGGATCCGATGCTTCTTTCTGTAATAAATAAAGTAACTGAGAAGCCTGAGTTGAACATGGATACAATTGAATATGTCGGAGCGGATGGTAAGAAATATCTTGCTGTATATAAGTATATGCCGGAGCGAGGATGGGCAATTGTTTTAAGTGACAGCGAGTCGAAAATTTATGCTCAGGCGAACTCCAATAAGATGGTTCTTGGAATTATTTCTCTGATATCAATTTTTCTGATTTCATTGATTTCTTTTATCGTAATAAGAATTAGCACGAAGCCTTTAGGTATTGTTGAGCATGAGATTAATAAGCTAAAGGATTTGAATTTAAAACAAAGCAGCAGTATTATAAAATATTCAAAACACAGGAACGAGGTAGGACAGATTGCATGTGCCATTGATACTCTGGCAACAACTTTCCGCGATGTAGCCGGAACATTAAATACATGCTCGACTTCCTTAACGGACAGCTCATATGCCATAAGTGATTCTTCGGAAATTCTTATGGAGTGTGTAGAGGATAATGCAGCAACCACAGAGGAACTATCAGCAAGTATCATAAGCACAAACTCCTCTATTGAGGCAGTAAGTCAGGAAATTATTCATATTTCTAAGATGGTAGAAATGATTGAAGAGAAAGTAAAAGATGGTAATGATAGGAGCGAGAAATTGCTTGAGACATCTACTGATATGCGCAATATTGCAGAGAAAACGCTTACCACAAGTGTTGACAGAATTAATAAAACAAAGCAAGAAATCGAAATAGCCATCGATAAACTTCATTCCCTTATGAAAATCAATGAGATGGCCAATCAGATCCTTGACATTACAGCACAAACGAACCTTCTATCCTTAAATGCATCAATTGAGGCAGCGAGAGCCGGTGAAGCAGGTAGGGGTTTTACGGTGGTTGCTGGTGAAATCGGCAAACTGGCAAACAGCTCCTCGCGTACAGCTTCAGAAATTCAACATCTTGTTGAAGAATCAAACCGCAGCATAGAAATGGTAAGAGAGTGCTTCAATGATATCATGCAGTTTATGGAAGAGGACGTAGCAGCTAAGTTTGAAAACTTTGTAGAAATGGCAAAAGGATATGGTACTTCGGTGGAAACAATTCAATCCGCTATTCATGAAATTGATAATAAAACTGTTGAATTCATACATTCCGTTTCAAATATCAAGGAACAGATTGGCAATGTAAGCATGGCCTCCAATGATAATGCAGCCGGAGTGGATGAAATAGTTAATAAAAATGAACGGACTACCTCAACAGCGGATGATATTAATAGGATCGCTCAGCAAAATAGAAATAATGCAGCATTAATTAAGGAGATAGCAGACAAATTTAAAAGTGAATAACATTAATGCTTAATACAATGGATAATAATTGATATTAGCTGCTACATGACAACAGTGAAAACTTCACTAGAATCGTGTAGCGGTTTTTAAATTACACTAGCAGTCGTGTAGAACATAATCTATTGACAATGACACACGTGTCGCTTATAATAATAATGACACGTGTGTCATTATTATTTGTTTCAAACAATGACAGGAGGGTTAAGAATATGTCACCAAAGGTTTCAGATATTTATAAGCAACAAAAAAAAGAACAAATCTTAAATGCTGCAAAAAGGGCGTTTATACAAAAGGGTTATGAATTAACTACGATGAAAGATATAATAGACGAATCCGGTCTTAGCCGAGGCGGAGTATATTTATACTTTTCTAGTCCGGAGGAAGCATTTTTAGAAATTATGAAAGCAAACGATAACAATCTCATTTCTATGGTGCATAATCTTAGTATGAATGGTAGAACTATCTGGGATGCAATCTTAGAACTGACAGAGGAAATAAAAAATATGCTAGAATATATACAAAACGGGATAGAGCCTGTGATATTTGAATATTTTATGACTAGTAAGCGAAATGCTAAGGTACAGAATTTACTGAATCAACGATTTGCCAATACGTTAGAGTGTTTGACAATTTTAATAAATAAGGGGATAGAGAGAAATGAATTTACACCTATCTTTCCACCGGATGAGATATCATCATTTCTTATAACCTTTTTAGATGGAGTGGAGATCAACGTAATTAATCATGGAACAGATAAGATAAAATTAGACAGTCAGATGAATCAAATGATTTTATATCTAAAGCACGCACTAATGGATAACGAAAAATCAAGAGAAAGGATATAAACGCGGCTGTTACTATGAATCTTATTGCGAATACTAAAGTTATTTCAATTATTATTGGAATACTTTGCTTCTTATGCTTTAATATATCATATGGAATTCTATCCATTCATAGTTGTCCCATCATAATAAAGATAGTATCTTGTGGATTATCTGTTTTTTTATGTATTTTATTCCTTATGTTATGCAATCATACCAAAAGAGGTATACCTTTGCTGGAATTAGTAAAGAGCATCATGCCCTCCTTGATAATAGTTATAATATGTGGATGGCTGATTTTAATATGCCTAGTATATTTTTTCCGATATCAGGTTCTATATACTGACAGTCATAGATCGAAGAATTATTTTGAACGGATTCAGATGCAAGATGAGCAATTTGAAAACGTTGATATAGTTACTGTGGATCACATTAACCTTCAGGGGTATCTATATAAAAAACAGAGTAATGAAAAAACACCTCTAGCTATCTATTTTGGAGGAAGGGGAGAAGAAGCTACCAATATAGTTGAATATGCGACGAAAATAAAAAGCGGTTGGGCGTTAGCATTTATTAATTATCGTGGTTGTGGATCAAGTACCGGTAGACAAGACAGCGAGCTGATGTTTTCAGATGCAGCGTTCATTTATGACTATTTTTCCAATCGAGATGATATAGATAATGAAAATATCATTATCATATCACATAGTCTTGGTACAGGTATTGCTATTCATCTGGCGTCACAAAGAGATATTAAGGGAATTATTTTATCTTGCGCCTACGATAAGTATGTAACAGGTGTCATTCAAGATAAATTGCCTCTGGTTCCAATAAAATTATTAATCAAGGAAGAATATAATTCAATATCGATTGCTCCGAAATTAAAAAATCAGGTATTATTTTTACTAGCTGAAGATGATAAAACCGTAGTGAGAAGCCGTTCAATGAAGCTTTTCAATCATTGGGGCAGTAAAAATAAAAAGATATCTGTTATTTATGATACAAATCATGAGAGTATTACATTCAATGATTTAACATGGTCAAATATTAATAATTTTTTAGATAATATTCATTGACTTTTGAAAATAGGCCATTCTAGCACAAGTAAACCTTTTATCTTTTTGGGGCGTCATTGCTTAATGTATTACCTCATAAACAATTTCGAACTGCTGATGGTCCATTTTGTAAACATATTAATTGCAACAATAGGTTAATTATCGTATAGTAGTATATATAGTTAAGTAATCATTAAACTAGGCTTCAGTTAAGCAGATAAAATTCGACTATGAGGATATAACATCGATTTACAGTGGGAGGAACAGCCATGGTTTCTATGAAAGACATCTCCGTCGCATGTGGTGTTTCAATAGCAACAGTTAGTAAAGCTTTAAATGGACATAAAGATATTAGCGAAGATACGAAAAGGTTAATCAAGAATAAAGCAGATGAGATGGGATATTTTCCGAATTCCTCTGCTAGAGCCCTAAAGATGAATAAAAGCTATAATCTTGGAGTGCTATTTATGGATGAAGCCCGAAGCGGACTTACCCATAATTATTTTGTATCAATATTAGAAAGCTTTAAATTTACAGCCGAAAAACGTGGATATGATATTACATTTATTAGTGGAAGCAGACAGAGAAAAGATAAGATGTCATTTTTGGAATGTTGTAGGTACAGGGGAATTGACGGAGTAGTCATAGCATGTATCAATTTTCATGATACTGAGGTTTATGATTTGATACAAAGCGAATTACCGGTTGTGACAATAGACCATATATTTAACAGTAGAATTGCAATTATATCGGATAATGTAAAAGGGGTTAAAGAACTCATAAATTATATATATCAGTGCGGACATAGAAAAATAGCATTTATTAATGCCGGGGACGGATCATCCGTTACGAATGCTCGTATATCCAGTTTTTATAGAACGGTATATGAGCTTGGACTTGATATACCGGAAGAGTATGTGAGAGCAGCGCATTACCGTGATACGGAAGCAACCGCAAAAATAACAAACGAGTTACTGGATTTGAGTGACCCGCCAACCTGCATTATGTTTCAGGATGATTTCGCCAGCATCGGAGGAATTAATGCTATCAAAGCCAGAGGCTTGATGATACCGGAAGATATCTCCGTAACAGGTTATGATGGTATCCAATTGGCTAAATATATGGAACCGGTATTAACTACCGTATGCCAGGATACAAAAAGAATGGGGCAGTATGCGGCTGAAAGGTTGATTGATATGATTGAAAAACCGAAAGCAACAATTATCGAGCATATTGTAATACCTCCGAAGCTTGATATGGGAGCAACTGTCGGAAAGATAGGATAAAGCGATATATAATATATGGTTAATCTAAGGACCCGCAGCAAAACGAGTTGATACAGTTTTGTGCGGATCCTTTTTTTAGGCTCTTGACCTAACAGGTAAACAGTAGTATGATGAAATTGACCTAACAGGTAAATCATATAGAATGTGCAAAAAGATAGATAAAAGCAAATAGCAAAGGTAAATGACAATAGTAAATAGCAAAAGCATATGGCAAAGATAAATGGCAAAAGCAAATAACAAATTACAAAAGCAAATAGCAAAAGCAAATGGCAATAGTAAATAACAAAAGAAAATAACATAAGCAAAACAAAAGAAAAGGGCTATGAAGGAAAATATATTTATCAGGAAAGGTATAGTCATACTATGAGCTTAAATATACAAAAACTTGAACCTAACAGACGGAAGATTATTTTGAATGCAGCACTAAAAGAATTTGCCAATAAGGGGTATGATAATGCCTCTACAAATGTAATTGCTA
The DNA here is from genome assembly GCA_023414875.1 of Bacillota bacterium. Lineage (GTDB taxonomy): Bacteria > Bacillota > Clostridia > Lachnospirales > Lachnospiraceae > Mobilitalea. The sequence continues at coordinate 288,321 of JAEZMV010000021.1, read as the reverse complement.
AAGAAGCTGGGATATCAAAAGCATTAATGTTCCACTATGTAAATAGTAAAAAGGAACTTTTTCTGTTCCTCTATGATTACTGTGGGGAGATGATTCAAAAAGAATATCTTGAATTAATGAACTTCAATGAAAGGGATGTTTTTGAAAGTCTAAAACAATCATATCTTCTTCAGCTCGAGCTGATGCAAAAACACCCTTGGATATTCGAATTCAATAGGATGAGCAGCATTACAAAGTCAGATGAAATTAATAAGGCTTTGGAGGAAAGAGCTAAGGGGAAACAGCCTTTATGCTATGAGACAATGTTTGGTGCTATTGATGAATCAAAATTCAGAGAAGGACTGAACATTGAAAGATGCAAACAGCTTATCTACTGGGCTAATATCGGTTTTACGAATCAAATACTAGAGGAGATACGAAGTCATGGATTTACAACCTTGGATTATGATAAGGTCGTCGAAAAACTGGATGATTACTTAACAGAACTCAGAAAGATCTTCTACAAATAAACTGGATAAGGTAAAAAGTTATTATCAGTATACATCAAGGTGGATATGGCTATCTAAGGAATTGTCGATAATCAGAGACATCCAGTAAAATGAAAAGGCGTGTTGTGAATGTGGCATTTGCAGTACAATTTATACTGTAAGTAATTATACATATAGTTAAAGAGCATGTAAATATAGTATGAGCCAGAAGACTGGGGAAGGGAACGTATAATGATATATGAAAAGCCTGTCATAATAGAATTTCCGTTAAGGGGCGAGTGGTTGGCGCCAAACACCCCAGGGAAAAGGGTCCCAAGTCACGGTACGGATAAGTTTGGAGAACGCTATGCATATGACTTCTTACAGGTTGATTGGAATAGAAACGGAAAGCCATTTTATAAGACAGGTTTATTGCGTTATTTATTACTAGGCATTCCTCTTGGTCAATGCTACTGCTGGGGGAAAGAGATTTATGCACCTTGTGAGGGAGAAATAATCGCAGCGGAGGATGGTTACGCAGAAAGACCCATTGTTCATTTCATATCAGATCTTTTTGTCGCTTTTAAGAATGCTTATTTTCTCGACCCGGAGAAAAATGGTTTCCGGTCTGTTGCCGGTAATTATATTATTATGAAGTGTGCTGAAAATGTATATGCCGCATTTGTTCATTTACAGAGGGGTTCAATCACCGTTTCGGCCAACCAAAAAGTAAAAAAAGGAGAGGTTTTGGGAAAGATAGGACATTCCGGTAATTCAACCGCACCTCACCTACACTTTCAACTAATGGACAGCAGCGAGGTTCTTACGGCAAAGGGTATCCCATGTGCTTTTGAACGATATGAGGTGTTTCAAAACGGAGAATGGAAAATGGTTTATCATGGGATTCCGACAGATAAGGATAGAATAAGATTGCTGTAATAAATTCATGATATTAAGTTCTACGGAGCGTAGGTTGAACATAATTCAGTTGGAAGGTAAGATGATTTCGAGGTGATATAAATGGATAATGAAAAAATAGGAAATTTAATATTAAGAATCCGTAAGGAAAAGAAGCTGACCCAAAAACAACTCTCAGAAAAGCTGAATGTTAGTGATAAAGCGATTTCTAAATGGGAAAGAGGACAGGGCTGCCCTGATATTTCATCGGTCATAGATCTAGCAGAGGTTCTGGGTGTAAATGTAACCGAGATTTTATCCGGGGAAGAGCTTATCAATGATAATGATAGCGGGAATATGAAAAAGACTAAGTTTTATGTCTGCTCCAAATGCGGTAACATTATAACGAGTACCAATAATTTAATCATGAGCTGTTGTGGGAGTAAACTGGTAACTCTGGAGCCTAAAAAGGAAATTTCTTCGGAGGCGGATAAGCTGCACTGCCCGGTTATTGAAGTTGATGGCGGAGAGATATATGTGAGCCTGGAGCATGAGATGGAGAAAAAGCATTATATATCCTTTATTGCTTACGTAACAGTAGATCGGTTATATATGAATAAACTATATCCGGAACAGAGTTGTGAGGTTAGGTTTAAAAGAAATGGGCACGGAATCCTATATCTCTATTGCAGCCAGCATGGTTTATGGATGAAGTATATATAAAAAATTAAGGAAACAGTAATGATTTCAGGTAATCTATGATATCTCTGTCATTATTCATGCAAATCGAACCAAAAAATAATCTTCCATATCTCCTAAGATAATGTTATAATGTACGGGATAAGCAAAGGTGTGTAATCTAAATGACACGTCGGAAGCGCTCGCGCTTACAGACTGTCATTTAGATTACACACCGCGCAACGCGAGCGAGCGAACGAAGTTTGCGAGCTTTGCTTATCCCGTACAGATGGCAAAGATATAATAAATGACACGTCGGAAGCGCTCGCGCTTACGGACTGTCATTTAGATTATACACCGCGCAACGCGAGCGAACGAACGAAGTTTGCGAGCTTTGCTTATCCCGTATACCTTTGCTTATCCCGCACATTATTTTAAGGAGTGCTATTCCATGAGTCGTAAACTGAAACTTAGAGGTGCACTAAGAGCATATCTTCTTTGGCCTGTCATATTGACAGTTCTTTTGCTGTGCATGAATCTGAGCATATATACGATAAGTCAAAAAGCCGGATTATTGATGACTGGCTTTATTTTCATATATTTTATAATTGCTATGGCAATCTATTATTCAAAACGAGGGAAAATTGCCTCGGAGTTGGTACGGTATGCCATGGATTACGGACAGGTTCAAAAAAGGCTGTTAAAGGAGTTAAATCTTCCGTATGCAATCCTAGATTTGGAGGGTAAACTGCAGTGGGGAAATGATGAGTTCATGGATATCATCCAGGAAAAAAGCGCAGCTAAGCATTCGATATCCAATGTTTTTCCTGAGATTACGGTTGAGGTGCTGCCCCAAAAGGAAAAGGATGAGATCATACATGTAACACTTCATGGCTGCCACTATAAGGTTCTTCTCCGAAAGGTGATAGCACCTGATTTTAGCGAGGATTTAAACTGGAACTTTCATGACGCCGAGAGTGCCTGGGATGACAGGAATGCCTTAATCGCCATGTATCTATATGATGAAACAGAAATCACTTCTTTAATCAAAGAAAACAAAGAACAGAAATTGGTTACCGGTTTATTATACATTGATAATTATGAAGAAGCCCTAGAGAGTATCGACGAAGTAAGGCGTTCCCTGCTTACAGCATTAGTAGATCGAAAAATAAATAAATATATGCAGGGAATTGATGCAATTATTAAAAAGCTGGAGAAGGATAAATACATTTTCGTATTCCAGCAAAAATATCTTCCCATGCTGCAAGCCAATAAATTTTCAGTACTAGAGGAAGTTCGTGGCGTAAATATTGGTAATGAGATGTCGGTCACAATAAGTATCGGATTAGGTGTAAATGCGGATTCCTATATGAATGGTTATGAATTTGCCAGGGCAGCTATCGATTTGGCGCTTGGACGCGGCGGCGACCAGGCGGTCATTAAGGACCGTGAAAAGATATCATATTATGGTGGCAAGAGCATATCTGTCGAGAAAAGTACCCGAGTGAAAGCTAGAGTAAAAGCCCATGCCTTCCGGGAATTTGTGGAGGCAAAAGACAAGGTTATCGTTATGGGCCATAAAATCGGAGATGTCGATTCCTTTGGAGCTGCCATCGGTGTATATCGAATCGCAAAGTATTTTAATAAAAAAGCCCATATCGTAATTAATGAAGTTACGTCCTCCCTGCGACCTGTGATGAGTAAATTTGTAGGAAATGCAGATTATGAAGAAGACATGTTCCTACGAAATGAACAGGCAAAGGAGCTCGTGGATATCAATACCCTGCTGGTAATCGTGGATGTTAATCGTGCCAGCTATCTGGAATGTGCAGAGCTCTTGGAATATACAAAAACAATTGTTATATTTGATCATCATAGACAGACGAATGAAGCGATTGATACTGCTTTGCTTTCCTATGTCGAGCCATATGCCTCTTCTACCAGTGAGATGATTGCTGAAATCATGCAATATATCGGAGGTAATTTAAAGCTTAAGCCATTGGAAGCGGATGCCCTATATGCTGGAATTATGATTGACACCAATAATTTTCTCACGAAGGCTGGGGTTAGAACCTTTGAAGCGGCTGCATTTTTAAGAAGAAGTGGTGCGGATGTTACCAGAATCCGAAAAGCACTTCGTAGCGAAATGTCTGACTTTAAGACCAAGGCGGATGCGATCAGCAGTACTGAGATATATCTGAAGCATTATGCAATTGCAGTGTGCGCAAGCTCTGATGTGGACAGTCCTATGATACTGGGAGCGCAGGTCGCGAATGAGCTGTTAAATATTACAGATATTAAGGCTACCTTTGTATTAACAAATTATAATGATAAGATTTTTATCAGTGCAAGATCGATTGATGAAGTAAATGTTCAGGTTGTCATGGAAAAGCTCGGTGGAGGAGGTCATCTGAGTGTTGCCGGAACACAGCTGGAAAATACTACAATACAGGATGCAATAATAAGGATTAAGACAACATTGACTAAGATGCATGAAGAAGGAGAATTATAGATAAGCTTTGAGAAGTAAATATCTGATGCATGTATCTGTAGTATGTTTTGATAAACCATTCTGGAATGGAATTAAGTTAGTAAAGGAGAGAGACAGATGGAGATTATTTTAATGCAGGATGTTAAGGCTCTGGGTAAAAAGGGTGAAATAGTAAAGGTGAGTGATGGGTATGCAAGAAATTTTATATTACCCAAAAAGCTTGGTATGGAAGCAACAAAACAAAATCTGTATGAATTAAACCTGCAGAAGGCTGCGGAAGAGAAGAGACAGAAGGAAATCCTTGAAGATGCAAGAAATCAGGCGAAAAAGCTGGAAGAGTTAATTATAAAGGTATCAATTAAAGCAGGTGAAGGCGGAAGATCATTTGGCTCTGTATCCACCAAGGAAATTGCGGCAGCAGTGAAGGAGCAGTTTGGACTTGATCTGGACAAGAAGAAGCTCCAGCTGAATGATCCGATAAAGAATGCCGGCTCCTATACTGTACCTGTGAAATTACATCCACAGGTAACCGCGCAGATGCAGGTAAAGGTTGAAGCAGTATAATTTGAAATTGGAATAATGAGGCTGTTACCTCTGTAAATATTACTGATTTAACACCAACACCTGATAGCATTGAGAGGGAATACGTATGGATGAATCGTTTATAAAAAGAATACTTCCGCATAGCGCAGAAGCAGAGCAATCCGTTATCGGCTCCATGATTATGGACCGGGATGCCATCGTTGCCGCCTCTGAAATTATTACGGGAACAGACTTCTATGAAAATCAGTACAGTATACTATTTGAAACCATGGTGGAACTGTATAATGAAGGGAAACCCGTAGACTTAGTTACACTGCAGGACCGCCTGAAGGAGAAGGATGTACCTCCTCAGGTTTGCAGTCTGGAATTTATCAGAGATTTGGTAACTTCGGTACCAACCTCTGCCAATGTCAGATACTATGCGCAGATTGTTAAGGATAAAGCGGTGCTCCGTCGTCTGATAAAGGTTTCGGAGGAAACCGCGAATGAATGTTATCTGGATAAAGAAAAGCTGGATGTAATACTCGAGAAAACAGAAAAGCAGGTATTTGATATTGCACAGAACAGAGGGACAAAGGACTTTACAGATATCAAGGACGTTGTACTCAGATCGATTGACAGTATTGAAGCAGCAGCAAAGAATCAGGGTAGTGTTACCGGAGTGGCAACTGGTTTTTATGATTTAGATTATAAGACTGCGGGCTTGCAGCCCTCTGATTTAGTTTTGATTGCCGCTAGACCTTCTATGGGTAAAACGGCGTTTGTACTTAATATAGCGGAATATGTGGCATTAAAATCCAATGTTACAACCGTTATTTTTAGCTTGGAAATGTCACAGGACCAGTTGGTTAAGCGTATACTTGCCATGAATTCCAGAGTAGATTCACAAGCAATCCGTACGGGTAATTTATCCGGTGAGGATTGGGCCAGTCTAATGGAAAGTGCCCGTATCGTTGGTAATTCCAATCTGGTGATTGATGATACCTCTGCAATCTCAATCAGTGAACTGCGTTCAAAATGCAGAAAGCTAAAGCTAGAGAAAAATCTTGGACTAATTATCATAGATTACCTTCAGTTGATGACCGGAAGTAAGAAATCGGAATCAAGACAACAGGAAATATCAGAAATATCCAGATCTTTAAAATCCCTGGCAAGAGAAATCAATGTTCCGGTAGTTGCATTATCACAGTTAAGCCGTGCGGTAGAACAGCGTCCGGATAAGAGACCAATGTTATCGGACTTAAGAGAATCCGGAGCAATCGAGCAGGATGCCGATGTTGTAATGTTTATTTATCGTGATGATTATTATAACAAAGACACAGAAGAACCCGGTGTTTCAGAAATTATTATCGGTAAACAAAGAAATGGTCCCACGGGTACAATTAAACTGGCATGGCAGGCACAGTTTACCAAGTTTGCTAATCTGGAACGATAAAGCAAGTATAATATATTACATAGAGTTGCCATTTATCCATAACGGTAGCATTATCTATGTTTGTAATAAGAACCAAAATTAGTTGTAATACGGTCTATAACGATACGTAATATTATGGATTGTGTAGAAAAGGGGAAACTTCTTTGAGGTTTCCCCTTTTTATGTCGACAAGTTATATGGGAATATGTGGAAACCATATTGCAAATGAAGTTTGCTATGTTATAATGTAAAAAGTGGAAAATAATTACATTATATAGGGAGGGCAAACGAGTGGAAGAAGTTAGGTATATGATTTCAGAAGCTGCGAAACGAGTTGATGTAGAGGCTCATGTTCTCAGATACTGGCAAAAAGAGCTTGCTCTACCGATTTCCCGTAATGAAATGGAACAACGTTATTATAAGGAATCGGATATTGAGCTGCTTAAAAAGGTGAGGCATCTGAAAGAGCAGGGATTTCAGTTAAAAGCGATTAAGATGCTTTTATCCAACTTGAACACACCGGACTCACTTGAATCTGATACAGAAAAAGGACAAAAAGAAGGGCAGGATGAAAAAGTTATGGAACTTTTCAATGAGGACAAGCTAATAGAAAAGGAAGAAGGGACAAGCCTTATTGCTGAAGAAGAGGGGCATGAAATTAAGGAAGAAGAAACTTCAAAAATGGGACAGTTTAAAGCCATAATGAATCATATCATTTTGGCTGCCCTGAAGGAGAATAACGGTGTACTGACTGAAGATATCAGTATGAATGTTGCAGACAATGTAATCAGAGAAATGAATTACCTAATGAGACTCCAGGAAGAAAAGGAAGAAGAACGGTTTAAAAAATTTGATGCCACACTAAGGGATTACCAGAAAGGCAGAGTTATGACGGCGGCAACAATCGATAAAAATAGAAAAAAATCCAAGTTTTTTAAAAAGAATAAAATATACATATAAAACTAAATAAAAAAAGGATGTGAAAGAAACGGTTTATCCTTCATCGGAAGGAGAAAAGTTACTTTGTTGCATCCTCTTTTTATGTAAGTATTACTCTGAGATTGCGCCGGTAGGACATGTATCTTGACATGCGCCACAATCTATGCATGTGTTAGGATCAATTTCATATTTGCCAGCTCCTTCGGAAATTGATCCGGTAGGGCAATCGCCAGCGCAAGCGCCACAGCTAATGCATTCATCACTTATTGTATATGCCATTGTAAACAACCTCCTTTTCATAACAATCGATTACATTTTAATATATGAGGAACTATATTGCAAGTATATTTTGAATATTTCCTAAGAACTGATGGCAGTAAAATTATGGTTCAGCCATTCAAGATATTGTTAAGACCGGGGAAGAAATGTTTCCAGGGATGAGTCATTTCTACTTAGCTGCATTACGTAGTTCGAATTGCAAATACTCACCTTGGGAAAATACAGGGAATATAATACGTTAGTCAGCCTAATACTAAAATTAAAATCCTATAAATAATTTCGATGGTCTTGACGGCATGAAATTCATAGAATATAATAAGCTATGCTTGCAGAAAAGATAATCAATATTTGATAAGAATGGAGTACATTATCTCCAAACCAAGCAAATAAATAATATACTTTATCAGGAGGATAACCCTCCAAGAGAAGCAGAAACATTTATTAAAGGAGGAATTAATTATGTCTAAAATAACCAAAGACATGACAATCGCGCAGGCGATTTCATTAGATCAAAGCATTATTCCGGTGTTATTAGATATCGGTATGCACTGCCTTGGATGTCCTTCCGCACAGGCTGAAACCTTAGAAGAAGCAGCTATGGTTCATGGATTGGATCCGGAAGAACTAATGGACAGAATAAACGCAGAAATAGGTGAGTAATCACATAAAGAAGGGGGCCGTTCAAAATATGTGCGGTGCCCCTTTTTAGGCATAAAAAATGGAGCCGTTTCGCTACTAATTAATCAATTAGCTTTGAAACAGCCCCTTTTAACAACGATCAGTTTAATAAAATGTTTTTTAATGTTACATCACGGAAAGAATTTGTAATGCATGATCCTTTACAATAACTTCGTAATGTTCATCGAAATAAGTGGAACTTGCATAGGTGGAACGTTCTACTTTTCCATACTCTGAAATGATATTACAAATTTTATTAAATTCCTCTGGTGTATGATCCGAGATGCTGATTACTAAATAATAAGTTGAATTCACTGGATTCTTATATAAGGTATTGGAACCATTATAATTTCCAAGCATAATATAAGCCAAATCAACTACTTCCTGTAATGACCTGAAAGAATAGATTTTAGTCAATTTCGAAGCAATGTGAGCACCCGGTTTCGTCGGAAGCTCCTCCTCTGTAGCCTCGGACACCTCTAGGTTATCCTCCTTAGGGCTGTCCTCAACATCTTCATTTAAATCATCATCCGATTGGTCAAAGCAATTAATAATCTCATCTGCATAGGAATCTTCCTCAGAGTCATTCTTTTCTGTGTTCTCGTGAACATTGAAGGATGAGAATTTAGAAAAACGGGTATCCAGTTCATCCGGATCATCAACCTTTGTTATTACTAAGATGAGACATTCGGTTGATACCGGAATTGCTTCAATCATCAAAGGAATATCATCTACTTCAAAACCAAATTCATAGAAAGCTTGCTGAATCATATCACGAAACAATGCTTTAGCTTTTTCAGTCCCATAAGCAAGTTCACTGATTTTTAGCTCTCGGTCTATTAAATCACTTTTATTCAAGGTACATCTAATTTGATTATCACTGATTTTTTCTATCTTCATAAAGTACACCCCTTTCTGTGCTAAAAAAGGAACCGTTTTCGTCAGGTAAACGAAAACCTACCCATTGGTGTAAAAAAAGTATAATTTAAAAAACAAGTAAAGTCAATACACCTGCATATGAAATTTATATGAAAAAGTGCTCGGAATCTACATGATAAAGGATGTTTTGACAATGGTAAAAGTTACAAGAATCAGCAAAAAAATTGTGAAATAACACATATAAATTTTTGTTGCCATACTGGTAAAATCCGTATATAATGAAGTTGACTTGATTCTGTGTTTTTCATTGCTGATAGGAAAGGAGAGAATGCAACAGGAAATTTGGTTTCATAAATATCGAATCTTAGGTTTACTTGGAAGAGGCGGCACTTCCAAGGTGTATCTTGCCGAACATATCAAGTTAAATTCTTACCGCGCCATCAAATTTATTTCTAAAAACCATCCCTTATATGATTTACAACGGAAAGAAGCTTTATTATTAAAAAATCTGAAACATTCTTGTATTCCTATAATTTATGATATTGAGGAAGATGAAGATGGTTCCTATATTGTCGAACAATATCTTGAGGGAGATACTCTAAAGGATTTTATTTCGTCAAAAGGAGCCTTTCGTGAAGATATCATAATTCAATTCGGACTCCAAATCTGTGATTTAATTCACTATTTACATTCCATTGAAAGGCCGGTTTTATACGTAGACCTAAAGCCTGAAAACATTATTCTATCAGGTAAGATGTTGAAACTGATCGATTTTGGAAGTGCTATTTATCAGGACGAATTATCGGACGGGCAGTATTATCTAGGTACCAGGGGGTATGCCGCTCCGGAACTATATAGCAGTAATAAGATAGATGAACGCTGTGATATTTATGGTATCGGAATGTTGCTGTATTATATGTCCACAGGTTTGATTTTTCAAAATGATGACTTCGGTATTGATAATATTGATCAGATTGGAGTATGCTCCATAGGGCTTAAGCATATCATCAACCATTGTCTCAAATATAATCCGTCCCAAAGATATGCAACAGTCGAGGATATTAGTAAACAATTATCGGCTTTGCAACGAAAGAACAAATATATTCTTGAATCAAGTCAGACTCTTATAATTGCTGTCGCCGGAGCACAACCGAGGATTGGAGTAACACATTTAGCCTTTCGAATCTGTAATTATTTTATTCGCCAAAAGTTTATGTGTTTATATCAGGAAAAGAATAAAAGTGAATGTATCCGGGCTATCAAAAGCTGCTATGAGGATGTACCGATCAAGGATGGCATTTATTTTATTCAGGGATTACCCATGCTGGCAAATAAGCAGAGAGATCATATGATTCCTAATAATTATCAGGTTATCGTACAGGATTTTGGCTGTCTGACAGATGATAACTTAGCAGAGTATTTAAAAGCGGAGATTAAACTCCTGATACTTGGGGCTAAGGATTGGGAGCTAAGATATGCCGAACAAACTCTAGCTATGCTGACAGAATATAAAGATATTTCATTTCTGTTTAATTTTATGAATGGAAGGCAGTTTCAGCAGGTCATGAGGAGCATGGTAAATCGGAATTGCTACCGAGTGCCCTACGAGCCTAATCCTTTTGAAAAGATTTCACAGGCTAACGGACTGGATTTTTTTAGGGAAATAATTCGCCCAATCAAGAAAACATCAAAGAAAGAGAGAAACATTAAGCTTTTTAAAAGAGGTAAGCTATGAGACGTAAACCGATACTATATCATAATATAACAACGAAAGGTCATGGTAAGGGACGAATAGTGATCGGGCTAATCGGAACTCACCATGGTGTTGGAGTAACGCATACAGCCCTTATGCTAGCCTTTTATCACGGAGAGGAGCTGGGTCGAAGAACAGCCTTACTGGAATGTAATAGGCATCAGGATATGCTGCTCATTCAGAAAGCTTACGAGTGGAAAAGGGAAGATGCCTTCTCTTTTTCCTTTCATCAGATTACCTGCTATAAAGAAGTCGGGAGAAACCAAGTGGCAGAGATATATGGAGAAGATTACGAAAGTATCATCCTTGACTTTGGAATAGATTTTGCCGGGAACAGGGAAGAATTTCTGCGATGTGGAGTGAAAATAGTAATCGGGGGACGGTCTGAATGGGACCTACAAAAGCTAATACAATTTGCAAAGGCCTCAGAAGATATAAGAGGAAGCAATTCCTGGCTGTATTTCATTCCTTTAGCGAAGGAAAAAACAATTACAAGAGTTAGTAATGAAATAAAACGAAGGGTGAGACCGGTTCCTGATATAGAGGAGCCTACCGTGCCTTCGCGTAATACAAACCGATTTTTTGAAACATTATTTTAATAGCTGGAATAAGCAACAGAGGAACCTGCATCTCAGGATAAGTATAACATATCACAAATGACCTTCTTATCCGAGGTTAGCAATACAAAAGTAGTATTTAACAGTTGCAATATAAAGTCTTATATAAAGCCTTATCTTAAGTTTTATATTGAGCTGCTATATTGAGCTGCTATATTGAGCTGTTGCATTAAGCTGTTATATCAAGCTGTTATCTTAAGCTCTATATTAAGCTGTTATATCAAGCTGTTATCTTAAGCTCTATATTGAGCTATTGTATCAAGCTGTTATCTTAAGCTCTATATTGAGCTGTTGTATCAAGCTGTTATCTTAAGCTCTATATTGAGCTATTGTATCAAGCTGTTATCTTAAGCTCTATATTGAGCTGTTATATCAAGCTGTTATCTTAAGCTCTATATTGAGCTATTGTATCAAGCTTTATCTTAAGCTCTATATTCAGCTATTGTATTAAGCTTTATCTTAAACTGCCATATCAAGCTATTATCTTAAGCTTTATATTAAGCTGTTATATTATTAAGCTGTTATACTTAATTGTTGATTGAATAAGGTTTGTATTATTTCTCAAGCTTCTCACTATAAATATTGATAATGAATATGTTAACCGGCACTTAAAAAGCCCTCTATACTTTTTTGTCGGAAACATTGCAGCTTAGTATTCATTACCATGTGTAAATGATATCTTTAAATAGGATGGTTTAACCGGAGGCTGCCATAAGCATTGGTGGCCTTGGTTTTTTAATAAAAGTAAAAAAGTCGAATTTAGTAATGACGATGTATTAAATAAATGATATAATAGTGGGAGATATTTTTGATACAGTGAAACGTGCGAATGCACGCAGATGGAGGTTTTTATGGAAAGAAGAACAAAAATTGCTGTCCTAGGCACGGTTACTGCTGTTATTATCATTGCTATTGTTGCGATAACAATGATTATAGATAAGATTACCCCCAGTGATAAAGTAATGGAGTTAACGGAGTATTATAAGTTAGGGGATTCTGAGGTTTTAGTAATTCTTCAGGATGAAATATATGAGACTAAAGGCATGCTGCAAAATGGCATGGTTTATATAGATTATGATACCGTGGTAAAACAATTTAACCACCGCTTTTATTGGGATAACAATGAGAATTTACTAACCTATACAACACCCGATGAAATAATACGAATAGAAGCCGACAGTAAGGAATATACCGTAACGAAAAGCATGATAGAGACAAAGGTTGTTTCTGAATATCCGATTGTAGAATTTATAAACAATCAGGTTTATCTGTCACTGGAATTTGTTAAACAATATTCCGACTTAACGTTTGAGTATTATGAGGAGCCTAACCGTGTGGTAATCAACTATATATGGGGGGATTATTTATATTCAAAGGTTTCGGAGGCCACTCAGCTTCGTTATAAGCCCAGTATTAAAAGCCCTATACTGGTGCAATTACCTGCAGGTACGAGTTTAATGCATGTAGATACGGAGGAAGCACCGGAAAAGGGATTTGTTAAAGTAATGACGGCAGATGGAATTAAGGGCTATGTAAGACAAAAGAATTTAAAAAAATCCTTTTATGAGAAACTGGAAAGCTCTTATCAAGCACCAAAATATACAGCGCAAACCAGAACCGGAAAGGTTAATATGGTTTTCCATCAGATATTTAATGAAAGTGCTGTGGATAATCTTGAGAATTTAGTTCGGAGAACGAAGGATTTAACAGTAATAGCTCCTACCTTTTTTAGTATTAAGGATGAAACAGGTACATTATCCTCAGTAGCAACTCAGGAGTATGTATCTAAAGCAGAGGATCTTGGACTCGAGGTTTGGGCGGTTGTAGATGATTTCAACGTGAATCCGGATCTTAATATGAGTCAACTGCTTTCTTATTCTTCACGCAGGGATGCCCTATCCAATGCATTAATAGAAGCTGCCTTGGAATATAAGCTCAATGGAATTAACATTGATTTTGAGAAAATACCTTCAGAATCCGGAATACATTTTATCGAATTCCTACGGGAGCTCTCTGTAAAATGTAGAAATAACGGAATTGTTTTGTCAGTTGATAATTATGTTCCATCTCCTTATACGGAATATTATGATAGGGAAGAACAGGGTGAAATATTAGACTATGTTGTTATTATGGCCTATGATGAGTATCATGGAGGATCAGAGGTAGCCGGGCCGGTTTCTTCGATCGGCTTTGTAAAGGATGCAATAAATAATACTCTTGCCATGGTTCCAAAAGAAAAAACAATCATAGCAATTCCTTTCTATACAAGAGTATGGAAGGAAGTGAATGGAGAGGTCTCTGCGGAAGCGCTGGGCATGGCAAGGACCATAGAGTTTTTAGCGGAAAATGGTGTGGAAGCCAAGTGGGATAATTCATATGGCTGTAATTATGCAGAATTTACGAAAGACGGAGCAATCTATCGTATCTGGCAGGAAGAAGAACGGTCAATTGAAGAAAAAATGAAGGCGATTAAGGAAGCTGACGTGGCGGGTGTCGCAGAATGGAAACTTGGTTTAGAAAACGAAAATGTTTGGAATACAATAACCCGTTACATTAAATAATTCCAGGTGTGCACAGAGATTGCATATACGAATAGCAACTATTTAGAAAATATATCATAAGAGAAAGGATAATATCGAAAGGTTAGAATAGGACGCGAAAGCTCTTCATAAGATGTATGGAATATAAATAATGGATGTAAGACATGAAGAAGAAATATTTTAGCGTGATATTCTTAGTTTTAATATTATTAGCCAGTATCTTAACCTCGGATGAGTCGATCAAGGTAATGAAAAGAAATTTCTTTAAAAAAAATATTGAGAAAGAGGATCAGCTTGTTATCGTTATTGATCCTGGTCACGGTGGAAGAGATCCGGGAAAAGTCGGAGTGAATGCTTTCTTGGAAAAGGATATCAACCTAAGCATAGCTCTTAAATTAAAAAGCCTATTAGAGTTAAATGATATAAAAGTAATAATGACCAGGGAAGAAGATGTCGGTCTTTATTCGGAGTCGGATTCAAATAAGAAAAATGCAGATTTAAAAAAGAGAATTGAAATTATTCATTCCAATCAGGCAGATCTGGCAATCAGTATACATCAGAACAGTTTTACTGAGGAGTATGTAAAAGGTGCTCAGGTATTTTATTATTCTAAGTCCGATCCGGGCAGACGTCTGGCGGAGATTATACAGGCACAACTTATAAAAACAATTAAGGATGGTAATCACCGAAAAGCTAAGTCTAATAATAATTATTATATGCTAACAAAAACAGAATGTCCCTTGGTGATAGTTGAATGCGGCTATATGTCTAATCAGGAAGAAGCTGCATTGCTGACTAGTGATGAATATCAGGAAAGGATGGCCTGGGGAATTCATCTTGCTATTTTTCAGTTTATTAATGATGGCGATTTAGAGAAATCAGTGCAATAAGGTTACGAGGTTTGATTTTATTATAATTTAATGGTATAATGAGGCTTATCGTTGAACGTAGCCACAGGGAGTACGGATATTAATGAATACGAAGATAATTAAAATAGATACACAAGAAGCTCAGGAAATGCAATTAGAGGAGGCAGTAAGCATACTGCATTCCGGCGGATTGGTAGCTTTTCCTACTGAGACTGTCTATGGTCTGGGTGGGAATGCTTTGGATGAACAGGCTTCAAAGAAAATATATGAAGCGAAGGGAAGACCATCCGATAATCCATTAATCGTTCATATATCTCAGATTAAGGATATGGAATATCTGACAAAGGAAATTCCGGAGAAAGCCTATCAATTAGCTGAGGTTTTTTGGCCGGGTCCTTTAACATTAATATTAAAGAAAAAGGATCATGTTCCGTATCAAACCACCGGAGGACTTGATACGGTAGCAATACGTCTTCCGGCGAATTTAGTAGCAAGAGAGCTTATATTAAGAGCCGGCATTTATATAGCGGCACCCAGTGCCAACCTATCCGGAAAACCTAGCCCCACGAGCGCAAAGCATGTGATAGATGACTTAAGCGGAAAGATAGAAATGATTATCGATGGGGGTAAAGCGACGCTGGGATTAGAATCAACGATTGTTGATTTGACTGGTAGAACTCCAATGATTTTAAGACCGGGTTGTATCACGAAGGAGATGCTCCAGAATGTAATTGGAGAAATAGAATATGATCCAGCGATTAATATAAATAACCCGAATACTGATCTGGCTCCGAAGGCACCGGGAATGAAGTATCGTCATTATGCACCCGAAGGTAATTTAACGATATTGGAAGGGGATACAGAAAAGGTTATTGCTTCGATTAATCAAAAGGCCAAGGAAAAACTGGAGAACGGCAGCAGCGTTGGCATTATCGCAACTGATGAAACAAAGGAGCTTTACCGATATGGTACTGTTATGACGATTGGATCAAGGAAGGATGAAACTTCGATTGCAGCCGGACTTTATGGAATTTTACGAGAGTTTGATGAAATGCATACCGAATATATTTATTCTGAAAGCTTTGAAGATAATAGCCTGGGACAGGCTATCATGAATCGTCTGCTAAAGGCAGCGGGGTATCGCATCATTAGAATATAGCATATAATTTAGAAACAACAATTACGGATACTATCGTCCGGTATTATAGTCGGGCAAATAATGTTGGTAAACATACCGGTATTCCTGAATGAGTAATCGGAATAATCTATGTTATGGAGGAAAACATGAGGAAGTATCATAAATTAATATTTGTTTGTACCGGAAACACCTGCAGAAGTCCAATGGCAGAAGCTGTCTATAAAAATCTTGAAAAAGTTAGTGAAATGAAAGTAATCTCAAGGGGATTGGTGGTTTTATTCTCTGAACCGATCAATCCAAAAGCAGATATCGTTTTAAAAAAGCATGATCTAGAGTTAAGTAATCATGCCTCAAAAGGTCTAAAGGCATCGGATATTGAGAAAAATACGATTATTTTAACTATGACAGCAAATCAAAAAAAGAAAGTGATGGAACTTTATCCGGAAGCAAAGGATGTGTTTACAATAAAAGAATTTGCTGGAGAAATCGGTGATGTGGTAGATCCTTATGGAGGTACGTTAATGGATTATGAGGAATGCTACATCGAATTAGGGCGGTTAGTTAAAAAGACAGTATATAAACTGAATGATATTTAGAATGGAGGCAAAAGAATGATAGCAATTGGAAATGATCATACCGGCTATGCACTGAAAAAAACAATTATGGAATACCTGGATGCAAGAGGTATTGAATATAAGGATTTTGGCTGTGGGGAAGTAACCTCCAGCAATTATCCGGATTACGCAAAAGCGGTGGGAAGGGCAATTCAGAAGAAGGAATGCGATTTAGGAATACTAATTTGTGGAACGGGGATTGGGATTTCGATTACTGCAAATAAGATGAAGGGTATTCGTGCAGCATTATGCCATGATTGCTTCAGCGCGGAAGCTACGAGACTTCATAATGATGCTAATATCCTAGCGATGGGAGCCAGAGTAATAGGAGCAGGACATGCTTTAAAAATAGTTGAAACTTTTATCGATACACCGTTTTCCGAAGAGGAAAGACATGTGAAAAGAATTCAGATGATGGAAGAGGATTAATTCATTTCTGCTTGATTTACGGGCTCTTTTAATAGATCAAAATGACCTTCATAAATTATTTTCAACAAGGAATCCAAGGTCCTTAAAGCATAAGTGACTTCAGCCCTGGTAATTATCCCTTGATCGAAGGCATCAGACAATTCATCTATATCCAATATTCGTATGGAACCGTCTTCATAAAGAATTACGTCAATGAGTAAGTCTTCTATGATGACGGTATTTTTATTTGGGTCGGGTTTTACTTGAATGATATCGCAGTACCAGTACACCACTTTACCATTTGTATCATAAATTTTACTGACTTTAAAACCTTGTGGGATATAATAAGCAGAAACACCCCGTGCAATATCTTTACGTGGATGTAAGGTTACCCATTTTGTGATAATTAAGTCATCTTGTAAAACTAATATTACATCATCTTTTAATGGTATCAACTCATCCGGAATAAAACGTCTTCGATATAGCAAGGGTACAGTCATAAGAAATCCTCCTTTAACAGGGAATGTGACAAGTAGGAATAATAAATAATAACCCAAGTAATATTTATATTTATCACATTATATCATGAATAATAGCAATGGTATAGTAGAAATAATAAAATCGAATAAACCTCTGTTTTTCGGGAAAACTATTAGGTGAATTAATAGACAGCCCAACATTGGAGGTTGATTTTTATGGGGATTAATAGACTGGAGGACCTTACCCGTAGATTGAAGGATATCTTTTCACTGAAGCGTACAAGGATTACTCTATATTTGGCAGCGGTACTTTGGGTTGCGGTTGCTACGCAGATGGTTGTTAATCATATCTTTCAAGAGGAATTACAAATAACAGAAGCTTTTGTTAAATCGAATACAGAGGAGATGCAAAGCAGTTTAGAGATGGTTGCTGAATATAAATCAGGGTACTTAAGCGATGAAGATAAGAAGGATATGATATATTTACTGGCAGATAAATTGGGTCTGATTATCGACAAAGATATTTCTATCTGGGAAGAGGATACCCGTAGTGAGTATTTCTT
Source organism: Bacillota bacterium (assembly GCA_023414875.1). Lineage (GTDB taxonomy): Bacteria > Bacillota > Clostridia > Lachnospirales > Lachnospiraceae > Mobilitalea. The sequence goes on along the minus strand of JAEZMV010000021.1, from coordinate 270,075 downwards.
TTTTAAAAAAGCTAGGAGTGCTTCAACAGAAATTAAAATAGTCAGTATGGAAGAACAAGAAGATAATACTATTCTAATGAAGCATTATATTATTGTAAGGCTAAGCTTACGAGAAGGCATTAACAGTATGGATAAGTATAAGAATATACTGGAGAAAACCTATGAAGAGATTGGCATTGGTGAAAAACAGGTTACATTAACATATGAAGGTAATAGAGATGGGAATTTAACTAATCAGCAAAAACATGAAATTGCAGATGATTTAGTTAAGGAACTCCAGGGTGAAATTGCTTTTGAATATGATGAAGGAGATTTATACACTGTATATGCTTATACCGGAATGCTAAACGAATATGTGATGTCGTTGGGAAATAAGATTAATGTACAGATTGCAATCACATATAATGAAATAACAAATAAAACAAAGATAGCTTTAGCAACTCCGATTTTGAATGAAGGTTGGTAATGTATCATAAGAAACAAAATAACTGAACCGCCCTTGTATGTGACAGGGGCGGTTCAGATTTATGACGGTCTTTAAGAACAGGTTATAAAGAAATTGTCATATTGACATTAAAACCAGCGTCTTCTACTGCGGTGCCGTCTTCTCCGGTTAAAGATCTCGTTTAAAAGAAGTAAATTTACAATATCACGCAGATGATTTTTTTGTCTTCTTGGAGGGAAGAAATATAGGCTGTTCGCTTCCAGTTGTGTTTCTTCCTCATTGTCTTTTACTTTATCATAAATGCGATCTACAATTCGATCAAGATATACTTTATCAGGATATTCATCAAACATCATGCTTCCGTCATATTCCATTAGGTCACATTCATTATCTACTTCCCGTTGGATAGCTTTTGCAGTACTTGGATAGAGTTGCTTCATATATTCAACATCTCTGTCTAAATCAGAACTGTTATCATATCCATACAAAGGAAACATTGGCACACCCATCGGAGCTCCATAAGAACTCATATAAGAGGGAGAATACATACCAGGCTGCATACCGGGGGTCATACCAGGTTGCATGCCGGGGGTCATGCCAGGCTGCATACCGGGGGTCATACCAGGTTGCATGCCGGGGGTCATACCAGGTTGCATACCGGGGGTCATACCAGGTTGCATACCTGGAGTTGTCACAGTACCAGGTCTCATCGGAGTCATGCCAGGCTGCATACCGGGAGTCATACCAGGCTGCATGCTAGGAGTTGTTACAGTACCGGGTCTCGTCGGGGTCATGCCAGGCTGCATACTGGGAGTTGTTACAGTACCAGGTCTCGTCGGAGTGATACCGGGAGTTGTTTCAGTACCGGGTCTCGTCGGGGTCATACTAGGCTGCTTGCCGGGAGTTGTTACAGTACCGGGCCTAGTTGGGGTCATACCAGGCTGCATACCGGGAGTTGTTACAGTACCGGGTCTAGTCGGAGTCGTACCGGGTGTTGTACCAGTGCCGGGCATCATTGGAGCTGTACTGGGTGTTGTACCCGGTCTCATGTGGGGTGTGGCAGGAGTTGTTACAACACCGGGCCTCATAGGTGTAGTTTCATTCATTTGGTTTGGAGTATTTTGGTCCATTATATTTTGCCTACCATTTGGATTTACTGGTGCAGTTTGATCAGTGCTCCCGGGGGCAGGGGTGCTTGTGCCTCCCGGTGTCCTCATGTTCTGGGTGTTAACATTATAATTCGGCACTTTATAATTTCTTCCGGCACCGTAACTTCTACCGATTGTAAATGACATATAAGTACTCCTAAGCTTTTTTATTACTAATATATGCAAGCGTACACTGAATGTGAAATTAGCTAATTGTTAATCTTAAGATAAAATTTATAATTATTTGATTGTACTATCTGGGAAATGGCATTAAAATGAAGTAGGAATACGATTTAACCTACCATTTCATAAAAAATTATGGTAAAATAAGAAGAATGGATGGAAGAAATGGATATAGTTATTCATAAAATATTTGAGGATACGACAAATAAATATTTAAAAAATATTATCATCAGTAATTCAACGGATAAAGAGAAAGTAGCTAAGATCAGAATTCGCCCGGTGATAATCAAATCGGAATTGCATTATCAAGCCTCGGAATATATCGGTAATAAAATATTTCATACGAATTACCTCAGAGAGGAGCTTCTTGAAAAGCTACCCGAATGGTTTGAGGGACTTTTTCGTCAAGCGGAGATTATGACGAATCAAGGAAGTATTACGCTTCTTATCAGCAAAAAAGGTAAAGTCACAGTAAATCGTAAACTTGCCAAAAATCCACAAAGTGAAACTGATAATAAGAGACAAGACAAGTATCCAAAGGAAGCTAAAACTTTTCCCAATGATGTAGAAGCATTTCCAAAGGAAATTGAAAATCTTCCAAAAGCTGCAGGAACACTTCCAAGGGAAGAGGAGTTTCTGCAACATAATAAAAAGAAAAACTACATTCTGCAAGAAGGGGTAGCGCTTCCGTTTTTATGCGATCTCGGAGTTATGACGAAAGACGGTCTGGTAGTGAAAGCTAAGTCAGATAAATTCAAACAGATTAACCGTTACCTAGAATTCATAGAAGATATTTTGCCATATTTAGAAAAGGATAAGGAATTAACCATTTTAGACTTTGGTTGTGGTAAATCCTATCTAACCTTCGCAATGTATTATTATCTTAAGGTCTTAAAGAACTATAGAATCAATGTGATCGGATTGGACTTAAAATCAGATGTAATTGAGCATTGTAATATGTTAAGTAATAAGTATGGCTATGATAAGCTTCATTTTCTGGTGGGGGACATTGCATCCTATACCGGAAGCAATTCGGTTGATATGGTTGTAACGCTGCATGCTTGCGATACAGCAACAGATCATGCGTTATACAAAGCGGTAACCTGGGGAGCGAAGGTTATCCTATCGGTACCCTGCTGTCAACATGAGCTAAATAAGCAAATATCGAATGATATATTAAAGCCTATATTAAAATATGGGATCGTAAAGGAAAGGATGGCGGCTTTATTTACCGACGCCTTAAGAGCCGAACTTTTGGAAACGAAGGGATATCGTGTACAGCTGTTAGAGTTTATTGATATGGAACACACCCCAAAAAACATTTTAATACGTGCAGTAAAACGAAATTCAGCTGGAAGAGATACAGAACAAGCAAAGAACGTACTTATTAATTGCATGGATTTTTTAAATGTAAAACCGTGTCTTTATAATTTATTTCAAGATGAAATGATAGAAGAAGGGAAATAAATGCTTAAATATATTTATAGGGTAATTATATTACTATCGGTCTTCGTGGCATCGCTATTTTACTTTAGTAGAGATATAAAGGAAGTAGTATATAAAATTGATAATACCACATCAATGGAGAATGCTACATTTCCATTGGTAACTATAAAAGCAGGGGATTATAAAATTAATCTGCTGCATGGTTACAGCAGTAATCTGGATGCTAATAAGATAAGAGAAACAGTAACTCCGATTAATACGGATCGAAGTTTTGAGGTTTTAATTGACCATAAGGGCATGAATATAAAAAAGCTTAATTATGAGATCAGAGATTTTGTAAGCAATGCTCTGATTGAAACTGATTCAGTCAGCGTATTTGAAGACAAAGGAGAGTTTCAATCTGCTAAAATCAAACTGAAGGCTGAGCTTGCGAAGGATAAGGAGTATGCTGTTAAAATCACCTTAATTACGGATAAAAGTGATAAGATGTATTATTATCAGCGAATTAAACAGAATGAAGAGGTTTATTTAAAGCAAAAGCTTGATTTTATTATGAACTTCCATCAGACGATTTTAGATAAAGAAACAGCGGAGAATATCGTTAGTTTTCTGGAACCTTCAACGACAGCAGATAACTCCTCCCTAGCGTATGTTAATATTAACTCAAGTTTTGATTTAGTCAGCTGGGGAAGTTTGCAGCCTATCGTACTGACGGAGATCATTCCAGACATAAAAGAGATCTATACGGATACGGCATCTGTGGAATTGAATTATGTTGTGGAAGCCACAGTTAACGGGGTTATGGAGAAATATCGCGTCACAGAATTTTATCGTGTCCGTTACTCCCCTGATCGCATGTATCTTTTAAATTACGAGCGAAAGATGGAATCCATTTTTGATATTTCTTTGGCCAATATATCGAAGAATCAATTAAGGCTGGGTATTACAACCGATTATAAGGTTCCCTTCAAAGCAAGTGCTGATGAAACAAAATTGGCATTTATACGAAACAGGGAATTGTGGTTTTATGATTTAGCAAATAATCAAATAACAAAGGTATTCTCATTCCGACAGGAGAAAACAGACTACCTGAGGGATATGTATGACCAGCATGACATAAGGATATTAAGCATGGACGCAGAGGGCAATCTGGACTTTCTGGTGTATGGTTACATGAACCGAGGTCAATACGAGGGAAGAGTAGCCATGATACTTTACCGGTATATTGAATCAGAAGCTCGTATTGAGGAAATGGTATATATTCCGATTGATGAGCCCTTCCAAAGCCTGAAAGAAAATATCAGTGAACTAACCTATGTGAATTCCATGGAGGTTTTCTATTTCCATGTGTACAATCATATTTATTCGTACAATTTGATTACCCGCGAACTTACACAAATAGCATCTGGCGTTAACGAAAATATGGTGGTAGTGCTTCCGGATTTAAACTATGCAGCGTGGCAGGAAAATACTGATCCAAGGCAGTCGGTTAATATAAACATTATGGATTTGGAGACCGGTAAGCAGGAGACGATTAGCTCTGAAGCCGGATATAACATCCGTTTAATGGATATGATAGATACTAATATTATCTATGGACTTGTAAACGCGGGAGACATAGCACAGATGATGGATGGCAGTATTATGGCACCGCTTAGTGTGGTAAATATTGCTTCTGTGGACAAAAATATATTGAAAACATATCAGGACCCGGAATTTTATGTATCCGGACTTGAGGTAAAGGAGAATATTGTTGAGCTTTCCCGTGTACAGAAGGTGAAGGAAGAAGGAAGAACAGCATATGTCTTAGCAACGCAGGATTTTATCATGAATCAGGTAAAGAAGAAAAACCCGGTTGTGAACGTGGTCTCCGAGGAAACTGACCAGGAGCTGACAGAGTATTATTTGACCTTGCCAAAGGCTTTTGATCTGGAAGAGATCCCAAAAGTTACAACGACTGTAAATACAGTTATTTCAGAGGACCCTACCGTAAGACTACCGGAATCCGAACAAGCACTATTATATTATTATCCATATATAACCGGAGGAATTGAAGGTGCATATGAAACCGCGGCAGAAGCAATTAAAATCGCAAAGGAAAATATCGGAGTAGTTTTAGATAGTAATCATCAATTGATTTGGGAACGAGGGGTTAAAGCCCCCAGTCACATTATTTCAGATTTTGAAGATTTAACCTGGGAGGATGCTTCTGATCAATCAATAGAAGGCTGCATTCAGCTTATGCTTAAATATCAGAAGGTCGCGGTCTCAAAGGATAAGTTGAAGCTTAATAGCAGATCAGCCTATGAGGTGATAAAGGAGTTTTCTAAGTACCCTCCGATCCGTCTGACCGGTATTACTTTGGATGATGCCTTATATTATGTTTCGGAAGACAGACCTTTGATAGCAATGACGAGTTTAGGAAGTGCAGTTATTATCTATGGCTATGATGCGTTTAATATAATGGTGATAGATCCAACGGATAATAAGGTAAGTAAAATTGGAATTCAAGACAGCACAAAGATGTTTGAAGATGCGGGTAATGTATTTTTATCCTATCTTGAGCAATAATGAAACTAATGTTATAAGGAGACTTAATTATGGATGAAAGAATTAAAGTATTGGCCCACAATCTGGTCAATTACTCAATGGAAGTAAAGAAGGGTGATAAAGTGTACGTTCATTATATCGGACCTGCGACCCAAGATTTAGCAAGACAGCTGGTGAAGGAGGTATACGCTGCCGGGGCATTACCGTTTGTACATTATACCGACGTAAGACTCCAGAGAGAAACACTGTTAAATTGTACGGAGGAGCAAATGTCTCTTATGGCACGTATTGATGCATCAGAAATGGATCAGATGGATTGTTATGTGGCTGTAAGAGGTTCAGATAATATAGCAGAGCTGGCAGATGTTCCAGGTGATAAAATGCGTCTATATGAAACCTATTATCAGACACCGGTACATCACGAAATTCGTGTAAAGAAGACCAGATGGGTTGTACTACGATATCCGAATGCGGCAATGGCTCAGTTAGCGAATATGAGTGTGGAAGCCTTTGAAGAATTTTATTTTAGAGTATGTAACCTGGATTATTCTAAAATGGGTGAAGCTATGAAGCATTTAATTGAATATATGAACCGCACGGACAAGGTAAGAATTGTCGGTCCCGGAACAGATTTAAGCTTCTCTATCAAAAACATTCCAGCTGTCCCCTGTGCAGGAGATCGCAATATCCCGGATGGAGAGGTTTACACAGCACCAGTCAGAGATTCTATCAACGGTACCTTAAGCTACAATACTCCGGCAGTATTCCAAGGCTTTACCTATGAGAATATTTCCTTCCGATTCGAAAACGGTAAGATAGTGGAAGCACAGGCAAACGATACAGTTCGTATTAATCATGTGCTTGATACCGACGAAGGTGCCCGTTACATCGGTGAGTTTGCAATCGGAGTAAATCCGTATATTTTGAAACCAATGAAGGATACTTTATTTGATGAGAAAATTATGGGTTCCTTCCACTTTACACCGGGCAATTGTTATGAAGAAGCTCCGAATGGAAATTCTTCTGCAATTCATTGGGACCTGGTATGTATACAGACGCCAGAGTACGGCGGCGGTGAGATTTACTTTGATGACGTATTAATCCGTAAAAACGGTCGTTTTGTAGTAAAGGAATTAGAGTGCTTAAATCCTGAGAATTTAGTATAGGAGGAATAGAAGCATGAAATTACTGACAGCAGTAATACCCTGTTATAATTCAGCAGCTTATATGAATCATGCGATCGATACCCTGTTAACCGGTGGAGAAGAGATGGAGATTATTATCGTAAATGATGGATCTTCAGATGATACTCAGAATATTGCAGAGGAATATCAGGAGAGGTACCCAAGCATCATACGAGTGATTAAGCAGGAAAACGGTGGTCATGGGGAGGCAGTTAATACAGGTCTTGCCAACGCGACCGGGCTCTATTTTAAAGTAGTGGACAGTGATGATTGGGTAAATGAAAAGGCATTATGCCAGGTTATGGAAGCTCTCAAGAACCTGATTGCAGATGGGAAAAGTCCTGATTTATTTTTAGCTAACTATGTATATGAGAAAGTTGATGCGAAAAAGAAAAAGGTGATTAATTATAATTGGGCTTTACCAAAGGATCAAATTTTTACCTGGGATGATATTATGCATTTTAAGCAGAGCCAGAATATCTTAATGCACTCCACCATTTACCGGACAAAGCTGTTACAAAGTTGTGGAATTCATCTCCCGAAGCATACCTTTTATGTGGATAATATCTTTGTTTACCAGCCACTGCCCTACGTGAAAACATTATACTATATGGATGTTAATCTGTACCGGTATTTTATCGGAAGAGCAGATCAGTCGGTAAACGAACAGATTATGATACGACGGATAGACCAACAGCTGAAAATAACAAAGCTGATGATTGAATCTCATGATCTTATGCAAATTAAGAGTAAAAAGCTTCAGAACTATATGGTGAAGTATCTGTCTATGATGATGACGGTAAGCACCGTATTCCTGATTAAGGAAGGTAGTGATGAGAGTCTGGTTAAGAAGCAGGATTTATGGGATTATTTAAAGAATTATGATAGATGGCTCTATAAGAGAATTCGCTCCCAAATTCTTGGTAGGTCAATGAACCTTCCCGGTAAATTTGGTCGAAAGGTGATTGAGATGGGCTACAATATTACGAAAAAGATATACGGTTTCAACTAATTAAACTGATAGGGGCTACTACAAAAATCTTAATCATAGTATGGGTATGATAATACTCCATAACAATTAAGAGATTTGCAGTAGCCCCTTGTTTCTTTGCTACTTCATCTTTCTATAGATCATTAAATCTTAGATAGTTCCTGTTTTGTTTCTTTTGTAACCTTTGCCCAGGAAGGGATATATACGATTACATACATAATAACATTGAGGGCCAATGCACCAAAAATATCCAAAATAGAATGCTGTTTTAAATATACGGTAGATAAGCAAATCATAACCGTTAATATAAGGGTAAACCATTGTAACCATTTAATTTTACGGAGACGTTCATTTCTTTTGATAGCGATAAATGCTCCTACTGAATTAAAGACATGAATACTTGGAAATACATTAGTTGCGGTATCAATACTATAAATTCGGGAAAGCATATCGATAAAAATATTATTTCTGCCTAAAGAATCTAAATCTACCCGTAAGTAGTGTCCGTTTGGCCATACAGTATAAATGAAAAGGCAGATAGTCATACCGATAAATAAATAAGCACAGCATTTGTAAAAATCCTGCTTTGAAGTTAGCAGTAGGTAAGCTACCGTAACAAAAATATAAATAAACCATAAAAAATAAGGGATAATGAACAACTCATTAAAGGGGATTAAATCATCTAACTTGATGTATACCGGATTAAAATCAGTAGTAACGGTTTTCTCCAGATAAGTAAACCAGAACATATAAATAAAAAAGTAAGATAAGATAACACCGTGCTTGTACTTTAAGATAAACTGTTTAATGGACTTGAATAAGTTCACGTCTGCACAACCTTTCCGTAATCCTGATGATGAATCGTTTCATGGATAAGCATTGTAAATTATAGCATAGAATGATAGGGATAACAACCTGCTTCATTATTTTTTCCTAAATAAAATAATTAAAAATTTATGAAGAAAGCAAACGTTGTTGCATTCCGTAGTTCAAATTGCAAATACTCACCCTGGGAAACATTTCTCTAGTCTTATGCTTTAGATTCAGGTTAGGCAAAACTGTAACATTTTATTGTAAATCATATCATAGATTTCTTAACTTAACGACATTGGGTGTGGACAGTTATTGGTCGATAAAATTAAGGGATGCGAAGAATGAATAAATCATGGACACAAAATGAAAAACTAACTATAATAGAATTAGTTACTATTATTGTATGAATCTAGTCATAGAATTTTTATGAGAACCAAAATTTCTGGAGGAATAGCCAAGTATTGCAGGTTTCATCAGTGAAAAATAAACTATTTAGGAGGTAAGATTATGAAGCGAGTATTTATCGTTGTTTTAGATAGCGTTGGTGTTGGAGAATTACCTGATGCCACAGAATATGGAGATGTAGGCAGCCATACCTTATATGCAGCATCCACCAGCGCATATTTTCATATGCCAAACATGGGGAAGATGGGATTATTCCATATTGATGGTGTAAAAGAGAAATTTCCAGAGACAAAAAACAATTCAGCATATGAAGGTGTAATAGCAAGACTTGCTGAAAGCTCAAAGGGTAAGGACACCACCACAGGGCATTGGGAAATCGCAGGTATTATCTCAGAAAGACCGTTTCCTACCTATCCGGAAGGGTTTCCTGAGGAGATATTAAAGCCCTTTGAGGAAAAGGTAGGGCGTAAAGTAATATGCAATCTTCCGTATTCAGGAACAGATGTCATTAGGGATTATGGGAAAGAGCATGTGGAAACCGGAGCTTTAATTGTATACACCTCTGCGGATAGTGTATTCCAAGTAGCAGCCCATGAAGAGATAGTGCCGGTGGAGGAACTCTATCGGTATTGTGAAATTGCCAGAGAGCTGCTGACCGGTGAACACAGTGTAGGTAGAGTAATCGCAAGACCCTTTATAGGAACCTATCCTGATTATAAAAGAACATCGAACCGACATGATTTTTCATTGGAACCGTCAAAAACAATGATGGATCAAATGAAGGATCAGGGATTTGATGTTCTTGCAGTGGGAAAAATATATGATATCTTTGCGGGAAAAGGAATCACAGATACAGTTCGAACTCATGACAATGCAGAGGGAATAGAGAGGTTAATTGAGTTTATGGCAAGGGATTTTGAAGGGCTATGTTTTGTTAATCTGGTTGATTTTGATATGATTTACGGACATAGAAATGATGTGGATGGATATGCGAAAGCACTCACCTACTTTGATCAGCAGCTACCTAGAATACTAGCAGAGCTTCGTGAAGAGGATATCCTAATGATCACGGCCGATCACGGCTGTGATCCGTCAACACCCTCGACCGATCATTCCAGAGAGTATATTCCTTTGGTTGCTTACGGAAAGCGTCTACGGGAAGGTATCAACCTGGGTACGAGGAATACCTTTTCTGATATAGCTGCAACTGTTTTGGAATATTTTGAAGTAGAACAACAGGTATCAGGAAATTCCTTTTTAAAAGACCTATTAAAGAAGTAAGAGACTTATTTGATGTAAGAAGGACTACGTATAGGAGACTATGATATGGATAGAATAACGCATCCGATACCTCCGCTTTATAATAAGGATTCCAGAATACTAATTCTGGGATCCTTTCCCTCAGTTAAATCCAGAGAGGCGGAGTTCTTTTATCATCATCCGCAAAATCGATTTTGGAGAGTAATCAGTACGATATATCGGGAGCCGTTACCTACTACCATAGAGGATAAGGTGCAGATGCTTCTTCGTAATGGTATAGCAGTCTGGGATGTAATTCATAGCTGTGAGATTACCGGCTCATCGGATAGTAGTATTAAGAACGTAATTCCGAATGATATGACTCAGATACTAAAAGCGGCTGAGATTAAGAATATATATACCAACGGAGCAACAGCGGATAAATTATATAAAAAGTATATTTTCCCGGTAACCGGGAGACAAGGAATCAAGCTACCTTCCACCAGTCCGGCAAATGCGGGGTGCCGTTTGGAGCAGCTGATTGAAGCCTGGTCGTGTATTAAACTTAAGACATGATCAATACGATAAGGGAAAATGTGAAGTAAAACCTCTTTACACATTGTTTGTGTCAGCGCTGCGCTCACAAACTTGTATATGTGTATAGTCTTGCAAGCAAGACATTAAAAAGCAGCGCAGATATGAGGAAGAGAATGAGAGTAGTAATTCAGAGGGTTTTAGAAGCAAGCGTAACGGTAGAGGGTAAGTGCATCGGTGCTATCAAAAAAGGATATTTGATCTTCCTTGGTGTAGGCTCTGAGGATACCAAGGAGATAGCGGACCGATATATTGATAAAATAATAAAAATGAGAATTTTTGCAGATGAGAACGGAAAAACAAATCTAGCCCTTCAGGAAGTACAGGGAGAGGTATTGGTGGTCTCTCAATTTACGTTATATGCGGATTGCAGAAAAGGAAACCGTCCGGATTTTATTAATGCGGCAGGGGCTTCTAAGGCAAGAGAAATATATGAATATGTTTTGGAAAGCATAAGAAGCCGACTGGGTAAGGTAGAAGCTGGAGAATTTGGTGGCGACATGAAGGTTTCACTGATCAATGACGGTCCATTTACTATCGTACTGGATGAAGGTCTCTGTCAGTAAATGATTTGCTTCAGAAATATCCGGAAGCCTTCATCTTTTGAAATTTCATTAATATATTTTATTAAGAGATAGATAAGAGAGATAATTCATATGTTGTCTGATGTTGATCGCCTCCTCAGTGAAGATTATGCAGATTTACTAATTGAGTATCAATGGGATGAAACTGTTTTTGAAGATTTTCCGAATGCTACCGTAAATAGAATTAATGAATTTGTTGCAGTAGTAAATATACCGGTTTCTGAAATTACAAGTAATACAATTCTCGAATTAGGATATAGGGTCATGCCATCCTTATTTGGCATCGTAAGTGACGACAGTCTGGAATCTTCTGGTGTATTACGAATTAGAAATATTCCGAGATTTGACCTACGAGGTCAGGGGGTTTTGCTGGCAATTATTGATACAGGAATTGATTATACCAATCCAATCTTTACAAATGCAGATGGAACCACAAGAGTAGCCGCAATATGGGATCAAACCATAATCAGTGATACTATTCAGGAAGGGATACCATTTGGTACTGAGTATACGAGAGAACAGATTAATGAGGCTTTGCAGAGCGAAAATCCTTTTACTATTGTTCCAAGCAGGGATGAAAACGGACACGGAACTATGGTTGCCGGAATAGCCGGTGGTTCTGAGGTTCCGGAAAGTAATTTTTCCGGAGTTGCAACAGAAACAGAATTTGTAGTAGTAAAACTAAAACAAGCAAAAAAATATCTCAGGGATTTTTTTCTGATTCCTGAGCAAGCGGTATGCTTTCAGGAAACTGATATCTTATTTGCACTGGAGTATATTCTCAGAATAAAGTACCAATTGCAAAGGCCAGTCGTAATTTGTATGACAGTGAATACATCACAGAGTGCTCATGATGGTAGAGGATTGACAAGCAACTATTTATCAGAGATAGCATCCCGCTCCGAGTTCGGAGTGGTAGTGGCCGCTGGGAATGAGGGGAATGCAAGGAGACATTATTACGGAGTGGTTAACGCGGACATCGGGTATGATGTGGTGGAACTGACTGTAGGAGAAGGTGAACCTGGATTCTCTATGGAGTTATGGGGACAGTCGCCAAGTATATTTACAATCGACATATTATCTCCATTAGGAGAATATATACCAAGATTAGCCGCTATTCGGAATGAAAACAGAGAGATTACATTTGTGTTTGAGCCAACAGTGATATATATTGATTATCGGATTGTAGAAGCAGAAAGCGGTGATCAGCTGATTCTTATGAGATTTGTTAATCCATCACCAGGAATATGGCGTTTCAACGTATATGAACGAGGGGGGCTAAATGTTGGATTTCATATCTGGCTTCCAATGGAGGGTTTCATTTCGGAAAATACTTATTTTATTAGATCGAATCCCTATACAACGATTTTAGCTTTTGGAAATGCAACTATTCCGATTACGGTAACAGCTTATAATGATAAGGATGACAGCTTGTATATCAATTCAAGCAGAGGATTTACCAGAATTGGAGAAATAAAACCTAATGTAGCAGCTCCTGGGGTAGACGTTCCCGGACCAACTCTAGATCAAGGGTTCACAAATTTTACCGGTACCAGTATCTCTGCAGCTCATACCGGTGGAATCGTTGCTATGATACTGGAATGGGGGGTAATTAAAGGAAATTTAGTGGGAATGAGTACGATTGAAATTAATAAGTTACTTATGAGGGGAGCAAGAAGAAATGTTGGAGTAGAGTACCCTAACCGCGATTGGGGATATGGAATACTGGATATCTTTAATGTATTTGATACTTTAAGAAGTGGCATTGTTGTGTGACGGTGGAGGTTGTTATGATACAGGAGAACAGAAATAGGATTATCAATGAAGATTATGCAGATTATATTATTAATTACCGAACAAGTCAGGAGATATTACAAGAGTTACCGGATGCAACAATTCATATTATGGATAATTCCTTTGCAATTATTTACTTACCCGTAACAAGTGCTATAAATAGTAGAATCAACGGCCTGAGGCAGGTTAAAACTCCCAATCTGTTCGGATTAACGAGCGAGATTAGCCTGGAAGCCTCCGGAGTAGAAGAACTGCGAAATATTCCGGCATTTCGATTGCGGGGAGAGGGTGTACTGATCGGATTTGTTGACACCGGAATTAATTATACACTTCCTGCTTTTAAGAAAGAGGATGGTACAACAAAAATACTATCCATCTGGGACCAGACGATCCAAAGTGAAGCTGGTTATCCGTTTAACTCATTATTTGGAACAGAATATAAGGCTGAGCAGATCAATCAGGCCTTAGCCTCAGATAACCCTTTTGAAATCGTTCCAAGTACCGACGAGAACGGACATGGTACTATGTTAGCGGCAATTGCTGCCGGTACGGATAATGAAGCAGAAGATTTTTTTGGTGTTGCACCGGATTCAGATATTGTAATCGTAAAATTAAGACAGGCGAAAAGCTATCTCAGAAATTTCTATTCCATACCGGAGGATGCAGTTTGTTTTCAGGAAAATAGTATTATGTGGGGGGTCCAATACTGTATTCAAATAGCTAGGCAGGTAAATCGACCGGTCGTAATATGTTTAGGGATCGGGACTTCACAGTCAGCACATGATGGAACAGCACCATTATGTTTAAAACTATCCGCCGCAGCTGATTTTACGGGAGTTGGGGTAGTAGTGGGGGCTGGAAACGAGGGCAATAAACGAAGACATTTTTCCGGAGTAATCGATCCGGCTGTAGGAAAAGTAAACGTAGAATTAAATGTTGCAGAAGACGATGAAGGGTTTTTTTTTGAATTATGGGGTAGTGCTCCGGGAATATATAGTATAGATATATTATCACCCTCAGGTGAATATATCCCTAGAATCGTTGCTGGATTAGAGGTTAGAAGGGAAATTTCATTTATTTTTGAAAGAACTGTAATTTTTATTGAGTATCAGACGGTAGAAACACAAACAGGGGATCAATTAATATTGGTAAACTTTAAAAATGCATCTGCAGGAATATGGAGGTTTACAGTATATGGACAGGGAGATCTCCCGGGTAGATTTCACATATGGTTGCCAATGGGTAACTTTATCTCTCAGGATACTTATTTCATTCAATCAGATATTTATACTACGATAGTAACGCCGGGAAATGCAGTTGTTCCTATTACAGTCACGTCATATAATCCGGTTACCGGAACCTTGAATGTAGCTGCAAGCAGGGGTTATACGAGGGCAAATATCATTAAACCGGAGCTTGCAGCCCCCGGAGTAAACTATCTTGCTCCTGATCTCTATGGTGGATATACGACTTATACCGGCTCAGGGGTAGCTTCTGCGCATACAGCAGGTATTGCTGCATTAATGTTTGAGTGGGGTATTGTGCGGGGGAATCAGCCCTCTTTCGATACCCAGGAAATAAAGAAGTATTTAATCCGGGGTGCAAAAAGAAGCAGCAATCTCACCTATCCAAACAGAGATTGGGGTTTTGGAATCATAGATATTTTTAATACATTTGACGTTTTAAGAACAATAATTTAAATATACAACGGGTTTTATCTAGAATTTGTACAGATAATTAACATTAAAAAATAAATATGTGAAACAAATGTATAAACTTTCCCATTTTACAAACAATATTACTAGTAAAAAAAATGTAACAACTAACTGCATAATCAAATTACGTAGATGGAGGAAGATCATGTATGAAAGCAACCGGTATTGTAAGAAGAATAGATGACCTGGGTCGTGTTGTAGTGCCAAAAGAAATCAGAAGAACCTTACGTATTAGAGAAGGAGATCCGCTGGAAATATTCACTGACCGTGAGGGTGAAATCATTTTGAAGAAGTACTCACCGATTGGAGAACTTGGTCAATTTGCAAAGCAATATGCTGATTCACTAACACAGACTACGGGGCATATTATTGCAATTACGGATAAAGATCAATTTATCGCAGTTGCAGGTCCTACAAAGAAAGATATCATAACCAAAGGTATCAGCCACGATTTAGAAGAAGTCATCAATGAGAGAGAAGTAATTGTTGCCGGAAAAGAGGATAAGAATTTTGTAAAAATTATGAATGAGGATGATTCTGAGTTCTTATACCAGGTAATAACACCCATCATCAGTGAGGGTGATGCTATTGGATCTGTTATTATACTCACGAAGGATGCGAAAACTAAATTTGGTGACCTAGAAATTAAGCTTGCAAGTACGGCAGCTGCGTTTT
The DNA here is from genome assembly GCA_023414875.1 of Bacillota bacterium. Classification (GTDB taxonomy): domain Bacteria; phylum Bacillota; class Clostridia; order Lachnospirales; family Lachnospiraceae; genus Mobilitalea. The sequence continues at coordinate 254,309 of JAEZMV010000021.1, read as the reverse complement.
TAGGCAGACAAATGGAACAATAAACGATAGAGAGTAATTATAAATCGAAACTACGAAATGCACTCCGATAGGATGTTCACAAGGTATCTGTGAACTGAGGAGTGCGTTTTCATGTATCAAATTGAAAATAGTTATTTTAACCTGTTTACTTGTATTTACCAACCTTGTATGGTTATAATATAACTGGAAAATGATCCATAATAGGGATTGCTTCAGTCTCTTTTGCGATTCTATGCTTGGAGAGTAAAAATACGGGAGATAAGGAGTAGCAACATGTCAAACTACAGCTTTGAAGATTTTATAAGAATTATCCGTAAACTTAGAAGTAAAGAGGGATGCCCGTGGGATAGAGAGCAGACTCATGAAAGCTTAAAAACCTGCCTGCTGGAAGAATGTTATGAAACGATTGAAGCAATTAACAATAAGGATAAGGAGAACCTATGCGAAGAACTGGGTGATATCCTATTACAGGTTGCGCTTCATAGTGTGATTGCAGAGGAAGCAAAAGAATTTAATATTGATGAGGTCATATCTGCAGAGGCTGAAAAAATGATTCGAAGACACCCTCATGTATTCGGAGATGTAATTATTCATGATTCCGAAGGTGTTATACAAAGCTGGGAAGAAATAAAGAGAAAAGAGAAAAAAGCAAATAATATTGTTGAAGAGCTTTTTGAGGTACCAAAAGCACTTCCGGCGAACCTTCGTGCGGAAAAGATTCAACGTAAGGCGGCGAAAACAGGCATGGATTTCGAGGGCTATGAACAAGTGCTGGAAAAGGTGTATGAAGAGCTTGAAGAGCTTAAGGAATCCATTCAAATTGGGGATAAAAGAGATATTGAAGAAGAATTTGGTGATGTTATGTTCTCAATGATTAATTTATCTCGCTTTTTACAATTAAATGCAGAAAATTCCTTGACAAATGCCACTAATAAGTTTATAAATAGATTTGTAGATGTCTTTGCTTTAGCTGAAGGCAAAGGCCAGAATCTATGCGAACTATCCCCTGCAGAACAGGATGTTTTGTGGCGGAAAGTAAAATAATCGTTAGATAAAAAATATAACAATTACTTTAGAGGAGGAGCAAATCCATGAACAAAGCAGAATTAGTAGCAGCGATTGCAGAGAAAACAGAATTTTCAAAAAAAGACTCAGAAAAAGCATTAAAAGCTTTTATCGATGTAGTTACAGAAGAATTAACTAAGGGTGAGAAGGTACAGTTAGTTGGTTTTGGTACTTTTGAGGTTTCTGAGAGACCTGCAAGAACTGGTAGAAATCCTTTGACAAAAGAAACAATTGAAATCGCGGCTTCTAAAGCACCGAAATTCAAAGCAGGTAAGGCTTTAAAAGACGTTATCAACGCATAATAAATTCATCGCTTCGTAGGGCCCGCATTGAAAGATAGTTCGATTTAAGTTTATCAATCAGTGGGTATATGGATGTACTGAAATAAGATTGAAACGAAAGAGGCTGTTTTAAATTCCGATCTCATTGGGGTGTAGGGTTTTTAAAACAGCCTTTTAAAATTATAAAGGATAGGAATTATAGTTAAGATGAGATTAGACAAGTTTTTAAAGGTATCCAGATTAATTAAAAGAAGAACAGTAGCAAACGATGCTTGTGATGCGGGTAGGGTAATGATTAACGGAAAACCTGCAAAAGCCTCAGCGACTGTTAAGGTTGGGGATGTTATAGAAGTCGGTTTTGGCAGCAAGGCTGTTAAGGTAGAGGTACTTGATGTTCAGGAAACGACCAGAAAAGATGATGCAAAGGAACTTTATAAGTACCTTTAATATTTATACCTGTAGTGCGTACTCCTTGGTCTATTTGCTACAATGGCACTCACACGTTGTTCTTCCGGCGTTTTGAGCTGCATCAAAGATGCAGCATGAGTTGTTAGTATGAAAAGTTTAAAAAGGAAATCCTTCTCCCGTCATGAAGTAAGAAGTCTTCTCATATACTTAAAAAGATATATCTTGGTCTATTTTAGAGACAGGTATATGAATGGGTATATTATATGAGGAGGCTTTTTTGATGGAAGAAAAACAGCAAATTCTAAAAGGTCATAAGTTAAATATTAACGCGAGAAAGAGTGCAATGATCACTGGTGTAAATGATGTTTTATCCTTTGATGCAGGTGAAGTATTATTACAAACCGAGCAGGGTATCTTAATGATTCGGGGTAATGAGCTGCATGTGAATCGACTTACGCTGGAAAAGGGCGAAGTGGATATTGACGGAAGAATCGACAGTCTAACCTATTCTGATACGGCAGCCAACGGTAAATCCGGAGATTCTTTATTTGGCAGGCTATTTAAATAGGAGGCCTGTATGAATCAAGCTATTACGGTAGAACTTCAGTTTTTTTTGATATCAATCCTATGGGGGGCTATATTGCTGTTAGTTTATGACGGCTTACGCATCCTACGTAGAGTGATCAAGCATGACAGGTTTTTTATCGCTGTCGAGGACCTGATTTTTTGGGTTCTGGCCAGTTTATTTATCTTCGCCATGATGTACAAAGAGAATAACGGAATTATTCGTGGTTTCTCTGTGATGGGTATGGCAATCGGTATGGTTATTTATCATTATATCATCAGTGATATTTTTGTTACTATGATAACGAAGCTGATACATATGTTATTGCGTCCGTTTTCGATTGCTTATAATAGTGTTAAGAAATTTATACTATTTTTAGCTTCGAAAGGGAAAAAGGTATTAAAATTCTTACTAAGTAGATTGAAAAAACATTACCAATCAGTTAAAATAACATTAAACAAGAGAAAGCAAAAACACGCTGCTATAAAGCAAAAGCGAATGGAAAAGAAAGCTTTAGATAATTTAGAGAAGAATAAAAAGAAAAACGAAAAAATACAATCTAAGTTAAAGCACGAAGAGGGTAAGAACAAAAAGACTAAGAATAATAAAGCTAAGAATAATAAAGCTAAGAATAAAAAAACTAATAATAAAAACGATAAGAACAAAAACGATAAGAACAAAAACGATAAGAACAAAGAGGATAAGAACAATAAATCCGGATATAAACAACCTCTTGAAGCAAAAAATGCGAAGCAGTTTACAGAGTATGAACAAAGGACAAATTCTAATAGGGATTTAACTACAAGTAAAGATATCAAAGTTATTAAGGATTTAACCGTTGGAAAAAGATAACCCATATAAGGCATTTTTAGGAGATGGAAGGTCATGAGGAGAAAGTATAAAAACAGGACAGGCGTTGGAGTGATTGCATTTGTCGTCTTAATATTGTGTGGGATTGTAGCATACCGGCGTATCGGATTAGAGAAAGAGAGTTACGAGAAGAATCTTACAATCAATAGGCTGGAAGCTGCGTATCAGGAGCAGGTTGAGCGTAAACAAGAGATCGATGACTTCCGATTATATAGTCAGACGCCACAGTGTATCGAAGATATTGCAAGAGAAAAGCTGGGACTGGTTTATGAAGATGAGATTATTTTTGAGGCACAGGAATAAAACGCTATCTGATTGGTAAATACATAATAATATCAGGCTTGTTTAGCATGCTTTTCATTAATCAGAATTTTTATAAAAAGATTGACAACCATATAGAAAGTAGATATAATAGAGAACGTCACTTTGGCGAAGTAGCTCAGTTGGCGAGAGCACGCGGTTCATACCCGCGGTGTCGGCGGTTCAAATCCGTCCTTCGCTATTATCCTTTGGGAGTTGTTTTTAACAGCTCCCTTTTTTATTTGAAAATTATACAAATGCGCCAGATCTCCAGTCGCACCTGCTCTGCCTATGCTATAAGCAGGCAGCAGCCGACAGGTGCATACTTACACAAGTAAAACTCTCAAAGGGATATAGCACTCCCACAAAATGATATGAAATTTACAACAACCCCTCTAGCAGGCGCTGCTATTAATTACACAATGGGTATAATGTTTTAGGACTCTATGAAAAGGAAAGAAAGGTATTTCTTTTGCTATATGTAGTATCTATAATTATTCTAAATACTAATAAAGGGGTATTGAAGATAAAATATCTATTTAGAATGATATGGATATAATAGAAATTATTTAAAATGACAGAGTTTTGTTAAAAACAACTCCCTTTTTTGCGGGTCACCTCGAGATTTCTCGAGGTGGCTTTTTGTTATGGTCTTAATTTCAGTGAGGACCCTTTATTCGAGATTATCGCCTTTTTCATGGAGTTCTTGTCAAAAAGTTTTTGATGAACGAGTATTTATTTTGACAAGAATTTTATAATCCTCTGCCTATAATAACAACACAGTTATGCAATTCGCAACATAGAAACAGGAGGAGTAACAATAATGAAGGGCTTTAAAAAAAGGGCATTACTGATACATCTTATTGGGTTTATAGTTGCCAGAGCGGTTTTTTTTGAAATGAATCCTCTGGCTATCGGTTTTTTTACCGCTTCTTATCTCGGGAAGACAGGAGGAGGTTTGGCATTAGTTGCCACGTTTTTGGGTGTTGCGTCGGCTATGAACCCGACACAGATACTGAAATATTGCCTTACTATGATAGCAACCATGATATTGATGGAATCACCATTAATTAAAAATAGAAATGTACCGAAATCGATACTATATATCCTGCCCAATCTTGCACTATTTATATTTTCTTTAATGGAGTTTTCAGTAAGCGGATCGTACTCAGAACGTATCATCTTTGCGGCACTGGAAGCAGTGATTGCAACTGTGGCAGCGGTTATGTTTAAAATCGGTATCGATTATTTCATGCAGGCTGCCAAGGGTTTTAAAATGAATAATGAACAGATGGTGAGCATGGCGATAATCGTTGCAGTTATCATTTATGCAATACCTGATTTTAGCAGTGAATATATTGCTCCGTTGGAGACCGTCGTTTATTTTATTATTTTGTTTTTTATGTATAAATATGGTGCTGGTCAAGGGACCATCACCGGTGCAGTCTGCGGTTTTGCATTAAGCCTTCGAGGGGCGTCCATTTCAGATGTGGGGATGTATACCATGATGGGTATCATTCCGGCAGTATTTCGGGAAATGGGAAGATTCCCGACTGCTTCCATCTATCTTGTAACAGCGTCGTTGCTAGGCTTTGTAAACGAAGGAATGGAGCTTACAATTAAGGAAATAGGTGCATTGGTTTCTGCGGTAATACTTTTTCTATTGATCCCAAGCGGTTTGATTTACCGTGTCGATGCAGCCGGAGGTACCGGAAGGCAGGAATTGCTTGCATCTCAGAATTTAAGAAAAATTGCAAAAACCAGGATGAAGATATTCTCGGAGTCCTTTTTAAAATTATCAAAGACCTTGGATGGCATAACAGAGAAGCAGACAAAGCTAAAACAAAAGGAAATTAATCATATCTTTGAGGAGATATCAGAAAAGCTATGTAAAGATTGTAATAATTGTAGTAACTGCTGGGAGAATAAATTCCAACAGACATATCAAGCAGCCTGCGCAATGTTTGAAATTGCTGAGAAAAAAGGAGTTGTATATAAGGAGGATATCCCGGCAGAATTTTTGCTGGACTGTATCTGCGCAGATGATTTTATCGAGGAGACAAACAGGGGGTTTGAGATAGCAAAGTTAAATCAGGTCTGGCATAACAGAATATCGGAAAGCCGAGAGGTCATAGCGGAGCAGCTAAAGGAAGTATCCACAGTCATTCAGGATATAACCGGAGATATTTATGATACCGCCGAGACCTCAAGGGCCGCGGAGGAGCGAGTAATACGAAGGCTTAGGGCGGAACACATTTCAGTAAAGGACATTACTATTTTTGAGCGGGGGGACAAGCGTAAGGAAATATACTTAACTGCTGCCTGCCATGGCGGAAGATGTGTTACGGCGAAGGATGCAGCAATAGCAATATCGGATGCAATAGGTATTCGGGTTAAGGTTTCGGAAGCATCCAAAACCGTAATATCCAAAGAGTACGACAATTTTATCTTTGTGGAGGATACAAAGTTCAAAGTCCTGAACGGAGTAGCCAGAGCGATGAAGGAGAATGTATCTGGGGATAATTTCTCGATACTTAAGCTGGAAACCGGTGAATATATGGTCGCTTTGTCCGATGGCATGGGAACCGGAAAGGATGCCGGTGAAGAAAGCGAAACGGTAATGTCCTTATTGGAGCAAATGATCGAGGCAGGCTTTAAAGCGGAAACAGCAATCAAACTGATCAATTCCAGCCTGGTACTAAAATCGGATAAGCAAACCTTTTCCACGATTGATATGAGTATCATTAATTTATTTACGGGTATGTGTGAGTTTATCAAGATCGGTGCGGCGGCAACCTTTATTAAAAGAGATAACTGGGTTGAGACCATAAGCTCTACAACTCTGCCCATAGGCATGTTTGGTAATGTGGATTATGATACGGTAACAAAGAAGCTATATGAGGGTGATATCGTAATCATGGTTACCGACGGTGTACTCGATTGTATTAATGAGCAGAATAAAGAGGCTTATATGGAACGTTTCATCATGGAAATCAAAAGTAATAATCCACAGGAAATTGCGAACCGCGTCTTGGACAATACCCTGTCTCAAAGAAATTATGTACCTCTTGATGATATGACCGTAATTACGGCCGGAATCTGGTTAAAATAAAAGATAATTCCAGAATTTCATTGAAATATAAAACTAAAAAGGTTAGAATATGATTGAGATTCACAAAATCTCTGAGGAGTTACAATAAAATAAGATGGGATAAAAATGTTAAGTAAAGTATTGGATTACTTGAAAAAAAATAATATGCTGAAAAAGGGAGATAGGATTGTCGTAGGAGTATCCGGTGGCGCTGATTCTGTCTGCCTTTTATATGTTTTAAAGGAACTCTGTCGGGATCTGGAGGCTACGCTAATCGCTGTTCACATTAACCATGGAATTCGGGGAGAAGAAGCTGACCTAGATGAGCTGTTCGTTACTAATCTATGTAATAAGTTAGGTATCGAATGTTATCGGTATTTATATGATGTTAAGGCAATTGCAAAAGAGGAAGGGCTATCGGAAGAGGAAGCCGGAAGAAAAATCCGTTATGAAGCATTTTTAGAAATTTGTAGAGTAAAAAAGTGTAATAAAATAGCAATTGCACATAATAAAAATGATAGTGCAGAAACTGTTTTATTTCATCTTTTTCGAGGGACCGGAATTAAAGGTCTATCAGGAATAGAGCCTAAAAGAATGATTTCAATGGATTTTGGAGATATTACAGTGATCCGACCGTTACTATGTGTAGAACGCAAAGAGATCGAAGCTTTTTTACTAAGTCAAAACATCAGCTTTCAGATAGATTCAACTAATTTAACAGAGGACTACAGCAGAAACAAAATTCGTAACCGAATATTATCCTATGCAGTTGAGGAAATCAATACCGGTGCGATAGGAAATATCACAGAGGCAGCCGCCCAGTTAAAGGAAATAGAGCAGTTTATGGAGGGTTGCATTGCTAATCGCTATCAGGCATTGGTGAAGCAAGAGAACAACAGTCACAGCTTTGTGGTTAAGGATATGATATTGGAACCAAGAGTAATTCAAAAAGGAATTATCCGAAAAATATTAGAGGACCTTGCCGGTAAGGCTAAGGATTTAGAGGCTAAACACGTGGAGTCAGTTCTGTCCCTATATGAGAAGCAGGTAGGAAGATATGTACATTTACCGAATAACATGCTTGCTGAGAGAGGGTATGATCAAATAAAGCTCCATTGTGTAGAAGTACCTTCTGTCGGGAATACTAAAGGAGTATGTTTGAACCCGGTCAGGGCTACAATTCCCGGAAAAACCGTACTTTCGCAGTTTGGTAAAGTAATAGAAACAGAGGTTATTCCATATAAAAAAAGTGATCCTATACCGAAAAGTAGTTGTATTAAATGGTTTGATTATGATAAAATAGAAAATGCTGTTGAAATAAGAACCAGAAGAGAAGGCGATTATATTCAGATTAACAGTTTTGGAGGGAGAAAGAAGTTAAAGGATTATTTTATCGACCATAAAATTCCCAGAGAACTTAGGGATAGTCAAATTCTTGTTACAGATGGTAATCACGTTATGTGGCTTCCCGGTGAAGGGGAGCGGATGAGTGAAAAATATAAAGTGGATCAAACCACTACCAAGATACTTTTGATGAAAATGCTTAATTTGGAGGAAGTTGAAAATGACAGGTAATGTAAGAGTCATGATATCGGAAGAACAGGTGAATCAGAGAATAAGAGTGCTTGCTGAGCAAATAAGTAAGGACTTTGAAGGAAAAAGTGTTCATCTTATTTGTATATTAAAAGGTAGTGTATTCTTTAGCTGCGAGCTGGCGAAAAGGATTACGATACCGGTAACACTGGATTTTATGTCAGTATCCAGCTATGGCAGTGAAACAGTAAGCTCGGGCAGAGTTCGGATATTAAAGGATTTGGATGAATCAATTCAGGGCAAGAATGTATTGATTGTAGAAGATATTATTGATTCAGGAAGAACTTTAGCATACTTGAAGGAATTACTTGCAACCAGAGCACCGGAAAGTATGAGAATCTGCACCTTACTTGATAAACCGGATCGTAGAGTGACAGATGTTGATGTGGAATATGTCGGTTTCGTCATTCCGGATGAGTTTGTTGTAGGATATGGATTGGATTATAATCAATACTACAGAAATCTTCCGTATGTTGGGGTTGTTGAATAAATAGATGTAAGTATCTGCGTTCATATCAGAGCATGAAACGGCAGCAGTAAGAATATGAATTGTTATACAAAAGGTGAGTTGATAAATAATTAAAAGGAGGTTGTTCAGTGAGAAAACAGATGAAAGGGTATGGTTTCTATATCATCATTCTGCTAATTATGGTAATAGCGCTATACGTATCCAAGAATATTGACAGAAAAGATTCGGATGCCTATTCATATGCCCGATTTGTAGAAGACTTAGATAAGATTGATGCCATTGACATATACCCGAATAAAGAGTTCCCAACCGGTAAGATAACTGTAACAATGGGAGAGGTTAGTAGATCCTTCCATGTTACCGATGTTACAGTAATAGAGGAAATGGTGAAAGATAAGATAGAATATATTACCCATGATGTACCTAGGCAGAATTGGTTTTTAACCTCGGTATTACCATATATCTTGGTGTTTATTATCATCATTGTGTTGTTTTCCTTTTTATCCAATCAAGCCTCAGTTGGCGGAGGTAACAGTAAAGTAATGAATTTCGGTAAGAGCCGAGCCAAGATGACGACGGAAGAAAGCAAAACCACTACCTTTAAAAATGTAGCAGGACTTGACGAAGAGAAGGATGAATTAAAAGAAATTGTTGATTTCTTAAAATCACCTAAAAAATATATCCAGGTAGGTGCAAGAATTCCGAAGGGAGTACTTCTTGTGGGACCTCCCGGAACCGGTAAGACCTTGTTAGGAAAAGCGGTTGCCGGAGAAGCCGGAGTTCCGTTCTTTTCAATCTCCGGATCTGATTTTGTTGAGATGTTTGTTGGTGTCGGAGCTTCCAGAGTAAGAGATTTATTTGAGGAGGCAAAGAAGAATTCACCCTGTATTATATTCATCGATGAAATTGATGCGGTAGCAAGACGCCGAGGTACCGGTATGGGTGGCGGACATGATGAAAGAGAGCAGACCTTGAACCAATTGCTGGTTGAGATGGATGGCTTTGGTGTAAACGAGGGCATTATCGTTATGGCAGCAACAAACCGTGTTGACATTCTGGATCCTGCGATACTCCGACCAGGTCGTTTTGATCGTAAAGTAACAGTTGGACGTCCTGATGTAAAAGGAAGAGAAGAAATTCTGCAGGTTCATGCTAAGGGAAAACCGCTGGGTGATGATGTGGACTTAAAGCAGGTAGCGCAAACGACTGCCGGATTCACCGGTGCCGATCTGGAAAACCTATTAAATGAAGCAGCAATCGGTGCTGCAAGGGATAACCGTAGTTTCCTTAACAGTGAAGATATCAAAAAAGCTTTTATTAAAGTCGGAATTGGTGCTGAGAAAAAGAGCAAGGTTATTACGGATAAAGAAAAAAGAATTACCGCGTTCCATGAAGCAGGTCATGCTATCTTATTCCATAAGCTTCCGGATGTTGGTCCTGTATATACTGTGTCCATTATACCTACCGGAAATGGTGCTGCGGGCTTTACGATGCCTTTGCCGGAAAAGGATGAGATGTTCCATACCAAGGGCAGAATGAAACAAGAGATTATTGTAGATCTGGCCGGTAGAGCTGCTGAGGAGCTGGTATTCGAGGATATCACAACAGGTGCTTCTCAGGACATTAAGGTTGCAACCAAAACAGCCAGAGCTATGATTACCCGATATGGATTTTCAGATGCAATCGGTATGGTTAATTATGACAATGAGGATGATGAGGTATTCATCGGAAGAGATTTGGCCCATACCAGAAGTTACAGCGAGAATGTAGCTAACCGGATCGATGATGAGGTTAGAGCAATCATAGATGAATGCTATAAGGAAGCAAAACGCATTCTGGTAGAACATAAGGACATTCTTGAGGCTTGTGCGAATCTTCTGATAGAAAAGGAAAGAATTACAAGAGAAGAATTTGAGGCACTTTTCGTTTAAGCTAATCCATGATTTTTGAATCATTATTGTGCGTTATGACGAAAAAAAGGGAATAATTTTGTAATGTTTGTGCACACTTATTTCTTACAGCATGTTATACTATGCATGTAAACCCCAATACATTATATAATTTTTTTGCTACACCCCCCATAAGTAACAAAATACCTTCTCCTAAAAAAGGACAGTCCCATAACTGTCCTTTTTTACTTTGTAGAGATTGGAGTGTCAAAAGCAAAAGATAGATATTGTTCGTCAATTTCCACAATACCAGTTCGTGATTGTGTGGTACAGAACATAGTTCATTCGCAACACGCTCTCGCTTGGATGAAGTACGTTACGACTCTCATACAGTTGCAAATCGAACTATTTTCTGCATCACACGAAAATATAGATTTTGATGTGTAAATTGACGAATGTAGATTTTTGTTTGCTTTTAACACCTGATCCAATTATAACATTCATAAAACGACATAATACATAACATTTCTTGAATTTTTAACAAAACGATGTAGTTTATACCATATGCTTTTTTAAGATATATTCTGTTAATGAAGTGTACATACTGAAAATAACAAGATAGATTATTTCTTTCAACCAACAAAAAACCGGAAAGGTATTTTCACAGATACCATCCGGTTTTCAGATTTGTTAATCTCAAATATGAAAGGATAACCATATGTTGATTATTTATAATAAGTTTCTAAAGTATTCCTTTTTGTTTTTAATAGGTGGGTTCGCCTACGGTGCAATCGAAAATATATTTCGGGGATATTCCCACATCTCTATGTTGATTGCGGGAGGACTCAGCTTTGTATTGATCGGCTTATTAAATGAAGTTTATGTCTGGAATTTGTCGCTTATCAGTCAGATGGCAATCTCCTCGGTTATCATAACAGTGATAGAATTTATCATGGGTTTAATTGTAAATGTATGGCTGAAGCTGCATGTCTGGGATTACTCCAGACTACCTTTAAATATTATGGGACAGGTAAGCTTACTGTTTACATTTATCTGGTTCTTGTTATCGTTATTTGCGATATTCCTGGATGATTACCTACGCTACTATGTGATGAAAGAGGAAAAACCCCATTATCGAATCTTTTAAGGTATTAGTACGCAATATTTATCAAGTAATTGAACGGGATGGTAGGATAGTTTCGAGGTTCTGAGTCCTTCATCTCCAACATCCTCTTCCCGGTTAATGTACTTAATACCATATCTCATCATATCACTGGCGAACGATTTCACAATCATCTGATAAGAGCCGGGATATTCCCGATTAGCCTTTTCTATATGGCAATACAGTGTGTCTTTTACAACTTCTCCAATCGACAGGGCAACAATCGTACCATCGACTTCAATAAAACCTCCGGGGAGCTTAAATTTGTCTAAGTAAGGAATCAGCTCTAAGGTTCTGTTTAACTCTTCCTGAGCCAAGGAGGCCTCCTTACCGTGATTCTTTTCATAATCCGTTAGGAATTCAATGACTCTTTGAGTGTTTTTCGGTGTTATATTTTCATACTTGTAGCCAGGATAAAGCTTTTTGAATTTGTTAATGTGATTTCTTTGTCCACTGAATCTACGTCCGGCCATTTCAGCCAAATCCTCAGCATTGTAAAGATAATCAGCCCAATCACGGCTAGGCATTCCCGGTATCGTACCTTGGTATTGATTCACCAGAATTGGAACTGCTTCCTCCGGTACGGTACAAAACCATAGGGGAAGTTCATTGCTCCTGCAATACTCTTTTACTGCATCCATTGCCTTTGGTAAAGAGCCTCCTCCTACCGGAAAGGTAAATGAGGTACGATTTAAAAATTTAACTTTATATAGAATCATATCATCAAAAATTGTGAAACTGGTATTATAAAAATCCCGCCACATATACATTGCACCTACGGTATAATCACTGGTGCGGCTGATTTTATATTTAAAGTACTCCGCTGTCTTCATGATATTATCAGCGTTAATTGGTTCAAACGTTAACATGATAACCTCCAAATTTATTCGGTATTGCTCTTAAATTATTTTTAGTCAAACTTAATAATTAATAAAGAAAACATCTCTTATATAAAAGATGATAAAAAATACTATATCACATGAATAACTATCTGTCCATACAACCTAAGAGTACTCAATATGAATATTCTTTCTTTTCTTATGCTTCTTTATCCGAAGAATAAGAAGTTATCTACATAGAGTTCAGGAATAGCAGGATTTTCTAAGACAGGCTCAGTATGGGTAAGTGATCAGGATATGGAATTATTAAATTTTTCTAAACGGGGGTAGATGAAATAATGTTTTATGTGATAGAATTAAATAATAGAAAGGACATACTCTTTTTAATGCCAATAGATTAGAAGGGCAAAATGGTGTAATTGATGAAAGTATTACTGGTAGCAGTAAATGCAAAATATATTCATTCGAATCTTGCAATTTACAGCTTGCAGGCCTATGCAAGAAAATATGCTGAGAATATTGCAAAAATTGAATTGACGATAAATCACTCGGAAGAAGATATTTTAAAGCAGATATATAACGAGAAAGCAGATGTAGTAGCATTTTCCTGCTATATCTGGAACATCGGAGTGATAACCAGAGTTGCTTCTGAATTAAAAAAAGTACTACCGGATACAAGGATATGGCTTGGCGGGCCGGAGGTTTCCTACGATGCCAAAGCCTGTCTTCAAGATAACAGAGCTATCAACGGAATTATGATCGGTGAAGGTGAGCAATCTTTTTTAGAATTATTAGAGTATTATGTGGAGGGAACCAAGGAGCTTAAGAATATTGCAGGAATTGCATATAAGGATAAGCAGGAGAAGGTAATAATTACTCCTGTAAGACAACCGCTTTCTCTGGATGTTATCCCATTTCCTTATGAAGATTTGGAGGACTTTAAAAACAGGATAATATATTATGAAAGCAGTAGGGGATGTCCTTTTTCCTGTAGTTATTGCTTATCCTCCATTGATAAGAGAGTTCGGCTGCGTAGTACAGAGCTTGTCAAGAAAGAACTAAAGTATTTAATCGATCATAAAGTTCCCCAGATAAAGTTTGTGGATCGTACCTTCAACTGTAATAAGAAACACGCGATGGATATTTGGAGCTTTATTAAAGAAAAGGATAATGGGATAACGAACTTTCATTTTGAGATATCAGCAGATCTTTTGGGCGAGAGTGAGATAGAATTTCTGTCAACCTTAAGGCCGGGGCAGATTCAATTTGAAATAGGTGTTCAATCAACGAATCCGGATACCATAGAGGCAATTCATCGTAATATGGATTTTCTTAAGCTAAGCAGTAATGTCCGCAAAATCAAACAAGGGAATAACATACATCTGCATCTGGATCTGATCGCCGGTCTACCAATGGAAGACTATTACTCCTTTGAGCGTTCCTTTCAGGAGGTGTATCAATTAAAACCGGATCAGCTGCAATTAGGATTTTTAAAAATACTGAAGGGTTCCTCTATGGAGTCAGACAGCAGAACGTATGGTATTACTTATCGGAGCACGCCACCCTATGAGGTGCTGTTTACAAAATGGCTTACTTATGAGGAAGTATTAAAAATCAAAGGTGTCTGTGAAATGGTAGAAATCTATTATAATAGCTCACAGTTTACCTATGCCATTAACTTTTTAGAACACTTTTATTCGTCTCCAATGCAACTGTATCAAGCTCTCAGTGATTATTACAAAACCAAGAATATGTTTATGGTAGCACATAGTAGGATAAAAAGGTATGAAATACTACTAGATTTTTTCAAAGAAATAGTGATAGAATCAGAAGAGACAAAAGATAAATCGGAATGGATCACCTTAATGGAGGAAATTCTTGTTTTAGATTTATTTTTAAGGGAGGCCATGAAGACCAGACCGGAATTTGCGCCGGAAAGGCCTTCGCAACGAAGACTTCGCGAAATATATGATCTGGTTGAAATTGATCACAGATTGCTTCACATCGAAGAATTTACCTTTGATGTAATGGCTTCAGCAGGAAGTGGTCATAGGATTAAGAAGAAAACTATCATGTTGTTTGACTATCATAACCGTGACCCGCTAGACAAATCAGCGAAGCTTACAGTTTTGGATTAAGTATAAGGGAGGTTTTTTGTTGGGAAACAGAAGAATAACGAAGAAGGAGCGGGAAAGAATGGACCGTATTCTCCAGGCTCTGAATCAGGAATATACGATGGAATATCGTTGCTTTCTTAATTATGAAACACCCTGGCAGCTTTTAATTGCTACGATATTAAGTGCTCAATGTACCGACGACAGAGTCAATATTGTAACGAAGGATTTGTTCAAGAAATACAGGAGTTTAGAAGCATTGGCTGAGGCTGACCAGAAAGAGCTGGAAAAGGATATCCACTCTACCGGCTTCTATCGAAACAAAGCAAAAAATATTATTGCCTGCGCAAAACAGCTGGTGGAGGAATACAACAGCGAGGTACCGAATGATATAGAAGCATTAACAAAGCTGGCTGGGGTAGGAAGAAAAACTGCGAATGTAATCCGAGGAAATATATATAAGGAGCCAAGTATTGTAGTTGACACCCATGTTAAAAGGATTTCAAAACGTCTTGGATTTACGAAAGAAGAAGACCCGGTAAAAATTGAATTTGACTTAATGCAACTTCTTCCGAAGGAGCAATGGATCTTATATAATATACAGATTATTACTTTGGGTAGAAGTATATGTACTGCCCGTAATCCGAAATGCAATGACTGTTTCTTGAAAGAAGATTGTAAATTTAGTTACTGTTCACACACTAACTAAGGGACAGATATGATTTCGATAAATGATTCCGAAGCGGAGCCGCTTTCGCTTAGTTGCATTACGTAGCGGTACATAAGGCTCTATAGGATAGAGCCTAAGTACCGACGAATGCAAATACTCCTTTTCGGAAAGCATTTATCGTAATCATATAGACGAATTTCTGGTAGTGTGAACAGTAACCAAATTTGTAAATATAACAAAAAATCAAAAAAAACCTTGAATGATTTAAAAAAATATCATAAAATTAACAGTGCACTTAATTCGGCATAATTCCTTTATGCTAGAATAGGATATACCTAGATGGACATATTAAATTAAAAAGTCACTTATTTATCATTGATTGTAATTGTTTCATCAGCTTATCCTTATCCTTTATTTGAGTAAGTGGGATTGTTTCTAGCAAAGGATTGATTTTATCAGGGGTATTTTGCTGAATATAAAGTTCAGCTAACAAGGAGTAGGTTCTCTTAACATCTGTATAGATGGAGACAGCATATTCCAACACAGCCATGGACTTAGAGATATCACCGTGATGATACAGACGCTCTGCCCATTTGTGCAGTATACTTACTAAATTTATATAATTGCTGTCATATTCTATTAATATATTAATATTTGCAGCTCCGTATTTAAGTTTTAATTCAGTGTTAGTGAAACCGGAAAGATTAACAATTTTTTTATCTAAAAGCTTTAGAATGGAATCACGATAGGAATTAATGGTGGAATCGGTATGCTCCATCATGGGTAATCGTGTGATATCTAGGGTAATATAATTAAGATGTGAAATATCCAAGCGACGTGTCATATTAGCATCCTGTTCATGGCGCCAAAATCTTTCAGAAGCTTTCTTGGTATTTCGACTTGTTTTACGAATCTCATATTGAAGCCAGACAATAAATACAACGAGTATGGCTGATAATATTGGCAATTTCATTAGGTAATCAAACCTTTCCTAAAAATAATAATTAAGAGGTGAAAATTATGAACTTTTTTAACAAGAAAAACAGAAAAATGATATCAACTATTATAATAATATTATTAATTTTATCAATGATAGTACCTACGCTTCTTTATGCAATCAGTTAGTAACAGATACTTAATACAATATACATAATTGTGTCACAAAAGTCAATGAACGAAAGAATATCTTGAATAATCTACGGTTTATGTTAAAATAGGAAGAAGTTACAAAGAATACTACCGATGAATATGACAAAGATTCTATTTATTTATTGTATTGAAAAGGAGGATGAATATGAGCAGGAAGAGAATTATTTTATCCGCTGTATTCCTTTTATCGGTTTCATTTATATTTCTGACAAATCAAACGGACAGCAGGTTCGCAGTATCTTTAGGAAATGCAGTATATGCGACAGCAGAGGAAAAAGATAATACGATTTGTAATGGTGTTTTTATAGATGAAGTTGATGTCAGTGGAATGACGAAAACCCAGGCTGAGACAGCTGTTGCAGACTTTGTCGAGGGTTTACGAAATAAAGGAATTGCTATTAAAGTTGGCGAGAATGTAGTTTATTCAACCTTGGGGGATTTGGGCTATACGAATGTTGCGGACGATAATGTTGACCAGGCATTAGCACTTGGAAAATCCGGTAATCTAATTAAAAGGTATAAGGATTTAAAGGATATTGAACAAGGGAACATCTATTATTCTATGTCCTTTACCTTTGATGAAAATAAAATAAAGGATATTATATCAGTAGATGTCAGTGCATATAATGTCGCGCCTGTGAATGCAACTGTTTCCAGAAAGAATGGTGAATTTATTTATACGGATCACGTCGTTGGAAGCAAGGTAAATGTCGAGGATACTACGAAACTAGTTTCGGACGCAATAAACAACTGGAATCGTCAGGATATTATAATAGATGCTGCCCTTGATGAAGATATGCCGCAGTTTACAAAGGATAAGGTTGAACTGTGTAATACCGTACTTGGAACATATACAACGGAATATGCTGATTCTGCAGAAGGTAGAGCTAAGAATCTTGCCAATGGAGCGAGATTAATCAATAATGCTGTTCTCTATCCGGGAGAGGTATTCTCGGCCTATGAATATTTAACACCATTTACCGCGGATAATGGTTACTATGTGGCTGGAGCTTATCTTCAGGGTAAAGTAATTGATAGTGTTGGTGGAGGAGCTTGTCAGGTTACAACTACATTATATAATGCGGTATTGGAGGCAGAATTAGAGGTGGTTGAGCGTCAACCGCATTCCATGACCATCAGTTATGTTAAGTTATCAAGAGATGCGGCAATTGCCGGTACCTATAAGGATTTTAAGTTTAAGAATAGCACAGATGTACCGATAGTAATTGAAGCAACGACAGTGGGCAGAAGAATAACCTTTAAATTATGGGGTCATGAGACAAGAGATACTAAAAATCGTGAGATTAAATATGAGACGGTAGTACTTTCTGAAACACCACCTCCGGCGGATGTTATCACAGAGGATCCAACTCAGCCTACTACCTATAAAAAGGTTACTCAAGGTGCACATACCGGTTATAAAGCAGAATTATATAAAATTGTGTATGAAAATGGCGTTGAAGTAAGCAGAACTTTGGTAAATAAGAGTAATTACTCTGCAGCACCAAATTATATTACTGTTGGAACCATGGAGGTACCTGAGGTTGATGGTATTACAGATCCCGATAATCCCGATTCCGATAATCCGGATACCGATAAACCCGCTAAACCTGTGAAACCCGTTAAACCGAATACCGATAATCCGAATACCGATAATCCGAATACCGATAATCCGGATACAGAAAATAATGATATGGATGCGGAAGACGAAGAACCAATTGATGAAAATCAGTTGGAGAATCAATCAGTGCCCCGTAAAAATCAGACGAATCCGGATGACCAGATTCAGGCTGATATATGGGATCCAGCTTGGGATTCGAATGAATTCGAGGATGAGTAGATAGAATGGTGATAACATGAACCTTGGAAAAGTACCTGAAACAGTCCTCAAGAGGTCTGTTCTTAATCAAATAGTGCATCGACGTGAAGAAGTTGTGGTAGGTCCTGCGATAGGAGAGGATTGCAGTGTACTTTCTATTGCTGAGGATGAAGTGCTTGTGTTATCGGCTGATCCGATCACAGGTACAGTTCAAGATATTGGAACATTTGCAGTTCATATTACTGCCAACGATATTGCCTCCAATGGCGCCGAGGTTATTGGTATCATGCTTACGATATTACTTCCGGAAGGAACCTCCGAACCTGATTTAAAGTCAATGATGCAGGATATTGAAGCAGTATGTGTTAAACTTAATATTGAGGTCATCGGAGGACATACGGAAGTAACCAAAGCGGTTCATCAGCCGATTGTAACGGTAACCGGAGTCGGTAAGATGAAACGCAACGGAATTATTAAAACCGCAGGTGCTAAACCAGGTCAGGAAATCGTTATGACAAAATGGGCCGGATTAGAGGGAACTGCGATCATAGCATCAGCGAGGGAAGAACAATTAAGATCAAAATATTCAGCGAGCTTTATAGATGGAGCTAAAAAACTGATAGAGTATATATCAGTTGTGCCGGAAGCAATGGTAGCACGAGCGGCCAACGTGACATCAATGCATGATGTCACAGAAGGCGGGATATTTGGTGCTCTATGGGAAATTGGTGTAGCCTCCAAGGTTGGGTTAGAAGTAGATTTAAAGAAAATACTTTTAAAACAAGAGACAGTTGAGATCTGTGAGTTTTTTGATCTTAATCCATATATGTTGATTTCAAGCGGATGTATGCTAATTATAACCGATAAGGCGAATCAATTAGTCGATCAGTTAAGAACGGCAGGTATCACAGCTGCGGTAATCGGAAGAATTACAGAAGGCAAGGACCGAATTATCATAAATGAAGAGGAAAGAAGATTCCTAGAGCCGCCAAAAAGCGATGAGCTGTATAAAGTAATGTAACGCCTAGGAGAACATTTCTTAGACAGGAGCATTCTTGATCATGTAATCGTATCGTTTGAACATGCGATAAAAAGAATGTTTTTTACGGAGCGATAGATATGTGTATGTTCACTAAAATGGAGGTTAGGGATGAAAGAAAAAATCTTAACGGCAATTGATAAAAATAGTAAAATATCGGCCGCAGATCTTGCCATTATGTTAGGTTCAACTGAAGAAGAGATTGCATCAGCGATTAATCAGATGGAGCAAGAGGCTGTTATCTGTGGTTATCCGACTCTGATTAATTGGGATAAGGTTCAGTGTGAGAGAGTGACGGCATTGATTGAATTAAAGGTAACACCTCAGCGGGGCTTAGGTTTTGATAAAATTGCAGAGCGTATCTATCAATTTAATGAGGTACAGTCAGTTTATCTTATGTCTGGAGGCTTTGATTTAACAGTTATTCTCGAAGGAAGAACTATGAGAGAGGTTGCCAATTTTGTATCGGAGAAGCTGGCACCGATGGAAGCAATACTTAGTACCGCAACTCATTTTGTATTAAAAAAATACAAAGAGCATGGTCTGCCACTCGTTCTATCTAAGACTGACGAAAGGATGCTGATTACACCTTGAGAAATCCATTAGCAAAAGTAGTTGTAGATATTCCGCCTTCCGGTATCCGGAAATTTTTTGATATAGTAAGTGAGATGAAAGATGCGATTTCACTAGGTGTTGGAGAGCCGGATTTTGATACCCCCTGGCATATTAGAGAGGAAGGTATCTATTCCCTGGAGAAGGGCAGAACCATCTATACTTCCAATGCAGGACTAAAAGAATTAAAAATCGAAATCAGTAATTATTTAAAAAGAAGAGTTGGTTTAGAATACGATTATAACCATGAGGTTATCGTAACCGTCGGAGGAAGTGAAGCAATCGATATAGCTCTTCGGGCTATGCTCGAACCGGGTGATGAAGTTCTAATTCCGCAGCCATGCTATGTATCGTATCATCCTTGTACTGTTTTGGCCGGGGGAACTCCTGTAGTCATTGAATTAAAGGGTGAAAATGATTTTAAGCTTACAAGACAGCAGCTGTTAGACTCGATCACGGATAAAACAAAAATTCTTATTTTGGCATTTCCGAATAATCCTACGGGAGCTGTTATGGATTATGATGATCTTAAACAGATTGTAGATGTAATAATAGAAAAAGATATCGTCGTTATCTCAGATGAGATTTACTCTGAGTTGACTTATGGTAAACAACATGTATCCATCGCGTCTTTTCCCGGTATGAAGGAAAGAACGATTGTTATTAACGGTTTTTCAAAATCTTATGCGATGACAGGCTGGAGACTTGGTTATGCGGTTGGACCGGCTGTTATCATAGAACAAATGATTAAAATTCATCAGTTTGCTATTATGTGTGCCCCTTCGAACAGTCAATATGCTGGAGTCGAAGCTTTAAAGTATGGCGATGCAGATGTGGAAATGATGAGGGATGCTTATGATAAGAGGAGAAGATTCTTGATTCATTCACTACGAAGTATGGGATTGGAATGCTTTGAACCATTTGGTGCGTTCTATGTTTTCCCATGTATCAAAAGCTTAGGAATGACATCAGAGGAATTTGCTACGAAGCTTTTACAGGAGGAAAAGGTTGCTGTGGTTCCGGGAACTGCTTTTGGTGATTGCGGGGAAGGTTATCTTAGAATTTCTTATGCTTATTCCATTGAAAACCTCAAGACTGCTTTGGAAAGAATAGAGAAGTTTGTTTCGAGGCATAGAATATTTTGACGAATTAGTTGTAAAAATTGACAAGTTTGTGATACAATGGATTTCATAAAAGCAGTAAGGAATATAGGAGGTAATTGAATGGCTAATGTTAATGCTGACCATATTAATCCATTCTTAATGGCATCAACTAAAATTTTGAAAGAAATGTGTTTTGTAGATGCCAAAGTTGGTAAACCATATATTAAGAGCCCGGCATTTTTTAAAGATACTTTGATAATACTTATCGGTTTTACCGGAGAAATGAAAGGACAAGCTATGATTGCTTTTGAGAACTCAGTCGCTTGTGATATAGCATCAAAAATGATTATGATGCCAATAACAGTAATGGATGAATTGGCAAAGAGCGCAATCTGCGAACTTGGTAATATGATCATGGGTAATACAGCTACAATATTTTCCACTAGGGGTATTGGAATAGATATTACACCGCCGACGCTTGGAACAGGAACTATATCCTTTAGCAATAATTACGCATCGAACATTTGTATTCCACTGCAGTATGAAGATAATAAAACAATTGAGATTAATATAGCGATTAAAGGTGATTAATTCACCTTTTTTCTTTGTAAAGGAAGGTAGAGCTACAATGAACGTGGTATTATTAGAGCCGGAGATACCAGCAAACACAGGAAATATTGGGAGAACCTGTGTAGCGACCGGAACAAAGCTGCATTTAATAGAACCTTTGGGGTTTCGTATTGATGAAAAGGAAATTAGACGTGCAGGACTTGATTACTGGAAGGACCTTGATGTGACCGTATATGCTAATTTTCAGGAATTCATAGAGAGAAATCCTAATGCTAAGCTGTATATGGCTACAACAAAGGCGCAGCATTCCTATACCCATGTGGAATATGAGCCGGAGTGCTTTATTATGTTCGGCAAAGAAAGTGCCGGAATACCGGAGGAGCTTCTGCTTGCGAACAAGGAAAATACTATCCGTATTCCTATGGTTGGGGACATCAGATCCTTAAATCTTGCTAATTCGGTGGCTATCGTCCTGTATGAAGCTCTGAGGCAGAACAACTTTGAAGGCATGAGACTGGAAGGGAAGCTGCATCACCACAGCTGGGATGAAGCGTAAGTTATAAGTTTACGCAGATGGAATAAAACGTGAAGTTCCAAAGTTTATGTACCCTCAGAGATGCAGTAGCATGGGGTTTGTGAAAACTTGCTTTGTAATCGATTGTACTAAGCTGCTTGACCTTAGAATAATGAATGAGATGTATTTTGTTGAATATAATACAGGTCGGTGCAAATGGACTTCCATGTCCATTGCACCTAAATCCGCCCTCCGTGGCGGATTTTCCTTTATGTAGAGTACATTCTTTATTCTAAGGTCAAACAGCTAAGTACAATTACGATTCCAGCAATATGTTTTCCCAAACCCCATGTTACTGCATCTCTGAGGGGGATATAGACTACGTACTTTCCTGCACCTGTGGGACGATATTGTTTTGGGATATTTCCAAGTGTATAGAAGTTGAGGCATAACTTATTTTACGCTTCTGGGGCGATGAAAGACATAACCCTAAGAACTGTATTGCTAGGGAACAGAATTAGAGGTTTTTAGTACCCTCAGAGATGCAGTAGCATGGGGTTTGTGAAAACTTGCTTTGTAATCGATTGTACTAACCAGTTTGACCTTAGAATAATGAATGAGAGGTATTTTGTTGAATATAATACAGGTCGGTGCAAATGGACTTCCATGTCCATTGCACCTAAATCCGCCCTCCATGGCGGATTTTCCTTTAGGTAGAGTACATTCTTTATTCTAAGGTCAAACAGCTAAGTACAATTACGATTCCAGCAATATATTTTCCCAAACCCCATGTTACTGCATCTCTGAGGGGGATATAGACTACGAACTTTCCTGCACCTGTGGAGCCTAGAAAGGATTGATTTCCAAAAATAGTTGTTTTTCATGAGATAAACTGTATAATATTAGATATTAAGGAAATTGCTTTGCTATACAAGTGGTGGTGAATGATCAAGGAGGGCTATACTTTCTGTTCTTTTGCCTTATTATGTTTCAAAGATTACAGAATCTCCTTTAATAATTATTCTCTCCTTGTTATTTGGTTTATTACTAGCTGTTTCAGGAGCCATTATTAAATTAGTATATTGTGCATGTTCTAATTGCGGAAGTGTAGTAGCCTCAAATTTTGTCAGATGGTCAGTAAATGCAAAAGCGTACTGTTGTCCCAAATGCGAGAAAAGATTTACTTATGACGAAGATTACAAACAAAAAGATGAACAAGAAAAGGAACGAGATCCTAGATAGTGACCTATATTTAAAGGAGTTATATGAAACATAAAAAATTCAAGAGGCTTGTTATATTATCAATATTAAGTTTACTTCTTATTATCTTTTTTATATGGCAGAATAATGATATCGTTATCTCTAATTACGTTTACAAAACTTCAAAACTAGTCAATAATCTGAACGGATTTAAAATCGCGCAGCTTTCTGATTTACATAATAAAGAGTTCGGTAAAAACCAGAAGAAGTTGCTAGATATATTAGTTAATGAAGCTCCGGATATTATAGTTATTACCGGCGACATAGTTGACAGTAAAAATACTGATATTGATATTGCCTTAAAATTAGTGAAAGGAGCTACACAAATAGCACCGGTATATTATGTGACGGGAAATCATGAGCTTTGGTTAAAGGATGGGGATAGGAATGCTCTATTGCAAGGATTGCAAAAGTATGGAGTAACTTTATTGGATAACAATGCGGTTACCGTGGAAAAAGAAACCGATAAGGGGTTTCATTTGATAGGCTTAAGTGATAGAAACTTATCAGATAACACTTTAGAGACTTTATGCTCCAGGATTAATTCCGAAGAAATGAAAATTGTATTAGCGCATGAACCCCAATATTTTGAAAATTATTGTGACGCGGGAGTAGACCTTGTGTTATCAGGTCATGCCCATGGAGGACAAATCAGGCTTCCGTTCCTTGGTGGAGTTTTTGCTCCGGGTCAAGGTTTTTTTCCCGAGTATGCGTCAGGAACTTATATAAAGAATAACACAACTATGATTGTAAACAGAGGGTTGGGAAACAGTATAGTTCCCATTAGAGTATTTAATAGACCGGAAGTAGTAATTATTACACTTCAAAAATTATAAGGCTAGTGTAAATTAAAAAGCAAAATTCACAAAGCGAATTAGAAAATTTGCTTAGGAAGAACTGCGATGCTCGTGCAATGGCACTCACACCATGTTCTTCCAGTGTTTTGAGCTGCATCAAAGATGCAGCATGAGTGGCTAATGAGAAAGAATGTAGGGAGAGCCAAAGTACTCCGAAAGCGTTGCGAGGTTTTGCACAATGAGGCTCACTTCTTCTTTCTGGCTACTTAAGGTATACATAACTGATTCACTTATGAAGTACAGAATTCAAAATAACAATAATTTTGTTACTATAAGATAATCAATTTAATAAGGAGCGTAAATATGGACAAACATCTAATCGATTTTGATACCTATGAATGGGTTAAGCCGATGGCCGGAGCACAATATAAAGCTTTTATAAATGAGAATACAAAAATTCGAATTGTTGAGTTCTCGGAAGGATTGGTTGAGCCTGATTGGTGTAAAAAAGGGCATTCAGGCATTGTTTTAAAGGGTGAGTGTAATATAAGTTTTAATGGTGAAATAGAGCATTTTAAAGAGGGTGATATCATTCATATACCAACAGGCGAAGAAGATAAGCATATGGTTGTAATGGATCAAGGCGGTTGGGTTCAAATGCTTTTATTTGAGCAGATTTAAAAAGTCATTATGAGGTAAAAACTATGGTTAAAATAATTGATAAAATTGAGGAAGTGATAGACTTTGTATGGGAATTGTGTCAGAATGATTTGCATGCCAGCTATCCAAGGATAACATCGATGAAAGAGCTTAAAGACGATATCGAAAGAGCTATCATCGAGGATAATGAAAATATAATAGCTTACTATCATCAAGATGAAATATGTGGAGTTTGTATCTATTTTTGGAATTGTGATACAAAATATACTCAAACAACTGGATTTTTAATAGGACGGGATTATAACAACGTTGCTGAGGAATTTATTAGTCATATACAAAATCAATGTCCTGGATATGAATTGCTGATTGGTGTCCCTTTAACAAATATAAATGCAATACAGTTTTTTAATAATAAGAATATAGAGTGTATCGAATCAAGTATCGATACCAGAATGTATAATATAAAAATAAATGATAATCAAAAACATGAACATGTAGAAAGAATCACAGAAAGTAATTTTCAAGAATATGCAGTATTCCATGATAAATATGCCATTTCTAAGGGAATGTACTATAATAGCTTAAATTTGAAGAAAGATATAAATTGCTTTCGAATATTAGTATTTAAGCAAGAGGGTAAAATTCACGGAAGTATTTTTGTAAAGATATACAAAGATATCGCAGAAGTATTTGGTCTATTTGTTGATAACCAATTTAACGATAAGAAAATTGAAAGCATTTTAATTAATGATATGTTATTGGAACTATACAATAATTTTGGTGCAATAAAAGAACTCATCTATTTTATTAATGATGATTGCCATGATGAATTACATTCAGCTTTGAATGCAGGGTTTGAAATTGTGGATAAATATAGATGCTATAAGTTGACACTTTAGCATACGTTATCGTTATGTTGATAAAGTCCCTAATATAATATAACAAATGCTTAATTTAGTAGAATTAAGGGAGGAAAAATGAATAAAAAAAATTTAATTAGAAATGGTGTTTCAGCAGTTACTTTTGGAACTTGTTATGCTTTGATTTCATATCTATTTGATAAAACTGTAGATGTTGCTGAAATCGTTGTATCTACTGTCGCATATTTTGTAATAATGAGTCTTTTTTATCTCATTGCACCTAAGCTAAGAAAATAATTGGTCATAACAAGTAGAATAACAACTTCCAGTTTGTAGGAGAGTTTTAAGGCTCTCCTACAAAAATATCATTTATCAACTATTTGTTTATAGCCATTTGTTAATACATTTTATTGGAGAGTCAACGAAAGAGGGTATCAACAAGTTTTTGTCATCTAGCATATGCAAACTTGTATAAGAGAGTATTGCAAGCAAGAAATTAAAAGTAGCGCAGAATTGATGAGAAAGGGGATTGTCATGAATTACATAAATGAACTTTCTTCAAGTGCTAATGAGATGCTTCATTCAGCATGCAAGAAGAATACTATTAACAATAAGGCTGAGATCATAGAAATATTAAAGACTAACGACTTGCCCATATCAGATGCGGTAGTGAACCTTCAGGCAAAGTATGGGGGGATTAGCTATAGATTTAGTGATATTTCGCTAAAAGGTTTTGAGATTGATTTATTTGACTATGATCCTGAGAGAAAGTTATATAAGGTAAGATATACTCAGAAATTTCAAGAGGAAATTGCTTTTAACTGCATGAATTATCACTATGCCGGAGATTTCGGAAATTTTATAAATGAAAGTGGTCAAATACTAAAGTTTTCAATGGGAAAGCTTTCAGTTATTGCTGATACGATAGAAGAATTCCTGGAAAGCGAAGCAGTAAAGTATCAGTTTCTTAAGGAACAAAATCAGTGGTTCGAACGAGGGTTTTACCTTAAGGAGTTTCGTGATTGGATTACCAATGAGGAAATCGGATTATACAAATTAGAGAAACATAGTAATAGATATAAACAGTGGTATACAAACAAAGAAGAAGACATTTTTATAGAGTATATTAATCATGATTATGAGATTAACGGAGGCTCTGTATTTATAAAAAATAAAACAGCTATGCTAAGGTTATATAATAATCTTATAAAATCAAGTGGATATCCTTTTTCAGCCACTTATAATTTCAATGAAAATTATATTGAAATATTCGGAGTCATAAAAAATGATAGCAGCAATCAAAAATATTACTGCCAAACATTTGAAAAAATCAACAATCCTATAGGGAATGAACCGATAGACGTATTCTATTACATGAGTGGAGTTTAATAAATATAGAGCTTACGTTTCTATCTTTTCATCACAAGCATTTTACATATGATAGCTAACGAAGGATACACAACCAAATTCCTTAGAGTTCGCAAACCCACAGTTTTCATAGAATCCGATAGTATCCGGCTGATCTTCTGTTAGCAATACCTTTTGGTATCCTAAGTAATTACCATGCCAATGCTTACGGGCTAAGGTTAGGGATGCTTCTTCCAGACATAGTTACTTCCAAATAGCAGAATATATACTAATCTTTATGTTTAATCTGCGGTCTTGGTCAGAGAGAAGATGAATTCGGTTCCGACTCCTTCGGTGCTGATGACATTGATGTTTTCGTTATGCGCCTGAATAATTTCCTTGGTGATTGATAGGCCGAGTCCGGTTCCGCGTTTGTCCTTACCACGGGAGGTGTCCGTCTTGTAAAAACGTTCCCAGATTCTTTTGATCGATTCTTTTGGAATACCAATACCAAAATCTTTGACGGATACAAATACTTTTTCACCCTTCTCCTCAGTTGAAACTTTAATTTTTGAGTTGGAGTGACTGAATTTGATTGCATTATCAATCAGGTTATAAAGAACCTGTTGGATTTTACCCATATCTGCATCCACGTAGGTTTGTTTTGAGAAGAATACAAGGTTTAAAGTTATCTTTTTTTCTCTGCAGGAGCCCTCAAAGCTTTCTGCAGTTTTCTTTATGATATGGTTAATATCAAAGGAAGTTATATCAAGAAAGGTTCCTTTGTTTTCAAAACGATTTAATTCCAGGAGATTTGAGGTCAGCTTTGTTAATCGATCGGTCTCAAAGAGAATGATATTCAGGTATTTCTCCTGCATTTCATAAGGGATGGTACCATCCTTAATTGCTTCCGCATAGCCTTTGATGGAGGTCAGAGGAGATCTGAAATCATGGGAAATATTTGCTACAAACTTCTTCTGATAATCATCCAGTTTTCCTAATTCACCGGACATATATGAAATAGCTGCACCTAAATCCCGATATTCACTTAACCCCTTTAAGACTAAGGCATAATTGTAATTACCGGAGGTATATTCTTTTGCCGCCTTAATCAAACTTCTCATTGGTATCGCAGTAATGAAGTAAATGTAAAGGTACAAAAGAAATAAGATGGGTAAAAATACTAAAAAGCATATATTGATGATATCCATATAATATTTGATGGATTCATCCGTTATTCCCTTTTGCGAGGTATGAAGAACGATATAACCTCGTATTTTTTGATTATAATCTAGGATTTCAACTAAACTTAACATAGGCTCATTAAAGATACCCTTATAGTTATTGTTAAATGATATCTTGTTATTGAGGTAGGAAGGATTTAGATCATATATATTTTTTTGTTCTGCATTCCCAAGATAGGAGGAATCGAACAGGATGATTCCTTTTGTATTTACGATCCATACACGAATTCCTAGGAAAGTATCAATCGATTTCAACGGAATCTCCATGCTTTCCAGAGAAAGATCAGAAAAGCTGATTTTGTACTCGGAATGTATCAGGTCAGCTTCTCTGGAAAGTTGATTTATCTTATTTTCGGTTAATTTCTCTTTGAGCAGGTCTGTGCCATATGTATTAAGCAGTAGGAAGACGATTGTTCCCGCAATGATATAACATATGATAAGTCTGGACCACAAGGTCTTCTTCATGACATGAACCTACCTTTCTACTTTCTTCCGCCTTTTGCCTCGAATTTATAACCGATACCCCATACAGTTGAGAGACTCCATTCATTATGATCCTTAATTTTCTCCCTCAGTCGTTTAATATGGACGTCAACTGTTCTTGTATCTCCAAAATATTCATAGCCCCAAATATGATCAAGCAGCTGTTCTCTTGTAAATACCTGATTTGGATTAGAAGCTAAGAAATACAATAGTTCAAGCTCCTTTGGTGGCATTTCAATGTTATCTCCATAATACTGAACAGAATAATTACTGAGATTGATCATTAAATCAGGATAAGCA
The DNA here is from genome assembly GCA_023414875.1 of Bacillota bacterium. GTDB lineage: Bacteria > Bacillota > Clostridia > Lachnospirales > Lachnospiraceae > Mobilitalea. The sequence goes on along the minus strand of JAEZMV010000021.1, from coordinate 225,236 downwards.
ACATAATCACCGCTTGGAGGAGGGGGAAGCTCCGGCTCTTCCTTAGGAGTGGGATGGAAACGTCGGAGAACTGCGCGCACTCTTGCAACCAGCTCCTTGGAATCAAAGGGCTTAATGATATAATCGTCAGCACCCAGCTCCAGACCTAATACTTTATCAAATATTTCACCCTTTGCAGACAGCATGATTACAGGAATCGAGGAGGTTTTACGGATTTCCCTGCACACCTCGTATCCATCGATTCCCGGTAACATTAAGTCAAGCAGTACAAGATTGGGTTTATATAGTTCGAATTGTTTTATGGCAGCTTCACCGTCATTTACAATTAGGGTGTCAAAGCATTCCTTTGTCAGATATAAGGATATTAGCTCAGCAATGTTAACGTCGTCATCCACGATCAGTATTTTTTGTTTTGCTATCATGGTAAGCTCCTTTCAGATATAAAATAAGTAAGTAATTGCAAAACTATTATATTTGTTTAATTATATGTATAGGACTTACAAATTCCTCCGCTCCAACGCTCCATCCGCTTAAGTGTTTTAGCACTTAAATTCCGCTCCGGAATTGTATATCCTATACATAAAAATAGGTTCAGTTATTTAGTTTCGTAAATACCTAATTAAATATGGGGTTAAGGGTGGCGTGGCATATTATTTAAACTCCACAATGGTAACTCCATGTTCACCTTCTCCAAAACCTCCGACGCGGTAGGATTTCACATATTTCAGCTTTTTCAAATGAGCATGGACAGCATTCTTTAAAGCACCGGTTCCCCTTCCGTGGATTACAGTCACCTGCGGAAGATGTGCTAGATATGCATCATCCAGATATTTATCCAGATCGGATAGGGCTTCATCTACTGTTTTACCAATCAGATTGATATCAGGGTGGATGGTAGCAGATTTAGTCATTTTAATTTTACCACTCTGTGTTTTGGATAGGCCGGGAGCAGTCACAGCTTCTTCTTCAATTACTTCTATATCTTTGATATTCACCTGTGAGCGAAGTATTCCCATCTGTACAAATAAATCACCCTTTGCATTCGGTAGTGTACTCACAGTCCCTTTTAATCCAAGGTTGATAACATGAACAGAGTCACCTATTCTTAGATCTTTTGCAGGTGATTTTTTACCATGCTTTTGTTTCTTTAGTAATTCAGATTCACTGTCACTTAAGCGCTCTCGTAGGGAATTACGTTCAACCTCCATATCCCTAATGCTGCCACCCTCCTGCATCCATTTGTTATAACGGCGGATACTCTGATCAGCAAATTCTTTGGCCTCCTGTAATATGCCTGCAGCCTGCTCCTTTGCTTCTTTCAGGAGGCGTTCACGGCTGGCATCCAGAGTTTCATTTTTACGGGCAAGGTTTTTCTTGAGCTGCTCAATTTCCTCTTTATATTTTGTTATCTCATCCTGTTCCTTCTCTATCATAACACGGCTGGCTTCCAAATCACTGATTAAATCCTCAAAGCTCTTATCCTGATGACCAATTCGTTCCTTGGCATCCTCAATGATATAATCCGGAAGGCCAAGCTTGGAGGAGATTGCAAAGGCATTGCTTTTGCCCGGAATACCGATTAGAAGACGGTAGGTGGGTCTTAAGGTTTCGATATTAAATTCACAGGAGGCATTGGAGACACCTTCAGTTGAAAGGGCGTAGACCTTTAATTCGCTATAATGAGTCGTTGCCATCGTCCGAATATGTCTTCTGTGAAGGGAGGAAAGAATGGACATGGCAAGAGCTGCGCCTTCGGTAGGATCAGTTCCGGCACCTAATTCATCAAACAGAACCATGGAGTTGCTATCTGCTTTATCTAAAATGGTAACGATATTGGTCATATGGGAAGAAAAGGTACTAAGGCTTTGCTCAATACTCTGTTCGTCTCCGATATCTGCATATACCTCTTCGAATACAGCTAGCTCTGAACCATCGAAGGCCGGAATATGAAGACCTGCCTGTCCCATTAAGGTTAGTAACCCTACGGTTTTCAAAGATACTGTCTTACCGCCGGTATTGGGTCCGGTTATGATTAACATACTGAAATCCTTACCCAGCATAATGTCGATCGGAACCACCTTCTTAGGATCGATTAGGGGGTGGCGGCCTTTCTTAATATTTAGTATACCGTTTTTATTAAAACTAGGCTCAGAGCCCTTCATTAACTTGGATAAGGAAGCTCTTGCAAAAATAAAATCCAATTCGGACAGAGTAGCGAAATTATATTCCAGACTTTCGCTGTATTCCCCTGCCTGATTACTCAGATCTGCTAATATCTTCTCGATTTCCTCCTGCTCTTTAATCGAAAGCTCCTTCAATTCATTATTCAATCTTACAATTGCCATTGGTTCAACGAATAAAGTAGAACCGGTGGAAGACTGATCATGAATCATACCCTGAAACTGATTCTTGTACTCCGAACGGATTGGGAGACAATAACGCCCATTTCTCATCGTAATGATATTATCCTGGAGCAGGGTTCTTGAAGAATTCAATATGGAAGAAAGCTCGCTGTGGATGCGGTCGTTTGTATTGCGCATGGAGCGGCGAATTGACTTAAGTGCAGGGCTGGCATCATCTGCAATCTCCTCCTCGGAGATAATACAGCGCTTTATCTCGTTGTTCAAAGGGGTGAGGGGCTCCAGATTAGCGAAGTATTCCGTTAGGGAATCTGTTGTCTGCTCCTCGTTATCCTTGCCGGTATATCCGCCATAAGCCTTCAGTCGCAGTGTTGCATCAAGGTCCGAGCTAATATGCAATAATTCAATGGCTCCAAGTGCGGAGCCAACCTTCAGGCGTAGGATAGAAGGCCTGATGTCATGGATACCGTTAAAGGATACACTTCCTCTTCTGAGGATACGGGAGAGAGCGTCAGAGGTTTCCCGCTGCAGTTTTCGAATGGTATCTAAGTCGGAATGCGGCAGCAGGTGGTTACATAATTCGCGTCCAAAGGAGGTACCTGCCAGAGTACTTAATTTATCAATAATTTTATTATATTCCAGAGTTCTTAATGCTTTTTCGTTCATTTTGAGTATGCCTTTCCAGGATAGATTTTGTCCTTTTCTCTTACAAATTTCATGCGATTCGATGCTACTATCTATTTTACCTTATGTTGTAAAAAAATAAAACCATTAATTAAGGAAAATGACGAAACTCTGCTTTAAAAGTTACTGTTCACACATAACTAAGGGACAGATATTATTTCGATAAATGATTCCGAAGCGGAGCCGCTTTCGCTTAGTTGCATTACGTAATTCGTATTGCAAATACTCCTTTCCGGAAAGCATTTAATCGAAATAATATATCCGAATTACTGGTATGTGTGAACAGTAACCTTTAAAATAAAACGAAAGTAAAATACCTTCCGAGGGATTTTACAAAATCCTTCTCAGAAGGTATTGATGTTAGTATACTTGTATTATTACCTGCCAGGGCGTCCGAAGCCCATCGAGTTTGAACCCATACTTTCTATGTCAATATCCGAAGCATCAACGAAACCGTAATTATTCGTCGCGGTCTGCTCTTCGCTTGTCGCGGCGATTGTACCGTCGAGCTGTTTGCGTATGCTCTCGGCTCGGAGCATACAGAATTCACGTAGAGTGGAGCTGCCTTTTTGGAAGTCCTCGTAGGAGCAGAACGCTGACGGGTCCTTCTCGACATACGGAGAAATCAGGGAGATAGCATTGTCGTACATCTCGGTGAATTTTCCGTTGTTGAAATACTCCATATACTCGGCGAGAACCTCGTGATATTTCGCCGTATATTCTTTGCTGTTGAATATCCATGCTATCATAGGCTTGTCGTCTGTTGAACCTGCAAGCATTGGAGTATCAATCGGGTAGTTCACAAGCGTAGTTGCAGAATCTGTTTCTGTTTGTGTTTGCTCAGGATTTGCCCCACCGAAACCGCCCATACCGCCCATACCGCCGAATGCGAGATTATAGTCCCATGCGATCATACTAAGTTTCCCATCATTCTCGGCGAGATAGTAGTTGTGCGTCAAAGTGCCTGTGTAACTGTCGGAGTTCAGCACAAAGTTGTGTACTGCGAAATATCGGATAACCTCATCGGTGTCTACGATTTTATCTATATTCTCGCCCTCGTTAAGTTGTTTCAACGATTGAATGAGACGGGTTTTGTCTGCCTTGCTTGTTTCGAATACGGCGTTGTCGAAGATAGCTGAGTAGCTGTCTGGGTTATCATCAGAGTAGATGAGCGAGGTTGCACCGTTACCAAACCCTCCGAAACCACCGCCAAAGTCCGGTTTCTGTCTATTTTGCTCAGAGGTATTCTCATCTTGATTATCGCCAAAGTTCGGCATTTGTGGCATCTCGCCATTATCACCGCCGAAGTTCGGCATTTGCGGCATCTCGCCATTATCACCGCCAAAGTTCGGCATTTGTGGCATCTCGCCATTTTCACCGCCGAAGTTCGGCATTTGCGGCATTTCGCCATTATCACCGCCAAAGTTCGGCATTTGCGGCATCTCGCCATTATCACCACCGAAGTCCGGTATTTGCGGCATCTCGCCATTAGCTCCACCGAAGTTCGGCATTTGTGGCATCTCGCCATTATCACCGCCGAAATCCGGCATTTGCTCTTTGTCTAAATCGTTGCCACGATTACCACCAAACTCTCTGCCCCCGTTCATATCCATAGAATCGGGCTTGTAAATCTCAATGAAGTCGTTACCATACACCCGTTGCGCAAAAGATTCTTCCACACCTTCAACGGCAAGATATAATCCCCAATCCTTGCCGTTGACTGTCACCCATATAAAACTCGAAAGTGGCGCATCTACACCCATTTCATTCATCATCTGATAAGTGATATAGTCTTTCATATAGGTACTGTCCTGCGCGATATTGTTCAGTACGAGTTTGTCTAATCCATGATAGCTAATGCTGCCCGAGAAATGATCGAACTCGATTTTGAAGCTGTACCTGTCCGAATCCGAGCTTTCTATCATCGCAAGTGACGAGTTACCCTTGGGACGAATACCGATGCCGCTAATGGTTTCGCCGTTAATCACAACGGAGGCTTGAATATACTCCTCAGCCTGTGCGTTCGCGAGCATATCTTCCCAGTCGGACTCTTTCACCACAATATCAATTGTATGAACCTTATCGGTGCTGAACAGTTTATTGATATATTCCGACTGCATGTGAGTCGCGGAAAAGCCCCAATTAGGGCTGCAAATAATCACGATTGTAAGGACAAGTATAATAGCAATAATCGCGATGCAAGCTGCGGTAGTGTATTTATGTTTTGACATATAATCTCCTTTCTGCTGTAATACCATGAATTTTGGTATCAGCATAATTTATCATGTAGAAAATCATAATTTCGTTCGAATAGCCAGAATACCATTATCCCATATAGTCGCCATTATAGCTTACAAGTACGACATCGGATACACCCTGTATCAATGACAACGCATTTACAAATGACGTGTCATCAGATTTTAAACGCACCTCATAGTGCAACTCAACGGAATTCGGTGTAACTGTCTTGCTCTTGATGACGCATTTCTGTACGGAACCATTCAACGAGGAAAGTGCTCTGCTTTCAGCGTTTGCATCGGAGCAATGGATCACAACAATGTACGGATTATCATAGGAATTTTTGTTGACAAACACGATCAATATCAAGCCGATGACAACACTGCCGAAAACGGCAAGCGGAATCATTCCCGCTGCTAGTACGATACCGACTGCGATTGACCAGAACAGGAATGCAATATCGAGGGGTTCTTTAATCGCTGTACGAAAACGCACAATTGAAAGTGCACCGACCATACCGAGCGAGAGGACTATATTGCTGGTTACCGCTAGGATGATCAGTGTTGAAATCATTGTTAACGCGATAAGTGTCACGCCAAAGCTTGACGAGTACATAACACCCTTGAATGTCTTTTTATATACGAAAAAGATGAGCACACCCAATCCGAATGCGAGAGTAAGTGCGATAACCATATCGAGAATTGTAACGCTAGTAATGTTTTCTAGAAAATTGGATTTGAAGATGTCTTTAAAAGTCATTGTATTTTCTCCTTTTCATTTTTAGCCGTACACTCTGCACAGCGCATATTTTGAACAAGCGGAAGCCCTTCGAGTTCCCAATTGAAGTACATTCAGGATGTAATCTGGGATGAATTGGTCGTACTTCACTTCGAGCAGGACAATCTCGTCGCCTGCCTTGACGGTTGGTAATTCGTCGCTCATTAGGTCTGTGGAGAATAGCCCTGTCCGAATATCTCTATCAAATGTAATTCGGACGTTTCCCGCCGAGCATACGAACGGCTCGCGTATATAATCAACGATTGTTTTAGGTTTTAATTGCTCGTTCCTCATCTTTGCATAAAGCTCCTGTATAAGTAGGCGGTCATCCTCCTTCATCCACGTCAACTCGCTATTTTGGATTGCGGTAATTTCCTCTGCTGTGACTTGCACTGACCGCTTGTAACACATACCGTGTACCTTACTTTTTTTTTCAAGTCTGAGATAATCATTATTACCTAGATAACGGCGTATTCGAAATTTCTCGCGTCTTTCCATTCCATCAATTTTCTCGCGAAGAGCCTTGTCGCCCGGCGTGTCGAAGTACAGACTCCTCACTCTATATTCGCCATTCTCATCCACGTGAGAGTCGCGACTCATAATGTTCCGCAACCTATCTCGAAGAATAATGTAGTCGCCGTAGTTCAGGCTATGCTTTATTTCATGCCTTGCCTGCATTATGCTACCTCCTTTGTTTCGTTTATAGTTCCTATTCTACTCGACTACCTTTAATTCACCTTTAATGGTAAAAAAAATTCCGGTTCGTTTGAACCGGAAATATAAATACAATTTACTGAAATTAACTCATCTTTATACGTACTGTGAACGTGGTTAAACCGTCAACACTTTCCGCGTTAATAGTGCCTCCCGAGCGGTCAATGATGGTTTTTGCTATCGATAGCCCTAAACCAAAGCCCCCATTTTCGGTTGAACGTGAAGGATCGGCACGATAAAAACGATCAAAGATTTTTGGTAGATCTACTGCTGCAATACCCTCACCGGTGTTCATTACTTGAATGATTGCCCAATCGTTGAATCGATTAAGGGTAACTGTAATTTCTCCGCCGGAAGGTGTATACTTGCCTGCATTATCGAGCAGAATGTACAGAACTTGTGCAATTTTCTCACTATCTGCTATGGCTGTTATACCTTTATCTATGACGGTTTTTACCTCAACACCATTTTCATACAGCGCAGCTTCCATAGACGCGCAGACTGTTTCGCAAACTGCGCTCAGATCAAACGGCAGACGGTCCTCGCTCCTGATATTCTCCGATTTCGCAAGATACAGCAAATCATCAACCATTTTTCCTGTACGTCTGAGTTCCGCTCGAATATAGTCAAACCATTCCTTTTGGCTGTTAACCGTTTCTTCGCCGCTTGCGATAATAGCGTCCACGTTCGCCCCAATAACCGCAAGAGGCGTTCGCAGCTCATGGGAAGCATCCGTAATAAATTGCTTTTGTTTATTGTAACTATTCTCAATAGGGCGTACCGCGCGGGTAGCAAAGCGATACGAGATCCAGAGTAACGCCAGCAAAACTCCGATACCCACACCGGAGAGGGTGAACATAAGCGTTCTTAAGATTTTTACACCATTTGTAATATCAAGAAAAACAATACGTTTATTTGGCAGATTATCAGGCAGTCCTGGGAAACCGACAATTTGTGGCGGTGCTGGAGCAACCTTGAACAGCCATTTCCTATCTGCGAGTGTAATTGTACCATCTTCTGCAGCTTTAACCTTTTCAAAAGCGTCCATGTATATGTCATACTCAAAGTCAAGCTGGCTGTTGACATATTCAAGCTTCCCATCCTTAACGAACAACACAAACGAAACGCCATAGTCTACTGAGAATTGTTCCGGTGCAGCAGGCATGTCGTTTTCTCCGTTAACTATATTACCGCGCGGTGAGCGGTTCGGGGCGAAGAACGTTGCCGACACGGCTTGAAATCGTCTTTCATTCTCTAGTTTTACATTTCTATAAATTACGAGGTAGATTACGGCAAACGCAGTTATCATTACGAGAGAAACCGTCAGGATATTGAACAGCATCATTTTGTTTCGGAGTTTTTTAAACATCTGAGGATCCTTCCTCGTCGAGGGTGAGTAAGTAGCCAATTCCTCGAACCGTTTTAATTTTCACACATTTTGACAACAGTGATAATTTTTTTCGTAAAAAAGCGACTTGTACCTGAACGTGGCTATCCTCTGCTTCTGAATTCCACCCCCACAGCTTTTCAATTATAATCTCGGTGGATATGGCCTGCCCTTTATTAACGATGAGTAGTTCAAGCAGCTGGCTCTCTTTCAGAGTCAGGTGAAAGGTTTGACCGTTTCCAAACAAGTCCAGTGTATTATAGTTCAATTCAATATCACCAAAGTATAGCATGTTGTTAGTTAAAAGCTGTCCCTTTCGACGCCCGATTGCACGAAGCCGCGCCATAAGTTCTTCCGTCTGAAACGGTTTTACTAAGTAATCATCAGCTCCAAAATCAAGACCCTTAACTTTATCTTCAGTTTCGCCTTTTGCGGTCAGCAGTATGACAGGAGTCATTATACATTGTTTCCGCATTTCACACAGTATGCTGATTCCGTCACGCCTTGGCAGCATAATATCAAGAATAACGATATCATACAAACCGGATACAGCTAAATCCAATCCGATCTCGCCGTCGTGCGCTAAATCTACGCTATAGTTATTCTTCTTTAGTACCTGCGCCACCGCGCGAGCCATATATTTTTCATCCTCAACATATAGGATTTTCATAGGCCACTCCTTTCCAAAAGAGCATAATATAATCAATCGCTTGTAAACCTAATGTATCATATTAATCTTTAATTAACCTTTATTAGATTAAATTTTATATCAGCTAGCAACCCAGCCTTAGAAAACCTACTGTTACTGTTTGCACTACCAGAAATTCGGCTATATGATTTCGATAAATGCTTTCCCAACCTACTCTTCCTTTATAAGATGTATCCAAACTTAGTGTAGCATTATGTTTAAAATTTTACTATAATTATTGTTAACGAAATAAATGTTTAAAAAAGCAAGGAAAGTTACCAAAATATTTGCATTTTTATTACGTCTTTGCAAAAAAAAGGGCATTATACAATATTATGACAAAAAACTTGATGCGTTTGTTTACAAAAAATTCATAATCTGTTCATAATTCGATGGTAAAATGGGACTTATGCATTACTAAAAATCTTAGATAAAAACCGCTTCCCAAAAGGAGAAAATGTATGTCTGAGAATGAAAAGGATAATAAAAACTTCGAATTTATCAAAGAGCAAGTGTTAGTGAAAAAGAGAAAGAAAGCAAAAAAAATATTACTTACGCTTATAACTACAGTTTTTATGGCGGTCATGTTTGGTTTGATAGCCGCAGTTACATTTGTGATTGCAGAACCGAAATTCTATAAACATTATCATAAAGAGGAAGATACCAGAACTCCGGTTGATTTTCCCACAGAAAAAACCGACAATCCAATTATAAGTAACACTCCGGGTATACAGGATGACGGCACCACCGGGGTTAATAAAAGTGATCCTGATACAGAACCTGATACAGAACCTGATACAGAACCGAATGAGGGACCGGATACAGTATATGTAAAAGAGCTGATTGAAGCAGATTTGAAGGATTTCTTGAATATAAACGGTGAAATCCGTAAGCTTTCTTATGAACTTAATAAATCAGTGGTTGATATAACCAGTACCTTTGCTGTAAAAGATTGGTTGGGTGAAACGGTTGAGAAAAGAGTCAGCACAACCGGTGTTGTCATATATAATAACAATAAGGAGCTTCTGATTTTAGCAAGTCTGGACCGAGTTAAGGATGCAAAAGGCCTGAAGATAGAAATTACGAAAGCAATTTCTGTGGATGCTGTACTTCATGATTATGAGAGCGAGCTTAATCTGGCGATTATTGCTGTGACGATTGAGGACATACCTGAAAACTATATTAATAGTGTACAAGTTGCAACTCTGGGTGAATCTTCTACCCTTAATGTAGGGAGCCCAATCATGGCACTTGGAAATCCAGACGGAAATCCCCGTTCTATGGAGTTGGGTTATGTCACCAGCAGAAACGGCTGGGCAAATATTACAGATAACCGATTAGATTTATTTAATGTCGATGTTCATTGTAATAACAACAGTGACGGAATTATCGTTAACTTTGAGGGAGAAATTGTTGGTATTATTACACGTACCCTGAAGGATAATGTTAACTCTAACCTTTGCACAGCGATTGGCATCAGTAAGGCGCTGCCGATTATACAGAATATGGGAAATAAAACCCCCCGTATTTACTTTGGAATAATGGCTGATGATATGACAGAGTTAACGAAGCTGGAATATGATATCTCGAATGGCATTTATATCAATGAAGTTCTTGCGAACTCACCGGCATTTAAAGCAGAGCTACAGAACGGAGATATTATACTGGAAGTTAATGAACATAGTATCTTAAATACGAATAATTTTTATAATACAATTTCAGATTACAAAGCAGGGGATACGATTAGGGTTAAAATTAAGCGAACAAGTGGAACTACGGAGGGAGAAATGAACCTGGAAGTTGTTCTCGGTGAAAAGAATCAATAAGGAAAACAAAATAGTAGAATGTTGCAGGTAAGTTGCTCCGACTATGAAGGATAGCAAAATCTGTAGCATTCTATTTCTTATATAATAACAGACCCGAGAATAAATAAATTAATACTTTATATATCCGGAGGGGTGGGGTATAATATTGATGGATATATATCAAGTTGAAGCGTATAGAAAGGTTTAGAAAAATGAGATTTATTCAGGATTTAAGAGAGAACGACTTTATAAAGAATGAAATATATTTATGCAAATCAAAACAGATATTAACCGGGAAAAGCGGTAAAAGCTATGTTTCAATGGTCTTGCAGGATAAAACAGGTACAATAGATGCTAAGATTTGGGATTTTAGCAGTGAAATAGAGCAGTATGATGCTATGGACTTCGTACATATTGATGCACGAGTTAACAGCTTTCAGGATTCCCTTCAGCTGAATGTCAGTAAGATTTATAAGGGCCGTGAGGGGGAATATTATCCTGAGGATTATTTTCCGGTAACCGGCAAAGATGTGGAAATCATGTATCGTGAGATAAAGGATTATATTGGTGCCCTAAAGGATACGTATTTAAAAGCATTGGCAGAAGAGTTCTTTATTAATGATACTGATTTTATTAAAAAATTCAAGGTCCACTCCGCAGCAAAAAGTGTACACCATGGTTTCGTGGGTGGTTTGCTTGAGCATACCTTGAGCGTGGTTAAGCTTTGTGACTACTATACAACCAGTTACCCGATCCTGAATAAGGATTTATTGATAACCGCTGCTTTATTTCATGATATCGGTAAGATGGAGGAGTTATCTACCTTCCCTGAAAATGATTACACCATTGATGGCCAGCTCCTTGGACATATATTTATCGGAGCTAATAAGGTTAGTAATCAGATTAAAAAGATGGATAAGTTCCCTAAAAAGCTGGCAGATGAGCTTTTACATTGTATCTTGGCGCACCATGGTGAATTAGAGTATGGCTCGCCAAAGAAACCGGCGACCGTCGAGGCAATGGCATTGCATTTTGCAGATAATACGGATGCAAAGCTTCAAACAATGACAGAATTACTGAGCTCAGGGGACCCGAAGGTAGAATGGATGGGTTATCAGAAGCTGTTTGAATCCAATATCATGCGTAGTACAAAGGGAAAAGAATAGAGAACAGGCGTAAATGGTGAATTAGATGACGGTAGTCGTAAAGAAGAATGATCAGGTTGAGATAACAATCGAAGATATTGGAGCTGAGGGTGAGGGCATCGGAAAATACGAGGGCTACACCCTGTTCGTGAAGGATACAGTAATGGGAGACAGAGCCCTGGTACAGGTGATGAAGACCGGGAAGACCTATGGGTATGCCAGACTAATTAAGCTAATCAAACCCTCCGAATTCCGGGTTGAGCCAAGATGCAAGGTTGCCGCAAGATGCGGTGGCTGCCAGCTGCAGCATGTGGATTATCAAAAGCAGCTGGAATATAAGGAGAATAAGGTACGAAACTGTTTGACCCGAATCGGTGGTTTTCAGGAGTTTAACCTGGAACCGATCAGTGGCATGGAGGAGCCTTACTATTACCGCAACAAATCGCAGTTTCCCGTAGGAAGGAATCGAGATGGCAGCTTAGCCATTGGTTTTTATGCCGGAAGGACGCATTCGATTATCGATACAGAGCATTGTTATATCGGCTCAAAGGTCAATGTTGACATTCTGCAATTCATGAGGTCATTTATTGAAAAATATAAGATAGAGCCCTATGAGGAAGATACGCATAAGGGACTTCTCAGGCACATTTTAACCAGAGTTGGCTATAGTACCGGAGAGATTATGGTATGCCTTGTTATCAACGGAACGGACCTTGCGCATAAAGAGGAATTAATCCGGGGGCTGACGAAGATACATGGAATGAAAAGCATCTGCTTGAATGTGAATAAAGAAAAGACGAATGTAATCCTTGGAGAAAAGGTAATTCCTTTGTGGGGAGAGCCCTATATCACGGATCGGATCGGTGATATTAAGTATCGCATCTCGCCGCTGTCCTTCTATCAGGTGAATCCGGTACAGACGAAGAAGCTCTATGAGATAGCACTGGACTATGCGGAGCTTCATGGTGATGAAGTCGTATGGGATCTATACTGTGGTATCGGGACAATATCCTTATTCCTGGCCCAGAAGGCAAAACAGGTTTACGGTGTTGAGATTATTCCTCAAGCAATTGAGGATGCAAAAATAAATGCAAGCATTAATAATATTGAGAATGCTGATTTCTTTGTCGGGGCAGCAGAAGAGGTCCTGCCGGAGAAATATAAAAAGGAGAATATCTATGCGGATGTTATAGTTGTAGATCCTCCTCGCAAGGGCTGTGAACAAAGCCTGCTAGACACCATATTGGCAATGGCACCTAAGAGGGTAGTCTATGTCTCCTGTGACCCGGCAACCCTGGCCAGGGATTTGAAGTACCTTTGTGAGAAGGATTATAAGCTGGTGAAGGTAAGAGCGGTGGATCAGTTTGGGCATAGTGTGCATGTGGAGACAGTCGTGTTGCTATGCAGGGCAGATACCTAGAAATCCTTGGTTTTACGCAGTTTATCGACCATTTCGTATTTACTCCAAATGCTGAAAATGTGCTTGAAAAGGAGAAGATACGGAGGAATCGCTTCTTAGTGATAAAATTGTTACCAGAGCCTAACTGTTGAAAAGATTGCAGGTAAATAGTATTGCATTGTGAAAATTACTATGTATGAGTGATTGAAAGAAACAGAATATATGAGTTTATGGAGGTAATATGGATAAAAGTACATATTCATTACTTGAAACATATATGATTTCATGCATGGAAGATAGTGCACACGATAAAGAACATATATATCGTGTATTATATAATGCATTGCGTATTGTAAAAAAAGAAAAAAATGTTGATTACGATGTTTTAATTTGTGCATGTTTATTACATGATATTGGAAGAAAAGAACAATTTGTAAATTCTGAATTGTGTCATGCAATAGTCGGTAGTGAAAAAGCATATTCTTTTTTAGTAAGTAATGGTTATGAAAGCCAATATGCCGAAAAAGTAAAACATTGCATTAAAACTCATAGATATAGAAAAAATAATTTGCCAGAAAGTTTAGAGGCAAAGATTTTATTTGATGCTGACAAACTAGATGCAACGGGTACAATGGGTATAGCTCGTACACTAATTTATAAAGGTATTGTTTCGGAACCAATATATTCTCTCTTGCCAGATGGTTCTATTTCAAGTGGTGAGAATGATATAACTCCTTCTTTTTTTCAAGAATATAAATATAAATTGGAAAAGGTGTATTCAAATTTTTATACAGCGGAGGCAAAAGTGATTGCAAAAGAAAGACAAGACTCTGCAGTTGCATTTTATAATAGTTTATATGAAGAGGTAAAATCTTCATATGTAAATGGAAAAGATGAATTAAGAAAGATATTGCGATAGTTTTCTCGTTTTGAATCATGTAGACAACTTTCAGTTTCATGATGAGGTATAATACAATTTGTTATACTCTTACGGATTACTGGCTTTGTACTTATAAAATAATTCAGAGTAAAAATGTAACATATTGTAGGAGATACTTTAAATTAAGGTATCTCCTATTTTCTTTTTTATTTATCCTTTAATAATCTGAATTATCTTTTCCATACAGGCACCAATTTCACGCACTTTAACGGAGATTGCTTTGCGTTTTTCTTTATCCTGTAATATTTCAAGCGTAACGTTAAATCCGGCGCCGAGATTTTCAAGATCATACCACAACTCACCCGGTTGATTACTTCCAGCGTGATAATAAGCTTGGATAATTTCTGGAATATAAACAAGATCAGGATTTAACTCATATGCTTTTTCTAAGAAATGATGGCTTCCTCCGCAGTTTGTGGCGAGATTACAGACATAAACGGTATAATCTCTCCAACCGTTAAAAGTCTCACCGGTTAAGGAATTATAACGTCCGTTCTCAATATCATCAGCCCATTTATTATATCCTTCTGCGCCGAATGACACCCCTGCTTCATTTTCGGGCATAGTGAGCCACTGTGGAATACGCAGCACGGACTCTCGGAAGAGCTTTGCAATATCAATGTCTTTTTTCATGCTTCCAATAAAAATCCAGTCATCCTTTATCTCTTGTGTAGTATCCAGTTTTGCCGGCATAGTAGCGTCTCCGTCAAGGAACAGCAGCGTTTTTCCGTTATCTTCATAGCCGCAAATCACCTGATAATTACCGTGTCTACCAGCGGCAAAACGAACTAATACCGGTGTTCCTTTGTCAATGTAATTCATGACTGTTCCTATGAAAAGTTCTTTATTTGAATTGATCTGATCTTTTGTAATATAAGTGTGTTCATAGCCGATTGATTCAAAAATATCGTTTATAAACGCAGGACCGCCAGTGACAACGGAAAGACAGTCGTTATATTCACCGTTATTGCCGTAGCAGAATGTAAAACTATCCCCGGATATACCTGCAAACAACCAGTAGTCGGCTAAATCATACCTCCCGATTTTCTCCATGATAAATTGCATACATCCATTAAACGGATAATTTTGGCCATAATGCAATGTAACAAGATTGTGTAGCTCTGGGATAACATTATTGCTTTGCCTTTGCATTTTTGCTGTCGCTCCTTTTTTAATTTGCTTTATCTTACTATATTTTAGAGCTGAAATACTCAAATCCATTATTTGAATAAAAACACGCCCGTTATTAGAGCCTATTTTTATTGGCTTCGGCTCAAGCGTTGAAAAGTCAAAGGTCATGTAGGGGCAATTCTCTGCACAATAAGCAATTTCATTATTGATAATGAGCCCAAAATAGCTTTCACCGATAATCCAAGTTATCTTAGTGAACTCATCATCATTTATGTTGGCTTTCAATCTGTTACTGTATCTTGTTCTTACGATAGGATCATGGATATTGAGATCAACTCCATAATGACCATTATTCCACCAATCCCCATACCGTAAAATAACACTGGCATTTTGGCCATCGCCGTTGCCATAATCAAGATACACGTTTGCTCCACCCAATTTTACAGAAAAGTCTACGCGTAGCGGCAGTAAATATTTTTGCTCTGTGACAAGTCCGGAATTGTAGATATATCCTAAAAAACTAAAGACATCACGATCCTCAATATCGCAGTCAACAGGATTCATGGAATGCAAATCAATTTCATTTTTCTGTATAATCGGACTGACTTTTTCAATGTCGGCAAGCATTATATTTTCGATTATTTCTGGCTGGCCAAAATGTGTATCTACTAAAGACCGCCGTTTAATAGGCATATAAATGTCATATCTGCCTTTGTCATTAAAAGGCGACAGCATTTCTTCGCCCATGCAGTCGATATGCGATGTGTTTATATACGGATAATCAAGCATATAAGCGTCAAGCTTATTCTCGATATAATACTTTAAATCGTCATATGCTTTGCCCATATCATCGCCGAAATATGTGCCGAGTACGGCAAACAGACTACCCTTAAACTCAAAATCAATAAAGAGGCTGCTGTTCTGAAAATCCTCTGGTATCTTCCTTAAGCAGACGAGATCATTGGTCACCATGTCGTAGTAGTCATAATGGTCGTGACTGCCTAATACTTTGTTTGGAAATTTATTTGCCTCAATCCATTTATACCATGAGTCTGTGTCCGATTTCTTATTCTCATCATCTTTTAGATACGACGATAAAACTCTCATGGACGGCAAACTGACAACCCGTATATCAAGCGGCTTTTCAGCGTTTCTTGAAACCTCGGATAATTCAGCATAGGTTATCGGCGTATGATCTTCCATTACTTCAAGCTGCTTGTCCATTTCTTCATAAAGAAGCGGTAACGCGGAAATCTTTTTGATACCATTTTTTATCATAGTCTGCAAGAATTCATTTGTAACTCGTTTCATCTCTGAAAGCACATTCACTTCTTTATCAATAACGGTCATACGACCAACGAATACTTCAACAATAACACTCATATCTTCACTTTCATAAATACGAATAATGTCCTTTATTGAAATCTGCATTTTGCGAAGCACCAAGATTTGCTTAAGTCGTTCAATATTTTCATCGTCAAAGAATCGATATTTTTCAAATTCTGGGCGAACGCTTTGAATCAAGCCTATTTGCTCGTAATAACGCAGACTACGTGATGATATGCCGAACTGGTTTGTCAAATCCGTTATTTTAATCAAACTCATAAATAAACCTACAATTCATTTTTGATAATCTTATTGTATCACTTGACCTAACGTCAAAGTCAACAATAAAAATAAATATACAAAATATATCCGTATTTCTAATTACAATGTTATAGAAAATAGGTATTTAATTATGTTGATTTTAATGGTAAGATATGGATAGACAAAAACATAAATAAACTCTGACCAATAGTTGGACTTAAATCATAGTATAATAGGAACGGCAGCAGTGATGATTGGGATGAGGATATTAAAGAATATAAGTTTAGTGTTAAGGCTAAATAGATATACATTGCAATATGGAACGAAACGGTAAATGCAATCGTCAAATACATAGGTAGAAATTATAATACAGGCTACAAACTGAGAAAGAGGTGGAACAGATGAAAAGATTTCTTTTGGTATGTATATGTATATTCGCGTGCATATCCACTCTGATGGGCTGTGACAATGGTTCAGAGGGAAAAAACTATGACTATGATTTAGAGCAGATTAATTTAGAGGTTATTGATGGAAATAAAGAGTTTGCCCTTAATATTTTTAAAGAGCTAAATGAAAAGAGCCCGACTGATAGTATTTTTATTTCACCCTTTAGTATATCCCAATCACTGACGATGACTTATAATGGGGCGGAAACTACCACAAAGGAATGTATGGAAGAGACCCTTGGGTATTCGGGACTGGATCGTACAATAGTAAACGACAGTTTCCTGAACCTGACGAATTATCTAAATCAGATAGATGATAAAATCATACTGGATATTGCTAATTCTATATGGATCGGGGAAGGTGAAAAAATCCGGGAGGAGTTTGTCAGTTCCAATAAAACAAATTTTCACGCTGAAGTAGATACCCTTGATTTTTCTGATCCCAAGGCAGTAGATACAATGAATGGTTGGATTGAGAAATCGACAAATGGAATGATTGATGAAATGATAAAGGCTCCAATTCCAAATGACATTATCATGTACCTGATCAATGCCATCTACTTTAAGGGAGAATGGAGTGAGCAGTTTGATCCTAAGCTTACTTATCAGGATGATTTCACGACTATTGATGGAAAAGTTCAAAGTGTTAATATGATGCGAAGGAAAAAAAACACTGTGGAATATACAGGGAATGAAGAATATAAAGCAGTACGGCTTCCATATGGTGATAGGAAGATATCCATGTATCTCCTTCTCCCGGAAGAAGGAGTTGATATTAATGAATTAATCAAGAATTTAACTATAGATAAATTGGCAGGTATAAAAAAGACTGTAACAAAAAGAGAGGATATTGTACTCCGAATTCCCAGGTTTAAACTGGAATATGGTATTAAAGAATTAAATGACAGTCTCATTGCGCTTGGTATGGAAGAAGCCTTTGGAAGCAATTCAGACTTCACAGGAATCCGGGAGGGTGTCTGTATCAGCAGAGTGCTTCACAAGGCAGTCATAGAAGTGAACGAAGAGGGTAGCAAAGCATCAGCGGCTACCGTAGTTGAGACCAAGGATGCAGCAGCAGAGCCACTTAACTTTATTGCAAACCGTCCATTTGTTTTCTTTATCAATGATGATGTCACGGATACCATCCTGTTTATGGGAAAGGTAGTTAGTATAGAGGAATAGTTTGGAACTAGAAAATGAAGCATTGTTTGTTACTATAATGTTTAAGTGTACATAATTTGAATACTTAAAAATAGATTTGACCATATGGAAATATATTGATATTATTGATTCACATTATTAGATGTAGTGAGATTAAATATAAACTTTAGATAAGGTATAAAAAGAACAATGATACTTTTAAATGATGAAAGAATTGCAAAAATAACATGTATTGATAACAAGGAAAAAATAATATCGTTAAGACAAAAAAACGAGAAAATCATTATTGATGAAACAAGAAGTCAAATAGGCAATAAATCAGATTTATTTTGTTATGCCAGAGAATCAGTTGCAAAAAAATTAATTGAAGCCACTAATTACCTCCCTCACAGATACCAGTTATTAATAAAAGAAGCATATAGACCGTTATCATTGCAGAGAGGATTTTTTGAACATTATTTTAGATATTATAAAAATCAATATCCTCTAAAAAATGATGATGAAATTTATGAAGTAACTTGCCAATATGTAGCACCAATTAAAGTAGCTGGACACCCAACTGGTGGGGCTATAGATATTACTTTACTTAAGGATGGAAAGGAAATAGATATGGGTTCGGGGTTTAATGATGCACCTATTGAACCAAAAAATCTTACATATATGTATTCTGACTATATTAATGATGTAGCTAAAGCTAACCGAGAAATACTCATTCAATGTATGGAAAAAGTAGGTTTTATAAATTATCCTACTGAATGGTGGCACTGGTCATATGGGGATTGTTATTGGGCTTTTTTAAATAATTGTGATGCATTATATTCGGCAACTGATGAGAATGAAATCATTGCAATTAGTGAAACTGAATAAAATCCATACCTGGAACAAAGGTTGTAGCATTTGTTACAATCTCTGCAGTACTTAAAACAGGTGATGTTTTTGCAGATATGCTGGATCTGACATGTTTTCATATGAATACAGTTAGGCCTCCTGGCTTTCCATGTGTGCTGATTGATAGTACGGTGTTTCCTGATTTCTTTTGATACGGTAGTGGGATCTTTTCTGATGGATGCTGATATTTCAATAAAGTTTTGACCGGAATTCAATCCTTGTTCAATTGCTATACGATCACTAAAGTTAAATGCTTGCGGTAGTTTGTCATTTATCCTCTTTCCGCACAGGCAGACTATAAGACCGACTGAGAGAAGAAAAGGTTATGCAACTAAAATGCGAGGTGAAGCCATAGAGTATTGCGTCATCATCGTGGAGCTATCCTCCATGATTTAAAAGAGTTTATTTACCCAGTCTACTATCATTAATTCAACAAAGGGTAAGTTTTTGGTATTGGAGTTTGACAATCTTGTATAACAGTCTTTCATACTATTAAGCAGTTTTTCCCGTTCTTCAGCGGAGAACTCCGTAAAAATTTTTACCTTATTTTCATTTAACTTTGCAGCTGTATAATTCAGATTCTTAGTATTATGGTATTTTAAAAGATTTATGAAAGCCTCATAATCCGGGTCGGTTACAATAAAATCTTCTTTATCCTTTGTAACCAGTGTTAAATAATTATTCTTATCAATTTGTCTGCTTTCGATTGTGTAATCCATTTCATTATTTTTCGAATCATTATCAAACATTTCTTTTAATGAGTTTAATATCTCGTTTTTATCCATAGTTTTCTCCACCCAAATAATTATTATATTCCTATTATACAACACTTTCGACAAAATAAAACAGGAATTGCTTCAAGTAATTAAAGTTTTCGTACAAATATCATGGCGATTTTTCTAGAAACGTTATGAAAAATAAATATTGCATTAATTATAATTATATTTTATGATAGTTCTTAAACAATAGTTGTGTTTGACAACAGTTGAAAGAGACAACCATTACAATTGATAGATAATTTCAAAGGAGGAAATATATGGATAATATGTCGATTATAGTGCGTTATTGCCGTACTTTCACAGAAAGAAAGTTAAAAGAATTTGATTTGACTTTTGGAGAACAGATTATCGTTATGTATTTATCAGCAAATGAAAATGTTAATCAGGATACAATTTCAAAAACCTTCATAATTGATAAAGGTATGGTGGCCAAAACATTAAATAAGCTTGAACGAAAGGGCTTTATAATGAGAAAGCAGAACCCAAATAACAAGAGAGAGAATATTATTTCAATAACACAAAAGGGTACAGATATTCTTAATAATATGCGTGCCGTATTAAAGGAATGGAATGAAATTCTATACGAAGGAATGAGCAAGGAAGATATTGCATCAGTTAAAAGACTGACAGGGAAAATGGTTGAGAATGTTGCGAATTATTTGGATTAGAGACTAAAAGGAGGATGCTTCAAAGATGAGAAACAAAAAAATGAATTTTGGATTAATCATGGTTGTATATCTGTTAGGTATTTTTATGGGTGCTATTGATACAGGAATCGTAACACCTGCAAGAACAATCATCCAACATGATTTGATGGTAAATGAAAATACAGGAATATGGATGATTACTATATATACGCTTGCCTACGCTGCAAGTATTCCTATTATGGGTAAGCTGGCGGATAAGTATGGCAGGAAATATATTTATCTGATCAGTATTCTTTTGTTTGGTATTGGTTCTTTATTTTGCGGCTTATCACAAAACTTCGGTAGCTTTACCGTATTACTTATGGCAAGAGTTGTTCAGGCTATTGGTGGCGGTGGTATTCTTCCGATTGCTACTGCTGAATTTGGTACTACCTTCCCGAAAGAGAAAAGAGGTCTTGCACTTGGTATGGTAGGTGGTGTTTATGGCCTGGCTAACATTTTTGGGGCATCGGCAGGTAGTGCCATAATCGATATATTCGGACAAAATAACTGGCAGTATATATTTTATATCAATGTACCGATTACCTTATTTATCCTGATAGCAGGATTTCTATCCCTTCCAAATACAAAAGAGAAATCTGTGAAAAAGATCGATCTGTTTGGAATTACAACATTGACACTAATGGTACTTTCAATTCTATATGGACTTAAGAATATTGATTACTTTAATTTTGCAGAAACCTTTATGAGTACATCGGTTTATCCGTATTTAATTGTATTTATCGTTTTACTTCCAATTTTTATAGTGATCGAAAAGAAAGCAGAAGATCCGGTTATTAATATTTCATATTTTAAAAATATTAAGATTGTAATTACACTTTTTATATCCTTTATTACCGGAATAATTATTATGGGTATGATTTTTGTTCCTCAGTTCGCAGAAAATTCTATTAAAATAGCCTCCGGAAGTGGCGGATATTTCGTCATCATATTGGGACTATTTGCAGGAATAGGTGCTCCGTTTTCAGGTAAGCTGATTGACAAATTTGGAGCTAAGGTTGTACTTGGCACTGGCTTTATTGCTTCGATTGCAGGCTCCGTATTTCTTGTGTTTTATGCGGCTGAACATCCGAGTTTATTTGCTGTAGTAATATGTTTAGTTCTGCTTGGTATAGGAATTGGCTTCACGATGGGAACTCCGATTAATTATATGATGCTTGATAATACCAAAGCTCAGGAATCAAACTCAGCTCTGGCAACGGTTTCATTAGTTCGCTCCATCGGAACTGCCATTGCTCCAGCAATCATGATCGGTTTTATATCACATGCCGGGATGTCAGTGCAGGGCAATGTTATGAAGCTTCTTCCAAATGAAATATCTGTTCCGCCACTTCCATATGCACAGGAGCTTACAGAGGAGTTCAATCAGTTAAAAGAGGACCCTTCTATGGCAGATAAGCTGAAGGGAATTGACATGCCGGATTTAACATCAATGGAAACCATCAAATTTGATATGTCCAGTAACAGCGGTAATTTCCAGTTACCTGCTGAGATTTTAGAAATGTTGAAATCAGCCGATGTTACAACCATAACGGATAGCACCAAAGCAATGACCGATTATATGTTTTTACAAATAGAAAGTAATATAACCAATGGTATTGATTCTGGGATAAATGGTATCAACGATTATATAACAGAATTGTCAGAAGCAATCACTGCAATGTCTGTGGCTCCTGGATCGCAGGATAAAATTGATGGGATGAATAATGCAGTGCTGCAAATGACAGGTACTGTAGATAAAATGAATGCCGTAAAAGAAGCTCTTCCGGGTGCATTTGATACTGCAAACACAGATTATTTAACAGAAATTGAACAGAAAAGTGATGTAATTGAAAAAGAATTTCAAACTACTTTAAATAATGGATTTAAGCAGGTATATTCTACCGTTGCTATAGCTTCGCTGTTAGCTATGATAGTTTTGGCATTCTATAGGGAAGAGAAAAAAGCAAAAATTGCTATATAAAGGCCTCACGGTCTGACTTGATCTGACATCTTTTCATAAGAGAGACTTTTAACACAGTGGCTATGCTATTGTGTTAAAAGTCTTTTTCTTTAATTTTAACAGGCAAATATATATCTGCTTCACAATAATCATCCTTCGATACGGTACTGTTGATAAGCTCAAAATGAAAGTTGCCATCCTGGATATATTGTGAATGCAGTAACCAGGAGGTTATAAATCGGTATATATCATTCAGGGTATTCAATGTAATATCCTTACTGGAATGAGATCCAATATATTTAAATACTGCATATTTATGGGTATTTATTTTCATTCCGGTCATACCTTCAGGAATGTAATTTAAGTCTGTAACCTCAATAGACGGCAGATACATACTATGATTAGAAGTAATATCCTTGTAAGAGGACAAACTAATCAGCATAGAAGGATGAATCGCATTAGGTATTCTTTTTTTATGATTATGAAAGAAATCCTGTGCTAATCGGTTAGCAAGGTTGGTTTGATAATTCTCATCCACCAGAACGCTGTGTTTTATTCCTACCAGATAGAATTCAGGCTTTATAACAAAGCTTGGTGATAGAATAATACCGACCTCTAAAGCCATTATACTGTTAAGATCTATTTTATCAACGATAGGAACTTCCTGCTTTTCCAATCGAAATTGAGAAGGACTAATACCAAATGCCTTTTTAAAGGAACGATTATAGGATTGCTCATGTTCATATCCGAATTCTGTGGCGATATCATTTATCTTTAAATCAGTATGCAGCAAATCATTCAGACTTAAGGATAACTTGCGCATTCTTACATACTCCATCAATTTTTGCTTTGTAACAAGTTTAAAAACTCTGTGAAGATGGTATTTTGATATATATAAATTCGCTGCGATATCATCGAGTGTGATTCTGCTTCGTATGTTATTTTCAATATAAATAACAGCTTCCTCTAAATCCTTATATATATTCATTTCGCTCATCTCCTTAGAAGAATATTAGATCATATATCTTAAGAATAATATACCAATCAAGTTTTGAAAAGAGCTTTGTTAAGATTATGAGAGGTTTATTGCTTATTTCGAACAAAAGAAAGAAGTAATATTAGCAAGAAATGCTTGATGGGAAAGCCCATAATTCTTTAAAATATTTATAGTAATTCACGGGAGGGTAAGGTAAATGCAAAAAAAGATTATTAAACTAGCATCTTTTTGTTTCATCATGATACTCTTATCTGCATGCTCTCATACAGATAAAGAGACAAATGGGAGTGATACAGCTAAGAATGCTGAAACAATTGAGAGTACTGAGACAGCTGAGAGTACTGAGACAGCAGAGAGTACTGAAACAACTGAGAGTACTGAAACAACTGAAAGTGTTGAGACAACTGAAAGTGATGAAACAGCTGAGAGTACTGAGACAGCTGAGAGTGTTGAAACAGCTTATAATGCTGAAGCAGAAATTACAGTTGATAAATCAACAGAAACGAAGGAAATCGTAGAAATGAGTTCGGTAAATGAATGGGAAGAATTTTGTCGTATTCAATCTTATGTATGTGGTGGTATTTGTTTTGATAAAGAGGGAAATATGCTTGTTGCAAGGCCAGATGCACTTGATAAAGTAACTCCGGATGGTACTGTAACAATGCTATATGATTTTAGCGGACTTGAGAGGGGAAAGAGCTATAATTTTATTAGTCCGTTTATATGGGATATGAAATATGATAATGATAATAATTTAATTGCAGCAGCACAGGACAGAATAATAAAAATCTCAGAAGATGGGAATGTAACTACTTTGATCAGAGAAGACTTTAACGGTTTTCTCGGAGCAAGTGGCTTGGAGATAGATAAAGAAGGAAATCTATATGTAGTTAGCGGAGGAAAGGTATATAGATATTCGTCCGATCTTAGTAAATCAGAATATATTAGCTCGAGTGACTATGACTCCTTCTTTTCCATTGCCTTTAGTCCCGATTATAATTATCTCTATTTAACAGATTTTCATACTAAGGCACTTATAAAATGTGAAATCAAACCGGATGGTTCAGTGGGTAAGTGCACTGAAATCGTCCGAGATCCAGTTAAAAAATCCGGTGCCTACGGTGCTCCCTTGAATATGATATTTAGCGAAAGCGGCAATATGTATGTCTCTATCGATGGGAAGGCTCACATTCTAAAAGTAGATCAAAATGATAATCTAACCTTAATTGATCTGAATGAACCCGTCAGTAATCATATCCTGGTATTTGGAAATGAAAAATTCGGAAAGGATCAGCTTTATTTTACTACATATGACGATAAAGTGTGTAAAATACAGTTAGATGAGAATAACGAACTGAGATAATACAGGATACAACCAGTAGTATACTTGATGAAACATGCGAATTAATGAAGGGGTCGATCTCAGATTCCTTGCCTGCATAAATTGATATCTTGTATGTTTATCATAAGTTTTATTAGTTAGCATCATTTGATTTGTGTCGAGTTCCATTGTATTAGAGGATGGCGATAAATCAACAGAAATGAAGGAGATAGTAGATATGAGTTCAGTAAAGGTATGGGAAGAATTTTGCACCATAGAATCTGATGTATGTGGTGGCATATGTTTTGATAAGGAAGGAAATATGCTTGTTGCAAGGCAGCTTGGACTTGATAAAGTAACTCCGGAGGGTATATTAACAACGCTATATGATCTTAGCGTGCTTGAGAAGGGAAAGGATTATTATTTTAAGAGTCCGTTTATATGGGATATGAAATATGACAAGGATAATAATATCATTGCTGCAGCTCAGGACAGAATAATCAAAATTACAGGGGATGGGAATGCAACTACTTTGATAAGAGAAGACTTTAACGGCTTTCTCGGAGCAAGTGGTTTGGAGATAGATAAAGAAGGAAATCTATATGTAGTTAGCGGAGGAAAGGTATATAAATATTCGTCCGATCTTAGTAAATCGGAATATTTAAGCTCGAGTGACTATGAGTCCTTCTTTTCCATTGCCTTTAGTCCCGATCATAAATTTCTTTACTTAACAGATTTTTATACTAAGGCACTTATAAAATATGAAATCAATCCGGATGGTTCGGTAGGTAAGTGTACTGAAATCATTCGGGAACCAGTTAAGGATTCCGATTTATATGGTGCTCCCTTGAATATGATTTTTAGCAATAGCGGTAATATGTATGTCTCTATCGATGGGATGGCTCACATTCTAAAAGTAGATCAAAAGGATAATCTAACCTTAATTGATCTGAATGAACCTGTCCGTAATCATATCATAATATTTGGAAATGAAAAATTCGGAAAGGACCATCTTTATTTTACTACATATGGTGATAAAGTCTGTAAAATACATTTAGATGAGGATAACGAACTGAGGTAATACAGGATACTACCAGAAGTGAAATTGATGAAACATACGTATTAATGAAGGGGTCAATCTCAGAATCCTTAACTGCATAAATTAATATCTTGTAGGTTCATCATAAGTTTTATTAGATATCATCATAAAGCTACATAACTGACATAGAATGAATTCATTGTTCTTTATCAAAAATAAAAGCGTATTGACAGTGCGCTTTTATTATGATAGATTAGTTAAAACGATTTAATTAAATTAAGTTAACATATTTAAAGAAAGAATTGGAGGATTGAATGGAAGAAAAATTTGCTACTCTTGTGAACTTATTATGGGAAGAATGTATTCAAAATCTTAATTCAATATTAACGGAGGAAGAAGCCAATAGATTTTCAAATAACGACTATTACTATTTACTCGTAATTCATTCCCTACAGAGACCGAACTTCTCACAGATAGCAGAAAAATTATCAGTGACCAAACCTGCTGTTTCTGCAATTATAAGAAAACTGATTAATATGGAGCTGGTTGAAAAACTTCAATCGGCAGAGGATAGAAGAATTTATTTTGTTGAACTCACGACAAAGGGAAGGGCTATTTTACAGGGAGATAAAGCTGTTTATAGATGGGTCACGGATACTATTAAGGATATCGCAACGGATGAAAAAGAATTTAGTATTGTTGAGCATATTTTTTCTGTACTAGTTGAGAAATTGGAGAAAAAGAACCTATGAAATGTATCAATATGAATAAGAAGGTCTATCAAAGCATTGCGATTAGCCTAATTGTAATGTCCTTTGTGTTATATGGCATTATGCCATTCAATACTTGTTTACCTTTTTCTGTATGTACAATTGCTGCTATAACTGGAGCGATGATGATAGTAAGCGAAATTATATTTTGGATCGGAAGTCTGATGATTGGTCGTGAGGTTGCATTGAAAATTCGAAAGAAAATCAGTATTTTGAGAATTATCAATCACATTAGAGAGCGAAAGAAGGGAAAATAGGATGATATTTTATTTTAGTGGGACTGGAAATTCTAAACACATTGCCGATAAAATTAGCAATAGTACAGGTGAAAGACTGGTATATATTTCTGAAAGCACCATAGAGAAAAATGAGACCTATGATATTGGAGAAAATGAAAGCATTGGATTTGTTTTTCCTGTGTATTGGTACTGTATGCCAACCATAGTTGAGAAGTTTATAGTACAGCTGAAATTGTCCGGATATCACAAGCAATATGTTTATGCAATAGTAACTTATGGCATAGATGCTGGTAATGTAATGGGTAGATTATCCAGGACCTTGATTAAAAAACAAATACAATTGAATGGAACCTTCGGAGTAAGGATGGTTGACAATTATGTAATTGGATATAATATTGTGAATGCTGATAAGCAGAGGACAATATTAAATAACGCTGAGGTGGAGATAGATAAAATTATGTCTATGATTATGCGTCGAGAAAATATTGAATATATAAAAAGGGGAAAGAAAGCATTTCTTACTCCAATTACAGGATATGCTTATCGAAGAACCAAACACACGAAAAAATTCTTTGCAACACAAAAATGTAACAGTTGTAAGCAGTGCGAGAAAAGTTGTCCCTGCAATGCAATACATATGGCCGGTGGAAAACCTATGTGGGAAGGGGAATGTACATTTTGTCTGAAATGTATGAATGAATGCAAGCAATCAGCAATTCAGTATGGTAGATTCACTGAGAAGAGAGACAGATATCATTACAAAGGGCAGTAGCGCTCGATGTAGTTGTTTAGAAAGTAGTATGAGGCATGTGGAGACGGTGATGCTGCTATGAAGTTCAAATTGATTCCACAGCCTAATTTACAACTCTTTCTTGATTCAATAGGAGATGGTAACATTTACCCTAGGGTAAAAACAGAATAGAAAAATATAGATTTGCATATCTATATGAGGAAAATTATGATAACAAAAGATGGCGTATTGTTATACGGTGAATATCATAGAATTGTTGCTCGAGCAGAAGATTATATTTATCTTTTACCGCATCCGGCACTACAAAAATGGATTTCAAATTATACAATAACATTTCCAAATAATATATCTCTGGACTATTCCATTATTCCTCATGGATGTGCAACCTTGGTATTTTCCATGAATGGTGATGAGGTATCAAGCAGCTTGTTTGGGCCAATTTCAAAATTATGTGAAGTTGGGAGACAAGCAAATGCTTTTCATGCGCTTTGCATTATTGAATTTCAGCCAGCAGGCTTGTTTGCTTTTACAGGGATAGATCAAAAGGAGTTAACAGATCAAATCATTCCCTTTGAGTTAATTAATCCTGCGTTAAATCAATTATTATCAGAAAAACTTATCAGGTCTCAAACCATATATGACTTTATTACGGACATAGAACAGATATTTCTTACCTTTGCTCATAAGGAGCATCCAAATGAACTCTGTTCTGCAGTCCATACTATTATTAACACAGGGGGAAATATAAGAAACAAAGAGCTTTCAAGTAGGATACATTATAGTGAAAGACACCTGGATCGTATTTTCAATCAACATCTAGGTATGAGCATAAAATCTTTTTCCCGATTGGTTCGAATCAATAAAGCAATAAAGCTATTAAGATACCATCAGAATACGATTACTTCGTCTGGCATAATTGCTGGATATTATGATTTATCACATTTTATACATGAGTTTAAATCGATATGTGATATTACACCTCAGGAATACTTAGCGAGTATGTCCGATTTTTACAGTGAAATTGCTAAATTTTAATGTATAATAAGTAAAAATCTTTTAGAAGGAGTATCATTATGAAATTTGGTGGTTTATTAGTTGCTGTATCTGATATGGAAAAGTCAAAGAACTTTTATGAAAAGGTTATGGAGCAAAAAATTGGGCTGGATTTGGGTGTGCATGTGTCATTTGAAGCAGGCTTTTCATTGCAATCCAATTATGAGGAGCTTGTAGGAGTAAAGCTTACAATGCAGGATAGGCCTAACAATTTTCAGCTTTACTTTGAAGTAGAAGATCTCGATGCTTGGGAAACAAAGCTGAAGAATACAGAAGGGCTTGAATTTATTCATCAGAGTAAGGAATACCCCTGGGGACAACGTGTTATGCGATTTTATGATTATGATAAATACATCGTTGAAGTATCAGAAAGCATGGAAAGTGTCGCAAGACGCTATTTGTCACAAGGGCTTTCTATCGAAGAGACCGCAGAGCGTACCATGTATCCGGTTGAATTTGTGAAAAGTCTATTATAGTTAAGGGGTAAGAGAGAAAGGGATTGCTTAAATAGCAATCTCTTTCCTTTTACAATCATTCATGATAGTATTTTTATAAGTAATCTTACTCGGACAAATCTGTGCATAGTTTATCAAGAGAATATCTAAGAATTAATATATTATTTTACTTGTGGAGGTGAGAATGTGGATTGGATGACAAGTATTCAACAGACAATTGATTATATCGAAGATAATTTAGGAGATGATTTTGAAATTGATAAGCTGGCGAGTAAAATATTTACTTCGCAATTTTATTTTCAAAAAATCTTTACGATCTTATGTGATTGTACAGTTAGTGAATACATAAGGAATAGACGAATGACATTAGCCGGTTATGAAATTGTAGATTCGGATATATCCATTTTAGACATCGCATTAAAGTATGGTTATGAATCACATGAAAGCTTTACAAGAGCATTTACAAGATTTCATGGAATTACGCCATCAGATGCTAGAAAGAATCATTCCAATTTGAAAGTATTCTCGCGTATTTCCGTAAAAACTAATATATCAGGAGGTAAAGTAATAATGAGTGAGTTTTCAGAAAGAGGTTATGTTGTAAAAGAAACGGGAGCAGTATATTACACACAGGATATGGATCGTACGGTAAAATGGTTTAAAGAAGTATTAGGTTGGTATGGTCAAATTGAAGCAAGAGATGAAAATAATCTGGGTACTTATGGTTGTGTAAATAACATCCCTATTGAGTTTGAAGCCCTTCACATTGCCCCGTTTACAGGCATTCATATGTTTAAGGGTGAGCCCTTAAAAATGATGGTAGGTTTTATGCTGGTACAAGGTGTAGAACAATTATATCGGTTTGTTAAAAAGAATGGATGGAACCAAATTACAGAAGTTCAGGAGCAACCTTGGGGTGGAAAAACCTGCTCAGTGACAACAATCGATGGGAGTATTTTGACGTTCTTTGAATGATAAAGCCTGGTCCAATCGGTGGATATATAGCACCGGCATGCTTAAATATAAGTACATTGGTATTCTTTGTTCTTGCACAAACTGTTACGTACCGCAGGCTTAATAGAATATAAAAAGGGTAAAGCATTTAGTATGTTAAGGAGCTGCTTATCATGATCGCAAATGAATTGGTTAATAAAAGTATTGATTATATTATGCAACACCTAGAGGAAGAAATATCGATTGATGATGTTGCAAAGTACTGCAACTATTCAAAATATTATTTTAGCAGAGTTTTTAAGTCGGCGACCGGAGAAAGTATTTATGCTTTTATCAAGCGTTTTAAAATGGAGCAAAGTGCCATAAGATTAAAGATTGAAAGAGACAAACCAATTACCGATATAGGCTTTGATTTTGGTTATAGTCCATCAAATTACAGTTCGGCATTTAGAAAGCATCATGATGTTTCCCCTGCAGAATTTCGAAGAGGTATGAATGAAATCAGTATTCTTCATCCTTTTTATCAGGGGATGTCAGCTGAATTTCAGTCCTATCAAGAATATCGTCAAAAGACCAGAATACAGGAGTTGGGTGATTTTTGTGTCATCTTTGAAAGACATCTTGGAAACTATATTGAGTTAGGAAAAGTATGGTTGGAGTTTACAGAAAAATATAAAGATTACTTGAAAAAAGATACCCTTTTGATTGAACGGTCTTATGATGATCCATCCATTACAAATAAAGAGCATTGTCTATATGATTTATGCATGACCGTTGATAAGAATTGTTCTCTTGAGAATGTAACCACGGTTCACGGTGGAAAATATGCGGTTTATCAATACGACGGTTATGTTCAGAATATTTTTACAGCGTTTCAAGGCTTATTTCATATTTGGCTGGCCCACAGCGGGTATGAAATGGACGAAAGATACGGACTAGGCATATACCGGGCGATTGATAGAGAAAACATGCATGTTGTAATGGATTTATGTATACCGATTAAATAGGGCAAGATTTCAGAAGTAAAAACACGGACTTCTTTCTATAATGAGAACTATAAAGATTATAGTTTGATAGAAAGAAGTCTGTTTTATTATAAATAAAATAGAACATTTAACAGTTACCGTAATTTCAACCGATTATGGTGGAAGTGAACGAATAGCTGTTAATGATGAACTATAATGTAACACATTGTTATAGTGAAAAGAGGAGGTATTTTTATGTTTGATGTAAGGAAGGTTCAAGAGCAGGTTATTTACAATGCTGTTAAAAACTCAAGTAATGATGAAGTAGCAAGAAAAGTTGTATATGGGCAGGGGGATATTGCCCTGTCTGAGGATAATTCTTCCTGGGTTAAATCTACCATGAAGAGAATAGAAAATGAATTTGACAGGCCAAATATCATTCAAATCAGAAGGAGTTGTCAATGTGGTTATGGAATGGATGAAAAATTAACCTTTATAAAAGAGTTAATGGAATCATCTTCAAGTATGGAGGAGTTTGGCAATTCAGATAGAGCAAGAGCTGCGGGCTTGTCTTGCGTTAACGGAGAGCTGTATCTTCAATTTGCATTTTGCCCTTGTCCAATGCTGGCTGAGGTGGATAGATTGGAGACCGACACCTGGTGCCAATGCACCACCGGGTATAGTAAAGTCCTTTTTGAAAAAGCTTTTGAATGCAAGGTAGATGTGGAATTGCTAAAAAGCATAAAAATGGGTGACGATATATGCCTTATGAAAATAATACCGAAAGAGACTGTGCGGAAATAGGTAAAGTGACAACTATAGTTATAACGGAGAGATTTTAGAGTATACTGAAAAGAATAACCCTGCCATATGGGTTCTAAAATAGTGAACTGACCCCTATATGTTAGTTTTTTGCCTAATATATAGGGGTCAGTTCAACCTTTTAGGATTGGTTTATTTTTTTAAGTCATTTAATAATTGTAATTAACAGTTTACGTTATTTCCACTTTGAGTTATTTTAAATCAACCTCAACCGGTTGCTCCAACATATGCATAGGTGCTTCGCGTCGTTCTAAAATTACTTTATGATCCGTCCCGGAGATAACTGAAAGATAGATCTGACTTTTATTATTCCTTGTATCAAATGAAATGTGATCAAATTTATATTTTGTACCATACAGATCCGTGTAATTGAAATCGAAGTAGCATCGATTCTCCATTTTTTCTGTTTCAAATGTGATATTTGCTTTCTCGTCCTTCATTTCCACATTTATGATATTCAAATCAGATGGCTTCGGAGTAAGGGTTTTATTTAACAAATCAACAGTGATATACTGTTCCGACGCATCAAACATAGAGATTCCGGTAATTTCTAATTTCTCTAATGGTGCTAAATCATAATAATTGTTTTCCAGATAACAGAATAACGTGCGATTGGTGGTATCAGAATTAAAGGGTACCGAACTACCGGTCTGTTTCCAGACATTACCGTCGCTGTCAATCGCTTTAAAATTCAGATCGCTAATAATAGAGGAATTGGTTCCAGGAGAGGTAACACTGATTTCTATTCCGGTTGGGTATTCGGTAACCGAATTGATATGAAGTGTCTGATCCTTTACCTGGAGTACCTGATCTTTTATCAGGATATTAGGTTCCACATAATCATTTAATTCAAGATCAAATTCGAAAGACCCTAAGGTTTGAAATAAATCTTTGGGAAGGTCATCAAATTCATCCCTATAATCATCATTGGGGTTTTGGGTTTGCAAAGAAACAGATAATTTAAGCTTCTGAGGTATAATTTCTCCGGGTATACGAATGCTGACTACGATTAATCCGTTTTTATTAGAATTATATTCGGCTTCGAAACTCTTATATCGGCTATTCCCAGTGTTGGATTGAATGACTCCGGAGAGATCGGTTATATCATTAACATATACTTGATAATTTGTATTATCCTGAGCAATCATATCCTTTGGCAACTGAAAGAAAAGCACTAAGCGCTTGTTATCGGCAATCACATAAGGAAGTCCCAGAGTATAGCCATTCGATTCCTGAACCAGGTTTACTTCCTGAATATATTTATTATCAATTGCATTTTGCAAACCTTTATCGAAGCTGACATACTCCGCTAAGGTGCCGATCACAGGGATATCTATGATGGCATCGGCGATTACGGTATTGGTATTTACGAGAATTGTAAAGAGTAAGAATACTCCGGTTATAATTCCTGAACTGCCAAATAAAAGCTTGTATTGTCTTCGCCTAAGCCTTTTTCTTAGCCGTAGTCCCATCTTATTAAGTTCCTCCGGATATATGCCGGTATCCTCCATAGTTTCGATATATTCTTTATAACGATCTTGTTCCATATTCTAATTATCCTCCTATTCTTCTAATTCTAATCGAAGCAGTGCTAGAGCTCTGCGTTCTCGTGTTGCCACCGTACCCTGAGGCAGCTCAAGAATATTAGCGGTTTCCGCTAAGGTATAGCCTCCATAAAAACGAAGATATATTATTTTTGATAAATCCACAGAAAGCTTAGCCAACGCTTCTTTTATAGGAAGCTTGTCAAATATTTCTACAGCTTCTTCTGGAAACTGGTCGGTCAATACCTCACGTTTGTTTTTTCTTAATGACTGTAGACACTCATTAATCACAATTCTTGTAAGCCAGGTTTTAAAAAACTCTGAATTCTTTAATTTTTTTCGATTTAGATATCCTTTATAAATAGCTTCATCTAATGCATCAATCGCGAGAGTTTTATCGTTCATGTAACTATAAGCAATACGGTACAGGCTTTCTTTGCATTGTTCCATTTGATTTATATAATCTTGCTTACTGATTCCCATTCGTTTCCTCCTCTCTATTAATTAGATGCACCGGATTAGCTTTTTTATTGCGGAAAGTAATATATTTTTTTATTTATTAATTACTTTAATAACTAGTTTAACTTTGGATGAGAGTGAATTTACGAGCAAAAGTATATTTCCTGTAAATAATAGGTCGCATTATCCAAATTATAACATAATCACTTTGGGATGGCTAAGGATTTAAAATGCGGAAAATACAGCAAGGGGCTCCAGAAGATGAATCACCATAAAACCTTAAATTGATTTAAGTGAAACAAATTAATTATTCTATTAGTAAATATATTTAATAACACTATATTTATAACAATATAAAAATAATAATATTATGGTATTAACAATAGTGTATGTCGTACAGTATAATAAACGCAAGAGGTGATAAAATGGATTCCAAAAATGAACTAATCAGTTCCCTAACGGTGGAACTAAAAAGAGGTACGATGGTTCTTTTGGTACTTAGTCAGCTTTGTACCAATGAATATGGGTATTCGTTAGTACAGAAGTTAGAAGAAAAGAAGATACCGATTGATGCAGGAACGCTCTATCCTTTGCTTCGCAGATTGGAAAAACAGAATCTGTTAGTAAGTGAATGGGATACCAGTGAAAGCAGACCACGTAAATTCTATACGTTAAGTGAGGAAGGTAAAGAAGTTTATCAACAGCTCAAAAGAGAGTGGAGATCAATGTCTAATTTGGTAGAGTTAATATTAAAGGAGGATGAAGCTAGTGAATCTGATTGATCGTTATGTATATGCGGTTACGGAGTATTTACCGGAGGATATCAGAGAAGATGTCGGGAAGGAACTACGTACCAACATAGAGGATATGCTGCCGGAACCTGCTACTGAGAAGGATATATATCAGGTATTAGAAGAGCTTGGCAGCCCCTGGAAGCTTGCTAATGAATATAACCCAAGAAAAAGATATTTAATTGGACCCGGATATTATGATAAATACTTATCGACACTTAAAACAGTGATAGGGATCTGTATTTTGGTTTTTACAGGTATAGCGCTGCTAACTTGGGTATTAGATCTGCAGAACAGTGGGTCTCAATTTGAAAACGCCTCAAAGCTTATCACTGATTTATTATCTGCTGTATTTGAAGGAGCGTTACAGGGTGCTTTTTGGGTGACTATAGTATTTGTCGTCTTAGAGAGATGTGGAGTAGAGGCTGGAAATATACCGTATTTTAATAAAAGATGGACTCCTGAGGATTTGCCGGTAGTTCCTGTCAGTAAGAGCAGCAGGATATCTAGGGTAGAGACTGTATTTTCCATGTTCTTCACGATACTTTTTGCAGCGTTGGTTTATTTTCGTCCACAATTAATAGCTATCTATGTTAAAGATGATACCGGAACAGTAAATGCTACGCCACTGTTCAATACGGAAAGATTACAGTCATATATTCTAATCATATTATTGATGGCGATTATTCAGCTTGGGCTCTTTGTTTGGAAGTATTTCGCCGGAAGCTGGAATAAACCGTTGGCTATTGGTAATGCAATCTACAATATAGCATCCTGCATCCTACTGATTGTTGTATTAAATGATAACTCATTATTCAATCAGGAATTCATCTCGGCTATCGCCAAGCTCATAGATACCTCCTCAGCAACGGTATCAACCTGGTTGGACAAAAGCATAAAGATAACCGGCGTGGTTGTTGTCATAATTTGCACTATTGATAGTATTTCAGCATTTATCAAGTGCAGGAATATAACTAAAATTGACATTTCATTGTCAAAAGAGTAGCCTAACGGGTACGGATATCATTCAGTATGCAATGCTAAAGGAATTTTAAAATAATATAAAATGATTAGTGGACAGAGAGTCAATCTTTCTGTCCTTTTTTAGAGTATAAATGATTATCCGATGTGATAAAAGCATGCTTAATAATACTGTTATGATTCCCACTTTGTTTTATATATTAGTAGAACATGGTGTTTTTGAATTTATAGGATGGGTGGTATAATATGGTTATATAGTATATGAAGTATGTCGATTGAATTTATAAATATTTGATAAAATATGCAATAAATACATTGCAGCTACGTCATAAATGGTGGAAGGAGGGATAAAGTAAACCGATGGATAAAGATGAAAAGAGCAAAATCTACGACTTTTTTGCTTTGGAGAGTAAAAAATTAAATAAGTATATTCACAATAAGCTCCACAGTATCGATGACATGGAGGCTGAGGATATGGTCGAAGATGTTATGTTCAAAATATTAAATAGGCTTGTAACATCTGGGCGTGTTGATAATCTTTCGGCTTATGTATACCGATCCCTTCATAATAAAGTTGTTGACTACCTGCGAACGGATCAAAAGACGGTTTCACTACAGGGCTATGTGGATGAAAAGGGCGATACCTCATTGATGGATTTTCTTTCAGACAGCAGGCTAAGTGTCAGTGATGAGGTAGAGAAAAAGGAATTTATGCAAAGGGTTGCACAGTCCATAGGCAAATTAGAGCCTAAGCAAAGAGCAGTATTTATTGCTACGGAATTGAAAGGAATATCTTTCAGGGAGTTATCAGAGCAATGGAAGGAACCACTTGGTACACTTCTTTCAAGAAAATGCAGGGCAGTAAAGGCTTTACAGGAAATGCTGAAAGACTATAAACCGGATTAAAGAGAGGAGAATTAATATGAATCATTTTAAAAGTCAATGGAATAGGACACCAAAGGGATTGAAGATATTAGGAGTTGCTGTAGTTAGTATTGTAGCAATTACTATCATGGGATTTGTACTTGGAACAGTTATTATGCTTCTATGGAACTGGCTGATGCCTGAGATTTTCAATTTGAAGGAAATAAGCTATTGGCAGGCAGTTGGCTTATTCTTTCTGGCTAAGATTCTATTCGGAATCGGAGGCAACGGAGAAAAGAAATCCCAAAATACAGAGAGGGTTTTGAAACAATATGATACAGACAATGATAGGAAAGAGAGTACGGAAGAGATAAAGAATTGGAAGTTTTATGATGAGTGGTGGGAGAGTGAAGGAAAGATAAATTTTGAAGATTATGTAACCAAAAGAAATGAGTGTAACACGGATAGCACGGATAACACGAATAACACTTAAAGAAGGTTATTGTCTTAGGACAATGATCTAATGAGGCTGCTTGTGGTAGAAAAGAATTAAAATTTAATAGGCTCTGTCAAAACGTTCTAAAAGGGTTAAAAAAGATTTGAGCGGTAGTAACTCTTAACAGTGTGCAGAATATAATAATTAGAATGCTGTTTTTATAGAGGTGTTGACATGAATTCTTCCGATAATTTTATGAACCACTACAGTATGGAACCAAACGTTGCGAAAAATCTATCCCATAGTACGATTACAGTTCCTATGATGGAATCAATTACACCAAGGTGGCTTCTAACATTCCTTCCCTGGGTCTCTGTAGATGCCGGTATATATCGGGTAAATCATGTAAAAAAAAATTATGATTCAGAAATTAATCGAATGGAAAATCCGGAAATGCTACCCCTGATGAGTTTAAATAATTTAAGTCATCAGTTAATTCCGCAAACCTTTCCCGATTATGAGGAAAAACCAAACGAATATACGCTAAGTGTAATTCAGACGATATTAAGAATGAACAGCCATGTTACGGATATCTTTAATTCACCGTTAAATCAAAAAGAGCAAGAGATGAGACTAACAATTGAAGCAATGAAGGAAAGAGAAGAATGGGAATTAATCAATGATGAAAACCTAGGACTCCTTCACAGCGTATCACCTCGTATGAAAGTTGCTTCCAGGTATGGTGTCCCTACGCCGGACGATATGGATGAGCTTCTCACAAGAGTTTGGAAAAAACCTTCTTTCTTTTTGGCACACCCCAGAGCAATTGCAGCCTTTGGCAGAGAATGTACCCATAGAGGAGTACCACCGACAACGATAAATATTTATGGTTCACCATTCCTTACTTGGAGAGGAGTTCCCATTGTTCCCTGTGACAAATTATTGATTGACGGTAAGTCCTGTAATATGGCGCCTGCTGGTAAAACTAATATTCTGCTAATGAGAGTTGGGGAAAGAGAACAAGGAGTAGTTGGTTTACATCAGCCCGGAATACCGGATGAAGGAACAATCCCTAGTTTGTCTGTGAAGTTTACTGGTATAGACAATCAAGGTATAGCATCTTATGTAATGTCGTTGTATTTCAGCACCGCTGTTTTAACTGAGGATGCGTTAGGAATGCTAGAAAATGTAGAGGTAGGATATTATTATGATTACACATAATGAGGAGGACCCTTGGATTTCTGCTTTTCTGTCTAAAGATATCCCGATGGAGGCTTTTCATAGTAATATAAATCGTATGCTAGACATGGCAAATGAATATTTTCGTGAAGGTTTTAGACCGGAGTATTTCTATCAACATAAAACCTCTGACTCTTGTTGTGAAGACAGTTATTCATTTTTAAACTATCACACATCAAAGGATTGGGAGCCTTCTAATTGGATACTGAACTATGATGTAAACGCCGTACGCAGGGATTTTCCTATTTTGCACAGGAGAGTTAATGGTAGATCACTGGTATGGCTTGATAATGGGGCAACCACACAAAAGCCGACAGATGTGATAAGTACGCTAAATCAATATTATAGTCAGTACAATTCTAATATCCATCGAGGAGCACATACGCTGGCAGAGCTTGCAACGAAAGCTTATGAAGGGGCAAGAGAAAAAGTTCGGAACTTTATAGGTGCGGGCACTACTGAGGAAATTATTTTTACGAGAGGAACTACGGAAGCAATTAATTTAGTGGCTGAAAGTCTTGGAAATATGTTGCTGCAGGAAGGGGATGAAATTCTGCTCTCCGTTATGGAGCATCATTCCAATATTGTACCCTGGCAAAAGCTGGAGCAGGAAAAGGGAATTGTCATTAAAGTAATTCCCATGAATGAGCAGGGTGAACTTCTTCTGGAGGAATACGAAAAGCTTTTTACCCCACATACCAGGATAGTAGGTATTACGCATGTATCCAATGTACTCGGAACAATTAATCCGTTAAAAACTATCATCGAGATGGCTCATAACCATGGGGCTCTGGTTCTGGTTGACGGTGCTCAGGGCGTACCCCATATGCCGCTGGATGTAAATGAGCTGGACGCTGATTTTTATGTTTTCTCCGGGCATAAAATGTATGGCCCCACAGGAATTGGTGTATTATACGGGAAAAAGGCGTTGTTGAATCAAATGCCACCCTGGCAAAGAGGTGGGGGTATGATTCGTAACGTTAGCTTTAATCATACCACATATAACGATTTACCCTACAAGTTTGAAGCAGGTACAGGGAACATAGCTGATGCTATAGGGTTAGGTGCAGCTATCGATTATCTAAGCAGAATATGCATGCAGAGCATTGAAGAGCATGAGAAGAAACTAACCGAATATGGAATGGATCGGTTAAAAGAAATACCCAACTTACATATGATAGGTACTGCACCATGTAAAACAAGTGTATTATCCTTTGTGATCGATGGGATATCTCCGGAAAAAGTAGGCCAATATTTAAATCAGGAAGGGATAGCTGTCAGGGCAGGACATCATTGTGCGCAACCTGTTTTAAATAAATATGGTTTAAAAAGTTCGGTTCGAGCATCCTTAGGAATGTATAATACAAAGGAAGAGGTGGATTGCCTGGCAAATGCACTTCTAAAAATAGTAAAGCATTGATTGGTGTAGTACCAACGACTTCATACAGTTGCTCATCGAACTATGCTCTGCATCACACTAAAACATAGGTGTTAATGTGCAAATCAACGAATTTAAGTGTTTTGTAATGCTTTTAGCAACTCCAATTATTATAAAGATAGTAATCTTGATGCATAGGATTACTATCTTTTTTACTATGTGTTATTTCTAAACTGCAAATATTCGATGAAGCATTTGACAGCAAGAGAGACAGTCTTTGAGTTTTTGATTACCAAACCTATCTTTCGGTAAGCGGGTAGATCCAGTTCCTTCTTTACAATTCGATAAGGGCAGCGTTTTAGTATCAGTTCAGGGAGAAGGCTGATCCCTAATCCGTGTTCAACCATTGACATAATAGCATAGTCATCCCAGGTGGTATAATGTACCTCCGGGACGATATTATACTGTTGTAAAAACTCGGAGATCTCTTTATTTGATTCCTTTTCTAGTAAGATAAAGGGTTCCCCAACTAGCTTCTGAATCGGAAATTGCTCACAATTTACCATAGGATGATTCTCAGGTAGTGTAACAACCAGCTTATCCTGCTCCAAGAAGATACCTTCCAGCTCTGACTTGACAGGCATTCTTAGAAAGCCACAGTCAACACGACCTTCCATAATCCAGCGCTCAATTTCATCATAATCTCCCAGGAGCATCTCAAATTGAATGCTTGGATAATCCTTTTGAAATAACTGTATAATATTTGGAAGCCAGTGCGTCGCCACACTGGAGAAGGTTCCTATTCGAATGAGACCGGTATTTAGGCCGTGTAATTCTTTTATTTCAGTAAGCAACCGCAGATGAGAATTGCATACCTCCTGAACGTAGGGAAGTATTTTTAACCCATCCGAAGTAATTCGTACCCCTGAGCTATTTCGGTCAAGCAGCGTAAAGCCCCAATCTGTCTCTAAATCGTTGATCATATGGCTAATTCCCGATTGCGTGTAACCAAGTGTTTTTGCGGCTTTTGTAAGGCTTCCGGATTCAACGGTTTTTACAAACGCCATATATTTTTGTATGTTCATACGGAAACCTCATTAAATTTTCTCATGATGATTATGATAAAAATGCGTTTTTATAATAGATATAATTATATTATAATAGCCTGTATAGAAAAATCAACTATTTTCGGATGGCTGCCATAGGACACAAGAATACTATTATAAGGGGAACGTAGAGGATATGAAACCAAGGTTAAAAATAATCATTACGATGCTGATTTGGGGGAGCATGGGAGTTATAGTTAGGAATATCAATTTACCTTCGGGTGAGATTGCATTGGGAAGAGGTATCATAGGACTTCTCTTTCTTTTTGTCCTGTGCTTACTTTTTAAGAAAAAGATATCAATCAGTAGCATAAAGAAAAATATAGGATTATTAATTACTTCAGGTATCGTACTTGGGGTGGAATGGATTTTTTTATTTGAAGCCTTTAAGCATACGTCTATTGCAATTGCAACGGTCGTTTATTACCTTGCTCCAATTTTCTTAACGATAATGTCACACTATGTTTTAAAGGAAAAGTTGAGTACGATAAAAATTATCAGTAGTATAGCAGCACTTATCGGCCTAATTGTGGTATCGGGTATCTTTGATAAGTCACAAAAGGATTTGGGAAATGGGATCGGAATCTTATTTGCTGCGTTAGCAGCAATTACATATGCTGGTTTTACTATGTTCAATAAGTTAACAAAGAATCTGGATAGCATAGATTCAACGATGGTACAGCTTGGTATATCTTGTTTTGTTCTTATACCGTATACTTTTTTTGC
Organism: Bacillota bacterium; assembly: GCA_023414875.1. Lineage (GTDB taxonomy): Bacteria > Bacillota > Clostridia > Lachnospirales > Lachnospiraceae > Mobilitalea. The sequence goes on along the minus strand of JAEZMV010000021.1, from coordinate 183,568 downwards.
TGGTGAGACTAAGAATATCACCTTTGAATGGAGAAGTTTAGGCTTTTTGATTATACTGGGTACGATGCATACCGGACTCGCATTTTGGCTGTTTTTTTCATCGATTAAGGAGACAAATGTACAAACGGTTGCTGTTTTAAGCTACCTCGATCCGGTTATTGCAATTATCGTATCTGCTATCGTTTTGAACGAGAGGCTAGGAGTCGTTGAAATCGTAGGTGTATTCATTATTTTGGGGTCGGCGGTTGTAAGTGAACTATTTGAGAATATTAGATTAACGGATAGAAAACGACTCTATGCTGTTAAAAGAGGAGCTTAGATATAATTAAATAATTAAAATACACATAAATAAGGTGGTAACAAAGGACAAGTCATGGTACAATATTCCAGATAATTGCATTTCCTCACGATAATGATATGATAGGAAGGTTTATTTGGAATGAAAAGTAAAAAAGTATGGCATGTAATTGCAGTCGTTGAATTGATTATTATGATACTCGCAGTTTATTTTGATGTTTTTATGCCTACCATAATTATTATAGGCATCGGATTATTTTTTTTGCTCCTAAGAAAAGAAAAATTACCATTTCATCGACTTGGTAAAGGAACAAGATTAATCAAGGTAATCTTAAGCATCTTTGGACTTTCCGTAATGTGGTCTGCTTTTAATTTTGGATTATTTTTACCTGTGCTTAATCATTTGACAGGGGAAAAGCGGGATGTCAGTACGTTTGAGAATTTAAAGGGAAATCTGGGATTGTTACTGTTTTTTATTATTGCAAGCTGGACGCTGGCGGCGATCGGTGAGGAATTAGCTTACCGAGGTTTTGTTCAAAACAGGATTATGAGCTTGTTTTCAAATGAGGCTCTTGGAATGATAACAGCAGTGGCCATTTCATCTATCTTATTCAGTATTGCGCATACAGAACAGGGACTGATCGGGATAATTATAACCTCAACGGATGCTATCTTCTTTAGTATTATTAAAATCAAGTATAAAAACCTGTGGGCTTCTGTTTTGGCTCACGGTTTCATGAATACAATAGGAGTTGTTACCTTTTATTTTACCGGTCCGGTGTATGGTTTATGGTGATACAATACATACAGAATAATATTATATATTCGCATGTTCAAATAACCCAATGATTAAACTATTAGCTATTAGTAATAAGCGAATAAAATCCCCACAAGAGCTGTGATCGTTAATGATAACGAGAACCTCCTGTGGGGAATTTATTTCTTATGGTAAGATGTTTCCGGCAGAGAGATAAATCTCGTACCACTCTTCTCTGGAAAGGTATAATTCGGAGGCTTTACAGATATCCTCCAGTCGGTTCAAATTCATGGTACCGGTAATCGGTTGTAGCTTTGCGGGATGTCTTAAGAGCCAAGCCATGGTTATCGTAGTGTTACTAACCTCATAATGCGTAGCTATCCTGTCGATGGTTTCATTCAGCTCCGGGAATTTATCGTTATTAAGGAAGACTCCTTCGAAGTAACCATACTGATAAGGAGACCAGGGCTGTATTGTGATATCATGTAATCTGCAAAAATCCAAAACACTTCCATCACGATCAACAGCTTTATCAGTAAACATATTAACCTCAAGCCCATTACTTATCATAGTGGCATTCGTCACGCTAAGCTGAAGCTGATTTGCAATAATCGGTTGCTTAACAAATTTTTGTAACAGCTGAATTTGCATTGGCTTCTGATTGGAGACACCAAAATGACGCACCTTTCCGGCCTTGGCAAGCTGATCAAAGGCCTCAGCCACTTCTTCCGGTTCTACCAGAGCATCCGGTCTATGAAGTAGAAAAACGTCCAGATAATCTGTTTGAAGACGTTTTAATATGCCGTCTACAGAACTTAGAATATGTTCTTTTGAAAAATCAAACATAACACCCGGCTTAATTCCACATTTTGATTGTAGTATCATTTTCTCACGGGTGGATGGATTCATATGAGCTGCCCTAGCAAAAATTGATTCACATTCTCCTGCGTCATAAATATCTGCATGGTCAAAGAAATTAGCTCCCAGCTCCAAGGCCTTCTCTATGAAGCGTTCCGCTTGGGGTAAATCTAAATCTGAGATTCGCATACATCCTACACCAATATTTGGTACCTGCAGTCCGCTTCTTCCTAACTCTATTTTTTTCATGTAATTCCTCCAGTTATGTTTTATTATAATAATATTATTATAATCCCCTTCGAGTATAACGAGTCAAGTGTTTATTTTATATCATAGCATACGCATATCGTTGACAGAGATATATATAATACATATCAGTCCCTGATAATTTCTTAGACAATGTTTTTTAATCAAGGAACAGTTGATTATCCATGACAAGTTGTATTATTGTGTTGACATAATTCGTATTTATTATAACGGATATACTTATTTCATGAATTGAAGCAGTTAATATATTATGGTAAGATAGAATGATGATACCATTTTATGGAATACATATGAAAGGCTAATTACATAAGGAATATCTAATTGCAAAAGAGGAGGTATGGCGATGTTATCTGGAAGTGAGATAAATACACAGGAGCTGATCAGACAGTTAGAAGCGATGTATGCTGATAACTATTCAAAGCTCTATTCCTGTGCATACAGAATGACTGGCAACCATCAGGATGCTGAGGATGTGTTACAGAATTCATTTTTAAAGGCATATAAGAATATTGATAAATTCAGACATCAGTCAAAACTGTATACATGGGTATATCGGATCGTAGTAAACGAAAGCTATCGATTTTTTGAGTATATGAAAAAACTGCCTTTGCAAAGGATAACAGAGGATTCAAGGATGACGGAAGAAGAGTTTTTTCATAGTATTGAATATACGCCCAGCATGGAGGATAACCTGATAGTAGAGGAAATGCGTGAAAAATGCTTACAGGGTTTCTTGAAATGTATACCAAAGAGCCAAAGAATATGTTTTTTATTGAAGACATGTTTAGATCTGAAGAATCAGGATATTGCTGTGATACTCGATATGTCTGTTGAAAATGTTAAGGTAACACTGCACAGGGGGAGAAAGAACCTACAGGAGATGTTTGAAATGAGATGTAGCTTAATTGATCCGAAAAAACCCTGTAAGTGTCACTTATGGATTAAATACATGCACGATCATAATCTTCCGATGCCGGAGGGCCATTGCCAAATAAAAAATGAGGACCTTAAAAAGGAATTTTTTCAAACGATGTCCTTATTAAAAAAATTTGAATATCTTTATACCGTTGAAGCAAGGTTAACAAAGGATCAATTTCTATCTAACTTAAAAAAAACAATAGAAATTTTGTAACCATTTGATAGCAGTCAGGGTCTAACCATATGATCATAAAAAAATGGGAGGATCTAAAGATGAAGAAGATAGTTGCACCATGTGGAATTGACTGTTTTAATTGTGAAATGTTTGAGGAAAATCTGAATGAGGAATTTATCGCAGGCTTATCAGAAAGGACTAAGATTCCAAAAGAATTGTTAACCTGTAAGGGATGCACCGAAGGTAATATCTGTACGTTTCTTAAATTAAGAGACAAGAGTTGTAAAACCTTGGACTGCGTCAAAGAAAAAGGAGTAAATTACTGCTTTGAATGCGATACCTTTCCTTGTGAATACCTTATGCCCTTAGCAGATGGTGCAGAGAAGTTTCCGCAAAATATTAAGCTTTATAATTTGTGCAGGATGAAGAGAATTGGGATTGATGCCTGGATGGAAGAAGTAGGTGATATCAGGAAAACTTACTTTACCAAAAAATTAGCGATTGGTGAAGGTGGAAGTAAGAGAAGTTGGTGAGGCGCATAATTATGTAAATTACCTTAAGTACAAAAGTGAATTAGCAAAAGCAGAGTTAAACGAACGTTATGTAAGCTTTGTTGCTAACAAAAGAAGTAGAGTACCCCAGACAAGTAATAGTCTCCTGTCCAAAGAATTAGAGTTTGGACCGTATGGTAGTTTGGATGACGTACCTTTCGATAATTTGACAGGTCACCATATGCCTTCGAACTTCTATATGAAAGAGAAGTTTGGTATTGAAATGAATGATAGTTTTGCACTGAATTTGGAGCAGATATCTCCAGGCATAGGAGGAAGACATAGAAGAACATTTACATATGGTTTTAAGGGTAGAGATAAGAAATTTACATGAACTTAATGCCGAGGGATGCTTTAGCTTTTAACATTAACGATGTTAGAAGAATATTAAAGAAAGATGGCTTATATAATAGCGCTTCAAGAAAGCAGCTAATGGAATATATTAAGTAGTGGATTTGTTTCTCAACAATTCAATTTTACCATAAATCGGTGAGGAGTTATATTGTTTTATTACAAGAAATATCCCGCATTTATGCGGGTTGTGACGTTTCGCAAACGCCTATATAATTATAATAAGTAGGAGGTAATATAATGAGTTTGCAGCATGATATTCAAACCTTAACCAAAATGAGATTTCTGGGTGAAGACGATGATATAGATATTTTTGACCAAATTCTATATGATATTTCACTTAAAGGTGAAAATAGTAATATAGCTGAATTGTGTACAGTTTTCGAAGATTCTGTAGTAACTCCAGCGGCATTAGACAACCTTGTAGAAGCGATATTTAGTATTGCAAATAGGTGCGGTCTGGATGAAGGGATGTATCAGATTGTAAAAGGAATTAGTAAAATGCTTCCACATGGTAAATCCTGGGCATTAAAAATAAACAGAATGATTTTAAACTATGAACCCTTTAATATTCCATATATTAATGGAGTTAAAAGACTAGATAGCGAGGAAATGAGTGTAATTGTAGACCTACTATTTGAAATTAAGAATAAAGATTCGAATAGGTTCTCAAGTAAGGTAGATGACATAGTGAATTCTATATAAGGTATAAGAAAGTTAATAAACAATACCATAATCAAGGATTTTTTGTTACTGATATAGTTCAAAAACTATTCCAAGATAACAAATTCAGTGAGTATTCTTTTTAGAAGTCAGTTGTCAGCCCATGATTGTTTGGTATCTACAGCAACCTAAACAGCAATGTAAAAACGGCTCAGAATGCAGGTTTCACGGTAGAGCAAAGGAAAGCATTTAAAAGCGTTAGTGAGAATTTGGCAGACCAAATGATGCTATAGTTAGGCAAGGAAAAGCAGAAGGCTGGTCAGCTTCGCAATTTAATGATGAACTTATGGAAATAGTTAAGTCTGAGCGTGATTTACTACGTTCAGGTGAACGAGCACTAGATAAAAATAGACGTTAAGGAGGTTGAAAAAATGGTTTGAATTTGGAGAATACCTGAAAAATGGTCAGATAAGAGAATAGGTAATTTGATTAAGAACACAGGAACAGATAGGTTTGAATTTCAAAAAGCGATATTATTGGACGCAGCTAGTACAAAATGTCCTGATATAGTCTTTGAATGCGATAAAAAATATCTATCAGATGTATTACCAAATAGTGGTTCTATGTTGGTAGTATCAAGAAAAGTCATAGATATATTAGAATCGTTTTGCTCCAAAGATTTTCAGGTGTTTGAAGCAAATGTGTATGTTAAAGAGAAGAAAATTAGTGGGTATTATTTATTGAACTTAACTTCTTCTTTACAAGTGATAGATAAAGAAAAGTCATTGTTTAGAACTATGAAAAATTCAACCGCTATCTTAAAGTTTGATAAAATTGTATATTCTGTTGAAGATATTACAAATAATGACATTGTAAGAAATAGTGATTATCTTTCACATGTATTAGTTTCTAAAAGGCTTAAAGAAGTATTTGAAAAAGAGAAAATTAAAGGAGTAGAATTTAGAGATGCAACACAAGTAAAATAGCGTTTTACGGTTCGGATATTAACACTTTGGTTAAAACTCTACTATATAAGTTTATTAATAATCACTTAAGAAAAGTGTTTTCCCCATATACAGGTATTTTGTTGGAGGCTGATTGGGAAAGTGAACTTGAAAACGGTGGGATACAGGAGTTAGCGGATTTTAGTATGACATGCTTTTATTCTCCTTATAATGATCGGGGTTTATCTTATTCTTGGGATTCTATTTTAGAAGCGTTAAAAAATGTGTCTGAGAAATTAGATCCTGAATATTGTATCCTTGGAGAGTCACCCCAATACTTGTTCTGTAGTTTGTAAAAAATGATTCATAGCTGGGAATATATACTTATCTTTATGATAAACTACTTCTGAAATAATTCCAAAGTCATCTCCGGACCAGTCGAGTTCAACTAAATCACCATTTTCAATACTATCCTCTACAGCCACAAAAGGTAAAAAAGTGATCCCGAGCCCGCTTGAGGCAAACTGCTTCAAAGCCTGAACGTTTCCTGTTTCTAGAGCAATATTCATCTGTAAAGATTTATCTTCAAACATACGCATCAAAGAAGAGCGGTATGCACAGCTTCGAGATGTTAAAAGCAACGGATATTTAGACACTGTTTCAATATTTACTTGCTTTATATGCGATAATGGATGCATGGGATTTACAAGAAGGGACATTCGCTCTTTCCTTAGGATAAAGGGAATAAATTCTTTGCCTTCAATTTTTTTACCAATAGAAAATGCAAGATCGATTTCACCGCGTTTAAGAAGCTCGGGAAAAATATTTGAATTACCAAATTTAATCTCAATATTAATCTTTGGATATTCCATTTTATATTGTTTTATAATCTTAGGAACCAATAGATTACATAAGGATTCTGCTGCGCCAATAATAATATGGCCTGAAATATCGGTAATCGGAGATATATCATTATGAATTGCCCTTTCTATCTGAACGACCTGCCTTGCATAGGGGATGAGAAGCCGCCCTTCCGGTGTCAGGGATATATTTTTTCCGATTCTTTCGAAAAGGGGAACCTTTAGCTCTTCCTCTAAGCCCTTTATCTGAGTGGTTACGGTTGATTGAGCATACCCAAGGACAGTAGCAGCGCCGGTAAAGCTATTGGTGTCAACTATTTTTAAAAATGTCTTCAGTTGCCTAAATTCCATTGAAAGTCTACTCCTCTCATCAAATTATTTAAATAATATTATCAAAATATTCAATTATACAAATGGATAAGTCTTTGTTATGATTATAACTGTAACTATTATCATTGTAAATAGGAGGAGCTTTAATGAGTTACCAGTATATTTTATTTGATCTTGACGGGACGATTACGGATTCAAAACAGGGTATAACAAATTCGGTTGCATATGCTCTGAAGTACTTAGGAATTAGTGTAGAGAATCCAGATACTTTATGTAAATTTATCGGCCCTCCGCTTACTGAATCATTTAAAGAGTATTATAACTTAAGTGACATTGAGACCGAAACAGCAATTCAAAAGTATCGGGAGTATTATTCTGAGAAAGGAATTTATGAGAATGAATTATACTCTGGAATAATACATATGTTGGAGAACTTGAAGCAAAATGGAAAGAAAATAATCCTGGCTACATCTAAACCAACAGTCTATGCAAAAAAGATACTAGAATACTTTAATCTAGAGCAGTATTTTTACTTTATTGCAGGCAGTGAAATGAATTTGAGCAGGAATAAAAAGGAAGATGTAATAAGATACGCTTTAGAGCAAAATAAGATAGTGGATAAAGCAGAAGTTATAATGGTTGGTGATCGTAAGCATGATATTATTGGAGCAAAGGAAAATGAGATTGCGTCGGTTGGAGTATTATACGGATATGGCGTGAGAGAAGAATTATCGGGAGCGGATTTTATCGTTGAAAAGGTTGCAGATCTAATCCCTGTGCTTATCAAATAATAGAAGCATAGCATTTGTGGCAAAAGCGGCCTTGGTTCGTTAGTATGTAGGGCCATAAGGCATCTCTGGCTAACAAGCAATCGATATGATAGTCATAATTTACCCGTATTATAAAAGAGATGTTACGAGATAGGAATGACAGAGTCCTCCAGTAAATATATATTAATAATTAATATAAATGGAGTAAGTTATGGTACGGATAAAAAATATCATAATAACAGCATTTATTTTTATAGGTGCATTTTTACTGGGTGGAACAATCGCATTAATAGAAAATGCTTACGGAAAAGAGGCTATTAAGGAATCAAAAGTAGAAAACTGGGGACTTGGCTTTTCAAACGAAGGGCAGCCGCCGACAGCAAATGCATCAGCAGAGGAATTGAAGCAATTTGACACCTACTATATAGGAGATACGAACAAGAAGGTGATCTATCTGACCTTTGATGCGGGCTATGAAAATGGTTATACCTCGGCAATTCTAGAAGCATTAAAAAAGCATAAGGTTTCGGCAACTTTTTTTCTGGCAGGTAATTATATCGTGAGGAACCCTGACTTGGTAAAACGAATGGTAGAAGAAGGGCATAATGTGGCAAACCATACCTTTACCCATCCCAATATGTCTAACATTGCCTCCAAGGATGACTTCTGTAAGGAACTGCAGGATTTAGAAGCGGTGTTTAAGGATGCTACCGGGCAGGAGATGAAGAAGTATTATCGGCCACCACAAGGAAAGTACTGCGAGAATAATTTGAAGATGGCCAAGGAATTAGGGTATAAGACCTTCTTTTGGAGCCTTGCATATGCTGACTGGCAAAATGACAATCAGCCGACGAAGGAAGATGCCTTCAAAAAACTGCTGGGTAGAATTCATCCGGGAGCAATTGTTCTTTTACACAGTACTTCGAAAACTAATTCGGAAATCCTGGATGAGCTTCTGACAAAATGGGAGGAGATGGGTTATACCTTTGAAACCCTGGAGGACTTAATTCAATAATAAGGAATGACAATCTGATAAAATAGTAAATAAAAATTAGGGGTATTGCAAAAACTTGCAAATGCCCCTAATTATTATATCTCTTTTGTCTCGTTGGGTTCCTTTTTCCTGACTTTTGTTGTTTTAATCCATGCGGATAACCCGCCTTCGACTCCACAGAAGGTGAAGACACACATTATCAGTGTATTGGGTTCGTTACCGGTTTTATAAGTGATGAATAAGCATGCAAAGGTAAATAGAACTAGATATATAAACATTATCACCAGTATGACCTTGGTAAATCTTCCTTTTGATTTTTTTCTCATGTAAGTCACCTGATTTCTTGGCTATAAGGAAAGCTTTATTAATCGATATTATTTTATGTTCTTCTACATAATTCGTTACAGAGAGTATAAGATCATAGAAACGTCGACTGTATTGCGGCTTTTACATTTGTATTTTTTTGCAGAATCTGGGAATGAATCTTGACAAATTATACTTTGTGTAATATAGATATAATGAGAGCCAAGAAGGGATTGGAATATAGAAGACCTTCAACGGATAGCAATCAATAAAACGATTAGAATATAAGAGAATTGAAGGAGAAAATAGGACATATGGTATGGATTATTGGGGGAATTTTAGTCATCCTTTTATTTCTGGTATTTTGCTCAGGCCATCTATGGCGGCAATACCAATCTGAAGCTGTAAAAGGTGTAGAACTTACGGGTAGACAGGGGACTTCAGTCATAACCCAAGAGGATCTTGCTCATTTACCGGGGCCGATTCAAAAGTACCTGAGATATGTCGGAGTCCTAGGAAAAGAGAAGGTTCATAATTACCTGGTGAAATTTGACGGTGGCATGAAAGCAGATAGAACCAGAGACTGGATGAAGGTTCAGGTACAACAATACAGCTTTACTGATATTACGACCCGCCTGTTTTTTATGACTGCAAAAATGTTTGGCCTGCCTGTGATCGGATTGCATGCCTATAAGGGCTCAACTGCTCGAATGAAAATAAAAATAGCCGGATTAATTCCGGTGGTTAACGGCGAAGGAGAAAAAATGAATCAGAGTGAGACCGTTACGGTATTTAACGATATGTGCTTACTTGCCCCGGCGACTCTGATAGACAAACGTATTCAGTGGGAGCTGATCGATGACTATACGGTAAAGGCCAAATTTCGTAATCAAGCATACACAATCACCGCAACTCTATATTTCAATGAGGAGGGTCAGTTAACGAATTTTGTATCGGATGACAGATTCCTATCAGAGACAGGTAAAACCTTTGAATCCTATCGTTGGTCAACGCCGATATCCGATTATCAAAACATCAACGGATATATGCTACCTACTTATGGGGAGGCTGTCTGGAGCCTTCCGGAGGGGGATTTCTCCTATATCAGATTTCGGATCAAGAATGTGGAGTATAATGTGAAGGATTTTCGTTAGGATGATAAAGAGGATAGAATAATTAAACTATGTTTCACTAGGAATCGTGATGTTATATAAAGTAACAGGAACCTCCGTAAGTATCAGCGTTTACCTACGGAGGTTCTATGAATTTATAATTGGATTTTATTTTGTATATTCAATTTCTTTAATCCCAAGAAGTATCCCGGCATCCTTCGTTATATGTAGTCCTCTTTTGCCGATTTTACTCTTGATAAATTGCTCAAACTTATCCTTACAGCTGCTAAGGTATTCCATCTGATTACCATGGCAGGAATAGATATATTCTGCCAGAGGCTGTACCTCGGTAACCAGTAGGCTATCTACATAGATATGCTTGTCCACGTTAGTAAATAAAGCGGATAATTCCTCATAAGCATTATCTAAACCAAAGATGTCATAAAGCTTGACCTCTGATAAAGCGATGCTATCATTATATTCTTTCGCAAGAAGCTCAATTTCCTTCAGGTGCTTTATCCTATATGTGCTGCAGCAGAACATACCTCCCTTTTTTAATACACGATGAAGTTCCCGTAAAGCCTTTTCACGATCCTTGGCATAGAATAAAACATGGTTAGCGATTACCAGATCAAAGCGCTCACTCTCGTAGGGAATCTCCTGAAGATCAAAGCAGACGTAATCAAAAGCTTCATCTCTCCCTTTTAATTGATTTTTGGCGTTTCTTAACATACCGGAGGAGATATCGGATAGCGTAATCTTTGAGTTCATTGGCAGCTTATCAAGATTATCCTTCCATAGCTGCCCATTTCCACAGCCCACTTCAAGTATATTCATATTTTCGTATAAATGAAGGTGTTCAAAAATCCATGGAAACCATCCTTGAGGATTTAATGAGTATTTACTATGTAAGCTAATACGAATTTCGATATTCTTTGAGCTCTTATATTGTTTTACAAGGGAGTCCTTCATATTCAGGAGATGGATCAGGCCTATCATTTTATTCCATTCAGGCTCTGTTTTTTCGGAAATTAAGGTGGTGGTTTCTATAATTATCTGCTCAATTTGCTTTAGCTCCAAGATTTTATCCTGAATAAGCCTTCGCTGGAGGTCCAGAGAATCCTTAAGGAATAAGGAATCCTTGTCATTTTGGGAGATGTCAGCGATTTCCTCCAGTGAGAAACCTAGCTTTTTCAGTACGATGATTCTCTGAAGCTTTGCAAAATCATGATCCGTATAGTAGCGATATCCAGAATCTTTAATTATTGCTGGTTTTAATAAGCCTTTACTATCATAATACCTTATGGATCTTACGGAAACATTAGCTCTTTTAGCAAATTCTCCGGTGGTATAGCTGTTTTTCTCATCCATAATGCCACTCTCCCTTCTCCCTCATTATTCCTTTTTTTAAATGTAATGTCAATTACTATCATTAATTAGACTTATGAGAATATGTAAGTAAAAACCATTATCCTTATATAGATTGAATTTTTCTGATTGGTCAAAACCGTGACCCGAGTCGGCTTTTTTAGTATTATTCACAATGGGATTTGTTAAATGTAAGTAGACTTCCTTCTGCTTTAGCTCAGTATAGAATCGAAATGCTTGATATACCAGCTTATTGTCTGATGAATTCCATCTTCAAATGTAGTATCTACGTTCCATCCTAGCTCCCTCTTTATTTTATCCTTACAAATAGCATACCTTCTGTCATGACCTTTCCTGTCTTTTACAAAGCGAATAGGAGGAGCCTGAATCCGAAAATCTTCGGTAAGGATGCGTCGTATACTATTCACCAGGTCAAGGTTAGTAAGTTCATTATTTGCTCCAATATTATAGATTTGTCCGGGTCTCCCATGACTTAGAATTTGATCAATTGCCCTGCAATGATCTTTAACATAGAGCCAGTCTCGGATGTTTTGGCCATCGCCGTATAAAGGTATTTCCTTGCCGGTCAGACAACATTTTATACAAAGAGGTATCAGCTTCTCTTCATACTGGTATGGACCAAAGTTATTGGAACATCTACTTACCAGTACCGGAAGGTTATAAGTTTCATAAAAGGCCCGAGCCATCATATCGCCTCCGGCTTTGCTGGCAGAGTAAGGGTTTCGCGGGTAAAGTGGGGATTCTTCCGTAAAATATCCATCCGCAAGTAATTCGCCGTATACCTCATCGGTAGATACATACAGAAATCGTTTTAGGCTATAATCTTCTTCAGTCCAGGCATTTAATACGGCGTGTAGAAGGTTTACGGTTCCCAGAACATTCGTCTCGGCAAACTCCTTAGCAGATTCGATACTCCGGTCCACATGCGTCTGAGCAGCGAAATGAACGACGTAGTCAATGTCATTTTCTCTGAATACTTTCGCTATTAGCTCTTCGTCACAGACGTTACCCTCGATAAATTCATAATTACTTCTACCTTCGTATTCACGTACGTATTCACGACTTGCACAGTAGGTTAAGGCATCTAAATTAATAATTCGGATACGGTTGCCATACTTTCTCATCAAAAAATGAATATAATTGGATCCGATAAACCCGGCCCCGCCTGTTACTAAATAACATTTCATAGAAATCCTCCTCTTTCATAATGAAATTTTGTAAAATCATTGTATTAGGTTACGTAGCGTAAGAGTCAAGTAAATATATTTTAATATTTTAGAATTTAAGAATTTTGAATTTTAAGTATTCATGTATATATTTAAGCATTTATAAGCATCATTTTAAGTAATTCTTTTTATTATTTTTAAAGATAAAGTAATTATAGATAAATCTAAACTAATTAAGATATTTCCGGGATTATTATGTTACAAAAATCAGATAATCTCATATCAAGAGACTGATTAAATATTTTATACTTGACAAGAATATAAGAAATGATAGAATTAAATGTAATTTGATAATAATTTCATATATAATTATGGCCTTGATAAGGAGTAGTAGAAGTAGCCTGTCTTACAGAGAGTCACTGGGGGTGGAAAGTGACAGATAAGGACTTTGAACTCGCCTTGGAGCCCTCTGACTGAAATAAAGTAGGCAGAGCGGGAGATCCCGTTACAGATTGAATGAGTACATGATACTGTGAGAACAGTCTGATGGACTAGAGTGGTACCGCGGATTGCAGTTCTAATATGATTAGAACCTCTTCGTCTCTAGATAATAAGAGATGGAGGGGCTTTTTGATTCTTAAGCAATATTTGATCCAATAGGCATTTGCAATACCTTTAAGTTTACTGAATTTTTAGTATTGAAAATAGTTAAGATTATGAAATTCAAAATTACCAATAGTTTATCCTAACATAAGGAGGAAGATAGGAAATGAGTGAGTATTACACACCGAATGAGATTGAAAAGAAATGGCAGGAGATATGGGAGAAGGAGCAGGCCTTTAAGGTCGGCTCAGATAAGTCAAAACCAAAGTTCTATGCCTTAGTTGAATTTCCGTATCCATCAGGACAAGGCTTGCATGTTGGACACCCGAGACCATATACGGCACTTGATATTATAGCTAGAAAAAGAAGGCTGGAGGGCTATAACGTATTATATCCGATGGGCTGGGATGCATTTGGACTGCCTACCGAGAATTATGCGATTAAAAATCATATCCATCCTAAGATAGTAACCAAGAAGAATATAGAGCATTTTACCGAACAGCTGAAATCCCTTGGCTATTCCTTTGATTGGGATCGTGAGATCAATACTACAGATCCGAATTATTATAAATGGACTCAATGGATTTTCCTGCAGTTATTTAAAAAAGGACTCGCATATAAATCAGAAATGCCGATTAACTGGTGTACCTCCTGTAAGGTTGGTCTTGCAAATGAAGAGGTAGTCGGCGGTGTTTGCGAACGCTGTGGCAGTGAGGTTGTACGTAAGGTTAAGAGCCAGTGGATGTTAAAGATTACAGAGTATGCGGATAAGCTGATTGATGATCTTAATATGGTGGATTATATTGAGAAGATTAAGGTGTCTCAGGTGAACTGGATCGGCCGTTCTATTGGTGCCGAAGTTGATTTTAAAATTGCGGGAAAAGATGAGAACCTACGAATCTTCACCACGAGACCGGATACCTTATTCGGTGCTACCTATATGGTAATCTCACCGGAGCATCCTCTGATTGATAAGTATAAAGATGAGATCAAGAATTATGAAGCATTAATCAACTATAGAGAGCAGGCATCAAAGAAGTCAGATTTTGAAAGAACTGAATTAGTTAAGGAAAAGAGCGGTGTTATGATTGATGGGCTTGTAGCCATCAATCCTGTGAACCAGCAAGAAATTCCGATCTGGATTTCTGATTATGTTCTTATGACCTATGGTACCGGAGCGATTATGGCTGTTCCGGCTCACGACGAGCGTGACTGGGATTTTGCAAAGAAATTCAATTTACCGATTATCGAGGTAGTAGCAGGCGGTGATGTCAACCAAGCAGCATTTACGAACACAACTACCGGGAAGTTAGTAAACTCCGACTTCTTGAATGGCCTTGAAGTGGCTGATGCAAAAAAGAAGATTTTGGACTGGTTAGGCGAACAAGGGATCGGTACAAAAAAGGTTAACTTTAAATTAAGAGACTGGGTATTCTCCCGTCAGAGATATTGGGGTGAGCCTATTCCGTTGGTATATTGTGAAAGCTGCGGTTATGTTCCGATTCCGGAAAGTGAATTACCATTGATGCTGCCCGAGGTGGAAAGCTATGAACCGACCGATAACGGGGAATCTCCGCTTGCAGCGATGACGGATTGGGTGGAAACCACCTGTCCTCATTGTGGAGGCAAAGCACTCAGGGAAACAGATACCATGCCTCAGTGGGCAGGATCTTCCTGGTATTATTTAAGATACATTGATCCTCATAACAACGAAGCCCTCGGTAGTAAAGAGGAATTGGATTACTGGCTTCCGGTAGACTGGTATAATGGCGGTATGGAGCATACAACCCTGCACTTATTATACTCCCGTTTCTGGCATAAATTCCTTTATGATCAGGGCGTGGTTAATACTCCGGAGCCATATAAGAAGAGAACCTCACACGGTATGATTCTTGGTGAGAACAATGAAAAGATGTCAAAATCCAGAGGCAATGTTGTTAATCCGGATGAGATCGTTGGCGAATATGGTGCGGATACCCTTCGTACCTATGAAATGTTTATCGGAGCCTTTGACTTAAGCGCAGCCTGGTCAAATGAAGGTGTAAAGGGCTGTCGCCGCTTCCTGGATCGTGTATGGAAGCTAAAAGAGATGGTATCCCAGGAGGAAGGCTATTCCTCAAATCTTGAGACAAAGCTGCATCAGACGATTAAAAAGGTTACACTTGATTACGAGAGCATGAAGTTTAATACCGCAATTGCAGCTATGATGTCACTGGTAAATGAATTCTATCGAATCGGTTCTGTAACCAAAGGAGAATTCAAGACCTTACTGGTGCTTTTAAATCCGGTAGCACCTCATATGACAGAAGAGTTATGGCAGCTGTTAGGTGAGCAGGGAAGAATTTATCAGGAGAAATGGCCGATCTATGATGAGCAGAAGACGATTGAAAATACGGTTGAGATTGCTGTTCAAATCAATGGTAAGGTAAAGGCAAACCTTTCTATCGCTCTTGATGAAAAGCAGGAGAATGTGGAAGCAATGGCTATGAGCTTAGATACCATTCAGGCTGCAATTAACGGAAAAACAGTTGTGAAGGCAATCTATGTTCCCGGTAGAATATTCAATATTGTTGTGAAATAAAACATGGAACATGATTGACCTAACTTAATTAACACATGTAATGTTATAAAAAGATTTTTCAATTAACTATGTAACGGGTTATTTTATAAGAAGATGGCTTTAGGTATTATTATGAACCGACCTCCCCATCGTTAGATTTTGATATGTACCCCCTTTACTGGACAAAACCAGCAAACTGGGTACATATCATTTTAGTCTAATTCTTTGGAGTCGGTTTATTGCTTAAGACCATCTTCTTTTCATGAATATTAAAGTGGTTGAGGTAGGCATTGTCCGACTATTA
Source organism: Bacillota bacterium (assembly GCA_023414875.1). GTDB lineage: Bacteria > Bacillota > Clostridia > Lachnospirales > Lachnospiraceae > Mobilitalea. Next base: position 167,396 of record JAEZMV010000021.1, on the reverse strand, counting down.
AGTTGATGGTATAATATAACATAATAATATAACTATAGGTGACTTTTACTCGTGATAATACAGGCACCTATAGTTCACGAAATCTAGAGTCGTAAAACAATAACTATAAAATATGAAAGTGGGGAAAGATCAAGTGGAATTTAGGGAAGCTTTCATTAGTGAGATTAATGAAGTTGCCAGGTTGCATAATGAGCTGGCTTATTTCATTCAGGCAGAGACTAAAGATGTATATTGGGATTTTGATATATTATCCGAAGAAGAGATTAGTAAGCATTTATGTACCTTTTTTAACAACCCGGAGAGAAGAATTTATGTTGCTAGAGATGAAGAAAGAGTCATTGGATTTATAACAGGAGAGATAGTGCAATGCCACCTACCGATATCAAGTGTTAATAAAATTGGATATATTGCCGGGGCTTTTGTTTTGCCAGAGTATCGAGGTATAGGAGTAATGAAGCGTTTAGAAGGGCTTATTACCGGATACTTTAAGGAATGCGGTATTAAGTATGCAGAAGTTAATTTTATATCACAAAACCTGATAGCCCAAAAAAGCTGGGCAGGATTAGGCTATCATACCTTCAGAGAACAGGCAAGAAAACAATTATAGTACATAAACTAATAAATTTGTATAGCAAAGTTAGTTAAACTTAAAGGGGGTATTATTATGGAGGAGAATTCAAAGCTTAAGCAGTATTCTTTACCTAATATTCATCATTTCAAGGTTCATGGTAGGACAACCGAATGTCTGATGCCATTAACCCTATTTTGGACAGGTAGTGCAATTGAGTTAAATGCAAAAGGTTCAGAACTTTGGATTGAGGTAGAAGTAGACTATCGTTTTTTTGAGCCCTGGATCAGTGTTGTGATTAATTCATCTACAGTTAGCAGGCAAATGTTAACTGCCGGAAGGTATTGGGTATGTATTTTTAGAGGTATGAATGAGAACCTCACGAAAAATATACGTATTGTCAAAGAAGTACAACCAATGAGCGGAGATCCTGATTGCTCTTTACAGATTCATTCTGTAAAGTTTGATGGAGAATTCCTTCCTGTAGAAGAGAAGCCAATTAAGATTGAATTTATCGGTGACAGCATTACCTCCGGGGAAGGTGCTGTTGGTGCTAGAGTAGAGGAAGATTGGATTCCTGCCTGGTTTAGCGCTGTAAATAATTATAGTTATATGACAGCTAATTATTTAAATGCAGATTATCGTATTATATCTCAAAGTGGATGGGGGGTACTTACCGGCTGGGACAATAATCCCCATAGCAATATTCCTGAATATTATGAGAAGGTATGCGGTCTTCTTACCGGAGATAAGAATAAAGCCTTAGGGGCTTTCCAAGAGAATGATTTTTCTTCCTGGCAGCCAGATATCGTTGTTGTAAACTTAGGAACGAATGATGGAGGAGCTTTTTCATCACCAGAGTGGAAGGATGAACTGACCGGTGAGAGTCATAAACAGCGTCTGAAAGAAGACGGGACCTTTCATGAAGAAGATTTAAAGCTTTTTGAGGAGGCGGTTACGAATTTTCTAATGAAGCTTAGAAGGTATAATCCAAAAACACAAATTGTATGGGCATATGGAATGTTCGGAATTCCTATGCTACCTGCAATTTATCGAGGTGTGGATTCATACTGTAAACAAACCGGTGATAGAAAAGTATCTGTTTTTCAAATGCCGAACACGACCGATGAAACAGCAGGTTCCAGAAATCATCCTGGGGTGACGGCTCATGAAAGAGCTGCAAAAGATTTATCAGAATATCTAAAACAGTTCCTTTCATAATTAAATAGATTATTAAAACCAATATATTATATTTTGATTGCAAGCCTCAGTATATATGAGACAAGAATCAACATAGTCGAATGTATAGATAATAGGAAGCATTTACAGCAGAAGCAGCCATCTTCGTTAGTGTGAAAAGCATTCAACAAAGTTGAATACTTAGTAAATATAATAATGAATTCCAGTGGAAATACATTATACGGGTTTTCTATGAAGCATTTGCGGCATAAGCGGCCATGCTTCGTTTGTGTGATAAATATGAAAAGCACCTTAGAATAAGCTGCAAGAAATGTACTACATTACATTTCAAAGTAATTAATCTACGGTGCTTTTATCAATTATTTAAAATTCTTATTTACCAAAAAGTGAAAGAAGTACACCGGCAGCCACTGCAGAGCCGATAACTCCGGCCACGTTCGGGCCCATGGCATGCATCAGAAGATAATTACCCGGGCTTGCCTTTTGACCCTCAATTTGAGATACACGTGCCGCCATCGGAACTGCCGATACACCGGCAGATCCAATCAGAGGATTGATCTTACCCTTTGTAGCCCAACACATGAATTTTCCGATGAGAAGTCCACCTACAGTACTGAACATAAATGCGATCAGACCCAGGATAATAATTTTTATCGTCTCTGGCTTTAGGAATCTGGAACCAATGGCAGTTGCACCAACGGTTACTCCAAGAAAGATAGTAACAATATTAATTAGTGCATTCTGAACAGTATCGGATAAACGCTCAACAACACCAGATTCCCTAAATAGATTGCCCAACATCAGCATACCAATTAAAGGCGCAACCGAGGGAAGTAACAGGATGCATAGGATGGATACAACGATTGGGAAGCATACCTTTTCAAGCTTAGAGACCTTACGCAGTTGCTGCATTGGTATTTTACGTTCTCTATCGGTGGTTAGCAATTTCATAATCGGTGGTTGTATCAATGGAATTAATGCCATATAAGAATAGGCGGCAATTGCAATGGAGGGCAATAGCTCCGGTGCAAGTCTTGTGGTAAGGTAGATTGCAGTCGGTCCATCTGCACCACCGATGATACCGATTGAAGCAGCTTCTCCAGGTAGAAAACCAAATAAGGAAGCAATGATAAAAGCAACAGCGATGCCAAATTGTGCACCGGCTCCAATCAGTAAACTGCTTGGTCTGGCAATCAATGGACCAAAGTCAGTCATTGCACCAATTCCCAGAAAGATTAGGGATGGATATATTCCCTTTTTTACACCCATGTAAAGGTAGTATAGCAGACCGCCCGGTTCATCCCCAACAGGGCCGCTCATTAATCCTGTCAAAGGCAAATTTACTAAAAGCATACCAAAGGCAATCGGTAATAAAAGCAACGGTTCAAATTTCTTAACGATAGCAAGATAAATTAGAACTAAAGAAAGAATGATCATAATGCCGGCTTGTGGAGTCATGGCGGCAAAACCCGATCCTTCCCATAATTTCAATAGTGAATCACTTAACACAATAAAATCCTCCTTCAAAGTATGGTTATTTTTACATATTTACAATGTGCTTCGGATAAAAATCAAGATGTGCTTTTATTGCTTAACTTCTCAATAAATCCGATAAGAATGGAAAACACTCGAATAAGAGCCCATAATACGCCTAAAACAACAAAAACAACTACCATACAAAATAATGCGTAAAGAAGACTTTCAGCTAATGTTAATGACAATTGATTCACCTCTTTTCATGTATAATGATATAAATTCATAAAAAAAGGCGAAGAACTTCAATAGAAGCTCTCCACCCTGCAAGCTAAGACTTGAAACAGTTATAATACAACTGCCAACCGGAAAAATAATATTTTTACGCTATGATAACACAGGATGAAAATACTGTCAATCATTAATAGCAGATGTTACCAACCCTACAGAATAAACGTTACTGTTCTCACATTAACTAAGGTACAAATATAATTTTGATAAATGATTCCGAAGTGGAGCCGCTTTCGCTTAGATGCATTACGTACCGGTTAAGTAACAAATAAACATATTAGGGTTTGATATTCAGAAACATCAATATAATTCACAACAAAGTAGCAGCAGGATATTGCGTATCGATTAAAAAATAGTAAAATATAAATAGCATGTTTATTATTCATATCTCAGAGTAGGAAGGAGGTAGTATCTGCTGTAACAAGGTGTATACTCATACAAAAAATCAGAAAGAAAGGAACGGTATAAAGAATTTTATTTCTTTATTATAAAAGATAAAATTATGAAAAATGTTATCGTGATTGGTGTATCGGGAGGTTCTGCCTCCGGTAAAACAACTGTTGCAAATCGTATTAAAGAAGAGTTTAAAGAAAGTGTTGAATTATTAAGTCATGATTTTTACTATCTGCCGCAGGATGATTTGCCTTTCGAAGAAAGAATCAAGTTAAATTATGATCATCCGAGTGTATTTGACACGGAACGTATCATTCAGGATATAAAACAGCTGAAACAACTACAACCAATTGAGCGGCCGGTCTATTCGTATAAAGAATATACCAGGGCGGCCGAAACGGTTACAGTTAATCCGGCAAAGGTTATAATTGTGGAAGGTTTTTTGATATATGAGAATTCAGAGCTACGCTCATTAATGGACATTAAGGTATTTGTGGATACAGATGCGGATGAAAGATTAATTCGACGAATTATTAGAGATGTTAATGAGAGGGGAAGAAGTCTGGAGTCAGTCATAACACAATATATAAATACCGTAAAACCGATGCATGATCTTTTTGTGGAGCCCTTCAAAAAATATGCGGATATCATTATACCAAGAGGCGGTAAAAATGATGTTGCTATTGATATGCTTTTGCACAGAATTAAAGCTATTTTAGACGAAAAATAGCAGAGTATTTATGTCATAAGGGGGCGGTTTCTATACCGCAGTTCCGTAATCGGTAATGAAATAGTATTTAATTTCATCTATATCGAAATTCTTGTTCGATGGATATCAAATTCGCTATTGACAATTTATTGGAATAGAGTTAGAATATGATAAAACATAATGTTTGATGATCATCGAACAAGAGAGGATGCGATATGATGGAAGAGAAAGCAGTGATTGAGAATAGAGCAATAGGTTATAAAGAGGTATTGAAACAAAAAGAGTATATGAAGATGATTTTTGCTAATTTGATTAACCGTTTTGGAGATTCGATTGATGTAATCGCTTTTACCTGGTTAGTATATGCATTAACAAACAGTGCGGCATGGTCAGCTATCATATTTGGTATTAACAGGGTGCCTTCGATTTTCCTTCAGCCATTTGCAGGTGCTATGGTTGAGAATATGAATAAGAAGCTGATTATGATATTAACGGATATAATCCGTGGTCTTTGTGTTAGTCTGGTAGCCATATTGTTTATCCTAGATATGCTGAACCCTTGGATACTGCTTGGTATAACCATGGTTATCTCCAGCGCAGAGGCATTTCGAGGACCGGCAGGAATGGCAATCCTTCCAAAAATATTGGATAAGGAATGTTATGGTTTTGGAATATCCTTAAATTCATCACTCAGCAGTGTGATGGAGCTTGCAGGTCTGGCATCGGTTGGAGCCATCATTGCTTTTTTTGGTACACAGACAGCAATCTTTATCGATGCGGTTACCTTCTTTGGATCAGCCCTTATTATCTTTTTTATTAATACCAAGGAGGAGAAGCAGAGCCGGAAAAAAATTAATTTATGGGATTATATAGATACGCTGAAAGGCGGTGTATCCTATATTAAGAAGAATAAAATAATCATTAACTTTATTTTATTGGCGTTGGTAGCTAACGGAATTCTTGTTCCTCTTAATTCTTTACAGGCTCCCTTAGTAAAAGATTTATTAAAACAGGGCGAATTCATGCTGTCAGCACTTTCACTTTCCTTAACGATAGGTATGGTTCTTGGTTCTGCAATATATCCGTATATTGCGAAGAAGCTGAGTACCCGCTACATTGTATTTATTGCTGGTGTTTCTCTGAGCCTTTTCTACTTTTTGATGGTATTATGCGGTTATATCAGTAACTATGAGATATTAGTTTATTTGATCTGTATAGCTTCTTCCTTTATCAATGGCTGCTCCCTGTCATTGTTGATATCGGCACTGAATGTACAATTAATGAAGCAGGTTGAATCCGAATATTTAGCAAGAGTAGGTTCTATCCTAAGTGCCGGATGCGTAGCAGCAATACCGATTGTATCGTTTATCGTAAGCATTTTAACAAAGCTGATATCTCTATCCAATATCTTTTTTGTAATCAGCGCTGCTGGTATCTTATATTTTATTGTGGTTTTTGTCACAAAGGTTAAATTTGATATGGAGGTATCGAACAATTAAGACTATAATTATTCCGCTGTTATGATATAATAAACAGAGATTTTAAAGTTAAATAATAGATATTAAGTAGGTAATTGTGAAACGAAATAACTGAATCTATTTTATGTATAGGATATACAAGTCCGGAGCTGAATTAAAGTGTTTAAAACACATAACCGGATGGAGCGTTGGAGCGGAGGAAGTTGTATGTCCTATACATAAAGTCCAATAAAAGTTTATAATTTCGTAATTACCTTACAGGTCTGAGAGGTGACAGTGCTGAATTTAACAATTCGAAAAGAGATAGATTATGTAGAAGAAGCAAATGCTCTACTGTTTCATTATGTTAATTCTAGTTCCTATGATAAATTAAAAACAGAAGGAATAAGAAAGGTATCCTACAGTAACAATTTGTATGAAGAAAGGTTTCAAGCTATTATTCATATCTTTACTTATGTTACACGAAATCTGCAGGTAGAGAAGAGTAAATTAGAGTATTATTTTAAAGAGATCAGTAGTTCCAATATTAATCTGGCTTATTATCTACTGCCTCTCTATTCGGGAACCCTATACAGCTCATTAAAGGAATATGAGAGGGCGTCCCGAGACTTGATGAAGCAGGATATCATAGCATATTATGATTCACTGTTATCCCAGTACTATATGATTGGTAAATCTGATGACGAAAGCTTCGTAGAGAACTTTGAGGATTTGACCCGTAAGTTAAATAAGACAGAGCTATCTGCAGAGGATAAATGTAAGATAATTGAAACATACCTGGAGAGGGATCGACATATTGATGAATTATGCCTAATTCTTGACCAAACGATTTGGCTGATCAAAAAGTGTGCCAATGAAGTGATGGGGCTGGAGAAGGAATTTTATGATTATTGGTCTCACTACTCACAAGAGAAAGATCTCATAAAAGCGTTGCAGGAGGATATAAAATTTACCTGGGAAGAAAACCTGGAAGGTACGATTATCATGCCTTGTATCTTTCGCCCCACTTCAATTATGTTCAGTATTACCGATAAGGAGGATAAAACACCGGATAGTATTCGCATAGGTGTAATACTGGATTCTAATCTATCGAAGGTTATGCAGAAGGTAAGCAGTGAAGACTTATATAATGCACTAAAGCTTTTAAGTGATAAAAGTAAATTTGAAATTCTAAGATTTATAAAAGATAAACCGGCCTACGGTTTTGAACTGGCGAATGAACTTAACTTATCCACTTCTACGATATCCTATCATATGAATAGTTTGATTTCGGCAAATATGGTGAAGCTGGAGAAGGATATGAATAAAATCTATTATAGCATGAACAAAGACACACTTTCGAGCTTTCTTTACGATATCCAAAACATGCTTCTAGCCTAGAGCTGGAGGAAGTGTATATAAAGCGGAATGAGAAAAGCAATATGTAAAATAATAATATAATAAGGATTTTGAGAAGTGTATGTAAAAAGAGGAGTAGCATGAAAGAATTCAACAAAGTTGAATTCTTTTCATGCTACTCCTCTTTCATTATATCGCTTAATTCTTTGCTCTCAGTATATTACCCATCAATTTAAGACTAAGCTTCTGTCCATTATATAATATAAGTCCCTTATATAATCTACCTGACAGCGCAATAATCAAGAAGCAGAAGAATAATAATACGATCGTAGCAATGAAACCTTCTGCAAGACCTATTGTGCCGGTAAGTAGGTCGACCGGAACACAGAACGGTGCAGTGAACGGAATGTATCTGGCTATATTTAACAAGACATCATTACCGCCAAAAGTTGCAAGATAGCAAATCAGCCAGCTGATAATTACCGGGAACTGAAAGATGGCTTGAGTAGAAGCTACATCCTCCGGTTTGGATACCATACAGCCTGCAAGACCTGCAATGACACAGTAGAATAGGAAGCCGATGCAGAAGAAGATAATTGCAAGGATTACGGCTGGTAACGTCATGGCAGTCTCACCAATATTATCTTTTACATAGTTGATAATCGTAACAACGGAATTCTGGTATTCGGGATATATGGAATGTGCAACTGCATTCCCTCCGTATAGACCGACAACACAGGCCATGATCCAGGTTACAAACTGTAAGATTGCCATTGAGGTAATCGCTAATACTTTACCGGTAATTAAAGCATAGGGATGGACCGAAGTTAATAAGGTTTCCATTAACTTTGAGGTCTTTTCAGTCGATACAGACTTGCTGATGGTCTGTCCATAGAGTATCAACATAAAATATAGCATTAATCCGAAAAGCAATGGTGTTAAGAGCTTTATTACAAATGCAATCTCACTGATATTATCATTAATATCGTAATAGGAGGTTACCACAGGCTTTAGCACTGTTGTAAGCTGATCAACGGTTAAGCCGGATTGCATCAGCTTGCTAGATTCAAAACCTGAGGTCATCGGACCTAGAAGATCGTTGGCCTGCCCTTTTGATATGCTTGATCCATCAGGAACTACGGCTTCTAATTCATATCCGGTTTCGGTTTTGGAGATGATGACTGCGATAGCATATTGTGAACTTGCTTTTGCAGTATTGATTACATCTTCTCTGTTTTGACCGGAAACTGTTTCAAATGTTATGTTCTTAAACTGTTCCTCTGAAAAAACAGGATTCGTCTCCTTGAAATTTGTCGGTTGTAAACCACTGTTATCCAAGATATACACCTTATCTATGGAGGAGATTTCTATCTTAACCTTCTCATCAGGCTTTGCTACCAGCACATTGATTAGTATGAATGCTCCAATTAGCAGGATGGATACTAAGGTGGTAACTACCTTAAAGCCAAGACCCTTCGTAGACTGCCGAAAAGTAAAGGCAAATACTGATCGCCATCCTTTAAAATTATTTTTCATATTCCTTCCCCTTTCTAAACAGTCTTTGAAATTTTTAATAATTCTTTTACTTTAATGGTATTGCCATTATGAAGGATCAGAGTCTCAAAGACTTTTGCAACAAATTTAAATAATAAGGCGATGAATATGATCTGCAGTACTAGAGCAGCTGCGATTAAAGGTAAGTCAACTTTACCGATCAATATCGCACCGGGTAAAACAAAGGGCGATGAAAGCGGAAATAAGAAGGCAAAGATAACGAACCTATTTTCACCGGCACTCATTAAAACATTAGCAGCACCTAAACCAACATATGCACCAACGATACCTGTTAAGGTAAATAGAGTGATGCCCTCTTGTATTTCTTCCAGCTTACTTACAGTTGCACCCGCAAGTCCGGCCAGGGTGGCATAAAATATCAGTCCAAGGAGAATTAATACTACGCAGAATATAATATTAAGGATATTTAGGTTCTCAAATATATTGCTTGGCAGATACTTAGAAAGAGTAGTTTCTTCGCCATTCGACGATAAGCTTGCAGATACAGCATTGGAAACGAAAACAACTAAAATTAACGAAATAATCTGCATTAATACGGCCGTTAACATGGCGAGGATTTTACCTATCATCAAAGCCAACGGTTTTACGGAGATTAATAAGTATTCAATAACCCTTGTTGACTTTTCAGTTACGATGGAAGTTGCAACCTGGGTACCTGCCATCATATTTACCATAAGGACGATAAATAGGATACCGTAGATAAACCAATATTCGCTGTCAGAGATGGAGGTATCCTCTTTTACAATAGGGGTACCGTTCATATCTACCATGGAAACTTTTGCTTCTACCTTTGCATTTAACATTTCTGATTGTTCTGTAGTAATTCCAAGGGCTGTTATTTTTAATGTCTGGAATTGCTCCATCATAGCGGTTCCCAAAAGCTCCAGGCCGGTATCCGAAACCGGGCCATCACTTGCTTTTGCAAATGCCAGAGAATACATGCCTTCTTCTTCGCTGATTGTCAGGATAACTGATTCCTGTTCCTCTTTATCGATTCGATCAGATACAACGTCATATTCCTCCGTCATAGTTTCAAAGGTTACCTGACTAAAGGCCTGGCTCTGAAGCATTGCAGAGAAATCTACTTCCGGAAGAGTGGTTTTATTTTCGATATAAACCTTCTTTACCTGACTGGGAGCTTCTGGGTCAATCTCATCAGAGGACATTATCGTATTAACCAGTGGCATGGAAACAAGCGCTATAATAAGGAGTATTACATAGGAGATGATAAAAGCTTTGTTCTTAAACGTTTGTATTAATGTAAAGGAAAAAACGTCCTTCCATCCAGTGATATTACTTTTCTTCATGAACCTCTCCCACCTTTTCAATGAATATTTCATGTAACGAAGGCTCTCTTAATTCAAATTTTACAATCGGGATTTTATCACCAATCATCTTTGTTAAGAATGCCATTGCCTGTTCTTCGTTCTGAACCCTCAAATGATATTCACTTGGAGTTTTATTCACGATTTGTAGACCGAAGGAAGAGATGTAGGAAGAGATGTCCATATCACTCTTTACAAATAAATTAACACGGCCATAGCCTTTTTTGATTTCATTTAAATCACCCTGAAGTACTGCCTTACCACGATTAAGAATAGTAATATCGGAACAGAATTCTTCGATCGTTGGCATCTGGTGACTGGACATAATAAGATATTTATTCTTAGATATCTCTTCACGGATTATGGATTTAAACAAATCCGTATTCACAGGATCGAGTCCGCTGAGCGGCTCGTCTAATATGATCAATTTCGGATCTGAGATTAAAGCAGCCATTAGCTGAATCTTTTGCTGATTTCCTTTTGATAATTGATCGGCACGGCTTGCCTTTGAGGTCTTCTTGCCCTTTGTTTTTGGAGGGAAGAGGTACTCATTGACATCCAGACGATCGGACCAGTATTTGATACGCTCCATTGCAGAATGCTTTGAAACATTTCGAAGCTTTGCAAAATATAGTAACTGATCCAATAAAGAGTATTTAGGATATAGTCCGCGCTCCTCTGCAAGATAACCTACGTTAGTACTCACAGGATCAAGAGGCTTACCATTCCATAAAACCTCTCCTTCATTTTTAGCAAGCATACCTAAGATGATGCGAAGTGTAGTTGTCTTACCGGCGCCATTTGTACCTAGTAAAGCATAGACTCCAGGCTGATTAATTTCAAAATTCAGGTTATCAACAACAACCTTATCGCCATAACTTTTTGATAAATTTTTAACACTTAATGACATAATACCCCTCTTTCCTGACCCATATCATAATTCTGATATGATGACGTGTTCAATATGTTCTTAATAATATAATATCTGCCCGGAATAATCCTACTAATTTATGCAGACATTGCCATAAACATATTGATTATAACACTATATGGTAATTTGGAAAAGATAAAAAGCATATTTTAATCAATTTGTAATATTTGATATAGTTACAATATTTTTCTAATATAATTCAGTTGTCCGTTCTTTGTTCATTTGATTTTATAGGAGGAAATAGAATGGACAAAGTGCTAATAAAAAAACATAGGGGCAGATAACTGCCCTTTCTCTTTGCTGTTTTCCTTTTAAAAGAAGTAAGGAATAATACCAAATAATGAGAAGAAGTGATATTTTCCTTGAATTATGGAGATTAAGTAGCTTATAATGAATTCAGGAAATGGAATTTTCAAGAAACGGAGGGGGAAACATGATAATATGTAAAAAATGTAGTACACAATTAGAAAACGGATCAAAATTCTGTTTCAGTTGTGGTGCTATGGTGGAGATTACACCATCCTGTAAGCAATGTGGAAATCCAATTAGTGATGATTCGGTATTCTGTCAATACTGCGGGGTTCCTGTTACAGAAAAGGTCCTGGAAGAAGCACCAATACCGGCCACTGAAGTGACATCTGAGACAGTAGGGGTAACTACACCTGTTCCGGTACCTTCAACAATCCCAGCAGCTGTACCTGTACAGAAGGAGGCAAAGGTTAAGAAGCCAGGAAAGCCTCTTCCAAAAATGTTGATGGCAGTAGCTGCAGTTGTAGTTGTAATAATATTAGCGATAGTGGTTCCTAAGGTAATTATTAATTTTAGCAAAGCACCTAAAGGGCTTCTTTATCTAAAAGATGGAGAACTGAATTATACTTCCTTGTCTAAAATTAAACCGAAGGAAATTACCAATAAATTTTGTAAGGATGGTTCAAATGCTCATTATGAATTCTACGACCTCCGATTTGTAACTTCACTCAGTGAGGATGGTAAAAGATTATTCTATCCGGATAAAATCTCTTCTTCGGATGAGGGTATCAATTTGTATTACCGAGATATCGATTCCAAAAAGGAAGGCAAAAAGATTGATTCTGATGTCATACAATATAAAGCAAATGAAGATGGTACTAAGGTTATCTATACCAAAGGTTATGACCGTGAATTATATGTAAGCAGGCTGTCTGATAAGGATAAGATAGATAGTCAGGTAAATGAGTTTTACATGAATGCATCGGGAACAAAGCTTGTATACACAACAATGGATGGAGATATATACATAAAAGACGGTAAAAAGGATAAAGAGAAAATTGAGAGCGATGCAAGTATTGTTGAGGTATCAAGCGACTTAGAAACCATATATTATCTCAAAGAGGGTTCTCTTTATGTGAAAAAAGGTGATAAGGATGAGGATAAAATCGCTTCTGAGGTATCTGAAGTTATAAATGTATATGATTCAGGGGAGCTTTATTTCCTAAAGAAGGAAGAAGAGCAGATCAGTTTAATGGACTTCGTTAATGATGATATGCAAGAGGTTGATGCAGCGATGACAGAACCGCTGGAACCCTGGTATCCTTATCGTGAAGATTTTAGACCGAATATGGAACAACCGGTAGAGCCTTATTATTATGATTATTTTGATTTCTGGGGTGTTGGTGATCAAACTGCTTACGATACAGCAATAACAGAGTATTATGCAGCTAGCGAAGAGTATAATCGCTTATGGGATGAGGCTTATAACGCAGCATATGAGCAATACGAACTCGATTATGAAGCATATCAGGAAGCAATGACTGACTATTATGAAAAGCAGGATCGTGATTACTTAAGAGAATCCATTGTTGGTAGTACAATCCCTCAAACAAATTACTCTCTTTATTATTATGATTCAAAAGATGTTACTAAAATAACCGACACCTATTCAATGTATTTAAATTATAGCTGGATAGCACCGGTTATTGTATATGAAGATTTTGATCGAAAAGAAATTACCAAGGTAAATCTTTCAGAAGTTTATTATTATGATGACGTTTATAACATGGCAATGGAAGCATTAACCACCTCAAAGCAAATATATGTTGTAATGAAGGCTGAAGCAGTGGTATTAGATCAGAAAAACTCATCGAATTACTTCATAACTGATTCGGGAGATAAGATCTATTACCTGAATAACTATGATGCCAATTCAGGCACCGGAGATCTGTTAGAAGCTAAAATCTCAGATTCAAAGCTTGAGAAGGCTGAAAAAATCGATGATGATGTTTATAGTTATATAGTTACTGGTACTAAGGATACGCTATTATATTATAAAAATGTAAGGGATTCTTCCGGTGACATGTATAAAGATGGTAAAAAGCTGGATAAGGATGTTTATATATACTCTGTTCAAATGATAGGCGAATCAGACACCTTAGTATATTATACTGATTATAGCTATGATACGGAGGAAGGGACTTTAATATTATTGAATGGAAAAGATGCTAAAGAAATAGCAGACGATGTTCACGACTATATTGCATTTAGTGAGAAGAGTATTGTATATCTACAGGATTATAGCCTTAATAAATATGAGGGTGATGCTTATCTATATAATGGATCAAAGAAAAGTAAAAAAATTGATAAGGATGTAAACGCATTAATTCCGGTTGATAATTATGGTTATAAGGGTAAACTTAATTATGGATGGTAAAATGTAATAATTAAAAAATAGTAAGCTAATTAGAAGGGGTAAAGCAGTTTTGCTTTACCCTTTCTAATTGGGGTGGTATAATATGGGTATTAAAGATTAAGGAGGTGGGCTTTATGAGAAGCTTAGTTTGTGAATTTAAAAGTAACATCATAATTTTGGAGGGAATGCCTATTGAATTACAAAAAAGGTACAGAGGTATTGCCGGCCCGCCTGTTAAAAGAGATTCAAGAGTATGTGGAAGGAAGTTTATTATATATTCCTAAGAAGAGCAGTAAAACAGGCTGGGGCTGTTTGAGCGGTGCCCGTCATTCAATTGACGAAAGAAATCATCTTATTATTTGTTTATTTCAACAAGGAGAAACGATTGCAGAGTTAGCACACAAGTTTCATCTGGGAGAAGATACCATTAAGAAAATCGTTTATAGGAAAAAATGAATAAATCTGTTTTTTCCCTATTCATTCATTGTACCGCGTGAGATAATATAAGTGACCGGTCAATATCGTTTGAAAGGGGATGGTCAATTTTGAAAAACGTAGAGGTGTTTGATTTTTAAACTTCTATAAACCTAAGGGGGGTGTTGAAAAACACCCCCCTTTAAATTGTTTGCCAGCAATGATATGGATGAAAGAAGAATCAATATTCATAAAAGGATGCATGAGCTAGAAATAAACCCAGACAGCTTTTATTCATAATTATTAATAATTTTCCTATTTTTATTTTATTTTTCAGTTTTATACTGAATTAGAAGGCATATTCACACGGGAAGAATTGCGATGTTTATAAAAAAGGAGAATTAAAATGTGGTTAAAAAATATTAGACATAAAAAGCTTCAATTAATTATGATATTTCTTATTATAATGATATGCACAACCCTCCTTGCCGGGGCAATCAGTATTCTTACCTCGTTGGAAAAGCCGTATCAGGATTTTGCACGAAAATGCAATGCGGCAGCAGCAAAGGTATATCCTTTCGATGAAAGTGATGCTGCAGCCTATGACATGAAAGAGCAATTTTTAAGTCTTCCTAATGTGAAAGATGTGGAGCTGACCAGAAAACATTATGTAGAGGAAAATCTTCTATTTAATGAAAAGAAGGCAGAGATTTTTGTTAATCTGACAGAATATAACGAAGATATCTTTGGTTCTGTACTTTATATCGAAGGAAATCATAATATAAGTCAAACACTTCAGGAGGATGAATGTATTCTGCCGGCCTGTATCAGCAATGAGTTTGATATGCATATTGGTGATACGGTGAGGTTACAATTGGCCGATCAAGAGTTCAATTACCGGGTTGCCGCTGTGTATACGGATCCATATCAAACCAGTACTGCATTTGACAGTGATATTCTGATTAATAAGCTTCCTCCGGTTGAAGGTCGTCTTATTCTTTATATATTTGGTAACGAAAATGTAGCCGGGACGCAGATAGAAGCTGCCTTTCGTGAGAAACATTCTGGTAAATTGAATGCCTCTCTCTTTGCTTTAGAGGATAGAATTTCTAATGGCCTCGTTGTCGGTCAAATTATTGGCGCGATGTTGCTGGCAATCGGAATTATCATACTACTGGTCAGCGGACTAATGATTCATTTCATGATCAAAAACACAATGATAACAGATGCAAAATCGATTGCAGTATATAAGACCATGGGGTATACCTCAAAGGATATTCTATTTATGTATTTGAAAATGTATTTTGTTGTAGTAACAATGGCATGTATACTGGGAATGCTATGCTCAGTTTTTGTCTCTAATACGATACTTACTTCTACCTTCAAGAACCTTGGTCAGTTAAAGGCAAGCAATTCAATACTCTCCGGTATTCTGTGCTATTTTGTTATCGTAAGCTTTGTGATCTTGGTAATTACGGTAATTATATCTAAAGCGAAGAGGATTAAACCGGTTCATGCTCTGAATGGTACGAATTATGGCGGAATAAAAAAGAAAAAAAAGTATAAAGGGAACTCGAACTTTCAGTTTTCAGCCTTTGGCATAGCATACAGAACCTTCACCCGAGAAAAACGAAGTGCTGTAGGTATTATCATCGCCAGTATTGTGACTGTCTTCAGTGTTAATTTCATTGTAATATCCCTGGATGTAGCCAATTCAGCGAAAGAAAATAATGATTTTTGGATAGGTATTGATAAGGCGGATGCCATGATAGCTATATCGGAGAGCGCTGATTATGACTTTATAAAAGAAGTTGTTGATAATGACAGTAGGACAAAAAGAAGCTTAAGCAGTAGCTTTCTGGAAAGAGTTACTATGGACTGGGAAAAGGGCAAGGAGATCACGAGTATGGATGCCTTTGTTTATGATGATTATTCGGTGACAGGGTTACCGTTAACGGAAGGCGAAAATCCAAAGAATAAAAACGAAATTGCAATTTCAACAACTGTGTCAAAAAGTCTTGGTAAAAGCATCGGAGACTATCTTGCAATCTATCTTGATGGAGAAAAGAGAGCTGATCTGCTCATCACGGGGTTATTTCAAACCTATATGCAATTTGGTAGTATGTGTCGATTAACGACTTCAGCCTACACAGAGCATAATTGTGATTTTGCCTATAATAACCTGTCTATTTACTTAAAAGACGGGGGCGATACCGAAGCCTTTATTGAGGATATGAAATCGAAGATAGGCGGTAGAGGTAATGTTATTAGAAGAACGGAGCAGTATGGAAGTATTATGAATATGATTGTAACTCCACAGCAGAAGGTCCTGCCTCTGGTAGCAGCTTTAATTATTGCCATAGCCGGATTAAATATATTCAGTATCATATTCCTAAAGAATATAAAGCTGCAAAAAATAAACGGTATCTATAAATGCATCGGATATAATACCTGGCATCTGATTGCTTCTAACCTGTGGTATGTAACTGTAATCGCAGCTGTAACTGTAGTTATCACGCTTCCTGTCAGCATACTTACGTATTCTCCAATCATGAAGCTAGCCTTATCCATGCTAAATTTCATGGAATACCCAATGACCTATCAAATATCACATCTACTAGTAGCAAATATAGCTGTTGTTATCATCTTTGTCATCGGCACACTGGCATCCTCAAAGGCTTTGTTTCAGGTAAATGCCAGAGATTTAATTCAAGAATAAGAATTGAGAAGAGTGAAAGAAAAATCACTTTCACAAAGCGAAATAAAGATTTCGCTTAGAAAAAACTCCAAAATGATAATCCAAAAGTGTTAAGAAAAGCATCTTAACACTTAGAATTTCATTTTGAAGTTCTTTCAGGTATTGTTTGTGCCGCCGTTGGCGGCGGAAAGGATTATTATGAAAAAAACGATTATAAAGACAGAGTTATTGTGTAAGAGCTTTGTTAGTGACGGTGAAGTAAATAACGTAATTAAGAATATGGATTTAGAGATTTATGAGGGAGATTTTACTGTGATTATGGGAAGCTCAGGTTCCGGAAAATCGACGCTTCTTTATTCCATCAGCGGTATGGATGAGATTACAACGGGTAAGGTATACTTTGATGGACAGAACATTGCTGGCTTTGGAGAAAGGAAAATGTCTTTGATGCGAAAGGAGAAGCTGGGCTTCGTCTTCCAGGGAATCAACTTAATTCCTAATCTGACTGTGTATGAGAATATATTAAGTCCCACCTATAAGCTGAAAGCGGATCGGGGGAATACAGAGAGAAGAATTGAAACTTTAATTGATAAAATGGGGCTGACATCACAGCGGAAGAAGTTCCCCAACCAAATGTCGGGAGGACAAAAGCAAAGAGTTGCGATTTGCCGTGCACTGATTAATAATCCTAAGGTCTTGTTTGCTGATGAACCGACAGGTTCCTTAAATTCTTCTCAAGGTGAAAGTGTTCTTGATATATTTTCCGAGATTCATAAGGAAGGTCAGTCAATTGTAATGGTAACACATGATTTAAAAGCAGCAATCAGGGGCAGCCGGATCATATATTTAAAGGACGGTCGAATCGACGGTGATTTGCAGTTGGAAGAATATACAGAGGTTAACAGCAAAGAAAGGGAAGAGACGGTATATCAATTTTTAAAGAATAAGGGCTGGTAATTTAAGGAGGCTTAAGCCATAGAAAGATATAGCAGTAAGCTAAGAAGCAAGCCAAGAAGTTAATATAAAATTAGTTGTAAAATAGTAACAATAAAGTTATAATTATCCTGTAATAATAGAGATGAAAAGAGGCTTCTATGGGGCAGAAGATATTAATTGTTGAGGATGAGAAGGAATTGGCTAAGATTTTGGGGGCATATCTTGAAGTAGAGGGTTTTGTTCCTGTCATTGCGTATGATGGGGCAGAGGGCATAGCTGCGTTTCATAAAGAACAGCCGAGCCTGGTCCTTTTAGATATTATGCTGCCGGTCAAAGACGGTATTGCGGTCTGTAAGGAAATACGTGAGAGTAGCGACATCCCTGTGATTATGATATCTGCAAAAAATGGTGAAATGGACAAGGTAATAGCGCTGGGAATTGGTGCGGATGATTACGTTACGAAGCCATTTAGCCCGCTTGAGCTGGTTGCGAGAGTGAAGGCGAACCTAAGAAGGTATGAGCAGATGTCTCAAAAAATAAACCTTACCAAGGAAGAGATTGTGATTGGTGAGCTGGTTTTAAATAAATCTTCTTATACGGCAGCAGTAAAGGGTAATGACCTTGCCTTAACGACCAAGGAGTTTGATGTTTTATATTACTTTGCTGCTAACCCAAACAGGGTTTTTTCAAAAGAACAAATTTACCAAGGGGTTTGGGGCTATCAAAACTATTGTGATGATAATAGTGTTACTGTTTATATCAAACGGCTTCGGGAGAAGCTTGACAAATATAATCTGGATTACATAAAAACAGTCTGGGGAGCAGGCTATAAACTATCGGTTCTGTAAGCTGAAAATGTATAATTAAGGTGCGGCAGGACTGAGGGTACTTTGGGCAGATAATGGATAAACGGAACAGCAAATATAGTAGACGATATAATTCTGATATAATGCTTGTAGCGGAATGAGTTAGAGCTGTTTTACTAAGCTACGAATGAGGTGATTCCTATTAAAAACAAACTTCGTATCCTAAACATTATAACGGCTGTAGTAATAGCAGCCGTTCTTTTTGCGTCATTTTTAAGTAGCTTTCTTATCTTTCAAACCCTTGATTTCAACCAATACATCAATACCTCCAGACTTTTAGTAAGCAGTCAGAGGAATGAGATTGAGAAGGGTATTTATCAGGAGGGAGAATATCCATACCTAGTATTTGATTTGTCAGGAAAGGTATTATATTCGGATCAGGAGTTTAAACAGAAGCTTGGTGACACCGTGAATACCCAGGAAATGCTACAATATGATAAAAGCTTTGCGCTAAATTACAATAACAGCATAAAAGAAAGTTTTCTGTTACAAAAGGATGGAGTTGTCAATGGCTTTGCGGTGTTTCTGATACCGAAGTCAGAAGCAGTGAATCATTCAAAGGAAAATAAGGCAGGAATTTTCTTCTTGCCGATCGTTATCGGAATTATTATCAGTCTATCATTGATAGCCATAAGAACTGTTTATTTTAACCGTAGGGTCTTAAAACCTTTGAAAGAGATAAGTGTGTCTGCGAAGGGGATTATAGCCGGGGATTATGATATCGAGGTAATAAGGTCCTACTGGAAAAAGGTCAATGAAAATGAGGTTGGAGATTTATCTTATGCTTTTGAGCTTATGAGGGATGAGCTAAAGGAAAAGCAGATAAAGGAGGAAGTGCTGAAAAAGTCTCAACAGGAGCTTATTTCCTGCATTTCCCATGATCTAAAAACACCAATCTCTACCATCAAAGCATACAGCGAGGGCTTAAGAGATCATATCGCTAAAAATCCGGAGCAGCAGAAGGAATTTATTGAGACAATCATAAATAAAACAGATTTGCTAATCGATATGATAAACGAACTTTTGGAATATTCCAATGCGCAGCTAAAGAAAATGGAAATCAATAGGGAAGAGCTCTACTTTAATCACTATTTTAACCCGCTGATGAAAGAGATTGAAGTATATGTAAGACAAAGCGGCATAGAATTCTCTTATATCCCCAAGCTTCCGGATATGTTGGTCACGATTGATCCCAAACGAATAACCGAGGTAATCTATAATCTTGTTGAAAACAGTATCAAGTACATCAGTCAGAAGAACGCAAGGATTACTATCGAAACGGAGCGGGAAGATAACTATGTACTGGTGAAAGTAAAGGATAACGGAGCCGGAATTAGTTCTGCTGATATTCCGTATGTGTTTGATATGTTTTATCGTGCGGAGAAATCCAGAAGCACAAGCATTCCGGGCTCAGGACTGGGATTATCCATTTGTAAATACATCATAAATGAGCATGGTGGAGATATTTACTGCAGAAGTGATCATAACAATGGCTGTGAGATAGGATTTACGTTGCAATAAAAAATATAGCGCAGATAGAATAAGAAGGCAGCTTAAACCAGTGACAAGGATGCTTCGTTCCCATACAAAGCATCCTTGAACTTAATTTGCATATTTATAATTAGATCAGCTTACAGCTTTCGCTATGGACCAGATCCGTTAAAGGATAAAGATTGTTAATTTTTTAATCCGACAAATACCTCAACACCACTCGTTTCCTCAAGATTGCCTGTTAGATTCAACTTTTCCAATTGTTCCTGAGTGGCAGAAAAGGCTTCCTTGTAGTCTTCCAGGTAGTAGATAACGTTAACAGTATACTTGCCTTCCTTCAAACACAATCTTTTATTCGATACGGTAACTTTTGATCCACCGCAATTATAGATTGTCTTATCATCTCTCGAGATCTGTATCATAAGAGTACCACGTTCTGACTTACTTTTAATATCAAGCATATAAAAACCGTCTTTTTTAATTGTAAAGTCTCCTCTAAAGTCCTGAGTATTGCAGTTGATCTGAGTTGAATACTCAATTCTTTGTATATAGAAACCAAAGATAAGCAAATATATCATAAGGATAAAAGAAATGCCCATTCCCCCGAGTAGGGTGTAACTGATAAAGGTCCTGGTAGATGATTTCTTGTTCGGACGTACTCGTTTGCCCTTCATGGTCAGCATCCCCAGCTGCAAAAGTGCAATGGCTAAGAAGCCGAGCATAGAAGACAATCCGGCAAGGGTATTGCCTAAGGCTGCGAGATTAATAATACTAAATATCGTATAAATAATGTACACAACCTGTAAAGACCTTGCGATATGATTCCATCTCCTTAGCATTTTATTTAAAGAGGTCTCATCCGTATAGAGGCTATAATCCTCCTCATCGGTACCGGGAATGTATAATTTTCTGAAGTAATGCCACCCGTTGATGGTTGAATTAATATGTTCCCAGCCTTGTTCTTTATATAAATCCAAGTAGCGGTTAAATTCATCATAATCCTTCTTTACTTTTGGATTAAAATCCAATCGGTATCGATAATCCTGATCACTCTTAATATATGAATGGTGGAATAATCCACCCTTCTTTAACTGCCATCCCTGTTTTGACATGGAGTTAATATGCTCTTCCTCCAAATCATAGTCAAAGGCAAGAAATAATCTGATTTTCTTCTTCGTGCTGCCTGCCAACTTATATCATCCTCTCCTTCATTCTAAAAAAGCACAATTGGAACGCCCTCATTCCCTGATACCGTCGGCTATGAAAGTGCTTCACAATATATCAACCAGCGTCATATATCGTAGCACGACCTAGTTATCATGTCAATATATTCCAACATGTTTTTGTGATTTATTAATAACTTTATTAATCCTACTTGACTCGAACCTTAGGGGAGGGTTTATAGTTAAAACGAACTAGATTATACTGGCGGTCTGAGACGGAAGATATCTGTACAAATCATGAAAACAATTCTGAAAGGGTTAGGGTGCTACGATGAAAAATGAGGTAATTTCAATCAAAGGTGCTAGAGAAAATAATTTAAAAAACATATCACTTGATATTCCCAAAAACAAACTAGTTGTACTAACAGGAGTTTCGGGATCAGGTAAATCAACCATCGCATTTGATACACTACAGACAGAATGTCAAAGGCAGTACATGGAATCTCTTGGAATGATAACAGACGAGTTTGTAAAGCCTAAGATGGAATCGATAACCGGTTTGTCCCCTGCAATCAGTGTAACTCAGCAAAATGCAAACCGCAATCCAAGATCCACAGTTGGAACGGTAACTGAGATTTATACATATTTACGCATATTATATGCGAAATTAGGGGTTAGAGAATGCTGCCACTGTGGTGCGGTAATCAATCCGGATTTTGAAACAGTTGAGGATTATGAAGCGGAAACAATGGATACCAATATTGCTATAGAGGAGGAAGAAGCAGGTCTTGAGGAGTATACCAGCTGTCCTCACTGTAAATCGCTGGTTCCTGTTTTGACGATGAGTCATTTTTCCTTCAATAAGCCACAGGGTGCCTGTGAGCACTGTAAGGGACTTGGGGTTTCCAATGCTCCGAATTTTGAAGCAATATTTGATTATAATCGATCCATCAGAGACGGCGGTATTTATGACTGGGATGCATTTTATATTGGTAGATATGGAGAAAGTATCGAGAATGCAGGTAAATATTATGGATTCCCGGTAGATTTGGATGCTCCGTTGAAGGATTGGAGTGATGATGCACTAACCTTTTTATATTATGGAGCATTAAGTGAGGAATTCATACAGCTGTATCCGGATAAAAAAGCACCAAAAACGGTACCGGAAGGAAGATATGAGGGGCTGATTACGAACATTATACGCAGATACTCGGAAAGCTCGGTTGGTACGAAGGCTTACGAGCATCTAAAAACTTTGTTTCATGAAGGGATTTGTCCACAATGTCACGGTGATAAGCTGAGAAAGGAAAGTATTGCGGTTACGGTGCAGGGTACGAACATAATCACAGCCTGCAAGATGTCCTTGAAGGAACTCAAGGATTTCATTGACAGGGTAGAAGAGGGGCTCTCAGAAGCCGCTAAAATGATTGTGGAACCGGTGGTGGCTGATATCAAAGAGCGCTTAAGGCGTTATTTGGAGGTCGGGGTAGGGTATCTGAGTCTAGAGCGGAATGCGGTGTCTTTATCAGGCGGAGAGATACAGAGGCTGAGACTTGCTTCTCTGCTAGGGTCCGGTCTTACTGGTGTGTTATATGTACTCGATGAACCAACCACCGGATTACACTCAAGAGATACCGCAAAATTAATCAGCGTGTTGAGGAAGCTGCGGGATATGGGTAATACGGTACTGGTCATTGAGCATGATCTGGAATTTATGCAGGCGGCTGACTATATTATTGACATCGGGCCGGGAGCAGGAGTCTACGGAGGAACCGTTGTGGCAGCAGGAACACCGGAGGAGCTGAAGCAAAATACGGAATCGCTTACCGGAAAATATCTTTCGGGTAAACGGATGCCTTACCGCACCAACGGAATAAGAAAGACCTCCACGGATTACCTTAGAGTAACAAACGCAACGGAGCATAACTTGAAGAATATAGATATAGATATTCCTCTAAACCGTATGGTAGCGATCTCAGGCGTCTCCGGCTCAGGAAAATCATCCTTGGTGTTTGATGTCATCGCTAAGGCGGCTGAGCAGGGAATTGGTGAAACGGTTGTAAGTCTTGGAAATACGAAGGTATACGGTCTGGAGAACTTTGATAAAATTGTTACTTTGGACCAGAACTCTATTGGTAGAAGCAGCAGATCAAATGTTGCTACCTATACAGACATCTATACTGAAATAAGAAATTTGTACGCTTCTCTGGTCTCAGCAAAAATTAAGAACCTTCAGCCAAAGCATTTTTCGTTCAACGTGGCAGGTGGTCGATGCGAAAAATGCGAAGGCTACGGAAAGCTGATCATTCCGATGCATTTTATGCCGGATGCAAGAGTTACCTGTCCGGCCTGTCATGGAAAGAGATTTCAGCGCAGTATTCTGGAGATACGCTATAAGGGCTATTCCGTTTCGGATATCCTGGAATTGTCGGTGGATGAGGCTATGCCTGTTTTTGAAGAGGAAAAGAAAATCTATGACACTCTATTCTTACTTCATAAGGTGGGTTTGGGATATATCAAATTGGGTCAGGAGGCTACCACCTTATCCGGAGGCGAGGCTCAGCGAATAAAGCTGGCTAAGGAGCTTAGTGGGAATCAAGGAAAGGTTCTATATCTATTAGACGAACCGACAACCGGACTTCATCCGGAGGACATCGTTAGACTTTCTAAGGTATTAGATGAAATCGTCGCGGCAGGAAATAGTATGCTCATCATCGAGCATTGTCTGGATATCATAGAAATGGCGGACTATGTGATAGACTTTGGGCCGGAGGGCGGAGATGCCGGGGGACGGATTATAGCACAGGGTACTCCGGAGCAGATTAAGAATTCACAGCTTTCATATACCGGAAGGTGTATGAGATAAACGAAAGGTTGTTGTAAAACAAGACTTATCCAATATAGTGTTAGAACTGGGTTTGCACCAATGTCGTTCTGTCAAGAAATATAAAATAATTCATTTAAAAATGTTACAGTTTGGCCTAATCTGAGTAGAATCATGAGACTAGAGGGAGAAATGCTTCCGATTCATGGGAACATTTCCTCCCTGGTCTTATCTATATTGGCTGAACTGTAACATTTCTTATACTTAATGACATTGGTTTGCAGCAGACTCTTTGTTCAATTAGAAAAGTGAAATAAACATTGAAATCTTATAACATGAAGAATATAATAAGCATAGCTGAAAGATTGCTTACCCCTTGTTCCGTTATCGATGGATGAAGGTTATTATTGTAATAGGGAGAAAAATCGAGTAATGAATAAATTAAAAGAGATTTCGGTTGCGGGAGGTTTCCATGCAGAATAAGTTTGAAGAATTAAGAGTGAAGCATCCTGTCTTTACCTTTGAAACATATGAAATTATTGACCAGGCAGATAAAATAACCATCAAATACTATTTTAGTTTAGGTGATTTTATTACGTTTACCCCAAAGTGGGAATTTTTAAAAAAGCATACAGAGCAGTGTTATGAAAACGAGGAAATTGTTGATAAGTTGGCCTTCCAACTAGGAATGGTGGAGTTAATCAGTTATTGGAAATGCGCCTGCCCACCGCTGGTGAAAATAAAGGCCGGTGCACTGAATGAAGAGCAGATCAACTGGTGGAAAATGCAGTATTATTTGGGCTTGGGTGAATTCTTCTATACGAACCGGATCGATACAGATTTTGATAGCTTTATGAACATAGAAACAGGTGTCGCGGCTGAAAAGAATGTTGATAAGACCGAACATGAGAAATCCGGATGCCTGATACCAATTGGCGGTGGAAAAGATTCCATCGTTACCCTTGAGCTTATAAAGGATAGAAAAGACAGCAATCTATGCTATATGATTAATAAAAAGGAAGCCTCGCTTCGTTGTGCCGAGGCGGCCGGTTATTCGGAACAGGAAATACTTATCGTTAACAGAAGCCTCGATGCGAATATGCTGGCTTTAAATAAAGAGGGATACCTAAACGGTCATACTCCTTTTTCAGCAATCGTAGCTTTTTCTTCGGTGTTATCTGCCTACTTATTTGATAAAAAATATGTCGTGCTATCCAATGAATCCAGTGCTAATGAAAGTACGGTAGAAGGAACCTTAGTAAATCACCAGTATTCGAAAAGCTATAAGTTTGAGCGGGATTTTATTGATTATGAAGAAAAATATGTTGGCAGCGGAGTCCATTATTTTAGCTTGCTTAGGCCCTTTAGTGAATTTCAAATTGCCAAATTTTTTGCGGCTCAGGAAGCTTATTATTCAATATTTCGAAGCTGTAATGTGGGAAGTAAAACGGACAAATGGTGTGGTGCCTGCCCGAAATGCCTGTTTGTAGCCATTATATTATCCCCTTTTATTAATCTTAAAACGTTATCGGAGATTTTTGGTCATGATTTATTGAATGATGAGAGCTTGATACCCACCTTCGATCAATTAATTGGAAGTGCTCCGGAAAAGCCGTTTGAATGTGTAGGTACCTGTGATGAAGCGAATACTGCGATTTGTATGACAATCCGCGAGCTGGAACATAATAATCAGGAAATCCCCAAATTATATCAATATTACAAGAGTAAAGATTTATATAGGTCATATATCAGTAATAATGAAGATAGCTATCTAAAGTATTATGATAATGAAAATGCAATACCCAAAGAATTTGTAACACGTATCAAAGACTTAATGTTAACTTAATCGAGGTAAACAATGATAAAGGATATCTGTACATTATTGCAAAACAAAAAAATACTGCTTCTTGGCTTTGGGAAAGAGGGTAGATCCACTTATCAATTCCTCAGGAAGCATTTTCCCGACCAAGTCATCGGAATCTACGATAAAAATGGGATAAAAGATACGCTTGTAAAGGTTGAAGTTCATGAGGGTGATACCTATGAGGATATTTTGAAGGACTACGAGATCATAATAAAAAGTCCAGGGATCGTATTAAACCCTGAGGATGGTGAAGTATTAAGCAAAATCACTTCACAGACAGATATTTTCCTTCAATTTTATAAAGCACAGACAATCGGTATTACAGGAACCAAGGGAAAAAGCACAACGGCTTCCCTTTTATATCATATTCTGCAGAGCGCAGGGTTAGATTCTCTGTTGGTTGGTAACATCGGGGTACCTGTGTTTGATGTGCTGGAGCAAATTAAGGAAGGAACCTTGGTGGTATATGAGTTATCTTCCCATCAGCTGCAATATGTAAAGAACGCTCCCCATATCGGAGTACTTTTGAATATATACCAGGAGCATTTGGATCATTACGGAACCTTTAATAAATATGTGGCGGCAAAAGAGAATATCTTCCTGTATCAGAAAGAGGAAGATATCTTCCTTTACAACAAAGAGTTTACCAATCCCGATAAAAGGTCCAAAGCAAAGGGGATGACGATATCATATAACGCAGGTGATTCAGATATTATCGTAGAGTCTAATCACATTCTGTATCAGGGAAATAAGCTTGAGATGAAAGAAGATGAGATATTATTAAAGGGTCATCATAACCTCTATAATATTGCAGCGGCTTATGCTCTGGCAAAGGTATGTGGTGTCAGTGATGCTGCTTTTATGGAAGCAATCAAAACCTTCCGCCCTTTGCCTCATCGTTTGGAATACGTGGCAGAGATTAATGGAGTAACTTTTTATAACGATTCCATTTCTACCATCTGCGAGACGACCATGAATGGAGTTATCAGTGTTAAAAATGTTGATACTGTTATCCTGGGTGGAATGGATCGCGGAATTGACTACGAACCACTCGTCGATTTTCTGGTTGCTTCAGAGATACATAATATTATCCTGATGCCGGATACCGGTTATCGAATTCAAAAGCTGTTAATAAACCATGAAAAAAAGCCGGTTAATAAAAATATTATTATGGTGACGAATGTGGAAGAAGCTGTCAAGGCAGCAAAAAAGGAGACAAGGAACGGAAAAACCTGTTTATTCTCTCCGGCAGCAGCTAGCTACGGTTTCTTTAAGAATTTTGAGGAACGCGGTGAAGTGTTTAAGCGATATGTATTAAATCAGATATAAAAATAGAAGAAATGTAAATAACAAAGCTGAAGTAAAGCACAAAAAAAGTGCCTTTCTTCAGCTTAATTTTCGGATATGCATAGGTTCTTACCAATTCGTAAAAGCGTTTGGTATAGTGAATGTACCATTTTAAAGTATTTATATTAGATGTCATTTCTATTATTTTTTCTGTTTGGTCTACTTTTTTCATGCTTACCTTCGTGAACTCCAATAACCTGCCCATTTTTAATTCCTACATCCGCATTATCCTTAGGCTCCATTTTTCGCAGATCAGCATTGCTATGTTCTCTGTCTTTCATTCTGTTTTTATTATTATCCATGTGTGATCCCTTTCTTATCATTCAGTTTCCATTAGTATGAGTAAAACGAGGAAATTTATTTCGTGAAAATGATATAAATTCAATTTTTCTTATTTAACGGATATTGCTTGCGCTTTCGTATTCCATGAAGTAGAATGATTGTTACTACAAAGGATTAGATATAATTAGCTCTGTAAATTGTGGAAATTCTGAATTCATGATTAATTTGCAGACTTTGAAGAAAGGTATGGTATAAATGGCACAGAATCGGGCAGAAAAGAATGAAATTACGCAAGGAGTTATCTGGAAGCAGCTACTGATATTTTTCTTTCCGATGCTTTTCGGTACCTTCTTTCAGCAGCTATATAATACCACAGATGCCATAGTCGTTGGTCGATTTGTCGGTAAGGAGGCCTTATCCGCAGTCGGAGGTGCGACAGGTTCTTTGATTAATCTATTTGTCGGCTTGTTTGTAGGAGTATCTACCGGTGCAACGGTAACAATATCCCAGTATTTTGGTGCAGATAAGAAAGAAGAAGTAAGTAAAGCAGTGCATTCGGCGATTGCGCTCGCTATTGTAAGCGGAGCAGTCATTATGCTGATTGGACTTGTGGGCGCACCCTTTGCTCTAGATCTGATGGATACACCAAAAGAAATCCTACCTTATGCCCTCATCTATATTAGAATCTACTTTGGAGGTATGATAGCAAACCTTGTTTATAACATCGGAGCCGGTATTCTACGTGCCATCGGGGATTCAAAGAAGCCGCTATATTTTCTGATTCTGAGCTGCCTGATTAATATTCTCTTAGACCTCTTATTTGTTACTGTATTTGACTGGGGTGTAATGGGTGTGGCGATTGCAACGGTCATTTCCCAGATCTGCAGTGCCTTGCTGGTTTGTATAACCTTAATGAGAACAAAGGAATGTTATAAGCTGGTCTTAAGGCGGATACGTTTTCATGAGGTGATGCTTAAAAGAATTGTCCGTATTGGTTTACCTGCCGGATTGCAGTCACTGATGTATACCTCGACGAATGTAATAATACAGTCTACTATGAACAGCTTTGGTACCAATACGATTGCCGCCTGGACAGCCTACGGTAAGATTGACGGTATTTTCTGGATGACAATGAGTGCCTTCGGAATATCGGTAACCACCTTTGCAGGGCAGAACTTTGGCGCCGGAAAATACGACAGGGTAAAAAAAGGTGCACAGGTATGCTTAAGAATTGCATTATCGGTTGCGATAGCTTTGAGTGCCATGTTATATTTTGGTGGCCCCTTTATCTATAGACTGTTTACAAAAGATCCATTAGTGATCGGAAAGGGTGCAGAAATCCTTCGTTTTATGGCACCGACTTTTTTTACCTATGTATTCATAGAGATTTTCTCAGGAACTCTTAGAGGTATGGGTAATTCCTTTATTCCGATGATTATAACCAGCCTTGGGGTATGTGCGTTGCGTATCATATGGCTGTTTACCGTAGTTCCGATTTACCCGGAGATTAAAACGGTACTTTTCAGTTATCCCTTGACCTGGGTAGTTACCTCGGCTTTATTCATAATTTATTATCGCTATTATATAAGAAAGCATAAATATTTCCAACGATAATCCGGATATGGCATCATAGATAAAGTAATAAGTAAAATTGTGCTCTGTAGCGTAGAATACGATAGCTTACATAAGAAAACGTTTGCAGGCTTTTAGGAAAGGTATGGTAAATAAAATGAGAAATATTAAATTAACCATTGAATACGATGGTAGCCGGTATAACGGATGGCAGAGACTTGGTAAAGGGGAATCGGATAATACGATTGAGAACAAACTTCTGGAAGTAATACAGAAGATGACCGGAGAGACAGTGGAACTAAACTGTGGTAGCCGTACAGAGGTCGGAGTTCATGCATATGGTCAGATCGCTAATTTTAAAACGAAATCTTCAATGAAACTATACGAAATTAAAAATTATTTTAATAGATATCTTCCGATGGATATAGCAGTTATACAAGTAGAGGAGGTTCCTGAACGGTTTCATGCAACGCTGAACGCAAAAACAAAAACCTATCTATACCGCATCGCTATCGGTGATGTCCCAAGTGTATTTGATCGGAAATATACGTATTACAGTTTTCATAAACCGAGTATTGAGCTGATGAAGCAGGCTGCCAAGCAATTGATTGGAAAGTATGATTTTAAAGATTTTTCAACGGTAAAGAAAAGCAAATCGACGGTAAGAGAGATATTTTTAATCGATATCTATCAGGATGAGAAGGAAATTCAGATCACGATCAAGGCAAATGATTTTCTTCATAATATGGCAAGAATGTTAGTGAGTACCTTACTTGAAATAGGCCTGGAAAAGCGCAGCAGCAAGGATATATTAAGCATACTGGATCCGAAATCCCCGGAGACAGGAAGTGCCCCGGCAAATGCACAGGGGATGTTCCTCCAGGAAGTGGAGTATGAAGCATTATCATAATCGATAGAGAGGGTCTTTGCGCAGTGTGCAAAGGCCCTTCTATCATTATTGGATTTCATTTCTATAGTTCCTTCTCGCCTTACCTAAAACTGGTTCCAGACTTGGAAATGTTTGATAGAGCATCCTCTGCACTGTCCTGATATTGGGGTTCGAGAGAGATATCTCCTAAGGCAACAATACCGATTAGGTTATTATTTTCTACGATGGGAAGTCTACGAATCTGTCGATCACTCATTAATCTTGCTGCATCGGTTACATCCATTTCTGGACTTCCGAAAACTACATCCTTGGTCATGATATCTCCAACCTTCTGCTCAGTTACATCCTCACCGGAAGCTACGGATCGTACAGCGATGTCACGGTCAGTTACGATACCGATAATTTTGTTCTGGGTACATACGGGAATTGAACCGCAATTATACTGTTTCATGAGCTGTGCTGCTCTTTCAATTGAATCATCTGAATGTAAGCTTGCGATGTCCTTTGACATAATCTCTTTAACTTTCATAAATAATCACCTCCAAGATTAGATTGCCCTAAGAAGTTGATTTTTATAAAAAAATATTAATTTATACATACAGGGCTTTTACTTGCAATGATCGGAATATGGATTGTTTTTGCAGTCGAATTTTGTAAGGGGTTCTGGACCTCTGACAACCTGCCTGGCTATATGAATAGCACCATCTTCGTCGGCAACCATCCGCCAGTCCACCATAATAATTTCACTATTTGAAATCTCGATTCCAGAAATTCCGCGGGTATGGATACAGCATCCGGTATTAAAATAGGGGAGCTCATTATTTTTAGGGAATTTTGGTCTGTGAGTATGACCACAAATCAGCATAATCTTATGTTTTTCAATCCATTTGCTATAAGCCTTCTCAACCTTGTGTCTTTTATACAGATTTCTCGCGGGGCTTGAGGGATTTTCAAAACCTACCAAATGAGCAAAACGCCAAAAATATCGCAGTAAAAGCATGGAAAGAAACCAACCCTGATCATTCATAAAATCACCCTGATGACCATGAACGGTAAAAATCTCCTGTCCGGTTTCCTTATCCTTCAGAACCAATGCTTCATATGGAGTAATCCCTTTGAACAACTCGACATGCTCCTGATTATATTCATCGTAAAACTCATAATAATTTTCAGAAACAAAACGTTGTGATTTTAAATAAATGTTATGATTACCATAAAGCAAAATAAATCGTTTGGCATCAAAAAATTTTTTCAATACAATAAAAATATCGGTATGAGCCAATCTGATATGCTTGAATTGTGGATACTCCCAGAGTTCATCTCCGTCACCGGCCTCCACATAAACGTAGTCCTGCTTGTAATAATAATTCAGCGCATGTAAGAATACATTCTGATTTCTGGTAAATTCATCGGATATACTGTCGTCACCGCGATGTATGTCACTGAAGAAAACAAATTTAGAGTTTTTATCAAAATATTCAATTTTTGCATTATTATATGCTTCGGTCAAACGCTTAACTGTTTTCATTTAATCACCTAACCTTCTATATATTTAGAGCAAAAAGAAAGCAATATGCTATTAAGTTGATTTCATACCTAATAGTATATTGCCGAAGGTTATAGTTATACAAATATTCCAAGTAAATTTACTTGAAGCTAACTCTGATAAGTAAATGAAACTAAGGATATTATGTTAAACATTATATCTGTTTTTCATTTCTTTTTTATATAGTGTTAATGATTTTATAGCAAAATAAGCATAATATGCAATTAGTACAGGATAGATGACAAATGGGAATAGTCTTAATAATGCAAAGGGTGTTTCAAACACAAAAGCTTTAAAAAAATTCCATCCATTCATATCCCATAATCCCGGAGTCAGGTAAAACTGATTAATGTTAATTGTTTTATATGCAATAATCGCATATAGGATGAAGCTATAGCATAAGACGAAACTTAGCCATAAGTAGGAGATTCTCTTATATCTACCAGCTCTTGATAAATTATCGGAAAAGATATCATCACCCGCATTTGATCTTATCTTTACAAAATACTGTGAGCCTGACCACTGGCTACCGGCTATATGCTTCCATCCACTGTCTTCAAATAGTGTACAATAATTTCTATAATCCTTAACCTTATAAAAGGTTCGATAATCTATCTTATAGGTATATTCAGTTCGGTCATTAGAATAATCAAAGGTGTAGTATCCATTAACATATTTGATCAATCGATATCCGTTTCTTGACATATCGGCAAGCCATAATTCTTCTTTATGAAAATCAAAAAAAGGTTTCCATTTAGTCATACTAACCTCCATACTACTGCTTAGAGCAGCTCAATATTTTTTGCTCCAAAATAATAAAAAATTAATATCCTAGGTTCTTAGCAATTGCAATCATATGTCTTAAGCGGTCAACTTCCAGCCGAAGAACTTCCTTTCCCTCGTGAGTAATTAAATATACCTTTCTTCGTGGATCGTCACTTTTAAGTGACATGATCAAATTCTGCTTAATTAGATTATCAATCGCCCCATACATGGTACCTGCAGCAACTCGGACTTTCCCGTGACTCAGCTCTTCAACCTTCTGCATTATAGAGTAGCCATGTCCCGGTTCCATAAGCGCCATGAGAATATAGTAGGTAGTTTCTGTTAGGGGTAAGTATTTGTTAAGGTTCATATCATAGCCTCCACTATATCGTTTGAATATATAGTTTAACTTTATACAGTTATTATATATAGTTCAACTGTATATGTCAATAAGTTTTTTAGAAATAGGATCGGATTATTTCACCACTATTTGATAAACTGGCCGGTCTTACCCATCTGATATGCTATTTTAATGATACTCTGCTCTTCCTCAAGAACGATTGTAGCTGCTAAAGACAACAAATGAAGGTATATAAGGGTTTAGTATTGCATTTTAATTATAAGCGGTGTTAAAATATGGGTAATAGCACTTAAATATAAAAACATGGAGCAGCCGGCTATACTTTAGTTATAAGAAGCATTTATGTTTTAAAGGAAAAGGTACAAGTATGAAAAAATCCTCCGTACGTATTAAGCCGATTTTATTCTTTATTATGATATTGGCTTCATTCCTTCTGATCTTAATTTTAATAAAAGTAAAGTTATTTCCTAAAGATGATCCGTGGAAAGAATTCAAAGACATCCTTTATCAAAAGGAAACAATCGTCCATGGAATTCAAGAAGAGAAAAGAGCGTATATGATTATCAGCAGAGATGGCCGTAAGGATTATGGTGACTTGCTTGTGATTTTTGATAAGGGTGAGAAAGGAAATTGGGATCGAAGCTATGAAAATGATTTTAAGGATTTAAAGCCATGGAAAGTTCTGGTTGCTGATCTGGACGGGGACGGTACAATAGAGATCATAACGGCAGTCTGTAAGACAACACATTTTGATGAAATAGAAAAAAATCGAATGTTTATTTTCAATTATGATGATGAAAAGCTTTCGAAAAAATGGACGGGATCACAGATTGCAGGGACCTGGAACGACTTTATCACAGGGGATCTTGTAGACATTCCTGGTGAGGAATTAATTTTTATCAGTGAGTCGGAGAACAAAAACGAACGAGTCAGAGTTTATTATTGGTTTGACTTTGGATTTTTTCTATTGGCGGAAAGTAAAGATTATGAAGATATTATAAGTCTCTCCATAGTGGAAGAAAATCGTATGAAGATGGTTTATCGTAAGCAAGGAAGGGAAGAGGTGGTTATCCTTATGATTAAGGATGGTACGATTGCTGAAATCACGAAAGAACAATAGAATAATAGAACAATAAAACAATAAAACATAACAAGTTATTGAAGGGGAGGAATTCGTATGAAAAAATTTTGTGCAATCATTTTATGCTTGTGCATCATTCTTACAGGATGCCAAGGCAAGAAAAATAAAGCAGATGAAATCTCAAATGATAATGAAGCGACCCAAGCTGTACAAGAGGATGATAGCTCTGAAGATAAAGAAAACAGTAAGGATAATAGCAGTGATAATATAAATAATACCGAGGATACTATGAGTGGAAAAAACCAAACAGAGGAAAAGGATATCGGAAAGAGACTCCTAACCTTAAGCACTGTGTGGTCTTCCGTGGAAAGCTTTGAATTAGCTCAGCCGGTATATGAGGAGCCAGGTTATCAGGCAAATGTTAAGCCC
This sequence comes from Bacillota bacterium, assembly GCA_023414875.1. Classification (GTDB taxonomy): domain Bacteria; phylum Bacillota; class Clostridia; order Lachnospirales; family Lachnospiraceae; genus Mobilitalea. The sequence continues at coordinate 132,922 of JAEZMV010000021.1, read as the reverse complement.
TATAAAGTTGCTAAGGACTTATCTAATATTGAGAACCTGGAGCAGTTCTCCGGATTTACGAAGGAACAGACAAAAATGCTGGTGAACAATGGATTTGTTGTTCTTCCTAGCAATGACACCAGAATGTATTATGTATATGATAATAATGAATATAAAGGTGTTCCTAATTTTATAACATCAGATTCCGTACTTCATCTTTACCACCAGTTTTATGATAAATCCTTGATCAGTGTTGAATCCGGTTATCTTTATGAAGATTTGGAGCTTATGACAAAGCAAATGCTGGATAAATCCATACTGCTTTTGGAAGAGCTGCAGGAGGAGGATTTAAAAGCACTCCAGAAGAAGAATATAATCTATTTTCTTGTGGCCAGAATGCTGATGCAGCAAAGTACCGAGATCCCCGTTAAGGTGGATAAGGATTTACTGAGTGTTGCGAAACAGGAATATGAACTGATACAGGCAGCCGAAGGCTATCTGGATTCTCCGCTTATGGGTGATCCTTTTGATTACTCACAATTTAAGGTCAGAGGGCATTATACCAAGAGTGAAGAGCTTGGAAGATATTTTAAGACCATGATGTGGTTTGGTACGGCACCTTATTACTTTGAGGATGATTCTGAGGATGGAGTAATATATGATAATGTAATTCAATCCCTACTTGTTGCATACATGACCTTCTCGGAATCAGAGGTGACCTGTGATGCAGAGCTATGGTCCAATATTTATCTACCGACATCGCAATACGTTGGTGTATCCGATGATATTGATGTATTTACTTTGAATGGCCTTCGATTGTCTGTTTTTGGAGAGAAGGAGGATCCTAATATCTTCAATGACAAAGAATACCGAGATAAGCTGAAAAAAGCCGTAAAAGCATTACCTGCGCCACAGATTGCGGCAAAGTTAATTACACTACCCTCAACCGATTACAGGCAGTTTCGGTTTATGGGGCAGCGTTATGTCCTCGATAGTGACATTTTGCAGGAACTGATTGAAAATATGAAAAGACCGATACCATCATCCCTTGATGTTATGGGTGTCCTAGGAAGCGATTTAGCAGAGGATTTGCTATTTGACGTCTATCAGCCACAGAAGGACTGGCCGGATTATACTGCAAAATATAATAACATGAAGGATAAAGTATCTTTATATGGCCCTGACTACTGGAAGGGAAATCTCTATACCGGCTGGCTGTGGTCCCTTCAGGCTGCGTTAACTGAATACGATAATAAATCCGGAATGCCATTCTTTATGACAAATGATGCTTGGAAGAACAAATCTCTGAACACAGCATTAGGAAGCTATACTGAATTAAAGCATGATACGGTTTTATATGGTAAGCAGGCGGTAGCAGAGATGGGCGGTCCGGATGCAACAGCAACTCAGCATTATGTAGAACCCAATATCTCACTTTATAGTAAGCTCTTATACTTAACTGATTTTACAGCCTCAGTTTTAGAAGAAAGAGGTATGCAAAATGAAAAGCTCAAGGAGGGGGCTGAAAGCTATAAGGAACTGTTAAAGCTGTTGATTACCTGCTCGGAGAAGGAGTTGAAGAATGAACCGCTTTCTGAAGATGAAAAGAGAAGCCTCCTTTGGTATGGGGGAACCATGGAAAATATCATGATGAGTTTTCTTTATGGCTCTACCGAGGATTATGAAGCGAAAGAAATGACCGATATGTTGGTTTCTGATATTACAACCGCCAGAGGTAATTATCTGTCTTTGGGTACCGGATATTTTGATGAAATCTATGTTGTAGTGCCGGTGGAAGGAAAATTATATCTGGCCAGAGGAGCAGTATACTCCTTCTATGAATTTATCAGTGATAAAAGGCTAACAGATCAGGAGTGGTGGGAGCTTCAGGGCATTACGATTAAGCATGAGGATTATGGAGATTATCCACAGATAGGTGAACCTTCTGAGCTTCTGCCGGAGCAACCGGAGTGGATAAAATCTTTTAAGTCAGATAAAAATGAAGTTACAATTACTTCACAGGAAGTTATCTGGGATGATTTAACGGAATAGGTAAATACGTATGCAGAAAGGAATACGATGGATCAGGTTATATTAGGTACAACAGGAATTACAGTAGGTAAAAATGGATTTGGTGCTCTTCCGATTCAAAGAATAGGAAAGGAAGAGGCAGCACATTTATTAATGAAAGCATATCAGAGCGGTATCACATTTTTTGATACCGCCAGATTTTATACGGATAGCGAAGAGAAGATTGGCTATGCCTTAAGAGAGGTTCGTGAGCACATTTTCATCGCCTCTAAGACGATGACCACGAAGGTAAATGAATTCTGGAACCAGCTTCATACGACACTTGACCAGCTGCAAACGGATTATTTGGATATCTATCAATTCCATAACCCAAGCTTTTGCCCAAAGCCCGGGGATGGAACCGGACTTTATGAAGCAATGCTGGAAGCAAAGGCAAAGGGTTTGATTCGTCATATTGGTATAACCAATCACCGTCTTCCGGTTGCACTTGAGGCAGCAGAATCAGGTTTATTTGAAACCATCCAATTTCCCTTCAGCTATCTTGCTACGGAGAAGGAAATTAATCTTGTAAAGCTATGTAAGGAGAAGAAGATTGGTTTTATTGCGATGAAAGCCTTATCGGGAGGCCTTATCAGCAATTCAGCAGCCGCTTACGCTTTTCTATCACAGTACGAGCATGTGCTTCCAATATGGGGTATACAAAAGGAAAAGGAGCTGGAGGAATTTATCGGATACATTCAAAGGCCTCCGGTAATGAATGAGGAGCTTGCAGCAATCATAGAGCGTGACCGTAGTGAATTGGGTAAAGATTTTTGTAGAGGCTGCGGTTATTGTCTACCCTGCCCGGCACAAATTGATATTCCAACTTCAGCACGGATGTCTTTAATGATCCGTCGTGCTCCGTTATCCGTATATCTTAATGACGATTGGAAAGTAAAAATGAAAAAGATTGAGGAGTGCATCCATTGTAACCATTGCAAGAAGCATTGTCCATATGGACTGGATACACCGAAGCTTTTAAAGGAGAACTTGGAGGATTATAAGACTTTTATCTAAAAATTAGTTAATGCTTTGTGGATAGGAGAGGATATGTACAATTATAAGCTGGTCATTCAATATGACGGAGGAAGATATAAAGGCTGGCAACGGCTGGGCAACAGTGAGAATACAATTCAGGGAAAAATTGAACATGTCTTATCAGAAATGCTGGGACGGGAGATTGAAATAACCGGATGCAGCAGAACGGATGCAGGAGTACATGCGCTTGCGCAGGTAGCAAATTTTAAAATAGAGCAGCACCTGTCCGAAGAAGAAATCAAGAATTACCTGAACCAGTACCTGCCGCAGGATATCTGTGTTCTTGATACCATCTCCGTTCATGAAAGCTTTCATGCCAGATATCATGCTAAGGAGAAAACGTATCTATATAAGATATGGAATAAAGAGTATAGCAATCCCTTTATAAGAAAATATAGTATGCATGTGAAACAAGAATTAAGACTTGAGGACATGCTAGAAGCTAGTCAATATTTTATCGGAGCACATGATTTTACTGCTTTTTCCAATGCGAAGTCAAAGAAAAAATCCATGGTTCGAGAAATATATTCAATTGATATTACCGAGGATGGAGGCCTTATTCATATTAGGCTGAGAGGCGAAGGTTTCCTTTATAATATGGCCCGCTGGATGGTGGGTACTTTGGTTGAAGTCGGCCTTGGCAATATCAAAGCAGTTGATATACCGTCCATAATTAAAGGGAAGGAGAGGAATAAGACCGGTAATTTAGCAGAGGCCTGTGGATTATACTTGGAAGAGATAACATATTAGAAGATGATGATTAATCGCATCAATCAGTTAATTTTGTTAACTAAGCAACCACATAAAATAACCGTATATTATAATTTCGGAATAGAAAGTTATGAAGCAGGAAATCGAAGCAGGAAAATCGAAGTATAATATTGAAGCAGGAAATCGAAGCGGAAAATGAAGTATAATATTGAAGCAGGAAGTTGATGTAGAATTTGACGTATAGTATTGAAGCAGGAAATTAAAGCAGAATAGTAAGTCTGAATACTAAATTAAATTATTGATTTAGGAGATTGAATCGGGAGATTATAATGGATGCTATTACACTAACGAAAAAACAGGCAAGACAGTTTATCTTAATCAAACAGGGTCTACTTGGTGAATATCGTTTTTCTGGCAAAGAAGGGGTACTTGAATTTGTTCGGCAGGCGGGGTGTGTTCAATTCGACCCGATTGATGTTTGTGGTAAGAACGCAGAGCTGGTTTTGCAGGCAAGAGTAAAAGGCTTTACAAAGAAAATGCTATATGACCTTCTTTATGAAGACCGGAAATTAATTGATTACTTTGATAAAAATCTTGCTATTATGGCAGTTGAGGATTGGCCATACTTTGAACGTATTCGTCAGGAGAACAGACAGGGCGGCCGAGGTCGTGAAGAAGTAGATAAAATTGTCGAAGAAATATTGTCAATCATTGCTCAGAGGGGTCCGATATGTTCAAAGGATATCGGCTTTGATGAGAAGGTTGACTGGTACTGGAACAGTACAAAGTTGGCCCGTGCAGCTCTGGAGACCATGTATTTTCGCGGTGATCTGGTCATACATCATAAGAAAGGAACGAATAAATATTATGCCCTGACCAAAGACTATATCCCGGAAGAGCTTTGGAATGCTGTAGATCCTTATCAGGAGGAAATTGACCATCTGAAATGGAGGGTTCTTCGAAGAATATCAGCGGTCGGTCTACTTTGGAACAAGCCCTCGGATGCCTGGTTATGCCTCTGGAACTTAAAATCGAAAGAACGAAATATTATCTTTGAGGATTTGCAAAAAGATAACATAATCATTGAAATAGCAGTGGAGGGCTGTAAAGATAAATTCTATTGTCTTGCGAAGGATATTAATATAATAGAGGAAGTTCATAAACTGCAGGAGTATAAGGTGCGAACGGAGCTGATCGCACCGCTAGACAGCCTTCTTTGGGATAGAAAACTGATTAAGGAGCTGTTTGGTTTTGAATATAAATGGGAGATCTATACACCCGAGGACCAAAGAAAATATGGCTATTATGTACTACCCATCTTAAGCGGAGAACGCTTTATCGGAAGATGTGAGGTTATAGCAGATAAGAAGAAAAAAATGCTATTAGTGAAAAACATCTGGTATGAATCGGATGTAAAGCCAACTAAGAAGCTTAAGGAAGAATTGAACCGGTGCTTTAAGCGTTTTATGAGATTTCATGAGTTAAGCGAAATTACCAATAATCGGGAATAAAATGATGAATTCGAACAATGTTGAAATATAACATCAATAAATTCATTTTATAGGTAAATACTATTAGAAAATTTAGAATATAAATGGTTAAATATATATGGACAGCAAGAAGGATTAAGAAATATTAAGCTACCTAAAGATTAGAGTGAATCAGACGAATAAGTAAAAGCACAATATAGATCGAGATATTAGAAGAAAGTAGAAGAAAGGTAGAATAGATTTTTATATGGTAATTGGAACGGCTGAAATAAAAATTCATATGCCCTGGGTACATTCCTTGAAGGAAAAGCGTATGGTAGTAAAAAGTATCTGCGCCAAGGTTCGTAATCAGTTTAATGTATCTGTTGCTGAGATTGATGAACAGGATATCCATCAGATTGCAGTCCTTGGGTTTGCAGGAATAGCCGGTGACAGAGCTCAGGCAGACAGTATCATCGATCATGTTGTTAATTTTGTTGAAGGCAATACAGAGGGAGAGGTAATCAGTGTTAATAGAGATATCGTAATGTAGCTTCATAAAATCATTGATTACAAGATTCTTAGTATTATAAAAGATATCTTAATTGATATATAAATAGAGATAAGTGTAAAGGATTATTAAGGTTTTTACTCAAAGATTATTTTATTAGTGAGTTTACCTACAAGAGAGATATGTATAAATACTTAAGAAGATATGGAGATAAAATGAGTGTGATAATTCGCGGCTATCAGGCAGATGATATACCGGCCATAATTAGTATATGGAACACTGTAGTTGAGGAGGCCAATGCCTTTTGTAATTATGAATCAATCAGCAATACATTTGTATGAAAAAATAGGTTTCAAAGACTTGGAACTATTCCCAGAGGTTTCCTCTTGGGAGATGGAAGCTATACAGATATTATTCTATTTTATATACAGCTATAAAGTAGTAATAACTTCGAAAATATCGGATAACTGCCCCTAGTTGTTCTCAGTATATTGGAGGATTTTCTTTGGTTATTCCGAGGTATACAGATGATATCTATGGTTATTCCGATATATGTTGGTTTAGTTGCCTTGACTTGCTCGGTGAGATGCTAAATTTTGTTTTCTTTTGTTACGAAAGAATGACAGTTTATGGAGAATTCAATAGGTCATAAATAGAAAATTAATTTGACAATATATGGAAATCAAGATAAAATAGAATCAATCTAGGACAAAATAAAAACAAAGGGTGGTGAAGGAAATGGGAGATAAGAATCCGAAAAAGGCACCGAAAAAGAAGGGTGCAGATAAAAGCAGTGCAGCAGCTAGCTCAACAAAGAAAAAATAATATGTAAAAATTCCCTCTTGGTTGGATAAAGGAGGGAATTTTTTTATTGCATAGGAAAGTTCTCCGAACTTGCCAATTCTTTCATTCTAATAAGAGATATCCTTTAAATGATTTTTATAAAGAATAGGGTTTGCAGTAATATCATCACTTTACTGCAAACCCTATGTTTTTAATTATTATTTATACTTAAATGAATTCTATAATTTATGCAATAACTTTTCTGCTCTTGGAGCTCTTAACATACTTGCTTCCGGCATATCCGTACCAAGTAAAGGCTGAAGATAATATTTAAAAGCATCCGTTACATTATTGCTGTTCTTATTGATAAAATGATCAGGCATCAGCTTGGTCTTACCTGCCACATTATGCAGATCAGTCATCTTATAATCGACTGAGTAATAACCGGTTCTGTGGATAGTGATTGAACCATCGATATTATGCCATATAGCAAACTGTGCAGCCTTTTCTCCAACCTCTCTGGCTTCATGCTGGTCTACGCTGGATACGCAGCCCATAAAGGATCTCTGTAAGTAACCCAGAGTATCAGACCTTACTCTGGTGATGCCAAGTTTGTGTTTTATTTCCTGAGATAAGAGATCGCCCAGAGCCCCCGTACCGGAAAGCTGGGTATTGCCATGAGCATCGGTTTCATTCTTAACCAGCTTGGTTACTATTGGTACACCATTTTCGTCCTGGATACCTTCCGATACGGCGATGATACAGCGACCATATTTATTATAAACATCCTTTACGTCCAACAGGAAATTATCAATACTAAAATGCCGCTCCGGCAGATATATCAAATGAGGTCCATCATCGGGATATTTCTGGGCTATCGAAGAAGCGGCCGTTAAAAATCCGGCATGACGTCCCATTACGACTCCAATGTGTACTCCGGGTAGTGCTTTGTTATCCAGATTTAATCCGATAAAGGTCTGTGCAACAAATCTGGCAGCAGAAGGATAACCGGGAGTATGATCATTGATTACTAAGTCATTATCAATGGTTTTTGGAATATGGATTGCTCTGAATTCATATCCGGAGGATTCAGCCTGTTCATTAACGATGCGAACCGTATCAGCGGAATCATTACCACCAATATAAAAGAAATACCTTACGCCATGGGCTTTAAAAACATTAAAAATCTCTTTGCAATATGCATTGTCAGGCTTGTCTCTGGTAGAAAACAAAGCGGAGGAAGGAGTAATTGCAACCTGCTCCAAATTATGAGTTGTTTCCTGTGTTAAATCAAGGAAATCCTCATTGATAATCCCCGAAACTCCATTTACTGCCCCATAAACCTTAGTTATTTGTGGAAATTTTCTTGACTCAAGCACGGCCCCAACGAGAGACTGGTTAATAACTGCGGTTGGTCCTCCACCCTGTGCTACAACTACTTTACCTTCAAGTACCATACAATCACTTCACTCCTTTACTTTTCGTTAAATGTAGAATAATGTTTTCCAACATGTGCCTCATACTTAAGATCAAGTATTCATCGCTGTTTTCTTATCCATAAAGCTAAGGCTTTACCCCTTTGAAAGCTTGTACGAAACATATCTGTAGTAAATTTAGTGACCTGCTGTGTTTGGCAGTTCGTCATATGTAATTTTCATTGTAATCGGCAGTTCTTAAACTATATTGTATCACAAATTAGCACAAAGTGTAAACGATAACATTTTAATGAAACTATAACATTTTTATGAAACTATAACAATTTTATGAAACTATAACATTTTTATGAGACTATAACATTTTTATGAACTATATTGACGTTAATTAGGAACTGTAATAATATTACAAGAAAAGCAACAATATAGGTTCACTGTTTTCGAAGCTATTGAATCAGGGAGTAAGCTAGTGAAGAAAAAATATAAATTATTTTTATCAATTATATTATCTATTATACTTATTTTTTTTAAATCAGAGCAAATAGTTTCGCACTTGCATTAATGCGCTCAGGCTTAAGTACGTTTGGTTATGGAACTATCGTGCATAGTATTAATAGCAGTACTGAATGTGAATATATGGTGATTAATACTTCTACTGATAAACACGATATCGTGTTAGTTCACTTACAAAAAACAACTATACCTTACTGGAAAGCGATGAGCTTACCGACATAAAGGAATTGGTCAAGCAATAGTAACAGAGCTTTTGATAAGGCTAAAATCAAAAGCAGAATTTGTAACAGTTTCAGGACAGGTTGGTAATATTACTAATCCGGAGAAATTATATAGAAAATGTGGATTTACAGGTAGTGATATTTGGTATATTATGTATAACGATAGCTTAAATAATGAAAACTTATTATCTGATAGCAAAAATGAGTTATATAAGAATCAGTAAGGTAAAGAGATGGAAAACAGGAGGAATGTTATATGAATCAGGCATTATTATTAATTGATATTCAAAATGATTACTTTGAGAATGGAAGTTCACCACTTTATAACGCAGATAAGGCAGTCACAAATGCTGCAAAGCTTCTGGATTATTATCGTGATAAGTCCCTACCGGTCATTCATGTACAGCATTTTAATAACTGGGAAGGAGCTACCTTTTTTATTCCCGATACCGAGGGTGTAAAAATACATAGCTTAGTTGAACCCGGGCAAGGTGAGCAATTGATTGTAAAGTATGCTCCAAACGCATTTTATGAGACAAGTTTGAAAGAGGTTTTAGATAAGCTGCAAATCAAACATCTGGTTGTCTGTGGTATGATGACACATATGTGTATTGATACAACGGTACGTGCAGCGAGAGATTACGGATATCAGGTAACCTTAATCCAGGATGCCTGTGCGACAAAAGATCTGCAGGGCTTAGACAGTGTGATTCCTGCGGCTGTTGTACAGGATACCTACATTGCTTCCTTACAAGGTGTATTTGCAACAATTAAGAGCACTCAGGAATTTTTAAATGAATAATAGAGCAGAGATCATATCATAAAGGAGCTTTCAGCTTAAAAAAAGATAGCCATGAATAATCGAGCTTAAACTCTTTTATTCATGGCTTAGTTTATAAATAAATATTCTTAATAAGTTAAGATATCTTCTATCATAATCATTTATGACCTACAGCATCACTTTTTTCAAGAAAATATTAATTTAATCAATGCATTATTTTATTAAAAAATATTCTTTTTTATAGAACAAATATCTTTGTTTTTTGACTCGAACGCTATGTTTGCTGGCTCAAAGACTTATGGCTTCTGTGATAATAAATTCTAAAACTGTGATTTAAATATTCAATTTTTTCCCTTTATATTCTCGCACTCATCAAGTTACTGGAGGTATATCTTTTTAGTCCTCGATAAAAGATGGTAAAAGCCAGCAATATCATGAAGGCAGCAACTCCCGTAACAGTGAAAAGATGGAATAGGTTAAAATGCAATATTACCTTAAGAGGAAGAAAGGCCACAAACCCTACCGGTATCACCGTATAGAGCAGTAAGCGAACCACACCCTTAAATATTGCTTCGGGGTAGATAGAAAAGTTTATCATCAAGTTCGATAGGTTTTCTGCTATTATATCACCCCGAATAATCCAGAAGGAGAGGCTTCCTGTAATTACTGCAAAGGCAGTAATAATCAAAGCTCCGGTAATACTAAAATACGTAAATAAAAGAAGGTTAGGCAGACTGAAGCGAAATATAAAAAGAATCAGATAGCCATAGACTAAATCACCAAATGCGGAAGAATTTGTTCTGGAGGATATGATACTGAGCAGGACGTTTTTGGGTTGAACCAGAAAGGAATCGAGTTTTCCATTCATGATCAAACCGGGTAGCTGATAAGCCTGTTGGAAGAGGATATGGGATAATCCGTAGGAAGATGCTGCCAAACCCCATAATATCATAATATCATTAAGCTCATAACCACCGATACCTTTCTTTAAGTGAAATAATACCAGCCATTGAACAATAAAGCTTGCATTATTGAGCACCATAAAGATAACATTCGTCAGAAAGGTAAACCGGTTTGTCATCTCACGCATGATATTATATTTTACAGAGAGTAGAATTACTTTAAGTTGATTTTTAGCCGCCGTTAACATTTAATTTTTTCACTCCCCTCTGATAAAGAAAGAACAATAATGACAATGTAGCTATAAAATAAATTGTTTGCACAAGTAATACCTGCAGCAGCATTTCCCAGCTAAAATCAATAATCAGCTTTGCAGGACCGTAGGTAACAACATAAATTGGCGAACATTTAATCAAAGGCTGTGCCCAGGAGGGAAAGACCTCGATTGGAAACATTATGCCGACCACAATAATTAATTTATCATAGATCCACTGGAAAGGAGCTGAATCCTCAATCCAGAAGGATATTACGCTGATGCCCATGCGAATAAAGGAATGTATCATAACTCCCATTAGAAATGAAACGATAATAAAGGGCAGCTGAAACAGTTTGAAGTTTGGTATTGTTCCGATAAAGGCATAGCCTATGATAATACCGGCTCCCAGATACATAAATAAGTTTATAGTTATTTCTCCCAAATGCTTTGCAATGATATAGAAAACATAGTGATATGGTTTATTTATGCCGTAGGCGATAGAGCCACTCTTAATATCATTGCTGATTTGCCAGGTTAAGGTAGGGTTTCTTGCCCCAAACCATATGATTTCCGTCAGAATTACATACCAGATCATCTGCTGCAGGGAATAGCCGCTAATCAGATTGGAGGAATCAGAGTACATGTATTTCCATAGGTTGAGTAAAACGAATAATATCGTAAAAAAGGTCACAAAGCCTAAAAGGATATTCATTACATACTGAAGACTTTCAATTAAGGTGGATTTATAGATAAAACGATATTTTTTCATGCTATTAACCGTGCCTTTCTTCAAAGTCTTGTCGATTCTCTTTATAGATTTCTGTAATGATATTTTCTAAAGGAACGTTAGAAATGTTGATATCAAGGATATTATCAGCATCAATTAGCTTAATGGCATCACTGATATTCTTTTTTGTGGTATCAACCTCTAGCTTAATATGATTACCTTTGCTTTTAATTACGGTGATACCTTCTTCGTCGGTCAGATCTGTTACCTCCCGCATTTTTACCTCAACGATCTTCTTGTTGAGATAATGATATTTCAGGTTTTCCATGGAATCGTCCATTACGATGCGCCCATGGTTAACGATGATGATTCTTTTGCAAAGTTTTTCGATATCTCCGATATCATGACTCGTCAAAAATATGGTGGTCTTATATTCTCGATTCATTTTCTTGATTAGGGCACGGATATTTTCCTTTACTACGGGGTCTAAACCAATCGTAGGTTCATCTAAAAATAAGATCTCCGGTTTATGAATGAGGGAGGCTACGATTTCACAGCGAATTCTCTGCCCCAAAGACAGATTACGGACAGGAGTATTGATAAACTCATCTAGTTCAAACACGTCGCGAAGCTCTTCGATTCTGTCCTCCACCTCACTATCCTTCAAGTCATATATGGCCCCGAAGAATTTGAAGTTATCATAAGGAGTAAGATGGGTCCAAAGCTGTTCCTTCTGACCAAATACAGTCCCAATCCTATAAGAAAGAGCTTTACGTTTCATAGAGGGATTGATGCTCATGACTTTGGCTTCCCCCTGATCCGGATATAAAATACCGGTGAGCATTTTAATGGTGGTACTTTTACCGGCGCCGTTTGGCCCGATAAACGCAAGAATTTCGCCTTTTTCAACTTGAAAACTAATATCATCCACCGCTTGTATGCTTCGGTATGTAGGATGAAACATGGATTTAATACTTCCCCTTAATCCTTTTTCTTTCACCTTCACCTTAAATGTTTTGGACAATCGATTTACAGCGATTGCATCCATGAAATCACCAACCCTTTCTTGTAAAAATTAATATATATCCATTAAGCGCAATCAGTAATGCTGTTACGGCAATAATGCGAGAGTAAGGATTTGTCCTGAGAGTTAAGAGCTTCTTTGGACGAATTTTCTATAATAAAAAGCCTTGTATAATATTTTCTAATATTATGCAAGGCGGTTTGGTTAAAATATATGAATAAAACCTAATCCGTTTTTGCATAGTCACAAGAGACATATCCTGCTTGCAGCTATGCATATTAGGCTGCAAGTTATATGCCGAAGGCTTCCATATGGCAAAAGACGAGAATTCGGTTGTTTTTAATCATGGTAATTTCTCCTAAACTGGAATTTCGGATTAGTATAACATAACATTTATTACCATGCAAGTAGAAATTTTTTAGCTATCGAATTTTTATGAAATTTTTTAACTATCGAATTTTTGTTTTCTATTAAAATATCTGGTATCAGTTTTTTATCGTTATATACTATATGTCAGAGTTGACAGTATATGGATTAGCTTATACAATGATAGAGATAATTATAGAATAAAAGAGAATATGGAGAAAAGAATATGGAGAAAAGAAAATTAAATCCATACCATGGAATTATCATTTTCGTAGTTGTTATTTTGATGCTGTTATTTGTAGCCGCACCAATTCAATACAGATTTGGATTATATGGGGTTCTGCTGACAGAAATATTACTGGTTATGTTATCTTTTGCCGCAGCCTTGCTGTATAAGGCGGACTTAAAGACAGTATTTCCTGTAAAAGTACCTAGGCTACGTCAAATCGGTGGAGTGGTGATACTCTGGATTGGAGGCTTTTTAGTTGTTATTCTGGTAACACTGATTATCGGCTATTTCTTTCCGGAGGGTCTGTTTGAAGTAGGTAATTCGCTTCAAGAGATATTCACCAGTGTACCTATGGTGATATCATTTCTGATTGTAGCGGTATCTCCGGCTATTTGTGAGGAGGTATTAGTCAGAGGTTTTATTCTGTCTTCCTTTCGAACACTTAAAAATAAATGGTTGATCGTAACGATTGTCGGAGTTCTGTTTGGCATTTTCCACCTGGACCCATACCGATTTCTTCCGACTGCGATACTTGGCTTATTGCTATCCTATATTATGCTTGAGACAAATAACATACTATTACCGGCATTATTTCATTTTATAAATAACGGATTTTCTTCCTTAACCAGTTTTCTGACGAAAAACGATACGATGCAGGCATTGGATACAATTGAAACCACAAGAATTCCTTTGATTTCAATCGGAATTTATTTTATCCTGGCATCAGCTGCACCATTTCTAATGTTTGCAGGATCAAAGCTTCTCCATTTGAAATACCAGCCTGCTAGTGAAGAGGATTATATATTAAAACAAAAACAGAACCGTAAGGTATTGTGGACGGCAGTAGCAATTACAATATTTATGTTCATAACTGGATTCATCATCACTTTGATTGGGATGTTTCAAAGTGATTTTACTGAGATGTTAAAGGAATACCCCCAGTCGATTGAACAGTAATACGGAGGTAACGATGCAGTTAGCAGCTTTATTTCATCAGAAAAAAACGGTATTATCCTTCGAGGTGTTTCCGCCAAAGAAAACCAGTAACGTGGATACGATATATTCCACCTTGGATGAATTAGAGGATCTTAAGCCGGACTTTATCAGTGTAACCTATGGAGCCGGAGGAAATGCCGGGGACACATCAACCTGTGAGATAGCATCCACAATAAAGAAGAAATATAAGATAGAACCCTTAGCGCACCTTACCTGTGTCAATTATACAAAGCCTGAAATTGAACATATTCTAGACCGGTTGGAGCAGAGTAATATCACAAATATACTTGCCCTTCGCGGTGATATTAATCCGGAGGTTCCTCCAAAGAACCAATTCCGTTATGCCAGTGAATTAGTATCCTTTATCAGGGAGCGAGGCGGTTTTCATGTGTCAGGTGCCTGTTACCCGGAGGGGCACATTGCTTCTGAGAGTATGGTGGAGGATATTATAAATTTGAAGAAGAAGGTAGATGCCGGTGCCGAGCATCTGATCTCACAGATCTTCTTTGATAACAGCTTTTTCTACTCGTTCCTCGAAAAGACCAGAATAGCAGGAATTACAGTACCGATTGAAGCAGGAATTATGCCGGTAGTAAATAAGGCGCAGATCGAACGTATGGTAACTCTGTGCGGAGCCAGCCTTCCATCAAAGTTTACGAAAATGATGCAAAGATTTGAACATTCACCGGAGGCTCTGCGTGATGCTGGTATCGCCTATGCGATTGATCAGATCGTAGACTTAATTGCCTATGGGGTAGATGGAATCCATCTGTATACCATGAATAATTCCTATATTGCAAAAAAGATCAGTGAAAGTATCTCCGGATTAATTCAGGTATAGAAGCAGAGATAGGTTAGATAAGAATATAAAATCAAAGTTTATGCACTCTTAGCAATATATCTGGGAAGAACCTCCTAATGAATTTGTATTGGAATTCATTGGGGGGTTCTTCTTATCTGCGAGGATTTTGTCATCATACTAATTTCAGATGTTTTGTGAGGATTGGATGATAACAATTGATGTCTTTAGAGTATAAATGATTCATATTTGGAATAAACAGCATATATCATGGATATGCTTGAAGATATTACAGATTTCATCAAAGTTTGTGAATTAACATGGATCATATACATAAGACATCATGGTTACAACACCAGGGATCTTGTGGTTAAAAGAATGCGTTTAATGTATAAAATTTGAAGCATATGCGGCAAAAGCGGCCATGCTTCGTTAATGCGAATGATTTTATAAATATTTCACAAGGTGCAATGTACTTGCGCAGGAATGGAGGTAAAATGAAAAAAGTTATAATAGTAATCAATTTAATCCTGTTACTGGCTTTACTAAGTGGGTGTAATAAGGAGGATAAAGGTAGTGGGGATATTACAGGTACAGCTTCACCCTCACCGCAGCCAGCAACTACACTTCCGATCAAAGAAAAAGAAGATGAGTCATTAAAACTTCAGGATTACTATCCCTTTAAAGCAGATCTCGAATATGTATATCAAGGAGATGGGAATGAGTATGCTTCTTATCTTAGATATACAGACTTTTTGGATGCAGAAAATCAAAGAATGCAGACGAGAACCAGCAACGGAGGAACTGAGACAGTCAGGGTATTAGAGATTAAGAATGGTAAATTATCAGTAATTTCTAGAATCGATGAATGCTACTACCGTGACAGTATCCTGGATAAGGAGGCAAAAGTAGAGGAAGCAGAAGTACTGCTTATGGAACCCTTAGTACAAGGAACCGAGTGGACCTTACCCGATGGCAGAAAACGTTATATCTCAGGAACTGATATTGATGTGGAAACTCCACTAGGAAGCTACCAAGCCTTGGAGGTTACGACGGAAGATACTGAGAGCATTTTGAAGGATTATTACGCTTACCAAATCGGATTAGTAAAGAGCATCTATGCTTCGGAGGGTCTGGAAGTATCCTCGATGCTGAGCGAGATAAATAAGGATAAACCATTTACAAAAGTGATTGAAATCAATCACCCGGACGCGGATGGAAAAATCTATGTAGAGCCTGTGGCATTGACATTTCACACCGGAGACATCACAAAGACCATTATCCAGGAGGCATTGCAGGCGGAGCCAAAAAAGGATTCTTATCTGCCGTTAATAAGTGCGAATACTAAGATAAATAGCCTGTATCTGGGTGACGATAATATCGTTTATGTGGATTTTACGCCAGATCTGGTGAAGGATATGAATACCGGAGCCGGTTATGAATCCATGATTCTGCAGAGTATAACAAATACCTTGGGCAATTATTACGGGGTTATGAAGGTTTATATTACAATTGACAATCAACCCTATGAAGGCGGACATATTCAGATGCAGGAAAAAGAAACCTTCGTGGTAAATATGGATGAGGTAGTAAGAGAGTAATTACTGAGGAAGAATTGAATGCGATTGAAGATTTTAAAACTATTATAAAGAAAAAAATAGCTCCAAAGGCCCCAATTGCTAAAATAAAAAGACTAGAAATACTTACAAACCAAGGGGTTATATCACTGCTAAACGGTATCAACTCTTTCAGAAACATGTAATAAATAGTAAACATGTTAAAATATAATGAAATAATTATAAATTTCCATGGAAATATTAGACATATCAAAAAGCAGAGAGTATAATATTGTTTATCAATATAAAGGAGGCTAAACAATGGTTAAGTTTAGTAAAGATTTTTTCAATGAGAATGAAGTTCTTTTTGTAGGATATTCTTCAAGAAATAAAGCATACAGTAATTCCATACTACAGGCATTTACAAATAATAATATGAAGGTATATCCCTTCAATACGAAGGATGCCAGCTATGATATCAAGGTATATAGAAAATACGATGAGCTTCCGAATATGCCAAAAGCTGCATTTGTGCTCTTGAATAAAGAGAATACTGCAAAAGCAGTAAAGCAACTGATAGACAAGGGAGTTAAGAAGATTTTATTCTACAGTAAGCTAGATCCTGCAACTCAGGCTGAATGTGATAAGGCCGGAGTTGTAACAGCAACGGGTTGCCCATTAATGGTATATGGCAAAGGACTTCATAAGCTACATGCCTTCTTCGCAGGAGTAAAATAATGAATACGTTTCCTTTAATACGGGCAAAATGGTCAAATGAGCATATTATGGCTGCATTGTTTCTGGTGCTGCTGCTTTACCATTTACCACAGTGGAGGGAGAATCCGGCTAAAATCATCAACTTTCTTCTTATTACCTTTGTCGGTTTATTCATTGATGCTATCGCTAATTTTCTCAGATATAAAAGACTATGGTGCAGTGTATCGGCTGCAATTACTGTGGCTGTAATCAGTCTGTTGGCTTCGGGTGTTCCTCTGTGGGGGCAGCTGTTGGGTGTTGCGGCGGCATTAATCATAGGAAAACATATCTTTGGAGGTACTGGTAAGAATTTATTAAATCCTGCCATGGTGGGATTACTGGTTGTTCTGATCTTATGGGAAATACCGTATCCTTTCTTTGCTGACTCCTATTTGTTAATCCCGGCCATCCTTCTTAGCCTGCTTTTTTTGATGGTCAGACCCTATGCCGGCATAGGCTTTTTGATTGGTATGACCGTGAGCTTAATCTTCCACAAGGAATTAACCCTGAGTAATGTCCTTCAAAGCGGTATTTTTTTCTGGAGCTGTATCGTCATTACGGATCCGGTAACCGTTACCGGACATCCGTTCGCCGGTTCGATCGGTGGTTTACTGGCAGGTTTTGCAGCGATGTATCTTCAATCGGATCTTCTGGTATTTGTTATCGTGGTACTCGTAGTTAATTTGTACAGTTATGTGATAGAGAGTCTCCCTGATCAGAAAATGAATAAATTAAAGCCACAATTTCGCATACCTAAGGCGGTGACTTATAATAAAGAGAGCTTTCTTGATCTGAGTGAAGAGAAAAGCCTAATGGAGGAAGCTGAATTAGGCGTATCAGAAATGTCAGCGGAAGAGGTAATCACCAGCATAAAATACAATGAGATATTTGGAATGGGTGGAGCCGCCTTTCCTACTCATCAGAAGATTAATTCCATTCGTTTTTCTAAGAAGAGTAAAAAGTATCTTATTATCAATGGCGTGGAATGTGATCCCGGCTTAATACATGACCATTATATATTGCTTCATTATCCGGAGGAGATAAAAAAGGGAATTGAGATCCTTGAAAGATGTGCGGAATTTACTTCCGTTCACCTGGCAGTAAAAAATGATGAAGGTCTGGATTTCTCAGAGAGTATCAAGCTTCATAAGCTGCCTGACTGCTATCCGGTTGGAGCAGAAAAAATATTAATTAAGGAAGTATTAAACCTTGTTTTAGATAAGGATCAAATACCGGCTGCAAACGGAATTCTTGTGTTAAATGTTCAGACGGTGTACGCCATCTACCAGGCTATTTACTTAAATAAGCCGGCAGATACCAGATTCTTAACAGTAGCTAATCTGAAGGAGCATACGGCGCAGGTAGTCAAGGTAAGGCTAGGAATGAAGATAAAAGAGGTATTAGATAAAGTATATCCGGGGTCTGTCAGATACTTTGCCGGAGGAGGAATTATGCAGGCATATTCTGCAGATGAGGATATGGTTATTGACAAGTCAGTGAATTTTATTGCGACAGGACCCTTTCCTAAATTCAAGGAATCACCTCAATGCTCACAATGCAAGGGTTGCTCCAGAAATTGTCCTGCCGGTCTACAGGTTAGTAAAATATCAGATTTAGTGGATCGGGGCAAGGTGAAGGATGCCTTAAAATATCATCCGGAGGAATGCATCGAATGCGGAAGCTGTAGTTATTCCTGTCTGGCAGGAAGAAATTTAGCCAACAGAGTCAAAGCCGCGAAAGAGGCCTCCAAAGTTATATAGTAAATAAGTATACCTACATAAAACAGAGGATGTTGCAAACTTGTTACCGTGGTAAACTGCCCTTCTCTGTGAAACAATTCTCTGAATTGGAGACGATCCGCTTGAACAAAAACTTTTGTTGATTGATTTTTATTAAGATCATTGACAAAAGTTTTTTGAATTGTATTGTACAGTTTATATTTCGAGTGTTTCGAGGGAGTGAATGAATATGCCATTAAGATATATCCACAGAATATTATTATATTAGCAATAATATAGAGCTAATCGAATTAAACATTATTTATTATAAGCTAGATTGAAATCCATAAGGTATGACGATGCCTGGATTTTGATTTAGCATTTTTATATTAGATATGATAGGAGTCTGTCAGGGCAGACTTTTTGATATTGCAATGTGATTATAAACAGTGGTAAAATATGGTGAGTATGTATATTTGGAAGAAGGAACGAAATGAGAAAAAATATTAAGATAATTATACTGGTTTTGGTTTTTATAATGATGGATCAAGCCATCAAAATCTATATTTACCGGAATCTGATGCACAAGGAATATGATATCCATGCAAATTTTGTAGCGTTTAAACCGTATATCAATATTAAGTACTCCTGGTTTAGTTCGATTAGTAATTTTAAAATTGGTCTTCTGCCCCATATTATTGTAGGCATCCTTATACTATTAGGTACTTTCCTTGCTTATGGTTTTGTTAAGAAAAAATATGTGATGTATCCCTTCACCTCCTGTTTGTTTGCTTTCCTTTTTGCAGGAGCTTTTTGTTCTCTGATTGATAAAATAGCTTGGGGAGGGAGTCTGGATTATATCTATTTGAAGGGATTTTTTATATTTGATTTAAAAGATGTTTATTTATCAGCTTTTGAAGTTATGATAGTTATAGCAGTTATTATTAATTATAAAGGATTACGAAATATTAAAGAAAAGGCTTTACTTAAAGATTTCAAAGATTATATGAAATGTTTATTGCATAGAAGCTGATGGGGGGGTAAACACATTGAATATTGTTGATACAAATGGTGAAGACAAAGATTTCATTATTCTTTGTCAGTTATTAGATGATAATTTAAATGAAATCGTCGGAGGAGAAAAGCAGAGAAAGCAATATAATCAATATAATAAGTTGGATGATATTCATGATGCTTTTTTAATCTATGACAATGATCTACCGGTAGCATGTGCTGCCTTTAAGTATTATGAAGCAGGAGTTGCAGAAATTAAACGAGTATTTGTAAGAAAAGATTACCGTGGTCGGGGATTATCCAGACGGTTAATGGAACAGGTTGAGAAAAAAGCGTTGGAACAGGGGTATCATAGTCTAATCCTTGAGACAGGGAGACCTTTGATAGAAGCGATGGGTTTATATACAAACATAGGCTACCGAATCACTGAGAAGTATGGCCAATACAAGGATATGCCGGAATCGATTTGCATGAGAAAGGATTTGACCTGAATATAAATTTGGCAATAAATGCAGAAGATAAGATATCAAAAATTGCTGTCTTCACAGTTGATATTGAAGGTGAACTAGAATTGATAGACTTAATCGATTGGATTGCACAGGATAGAATACACAGCAATAATATAGACATGAGTAGGAATGATAATTAAAATATATATTTCAATAATAGTATAGATCCTATTAGGATACATAAAATAACTGATTAGGCGGGAAATCACTTGAGCATAAAAAAGATCGTAGCGACATTGCTAACAATTAATGTTCTTCAATTTATTATCGGACTGGTTGTCTGGATAGCTGTAGGCAGCAGTGTATTAGGAGAGGTGAATATTTATATTTACCTTGCGGTAGGGCTAATGCTGTTTAGCAGCTTGATCACAATTCTGGGCTTATATTTTTCCGATCGATATCATAACGAGAACCTCGAAGAAAGTATTCATGATCTTGAGAACTTGAATACGACGCTGCGGGCTCAACGCCATGATTATTTAAATCATTTCCAGGTCATATATGGTCTGATGGAAATGCATGAATATGAGGAGGCTAAAAATTATCTGGACCCGGTTTTCAAGGATATTATGAAGGTCAGCAAAGCCTTGAGAACATCGTTGCCGGCAGTGAATGCTCTTCTTCAGGCAAAAATGGAGATGGCTGAGAAGAATCATATTGACTTATTTCTTGAAGTACGCTCCGATCTAAAGAAAATAACAATCGAACCGTGGAATTTGTGCAAGGTTCTTGCCAATATCATAGATAACAGCATAACAGCTTTATCCGAGGTAGAAAAGGACAAATATATCTTCTTGGAAATCGGTGAAGATCTTAATTCTTACACCTTTCATATCTATAATAACGGACCCAAAATACCGGAAAGCCAGTTAGTGGAGATCTTTAAACAGGGTTTTACGACGAAAAAGGAGCAGGGGCATGGAATGGGTCTTTATATCGTATCTAAAATCATTCGGGAAGCGGGCGGGGAGGTTAGTGTAACCTCCAGTTATGAGAAAACCAGCTTCTTTATTAATATTCCTAAGAACTAGAGATAATCAGGTTAAGCATAAATAATAGTATATGTTAGGTAGGTAATTGGGATGCTAATTACTGAAACTGTTTCATAAGGGCATATACAAATCAACAAAGTTTATAGTTACGCAATTACCTAGTTTATATACACCGATATCTTATAGAAATGAAATCCTATGAGGTTTATGTAAGCTTATCGTAATTACAGGACGTTAAAATGACATTATAATCTATAAACTGTATAACATAGAGCCTATGTATTTTAAAATAATAAATTAGAGCTATACTTAAGATAAATAAATTATAAGGGGAGAACTACTGAAAGGAATACACTCCCTTAGAAATGGAGGTAAATATGTTTGGGTCTATTGATTGGTCGCTCGCACTAGCCATCACACTATTCATAGCCGGATTTATTTTAATCGGCATTGAGATGATAACGCCAGGACTTCATGCACCCGGAATTATCGGAACAGGATGTTTGATTGTTGCGATATTATTAATATCGGATACGTTTGAAGAAGGAGCAATTGCTACAATAATTGTGCTAACCTTACTGGGAATTATGCTGGCCATTATCTTAGGATTGCTTTCGAAGGGTAAATTAAAATCGCCAATTATCTTGAAGGATGAGCAGAACAAGGATAAGGGTTATATTAGCTCCAATGATTTAAAGTATCTTTTGGGAAAGCAGGGAATAGCGGCCACGGACTTGAGACCCAGCGGGGTGGGTAATTTTGACGATATTGATTTTGATGTTATCTCGGAGGGTAAATATATTCCTAAGGGTACAAAGCTGGTTATCTATAAAGTGCAGGGTTCAAAATTAATCGTGAAGTCACAGGAATAGGAAAAAGCTATAAAGAGCTATTAGTGAACAATAAAAGAGCTATATTGAGCAGCAGTGTAGAAGATGTATTTAAATTAGAATATCGTAAAACTATTATTTATAACTACATAGAAAGAGGGTAAAATTTATGCCAGGAACAATAGGAATGTTTGTATTAATCGGAGTTATTGGATTAGCAATTGTATTATTTTTTAGTTTTGTGCCGGTTGGATTATGGATATCTTCACTGGCGGCTAATGTAAAGGTAAGTATATTTAATCTGATTGGTATGCGATTAAGAAGAGTAGTCCCTTCTAGGATTGTTCTTCCACTTATAAAAGCAACAAAAGCAGGGCTCAACGTAAATGTAAACCAACTGGAAGCTCATTATCTGGCTGGTGGCAATGTAGATAGTGTGGTAAATGCACTGATCGCATCAGAAAGAGCAGGAATTGAACTTCAATTTGAAAAATCAGCAGCGATTGACTTGGCCGGTAGGGATGTATTCGAAGCAGTAAGAATGAGTGTTAACCCGAAAGTAATAGAGACCTCTAATGTATCTGCAGTTGCAAAGGATGGTATAGAACTGCTTGTTAAAGCCAGAGTAACGGTTAGAGCCAATCTTGAGCGTCTGGTAGGTGGCGCCGGAGAAGCGACCGTACTGGCAAGAATCGGTGAAGGCATCGTTACTACGGTAGGTTCTGCAAGGTCACATAAGGAAGTGTTAGAGAATCCCGATGATATTTCGAAGAGGGTGTTGAGTAAGGGACTAGATTCCGGAACTGCATTTGAGATTTTATCAATTGATATAGCAGATATAGATGTAGGAAGGAACATTGGAGCTCAGTTACAGACGCTTCAGGCAGAGGCAGATAAGAACATTGCTCAAGCAAAAGCAGAAGAAAGAAGAGCGATGGCAGTAGCAAAAGAGCAGGAAATGCGTGCCTATGTTGTGGAAGCAGAAGCAGAAATACCGAAAGCGATGGCTCAAGCTCTCAGAGAAGGGAATATGGGTGTTATGGATTATTATGATCTGCAAAATATCAAGGCAGATACACAGATGAGGGAGAGAATTTCAGATCCCTCAACTAAGACGATTAAAGATAGTAATAAATAGGATAGAGAATTATAGGTAATTGCAAATTTATTAACGGTATCTATTTTATGTATATATTGTACATAAAATAAGTAAGGTTAAAGTTTCGCAAGTACTGGATAGAAGAATATTTTAAGAGGTGTGACATATGGACAGAGCTCGAATATTTTCTTCATACAAGGAAGAGAAACCGGCTGATAAAAAGCCGGTTGATGAAAACCTGGTTGATAAAAAGTCGATTAATGAAAACCTGGTTGATAAAAAGCCGGTTGACAAGATGCCGGTTGAGGTGAAAATTGAAATCAATCGTAGGAATCAATTCTCCTCCCCAGGGACCAAGGATATCATACTATCGACAGACCGGTTACAGGAAGCGATTATTTGGTCGGAGATTCTGGATAAACCGCTATGTAAACGCAGAAAGAGAAGATAATTATGGCGATGAAAGTGATAATTGTGGAAGATGAAAACGGGATTCGAAAATTACTTCGAAAAATAATAGAGCAGAAGGAAGGCTTCGAGGTGGTTGGAGAAAGTGATAATCTAACGGAGGCTGTGACTCTGTTTACAAAGACAAAAGCAGAGATTGTCTTTCTTGATATTGAGATTAATGGTGCCAGTGGACTGGAATGTGCAAAAATAATTGCAGATCTTGAGCCAAAGACCAAGATTATATTTGCAACTGCACATTCTGAATATATGTCAAAAGCCTTCGAAGTATATGCCTTTGATTATCTGATGAAACCCTTTCACATAGACCGTGTAAATCAGACGCTAGACCGTATCAAGGCATTAACAGAACCGGTGGTAAAGCATGAGGAGATAGATCGAATTGTTAAATACGAACGTGGTCTTGATAAGCTGTTGGTGAAGGGTAAAGAAAGTATGAGCTTTATTGACATCAAGGAAATCATACTAATTCAAAGAGAAAACAGCAGTACGGTAATTTATACGAAACAGGATTGCTATACAACCTCGGTAAGTCTGGCTGATATCGAAACTAAGCTTGACCCTGATCAGTTCATGCGAAGCCATAAGTCCTATCTAATCAACATTTCTCAAATCAAGAAAATAGAACCCTATGGAAGATGGACCTACATAGTCACATTTAAGGATTTGAATAAGGATGCCTTAATAACTGCAGAAAAATTTGAGGAGATAAAAAGAAGATTTATGTAGTAATACCAATATTATGTAGGAAATAAGAATTTTTTTGCATGAGATTAATATTTGTAGAAGATTTTCAAAAGATTATAAGAAAATGTTGTAACCTAATGTGTATTTCATATTCCTCTTTTAATGGAGTGATTAGTTCGAAAATTCAGTTTGTGGAGTATTTGTAAGCTGAAGTTGATTTAAAAATCATTATGTAATAAATAATAAAACCGCCTTCCTGGTAGAAGTATTCATACCTAATTCTTACCAGGAAGGTGGTATTTATTTCCGAACACAAACTATTTTATCCTGCCCAAACCAGTAAAAATAGTATCGTTAAGCATTCATAATTTGTCTGTCATTTACTTGAACCAGCATCTGGTTCTGAGATAATTCCTTTATATTTTTCGCTATACATCATTCCTTCTTGATCAATACATGATTTAGTAACCCCTATAAACTAAATTTCTGCGTTTTAAGGGCGGTATACTGAAAATTCTATTTTCCAAAAATTACTTGACAAGTGCAGACTATAGTAATAGTATGAAGATATACTATTACTATAGTCTGAAAGGATATAATCAATGGATACGATAAAATTATTTGACAGTGAATTAAAGGTTATGGATATTATATGGGAGAAAGAGCCTATCACCGCAAAGGAAATCAGCGTAATTCTTAACGATGCCATAGGCTGGAATAAGAATACAACCTATACGATTATCAAAAAATTAATTGATAAAAAGATCATTCAACGAGAGGAACCTAATTTCATCTGTACTTCTATTATAAAAAGGGGTCAGATACAACGGTCTGAAACAAAGCAATTAATTGATAGGCTGTATCAGGGATCAAAGAAGATGTTCTTTGCGGCATTTTTACAGAATGAGAAGCTATCAAAGGAAGAAGCAGAAGAACTTAAAGGGCTGATCGATAAAAGTGAAGAGTAAATAATAAAAGAAAAATTAAAAGAGGAAATAAAAGGAATTAATAAAGGAATAAAATCAAAGGAATGAATCAAAAGAATAAATCAAAAGAATAAATCAAAAGAATAAATCAGGAGATGAAGGCGGCTTTAAATTATATTATAATGCTGTCTTTTGGAAGGAGGCTAATAGATACAATGCTTCATGAGATTTTTTACTGGGTCATTAATATGAGTATCATAGCATCAGTCGTTGGCATACTGATCTATTTCCTTCGGTTTATTAAAGGCTTCCCCCAATTCGCCAGTTATGTTCTATGGGTGGTTGTATTAGTTCGTTTCCTCTGTCCGCTTGGAATTACGAGCGAATACAGCTTATTAAATTTGATTTCAAACCTATCTGAGAATGCAATAGTGAAATCAATTTCGATTTCAGAATCAGATATAGAGCAGAAAGCTGCTTCGAAGCTGTTACCTAAGTTTTCAATTATGAACTCGATTCAACAGGCAGATACCTATGATCCAATAACCTATAAAACCAATACCATGGAAAGATTTATTAGAGCAGCAGCTGTGGTATGGATTATAGTAGCAATTGCAGCCCTGCTTACGATAGCTGTCCTATATTACCTCACAGTATCAGAGCTTAAAAAAGCAGTACCTCGAAAAGGGAATTTATATGAGGGCGGGGTGGTGAATACTCCTACCGTATATGGGATATGGAAGCCAAAAATAATATTGCCGACAGGTATATCGGAAGAACATTTGAATTACATTCTTGCACATGAGAAGGTTCATATTCGAAGACGGGATAATGTATGGCGCATGTTGGCCATCCTGGCTGCCTGCATCCACTGGTTTAATCCTTTAAGCTGGATATTTCTTAGGTGCTTCCTCAGAGACTGTGAAATGTCCTGTGATGAGGCTGCGGTTAAAAACATGAACGGGGAGGAACGGAAAAAATATGCATTGACCTTACTAGCTTATGCATCCGAGGACCTTACTGTCTTTTCCTCAGCCTTCGGAGGCAGTAAGGTGAAGGTGAGAATAAAAAATGTTCTATCCTACCGGAAGCTAACCATATTTTCTACAGTTTGCTTTATCGCTTTGGTTATTATCATTGCATTGTTATTGTTAACTAATGCTGCTTAATGCAGGTATGTTGATATATTTTAACAATTATATTCATGTTGCTTCTTAAGGAGGTGCCCTCAATTTGAAACGATGGTTTTTGGGTCTGATAATTATAGTTTTAATGATGATATCCGGCTGCAGTATGAAGAATGCAGCAAATAATAAGGAATTGAAGGTCATACCTAATAATATGGAATTGAAAGATACAGATGCAACAGTACAAACGGAGTCCTCAGTCGTAACCGCTGTACCCGTCCCTGTTTCCAATGCGCAGGTTGAATGGGAATGTGGAACCTACTATAGTGATATCTCACTAAAGAATATGGAAGCATATCTTAGAACGCTGAAGAACGAAGGCTGGAAGGATGCTTCGGGAGAGGATATCATTGTTGAGATAGCGGACGGAACCTCAGAATTAACCTTGTCAAAAGAGGATAAGCTGCTTCAGATTCTGATGTTTTTGGTGGATAGAGAGACACCCATCTGTAACAGTATCTTAGTTAAATACGATGAGGGTGTACCTGTAAAAGAGAATATTAACCCCGAAATGGTAGTGTCAGAGGAATCAGCATTAGAATCAATACAATCCATTGTGGATGAGATGATAAAGCAGGGGCAGCTTCCTTCCTCAAGGGGAACCGTTAGCGGTTTATTTGAGATCTTTATCAAGGATGCGTTTGATAAGATGGGACTGCAGGCATATGCCGCAATCAGTGACAATGGGTTCATCGGTTGCTTCCTAATCCGTCCAAATCTTCGGGCCTATGTCCCCGGAGATCTTAAAAATGCATGTGCCGTAGATATTGATCAGGATGGCAAATATGAATTGATGGACCTTTCTACTTCCTGGAGCAAGGGTATTTATAAGGTAGAGCTAAGTGCCTATGAGTATTACAATCCCATCTATTTCAGCTCGCTTACCGAAATCTTGCAAAAGAAATACTATAACTGCTTTGTTCCAGAAAGTGGATATGAAAGCTTGCAGCTTAGAAAAATAGATGAAAATACAGTTATGCTGGTTGGAGAAGAAATTGAATATGGAACAATTGCTACCAAAAGTAATACATTAACCATAATGACGGAGGGCGACTTTCCTTATGTAGAATGGTCTTTGGCTTATGATCAGAGTCTGCTTCTTAGAATTGATAAGGTAATTCCGGAAAATCCTCCAGAGATCATGATTGATGTGGATGGAATAAGCCTGGATTATATCGTTAAGGCAACTAAATGGAACGAGGATGCCGGAAAGCTTAAGGAGAAAGATGCCTTTGATCAAATCATGAAAAAGGAGCAGTTTATCCCTACCTTTCAACTGGGAGGTCTTGGAGGCGATGCAGATAAGACAATAACGATAAATTTTGGTCAGAGTATTCCTGATTCCATCAGCGTATATGATGCAATGCTGGAGGATGACGGTAAGGTTCGATATGGAGATAAGTTGATTATAGAGCAGACGGTAAAAATTATTGACAATAGTAAAGTGCAATTCCAGATAGGACAGCATTTTGCCCTGGGATTAAGTTCTAATATGGATGATTATAAGAAGGACTGGTACCGCCTATTTCGTATTGAGTGTAAGTGGCAGGATAAGGAATGCAACTACGCATTTCTTATCAATACCGGATTAACAGAAGAATTAACAGAAATTAAAAATAATGATTTTTTGCATGTTGAGGGTACCTATTCCATGTTATCCTCTAGCTGGGGACTTGGACTTAATATTGTATCAGAAGAGCTTCCGAAGCAATACATCGTTGAATGGGATCAGCCTTTAACCTTATCTATGGATAGTGATATGCCATATTGAGCATATTTCAACAGTAATTCAAGAAATTGGTTTAACTGCTCAGTTCCTTGCACAACTACCTTCAACATGAAGCAGCCTCCTCCGCTTGTAAGGTGCGCTTCCAATACACAATCCTGTGTTTGGAGAAAAGTAATAAAACTCTTATGATCTTTTGTTGTCATATAAACCGTAATAAAACCAATCAGTTCCATGCCTAATTTCTTATGGTTTAATTGGAGAGTGTATTTTTCGATAATACCAAGTTCCTCCATTTTGTGGATGCGCGCCGCTACTCCCTGTCCGGTCATATGTATAATCTCACCGATTTCTTTCCATTGGAGTCTGGAATTTTCCTTTAGCAAATTTATGATTTGTAGATCAATTTCATCAATCATGATAACTCCTTTCATGCCGTAAATATTACGGCATTTTTTGTTACACAGTCAAATTGAATTATTTTACAAACAATTATAACATTACTTATATCATTTGAAAATCGAAAGGAGATAAAATGTAAAATTTCATTCATATATTCTTTTATATAAAAAGAATTCATGAAAGGT
Organism: Bacillota bacterium; assembly: GCA_023414875.1. Classification (GTDB taxonomy): domain Bacteria; phylum Bacillota; class Clostridia; order Lachnospirales; family Lachnospiraceae; genus Mobilitalea. The sequence continues at coordinate 104,061 of JAEZMV010000021.1, read as the reverse complement.
CAACTGTAAACATCTAAAAAGACGAACCGCAAATATGATAAGAGCGCTTAGAGTCTAATTAAGAGAAGAGGAGAGATTTTATGTCGAATTTAGATAGCCATAAGACGGCATTGATTATTATTGACGTGCAGAACTTTTACTGGGATAATGAAACTCATGAGGAGTATATTGCAAATCTTCAAAAAATTCTAGCGGATGCTAGAAGAAGAAAATTATATGTAATCCATGTGACACATGTGTGGGGTGATAATCTCGAGGATAAGAAGTTTGATATCAGAGAAGAGATTACACCGCTTAAAGATGAACCAATTGTTGTTAAGCGCACAGCAGGTTCCTTCTATCAAACGAATCTGGAAGAGTTATTAAAGAGCAGAGAGATTGAGAATATATTTATAACCGGAATGCAAACCCATCTTTGCTGTGACACGACAATTCGTGAAGCTTCTGCCAGAGACTATCAAACGATGGTGATTAAGGAGGGCGTACGTACCTTTGACATAAAAGGTGTTGATGGAGAACTGATTCCAAGAGAGACGATCCAATATGTAACCCTAAGTATTCTACAGAGTTTTGGAAAATGTATCTCTACGGCGGAATATCTGCAAATGGAAATTGAATAGATATATAAAACAGCACGCAAGCCATTCTATCTAAGGTTTACGTGCTGTTTTACCGATCAGTCCGGTAACGGGAGTGATATACAAATTCCAAAATATTTGTGAAAATATCATTTACAAAACTAAATTATTAAGTTATAATTGTTAAATAAATAACATATATCGTGCTGACAACGAGGGTGCGCCCAAGTAAGAAGGCGAAGAATAGATTGATTCCATGAGTGTTTCCTTTGATAAGGAGGTTTCTTAGCAATAAGTGTAGGTTCACTGAAGCGAAAGAGCTACCTGTTGAAAAAAGGATTTCGGAAGCTGAATACTATCCTTGTGCCTGTCGGCACAAGGATTTTTTTCGTCTCAAAGTTATATTTTGCTTGCTGAGATAAAAACAGTTAGCATCACCGTAACAGGAAGAAATGGAATGTTTGGTACTTAGTACCATGAATACAAAGAGGTATCGTGACTACGGTGTATTATAAAAGAAAGTGAGTTGCTATATGGCAGATATGAGACAGCTTATACAAAAGCTAGAGGATAACAGAATCTTGACCAAAGAGGAATTTATTTGCATTCTATCGGATATCACAGAGGAGGACAGGGACTATCTTCGTGACAGGGCAAGAGCTATTACAAAACGAATATTTGGGAATAAGATTTATACCCGCGGTTTAATTGAATTTACAAATTATTGTAAGAATGACTGCTATTATTGTGGGATTCGAAGAAGCAACCGTAATGTTAATCGTTATCGCTTAACGAACGAGGAGATCCTTGATTGCTGTAAGGAAGGTCATTCCCTTGGCTTTCGTACCTTCGTGTTACAGGGAGGAGAGGATGGAACCTATTCGGAGGATGATGTTGTAGAGATAATTCGACTGATAAAAAAGGATTACCCGGATTGTGCGATCACGTTATCCATCGGTGAGAAAAGCTATGAGAGTTACCTTCGTTTCTACCAGGCAGGAGCTGACCGCTACCTGCTCAGACATGAGACAGCCAGTGAGGAGCATTATAAAAAATTACATCCGGAAAACCTCCGGCTGCAAGACAGAAAGAAATGCCTCAGAGACCTAAAAGAGATTGGGTTTCAAGTAGGAGCCGGATTTATGGTAGGCTCTCCCTATCAAACGCTAGAGAACATTGTAGAGGATTTGCTCTTTCTAAAAGAGCTTTCACCACAGATGATTGGGATAGGGCCATTTCTACCGCATCATGAAACTCCCTTTGCCGATCAGCCGGGGGGCACCTTGGACCAGACACTTTTGCTGATCAGCATACTCCGTCTCATGATACCGAATGCTTTAATTCCTGCAACCACAGCCCTAGGAACCGTCAATCCGAATGGCAGAGAATTGGGTATCCTATCAGGAGCTAATGTTGTTATGCCTAACCTGTCTCCAACAAGGGTCAGAAAAATGTATGAGCTCTATGATAATAAAATCTGCACCGGTGATGAAGCTGCCGAATGTCGGTGCTGCCTTGACCGGAGAATGAAAAAAATAGGCTACGAGCTGACGGTTGACCGTGGTGACTTTAGTAAGGTTATATAATTTTTATCAGAAAGAACCATTTCAGAAATATTCTTCTGGGTATGCAATGAGGTATATTCAGTTTTAATAAAGGAGAAGAGATTATGTATAATGTGAAATCCAGAAAAGCAGAGGAGTTTATATGTCATGAAGAAATATTGGAGACCTTGGAATATGCCAGGGCAAATAAAAACAATCGTGAGCTGATTCATAGTATTCTTGATAAAGCAGAACAGATGAAGGGTATTACTCATAGGGAGGCTTCTGTTCTACTGGAATGTGATTCTGAGGAAGAGCTTCAGAGGATATTTGAGCTTGCGATTAAAATCAAGGAAAAATTCTACGGTAATCGTATCGTGATGTTTGCACCCCTTTATTTATCGAATTATTGTGTCAACGGCTGCGTATACTGTCCGTATCACTACGTTAATAAGCATATTCCTCGTAAAAAACTTACGCAGGAGGATATCCGGAGAGAGGTTATTGCACTTCAGGATATGGGACATAAGCGCCTTGCACTTGAGGCAGGAGAAGATCCGGTGAATAACCCCTTAGAGTATATTCTGGATAGTATTAAAACAATATACTCCATAAAACATAAAAATGGTGCAATCCGCAGGGTGAATGTTAATATAGCGGCAACCACCGTAGAGAACTACCGCAAGTTAAAGGAAGCCGGGATCGGAACCTATATTCTGTTCCAGGAGACGTATCATAAGGAAAACTATGAAAAGCTTCATCCAACCGGACCAAAGCATAATTATGCTTATCATACCGAGGCAATGGATCGTGCAATGGAAGGCGGAATTGATGATGTAGGACTTGGGGTATTGTATGGTCTCAATATGTATCGTTATGATTTTGCCGGAATCTTAATGCATGCAGAGCATCTGGAAGCAGCTATGGGAGTGGGGCCCCATACAATCAGCGTTCCACGAATTCGCCCAGCGGAGGATATTGATCCATCGAATTTCCAGGATGCCATATCGGATGAGATTTTCGAGAAAATAGTGGCTATTTTAAGGATTGCAGTTCCTTACACGGGAATTATCGTATCCACCAGAGAATCACAAAAAAGCAGGGAGAAGGTATTAAAGCTTGGAGTATCCCAGATCAGCGGTGGTTCGAAAACTAGTGTCGGAGGTTATGCACAACCGGAGCCGGAGGAAGAAAGCTCTGCGCAATTTGACGTGGATGATAATCGAACCCTGGATGAAATCGTAAATTGGCTTCTTGGTTTGGGTCATATACCCAGCTTTTGCACGGCATGCTACAGAGAAGGAAGAACCGGAGATCGTTTTATGTCCCTGGTAAAATCGGGTCAGATTGCGAATTGCTGTCAGCCCAATGCTCTGATGACCTTAAAAGAATATCTGGAGGATTATGCTTCACCGGACACCAAACAAAAGGGTGAAGCTCTGATTGAAAAGGAGTTATCCTGCATCCCAAACGAAAAAGTGTTATCGATAGCAAAGAACAATTTGGAAAGGATTAAGGAAGGTAGCAGGGATTTCAGATTTTAAATAATAGGGCAAGGTAATATAGCCGAGCAGACATAGAAATAAGTAACTTTCCCTGGTTGATCCTTTTTAAAACTCTATTGAAGTAAGCAATAAGTAAACGAGTGCTTACCTAAACTTTTACTGGATAGGTTACCCTTATGATAAGAAGAAGCTTTACTATTTAATGTATCCTATAAAGATGTAAACAGAGAGGAAAGTAAAGATGAGTTTAAATAGTACACCGAGAGCAAATCAGCTTCACATCGGAATTTTTGGCAAGAGAAACAGTGGAAAATCTACTTTAATCAACGCATTAACCGGACACAATACGGCGTTGGTATCGGAGGTCGCAGGAACTACCACTGACCCTGTATATAAGACAATTGAAATCTACGGAATCGGACCCTGTGTACTGATTGATACAGCCGGCTTTGATGATACGGGATATCTGGGACAGATGAGAGTGGAAAAAACGAGAACTGCAATGGAGAAAACCGAGGTTGCTTTAATTATCTGCAGTGAAGAGGACGTCGCCCAGGAACTGGATTGGGCAAAGGAATTCAAGGCCCGTAAGGCATCGGTTATTATGGTTATTAATAAGGTTGACCAGATCACCAATACGGATAAGATACGCAATAAAATATACGAAGCCTTGAAGGAAGAGCCTATCAAAATCAGTGCAATTTCGAAGCTGGGAATCGAAAAAATAAGAGAGGAAATCATTCGGAAATTACCCGAAGATTTTGATTCGGTTAGTATCACCGGAGATTTGGTTCAGGAGGGCGATACGGTACTTCTTGTTATGCCACAGGATATTCAGGCACCGAAGGGTCGTTTAATTCTTCCTCAGGTTCAGACCCTGCGAGAACTGCTGGATAAGAAATGCATCGTGCTTAGCAGTACAGCAGATAAATATGAGGAAGCCCTGAATAGTTTTAAAACTCCTCCAAAACTGATTATTACAGATTCTCAGGTATTTCGGATGGTTTATGAGAAAAAACCTGCAGAAAGTAAGCTAACCTCTTTCTCGGTATTATACGCCAGCCATAAAGGTGATATTGATTATTTTGTAAAAAGTGCTGCAGCACTGGAAAATCTGACAGAAAAATCTAAGGTTTTGATTGCAGAAGCTTGTACCCATGTACCCTTGAGCGAGGATATCGGCAGGGAGAAACTACCCCGCATGTTAAGAAAGAAAGTAGGAGAAGGTCTTACTATCGTTAATGTGAGCGGTAATGATTTCCCGAAGGATCTTTCACAATATGATATGGTAATTCAATGCGGGGCCTGTATGTTCAATCGTAAATATGTCATGAGCAGGGTGGAACTGGCGAAAAGCCAGAAGATCCCAATGACAAATTACGGAGTGGTAATTGCTTATCTGACAAATATTTTGGATAAGATTACGGTAGAAACACGGTAATACAAACAACCCCAATAACATATATAAAATGTACCATAGGTTTTAGTGGAGGGTTTTCCTTCCTCAGAAACGGATAAGGTGCATTTTTTGTCTGTAAAGACTTCCGATGATACCGTTATACGGCATCACAATAAATACAATTTATAAGTTAATTCTATTTCGCTTGTTAATTATGGAACGATAATGTTAGAATAGTTTAAACTGATAAAATAGTAACATATATTATTAATCCGTAAAACACTAAGAGATGCACATTAGATATTAATTAAGAATAGGGGGAATTCTAGTGAAAAAGAGAATATTTTATTTCATCGGTATCCTGATGCTTTGCAGTTTATCAGTTGCAGGCTGTAAGAAAAAATCCGAAAAGACCAATTCGGATGAAATAACGATTGTACCGACGCAGGCGCAGGATATATCACCTACACCGTCATCTAAGGAAAAATCAATTGCAGGAACTATGACAAAAGATGATTTTCCGATTATTGATGGCTCTACGGCTACCATTCCATTATCAGAAGCGGTATATAGCCTGGCTACCGGTGCCACAGAAGCAGAAGCTGCGAATGCTATCGTGCATACGAAAACCTCAAATTCCTACTACCGTCTAATGAATAAGGAAGTTGATCTTTTGATTGTTTATGCTCCTTCAGAGCAGGTACTTGCAGATATAGAAAAGGACGGAAACAAACTTGAATTGAAACCGATTGGCAAGGATGCACTCGTATTTATGGCTAACACCTCAAATAAAGTGGAGTCTCTGACTAACGAGCAGCTAGTGAATATCTATAGCGGTAAGCTTACAAACTGGTCAGAGGTAGGCGGTGACGAGAAAGAAATCCTTGCCTTCCAGAGGCCGGAGAATTCCGGAAGTCAAACTCTTATGTTAAAGCTGGTAATGGGCGAAACTCCGATGATGTCCGGACCAAATGTCAAATCCTATGAATCCATGGAGGGTATCCTGGAAGCAATGGCTGAGTATACGAATGAGGGCAATACCTTAGGTTATTCCGTATTTTATTATGCAAAAAACATGTATCAGCTTCCGGAGTTAAGGTTTATGAAAGTGAATGGGGTAGAACCAACCCTTAATACCATCTATGACAATAGCTACCCCTATATCAATGAATTCTATGCGGTAGTCAGAAAGGACGAACCAGCTAATTCCAACGCTAAAAAAATCTTTGACTGGCTAACCGATACCGAAGGCCAGACGCTGATTAAGAATTTGGGATACGTACCGGTAAGTATGGGTGTCTCTGAAAACGAAAATGTAGATAACCTTCTTAAGGAGGACGTAATACCGGAGGGTTATTGTTTTGTAGCCGCATCCTATTCAACGAGCAGCGAGATCAATTCAGCATCGGTTACAATTTATAAGGATAAATGGAGTCCGGTAAGAGTTTTAGAAAATGCTAAAATATTTCAAGAGGTAGGTTTGATTAAGGATAACCAAAAAATAGTAATAGGATATGCTACCAAGCAGGAGGATGGTACCTTTTACAATCGATATGGTCTTTTCGATTTGAAGACTAATGAGTTTTCTATACCTGCGCAGTATTCTACCTTTAGTGTACTGGATGAGGAGAGAGAATATTATATTGTTGATGATGAGGACAGTTACAGTGTTATTGATAATAAAGGAAATAAGTTAGCCTCCGCTTTTAACTATGGAGAAGGGTTTGGCGTAAGTAAAGAAGGCAACTATTATTGGATTTATGATTATTCCGATGAAGGAGAATACTATAAAATATACGATAAGGATTTTAAGTTAGTTAAGGAAATGGTCAAAGACTATAGTAATTATGAAATGTATAATGAAGATGGTACCGTTTATTTTAGCAAGGATAAATTCTTGGAGATATTTGATTATGAAGAAAGTGCGGAAGATGAGTTTTATGGACAGAGTAATGAAGTTGGGGCAAATATATTTGCAGTTTATTATAATGGAATTAACTACGTACTGGACAGAAAGATGAATGTATTGGCCCAAAAGCCGGCGGACATTAACTATAACTCTTACTATACCGTATATGGGGATATCTTCTCCGATTCCTATTATGATACGGATACATCTACTGAAACAGGGTTCTTTCTGGATAAACAGGGAAATCCAATTCAGGATGAGGAGGGTAATACCTATACTAATATAGTAGGTGATAATTACTGGAGAAGCACTGATATGGATCGATATGATCAAATCCTTTATTATATTTCCAACCATAATCTGAACCTACTCAGGTATAGTGACGGTAGTAAAATGAAGATAGATATCGGAGATTGGGAAAATATCATGGTAAACTATGTTTACAAGGATATTGTCGTTGTTCATAAGATGGATGGGGAGCAAAGAACCAGAATATATAAGGGAACCAAATTAATCAGTGACAAGGCAGGATTATATTATCTAACCTATATGAATAATGTATACCTAACGGATAATATTCTTTTGATTAATTATGATTCAATTGATATAAACTATAGATACTTATTGTTGAATGGGAACGGCGATGTAGAATATGAAAGTGCTACTCCGGAGAACATTATCAGTATTGATGACCGATATATCCAGTTGGAAAGAGGAAACTACTGGGGAGTTATAAACCACAGAGGTGAATATATTATCCGTTCCGTTAAAAAGGAGTTAACAAATGACTAGTCCTTAGCATTCCATATGAAAATGATATTTTCTTAGATAAATAAAGCCAAGGAGTTTACAATTGGATTAGAAACATTCATATGGTGATTAGGTCTACTCATAAAAGTAAATACGAATAAGAATTATAGAGCCATAATTATTGGATGAACTGATCCCATAAGTTAGACGAAATCTAACTATGGGAGGTAAGTTTTTTCAGCAATTATGGCTTTTTGAAAAGTGATCATGTCAAGTATTGTGATGTAGTATCAGATAATATATTTAATCTCTTTGTAGTCAAAAATCGAATCAATTTCCTCTTGAAAGAAGGCTGTAATCTCAGAGAGGTCTGATTTTGGGTATACGTATTTACCGTAACCGAATTGACCGTACTTGTAAGTACGGTCCTCATCCTTCATCGGCAGAGAAGTATCCGGAAAAACCTCTGTAATTACATTCTTAGCACGGGTGGTATATCGGTGTGAGATAACCTCAAAGGTTAAGGGGTGATAAAGCTGATTTGGTAAACTATTTCTTAAATCTGTCAGTAAGCGGTGGTAATCTTCCTTCCAGTTATCATAAAGAAAAACCGGTGCAATAATGAAGCCCGTTGGATATCCAGCCCGGATTACTTTGATGCAGGCTTCGATTCGCCTTTCTGCTGTGGGGGTTCCCTTTTCATATTCCTGAATTACTTTATTCGTATTTAATGTAAATCGGATTTCCGTATGATTATTATGTTTTACATCCAACAGAGTGTCTACATCAATGAACTTGGTAACAAACCGAAAGCTTCCCTTTTCACTGTTACTAAAATATTCGACCGTACGTTGAAGGAGATTAGAATACGGCTCTACAGGGATTGGGTCGGAGGTTGCCGAACCCTCGAAGATAGTTACTTCCGGTAATCGTTCCTGAATATAGGCTTCTGCCTGAGCTAGAATATCATCGATATTCACATTAATCCGCATATAGGGTTTATCACCAAGGTTCGTATTTAGGTAGCAGTATTGACATTGTCCGATACAGCCTGACATTAGTGGTAGCTGATAATGAGCAGAGGGTTTACAGGACTGGAAGCTCATTTTTTTCTTTACTCCGACGACAAGGGTTCTCTTTCCGGAGCGATATAAATCATATAAGTTATCTCCGGGAATATTCTCTTTAATTTTGTTACCTCGCAGTTCTATGATTTCAATATCTTTTTCCTGTATGAAACGATGATAAATTCTCTTTCCGACCTCGTAGTTCAAGGCGCCCTTCTCAAATAAAATCCGTTTAGGAACAAACATAGTATTACCTCACAATTATAATAGATTACTATAGATAATTGCGAAACTTAATAATTAAATCTATTTTATGTACAGTATATACAATTCCGGAGCGGAAGTTAAGCGGAAGGAGCGTTGGAGCGGAGGAATTTGTATATACTGTACATAAAATTTAGCAAACTTAATAGTTTCGCAATTACCTAATGATAGATCACTAATGAACAAAAGATGAAAACAGGTAAGAAAAGCCTAGATAAAGGCAGTACTCTTTCTTAAATAATTACATATATATATTATGGGACAAATTTTTTATTTTATAAAAAAGTTCTCCGTACTAACATAAAAAGAGATAAGACAAACTATAACATAAGTCAGGGGCTATAAAACCTATTAAGTCGACTGGTTTGTCGGAATTATCTATTTAGCATTTATAATTAGTATGAATATATTTGATTGGTACGTCATATATTTTCTATGCTGATAATTTAATGGATTTCAGTAGAAGAAAGGATAGTAGACAAATAGAGGAATTCGGGAGGGTAAAGGCATATGTCATCAGATAGGAAACCCGGAATAATGACAGATGAACAGATTTATTTATTTCACGAGGGTACAAATTACAGGAGCTATGATATGCTCGGTGCACATCTGATGAATATGGGTCAATCCCAGGGAGTGCACTTTGGTGTTTGGGCACCAAATGCAAGCTGGGTCAGCGTTGTAGGAGACTTTAATGAATGGAGTGTACAGATACACCCTATGAAAAGAGTCAGCGACTCCGGGCTATGGAGCTTATTTATACCGGAGCTATCGGAATATCAGATCTATAAGTACGCAGTAGGAACTACATATGGTGAAATTTTATACAAATATGATCCTTATGCTTTTTTTTCGGAGGTAAGGCCTAAGTCCGCTTCTGTGGTATATGATCTTAAGGGTTATTTGTGGGAGGATGATACCTGGCAATTACATAAAAAAGAGGACGTGCGATATGACAGACCGATGCAGATTTATGAGGTTCATCTTGGTTCATGGATGAGAAATGAAGATGGAAGTCTGATGAATTACCGAAATATTGCGGATGAACTTGTAAAATATGTAGTGGATATGGGTTATACCCACATAGAATTATTACCTGTGATGGAGCATCCCTTTGATGGTTCCTGGGGATACCAGGTACTCGGTTATTATGCAGTAACAAGTAGGTACGGAACACCTAAGGATTTTATGTATTTGATTGATCAATTTCATCAAAATGGCATTGCTGTAATTCTTGACTGGGTACCGGGACATTTTCCTAAGGATGCTCATGGATTAGCAAGATTTGATGGTTGCCCTCTATATGAACATCCGGATCCAAGAAGAGGTGAGCATCCGCAGTGGGGGACGTTAATTTTTGATTTTGGAAGGTTGGAAGTTCAAAGCTTTCTTATATCTAATATTATATTTTGGCTAGAGTATTTTCATGTAGATGGATTTCGTGTCGATGCAGTTACCAGTATGCTTTATCTGGATTATGCCAGAGAGGAATGGTTGCCAAATAAGTATGGTGGCAGAGAGAATCTGGAAGCTGCACAGTTTTTGAAGAGAATGAATGAGACAGTTTGCTCGCTTTATCCCGGAAGCCTGATGATTGCAGAAGATTCCAGCCAATGGCCAAAGGTCTCATTCCCTGTCAGAGATGGCGGTCTGGGCTTTCATTACAAGTGGAATATGGGATGGATGAATGATACCTTAAGGTATAGTTCAATGGATCCGTATTTTCGTAAATGGAATCATAATCTGCTGACTTTTTCGCTTACCTATGCATTTTCTGAAAACTTTATTTTACCGTTGTCTCATGATGAGGTTGTCCATGGTAAGCACTCCCTGTTGGATAAAATGCCGGGGGATTATCAGCAGAAGTTTGCGGGACTGCGCTGCCTGTATGGATATATGACAGCTCACCCAGGGAAAAAGCTTACATTTATGGGTGGGGAATTTGGTCAGTTTATTGAGTGGAAATTTGATGACAAACTTGATTGGCATCTTTTGAGATATGAAATGCATCAAAAAATGAAGGATTATGTGAAAGCCCTGAACCATTTTTATCTTAACAACCCTTGTTTGTGGGAGGACGACGGAGGCTGGGATGGTTTCCGATGGTTATGCCTTGATGACTGCAACAACAGTGTATTGGCATTTATGCGAAGCGGTCATACCAAGGGTGATTATATAATATTTATTATTAACTTTACACCGGTTTTAAGAGAGCAGTACCGTTTGGGTATACCCAAAGCTGAAGGATACTGGGAGGTTTTTTGTTCCGATTATCAATGCTACGGAGGGGGAGGAATAGGTCGGAAGCAGGTTATAACAGTACAAAATACTCCTTGTCATGGCTATGATCAATCCATTGAGCTGTCGGTTCCGGCATTATCCGCTACCTTTTATAGACCGGTGGAGCATTTACTGGATTAAGTTGGCACAATTTATAAAGGAGGGCTTGTACAATGTTAACTAAAAAATGTGTGGCTATGCTGCTGGCGGGTGGACAGGGTAGTAGATTGGGAGTGTTGACAAAAAACACTGCAAAACCGGCAGTACCTTTTGGTGGAAAATATCGAATTATTGATTTTCCATTAAGTAATTGCACAAATTCCGGGATTGATACGATAGGAGTTCTGACTCAGTACAAACCGTTGAAGCTGAATTCTTATATCGGAATAGGTCAACCTTGGGATTTGGATCGTTTGAATGGTGGCGTCACAATTCTCCCCCCCTATATGACACAGTCTGCAGGTGAGTGGTATTCCGGAACTGCGAATGCTATTTATCAAAACATTGAATTCATTGATGCCTACCGCCCGGAATATGTATTAATTTTATCCGGTGATCAGATCTATAAGATGGATTACAGTGCGATGCTAGAATTTCATGAGGAAAAAAAGGCAGATGCGACCATTGCAATTCTGGAGGTTTCCTGGGAAGATGCAAGCCGGTTTGGAATTATGAATACGGATGAAAATAACAGAATTTATGAGTTTGTTGAAAAACCTAAGAAGCCAATCAGTAATAAGGCATCAATGGGAATATACATATTTTCATGGAAAAAGTTAAGGCAATATCTGATAGAAGACCAGAATACTATCAGCTCCAGCAATGATTTCGGAAAAGACATTATTCCTAAGATGCTAAAGGAGGGGGAGCGTATGTACGCATTTCCGTTCAAGGGGTACTGGAGGGATGTTGGGACCATTCAAAGTCTGTGGGAAGCTAATATGGATTTATTGGAGGAAGCTCCGGAGCTTGATTTATATGATCCGGGATGGCGGATTTATTCAAGGAATCCAGTTGAGCCGCCTCATTTTATTGCGCTTGGAGCTAATGTCAGACGCTGTATTATTACAGAAGGAGGCATTATATACGGCGATGTATATCATTCCATACTTTTCTCCGGGGTTACCATCGGAAGAGGGAGCAGAATACATAATTCCATTCTGATGCCAAATGTTAAGGTGGGTGAAAATACGATCATTGAGCATTCGATCATTGCTGAAAACACGGTGATAGGTGATAACTGTTACATCGGCTACAGAGCCCGGGCAGAGGAGGATGGTAAACAGGAAACGAAGGACAATGATATCACGGTCATTGGCGAAAATTTGGTATTACCCTCAGGCTTCAAACTAGATAAAGGAGCAATGATTGACGCAGATAACTTTAGAGCTTATCAGGCAGTCGTATAATTAAGGAGGATCCTTTATGAGAGATACAATGGGTATTATTTACACAGGTGACAATAACGCCAGTCTTCGAGAATTAACGCTCCATAGGTCCGTTGCTGCACTCCCGTTTGGAGGCAGATATCGTGTCATTGATTTTACATTATCCAATATGGTGAACTCAGGAATTATTAATGTTGGCCTGATCACTCAAAATAATTACCACTCGTTGATGGATCATTTGGATTCAGGAAAGCAGTGGAATCTTGACCGGAAAGCCGGTGGACTCTGTATCCTTCCCCCGTATGTCAGTTCAGATAATACGGGGTGGTATCGAGGAGAAGTAGAAGCCTTTCATAGTAATATGAATTATTTTAGAAAGAGCCCTCAAAATTATGTAATTATTTCTGGGAGCTCCATGGTATGTAACCTTACTTACTATGATGCGATGGAGTTTCATAAAAACAACAATGCAGATATTACTATGATATATAAAGAAGAAAAGAAGTTAACAAAGGAGGTATTGTCTAAGCATACCTTAATTCGAACCGATGATCAGAGTCGGGTATGGGATATAGAAATGAAACCATCCGCTACGAATTCAGACAAGGTATCCATGGAAATGTATATTCTGGAAAAACGTCTATTTGAGTATTTGGTTGAGGAATGTATAGCAAGAGGTCAATATGATTTCATAAAGGATATCTTAATTAAGAATAAGGATAAACTAAAGATATTAGGTTATCCTTATACCGGTTATCTTGCCAAGATTGCCAGCATACAGTCATATTTTAAGCATAATATGGAGCTATTAAATCCGGAATACTTCTTTGAGCTGTTCCATCACTACGGTCCTATCTATACCAAGGTGAAGGATGAAGTTCCTGCTAAATACGGAGATAATGCGAAAGCAGAAAATTCACTGGTGGCGGATGGCTGTATCATAGAAGGGCAAGTAGAAAACAGTGTTATTTTCCGAGGAGTTATGATTGCGAAGGGAGCTGTAGTAAAAAACAGCATTGTTATGCAGGATACCGAAGTACAGGAGAAAGCTGTCATTGAAAACGTTATTTTGGATAAGGAAGTGTTCGTTCGGAAAGGCAAACATTTAATCGGACAGGAGAGTTATCCGATCGTAATAAGAAAAAGGGTAGTGATATAGTTGAAAGGAGATAACGTATGTTAAAAATTTTAATGGCCACTTCAGAAGCAAGTCCCTTTGCAAAAACCGGAGGTTTGGCAGATGTACTGGGTTCCTTGCCTTTAGCTCTTCAGAAGGAGAAAGCGGAGGTTAGGGTCATTATGCCCAAATATGGAACCATGCCGGAACAACTGAAAGAAGGCATCAAGCATAGCTGTTACATTTATGTGAAGGTAGGCTGGAGAAATCAGTATTGTGGAATAGAACAGGCTGAACATAACGGAGTTACCTATTATTTTATAGATAATGAATTCTATTTTAATCGGGAGGGTCATTATGGGTACGATGATGACGGAGAGCGCTTTGCTTTCTTTTGCAAGGCAGTCATGGATGCAGTGCCACATCTGGACTTTACACCCGATATCATCCATTGCCATGATTGGCAGACAGGAATGATACCGGTATTATTGGAATCGGGATATCGCAAGGTGGATATCTATCAGAATATAGATACGGTATTCACTATACATAATTTAAGATACCAAGGAGTATTTGGTATTGATCAGATGAAAGAATGGTTTGAACTGGGAGATGAGTATTTTACTGAGGATAAACTGGAGTTTTACGGATCGGGAAGCTTTCTCAAGGGAGGCTTAACCTATGCCAAAATACTGACAACAGTTAGCCAAAACTATGCACAGGAAATCAAAGATCCTTTCTTTGCAGAGCGTTTTGAGGGGATTTTAAATGCAAGAGGTCACCAGCTGTTCGGGATTGTGAACGGAATTGATTATAATGAATTTAATCCGAAAAAAGATAAGCTGATTGATCGAAACTTTACAAAATCCAATTTAAGTGGAAAGACGGCTAATAAGCTTTCCTTACAGAGGGAATTGAACTTAACCGAAGGGGAAGAGATACCCTTAATCGCCATGATTACCAGGCTGGTAGATCAAAAAGGTCTGGATTTAGTCTCCTGCGTCTTTGACGAATTAATGTCTGAGGAGGTGCAGTTTGTCCTTCTAGGAACCGGTGAGCTTAAGTATGAACAATTTTTTTCTGAGGCAATGAACCGTTATCCGGGTAATGTATCCGCTAATATCAGGTTTGATAATGTGCTGGCACATAAAATCTATGCAGCCTCTGATTTTTTCTTAATGCCCTCCTTGTTTGAACCCTGTGGCTTGGGGCAATTAATCAGTCTCAGATACGGTACCTTGCCAATTGTCCGAGAAACAGGCGGTTTGAAGGACACCGTAAGCTCCTATAATGAGGAGACCGGAGAAGGGAATGGGTTTAGCTTCACCAATTATAATGCACATGATATGCTTTACACCATCAGACGGGCATTAGCTGTATATAAGAAGAAAACAGTACGCAGTAAGCTGATCAAAGGTGCAATGTCCTGTGATTTTAGCTGGCAAAGCTCTGCCGCTAAATATATGGAGCTATATCAATCGATGAAAAAGGAAAATTCGTAAAACAGAAGCAGGAAGGAAAATAGAAAAAGAGTATGAAAATCTTATATATTGCTGCCGAAATATCACCCTATGCAAGTGTCGGAGGGCTTGGTGAGGTTGGAAGCAGTTTTCCAAAGGCACTGAAGGAAACTGGTAAGGTAGAGGTAAGATGTGTCCTACCTCTTTATAAAGGTATTAAGAGGAAGTTAAAATATCTTAAGGATTATCCGGTACCCATTCATCAAGGTTATGAAACCTGTATATTAAAAACCGATCAGGAGAAAAAAGATATTCCGGTGTACTTCCTTCAAAATGACAGGTTTTTTTACAGGGATCAAATATATGGTTACGAGGATGATGCGCTACGATTTTTATTCTTTTGTAAGGCAGTAATTGAGATGCTAAAGCAGATATCATTTCATCCGGATATTATACATACGAATGATTGGCATACGGGCATCCTTCCTCTTTTATTAAAAAAAGAGTTTCCAAATATTAAGTCGGTATATACCATTCATAATATTTCCTACCAAGGGTTTCTTCCTGCAGCTTACTTATCCGGAATATTAACAAAGGAAGAAGAGGTTCAGCTTGATTACCCGGAGTGGATTAACCTTATGAAAGCAGGTATATTGTATGCAGATCTGCTAACTACGGTTAGTCCTGGATACCGGGAAGAAATCCTTCAGTCCGATCAGAGCTGTGGTATGTCTGAGTTGCTCCTTCACAGGAAGGATAAACTGCTTGGCATACTTAACGGAATTGATACAAAGAGCTACGACCCATCCGACGATGGAATATTAGATTATCCTTATGACATAAGTAATATTGACCAAAAGAAGAAGAACCGATCACTGCTGCGGTCAAACTATGGGCTTGCTGATACAGAGATACCCTTGATTGCAATGATCACAAGATTGGATTATTCCAAAGGAATCGAGCTCTTGATAAAGGTAATTAATTCGTTGGACTTAACTAAGCTTCAGCTATTGATTCTCGGCACCGGAAGTACCTATTATCAAGGGCTGCTGGCAAGTATTGCTGCGAACTATCCAAATATAGCATTGGAATGCAATTATAAACCGGTGCTTGCTAAAAAAATATATGCGGCAGCAGACATTTATCTGATGCCGTCCTTAACCGAGCCCTGTGGATTAGGGCAGCTTTATGCTATGAGGTACGGGGCGGTTCCTATCGTAAATCCGGTTGGCGGTTTAAGGGATACTGTGACGGATGAAGTAGATAACCCGAAGAAGTCCTCCGGATTTTATATGGAGAGCTGGAATGCCAGAGCCCTGGCGAAGGCAATTGAGCGTGCCATTAGTACTTATCATACTTCTGATTGGCCAAATTATATCCGTAATTGTATGGCATATAATTTCTCCTGGAGTAGGAGTGCGACATGCTATTTAGAATGCTATAAAGGATTATAATATGTATCATGAATAATAAAAGATTATAAAGATAGTAAAACCAAATTCCCATCATAAAAGAGTCCGATTAATAGGAAAAGACACCATTAGTCAGACTCTTTCATTATACTTTACATCTTAAATTCTCTGCCAGAGCTTTTGGCTTAGCTTGGTGAATACATTCCCTTGCTCTGCATATAAGCGAATATTGCTTCTCCGTGTTTTTGCTCTTCTTTTTGAATATGATTTAATACATCACGTACTGATGCATCTTTAAATTCAAAGATTGATGTATCATAGGCGCCGGAGACATACTTCTCGGTATTTAGCATATCGATGCAGAGATCCTTGTCGGAAGCCTGAAAGCTGGCAGATTTGCTACTCTGCTGCTCAACCGAGGATTGTTGGGAATTCGGCATCTGGCTGGATTGTCCTGACTGCTGCTGACTGCTACTTTGGCTTCCTTGTCCACTCATATTTGGAACCTGTCCCTTTAGCAGCTGATTGATTGTCTGTAGATGTTCATATTCAGTTTGAAGGTTACTACGAAACACACCTTTCAATTCTGCGTCCGTAGCTAAATTAGCATAATTACTGTATTTAAGAATACATATTTCTTCATGAGTCTTTGAATCTTCTAATAAATACTTTTCCTTTGTAGTTAAGCTTATGTTAGTTATCATAGTATACACCTCCAAAAATAGTATTTTCAATAATTGAAATTCTATCCGTAGATATTGGATGAAAGTTTATCAATTATCAGGTTTTACTTATTTTGAAGATTAGTATATTTTCTTTAAAATAGATTTAACTTAGGCTTTATTTGATCTCTTGTCCTATTTCTTTTAGCATATTGATATAAAGGAGCAGTTCCTCACGGGAGGCCACCCCAAGCTTAGCAAAGATGCGTTTGTTATGGGTTTTTATTGTGTTTATACTTAAAAACATGGAATCAGCAATTTCCTTGGGACTGAGGCCTTTAATATAAAGATTGAAGACGGAGCGCTCAGCCGGTGACAGGTTTTTGGTTTTACCTACGAACTGTTCCAGCATGGAAATTTGAGTTTTATCCTGTTCTACTTTTTTAGCCAATTCCTTTTTGTAGATTGCGAGATAATTAATTAAATCGTCAATTTCCTGGACATTAGTTTTCGGAGCCTCCACAGCATCTGTGGATTTAATAATTTCAATTCCTCTTGAAATAGGTTTGAGATATTTATTGCTAAATATAATAGAAATGATAACTCCGAGGGTAACTAACAGGGTCAATAGACATACCAATATGATATTTAACCGAGTAATTGAGTCAATGATATCCTCTTTTGGTACTAGTACTGCTGTAATCCAAGGGTCCTTTTCATATGGGGAATCGCTGGGATAAAGCTGTATAGGGGTATGCTGGCCCAAATAAACCTTTCCTTTATTACTGGTATAAGTCGTAAAGGAGTGTTGGTTCTCCTTTATCTTCAGATGGGTATTTTCCTCTAAAAAATCCTTGATGGAATAGCCGCCGGCAAAGATTGATCGGTTAATCGAGACAGAGGTGTTCTCAAGCGGAGATAACATACAGAATATTCTGGTATACATACTGCTATTTGGAATATTTGATAATTTAAACAGCATATCACTTACTTCAAAGCCGCAGACACCATATACATTATTCCTGGAATCAATTAGTGGAACAGTACATAGCATTGCTTCCTCACTTGTACCGGGTAGGGTGATAGGGTCACTCCAGTAATACAGTTTTGATAAAGCCATTCCCTCATTATTTAAAGCAGCCTGGATAGGAAGTGAATAATAATCGGCTTTGCTGACATCAAACTCCATGCTCCATTGTGTATGAAGATTGAGAGAGTTCTCCCTACCTACGCTGGAATGGCCTCTTAGTATGGTAAAAGTAGGTGAAGAAGCACTTACTATATTAGGCTCCATGTTCTTGATATAGAGACCTGCTTTTGAATAATCAGAGTTTTCCAAATTCGGATTTACCGTAGTATTCAGAATAAAAAAGGCCCCACTGCAGTTTGATTTCTGTAAAGAGTAGTAAGTCTTTTCAAATAAATCCAATTCTAGCTCTTCAATCTGCTCCGGATAATCGGAAAGCATGGAAATAGTCAGATTTTTCTTTCGTAAATTCTCTTCTATCTTTAAGGATAGCTCTTTTGAAAACTCAACAGCTTGTACGGAAAGCTGCCCATATTGTGTCGAGATATCCTGAGAGGTTTCCATTAATTCACTTTGAATAAGCTGCTTGCTTTCTGTAATGCCGGCAGAGAAGATACCGGTAACCATCATGATAATAATGATACCGGCTACCATCGTAAGTACAAGCACCAATAAAAATAGAAATAGTCTTAACCTCATGGAGATGCTCGTTGAATTCGATCTATTTAATCTGAATAGCAGCTGTTCCTGTAGCTTGTTCAACAGTGAATACCGACCTCTCTTAATATATGATAGAATATATTTATTCAAAGCACTTCTGGAATTTTTCGAGTTTTCCCTCCAGAGCTAATGTCAAAGCCTCTTGCTTTTCCTTGGATTCTAATAGTGCCAGGTATTCATCCCGTGCCTCTAGGGCTAATGCTCTAAGGTTATTCTCATAAGTGCTTTGCAGGGTATCGACACCGTCAAATAATGGGGTTATAAAAAACTCATATTCCAACTGCATCGAGCGAGAAACCTTCAATAGTTCCTTAATATTCTCATCTGAAATTGAATCTATTTCTTTTAACATAACATCTCCAAAGGCCTCTTCAGTAACCGGAAGGTATCCGGTTGAGGAGACGAATCTCAGATTGTTCTCAGGGCTGGTAAACCATTTCAAGAAAATTCCTGCCAAACGTTCTTTTTCTTTATTGGATTTGATTACGCACATTCCTGCGCCCCTTTGAATCGCTACTTTTTCTCCGCCTTCAAAGGTGGGATAAGGAAGGATGGTAAGATCTGCTTCTTCGGTTGTATTATCAGAATAAGTTACGGTAGGAGAGAAGAATAATACACCTGCAGTAGAACCAGTTGAACACACGATTTCTCCAGTTTTAGCAAGATCCGAGGCATAACCCTCAAAGACTGCAATATGTCCCTGCACGGATGGAATTAGATAATTATCCCATATCTTAGTAATTGCCGGGTTTGGAAAATTAATTGTGTTATTCTTAGTCAGGTTATATCCTAACTGTTCACATCCTATCAAAGAGAGGTTAAAGAGTGAATCAGGAATATAGAAGGTTTTCCCATCATTTAAAACATCAGGAGTCTGATTATCGGTCCATTCATAATATAAATCAGCAGTTTTTGCAATTCCTTCAAATGTGCTTAGATCCTCTAGGGTAGAACCGCTATCTTTGGCGAAACGGTTGAAGATGGTTCTATTTATAAACAATACCTCTGTGGATTTTGCAGTCGGAAATACGAAAAGCTGATCCCCTTCCAAGCGCCCTTCTTCAATAAACCGTGGTATATAGGCAGAGAGCTCTTTCTTGGAAAATAAGCTCTCCAAATTAAGCAGCAGATCTTTTTTGGCTAGAATCATAGCAGTCTTAGGATATGCGGTCGTAATATCCGGAAGAGTTGGAGCTCCGGGATCATCGTTAGCAGCCATTGTGAGTTTATCATGCAAAGTTTGGGAGCCTGATATGGATGTTACATTTATAATAACACCTTCCTTAATTCCGACAGTGCCGTTGAATTCTTCTATCATTTCATCCATGGTGTTCTTCATTTGGCCCCCATAATTGTGCCAAAGAGTAAGAGTAACAGGGTCTTGTTTTTTAACCTTTATTAAACTAACAATAATTATTATGGTAGGAACCAGAAGTAGGATAAACAGTATGAGTATGTATTTTTTTTTCGTATAATTCCCTCCCAATCCTTAATGGTATTAACTCACAATAATATAGAATTTCTAGCTATTAACGAGGACATTATATCATATATACTAAAATCTTCCAAGTGACTAATTTCCTAAATCACCCATAGGGTGATATGTTTTTTAAGGTAGAATCACCCTTGGGGCAATAGCAATTTGGGTAAATATGGATAGAATGAATGTAGGTACTAGCGCATCAAAAAATATACATATAATAAGGAGGAGTTAGATTATGTCAGATCCAAACATGAACAACACAATGGGAAGTGCAACAGAAAGCTTTGACCCGGCAGACATTGAGAAGAATAAGGTATTTGCGGGACTCGCATATATTATTTTCTTTTTACCGCTACTTGCCTGTGCTGATTCTCGATACGGAAGATTTCATGCAAACCAATCATTAATTCTTTTTATACTTAGCATTGGTGGAACAATTATATTAACAATTATTCCGATTATCGGATGGTTGTTGTTACCGGTATTTTCAATATTCATTTTTGTTTTCGCTTTACTGGGGTTGATTAACGGACTTACAGGGAAGGCAAAGGAATTACCGCTGATCGGTAAATTCAGACTTTTGAAATAAATATGAATAAGAATTTATAATTAAAGATGTAAAAAATGTGTTCTGCATAGCATGAAAAAGAAGTTTTCATACAATAAGCTTGCAGGCTTTTAAGAAAGGCATGGTAATAAATGAAAAAGTTGCTGATTATTATTTCACTGGTATTATGTCTTGGCTTGTTATTCACAGGCTGTGAAGGCTCTTCAAAGCCTACGAATAAAGATAACAGTGATAAAACCGAGGCTTCTTCGAAGGATAATGACGAAGAAGAGGCTTCAGAGGAAGAAGAGGAAAAAGAGAAAGAGGCTTCTGCGTCTGAAGCTACAAATGAAAATTCCGAGGAGATATCTGACTCAGGTAGTGATGCTTCAGAAGGAAAAGCAGAGTTAGGTTCCGGTGATTTTGAGACGATTGGGGATATCTCCGAATATTGGAGTAAACTATATGAGAGCTGTGAGGAAGCAGTCAATAAATACGAAGGAATGGAAACCCTGGCCTTGGTAACTCCGGGCTTATGCTTTGTTACCGGTGTACAGTACGACTTACTGAATCTGATGAATGAGAACGGCCATTTTGAAGGAGATCTCATGTTTGCAGGATATAAGGGCTTTGTTGATAAAAATGGGTCACAATTGACCTTTGGTTATGAAGATGTGCTTGAAGAAGACGGATTTACCCCTGACATGGTAAAAGGTGATAAGTTGATTGAAAGTGGAAGCAGTGACTTAGAGAAAGGATATTATTATTCTGATAATTATACCGAACGTGAAGGGAAGAGAATTAAACGTTCCACCAATGAGTTCATGAGATATAAAGACGGAAGTATGAGCACCATTATTATGGATGGCAGTACATTGAATTGGCGGGGAGAAGAAGAGATGACCACGAACTGTACATTTCTTCATATAGCAAATGGAAGCCTTGAATATGTAGTCGCTAATATGAAGATTGGACCTGAGTTCGAGGTGATTAAGCTGGAAGATGGTATGAGCAAGGAAAAGGTAATTGAATTGTTTGAGGCTGCAGGCGGAGTGATTGAACACGGCGGCAGTGTTAAGGATGGGGTATTTGCATTAGATAAATAAAAAAATAGGTTATTGAACATTAAGAAGTGTCTTCTCTGCCGTTTCGTATCAGAAAAGGCACTTCTTTCAAGGAATATTAGAAATGGAGGGACTAATATGTTTCGTAAGATTATATTACTTAGTATATTTTTAGCAGCGTTCTTACTATTAACAGGCTGTAACCTGAAAAAGAAAATTGGGGATAGTATCACAGAAGGTATTGTAGATAAAGCAATTGGGGATGAAGGGGATATTGATATAGAAGATGGTGAGATTAATATTAAAGGTGAAGACGGAGAAACGATGACCATCGATGAAGATGGAATCGTGTTCGAGGGTGAAGATGGTGCGGTGATGCAATCCGGAGGTGTTTATGACTGGCCAGAGGGAATGGCAGCTGATTATATCCCAAAATATAAAGATGCAAAAGTTACTTATATTCTAAATATGAAAGATACCTGTATGCTGTGTACCGATGAAAATAAACTGGATGATTATGAAGACTATGTAGAAAAGGTAAAAGATGAAGGTTTTACTGAGAACACCTATGAAAGCTCTTCGGATGATATGAAGTCATATACAGCGAGTACAAAGGACGGACTTACGATAGTTGTAAGTTTTTTTAGTAGTGATGGCAGTCTTGATATTACTCTGGATGCCAGCCAGAAGCAGTAATTATCAGGAAGAAGAGAAACGGAGAATTTAACAAGCATTCATTATGATAAAGCTATTGCCATAAGCTCATAAAAAGAGTATGATTTCTTTTATACAAATTAGCAGCTGTTAATAACGGACAACTGAAAATAAAAAGTAGTGTAAAGCAACGTAAGAGAACACGGTATAAAAGCAGGAGGAAGATAAGTGGAAAATAAGCTGAAACCATATTTCCATCAGGCAAAATACTATGAGACAGATCAGATGGCGGTCATCCACCACTCAAACTATATCCGTTGGTTTGAGGAAGCGAGGGTAGATTATTTGGATCAGATTGGTCTTGGCTATGATATAATCGAGTCGGCCGGAGTATATTCACCGGTACTTGGTATTAACTGTGAGTATAAAGCAGCGGTTCGTTTTAATGAAACAGTGCTAATAAAAACCAAGCTAATCTTCTTTAACGGCATTAAAATGAAGATAGAGTATCAGGTCCTGGATGCCGAAACAAAGCAAGTCAGAGCAATCGGAGAATCAGATCATTGTTTTGTTACGACAGATTTTAAGCCGGTAAGCTTAAAAAAGGAGTATAAGGAGATGTACGATATTTTGATTCAATTTCTTGATGTTGAGACACAAATTGATTAACTGACTAAATTTATCGGAGGAGCTATCTAAAAGACTAGGGTATATTCATATAATATAAATCAGCTATTGCAGACAGTATTCAATATTCATCGGAGTTAATTACTTCGAAAATTACTGGATATCTTATTTGCAATAGCTGATTTTTATTTTCGTTAAGAGTAACCCTTAACAAAGGCAGTTAAGAACGTTATCCTTATAGCTGCTCCTTCTCATATACAATCGAAAGTCCGGGTTGATAGCTCTTATCCATCTTATGTCTCGCTTTTCGATTTGCAACAGAGTCAAATACGATGGAAAAATCGTAGTTTTCCGGATACATCTCGGCTGCAGCGACCTTAAGCTGCAGGCGCTTGTGATTTATAAATTCTTTTTTCTTCTGGATTTGTACCCCTACCTCTCCTTTTTCATCAGCGGTTTTGAAGACAATTCCGATCTTTTTCTGAGGATATACAACGACGCTGTCTCCGATTTGAAACCTTTGACTTCTTGTACTGATTTGCTTGGGAGGTGCCATTTTTTCAATACGGGAGTGAATGAGCGGAGAGGGGTGTTCAGTTTCCTTATATTGTTGTGCAGTATCCAGAAAATCCTTTTCAGGAATAATCCTCTTATTACTATTCTCCTTTAAATAAGCCTCCTGATAAGCACGTTCCAACATTCGTTTCGGAAGGCCAAGACGTTTTGCAATATATAGGGCGCAGCTCTCGCCTGCTTCCCCGATTTCAAGACGGTATAATGGCTTAAGACTTTCTCTGTCAAAAGCCATTTTGGCATTCATAAGACCTTCCGTTTTATTTGCATACTCCTTAACTTCTGGATAATGGGTAGTAGCTACAAACAGACAATTCTTGTGCATTAGCTCCTCAAGGATTGAGATTGCAATTCCCATGCCTTCGGCAGGGTCCGTACCCGAACCTAGTTCATCCAGCAGTACCAGGCTATCCCGATCCGCATAATTTAAAATGTTGATAATATTAGTGATATGGGATGAGAATGTTGATAAGTTTTCTGTAATACTCTGACCATCTCCGATATCACTGAGTACTGCATTATTCATACATAACTCTGCCTGATCGCAGGGTACGTGGAGGCCGCTTTGCGCCATAAGCTGCAGTAGGCCGACCGTTTTTAAGGCAACTGTTTTACCACCGGTATTGGGTCCGGTAATTACAATACCAGTGATGCCAGATCCAATTACAAAATTTAGAGGAACACACTCTGATGGTTTTAGCAAGGGATGCCTTCCGTTTTCAATCATTATCCTTCGATCCATATTAATGCTTGCCGGAATAGCCTTCATATCCAAGCTGAGCTTTGCCTTTGCAAAGATAAAATCAAGTGTCTCCATAGCCTCAATATTCAGATTGATTGGGAAGGCATTTTCTCCAACCAAAGCAGACAACACATATAGGATCCTTCGTTCTTCATTACTTTCGGCTATTTCAAGAATGGAAACTTCCTCTTTCAATTTTGAAACAACTGTCGGTTCAATAAAATACGTCGAACCGCTGGAGGAGATATCCAGCACAGATCCATTCACCATATTTTTGTATTCCCGCTTAACAGGTAATACAAAATGTCCGTTTCGGGTCGATACATAGCTATCTGTGAACCACTCTTTTTTACTTCTGAGCTGACTTTCCAGCTTGGATTTCATTTCGGTTTTTATCTGCTCTATCTTGCGACGGATATCCCTAAGTTCCTTCGAAGCATTGTCGTCAACGGCATGATTGCGTATTGTATTCTGTATTTCATTTGAAAGATTAGTCAGTTCATTGATTGAGCCGCCATATCCTGCGATATCAACACATAGAGATTCGGCCCTCTTTAAAAAGCTTTTCATTCGCTTGCAGGCATTGATAAATAAGCCAACCTGAGTCAGCTGTTCGGGAATTAACATACCACCCTTTTCTGCAAGCTCTAATAACTGTTTGATATCCTTCATGTTAGGAAGTGGAGCTGTACCGATATGGTCAAGAATTTTTCTTGCCTCAGTTGTATCCTTTATTTTAGCAATTACATCCCTTTCACTAAGGTATGGTCTAAGCTCTAATAGTTTTTGTTTTGCACTTTCAGAGACAGCATTTTCACTTAGCAATTCCAATATTTTGTTAAATTCTAAAGCATTCATCGATTTTTCTATCATTTCTATCTACTCCTTTTAATTAACCTTGTTCTAGACGAAACATGCCCACAGAAATTACTACCGTTACAATAGGTAGAATACTCCCTGTGGGCATGGATCCATAAAACGGATCATAGATCAAATATAAACTGATCATAGATCAAATAACAAAATGATGACAGACTTTTTCACAAATAGAAAAGGCATAACAGGATACACCTATTATGCCTAAATAATCAGAAAAAGTTGGCTGAAGAAGCCTTCCGTTTTCAATTTATTATAAGACAGTTTTGAGTATTACTGTAAAGGTAGAAAAGTTGGGTACGACAAATAAAAGGTTACACAAAGTGTACCCGAACCTATTAAATTAGGTGCTAGTTAGCACAAACCTCTATTACAGTTAATACCGACATCAAAACCATCCTTTCAAACGAGATATTATTTACAGATGCATTGTAGCATAATACTTCCACAGTGTCAAAGAAATTATCCATATTTTTTCTTTCGTTATATTGTCTTTCATATATCTTTCGTTAGTTTACCCAAAATAATCATTGCGATACGATGATTATTTTGTCTTTAAAATATTAGAATTAAGTCCATCATTTTGATGAATTTATTGTTTGATTAATTACCTGCTTCATCATATCCTTTGTAAGAGCGCCCGGTGCATATCCAAATATATTTCCTTCTTTATCAATCAGAAAGGTGGTTGGAAATGCTGAGATAAAATAATCCTTCAATAATACTCCGGTTTCATCAAAGACAACGGGGAAGGTATAGCCGTTCTCTTCGAGAAAGTCGATGATTTCCTCCTTTTTTACATCCTGATTATTCGGAAACTCTGTACTAGCGGGATTTGCAACCCCAAGGATAATAACATCCTCCTCGTTCTTGCCGTATTCCTCGTAGATAGCTTCTATATCGGGCATCTCCTCCCTGCAGGGAGGGCACCAGGTTGCCCAGAAATTTAAGAACACAACCTTATCTTTATAATCGGACAGGGTGTGCTCATTGCCATATTGATCGGTCAAGGTAAAGTCAAAAGCTTGAGTTTTATTGCTATTTGAAGCGTCTGCATCAACTTCGTCTTCGTCAGCTTCGTTTGCATCAACACCAACGGAAGATTGGTTTCCCTCGGAGTCAGCATTATCATCGCTGGTATCGGTAGGAGTAATTGTAACCTCATTGGAGTCGTTATTCTCATCTTGAGTGATTGGAGGAGTAAAGCGGTTTAAATAACTGGAGATCCCGTTCATCCAACCGGTAAAGGTCATAAATCCAATGAGTATAAGTAAGATGCCGCCTACCTTCACGGTATACCTTAATAGTTTTTGGTATTTTTTTAGAAAATTAAGTGCTTGTGTCGTAAAAAAGCCTAAGAATAGGAAGGGAATAATAAATCCGGCTGTATAGACCAGCACGAGTAAATCCCCGGCAAAGGAGGAGCCACTCCCGGAAGCCATAATCAGTACGGAGGATAAAACCGGTCCAACACAAGGTGTCCAGGCAAAGCTAAAGGTAAATCCGGTAATAAAAGCAATCAGTGGATTGATTTTTCGTTGACCTAAATTAAGATTTATTTTACGCTCTCTCTGGAAGAACTTAATTTCAAAAAAGCCTAGCTGCATCAGTCCAAGTAAAATAATTATAATACCGCCGATACGGGTAAATAATAACTGTTTTTCTTTAAAGAAGGTACCTACAGTAGTAAAGGCCATTCCTAGAATAAAAAATGCAAACGAAATACCAAGTATAAAAAACACAGTATGGAAAAACACTTTTTTTCGATCGAATATGATTGTGCCATTCTCCAAGGTGTTTTTCGCATTTCCAGCTAGATAACTCATGTAAACTGGGATTAAGGGTATGACACACGGGGAAAAGAAGGACAGTAAGCCCTCCAAAAATACTATAATAAAACTGATATTACCGGTTGATATAAGTCCTGTCGGCATGTTGGCTCCTTTCAAAGCTAAGTCAATGAAACAAGTAATAGCGGAACTCATTAACTGTTTATGATAGATACGAGATATTAAGGATAATACGGATTGTATCATAGGCATTTATATATAATATGTAGGATTATTGTATAACATTGCTATAAAGGATACAAGTGTTTACAATCTTTTCAAGGTTATTGGTGAATTAACTTAGTCAGGCGCTAATTAATTTAAAAAATTAGTTATAAATAATTGATTTAATAGTCGAAAACGTATATAATAGATATGGAAATGGTATCATTTAATTCGAAAATTACTAGAAACAATGACATCTATCGTGTACTATTCTTTAACTTGATATTTGTAAACAAAAAATTCAATGACAGGAGCTAATGATATGCTGGAAAAAGAATTTGAAAAACTTTATTTTAAGTTTCGCAACAACTATTGCAAAAACTTATTTTCAAGTGTTAACGAAGAGAAGGACAGCTTGAGTCCAACAGAATCCTATTGTGTAGAGGTAATATACTTATTAAACCGTCCAACTGTACATCAATTTGCAAATTACGTAAACATCTCTCAACCGAATGCAACCTATCGTATTAGTAATCTGATTAGTAAGGGATATGTTAGAAAAGTAATTTCCTTGGATGACCGGAGAGAATACTTCTTGGAAGTAACGGATAAATTCTCAAAAAATTATGGTATGAATTCCTCCTTTAACACGGATTTGATGAACGGTATTCGTGATAAATTTACAAAAGAAGAAGTGGCACTTCTTGAGAAAATGTTAAAAAAGATTGTTAATGAAGTTATGATCTAGGTATCTCAGTCAAAATGGTTAACACCAAATTGATATAATATAAAATGTTTATCATCTTACATAAAGGCTGTCGCACAGTACAGGGGTTTCCTTGCAGAAGGTTCCAGTACGTGTGGCAGCTTTTTGTATGGAAAAAACTACCCTAGTTTCCAAATGTTACAAAATAATAAACAAAATATTACGTAAATGTTAAATAAAAGGTTGACAAATTAACAAATACGTAATAGAATGGTGCCATAAGGTAAATATATTGACATCAGTTAGGAGATTGGCATATGAAAAACAAATCTTTTTTAATTCGTGCTGCAGTTACATGTCTAGCACTAACTATGGCTGTTACTCCGGTAAATGCTTCAGCAGCTGCATTATTGAAAAAGGGATCACGCGGTACAGAAGTAAAAACGGTTCAGACAACGTTACAAGAATTAGGTTTTTTTACATATCCTAAAACCACAGGTTATTATGGCAAAATCACAGAAGACGCTGTAAAACGTTTCCAGAAGGCCAATGGTTTAATAGCAGATGGAGTTATCGGTAAGAAGACAAGAAGTGTCTTGCTAGCTGACAATGAAGAAAAAGCATCATCTGCAACTACTAAAGCAGGTGATCTGGATTGGTTTTCAGAGGTTAGAGGTCTGTGGGATAGAGGAGTAGATGCAACAGTCACCGATGTGGATACAGGAAAATCTTTTCAAGTAAGAAGAACATATGGGACGAATCATGCGGATGTTGAACCGCTTACAAAAGAAGATACCAAAACCATCAAAGAAATATGGGGTGGCTTTAGTTGGACACGCAGAGCAGTTATAGTTCAGGTAGGAGATTATATTTTAGCAGCCTCCATGACAGCAATGCCTCATGCCGGTAAAGACTCAGAGCCGGCCGGCAAATACATCAGCGGTCGAAGCCAAGGATATGGACGTGGTTATAACTACGATGCCGTGAAGAATAATGGTGCAAATGGTGTAATGGATATACATTTCAAGAATAGTAGAACGCATACCACCAATGTCAAGCAAAAGTCAATGCAGGATATGGTAAAAAAAGCGGCAAAATATATTAAAAAGAACTATAGTTAGAATCATAAAAAATTATATGGTTTTCAATTAGGAAAAAGGAGCTGGTTATAAAACAGCTCCTTTTGTCTTTGAAAAAGTAGTTACCTTACAATAAGTTATATTCTCTGGGAGGAAAATTGTTCAAATTCAAGTTTGTAAATACAGGTAGCATAAGGTTTTCCTAATTCCGGCTTATATATTTCAATATCGGCAAAATGAGAGGGTAGGTTCAGAGTGATCTTTTCCAACACAATACACAGAAATCGATATTTCATACCGATCTGCTCGCGCTTTGCAATGGCAATCGGGTGATAATGATAGCCATCGGTATAATTGCTCATTACATTATAAAACAGTAATGCATCGTAATTGGATATAACCGGTTCATAAACCCAGCCTTTTTGCATATACAACACCTCATGGAGAGTGTTACTATATCATATGCAGAAGGAATACATTATTTGTTTGGGTAAGAAAAATATATAAAAGATTTATACGAAACAGACAGTATAATAATTATTAGGTAAATACCACTCTGTAAGATAAATATGGAGTAGTTTCATTTCACTGATTATACCGGCAGTGACTTCTTATAATTAATAATCAGATCGGAAGCTTTCTTGTATCCACCGGATTCTATAAATGTATTACTGATCTCCCAGCTTTGTTGCCGATAGCTAGGGTCCGTTAATTCCGTATTCACCATATGATTTAATATCTCTGATGTGACCTCTGTCATATTTAGATTTAATCCGGCACCAAGCTCTGCCAACCGCTTTGCTACTACAGGCTGATCATTTGCCATCGGTATAGCAATCACAGGAACTCCAAAATAGAGAGCTTCACTAACACTGTTTAAGCCGCCATGACTTATAAAGACATCTGCCCGTTTAAGCACCTCAAGCTGGGGAATATAGTTTTTCACAATAAAGTTCTTCGGGATGTTTTGTAGTTCTGAGATCCCTGTTTTGTTTCCAATCGACATTACAACCTGGTAACTTTCGTCTTGAAAAGCATTGAGACATTTCTGATAAAAGTCAAGGCAGTTATTATTTATCGTACCCATGGATATGTATATAAGCTTTTGCCCAGAGTTAAGTGAAAAGTCAAGTATTTCCTTTCGATCGGTAATGGAAGGACCGACAAATTGATAAGAAGTATCTAAGCTGTCTCCGAGAGGTTGGAAAAATCGTGAGGTATAAACCAGTGTCATAGCTTCCTTCTTAAAGAAGATATCCGATAAATTAAGAGAATCAAAATTCCATTCTTCTTGTGCTGTCTTTAGCTCCGAATAAAGATAATCAAGCTGGGGATGAAAGCCAGGCTCCATCATTCGATCGGGAACTGGGGGCTTCTCCATAACAAAGGAAGAGCAGGAGGCAATCGCAGGCAGGTTCATTTTTTTGGACAGGATATTGCCACCTCCAAACATTACATCATGAATCATATAGTCAAAATGCAGGTCTTTTGTTTTACTCAATATGTAGGGGATCACAGTTCGGTCAAAGGATAGCATATATTCCATCAGGGTATAAAAGGGGTGATTTCCGTGAGGACGAAATTGCTGCATGAACGGAGTAAGGATCTCACTATAGTCCATGAAAACGGCACCGGCAGCCTCAAGCTTCGCCTTAAAATCTATTGTAGAAAAGTAATATACCTCTTCACCTCGTTGTATCAGCTCTCTTACAATTGGAAGGGTAGGGTTAATATGCCCATGAAGATTACCGTTTACAAATAATATCTTAGCCATGTAATACCTCCATATATAGCTGTAATTGCGAAATATAATAACTGAATCTATTTTGTATATTCTATACATAAAATTTGATAAACCTAATAATTTCACAATTATCTATACAGCTTTAAAAATATCTTAAGTTATAAAGCAATGAATATTTCTTTACTAAATTCGTTATATCAATTGAAATTCTTTAATAATTGTATGATCTCATCACACCAACGGATTGTAGTCTCTGCATTTAATATTCCTAATCGCAACGGTGCGAGCCAGTAGGGATATGCCGGATCATTTCTGGCTACCTCATTGTTTTTATAATTAACCTCCATCACCTTATATAGCTTTAGGTTATAACTATTTCTTTCCTTCACCTCTTGTAACATTTCATACACCTTATCTTTCGGAATATGATTTCCAAAGGACAGCTTTAGCATAAGCTCTGATCTGGGTGGCTGGAGTTGCGTCGGCTCTATTAGCCAAGCATAAAATTCCTGTTTACCTTTTTCGGTTATGCAATAAATCTTGCGTCTGTCCTCTATCTCCGGTGCAGAAGGGCAGATCAACTGTTCTTCCAGCAACTGCTTTAATACCGGGTAAATGTGCCCGAAATTTTCATTCCAGAAATGAGATATCGTTTTATCACAAAATTTCTTAATATCATATCCAGAGCAAGGCTTCATACAAAGCACACCGAGGATTGCATATTTTGTTTTGTTTTTAATAGCCATATAATAAACCTCCTGAATGGTATATATGAAAATGTATCAGAGTGATATAGATAATAATATATCACTCTGATACATTCGTCAATCAAAGAATTACTATATTATAATAGGTCTGGTATAGAGGATATAGTGTTAGTTTCATAAAATAAAGGTGGTAATGATTAAACTCAATATATAAGGTTTTATCAGTACCCGCTTTTTCTATTACTGACGTACTAGTTCGTTGGTTGGAGCCATACAGGTATGATTTTCGCAGATATAATATGTGGTTTTATCATTCAACATGCGATAATCATCAATATAATCCGCCACCTCACGAAGCACTTCATCATTCTCCTCTGACTTTAGTAATACTACAGTATTAGGCTCAAAATTCTCTGCCAAATAGTCTTTTAACTCCTGATGATCCTCCTTCTCACTGACCACACATACGATTTCCTTCGAAGGGTAAAGAGCTTGAAGGAAGGCAATTAAGGAGAAGCTGTGTCCGGCGGGATAATCCTTAACCTGTCCCGCGAGAAAGCTCAACTGTTTATCAGCAAATTGTATATATCTGGCATTTGCTGTCAGATTAGCAAGTCTTTGAAGTACATAACCGGCAACAGAATTACCAGAAGGAGTTGCACCATCATAAACCTCCTTAGGACGATAGATTAATTCCTCGGCGTCCTTGGCAGTCAGGAAGAAGCCACCGTTTTTCTCATCCCAGAAGAGCTCAATCATTTTATCAGTCAAGGTAGTAGCCTGTTTTAGATAACCGATATCAAAGGTTGCATCGTATACGGAAAGTAAGGCCATACAATAAAAGGCATAATCATCCAGGTGTCCCATAAAGGCGGCCTCTCCGGCACGATATCTGACATAAAGTCTTCCGATATTATCCGTCAGTCTTGTATTTACGAATTCTACTGCACGGGTTGCAACATCGGCATAATCCTCATTTTGAAATACTCTGGCGGCGGTTGCATAAGCAGTAATCATCAGAGCGTTCCAGGAGGTCAGTATTTTATCATCCTTGTGCAGCCTCGCTCGGTCCAGTCGGTAGACATATAGCTTGTTACACAGCCGTACGATGCGCTCGTTATCGGATTTTAAATCGTTGGCCTTGATTAGATTGGGAATGGAGTTGGCATGTTCGAAATTACCCTCTTTCGTTATGTCAAAGTACTCACAGAAGAAGGAGCCGTCCTCATTTTCCAATACCTTATTAATTTCCTCTGGAGTAAAGACATAGTACTTACCTTCTTCTCCCTCAGCATCAGCATCCTGGGCGCTGTAAAACCCTCCTTCGGGATCAGTCATTTCACGCCGGATATATTCAAAAATCTGCTGAGCCACTGTTTTATAAATACGTTCCTTGGTATATTGATATGCCTCCGTATAGGCAATGGCAAGTAAAGCATTATCATAAAGCATTTTTTCAAAATGAGGCACCAACCACTTGGCATCGGTAGAATACCTGGAAAAGCCGTAGCCAATGTGATCATAGATGCCGCCTCGGTACATGTGCTTTAAGGTGTTCTCCACCATGAATAGGGATTTCTCGTCCTTCTCCAGCTGCGCATGACGCAGCAGAAACATCAAATTATGAGGCATCGGGAATTTTGGCTCATTTCCAAAACCACCATAGTCATGATCAAAGCTCTGACTAAACTGAGTTACCGCCAGGTTAACCAGATCCTTGGTAACCTCAGAGCTATCCAAGGAGGTCTCAAATTCACGCTTCATGATATCGGCTATTTGGTCTCCGGTTCGGAGCATATCCTGTGGATTTGTGTTCCATTGCTTATCAACCTGAGCCAGCAAATCCATTAAACCTAAGATTCCGCTACGCGAATTTTTAGGTAAGTAGGTTGCCGCATAGAAGGGCTTTTGCTCTGGAGTCATAAGAATGGTAAGCGGCCAGCCGCCATGTCCGGTGGTAGCCTGACAAATGGTCATATAAACGGTATCAATATCCGGACGTTCCTCTTTGTCAACCTTGACACAAACAAAAGCATCATTTAAAAGCTCTGCAACTTCGTCGTCTTCAAAGCTTTCATGAGCCATAACATGGCACCAGTGGCAGGTAGAATAACCAATGGATAGAAAGATGGGCTTGTTTTCTTTTTTTGCTTTATCAAAGGCTTCATCTCCCCAAGGGTACCAGTTCACAGGGTTATATTGGTGCTGAAGAAGATAGGGCGATTTTTCCAGACCTAATTTATTGGGAATTCGGGTTGTTCCTTTCCCTTTATTAGTAACATGTTCGGTTGTATTCATAGACGCACTCCTTATTGTTATATTGTTTACACAAGAAAACTTATTAAATTATTATGCCAATAAGAAGTGGAGATTATTTAATTGAATATTTTTAAGACTAAGAAATTGCACAACATATAAAGAATGCGAAGTAACTATGCTTCAGTTTATGCTTAACCATTTTTAATAGGCTTGAAATTCGGTACATTTAT
This sequence comes from Bacillota bacterium, assembly GCA_023414875.1. GTDB lineage: Bacteria > Bacillota > Clostridia > Lachnospirales > Lachnospiraceae > Mobilitalea. Next base: position 69,694 of record JAEZMV010000021.1, on the reverse strand, counting down.
TCTTGTAAAGGCTTCATGGACACAGAAGTGTAGAAAGTGGTTATAATAATCTTAATGCCACCAATGACAGGTGGAAATGAAGCGATGGAATGAGATTAATACTGATGGTAACTTTGGTCGTTGATCCGAATGCTCAACAGGAATAATCTGGTAGAAAATGTGATTTAAATCACAGGTTTTACAAGTGCGGTATATTATTATAAATTACAGATAATAGTAGATAATAGTAGATAACAGGAGGTGTGTAGTGTGAAAGATAAATCTTTCACACGCAAATTTGTGCCTGCGGCCCAAAATTTGCAGGTTACGAGAAAGGCATGGGTATTAATATGAAAGATTCAGGAGCAAAAATATCAATCATCGGTGCAGGCTATGTAGGTGCAACAACAGCCTTTGCATTAATGACCGGAGGCTTGGCTTCCAAAATTGTAATCGTAGATATCAAGAAAGAGAAGGCAGAAGGGGAAGCAATGGATCTATCCCATGGGGTATCCTTCGTACCTCCGGTAGACATCATAGCCGGTGAGTATATTGATACCAAGGATTCAGATATTGTAATCATAGCAGCCGGAGCGGCTCAAAAGCAGGGAGAAACCAGATTAGATCTGATAAGCAGTAACTTAACTGTATTCAAAACCATCATACCGGAAGTTATAAAATACAGTCCAAACTGTATATTGCTTGTAGTTTCTAATCCGGTTGATATCTTAACTTATATTACCTATAAGCTTTCCGGTTTTCCAAGAGAAAGAGTAATTGGATCCGGAACCGTATTAGATACCTCCAGACTTAAGTTCCTACTAGGAGAGAATTTTAATATTGATATTCGTAATATTCACACCTACATTATGGGAGAGCATGGGGATTCAGAAATAGCTACCTGGAGTCTTACCAAAATTGCAGGTATGGATATCAATGAATTATGCGCTGTTATATCCTGTGACTGCAATGATATGAAAAAAGATGAAATACATGAGTCCGTTCGTAATGCTGCATACCAGGTAATTGAGAGAAAGGGAGCTACCTATTATGCTGTTGCATTAGCCGTAAAAAGGATTGTAGAAGCAATTCTTAGGGATGAAAATTCCATATTAACGATTTCTACCTTACTACGCGGTGAATACGGTATCGAGGATGTATATCTGGGAATTCCTTCGATTGTTGGAGCTAGCGGAGTAAAACAAGTTCTTGAAGTACCTCTGAATGCAGAAGAGTTAGAAAGTCTGAGAGCCTCAGCCTCCGGTCTACAGAAATTACTGAGGGAGGCAAAGATTTAAAAAGTGTTTTCCTTACTCAGTCCATAAGAAGTCCTGCTATATAGAACACGATTACCTGGCTTGTGCTTTTTTTAATGAGATGGTAATATATGTGGTAGTATTTGACAACTTGGTAATTGCCATGAAACTATTGATATAGGGGGATAAATATTTGGAGAAGATGAGAACGGAACGGCTGACGATAAGGAGGTTTACTCCGGAGGACTGGAAAGGCTTACATGAATATCTTTCATTGGAAGAGGTAGTAAAGTATGAGCCTTATCATACGTATTCGCTGGAAGAATGTAAGGAAGAGGCAATATACCGTTCAAGAAATGAAGCGTTTTTGGCGGTATGTTTGACTGAAAATAATAAATTGATCGGAAATATATACTTTGAGCAGCAGGAACCTAAAGAGTTTATGACCTGGGAGATTGGATATGTATTTAATCCTGCATATTATGGAAAGGGTTATGCAACGGAAGCCTGTATCAAAATACTGCAATATGCTTTTGAGAATTTAAGCGCACACCGGATAATTGGTATGTGCAATCCTGAAAATGTGGCTTCCTGGAAAGTGTTGGAACGACTTGGAATGAGAAGGGAAGGGCACTTTCTTAAGAATGTATATTTTAAGAGAACGCCGGAGGGAAGCCCAATTTGGATCGATAGTTATCAGTATGCAGTATTAGCCAAGGAGTGGCCTAATCAATAATAATTCGTGAACACGTTCAGTACGATGAGTCTGCTTTGCAGACTCTTTGTTTTGTTATAAGGTCCATGGTTCAAGGCATCCTAAGGAATTAAATATTCGAAGGTACGAGAACCGTGGTTATTGTAGGTTAATCCAATAGGTAATTCTTGGCAAAACTAAAATTATTTGATTTATTATATTATTATTAATTATAATATTTATTAATTTTCCTAAATTGATAATTGTCGAAAATAACGTTAAGATTATCACATGGGAACGTCATATTACTATACATAATTATCCAAACCACCTTGAATAAAATGAAAAGTAGGGTATCAGAATGCAGCTTCTAAAAGACAGAATAATAAAAGACGGTAAAATACGCGGAGGTAATGTTCTTAAGGTGGATAGCTTTTTAAACCACCAGATGGATATTGAATTGTTTGCGGAAATAGGAAAGGAATTTAGGAGTCGGTTCGTGAATGAGGAGATTACAAAGATCCTTACCATCGAAGCTTCCGGTATCGGAATTGCCTGTATCGCCGCCTGGTATTTTAAGGTGCCGGTGGTATTTGCAAAGAAGACCCAAACAAAAAATATTGCCGGAGACGTATATACCGGTAAGGTGGAATCCTTCACTCATGGACGTGTCTACGATATCATAGTAGCAAAGGAATTCTTAAAGGCGGAAGATAAGGTGCTGATTATCGATGATTTTCTGGCAAATGGTGCAGCTCTTATGGGACTTTCAAAGCTCGTAAAGGATGCAGGTGCTACCTTAGTAGGTGCTGGCATTGTAATTGAAAAAGGCTTTCAGGAGGGTGGCAGACTAGTACGTGAAAGCGGTCTCCGTGTAGAATCCTTAGCAATTATTGAAGCAATGAGTGAGGAAGCTGGTATCGTTTTTAGGGACTAAGATTTACGAATGGCTATAAGCCATGTAAATAGAGAAAGGGGACTATACCCCGAGACCGTAGAACCGGTTTAAAATAAGGAGGAGAAATCATGTTAAAGAAACTAGTAGCAGTCATTTTAGTTGCAGTTATGGTATTATCATTTACCGCTTGTGGCACTAAGGATAAGGAAACAGGAGCAAAGTCTGATTTTAAAGTGGCAGTAATTCACATCGGAGATCCCGCAGACGGCGCAGGCTATACATATGCACACGATCAGGGTATCGTAGCAATGCAGAAAGAACTTAGTCTATCTGATGATCAGATTATTCGTAAGAACAATGTTGATGACACGGATGCAGTTGCAATTAGAACTGCGATGGAAGAATGTATTGAAGAAGGTGCAGACATTATCTTTGGTACCAGCTGGGGTTATATGGATACAATGAAGGAATTGGCTGACGAACATAAGGATATTATCTTTTCACACTGTTCCGGCTACTTAAGCAATGATACAAACTTTAACAACTACTTCGGACGTATTTATCAGGTTCGTTACCTTGCAGGTATTGCAGCAGGTATGAAGACAGAATCCAACATGATCGGCTTTGTTGCAGCTATGGGCATTGATAACTCAGAGGTTACCGGTGGAATTAATGCTTTTGCATTAGGTGTTGAATCCGTTAATCCAGACGCTAAAATCTATGTAAAGGTTACTAATACATGGTTTGATCCTACCTTAGAGCAGCAGGCAGCAGAAGCATTACTTGATATGGGCTGTGATGTTATCGCTCAGCATGGTGATACAACAGCACCTCAGATGGCAGCTCAGGCGAGAGGCGTATGGGGCTGTGGTTATAACTCAGATATGACAAAGGATGCTCCTCAGGCTCACTTAACAGCTCCGATCTGGAACTGGGGTAAATATTATACAGAAGCAACAAAGGCTGCTAAGGAAGGCAACTGGAAAAGTGAAAATTACTTCGGTGGTCTTGCAGAAGGGTTAGTAGATGTATCTCCTCTTTCCGCGAACTGTGCAGAAGGAACTCAGGAAGCGATTGACGCAGCAAAGAAGAAAATTCTTGACGGCTTCAAGGTATTTGAAGGAGAGCTCGTTGACAATGCAGGAAATGTAGTATGTGCAGCAGGAGAATCCTTAACAGATGCAGACATTACAGGCGCTATGAATTGGTACTATAAAACAGTTGAAGTAAAATAATAATTAGGCTGGTGACATTGTGGAAAAAATGATCAAAGAAACAATGGCAATCGAACTTAAAAAAATAACAAAAACCTTTGGGTCGGTTGTAGCAAACAACAAAATAGACCTGTCCGTTAGGCAGGGCGAGATACTCGCCCTGCTTGGCGAAAACGGATCAGGTAAAACAACACTTATGAACATGCTATCAGGAATTTATAAACCGGACAGCGGTTCTATTTTAATTAATGGGCAAGACGTCACCATCAATTCTCCGGAGGATTCCATCAGACTCGGTGTCGGAATGATACATCAGCATTTTAAGCTGGTGGAGGCATTATCCGCAACAGACAACATCATTCTTGGAGCGAAAGAAAAAGGTATCTTTTTAAATAAAACTAGGTCAGAAAAAATTCGGGACATAAGCAAGCGTTTTGGCTTGGAAGTAGATCCGGAGAAGAAGATTTATCAGATGTCCGTAAGCGAGAAGCAGACTGTAGAAATACTTAAGGTGCTTTACCGTAAGGCGGATATTTTGATTTTAGATGAACCAACAGCAGTATTAACACCCCAAGAAACAAAGCGTCTGTTTGAAATCCTTCGACTCATGAAACAAGAAGGCTGTGCGGTAATCATCATTACTCATAAGTTAAACGAAGTACTTGAAATCAGTGACCGAGTAACGATTCTTCGTAAGGGAGAAAGTGTTGCGACGGTAACCACAGCAAAAACCAGTACACAGGAACTGACAGAGTTGATGGTTGGACGAAAGGTGGAATTGTCCATCAATCATCCGGTAACCGACTTTGATGAAAACCTACTAGAGGTGCATCATCTCACGGTCAGTGATGAGGAAGGGTTTGAGACTATTAAGGATATCTCCTTTGATTTAGATCGAGGAGAAATACTGGGTGTTGCAGGTGTTGCAGGTAGCGGACAGAAGGAGCTTTGTGAGGCAATTGCGGGTCTACTTCCGGTAAAAAAGGGTGCTATTCTATATCATAATGAAAACCTGGTTGGTAAATCTCCAAATGAAATTATTAAGATGGGCATCAGTATGAGCTTTATCCCGGAGGATCGTCTCGGTATGGGACTGGCAGCTTCCATGGGCATGGTTGATAACATGCTTTTAAAGAAATATAATGAAGGAAAAGGTCCCTTTGTTAGTAAGAAAGAAGCCAGAGATCTTGCAAAGAGGCTGATTGATCAGTTAGGAATTATTACCCCGAGTGTTGATACCCCGGTAAGAAGATTATCCGGAGGTAATGTTCAAAAGGTTCTTTTGGGAAGAGAGATAGAATCACAACCAAACGTACTAATTACAGCTTACGCGGTTCGTGGACTCGATATTAATTCCTCCTACACGATCTATGATCTGTTGAATGAGCAGAAGCAGAAGGGAGTTGGAATCCTGTTTATTGGAGAGGATCTCGACGTTATGCTGGAGCTGTGCGACCGGATTATGGTATTATGCCATGGAAAAGTAACCGGAATTGTAGATGCTAAGCAAACAACAAAGGAACAGCTGGGATTAATGATGACAGGTGCTAATATATCTGAGAAAGGAGAAACCAAATGACAGACCATGTAGTGAAAACAAAACACGAACCTTTCATTCGCGTAGTGAAAAAGGCCGAAATCTCATTTGGTAAAAATCTGGCTTTATCACTTATGGCATTTGTTGCTGCGATTATAGCCGGCGGAATCTTTATATTAGCAATCGGGCAAAACCCGTTTGAGGTTTATTCAACCATCGTGGATGGAGCGTGGCGTAGTTCTCTGGCAATCAAAGGAACCATTAAAATTGCAATTCCTCTTTTGATTGCAGCGATTGGTATTACCCCTGCATTTAAAATGAAATTTTGGAATATAGGTGCTGAAGGCCAGATCATTATGGGTGGAATCTTTGCAACTTTTTTTGCGTTGTATTTTGACCACCTGCCTCACATACTTCTTCTTTTGATTATGTTTATTGCTGGTGTTATAGGTGGCGGTATTTGGGGCCTAATTCCGGCTTATTTTAAAACAAAGTTCGGGACAAATGAAACCTTATTTACCTTAATGTTAAATTACATTGCGTTATATAGTATAAAATTTCTAACGGAAGGACCCTGGCGTGATCCCTCCTCCTCAGGTTTTCCTAAGATAGCATCCTTTGAAAAGAATGCAAGGCTGGATCAGATATTTGGTGTACATGCAGGCTGGGTAATAGGGCTTGTTCTGGTAGTCGTACTCTTCATTTATCTCAAATATTCAAAACAGGGCTACGAGATTAGTGTAGTTGGTGAAAGTGTAAATACTGCACGTTATGCAGGAATGAATGTGAAGAAAATTGTGTTGAGAACCATGTTTCTTAGTGGTGCAATCTGCGGAATTGCCGGTATGACCCAGGTATCCGGAGCCGCGTATACCTTAGGAGAAGGTGTTGCCGGAGGTGTTGGCTTTACAGCTATTACTGTTGCTTGGCTTTCAAAGTTAAATCCGGCTGTGATACTCATTGTAACGATACTGTTTAGTATGCTCGATAAAGGTTGTAGCGTAATGCAGAGTACCTTCGGTTTATCTTCTGCGGTATCCGGAATACTACAGGGAATTATCCTGTTTTTTATTCTTGGATTTGACTTCTTTACCCGTTACCGTTTTGTATTCAGAAAGGGGAGGAAAGCATAATGATTATTAATTTTTTATTTGCTGCGATCAAAGCAGGCACACCTTTACTTTTCGGAACAACCGGAGAAATAGTCACTGAAAAAACAGGAAATCTGAACCTTGGTGTAGAGGGTGTGATGTTCATGGGAGCATTCATGAGCTTTTTTATGGCCTTCCATACCGATAATTTATGGCTGGCATTACTGGCGGCGTTTGCAATCGGAGTCTTTGCAACTCTGATTTATGCGTTTTTAACCGTTACCCTGAAGGCAAATCAAAATGTTTGCGGTCTTACGCTTACGATCTTCGGCACCGGTTTTGCCAAGTTTTTCGGTGAGGCAATGATTCGTGATGCCGGAGGCTCACCAAAGCTGTCTGAGAGTTTTATGGCTTCCATTTCAGAAAAACCGATTCCTGTACTGGGTGATATTCCGGTGGTTGGAAAACTGTTATTCTCGCATAATCCATTGGTATACCTTTCAGTGGTAATTGCTATTATTATTACAATCTATATGGTTAAAACGAGAGCTGGTCTCAATATGAGATCCGTTGGCGAAAACGCGGCAGCCGCAGATGCTGCTGGTATTAATGTCACACTAGTAAAATATATTCATATTCTTCTTGGTGGTGGTATCTGTGCTCTTGGTGGTGCCTATTTATCCTTGATCAATGGCGGTGGTATCTGGAACAACAGCAGTGTAGTAAACGGTCAGGGCTGGATATCTGTTGCACTCGTAATATTTGCTAGCTGGAATCCTGCAAAGGCAATCTTTGGTTCATTGGTTTTCGGTGCCTTCAGTGTGTTGCAGTTCTATGTGCCTAAGGATGTAATTGAAATACCAAATGCATTTTATGTTATGCTTCCCTTCCTAATCACAACCTTTGTATTAATTATCACCTCCATGCGTAAATCCAAGGAAGGTTCCCAGCCTGCAGGCTGCGGGGTGAACTACTTCCGTGAGGAGCGCTAATAAGGTGGATTATGTAAAAGAATATTACGGTGCCCTTTAATATTAGTGATGTTTATCACTTGCTAGGAATATAAAATAGCGTGTGTATTATTATCCATCAGAGACACGTTTTCACTCGTTGCATAGTCATTAAGTTAAGAACTCAACTTAATGACTTTTCTCATAACGGTACATAAGGCTGTGGCAATAAAATCATTGCCACAACCTAAGTACCGATGGCGGCAAACGGTCTCCTTATGGATAAATAATACTCACGCTATTATTTTAATTATTTAATGTGATAAACATTCTAGTTTTTGAGGGCACCGATTCTACTGTTTTTCCCTCAACAGAATTTCAAACCCAATCAAAATGACTGCAAAACCAAATATTATTTTTAACAACCGGGTATGACCGTTTTTTATGAGGTAGCATTTGTTCGTTAGCCCTATAGAATTGACTAATATTTATTTATTTTAACATAATACAGTTTCACAGCTATAATATTGCATGGAATCATGCTATATTTTTCACGATTCAGAAATAGTTTAAGTATGGTGATAACATCACAGAAGTATTTTACATATTGTGGTATAGTAAGCCTATAAAATAAATGTAATATTCTATAGTTATGTCGTCACTGGCGGCGGAATGGAGGAAAAATATGGCTGCGATAAAAATAACAAAACATAATTTTGATCAGGAAGTATTAAATTCAAAGGAGCCCGTACTGCTTGATTTCTGGGCATCCTGGTGTGGCCCTTGCCGTATGGTATCACCAACGGTAGAGGAGATTGCCGATGAGGTAAAAGGTATTGCTAAGGTTGGAAAAATTAATATAGATGAAGAGTCAGAGCTCGCTTCTAAGTATAGAGTTATGAGCATACCAACTTTGATGGTAGTAAAGGATGGAAAAATATCAGCAACCGCTGTCGGAGTAAGACCAAAAAAAGATATCTTGAGAATGTTAGAAGTTTAATGTATACTATATATATTAATTAGGAATATACGAATTTCTTAATTATGTTTTGATAATTGTAATACGAGTAAATAGGACTGAATATTAGCAATTATCAAATATTAATTTCTATAAAAAGGAGAAATGCCTATGTGTAAAGATCACAAATTCTACAGATGTAAGCATTGCGGAAATATCATTGGTATGATTCACAGCTCAGGTGTCCCGGTTGTATGCTGTGGTGAAGAGATGGAAGAAATGGTAGCAAACACCGTAGATGCATCCAAAGAAAAACATGTACCGGTAGTGTCTGTTGTTGAAAACACAGTTTTAGTTGAAGTTGGAAGTGTCGCTCATCCGATGGAAGAGAAGCACTATATTCAATGGATTTATCTTCAGACAAAGAACGGCGGACAACGCAAATGTCTGGCTCCAGGAGAAGAACCAAAGGCAGTATTTGCTCTTGACAATGATGAAGTGGTAGCCGTATATGAATATTGTAATATCCATGGATTGTGGAAAACTGAAATATAGGGATTAAAAATGCATGCATGCGCTGATACAGTGGATAATAACTACTTGGAGCCTGCATGCATTTTTTTTGATCTGCAGCAATAGCTTACATTGTAGGGTGTCAATTTCATTACACAATAAAAGTATATCGATTGGAGTGAACAGCTTGATAGATCAGAAAGATTTAGCTTTTTTACAGGATACCTTAAGCTTCTGGAAGGATTTGTCGGATTATCAACGAAAGGATCTTATTCCGGTCATTGAAAAAAAACATTTTCATACAGGAGAAACAATGCATGGCAATTCCGATCATTGTTCGGGGCTTTTCTTAATTCATAAGGGACAGGTACGTGTTTATATCATATCGGAGAACGGAAAAGAGATTACCTTATACCGTTTGTTTGATAGGGATGTATGTATTTTCTCGGCTGCCTGTATTATGAAAAACATAGTTTTTGATATTTATATCGAGGTTGAGAAGGAAACCGAGACTTACCTCATACCTACTTCAATTTTTAGAAGGCTTTCAGGCGAATCCCTGCAGGTTCAGGTATTTACTAATAATCTAATGGCTTCACGTTTTACAGAGGTTATGTGGATTATGGAGCAGGCGCTGTTTATGAGCTTTGATAAACGACTGGCTAATTTCTTGTTGGAGCAATCCGCAATAGAGGCTTCCAATACCTTGGAGATAACGCACGAAAAGATTGCAAACCATCTGGGAACCGCCAGAGAGGTGGTCAGCCGAATGTTAAAATATTTTCAAAATGAAGGTTTGGTATCCGTAAATCGAGGGACAATAGAAATTATTAATCCTACAAAATTAGGACAGCTGATTGATGGAGTATAACGAAAGAAGGGTGCTTGGGGTGGAATTAACAATAAGAGAACAATTAGAGGAATTGGCGGAGGAAAAGTATCGTATATTTTCCTCCTCCTTAACGCCCGGAAAGGACAATATACTGGGAGTCAGAATCCCTCTTCTTAGGAAAATAGCAAAAAAGATCGTAAAAGGGGATTGGAGAACTTACCTTTTACAGGCCAAAGAGGATTCCATGGAGGAAGTCATGCTTCAAGGTATGGTAATTGGTTACTGTAATGCGGATATCGAGGAGGTACTGAAGCTGACAAGAAATTTTATACCGAAGATAGATTGCTGGCCGGTATGTGATGGTTTTTGTGGAGGTCTTAAGATAACCAAAATCAATATGGAGCGAGTTTGGGAATTTATCCAGACGTATCTGGAATCAGAGCAGGAATATGAGATTCGATTTGGAGTCGTTATGCTGTTATATTATCTTTCTAAAGAATATGCTCCTTTAGCATTCGCCCACTTTGATCGGATAAATCATGAGGGATATTATGTCAAGATGGCAGTGGCTTGGGTGTTGTCGATGTATTATGTGAACCTCCCGGAAATTACGATGGAATATCTGTATAAGAATGATTTAGATGATTTTACATATAACAAGACATTGCAAAAGATTACAGAATCCCTGCGCATTGATCAAAACATGAAGGAAATAATTAGGAGTATGAAACGCAAATAGGGTTGAAACTATAAAACTCATATGATAAACTTTAGGAAGGTTGTATTAAGCTGCTATAAACGTAAAGAATAGAAGGAGAATACTTGATTTTGTAGAATTAATTAGTTGTTGATTATAAAGAATATAGATACCCAAGAGGAGGAGTTTGAATGAGGTTAACATTTTTAGGTGCAACCCATGAAGTTACCGGAAGTTGCTTTTTTCTTGAAGCATGCGGTAAAAACATCTTGATTGACTGCGGTATGGAGCAGGGAAAGGATACCTTTGAGAACCAGGAAATTCCGGTTACCTCTGCTGACATTGATGCTGTCATTCTGACACATGCGCACATGGATCATTCTGGTAAGCTTCCGCTACTTTATAGTCAGGGCTTTCGTGGCAGTATCCATTCTACCGGTGCAACGAGTTCTTTGTGTAATATTATGCTGCGTGACAGTGCCCATATTCAAATAGCAGAAGCAGAATGGAAAAACAGAAAGAGTAAACGTGCCGGTGATGAGCTTGCAGTTCCGATTTATAATATGGAAGATGCGATGGCTACGATTCGTATGTTCGTACCCCATGAATATTCAGAGAAATTTACACTTTATGATGGTATCGTGGTGCGTTTTACTGATGTAGGACATTTACTCGGATCAGCCAGCATAGAACTTTGGATTACGGAAAACGGGGTAACTAAGAAACTGGTTTTCTCAGGAGATATTGGTAATTTGAATCAACCCTTGATAAATGATCCCCAGTATATCAAGGAAGCTGATTATGTGGTAATGGAATCTACCTACGGAGATCGTAATCATGGAGAAAGCCCTGATTATATAAGTGAGTTGACAAGTATTATCCAATCCACCTTTGATAGGGGTGGAAATGTTGTCATACCCTCCTTTGCAGTTGGTAGGACTCAGATCTTACTGTATTATATTCGTAAAATTAAAGATGAAGGACTTGTAAAGGGCCATGGAAACTTCAAGGTATATGTAGACAGCCCGTTAGCAGTGGAGGCGACACAAATCTTTCATGAATATATGACCGGATATTTTGATTCAGAAGCCATGGAGTTGGTTAATAAAGGTATTAATCCGCTGTCATTTCCGGGTTTGAAGACCTCGATTACTGCAGACGAATCTAAAGCAATTAACTTTGATGAGGAACCGAAGGTAATCATTTCAGCAGCAGGTATGTGTGATGCGGGAAGAATACGTCACCACCTAAAGCATAATCTATGGAGAGAGGACAGTACTGTTTTATTTGTAGGACACCAATCGGTAGGTACCCTTGGCAGAATCCTCTTGGACGGAGCTACTGAGGTTAAGCTGTTTGGTGAAACCATACAAGTAAGCGCTGAAATCAGAAGGTTATCCGGTGTTAGTGGTCACGCAGATCAAGAGGGACTTCTTCGTTGGCTAAAGGGCTTTGAGAAAAAACCGGATAAGGTTTTTGTGGTACATGGAGATGACCAGGTATGCGAATTCTTTACCGAACTCATTAGCAAGGATTTAGGATATTCTGCGCTAGCACCCTATAGCGGCACTATTTATGACTTGGCGAAGAATGCCTGCGAAAAAGTTGGAAGCAAAATACCGGTTGAGCCAAAGACTGAGCCTGAAAAAGCCGGTTCCGTATTTGAACGCTTGGTTCTTGCCGGTAAACGATTGGCAGCCGTGATTCAACATAATAAAGGTGGTACAAACAAAGATCTAGCAAAGTTTATCGGACAAATTAATTCTTTATGTGATAAATGGGACCGATAGAGTAGATTGGAATAATATAGTATATAAGAAAAGGTATTTTCTAAAACTGGTTATGAGCATATCGCTATTAAAACCGGTGTATGAAGATACCTTTTTTATTACAGGAACCATTGTAGGTTAGATATAATTTTTATTGGCGAAATTTATACTAGATATCAATCAGACTAATTTTTCAATTTTTATGAATAATTAAGGAATAATTGATGTTTAATATGGTAGTAAATAACATAATATTAATAGAATTAATTCCCCGCATCGACGGGTGATCGGAGGTTAATTTGGAAAAATATAAATTACTTGAGTATTCCAGGTGTTTTTCAACAAAAGAATTTGAAGAAGCATATTATTATCAGGGTGATGACCTGGGAGCGGTATGGACAAAGGAAAATACGTATTTTCGTGTATGGGCCCCTACAGCAGAGAAGGTCATTTTAAATTTATATAGAACAGGTAACGAGGATGATTTGTTCCATAGTATTCCCATGACGAAGGATAATTTAGGAACCTGGGTGGCTACTTATCAGGGAAATGGGAACGGAGTTTACTATACCTATACTGTAACGGTTGACGGGGAGTCAAAGGAAGCAGTTGATCCCTATGCGAAGGCTGTCGGTGTCAATGGTTATCGAGGTATGGTAATCGATTTAACCTCTACGAACCCGGAAGGATTTTTAGAGGACCCAAAACCACCCTTTTTAGCGATTACCGATGCAGTTATTTATGAGCTTCATATTCGTGATTTTTCTGCGGATCAAAGTTCGGGAATCGTGCAAAAAGGTAAATACCTGGCATTTACGGAGACAGGAACAAAAAATTCATATGGGGAACCAACGGGTATTGATTATTTGAAGGATCTGGGAGTGACGCATGTTCATCTGCTTCCCACCTTTGACTATATGACGGTGGATGAGACTAGGCTTTCAGAGCCCCAATATAACTGGGGCTATGATCCGAAAAATTATAATGTACCGGAGGGCTCTTACTCCACTGATCCATATCATGGCGAAGTAAGGGTAAAGGAATTTAAGAAAATGGTTTACGCGCTGCATCAGAAGGGTATTCGTGTCATTATGGATGTAGTATATAATCATACCATGGAGGGTGGCGAATCGTATTTTAACCGTATCGTACCCGGGTATTATTACCGACTGACTCAGGATGGCAGTTATTCCAATGCTTCAGGGTGCGGGAATGAAACTGCCTCGGAGCGGGTGATGATGAGAAAATTTATTATTGACTCAGTGTGCTATTGGGTGAAGGAATATCATATCGATGGTTTCCGTTTTGATTTAATGGGTATCCATGATATTCGAACCATGAATGAACTCAGACAGGCTCTGAATCAGTTAGAAGCCGGCATTCTCGTCTATGGGGAAGGTTGGTCGAGCGGATTATCCCCCCTGCCTGATTGGGAACGGGCGCTCAAGGTAAATATTAAAAACATGGATACGGGAATATCGGTTTTTAACGATAGCCTTAGAGATGGAATCAAGGGAAGTGTGTTTTCAGGTTTTGAAAAGGGGTTTGTAAGCGGGAAGGATGGATTGGAAGAAACAATCAAATTCGGAGTTGTAGCAGCCACCCAGCAGAAGGGTATTGATTATTGGAAGGTTTTATATTCGAACTCTCCGTGGGCATCTGAACCAACCCAGACGGTCAACTATACCTCGGCGCATGATAATCTGACTCTGTGGGACAAATTGACACTATCCTGCGCCTATGAAAGCAGGGAGGACCGTGTCAGAATGAACCTGTTGGCAGTTGCTATCATACTAACCTGTCAGGGTATTCCGTTTTTTCAGGCAGGGGAGGAATTCTTGCGTAGTAAGCCGATTAATGAAGAGAAAACTTTATTTGATGAAAACAGCTACTGTTCCTCGGATTCTGTAAACAGCCTGAAATGGGATCTGAGTACAACCAATAAAGAGGTTGTCAATTATTATAAAGGATTGATTGCATTTCGTAAAAATCACCGTGCACTCAGGATGACAAAGGCTGAGGAAATCAGGTCATATTTGAAGTTTTATGAATGGGTGGAACCAAACATCGTGGCATTTTTGATATCTCATCCCAGTGAGGGGCAGCTGTGTGTTATTTATAACTCTAATCGTGATTATAAGACGATTCATATTCCCGAAGGACAGTGGAATGTATACATTAAGGGTAACCGGGCCGGAACTCAAATACTTGAAGTTATCGATAGTGGAACGATTACCGTTGAGCCGATATCTGCTACGGTATTACAAAGCATTAGGTAGATGAAGAGAGGGGCTGTAGCTACAGCCCCTTGTGATTTTTTAATTATAACAAAAATCTTGAATTACTAAATAATTGACATCTTTGAGATTTTAACCTAAACTAAAATAGTAACAATACGTAACAATACCATAGAAAACCTTCATGACTGAATAATTGCACTGGATTTACTTGTAGGAGGCTACTACTTGATAAACAAGAGATATTCCGGCATAGGCCCGGCAAAAAAGATTATTTATATTATTATTACAGCAATCATATTGATTCTAATTTGTTTTATCTATTTATTAAACAAGAATAAAAAAATGGAACAGGAAGATAATTTAATAATTAATGTATTTGGAAAACAGCGCATGTATACACAGATGATCAGCAAGGATGTAGACCGCATGTATGGAATACTTTTAGATTTAGAAGCCGGTTCATTTTATTTGCCGGAAGATGAGATCAGCCGGCGATTATCTGAGATACGGGATAGTTTAATGCAAGCAAGAAATGAGTTCTCTACAACCTTGACGGAAATACATAATAATAGTATCCATTATAAATCCGAAAGACTTCATATTAATTCTTCAAAAATTAGCTCCTCCGAATATCTGATGGAGATAGATTCACTTTGGAAAGAATTTGATATGAACGTAGAGGTTATCATCAATGCCGAACAGGTCGATGCTGAAGTAGCAAAGGCCACAACCTTTATCGATGACAATAACCTGGAGCTACTTAATTTATCAGATCAGTTATTGGAGCAAGTTTTAAAAGAATTCGTCAACAAGTATCAGGTGATAGAATATAGTACTTACTTTCTGATTGGTCTGCTGTTACTATTTATTATTGCATCTCTGTATCAGCTTCAGCGTTTCTTATTACAGCCATTTTCAGAGTTATACAGGGGTATTGCGGAAATTGGACTGGAGAATTATCCGGTTAAGACTAGCTTTCCTACAAGAAAAAAGGTAGCACCCATCGTGACAGAGTTTGGAACTATGTTTTTAAAGACCAATAATCTGATCTCATTAATTGAGAATATTAATAATAATGCTTCCTTTATGGAAACGCTACAATTTATTAATCGCACCTTTACAGCCTTTATACCCTATAATTATATAGGAGTAGCATTAATGTGCGAGGATAGGAGCATGTTAAAGGCCTCTTATGGTGTTTCGGACGGTACGATAATTGGCCTGCCGGATAAGGTGCTTGGATCAATATGGCCAATTGGACACACCAGTTTAAAAGACCTGCTTCAAACCGGAAAGGCAAGAATAATAAATGACTTAGAGGAATATTGTGAGGGCAGTCCAATAAAGCTCTATAATAAGATTATGCTGGAGGCAGGTGTACGAGCCTCCATCACACTACCACTTAATGTATCCGGAGAGCCGGTAGGCGTTATATTCTTCTCCAGCAAGAATAAAAATGTATATAATCAGGAGCATATAAAAATTTTACACATCTTGGCAAATAGTATAGCAATCAGTTTAAATAAAAATATCCTGGTCAGCGACATTCTTTACAGTAGTATTTTGGCCTTAGCAAAGCTAGCGGAGGCGCGAGATGAAGATACCGGTGAGCATATGGACCGCATGTCGATTTATTCCAGGGAGATTGCACAGTTATTATACGATAATAATATCTATACAGAAGAAATCAATATTGAATATATCGATTTCATTGAGAAATTTAGCCCGTTACATGATATCGGTAAGGTAGGGATATTAGATGGAATTCTACTAAAACAGGGTAAGCTTACGCCCGAGGAGTTCCAGGAGATGAAAAAGCATACAGCGTTTGGTGCGGATGTACTTAGAACAGCAGAACGAAATATGCAAAGAAAGGGTAAAAGTCTGTTCGGAGTAGGAATTGAAATTGCAGAAGGGCATCATGAAAAATGGGATGGCTCCGGGTATCCTTTCGGAAAGAAGGGTAATGAAATACCTTTGAGCGCCAGAATAGTTGCTGTCGCAGATGTGTTCGATGCACTTACCAGTAAAAGACCATATAAGGAAGCATTTTCACTTGAGGCCTCACTTCAAATAATTCAAGAAGGCAGGGGAAGTCACTTTGACCCTGTTATTATAGATACACTAATGGCAAATCGTAATAAATTTGAAGCTTTATATTACAATTTAAGAGCGAAGGATATTTACTCGGAAAATGTAATTACAGATATTCAGAGGATAGGTTAGATCATACAATGTAAATTTTTGTTCTTATCTTTTTAATCATTTTTATATTTAAAAAATATTGAGATATGTAATAACTGCAGCTTCAAATCACAATTTGAAGCTGCTTTTTATATCCAATGAATGCCTAAAACTGAAAGTATAGACTCACTCATTTATGTAAATATTATAATATGAGATAACATTTTTTGTTTTTTGAATTCGCCTTGGAGGTGTATTAATATGGGCAGACTAGAGAATGCAAAAGATAATGCTATGGGTAAGATCATGGAGACTGCAGGTAAGGTTACCAATGATCAGGAACTTGAATTTACAGGGAAATTTCAATCCCTTACCTCAGAGGTTAAAGATAAAATATATAATGCTAAGGAAGCTGTTTATCAGGTAGGGAATAATTTAATTGATCGCAGCAAAGAGGATAAAATGGATAAGAAGTAAAAATAATCGCAAAAGTAGAGGGGGATTTCATTTATGCCGGAAATCAGTAATATTATAGTGTGGTTGATTTTGGGTGGTGTATCCGGGTGGATAGCCAGTAAAATAACCGGTAATGATCATAATATGGGTATTGGATTAAATCTTGTGGTTGGTTTCGTTGGTGCATTTATTGGAGGATGGGTTGCCGGTATTTTTAATCTTGGTCCCGCAACCGGTTTAAATATTTGGAGCTTTATCATATCAATCGTTGGTGCTGTTATATTATTAGGAATTGTGAACTTGTTTAAAAGAAAGTTATAGATCAAACATAGGCTGATACAAACTGCTCTGTAAAAGAGCTCTTGTAGCAGCCTCTTTTCAGAAATAAATATTAGATTGAAGAATATTATGATATACATTATGATGAAATGGAAGTGATTTATTTCCATAGAAGCGGAGGTTATATTATGCAAAGCCTAAATAAATATATGATTCAGAATGAAGAGTATTTTCTTGTTAAGGACTATAAGGATGACGATAGATACCGCCTTAGCTTAAACAAATTGGTCAAAAAAACATTTGAATTTGACTTTGAAGAATGGTATCAGCAAGGATACTGGAGTGATAGATACCAGCCATACTCCTTACTACATAAGGATTCGATCGTTGCCAACGTATCTGTTAATCCGATTGACTTTTGTATTGACGGTCAAGTAAAACAGGTCATTCAGATTGGCACAGTTATGACTGAGGAGGCATATCGGAATAAGGGGTTAGTTAGAATATTAATAAACTGGATATTGGAAGAATACGAAGCCACCAGCGAATTTATCTATCTTTATGCAAATGATTCGGTGCTTGAGTTTTACCCCAAATTTGGTTTTTCTGAAGCTGAAGAATATAGCTATTCCAAGCTTATGAATAAAAACAATAACAAGACTACGGTAAGGAAGCTGGATGTACAAAACATACAGGATAAAACTTTAATCAACCGACTGGTCTCAAATACATTGCCGATTTCAAAATATTCCATGATAAATAATCCTGGGCTGGTAATGTTCTATCTTATTTCCCCATTATCTGATTTGATCTATTATATTGAGGATTTGGATTTGCTGGCGGTGGTAGAATATAAAGAGAATGAAATGGTGCTACTCGATGTATTTTGTGAGAAGGAATTTGATTTGGATGAGGTACTTTGTGCTTTGATGCGAAAGGAAGAGTGTAAAATTACTTTGGCCTTTACACCACTTGATTCCGGTTCCTACCAATGCGAGCTTTGGAAGGAAGAGGGGACAACCTTATTTATCAAAGGGAAAAATCCGATTATAAAAGGAAAGCTACCGATATTGTCTCATGCATAATTGAAAAGCTATTAATTGAAACGTGTTGCAGTAGACTATGGTTTACCAACATATCTTTAATACAAGCTGTGTAAATTGGTATATGATATCCTTGAATGAACCTTTGATACATGAACCCATATTTTAGTTAAATTAGGAGTGTAATTATGAACATACAGATTTTTGGTACCTCCAAATGCTTTGATACAAAAAAAGCCGAGAGATATTTTAAAGAGAGGGGAGTCAAGTTCCAATCAATTGATGTTGTAAAATTCGGAATGAGTAAAGGCGAATTTCAATCGGTGAGACAAGCAGTCGGGGGAATGGAAAAATTAATAAATGCGGAAGCAAAGGATAAGGACATGACAGCGCTGATGAAGTATTTATCACCGGAAGACCGGGAAGAAAAGTTGCAGGAAAACCCAAAGTTACTAAAAACTCCAATTGTCAGAAACGGTAAAAAAGCTACGGTCGGTTATCAGCCGGAGATATGGAAAACCTGGGATGAATGACTTGCTAAAGAAATATATTTGGAGTATAATGAATATGTAAAAAATAGTAAATATAACCTTGCTATCATGTAATATTGCCAAAGGGGGTAATTCTATGGAAAGTAGAGCTATTAAGATTTATGCACCTATGAACAAGAAAATAGCCCTAAAAGTAATACCAGGGCATTTTGCAACCAGTAACTCCCATATCAATCTGTATATTGATCTGACAATGATGAAAACCAGACAAAACGAAGCGGCAGAGGCTGCACGGGTAATGGCAAAGCAGTATGTAAACAGTACTGTGGTAGATACCATCGTATGTCTTGATGGCTGTGAAGTAATAGGCGCATATTTAGCACAGGAATTAAGCGTTACAGGAATTAGATCTTTGAACGCACATCAGACGATTTATATTATATCTCCAGTATTCAATATCAATGGACAGATGGTTTTTCAAGAAAATATTCAACCCATGGTATATGGGAAGAACATACTTTTACTGGCTGCGTCAACCACAACCGGAGATACCCTTCGAAAAAGTATTGAATGTATTAAGTATTACGGTGGTATTATGCAAGGTATTAGTTCTATTTTTAGCGCAGTCGATAAGGTAGAGGACATGGAGGTAAATTCAATTTATAAGGCAAAGGATCTTCCCGATTATAAAATTTATTCAATTGGAGATTGCCCGCTCTGCAAGGAAAAACATAGATTAGAGGCCATAGTAAACGGTAATGGATATATGAAGTTGAAATGATAGATTGTAACTGTTGCTGTTATAAAGCTTGCAAAAAATAAACATGCTCCCCTTGAGATAGTGGATTATTTTTAATCTGACTACCTAAGGGGAGCATATTAAGTTTATACAATAAAAAACTGATTACTATCTATTCAATATTACATAAACTTTTTCTTTTTAAAATAAATGAGACAGATAACGG
This sequence comes from Bacillota bacterium, assembly GCA_023414875.1. Taxonomy (GTDB): domain Bacteria; phylum Bacillota; class Clostridia; order Lachnospirales; family Lachnospiraceae; genus Mobilitalea. The sequence continues at coordinate 49,648 of JAEZMV010000021.1, read as the reverse complement.
CAACTATAATGCTTATGATAATGACATATAGGTATCCATATCTCCATGTAATCTCCGGCATCGAGGTAAAATTCATTCCGTACCAGCCTACAATGAGTGTCAATGGAAGAAAGATGGTGGTAACAACAGTAAATAACTTCATGATTTTATTTAAGTCATATTCCAACCATGCATGATAAGCCTCTCTGACATGTACACTGTACTCCTGAAGCATTCTGGTATTGTTGCTTAATCGTTCTGCCCGCGCCGAAAATATACGGAAGTAATGGAGGTTATCATCATTAAAAATATCTGTAGAATTTTCTTCTAATACTTCACCGATGGCTATAAACTGCTGATAATGATTATCCAGTAACATCAATTTCTTTCTTATTTCTGTGATCTTGCTATTAAAATCCTTCTCAGGATTTCGACTGTTTATTTTGTCCTCATGCGCACTGATTTCTTCCTCAATCCGAACGAGCAAGGTATAATCATCACTGATAAAGTGCTCCAGGAAACTAAAAATTAGTCGCTCCTGAGTAATTTTAGAGATATTCAGATGCTCTAGGGTTTCTAGTAGCTTAATCTTTGTGCTATCATCTTTATCCTCAATAATTACAATTAAAAGCAAATTACTTTTCAAGTAAAGCCCTATACGGTCCTGTACCTTAATGATTTGATCTGGGTTAATGGCCATGATGATACCAAAAAGATAATCATAATATGAATTTAAGGTTCCATGGAGGTGTTGTCCACCGTTTTTACATTCAAGCACGGTCAGATAAGAAAACCCAAATGTACCATAGCATTGCTCTAATTCCTCTAGTGTGATAATTCCTACCGATAATAGTTCAGGATTAATCTCTTCTAGCTCTATCTTATTTATTTCATCATGAATCTGATAGAACATAAATGGCTCCTTTCGATTCTAAGTAAGGTAATGATTAAAATTTAAATAGCTTTACCAATATTTGTAGCTCTAATCAATATTATACAACGAAACAGTTAGAAGTAAAGGATGATATTAAAGTTACAGATAAACACCCTCCCTTCGATTACACTCAGGGAATTTTTACTTATATTGGTGTGCAGATATTGGGATAATTGACTTTAAGAACACATACACTCAGAATTAAACTATTATAAAAAGTATAGTAATCTATTGTATAACGTCTCAAGTAGGAGTAAACTATACTCTCATATAACATAAAGGATGGTATTACGACATGAATGATTTATCTTTTCAAAAAGAGAAAAGTGCATTATTAATTATTGATATGCAGAATGCATTTATCCACAAGGAAGGTTCTTTGTCAAAAATGGGTCTGGATACTTCCAGAACCTCAATCGTGATTGAACCAATCAAAAGACTTAAGGCAGAGTTTAAAAAGCATAATCGCCCGGTTATCTATATTCAGCATACACATAACCCGGATGGGTCGGATGCGGGACTGGTTGCCAAGGTATTTCCTCCAATTATGAATTTAGGACACTGCTTTGACGGAACCTGGGATGCTGAAATTACCGAGGAGTTAAAACCTGAGGAGAATGATTATATCGTAAAAAAGAGCCGCTACAGCGCATTTTATAAAACCCAGCTGGAGGATGTTCTGAAAGAGCTAGATGTTGAGATCTTGGTGATAGTCGGTTTGGCTACGAATGTATGCGTGGAATCAACCATCCGAGATGCTTTCTACCGTGATATCAATGTATTTGTCCCGAGAGAGGCTACCGCCTCGTTTACAGAGGAAGCAGAAATGGGGGCAATCGGTAATTTTAATTTTGCTTTCGCCAGAGTGGTAAAAATGGATGATATTATTGATGAATTAAATAAATAGGTAATAGGTATTTATGAACTACTGCTGTTGATAAACAGGAAACGAAACAATTATGGTAGAATGAAATATATTAATAGATATAAGGTAAAAGGTTTTGGATACGAAAGTGTCTGAGACCTTTTTCTTATTTCGCCCTATGGAATCAACAAAGTGGTGACACCGTTGTTCTGTACAATAATCCAGATAAAAATAGGGCGCTATTCATACAGATATGCAAGAATGCTATAGATTAATTACATAATGATTATGCAAAATATAGTTTTTTTATTTAAAATTGTTTAAACAGTTGAAAAAAATACCAGATACTATATAATAATAGGAAATAGGTACTGATTTTGCAGAAATTACACGAATACTGTCATTTTTTGACTATAACCGACGACATCAACGAAACAGGATGTACTGACATTTGAACGAAAGGGGATATGTATATGAATACTGTTCTATACCTGGTAATTCCATGTTATAACGAAAAAGAAGTATTACCCGAGACGTCTTCGCAATTATATCTTAAGATGGATGGAATGATTAAAAACGGTACAATCAGTAATCGAAGCAAAATTGTATTCGTTAATGACGGTTCGACGGATGATACTTGGAAGATAATATGCGAACTACATAATAAAAACAGAATATATTCCGGAATTAACCTGAGTTCAAATAAGGGGCATCAAAATGCCTTGCTAGCAGGTTTGCTAACTGTTAAAGATGATGCGGATGTAGTAATTACGTTGGATGCGGATCTGCAGGATGATATTAATGCAATCGATGAAATGCTTATAAAATATCAGGAGGGTTGCGATATTGTTTATGCCGTTCGAAATGAGCGGGATGAGGATTCCATTTTTAAGAGAGTAACAGCGCATTTGTACTATAAGCTAATGAGTTATCTGGGCGCGAAAACGGTTTATAATCATGCGGATTACCGCTTGATGAGTAAACGGGCAATTTCGAGGCTGGATCAATACGATGAAGTAAATCTTTTTTTAAGAGGAATAGTGCCTCAGATCGGATACAAAACAGATATAGTATATTATAAAAGAAGTGCTCGTTTTGCGGGAAAGAGTAAATATCCGCTCGGGAAAATGTTTGATTTTGCCTGGGAAGGGGTTACTTCGTTCAGTGTTAAGCCAATTAGAATCATATCAGCATTAGGAGGATTAATCTTCGGGTTGAGTGTTACTATGATTGTATATATCCTTATCAGGTATTTTAGTGGAAAAACAATATTAGGCTGGGCCAGCGTAGCTGCGTCAGTATGGGCAATCGGAGGACTTGTACTGTTATCCTTAGGTGTTGTAGGCGAATATATTGGAAAGATTTATCTTGAAACAAAGAAGCGTCCTCGTTATTTTGTTGATAGTTATCTGGATGATAAGATGCAAAAAGAAGAAGAGGAACTTTTATGCAAAATCAAAAGAAAAAGGGAAATAAGTTAGTATTTATACTGAAGAAGCTACATCAACTATGGAGATGGTGCAGCAGTAAACGGGATAAATTAAACCATCTGATGCATAAGAAGTATACATCCGGTAGAGTTGCATTTGCCGCTTCTTTGGCTATAACTCTTTTATGGATTATCATGCTGTTTGTTCCACCTTATTTAGGAGTTGCTGATGACGGTAGCCTATATAAGGTTATGGATAGGGCTGGTTTGTCTTATATCGAAGGTGACGCTGACGATATCTATAATAATTATTATGTAAGAGAGTATCTCATACATGATGATATTACAGTGAAAGAAAAAGCAGGCAATTCTCAAGATCTTTTTGTTAGAGCTGCAGTTTTTATTGATCAGATGATTACCGGTGATCAAACCTTTGATCTTCGGTTTCTCGCTCTTTTGTATGGTATTTTTTATATCCCGGCAATTTTCCTAATTGTCAATAATGCATGTAAAAAAGTATCAAATTTTTCCGAAGCAGCCTTCATTGGAATCCTTGGGGTATTTATTTTTGGAGACATATCTTACATTACTTACTTCAGCTCCTTCTATCCGGAAGCACTTTGGATCGTATGTCTCGCTTCCTGTATTGGTTGGATATGCAATCTGGAAAGTAAAAAGGGAGGCTATATCAACCTTATTGCACTTCTGATTTATGGAATAATTTTTACCACCACCAGACAACAATGTGCAGTAATAGGATTTATACTGGCTGGGTTTTTCATCAGGGTAGCCTTTATCAATAAGAAATTCTGGTGGAAGACAAGCTGTGTACTATTTTCTTTTATTATGAGCATGACAGGTGTTTTCTCAGTCGGTATATTGGAATCAGATTTTTCGTTAACAAGTAAATATCACACTATGACCAGAGGGGTACTTTTTCAAGCATCAAATCCGGAAAAAGCTCTGGAGGAATTTGGAATAGATCCTTCCTACTCAATTATGTCGAAGACCTCTGCTTATAATTATTATCCGTTCATTTTACCGGACGATCCAAAGCTTAAAGAGGAGTTCTATAATCAATATGATACAGCGGATATTATTATTTATTATATCAAACATCCGGTATCCTTTTTGAGAATGCTGGACTTGAGCGTAAAAAATGAAACAAACCTTCATAGAGATTATTGCGGCAACTATGAAAAAAACCATGGTATGCCAAAGATGGCAAAAGGAATTTTCTGGTCCGGATGGAACTACTTTAAGGTCAGATCTGCGCCACAAACCATAGCATATCCAATTATATTATTAATACTGTCTTACCTGATAAGTATTTCAAAAAGGAAAGAGAAAAGAACAGAAATTGAAAAGGGTTCGTATAATCTTACGAATTTAACTTTTATTCTATTGGCAATCGGAATATCTCAAGCTGCGATAACGATTGTTATGAGTGGTGATGCAGAATTTACCCAGCATGCGTTTTTACTGGGAAGCTCGATGGACATGATTGTATATTTCATTGTCGCAGAGGCATTATCAAAGCTTAAGATTTTTGAAGATGGAGGCAGAGATGAAAAATAAAATCACTAGCAGTAAAAGAGCAGGATATATTTTGCAGGATTTAGGCGTCCTGGTTCTTTTTGCGGTATTATTTGCGGGATTATTGATTGTTATAAATGTTCCGGCACAATTAAAATTGGAATTTATCATACTCCTACTTATAACCTTCTGTTGTATGCTGATTGCTGCTTTTCGTATGACGATTGCTTCAGTTGTATTAGCAGGGTTACAAATAACAATTTACACAGCCTATAAGCTGTTCTTTTATTACAAAGATGGCGTGCCGGTAATTACACTACATTATGTCTGGATTCTGTATCCTCTTCTGGCAGTCGGGGGTGTTGTTTTCTTCATTAATAACAATGTGAAGTTGGAAATGGAAAATGAGATGCTGAAGGATCAGATCTATAGACTTGTGCTGGTTGATCCATTAACCGGACTATATAACTTGAAAGGACTTTATGTTGACCTGCAAGGACAGATTGCACTTGCCGAGAGAAAGGGACTGGAGCTGACGCTGATGATAATAACTCTTCGATATGAAGAAGAATTGAGAAGGGTGCTTGGTAAAACTAAGTTAGACATCATTAAGCAACGAATAGCAACAAGTGTACAGGATACGATTCGGATGGAAGACCGGATGTATGCGATTGATGAAAAAGGATCACTGGCTATCATTCTTTCCTGCGATACAGAAGGTGCAGAGCTAGTGAAGAAGCGAATTAAAGAGAATTTCAATTCTCCGGATGCTATGCCAGAAATTGTTAAGAACAAAATAGTTAAGATAGATCTACAATTTGGGTATTTACAATATGATGCTGCGATTTTCGGAAAAGATGTCATCGGTTTCAAGCAAAGGGTAGAAAGTGAGCTTCAATATGATGTCTAAGAAGTTTGTTGGTATATGTTTGGTCATAATCCTTGTTATCTCAGGGATGCCTTTCAGTGCATTAGCTAGTGAGGAGGGATCCTCTGACGCTGAGATATTGATTGTTTATAATAACAATCCGACGAAGGAAGAAATAGCTGATATCCAGACGATTATTAAAACCCTTACCTATCTTCAGCATAGTGTTATGTTTTTTACGGTGGAAGAGAGTACTCCTATCCTACAAAACTATAAAAACATTATATGCTATGGTTTAAGGGGAGAATTAGAAAGCTTTCTCGACGCACTTATAAAAGCAGATAAAAACGTTTTTTGGTTGGGAAGCGAGGGTGTTGAAGATTACGTAAAAGAAATGAACTACCCGTTTACCTCGCATAAAAATCCTTCAACGGTTGCGACTGTAGAATATATATTTTCCGAAGGAAATAAATTCAACTCTCTTTTAGATTTACAGGACATTGTAGTATTCGATGGTTATTTTACATATCAAAACGGAACGATAACAGTTGAGGGAGAACAGGCAGGAATGTACTCCAGATACCAGGATTTTATTTATCTGCCCTTTTCGGATATGTCAAATCCACTGATACAAGAATCTTTTACGAAGGAAATAGCACAATGGCTTTGGCCTTATAACGGGGAACCACATCCATATGCTCAGTATATTGTACTCGATGAAGTGTATCCGTTTACATCACCTACTAAACTGTTGGAAGTAGTGGATTATATGATTAGTTACAAGCTACCCTTTGTTATTTCTGTTATGCCAATCTATGAAAATGGTGAGTATCCCTCAATGCAGAGATTCTGTGAAGTACTACGGTATGCCCAGGCAAACGACGGAGCAATTATTATGCATACGCCGATTATGCAGCAGGATAGAGAAAACATCGAACAGATTCATGATTATGTAACTACTGCAACGGAGGCATATACTAATTTAGGCGTTTACCCGATAGGAATAGAGGTACCGGAGAATTACATGTTTGATAAAATCGGAAGGGAAATATTACAGCGTTATTCCACTGTATTCTTCTATGATGATGGTGAACAACCGAAAATAGATTTAGACGAACATTTTAATGAGATCTTTAGAGATGGACACAAAATAATCGGGCTTGCAGTTGCACAGGATGAGATGGGTAACAGTATGACCAAAGTCCGCTCTACAGCCTTTTATATAGATGCTTTTGAAGATGTTGATACTATTAAAGAGAAAATATCAAGTTGTATCAAGTCCAATGTTCCTCTGAAAAGTCTATGGGAGACAGATAATTCTGTTTATGCTGATAATTTTTACTTATATACAAAACAGGGAGAGGTATTTATTAATAACGAAAAAGTAGTGCTAGAGTATATTCCTGCGGAGTATAAGGAGGACTTTAATTACCAGTCAACTGTTTTTCAATGGATTGCAGCAGATTTAAAAGGCCTAAACAAGAAGCTGATTGTGTTCGTTGCGGTAGCTTCCATCATATTCGTAGTATTCATTATTATGGCTAGACGTGTTAATAAAAAGAAGTTCCTTTACTCAAAGGAAGGAGGGAAAGAAAAGTGACATTGGCAGATATCATATCACTTTATTCCATCTATGCCATATGGATGTTGATGGCGATTAATATCGTTTTATCTATCGGAGGTTTTATATATTACCACCGTGTTAAGAAAACAGACGGACATATTCCATTAGAGGAATATCCTATGGTTTCTATTATGGTTCCGGCCCATAATGAAAGCATTGTAATACGGAAAACGGTAGCAGCGTTGCTAGGCTTTGATTATCCTAGGGATAAATATGAGATAATTGTAATCAATGACAACTCTTCCGATGATTCAGCCCAGGTATTAAAAGCAATACAGGAGAAGAACCCTGACCGAAAGCTCATTGTCATCAATACGGATAACGTGGCGGGCGGTAAAGGAAAATCAAATGCTCTAAATATTGGGTTTTCAGTTGCAGCAGGAAGTGTTATAGCAATCTATGATGCAGATAATACCCCGGAACCACAAGCCTTAAGACTTTTAGTTGAAAATTTGATGTCGGATGATAAGATCGGTGCGGTAATTGGAAAGTTTCGTACCAGAAATCGTAATGCTACAATTCTTACCCGCTTTGTTAATATAGAAACCTTAGCATATCAGTGTATGAACCAGGCAGGTCGTTTCTTTTTCTTTAAGCTGTGTACCATCCCCGGAACTAACTTTGTGATGCGACGAAGTATCGTCGAGGAAATAGGAGGCTGGGATACAAAGGCTTTATCAGAAGATACGGAGATAAGCTTTCGAATATACCGAATGGGTTACTATATTAAAATGATGCCATTAGCTGTTACCTGGGAACAGGAACCCCATCTTCTTCCCATTTGGTTTAAACAGAGAACCCGTTGGGCAAAAGGCAACATTTATGTTATATTAAAGAATTTTAAGTATGTTTTTGATAAATCAGCGGGAAGGATGCGCTTCGATGTTCTATATTACCTGATGGTATATATTTTAATGCTGTCTTCCCTTATTTTTTCGGATATTATTTTTATATTAGGAATACTTGGGTTTGTACATGTTTCACTGGGCGGTTTTTCTACGATACTTTGGGTCATGGCAATTCTCGTATTTTTATTAAATGTTTTGATTACGTTAGCCGGTGAGGAAAATGAATTTAGTATAAAATCAGCATTATTAATTTTGTTGATGCTGTTTACATATTCAAAGCTATGGGTAGCTGTAGTTATCAATTCCATTATTAAGTCAATATCGGATTATATCTTCAAACGGGAAGTCAAGTGGGAAAAAACCGTTCGATATGTTGAGACTGCAGGTAAAGTTCAAACGAAAAATTAGAAAGGGCTATTACGATGAGAAGAAAGTATAAGATATTAGTAAGCCTGTTATTATGTATTACATTGTTCCTGTCATCTCTACAAATGCAACAGGTGTCTGCAACAGAGGTATCGGGGGATACGCAGACCGGCGCTGCAACAGACGCAGGAAGTCCCGGAACTTCGGAAAATGAGCCAATAACAGATGATGAAGTAGATCTAGAAGAGAAGGCTTCCAAAGAAGAAGCATTAGGTGAGATTCTCGGGTTAAATCCTTTCGACTTAGAGGAGCCTGTTACAGAAAAGCCAACATATCCGGATACAACATATCAGAAATACTTTTCCTTTGATTCGAACCGTGTTTTAAAAGGAATCTTTTCTTCCTCATCCTTGTATTTTTCCATACCAAAATACTGGGATACCAAGTTTGTTTATGCTCAGATTGAGTATGATACCAGTAAGCTTATTACCGATAAGGTTCCGGCATCCTTAACCTTTCTTGTAAATAATACTCCGGTTTATTCCTGCAACGTTTCCTACCTAGGAGGGAAATCACAGCTGGCATATGTTACGATTCCGGTAGATATTTTGACGGAAGGATTTAACAGTCTGGAAGTTGTTTCTTATGTTCGTGTTTATGAAACGGAAGGTTGTTCGGAAGACCAATCCTGGGCAAACTGGATAAATATAAGAGAAAACTCTTATATTTATGCTGGGTATGAATTAGCGAATTATGAGAATCGCATCAGTAATTATCCGTATCCGTTTATCTCAACAGCTAATCCCTCCGGTGAGGGAACGGCAATTTTGGTATCAGATCAGGCATCCAGTGGAGAGATGGCTGCCGCAATGTATCTGATGGCAGATATCAGTAGGGAAACCGGAGATGAGAACTTGATATCAGTTGGCCTTTATAAGGATGCTGATTTGAATACTATAAAAAATAGAATTATAGTTTCAACCACTGATAATCTTGCTGAAGAATTAAAATATCTTTTAAAACAGGATATAAATAATAACAGTAGTAATGCGCCCTTCGAGGATCTGACCGATCGGGCCATGATAAGATCCGTGAAGGATATTAACGGTAATCCTCTGTTATTAATCGTATCGGATGAGGATGAAAATCTAATGGAAGCGGTCAACATGCTATTGGATAAGGAGAGGCTTTCACAGGAAAAGATAAGTACCACCTTTGTGAAGAAGGATTCCTCAAAAAATGTGAGCGAATCAAAAATGTTAAGTCAGCTGGTGGTGGAAAATTATCTAGTTGAAGACATCTATGGAAGTGGGATCACCTTTGTAGGACCTTTTCACAATGAGGAGATTCTTTATCTTCCGTTTGGTAATGATTACGTACTTTCTTCCTCTGGAAAGATTTCATTAAAATTCCGGTATAGTGAGAATTTAGACTTTAACCGGTCGCTAATCACCGTATACTGGGGTGATGTCCCTGTAGCCAGTAAAAAGCTATCAAAGGAATATGCAAAAGGGGATGAACTGACCTTTATGATGCCTTCCGATGTTGTAGATACCTCGGTAAGCAGTATCAAAATCGCGTTCGATTTAGAAATACCTGAGCTTTTTTGTACCATGAGACAGGAGGAGATGCCCTTCGCATATATCACCGGAGATTCCGTGCTTTATCTACCTTCCAGGGAAAACACAAAGTTATCCTTTGACTACTTCCCATCGCCTTTTCAGAATCATGGTTTTTTCACGGATACTATGATCATAACCAGTGATAATCCGGATAGTGCTGAGCTGAATTTGCTGGGAAAAGTGATTGCATTATACGGTTACGGAGTTTCTCCCTACGGTAATTTGAAAGTAATTCGTGCAAGTGAGTTTTCCATAGAGGATTCGGATTATCATATCATCACGGTTGGTACCCCAACAACAAACAGTTTCTTGAATGATATAAATGACAAACTGTATTTTACATACAATGAATCCAAAGATGCATTTTTAAGTAACAGCAGACTTGTGTTATCGGATCATTATGCCGGTACCATAGCGGCCTTTCAGCTATTAAAATCGCCGTATGCGAAGGAAAGGGCGGTACTGGCAGTCAGCGGTACAGATCAGACTACACTGGATCAGGCATTGCATTTTCTTGAGTCTAAGACGAAACGTTGGGAGCTGAAGGGTGATTGTATTCTACTGGATCCCGATTTAGAGGTTAAGAGCTTTAAGTTTCTTGATGAAGCGAATAATGGCAGTAAACCAAAGCTGAATGATTTTTTTAAAGAAAATAGGCAACCGGTTTTATTTACGATCATAGCCGTTGCTACTATGGGTATGCTGCTACTCGCAGCAGTACTTATCTTAATCAGATCCAGAAGAATGGAAAAGAAAGAGGATAGCGAATCGTGAAAAAAGTAATGGTTGTATTTGGAACAAGGCCGGAAGCAATAAAAATGTGCCCTTTAGTCAATGAACTGAATAAGGATAGCTATTTCAAGACAGTTGTTTGCCTGACAGGGCAACACAGGCAGATGCTGAATCAGGTTCTGGATTGTTTCCAGGTTACACCTGATTATAACCTTGATATTATGAAGAAGAATCAGACCCTTTTCGATATTACAGCCGGTATTTTAACTGGAATGAAGGGAATTTTAGAAAAGGAAAGGCCGGATATTGTACTGGTACATGGGGATACCTCTACCACGTTCGTAACCTCGCTTGCATGTTTTTATCTGAACATTCCGGTGGGACATGTAGAAGCAGGACTTCGTACTTATGATTTGGAAGCACCTTTTCCGGAGGAGTTTAATCGCCAAGCAGTCGGTATTACTGCACATTATCATTTTGCACCTACTGAAACAGCTAGGCAGAACCTGCTTCGGGAAGGGAAAAAAGAGGATAGGATCTATGTGACAGGAAATACCGTAATTGATGCGCTGAAGACCAGCATAAAGAAGGAATATAACCATCCGGTGCTTGAGTGGGCAAAGGGAGATAGACTGGTGCTAATGACGGCACACCGTCGGGAGAGCTTGGGCGAGCCACTATATCAGATATTTCGTGGGATTAAGAGAGTACTTGATGAGTTTAAGAATGTTAAGCTCGTATACCCAATTCATTTGAATCCTGTGGTACGGGATGCAGCTCAATCGGTATTTGGTGATCATGATCAGGTGAAACTGATCGAGCCATTGGATGTATTGGATTTTCATAATTTTATCAATCATGCAGAATTAGTACTTACCGATAGCGGTGGTATTCAAGAGGAGGCTCCCAGTCTGGGCAAGCCTGTACTTGTACTGCGTAATACTACGGAACGGCCGGAGGGAGTTACAGCCGGCACCCTGAAATTAGTAGGGACTGAGGAAGAGAATGTATACAGAGAATTTCATAATCTGCTTACCAACCGTGAGGAATATGAGCGTATGAGCCATGCCTCCAATCCATATGGAGACGGAACTGCATGTAAGCAAATTGTTGATATTCTTAAGTGTACGTGATAAAAGGTTAATGACTTGACAAAATACAGGGATAGCTTTCATCTATGATCATAGGTGACTGCTAATATTATCAATGAATTTTCGATATTAAGACTTATGAAAAGAGGTACTACATGGGCTTTCGTAGAAATTGGTTTGCATATTTAGCTCAATTTTTATATCTTGCAGCATCATTGTTAATTTTAATCTTTGGCGTAACCCAGTTTGCAGTAAAAGAAAAATATCCCTATTTAAACCAGATGTTAATGATTCTTGGGTTTTTTATGGTGTTTATAATAGCAAATGTATTCTTTTATCTCATAACAAGACCAAAGCTTATCACATTATTAACTCCTATTAAAAAAGCATCTATATGGGTGGAAGCAGTCTTTGTGTTGATCGTCTTAATCGCTGGATTGGTAATAAGGATTTACTATATTAATAAATATCAGGTTGCTATGGAATCGGATTATAAATTCTATTATGATGTGGCAAGGATGATTAAAGAAGGTACCCTGCTTACAGAGTCAAACAATGAGTATATTGCGTTGTTTCCACATACCATTGGATATTCCTATATACTGTCAAAGGTAATAGCTATCTTTGGTACTGCCCCTGAGGTATGTCTTTATTTTAATGCAGTAGTGTCTGTATTGACCGCTGCTGTTTGTTATGGCATTGGTAAAAAAACAGTCGGAAGTGTAGCAGGCATCAGTGCACTGATGATAAGTTGCTTTTGGCCTTCCCAGATTCTCTTCAGTAACATTAACGGTGCCGAAGCGGTATTTACCTTTCTGCTCTATAGTGCTGCACTTTTGTTTATCCATGTGATGAAAAAATATGATGGCACCAATTCTCGTACATCATTATTAATTTTCTTCCATTTTCTGATTGGTGTAATACTTGGATTGGCATCCTCAGTCAGACCCATGTCGCTTATTTTTTTAATCGCGGTGGTGTTATGTCTGGCTTTTCTTAATTACAAGCTCAAATTTAAAAATAATATTAATGAATTATCCTTTGGGACTATTTTTATGTCCAAGGGATGGATGAGATTAATTATCATTGTGATAGGATATATCCTATGTACCCAGATCGTAACGGCAAGAACCACTCAGGCGATACAAAAGGATGTAGCAGGTTCCGGCGCGATGGGTTATAGTCTGATGGTTGGTTTGGATAGAAAAAGTGATGGCGGTTATAGCGATGAGAGCATGAAGATACTCTATGATACATATAATGAGACAAAATCGGCCGATAAAGTTAATCAAGTGTGCTTGGACAAAGCTATTAACTCGGTTAAGGAAGATCCGATAGGAACAATGGAGCTATTAGCAAAAAAATTCTACCTCGTTTGGTCAAACGATGATTATGCAACTACCACCAACATTGTTACTATGAGTAATCAAAGACTTCTGACGCGGGAAAAAGAAAATTTGATGAAACAATTTGCTGATATAAACAATGTATATTATTTGTTTGTTGTATTCCTATCCATGATCGGAGTCTGCTTTCTGTTTCGAAGGGATAATAATGCGCTGGTATTTGCGGTCTTTTTTGTCGGTGCCGTAATGCTGCATCTAATTGTAGAGATGCAGAATCGATATCATTATTATCTGCTTCAGAACTTTTCGATTCTGGCTGCTGTTGGATTAGGGCTTCTATTTCAAGACTATTTAGAAAAGTCAAAGAGTAGACTTCTTGAGAAGCAGGCAATGGCTGCGAATTCAGTGGATAAGAATAAGGAAGATATAGATACTTCAGCAGAGGATGAAAATTCTTCCATGGAGATGGATGCTGGAAGCGCATTGATATCAATTGAGGGGAAGGAAGCTAATAACGCTTCCAAGGAAGATGAAGTTAGCAGTGGTTTGTCAACTGAAAACGATCATAAAGCGACTAATCTGAATACGATTGATGTTCTAAAAGCGATAGAAGATGGTCACATTATCATTACGGCTACTAAGGCATATGAAAATGAGCTTACCAAAAAGAGTGAAATAATTGAAGATAATAAGGAATAAGCTCAATAAATTTATTCATGAATGATCATTTATAATTAAAAGCTATCACTTAAGATTTAATGAAAGAATGAGGTTTAAGATGAAGTTTTCTTCCATGAGTAAGGCAGAAAAATTATGTGTTATAGGGATGGGTGTTACACTTCTCATTATAATTATTTGTGCCGTACTGCTTTATAGGGATAATCAACAAAAGTCAGGCAATCAGGCTGAAAAGAACCAAAATTTTGGCGAAGCAACGGAGGAACTGGCGGATGAGATGATTAATTATCCTACAAATATTCAATTAAATAAGCCGATGAAGGACTTTCAAATGACAGGATCAGATGGTCTAATCCTCAATCTAAGTGATTTCAAGGGGAAGAATGTGATTATTCTTTTTTGGACCAGCTGGTGTAAATATTGTAAAGAAGAATTTACATACATGGAGGAGTATGCTAAGCTCCTACAAAATTATGATGATGTGGAATTTATTCTATTGAATAAACTGGATGGCGAGAAAGAAACCAAAGAGCAGGCATTGGAATATCTGGAAGAGAATGAGATACCATTCACTACTTATTTCGATGAAAACCTGGCGATCTATGAAGAGTTGGGAATAAAGATTGTTCCAACAATGCTGGGAATAGACAGTCAGGGTGTCTTAAAGATATGTGAACCTGGTTTTGAAGGTGGAGCAGATTATCTAGAGGCAATGATTAATTATATTAAATTTGGTGGTTCCTATCAGACAGAACAATTTATCGGTGAAGGGCTGACTTCGCAAGAGGGAGGAGTATACGTTAACTACTATGATGTTGAGAACGAATCACCCTCCGGTTACGATGTACTCAGCGAATCCCAAGGTATTATGATGGAGTACGCCGTAATTAAGAAAGATAAAGTCTTATTTGACCGGTACTATAATTATGTAAAGGATAAGATGCTGATTTCTGATTCCCTGGCGGGATGGATGGTAACGGAGAAAGGCGTATCAAAAACTAATTCTTCGATTGATGATTTAAGGATATACCGTGCCCTATACGATGCTAATCAGCTTTGGGGCGGATACGAAGAGGAGGTTAATCGATGGGAAATCAGTATTAGCCGATTTAATGTAAATAGTAAGAAACAATTAGTGGATTACTATGATTTTAAAACAAAAAAGAAAGCGAAACGATTTACTCTATGCTTTGCAGATTTGGAGGCTTTGTATCTGCTAAAAGAATCAAATTCAGATTACCTTCAGACTTATGATAATGCATATGAACTGATACTGGGTGGTTTCATAAGTAATGAGTTTCCCTTTTATTATAGCTGGTACGATTATGAGAAGAGTGAATACGTTGCTGATGAATTAAATATGGCAGAAGCTATGTACACCTTACTGCATTTGGCAAGAGTTGGTGAACTCAAAGAGGAAACCATCACACAGCTTGAACTTATGATGGAAAGTGGTGGTATTAAGGCAAGATATACCACGGAGGGTAAGGTGGTAGAGGGTTACAATTATGAATCCACGGCTATTTATGCTTTGGTAGCGATGATAGGGCAGAAGATAGGAAATGACAATCTGATAACAAAAGCAATTGCACGAATGGAATTCATGAGGGTAAATGACGTAAGTCTTTCCTGGAACGGAGCATTTAGTGCAAACGAAGGAAAAGATATCTTTTCCTTTGATCAATGTATGCCATTATTGGCATATGCTAATCTGGAAGATTGACAGGATTTTAGTGGTTTGGGGTTATATGTTTCAGATAATTTATTATTATAAAAAATAATGTTCTTTTATTCTCAGTACTACACAAGATTCCCCCTGCATACAATGTAACAACAACGATAATAAGGGGGAATGCGTTCCAACCGGAGGTAGGAACGCAGACACTATGAAAGGCTATATAGAGGAACGGGCGGTTGAGATCGCTAATTATATCATCGATAATAATGCGACTGTGAGGCAGACCGCAAAACAGTTCGGCATTTCGAAGTCAACCGTACATAAAGACGTAACAGAACGTCTTACGCAAATCAACCCCTCCCTCGCTGAAAGAGCGCGGGTAGTCTTGGACCTCAATAAGTCAGAGCGCCATATCAGAGGCGGCCTGGCTACAAAGGAAAAATATCTCCATAAGACGAGATATAACCAGGCTTTTTAATCTGATATCTAAAATGAAATGGTAAGGAGATTATCCCGGAAGATTTACTTATGGGATGGTCTCTTTTGCTTTGTCATCAGGTTGTGCTAATAAAAATATACTATTGTATTTTTGTTGTGGTTATAAAAAGAAAATCAATATTGACGATAGAGAGTAATAGTACTATAATTTTTATGACAAATTATGGGAATACTGATTGCATCAGATGCAAAATGAAAAACGACAATTTGCATCTTTTTTATTGATTAAAATTTATTTAAGTATATATTTTGCTGGTAAAAGTAAAAAAACACTGTAAAAATTGATCGAATTATGCTAAAATAAAGCTTGTATGTCTTAAGAGAATAACATTGTTTTATGCTTAACAAAGATCGAAAAATGTTTAACAAAGATCGAAAACATCTTAACAAAGTTAGAAAAGATTTTAACAAAGACAGTTAAAAAAACTTTAAGAAAGAAGGCAAAAATTTATGGGTAAGTCAACATTTTTGGGTGGTATTCATCCCAACGACGGTAAAGAACTGTCGATGAATAAGCCCACAACTGTCCTTTTACCTAAGGGTGATTTGGTATTTCCGTTATCCCAGCATATTGGTGTACCGGCGAAACCACTCGTTGCGAAAGGGGACAAGGTCCTGGTAGGACAGATAATCGCAGAAGCCGCTGGGTTTATTTCAGCGAATATCATCAGTCCTGTATCAGGTACAGTAAAGGATCTTGAAAAAAGGTTAACTGTACAAGGCAATATGGTGGCGTCCATTGTAATAGAAAATGACAATGAATACCTGACAGTTGATGGCTTTGGCGAAAAAAGGGATTACATGAACTTAACAAAAGAAGAAATAAGAAATTACGTAAAGGAAGCTGGCATTGTTGGTCTGGGCGGAGCAGGATTTCCCACTCATGTAAAACTAACACCAAAGGATGACAGTAAGATTGATTATGTGATTGTAAACGGAGCTGAATGTGAACCTTATCTTACCTCTGATTACCGGATGATGTTGGAAGAGCCGGAGAAGATCATCGGCGGCCTAAAAATTATGTTACGTTTGTTTGATAAGGCGAAGGGTATTATCGCTGTGGAAGATAATAAGCCGGAGGCGATAAAGGTATTAGAAGAATTAGCTGCAAAAGAAGATAATATTGAAGTACATGCCCTAAAGACAAAATATCCGCAAGGCGGAGAGCGTCAATTAGTATATGCAACAACCGGTAGAAAGCTTAATTCAAAGAAACTGCCATCCGATGTAGGATGCGTGGTGGATAATGTAGATACGGTAATATCAATCTATATGGCCGTTGCCATGAGCACACCGTTAATTCGTAGGATTATTACCGTATCCGGAGATGCAATTAAAAATCCTCAGAATTTTAATGTGGCAATCGGAATAGATTACTGGGAGCTTCTTGAAGCTGCAGGTGGATTTATTGAACGACCGGAAAAAATCGTATCCGGTGGTCCGATGATGGGTAACGCAATGTATACCTGCAATGTTCCTGTAACGAAGGTGAGTTCAGCATTTCTTGGATTCTTAAAGGATACATCGGCAGTTATAGAATCTCCCTGCATTCGTTGTGGAAAATGTGTAACTGCTTGTCCTCTTCAATTGATGCCGTTTGAGCTTGCAGCTCTCAGCAACCGTTCGGATGAAGACGGCTTTGTTAAAATGGATGGTATGGAGTGCTGCGGTTGTGGCTGCTGCTCGTTTGTATGTCCTGCAAAACGAAGTTTATCCCAATCCATTATGCAAGCAAGAGCAAGTGTAATGGCAAAGAAGAAAAAGGCCTAATTAAAATTAGTAGAAAGAGGTGTAAGCATTGAGTGATTTGTTTCATGTATCGGCAGCTCCGCATTCCAGGAGCCCGGTTACAACTAAAAATATAATGCGGGATGTGGTAATTGCATTACTTCCTGCCGGTTTATTCGGAATCTATAATTTTGGTTTACATGCGTTAATGGTAACTGCTATCACGGTATTAGCCTGCGTATTAACAGAGTATATCTACTGTAGACTGATGAAACTGCCTTCCTCGGTAGGTGATATGAGTGCGGTGGTTACAGGTTTACTGCTTGCTTTCAACGTTCCGGCCAATTTTCCTCTGTGGATGGCAGCGATTGGAGGAATATTTGCTATTCTTGTGGTTAAGATGCTTTTCGGTGGCTTAGGTCAGAATTTTATGAACCCGGCGCTTGCTGCCCGTGCGTTTTTGCTGATCAGCTTTCCGGCGAGAATGACAAACTTTGATGTGACAAAAATCACTTCACCGGGTGTGACGGACTTCATAAAGAACGGTGCTTTATCCGTTGATGGTGTATCAGGAGCTACTCCCTTAGCAGCATTAAAAGCCGGTGAAACGGTTGATCTATGGAAGCTACTGATCGGAAACATCGGTGGTACGATAGGTGAAACCAGTGCAATCGCCATATTATTAGGTGCAGCCTATCTGGTTGCCAGAAAAGTAATCTCTTTAAGAATACCACTTACTTATATTGTTACGGTTGCCGTATTCGTACTCATCTTTGGCGGAAAAGGCTTCGATATGACCTTTATGCTGGGGCATGTATTAGGCGGCGGTTTGCTATTAGGTGCATTTTTCATGGCAACTGATTATGTAACTAGTCCGATTACACCCCTTGGTCAGATTATATTCGGTATCTGCCTCGGTTTACTAACCGGCTTGTTCCGACTTCAAGGTGGATCTGCAGAAGGAGTTTCCTATGCAATTATCTTCTGTAATCTTATAGTACCTTTGATTGAAAAGGCAACACGCATCAAACCCTTTGGAAAGGAGCGTGTTCAAAGTGAAAAATAAATCTACGTTACTTCGTGATGCAATAGCACTTTTTCTTATCACCTTAGTGTCCGGTCTTGCGCTCAGTTATGTATATGAAAGTACAAAGGCTCCAATCGAGCAGATGAAGGAAGAGAAGAAACTGAAAGCAAATCAGGCAGTTTTTACGGACGCGAGTACTTTTGTTATTGATGATGAGCTGATGGAGATTGCTAAAAATACTGATTTAGAAGCCATTAATGCGGAATATAAAGGTGTTACGATTGAGGAAGTCAGTAAGGCCTTTGATAGTTATAACGAAGCAATTGGCTATAATATTACAGTAAAAACCACAAATAGTTATAAGGATTATATAACTATGGTAATCGGTTATTCCAAAGATAAGAAGATTAATGGAATTGAGCTTTTAACCATTACCGAGACGGCTGGTCTGGGTATGAAAGCGGATACCCCCGAATTCATTAACCAATATACAAATAAGAAGGTAGAGCAGTTCGTAGTTACAAAAGCCGGTGCAACGACAGAGGATCAGATTGATGCCATCAGCGGTGCAACGATTACGACAAAGGCTGTAACCTATGCCATCAATGCAGGTATTGCTTTTCTTAATGAGAATGCCTCAGATTTAGGAGGTGGACAGAATGAATAAATATGTAGAGCGTCTTTATAATGGTATTATTAAGGAGAATCCCACTTTCATCATTATGCTTGGTATGTGTCCTACGTTAGCGGTAACTACCTCGGGTAATAATGGATTATACATGGGACTTACGACAACTGTGGTACTGGCTGCATCAAATTTATTGATATCCTTACTACGAAAGGTAATTCCGGACAAGGTTCGTATTCCGGCGTATATCGTTGTTGTTGCTTCCCTGGTTACGATTGTACAGCTTTTACTCGAAGCATATCTTCCGGCTGTTAATGAATTACTTGGTATCTACATTCCTCTGATTGTAGTTAACTGTATCATCCTAGGAAGAGCAGAAGCATATGCCGCTAAGAATTCCGTGGGTTTGTCATTATTTGACGGTATCGGCATGGGACTCGGTTTCTCCGTAGCTTTAACAATTATCGGATCCTTCCGTGAGCTTCTTGGTGCCGGATCAATCTTTGGATTTAAGATCACTCCGGAATCCTTTGAACCGATATCGATTTTCATCCTTGCGCCCGGTGCACTCTTTACATTGGCTATTCTGACCGCATTACAGAATAAACTCAAATTACCGTCGGCAACAAACGGGACGGGGAAAAACAATATTGGCTGTGGCGGAGATTGTTCTAACTGTTCAGGAAGTACCTGTACAACCAACAGGGAACTCATATCATCAAAAGAGGAAATAGCAGCATCAAAGAAAAATAATATTAAGGAAGAAAACAAATAAGGAGGATTGATTTAGATGAAAGAACTTATTATGATCATCATTGGCTCTGCGCTGGTTAATAACGTTGTACTAAGTCAATTCCTTGGCTTATGTCCGTTTTTAGGTGTATCAAAGAAAACAAAAACTGCTGCCGGTATGGGTGCCGCGGTTATTTTCGTAATCACTGTTGCTTCTGCACTATGTAGTATTATTTATACCCAGATACTGGTTCGTTTGAACATGGAATATCTTCATACGATAGTATTCATCTTGGTTATTGCCTGTCTGGTACAGTTCGTTGAGCTGGTATTAAAGAAATACAGCCGCGCGCTATACAGTGCTCTTGGTGTTTATTTACCTCTGATCACTACCAACTGTGCGGTGCTCGGTGTTGCAATCATTAATGTCAATGAGAACTACGGTTTATTGAACAGCGTCGTTAATGGCTTTGGTACGGCTGCAGGCTTTACCATAGCAATTATCATAATGGCAGGTATACGAGAGAGAATCGAGTACAATGAGGTTCCAAAATCCTTCCAGGGTTCTCCGATTGTATTGATTACTGCAGGTCTGATGGCTATGGCTTTCATTGGCTTTGCCAGCTTAAACTTATAAAGGAAGGGAGAAATAGATATGATCATTCAAAGTATAATCACATCAGGTAGCTTCCTTCCGGAAGTCACTGTAGCTTTTGCTGCTATCAGTTTACAAGGCGTAGGTATTGCAACAGCTGTTGTTGCAGCTGTCGGATTGTTTATTGGTCTGTTCTTAGGCTTTGCTGCTAAGGCCTTCGAAGTAAAGACAGATGAAAGAGAACTTCAAGTAAGAGAATTACTCCCCGGAGCTAATTGTGGTGGCTGTGGCTATCCGGGCTGTGATGGTCTTGCAAGTGCAATTGCTAAGGGAGAAGCTCCAGCGAATGCCTGTCCTGTTGCCAATAGAGAAAGTCATAAATTGATTGCAGAGGTAATGGGTACGGTAGTGGAAGAAACCGAGAAAATGGTCGCTTTTGTGAAATGTACCGGTACCTGTGACAAGACACAGGTAAAATATGAATATTACGGAGTGCAGGATTGTAAGAAGGCTGCAATGGTTCCGGGCAAGGGCAATAAAAAATGCAGCTATGGCTGTATGGGCTTTGGTTCCTGTGTGAGGGTCTGTGCCTTTGATGCAATCCATATCGTAAACGGAATTGCAGTCGTAGATAAAGAAAAATGTACCGGTTGCAGCTCCTGTACCGCTCAGTGTCCGAATGACCTGATTGAGATGGTGCCTGCCTCGGCGAGACACCTTGTAGCCTGCAGCTCACCTGAAAAAGGTAAAGATGTGAAAGCAGCTTGCTCTGCCGGATGTATCGGTTGTAAGCTTTGTGTAAAAGCTTGTGAATATGATGCCATCACGGTTGATAATAACCTTGCTCATATCGATTACAGTAAATGTACCAATTGTGGCAAATGTGCTGTGGTATGTCCGGTTAAGGTAATTCAGGTTCAGGCGGAGCTTATACAGGAACAGGCAGGTTAAATAGTATCAGGATACGTAATTTCTAATAATACAAATGTGCATACAGAGGAATTCATCTAATTCCTTTGTATGCATTTTTATTTGATAGACTACTATGTCGAGTTGTTAATTATTATAGTTTTAGCTGTTTTAAAATTGTACTTTGAAAATCGCATGACAAATAAAGCACCCTTGAAAGCTGTCTTATGTCTAGCAAGCGGAACTCTTTCTTCCTGATAAATAATTAGGGTTCTATGATTAAGATTAACTGGGTCTTTCACCTTAATTATTGCCTCTTGTATTATGATAGAAAACAGTATAAAATGATACCAAGGAGATAACTAAATTGTTATTTGATTAAGTTTATGAAAGAGAGGGCGGGTTTGCATGATTCAAGCGTACAACTATATATTGGAAAGTTACCCTGTTAATAGGGAAATACGCTATCCTGCAAATAAAAAAAGTGAATTGAGAAAGGTTTACAATGATATTGTAAGCCTTAGTAAACGACTGCCTTTATATAAGATTAATCTATCGAAAGAAAATCAGGCATATTCATTTGGAATAAAGGAAACAGCTTTGACCTTAAAGGCAAAGATAGAAGAAATGTCAGACCCGAAGATATCAGGTTTTCAAGATATAGCAATATCAGTCAGTGATGAAAGTATTTTAACTGCGGAGCTTTTGAATTCAGATACCTCAGAATTACCTGAATTAATTCAATTTAAGGTAAAAGCCTTAGCAACTGCTCAGGTGAATCGTGGAAAAGAACTTTTAATGACCTCACATGCTCTGCCAAAAGGTGAGTATCCGTTTCAAGCCAGAGTGATGGATGAGACCTATTCACTTACCTATATTCAACAGGAAAGAACGGAGAATAGTGAAACTCTAAAGAACATGGCCCGGTTTTTGAACCAATCAGTACCAGGAATATCTGCATCAATTGAAAAGGGTGCGTCTAAGGATTATAGCAGACTTGTGATAGAAGCAGATAGCACCGGTAAATTTGGAGAACGAAGTTTTTCCTTTGAAGATGGGGAAGTTTATCATGAAGGAGTAGTAGACTTTTTTGGTCTGAACCGGATGGATCGTGCCTCCAGCCATGCCAACTTTGAATTAAACGGAGTAGATAAGCAGACAGCATCCAACATGTTTCACATAGAAAGCACATTACAAATCAACTTACTAAGTATTGGAGAAGGAGAGGAACCGGTTAACCTGAGAATTGTACCTGACAGTGATAAGATATTATCAGCAGTTGATTCGGTAATGTCTACCTATAATCATTTAATTCATCTGGCTAAAGCTCGAATGATTGATAATAAGGAGCACTTTAGAGCTGCAAAACTTTTAAAGGAGATGAGTAATCTCACCTCAATGTACAAGGAAGAGCTAGAGGCCTGTGGACTTAAAACTACAGAAGATGGCTTTATCCAACTGGAGGAATCCCTTGCTATCCAGGCATCGAAAGATGGCGGGATGGAAAGTTTATTTACAAGAGAAAATGGATTCATAGCAAGACTCTTAGATAAGACTGAGTCGATAGCGATAAATCCAATGGAATACTTAGATAAAACTATAGTAACCTATCCGAATACTGAGAAAAATTCATTTCATAATCCATATGTTACGTCAATCTACAGTGGTTTGTTTTTTAGCTCTTATTGTTAAGATAAGAGCTTGTTTTTACATATTCACTGGGAGTAATGCCGATCCTCTTCTTAAATATTCTACTAAAATAATTCGGATCCTTGTAACCCACCATGAAACATACTTCTTTCACATTTAAATTGGAGTTGGTCAACAACTCCTTTGCTTTTTTTACTCTGAGCATTGAGAGCCAATCTATGAAATTAAAACCGGTTGTCTTTTTAATTAATTTACTAAAGTACTGAGGACTGATATTTACCTGTTCTGCCATATCCTCGAGGGATATATCATCAGCATAATGATTTTCTAGGTACTCTCTGGTAGCCTTAACTACATGATTGGAATAATCAATTGATGTTTGCGGTTTAACATAACTGGTTATTTGTATAAAGCTTTGATATGCGAGTTCAATCAGCTGATCTCCTTCTAACTCCATGAACTTCTTGATATATTCCGAGTAATTAAAGAACTTGGTTTCGCTTTGACTATCCAGTTGAAGGGCATGATTAGCTAAAGCAAGGATCTCAAAAATCTTATTACGTTTTGCTTCATCGTTAAAAGGTCTGATCCATTCCATGATTAATCCAAAATAATCATAAGCTTCGGGCTTCCTAAGACGAACAGATTCAATGAGGCGTTTTTCCGTCTCAAGATAATCAAATTGAGTATCGCATTCTTTTTCCTTTAAATTCAGATGATATGCTATTTGACCATCCAAGTTATAGTAAAGACAAGCCATAGAATCAATAAAGGAAGTGTAGATTGAATTAATATTCTGAATGCTTCCGATACCAATGGTAACACTGATATGAAAGTGCTCTTTAATGGCTTGTACCAAATCGGTACACATTGCGACGCTTTCTTCCTGGTGAACCTGATCAGAAACGACGGTATCTTCACTAATCAATATACTAATTCTTCTTGTTATCATGGGACCTATCGTACAATTTCTATTCTTTAACAAACTTTTTATGAAGTTGTGCAGACTAATTTCATCGAAGGGATCGTTCACGCTGTTTACTTTACTTTGTTCGGGAATTTCCAGAAGAATAACAAAACCGTTATCCTTAATATCCAATACCTTCTGAAATAAAGATATCTCCAGAGAAGGGCACCCTCTAAAAAATAGAGAAAACATAAAGCTTCTTTCAATGAGCACTAAATAGTCTTTTGTCGACAGCATTTGATTTGATGCCAGAATATCCATATGTAGACTATCCCAGAAATCCTTTTGCTCAGTGGAATTCTTATGATTATTATTTTGTATATTCATAATAACACTCCCGAATCAGGTTGGTAGATAGTAGTTTTACAAGCTAATTATAACATAAAAAAATAATTATTGCACTAGCAATTTGCATATTGATTGCATTACGTAGCGGTACATAAGGTTTTAAAGGGCAGAAGCTAAGTACCGACGAATGCAAGGGATGTTGTTGATGGAATTTTTTTGTTGATTTTTGCTTTTTTGCCACACAAATGCCAATAGTGAGTAATACGATAATTTTATAGAGACATAATGGCGGGCACAATGGAGGTCACATATGATAAACAGAGGATATTTTAATATAGTTTTTAAATTTATTAGTGCTGTTATAATATCAGCTTTTCTGATTTTCATAAAAGACACTGATATAGCTCAGGAGCGAAAGGACTATAAGGATGCAGGTGGTGAAATCGTTGTTGTATTCAATGACGAGATTGAAGAGAAAGATTTAAGCTCTTTGATTAATCAATATGGATCCTTTGTTAAAGTAGAAAATCATATAGAAGATTATGTGCTGTTATCAGTGAAAACCGCTTCTGCTTTCCGTGCTGTTATGGAAGGTCTGGGTGAGAATAAAATGGTGTTGTCAGCTCAGGCGAATCATGAGATTAATATATTAAGCTCGAGCCGTGATACCCTTTCGGATAGTCAGTGGTACATAAATAATCCGGGATACTATGTCGGTATAGCGAGTACGCTAAAAGAATCAATCAAAGGAGTCGATATGGATGTTTTAGAAGCCTGGGAAGAGATGGCTCTAACTGCTGACTCCGGTCGAGAGGTAGTAGTGGCGGTAGTGGATACTGGGGTAGACGTTACACATCCGGATCTCGCTGCCAATGTATGGATCAATAAGAATGAGATTGACGGTGATGGTAAGGATAATGATAATAATGGCTATAAGGATGATGTCTATGGTTGGGATTTTTATAATGACGATGCCAGCGTCTGCCATTATACCTATTCGGAGCGTTATAAGGTGAATGTAGCTTCTCCTGAGGATGATGATAATCATGGTACACATATAGCAGGAATTATTGCAGCACAAGCAAATAATGACATTGGAATAGCGGGTGTAGCTTCTAATATAAATATAAAAATTATGGCCCTGAAAATTAATGGTGGAAAAGATGGGACCGGCTCCATATCAGATGCAATTGAGGCAATCAAATATGCCACAATGATGGGTGCGGATATATGCAATCTGAGCTGGGGTACCACTATTTATGATGTCGGGTTAGAAACAATTATGAGAGAATCAGACATGCTGTTTGTCGCAGCAGCTGGAAATACATCATCAAATGCGACTACGGTACCAATATATCCTTCTAATTATAAGCTAAGTAATTTAATCTCTGTAACCGCAGTTGATTCCTACGGTGATATAGCAGCTTACTCCAATTATGGTACATCGATTGATTTGGCTGCTCCCGGCGATGATATAATAAGTACAATAGTTGGTACCTATGCCTCTATGAGCGGCTCCTCTATGGCTGTTCCGCAGGTTTCTGCAATAGCTGCCATGCTGTATTCAAAGTTTGATAACTTATATGCTTCTAATGTAAAAGAAGTAATTATGGGAAGTATAAAGCCTCTGGAGACTTTAAGTGGGATGATAAAAACCCCCGGAATCCCAAGCGCTTATAAAGCGGTGATGGCTTCGGGGGATTTAATTCAGGATACTAAGGTACCTGTATTATCCTTTAAAACAGTCTACAGTAAGGAAACGTTTGTAGTTCCGGTGAATGTTAAAGATACCGGTGGCTCAAGCATAAGAGTAACGAAATGGATGTCTGGTAAAAAAACTCTGGAGGACTTTAAACGGGGTATCAAAGGTAATTTAGTCATAAATAATAGAATAAACATATCGGAAGCAGGAACTTATACCTTTTATTCTTCTGATTATGCAGGTAATGAGACGCTTACAACTTACGAGGTATTGGACGATTTAACGGTTCCAAGTTTAATAACAAATTATAAAATTGCGAATGATTATAAATCGAGGACAGTGTCAGTAACAGCATTAGATATACACAGTGGATTAAAGTATGTTAAATATGTACAGGGTAATAAATCAGCTGGGTATATGTTGTATTCTGGGGTGGGCACGATAGTTAATCTAAAATCGGGCAAGGGCTCCTTTCGTGTAGAGAAAGATGGAACCTATACTGTATTGGCAGTAGATTATCGGGGGAATGCTACGGTTAATGTCGTCAAGATAAAAACAGTAAAAGCAGAGGAACTGAAACTGAGTGCCAGCAAAAAAACGATATCACCGGGAGAACAGTTTGTGATAGAGACAACCGTAAAACCAAGTAACTCTACCGATAGCATTACCTTTACAAGTTCAAATGAGAAGGTGGCGACGGTTTCCTCAACCGGCAAGATTACGGCAAAAGCTAAAGGAAAAGCGGTGATCACGGCTAAAACCTCAAGTGGACTTACTTCAACTTGTAAAATAACGGTTAAATAGTACGGTTTATGTATTGTTAAGATATGGTCATTTTCATGATTGTCAGTAAGATACTGAGATGCAAAACATTGTTTGTGCGTAGCAGGCTGTTACAGTTGACGCTTAACATGTTTTGCATCCCGTAAGGTGGTGCACCTAAAACTAGGATTTGATATAATAATTATTTGTTTATTCTGAGAATGTAAATACTATATATAACATAATAAATTATTTTTGACAATATATTGTGGTATAAGTCAATCAATTGGTTTTGAAGGTATATAAGAACAGGAAAGCGCTGTGGTTGCTGCTAAAAAAAGGTGTTGACGTAGAAACACTGGTATGATATATTTAGTAAGCAAAGAAAGAGGGCTTTTTTTTTATGCCTAAAAAAGGTTCGTTGCAAAGTAAGCGATCTAGCGCAACAAGAGAAATCGGAGGTGGATATTGTGCGCGTAAAAATCACATTGGCATGTACAGATTGCAAACAACGCAATTACAACATGACAAAAGAAAAGAAAACACATCCAGACAGAATGGAAACAAAGAAGTATTGTAAGTTCTGCAGGTCCCACACATTGCACAAGGAAACGAAATAATTACTGAAAGGGAAGTGAAGACATGGGAGAGACAACTAATTCTACTGCCGAAAAGGCGCCAAAGAGAAGTTGGTTTAAGGGTCTGAAATCCGAGTTCAAGAAAATCGTATGGCCAGACAAAGAATCTCTTGCAAAACAGTCAATAGCTGTTATTGCCGTAACTATTATCTTAGGTGTAATTATTTACGTATTGGATGCAGTTATTGAATTCGGTATTGTAAGGATAATAGGATAAGGGTGAGGATATGTCAGAGGCTAATTGGTACGTTGTTCACACCTATTCAGGGTATGAGAACAAAGTAAAAGCGAACATCGAGAAAACAATCGAAAACAGAAAACTGGAGGATCAGATTCTAGAAGTATCTGTTCCGATGCAGGACGTCATTGAAGTTAAAAACGGTGTCAAGAAACGTGTTCAAAAGAAGATGTTTCCCGGGTATGTACTACTTCATATGGTCATGAATGATGACGTATGGTATGTGGTTCGTAATACCAGAGGAGTAACAGGCTTTGTTGGACCTGATTCAAAACAGCCGGTTCCGTTAACTGATGCAGAGATGCAAAGTATGGGAATTAAGGATAATGAAGTCTCGGTTGATTTTGAAATTGGTGATATGGTAACGGTAATTTCCGGAGTATGGGAGAATACCACCGGTCAAATCAAACAGATTAATCAACATAAGCAAAGTGTTACAATCAGCGTGGATATGTTCGGACGTGAAACACCGGTTGAGATTAGTTTCAGTGAAGTTAAGGTTCGCAATTAATTCGTGACAAGAGAATTGGAAAACTAATTCAACTTGTATAAGACATCCGTGTACGCAATGGAAGAAAATGTAACTTATAGTTAGTTACGTGGGAGGGAAGTTCCCGCAAACACCACATTTATCAGGAGGTATGCTATCATGGCAAAAAAAGTAACAGGTTATATCAAATTACAGATCCCAGCTGGCAAGGCTACACCGGCTCCCCCGGTAGGACCCGCACTCGGTCAGCACGGTGTGAACATTGTACAGTTCACAAAGGAATTTAATGCAAGAACAGCAGATCAGGACGGAATTATAACTCCGGTTGTAATTACTGTATATGCTGACAGAAGCTTCAGCTTCGTAACAAAGACCCCGCCGGCAGCAGTATTGATTAAGAAAGCTCTTAATCTTAAGTCCGGTTCCGCTGCCCCGAATAAAACTAAGGTAGCAAAGATCACAAAGGCAGAGCTTAGAAAAATTGCCGAGCTTAAAATGCCCGATTTAAATGCAGCAAGCGTAGAAGCAGCTATGAGTATGGTAGCAGGAACCGCAAGAAGCATGGGCGTTACTGTTGTAGAATAAGAATGTAACAGCATAATTGAAAGAGATTATGCGATTGAGAATCTAATAACGTGGGAGGATATGCCGAGCGAACATCACAGTCGGCATACGGAGTATTCAAAGTTTTCTGTAAAAACAGAATTCGTAGTATTCTGTTTTCTTCCGGTAAAACCACTAGGAGGTTTATAGAATGAAAAGAGGAAAGAAATACGCTGAATCTGCTAAGTTAATTGACAGATCAGTTCAATACGATGCAAATGAAGCAATCAGCTTAGTAAAGAAATCAGCTGTAGCTAAATTCGATGAGACCGTCGAAGCACATATCAGACTTGGTGTAGACGGACGTCACGCTGATCAACAGGTTCGTGGTGCGGTAGTATTACCTCATGGAACAGGTAAGACAGTTCGTGTACTCGTTTTTGCTAAGGGTGACAAAGCGAATGAAGCTTTAGCAGCTGGTGCTGACTATGTTGGTGCTGATGATTTAATACCTAAGATCCAGAATGAAAACTGGTTTGAGTTTGACGTAGTAGTAGCAACTCCTGATATGATGGGTGTAGTTGGACGTTTGGGTCGTGTACTCGGTCCTAAGGGCTTAATGCCAAACCCTAAGGCTGGTACTGTAACTATGGATGTTACCAAGGCAGTTAATGATATCAAAGCTGGTAAGATCGAATACAGACTTGACAAAACTAATATTATCCACGTTCCGCTTGGTAAGGTTTCCTTTACTGAGGAAATGTTAAATGATAACTTCCAAACCTTAATTGGAGCTGTTATAAAAGCAAAGCCCTCCGCTGCAAAAGGACAATATTTAAAAAGCGTTACTTTAGCATCTACTATGGGTCCTGGCGTAAAGCTTAACACAGCTAAATTAGGCTAGTATAAAAATCGATATACGAAACGTTCCTTGATAGATATCAAGATGATCGTAAAAAGTAATACAATGACTGAAGTACAAATTAAGGGTTGACATGATGATAAACATCGTGTTATAATCCTCAATGTTGATAACTGCCGAAGACAGTAGGTGCCGCAAGGCGTAAGGTGATACCGCCTACCGAGGAAAAGTTGATTTAAATCATAATTGATTTTATTAACCTCTTCCTGCTTTGGTGGGAAGAGGTTTTTTTGTATTACCAAACTGGTTTAGCCGGTTAGTATGATACAGATAAAAGATTGCTGTTAAAGGCAGTCAACAAAATGATACAAGGAGGTGTAATTAATGGCAAAAGTTGAATTGAAGCAACCCGTTGTAGAAGAAATCAAGGGATATGTAAGCACTGCTAAAGCAGCTGTATTAGTAGATTACCGTGGTTTGACCGTTGCTCAGGATACTGAACTTCGTAAGAAGTTGAGAGAAGCTGGTGTTATTTACAAGGTATACAAGAACACAATGCTTAACTTTGCATTTAAGGGTACAGAATTTGAAGCTCTATCAAAGGATTTAGAGGGACCTTCCGCTATTGCTTTTGGTATGGAGGATGCAACCGCTCCTGCTAGAGTTTTATTTGAATGTGCTAAGACAATGCCTAATTTGCAATTTAAATCAGGAGTTGTTGAAGGAAACTACTACGATGATAAGAAAATTCAGGTTATCGCAACTATTCCTTCAAGAGAAGTTCTTATTTCTAAGTTACTTGGAAGCTTACAGTCACCGATTACCAACTTTGCTCGTGTACTCAAGCAAATCGCTGAGAAGCAGGCATAATTGTAATTAGAAAGTAAGACGATTTGCTCGCAAATCGCAGAAAAGCAGGCATAATAAGGTGAATTGTTAAGCGATACGATTTGCTCGCAAATCGTCAAGAAGCAGGAATAATCTTTATTTTATGTAAAACGGAACACAATGGTTATGGAAACATAACAGATCAGAAATAAACAAATAACAAATATAATAATGGAGGTAAATAGTAATGACAACTCAAGAATTTATCGAGGCTATTAAGGGCCTTACTGTATTAGAATTAAATGATTTAGTAAAAGCATGTGAAGAAGAATTTGGTGTATCCGCAGCAGCAGGTGTTGTAGTTGCAGCTGGTCCTGCAGCAGTTGAAGAAGAAGAGAAGACAGAATTTAATGTAGAGTTAACAGATGCAGGCCCGAACAAGGTTAAAGTTATCAAAGTTGTTCGTGAAGTAACTGGTTTAGGCTTAAAAGAAGCTAAGGATCTTGTTGATGCAGCTCCTAAGATGGTTAAAGAAGGCGCTAACAAGGCAGAAGCTGATGATCTTAAGGCTAAGTTAGAAGCTGAAGGTGCAAAAGTTACATTAAAGTAATCATTAAAACAATTATTGTGATAACGGCCTGTTCGAAAGAGCAGGCTGTTTTTTAATATTATATCCACTTGAAGTATAATAATAGATTTACAATAAACTCGCGAATTGCAAAAGCAGCAATTTGCTCGTTATACAAACACCACCTTCGGCGGCTCATCAAGTGGATATAATATCCACTTGAAGTATAATAATAGATATACAATAGACTCGCGAATTGCAAAAGCAGCAATTTGCTCGTTATACAAACGCCACCTTCGGCGGCCCATCAAGTGAATATTATATCCACTTGAAGTATAGTAATAGATATACAATAGACTCGCGAATTGCAAAAGCAGCAATTTGCTCGTTATACAAACGCCACCTTCGGCGGCTCATCAAGTGGATATTATATCCACTTGATGAATAAATACAATTCAGAAAAGCCCTCCAAAAATGGGAGGGCTTTTCTGAATTGTATTTATTTGTTTGTATAAAATAAAAAAATCAACAAATTAACGTTGACAGTTGAAAAAAAGTGTGATAGTATGAAAGATGCACTATTGTGGTGCTATATGCCTAATTACTTATATTATAGCATATATGTTACAAATTGAAAAGAAGTTTTTTTATGCAGAATATGCAATGTTATACTTATTAAATTCAAGGGGTGAAAACGTCAATGGACAAGAACAGAATGCATCCAATTAAAGTTGGTAATAACGTTAGAATGAGTTACTCCAAACAGAAGGAAGTTCTAGAGATGCCTAATCTCATTGAAGTACAGAAGGATTCCTATCAGTGGTTTTTAGATGAGGGACTCAAAGAAGTATTTGATGATATTTCTCCGATAGCAGATTATAGTGGACATTTGAGCTTAGAGTTTGTAGATTTCACGTTATGTGAGGATGACATTAAATACACGATAGAAGAATGCAAGGAAAGAGATGCAACTTATGCAGCTCCTTTGAAGGTTAAAGTAAGACTTCATAATAAAGAAAATAATGAAATCAATGAGCACGATATCTTCATGGGAGATTTACCTTTAATGACTGCAACCGGTACCTTTGTTATTAATGGTGCGGAGAGAGTTATTGTAAGCCAGCTGGTACGTTCCCCCGGTATATATTATGCGATAGATCATGATAAAATTGGTAAGAGATTATTCTCTTCTACAGTAATACCGAACAGAGGTGCATGGTTGGAGTATGAAACAGATTCCAACGATGTATTTTACGTGCGTGTTGACCGAAACAGAAAGGTTCCGATTACTACCTTTGTAAGAGCACTGGGCTACGGAACGAATGAAGAGATTAAGCAGTTATTTGGTGAGGAATCCAAAATTCTTGCCAGCTTGGCTAAAGACCCAAGTACTGCTAAGGACCCGACCGGTAGTTATCAGGACGGTTTACTTGAGCTTTACAAAAAACTTCGCCCGGGCGAGCCTTTAGCGGTTGAAAACGCAGAAGGATTATTAAACAGTATGTTTTTTGATGCTAGAAGATATGATCTTGCTAAGGTAGGTAGATATAAATTCAATAAGAAACTGGCATTCCGTAATAGAATCGTTGGTTTTGTTCTTAGTGAGAATGTTGTTGATTTATCAACAGGAGAATTGATTGCTAAGGCTGGAACTCAGGTAGATGACAAATTGGCTAGACAGATTCAGAACGCTGCAGTGCCGTCAGTTATGGTACAAGCGGAAGAGCGTAATGTTAAGATCTTATCAAATATGATGGTTGATATCTCTTATTATGTAGATGTTGATAAGAAGGAACTTGGTGTAACAGAGGAAGTTTACTATCCTGTGTTAAAGAAAATATTAGCAGATAAGACAGATATAGAAGAAATAAAGGAAGCAATTAAGAAGAACATTAATGAATTGATTCCGAAACATATTACCAAGGAAGATATCATTGCATCAATTAACTATAACATTCATCTGGAATATGGAATTGGAAATTCAGATGATATTGACCATTTGGGTAACAGAAGAATCAGAGCGGTTGGTGAATTATTGCAAAACCAGTACCGTATCGGTTTATCCAGAATGGAACGTGTTGTAAGAGAAAGAATGACCACTCAAGATCTTGAGGGTATCAGCCCACAATCCCTGATTAATATTAAGCCGGTTACTGCAGCAGTTAAGGAGTTCTTCGGAAGTTCTCAGCTGTCCCAGTTTATGGATCAACACAATCCTCTGGGTGAGTTAACCCATAAGAGACGTCTGTCCGCTTTGGGACCCGGTGGTTTGTCCCGTGATAGAGCCGGTTTCGAGGTTCGTGACGTTCACTATTCCCATTACGGAAGAATGTGTCCGATTGAGACCCCCGAAGGTCCTAACATCGGTTTAATTAACTCGCTTGCAACCTATGCGAGAATAAACGAATATGGCTTTATTGAGGCGCCTTATCGTAAAGTGGATAAGACTGATCCGATGAATCCAAAGGTTATTGACGATGTTGTTTATTTGACTGCTGATGAAGAGGACAAATATATCGTTGCTCAGGCAAATGAGGAATTAGATAGTGATGGTTACTTTATCGGTAACAGTATTTCCGGTCGTCATAAAGAAGAGACTTCCCAATATGAGAAGCACAAGATTGATTTAATGGACGTATCACCAAAGATGGTATTCTCTGTTGCTACGGCACTCATACCTTTCTTGGAGAACGACGATGCGAACCGTGCCCTCATGGGTGCGAACATGCAACGTCAGGCAGTTCCGTTATTATTAACAGAAGCTCCTGTTGTAGGAACCGGTATTGAAGCTAAGGCTGCTATTGACTCCGGTGTTTGCGTTGTGGCTAAGAAGTCCGGTGTAGTAGATCGTGTTACCGCTAAAGAAGTTGTAATTAAAAATGATGATAATACTAAAACCTCCTACCGAATGATTAAATTCTCTAAGAGTAATCAGGGAACCTGTATCAACCAGAGACCGATCGTATTCCGTGGTGAAAAAATATCTGCCGGTCAGGTAATAGCAGATGGTCCTTCTACAGCAAAGGGAGAATTAGCTCTTGGAAAGAATCCTTTGATTGGATTTATGACCTGGGAAGGTTATAACTACGAGGATGCGGTATTATTAAGTGAGCGTTTAGTACAAGAAGACGTATATACGTCTGTGCATATAGAAGAATACGAAGCAGAATCCAGAGATACCAAGCTCGGACCGGAAGAAATCACAAGAGATGTTCCCGGTGTCGGAGATGATGCGTTAAAAGACCTTGATGAAAGAGGTATTATTCGTATCGGTGCTGAGGTTCGTGCAGGAGATATCTTGGTTGGTAAGGTTACACCTAAGGGTGAGACAGAGCTGACTGCGGAAGAGAGACTCCTTAGAGCAATTTTTGGTGAGAAAGCAAGAGAAGTAAGGGATACCTCACTTCGTGTTCCTCATGGTGAATATGGAATTATAGTAGATGCGAAAGTATTTACAAGAGAAAACGGAGATGACTTATCACCCGGTGTTAATCAGACGGTACGTGTTTATATCGCTCAGAAGAGAAAAATCCAGGTTGGTGATAAGATGGCTGGACGTCATGGTAACAAGGGTGTTGTTTCCCGAGTATTACCGGTAGAGGATATGCCATTCTTACCGAACGGTAGAGCGCTTGATATCGTGCTTAACCCGCTGGGTGTTCCTTCCCGTATGAACATCGGACAGGTACTTGAAATTCATTTATCCTTAGCATCTAAGGTGCTTGGTATTGACATATCTACTCCTGTATTTGATGGAGCAGATGAGTATGATATTATGGATACGTTAGAAATAGCAAATGATTTTGCTAATACCTCCTGGGAAGAATTTGATGCAAAATATAAAGATAGCCTTGATCCTGATTTTATGGATTATTTAAAGAAACATCCTGAACATAGAGAGGATTGGAAGGGCGTACCGATTAACCGTGATGGTAAGGTAAGACTTCGTGACGGTAGAACCGGTGAATATTTTGATGGTTCTGTAACGGTCGGTTTCATGCATTATCTGAAGCTTCACCACTTGGTTGATGATAAGATTCATGCACGTTCCACAGGTCCTTACTCTTTAGTAACACAACAGCCATTAGGTGGTAAGGCACAATTCGGTGGACAGAGATTCGGTGAGATGGAGGTTTGGGCACTGGAAGCTTATGGTGCAGCATACATTCTTCAAGAGATCCTTACCGTAAAATCCGATGATGTTACCGGGCGTGTAAAGACTTATGAAGCTATTATTAAGGGAGAGAATATCTCAGAACCCGGTATACCGGAATCCTTCAAGGTTCTCTTAAAGGAGCTTCAATCCCTAGCACTGGATGTTACAGTTCTTGATGAGAACGGTAACGAGGTGAAGATGACAGAAAGCATTGATTTTGGTGACGCTGACCTGACTCCTTTAATTGAAGGTGATAACAATTTCAGATATGATGAGGGCTATGAAGAAGCCGGTTTCACCCAAGGAAATGTGGAAGATATCGACTCGGATATCTACGATATTTATGAAGATGAATCGGAAGATATACTGGAAGAAGGAGTTTATGTAGAAGATGAAGACGAGGAACCGATCGAAGAAGATGAGTTTTTATCTTAATTGAAGTTCCATAGTGCCAGATGGCTAAGAGATGAAAACCTCTTGGTCGGGTCTTTAACCAGTACATCAATAATATTCATTATACTGCATAGAACGAAGGGAGAGCCAAAGGATGTCTGAAATGATGAGTAATATTCAAGAGATAACCTATGACGCAATTAAAATTGGTTTAGCTTCACCTGAAAAAATCAGAGAATGGTCAAAGGGAGAAGTTAGAAAGCCGGAGACGATAAATTATAGAACACTCAAGCCAGAAAAAGATGGTTTATTCTGTGAGAGAATCTTCGGACCTAGCAAGGACTGGGAATGCCATTGTGGTAAATATAAAAAGATTAGATATAAAGGCGTCGTATGTGATCGTTGTGGAGTAGAAGTTACCAAAGCAAGCGTACGTCGTGAGAGAATGGGTCATATTGAGCTGGCAGCACCGGTTTCCCATATTTGGTACTTCAAGGGAATCCCCAGCCGTATGGGTCTGATCCTTGACCTTTCACCAAGAACACTTGAAAAAGTATTATACTTTGCTTCTTACATCGTACTTGATAAGGGTACGACTGATCTTCAATATAAACAGGTATTGAATGAAAAAGAAAGACAGGAAGCAATTGAAAAATATGGATATAACAGCTTCCGTCTTGGAATGGGTGCTGAGGCAATCCAGGAATTATTACAAGCAATTGATTTGGAAAAGGAATCAAAAGAATTAAAGAGAGGCCTTAAAGATTCTACCGGACAAAAGCGTGCGAGAATAATCAAACGACTTGAGGTAGTGGAAGCCTTTAGAGAGTCCGGTAATCAACCGGATTGGATGATCCTATCTGTTATTCCGGTAATTCCTCCGGATCTGAGACCTATGGTTCAATTAGATGGTGGACGTTTTGCTACCTCTGATATGAACGATTTATACCGTAGAATTATCAACCGTAATAACCGTTTAAAGAGACTTCTGGAGCTTGGAGCACCTGACATTATCGTTCGTAATGAAAAAAGAATGCTTCAGGAAGCAGTAGATGCTTTAATTGATAATGGAAGAAGAGGAAGACCGGTAACCGGCCCTGGTAACCGTGCGCTCAAATCTCTTTCTGATATGTTAAAGGGTAAGCAAGGACGTTTCCGTCAGAACTTACTTGGTAAACGTGTTGACTACTCTGGACGTTCCGTTATCGTTGTAGGACCTGAGCTAAAGCTTTATCAGTGTGGTCTTCCTAAGGAAATGGCAATCGAGTTGTTCAAACCGTTTGTAATGAAAGAATTGGTATCTAGAGGTACCGCTCACAATATTAAATCTGCTAAGAAAATGGTAGAAAGACTTCAGACCGAGGTATGGGATGTGCTCGAGGAGGTTATCAAAGAGCATCCGGTTATGCTTAACCGTGCCCCAACACTTCATAGACTTGGTATTCAAGCATTTGAACCGGTACTGGTAGAAGGTAAAGCAATTAAGCTGCATCCATTAGTATGTACCGCTTACAATGCTGACTTCGATGGTGACCAGATGGCGGTGCATTTACCTCTGTCCGTTGAAGCACAGGCAGAATGTCGTTTCTTACTGCTTTCTCCTAATAACTTGTTGAAACCCTCTGATGGAGCTCCGGTAACTGTTCCTTCACAGGATATGGTCCTTGGTATCTACTACCTGACCATTGAACGAGAAATGGAAGGCGGCATCCGCCACAATTTCAAGAGCTTAAACGAAGCAATTCTTGCCTATGAGAATGGTGCTATACTTCTTCATGAAATGATTAGAGTAAGAAGAAAAGGTATCAATAATGATGGTGTAGAAGAAATCAGATCGGTTGAATCAACCTTAGGACGTTTCATTTTCAATGAGATTATTCCACAGGATTTAGGCTTTGTGGATCGTACTATCGAGGATAATTTCCTAAAGCTAGAGATTAATTTCCTGGTTGGTAAGAAGCAGTTAAAACCTATATTGGAGAAATGTATCAATATCCATGGGGCAACAAAGACAGCTGAAATTCTCGATGCTGTTAAATCATTAGGCTATAAATATTCTACACGCGCGGCAATGACGGTATCTATCTCCGATATGAAAGTACCGGAAGAGAAGAAGAAGATTATTGCCGATGCAGAAGCAACCATTGAAAGTATTGCTAAGGAATACAGACGTGGTAGAATGACCGAAGATGAAAGATACAGTACCGTTATTGAGACCTGGAAAGAAGCAGATAAGATTCTTACCGACACACTGTTAAATGGTCTTGATAAATTTAATAATATTAAGATGATGTCCGACTCCGGTGCCCGTGGTTCCGATAAGCAGATTAAGCAGCTTGCCGGTATGCGTGGTTTGATGGCGGATACCTCTGGTAGAACGATCGAATTACCGATTAAGTCCAACCTACGTGAAGGTCTAGACGTATTGGAGTACTTTATCTCCGCGCATGGTGCTCGTAAAGGTCTTTCTGATACTGCGTTACGTACAGCTGACTCCGGATATTTAACTCGACGTCTGGTAGACGTATCACAGGATTTAATCATTCGTGAGGTTGACTGCTGTGAAGGCCATGAAATTCCTGGTATGTGGATTAAAGCCTTTACTGATGGTAAGGAAGTTATTGAAAGCTTAGAGGAGAGAATCACA
This sequence comes from Bacillota bacterium, assembly GCA_023414875.1. Taxonomy (GTDB): domain Bacteria; phylum Bacillota; class Clostridia; order Lachnospirales; family Lachnospiraceae; genus Mobilitalea. The sequence goes on along the minus strand of JAEZMV010000021.1, from coordinate 11,203 downwards.
GGTAGATATTCCTGTGAAACTATCTACGATGCTGACGGTAACATGATTGTTAAAGCAAATCATATGATAACACCGAAGCGTGCAGCTAGAGTTATGGCAACCGGTGTTGATAAAGTTAAAATTCGTAATATATTATCCTGTAAATCACATATCGGGGTTTGCGCAAAATGTTATGGAGCAAACATGGCAACTGGCGAAGCAGTTCAGGTAGGTGAAGCGGTAGGTATTATAGCCGCTCAATCAATTGGTGAGCCCGGTACACAGCTTACCATGCGTACCTTCCATACCGGTGGTGTTGCGGGTGATGATATTACACAAGGTCTTCCTCGTGTTGAAGAGCTTTTTGAGGCTAGAAAACCGAAGGGACTTGCAATCATTGCAGAGTTCGGTGGCGTGGTAACCATTAAGGATACGAAGAAGAAGCGTGAAGTAATTATTACAAATAATGATACCATGGAATCCAAGGCATATTTAATACCTTACGGATCCAGAATAAAAGTTATGGATGGTGATATACTGGAAGCCGGCGACGAGCTGACAGAAGGTAGCGTAAATCCTCATGACATCTTAAAAATCAAGGGTATCCGTGCTGTTCAGGATTATATGATCCAGGAAGTTCAGAGAGTTTACCGTTTGCAAGGTGTTGAAATAAACGATAAGCATATTGAGGTTATCGTACGTCAGATGCTGAAGAAGATACGTATTGAAACAAATGGTGATACCAACTTCTTACCAGGTACCTTAATAGATATCCTGGAGTATGAGGACGAAAACGAAAGATTGATAAAAGAAGGCTTAGAGCCCGCTGATGGTAAGCAGGTAATGCTTGGTATTACAAAAGCATCTCTTGCAACAAATTCCTTCTTATCTGCAGCTTCCTTCCAGGAAACCACAAAGGTTCTGACAGAAGCAGCAATTAAGGGTAAGGTCGATCCATTAATCGGTTTGAAAGAAAATGTTATCATAGGTAAGCTCATTCCTGCCGGAACTGGTATGAAGAGATATCGTTCAGTTAAGCTGGATACCGATACTCCGGAGGAGTATATGTTATCCGAGGAGCTTGAAGGAGACGGAAGCTACCTTGATGAGTTTGGAAGTTTCGAATACTCGGAAGATAGTTTTAATGATGAAGAGTTTTTAGATGAGGATTTCGAAGAAGAAGACTTCTATGAGCCGGAAGATGGAATCGCTGAAATTGTTTATGATGAAGATAAATATGCGAAAGAGGAAGATGATCTGCAGAGAGAAGATGCAATCCCAGGTGTCGATGACGCTCATGTAAATTACGGAGAGAATTCTCATAATGATGGTGATTGGACCGAGACAGAGTTTAACCTTAAAGGCATATCAGAAGACGACTACAGTGACGGACTTTAATCAAAACAACAGCAGCGTAAAATAAAGAATCACTAAATCATAAACAAAATTAAATTACCGCATCGTAGCGATAGAAGCTTTGCAGCTACGATGCGGTATTATTATGAACAAGGTTAACAGCTTTCTTTTGTGCTAAAGAAATCATATTGGAAGTTCATTACGAGCTTCTTCCCGGATTATTTGAGATGCTCAGTGCCATCGTGTATGCTAAGAGTGAAAACAGATAATAAATATACCATAATAGCGTATAAATATAAGATTTTTATAAGATTGAATAGACCTGATCCGACATAAAAAGTGAGTACAAATTCTTAAAATTTGTTTAATCTATAAACAAATTATACCACTATAAATAATAAAGTAGATTAATAGAAATAATGAATTTTATACAAAAAAATGATTGCAATTCAAATAGAAGCATTGTATCATGGTATAGACGTTTTGGAATAAATTAAAAATATAGTATGTTTTTGATAAGTAATGAGGGTATCTTGTTACTAGTAAACAATAAATTTTGTTTTGAAAAGGATGGAATGAAGGGTATGGAATACTTAAAAAAATATGAAGAATGGTTAACTAACCCATACTTTGACGAAGCAACCAGAGCAGAACTTTCTTCATTAAAAGGAAATGACAGTGAGATTAAAGAAAGATTCTTTAAGGATCTTGAATTCGGTACCGGTGGTTTAAGAGGTATTCTAGGTGCTGGTGTGAATCGAATGAATTTATATACGGTAAGAAGAGCCACTCAAGGACTTGCTAATACGATTATAAAGCATGGAGGGGAGCATAAAGGAGTTGCAATTGCATATGATTCCAGAAGAATGTCTCCGGAATTTGCTTTAGACAGCGCGCTATGTTTAGCAGCTAACGGTATTCATGCGTATTTATTTGAAACTTTAAGACCTACTCCGGAGCTATCCTATTCTGTAAGAGAATTAGGCTGTACGGCAGGTATCGTAATCACTGCAAGCCACAATCCTGCTGAATATAATGGTTATAAGGTATACTGGGAGGATGGCGCTCAGATTACTTATCCGAAGGACATTGAAATTATTGGTGAAGTAAATGCCATCACAGACTTTGCTGCAGCAAAAACGATGAATAAGGAAGATGCTATTAGCAAAGGACTTTTAACAATCATTAGTAAGGAAATTGATGATAAATATATCGCTGAATTGAAGAAACTGGTGATCAATCCAATCAGTGATGAAGGAAAAAAATTAAAAATAGTATATACTCCCCTAAATGGAACCGGTAATGCTCCGGTTAGAAGGATCTTAAAGGAACTTGGGTTTGAACAGGTATTTGTGGTACCGGAACAGGAGCTACCGGATTCAGAATTTACAACAGTTGGATATCCAAATCCGGAGGATCCCAAGGTATTTACTCTCGCTAAGAAGCTTGCCGACGAGGTAGGAGCAGATCTTATTCTTGCTACTGATCCGGATGCTGACCGTCTTGGTATTATGGTGAAAGACAATAAGGGTGAATTTGTACTCTTTAATGGTAATATGTCTGGAGCCTTAATTGCCGAATACGAATTTTCACAAAAAGCAGAGAAAGGTATTCTTCCTAATAATGCAGCCTTAATCAAAACAATCGTAACCGGAAATCTGTCTGATCTTATCGCTGAGCATTATGGAGCAAAATTAATTGAAGTTTTAACCGGTTTTAAATATATTGGAGAACAGATTAAGCTATTTGAACAAACAGGTTCCAATGAGTTTGTATTCGGATATGAGGAAAGCTATGGGTGTCTGGTAGGAACTCACTCCAGAGATAAGGATGCAGTGGTTGCTGTTATGGCTCTTTGTGAAGCAGCAGCATACTATAAAACCAAAGGCATATCCTTATATGAGCAGATGAACAATATTTACAAGAAATATGGTTACTTCAAAGAGGATTTAGTATCTGTAACCTTGAAGGGTATTGAGGGTATGGAGAAAATAAAAGAGATTATGAACAGCTATCGTGTGAATCCTCCCAAGACCGCAGGTGACTATAAAGTTCTTAAGGTTAGGGATTACCAAGGTGATACTATTACAGATCTAGAAACAGGAGAAGTTATCCCTACGGGCCTACCTAAATCTGATGTTCTTTACTTTGATCTAAATGATAATGCCTGGTGTGCAATAAGACCCTCCGGTACAGAACCAAAGATTAAATTCTACTTCGGAGTAAAAGGTGAGAATATGGCAGATGCGGAGGCAAAATTAAGCAAGTTGATGAAGGATGATGTATTCAAGGTAAGCTAGTTAACATAAGCTGTTGAAGGATATCATATTCAAGGCAGCTAGTTAACACAAGCAATTGAAGGATATCATGTTCAAGGCAGTTAATTAACATAAGCAATTGAAGAATATCATGTTCAAGGCAGCTAGTTAACATAAGCAATTGAAGGATATCATGTTAAGGCAGTTAGTTAACATAAGCAATTGAAGGATATCATATTCAAGGCAGCTAGTTAACTCAAGCAATTGAAGGATATCATATTCAAGGTAAGCTAGTTAACATAAGCTGTTGAAGAATATCATGTTCAAGGCAGCTAGTTAACATAAACTGATGAAGTAACCTGTTCAAGGCAAGCTGGTTATCTATTGAAAAGGATCAATTAGCTATTAAGAAGAAGCGATTAAAGACAGCTATTGTGATGATAATAGAATATATAATAGCTCATGTATTAGGAATAATGAAGATATCCCTGATTATTAAATAATCTCAGATATCATTCATTATTCCTTATTTAATTTGGATGATACATATAGTATAAACGGGTATATAAAGAAGAACGAGCGCTCAACAAATCAAGCTAAAGGTTAAAAGCTGTGTAAATTAAAAGGGTAAAGTAAAATGATAGGTTGTCATATCATTCTTACAAAATATTCTTAGATAATCCTAATCGGATATGTGTTCTTGAAGCTGGAATAAGGTATCTAGATTTCTGGGTATCGCATCATACCATTCATCAATACCAAGTAGTAACACTTTTTGTCGCATTTCATCCGAAAATGAACTTATTGTTGCTCCATTTAGTAGAAGATTGGTTTCTTCTTCAGAGAAAGAGATGTTTTCCAATACATAATCTTTCTGTTTGTTGTTCATCGGGCAAACCTTCTGGCAGATCAGACAATCATATAAGGTGTGATGAGCCGTCATGGGAAGCCAATCAGGGAAGTCTCCGGGAACTTCATTCAAACAGGATAAGCATTTTTGGTTATCGATTAGAAATTGCTCCCTGCGAATAGCCCCTGTCGGGCAGCTATTGATACATAGGTTACAAGCTTTACAAGTATTAGCATTCATTACTTCGCCCCAGGTATCTTCTTCACAGGGTAAATCAGAAAAGTAAGCGGCATAAGAAAAATTACTTCCCAAACCATCGATATAGGTTATATTATTACGGCCATATTTAGCTAAACCGCTATGTACACCTAAGCGTTTTAACGGTAGGTTATCAGCTGTTATCAATGAAAACCCGTTGTATTTCATAATATCTCTGATATAAATTTCGTTCTCTGCAAAATCAGCTTTTACCAAACTTAAGCAGTTATATTCTTTCGCACCCTTTTGAAACTTGACCTTAGCATAAAAGGGATGATGGATGGCGACTAATATGATTGATTTAATCGAAAATTCTATATCTGGTAATTCAAATTGATACAGATCATCCATAATCCATTGCTGGAAATTATTAAGGTCAGCCTGCTGTTTATATGTATCAAGTAAATTCTCAAGTTCAAACAAACGATTAATAGGAATGACAGTAAGTCTATCCCCATGCATTACGGCGAGTTTTTCTAATTCACTAATCATAATTGATACAAATCCCCCTTTTCTCCATTGGAATTTCCTTATCCTGAAGATCCCGTATTGTTCGCCTTTGGTTAATGACTGTATAAAGTTCCATATCTTCCTCCTTAAATTAATATAATCCTATAAAAATCTTCTCTTTGCAGATAATGATTGATTATGATAGTGGCAGGTACTAGTCATATATAGAATATATATGGAATATTATATTATAATATGAAAGGAATAGCAAACAAATGTTTGCATAAAATGGCAGAAGTGGATATGAAGCAGATACGAAGCGGATATTAGAATATAATATTTGAATTGTGAATAAAGTTATTGTGGCCTTGATCAAAATGTATTAAATAAAAAGCAGAGCAATTGGAATATGTCTTTGTGCAGGATGAAATATTGCGCACTAGATATATAATAAATTGCTCTGCTTCTTGTAGTTCTTATAGTATTAGCTTAAAAGCTTAGACTAGTTTTTGTCCACAGTTCGGGCAGAAATTGGCTTCGCCTGTTTTATTACCACAGTTTGGACAGAAGTTAGGCTTTGTTCCTGTACCGGGATTTGCATTGTTACCGGCTTGATTGTTTGAGTTGGCTTGAGGATTGACAAAGGAACCGCTTTGGTTATTAGCATTGTTCATATTCTGCATCATCTGGTTAGCCATATTCATACCCATCATCATTCCGGTCATATCGGAAGCGACTCCGCCACCTTGCACCTTACCGGTGGAGATACCCTCTGTCATAGCAACCTGCTGATAACGGTTTAAATCGCCTACCATGCTAAAGGAAGCGTTCTTGTTTATCATTTTTTGAATTTCTTCCGGATAAGTAAAGCTCATGATATTAAAACCAACCACGGATAAACCGGTATCAAATAGCTGCATATCAAGGTCGGTACGAATACCGTTAGAGATATCGAAGGAATTAGCCTGGAGATTGAACATATCCTTACCTTCCTTAGAAATCCATTTCATTAAAAGCTGATCGAGAATGGTGGTTATACGAAGCTTTACATCCTCAACTTGATAGCTCTGCTTGATTCCTGCTATTTTATCGATTAGTTTTACGTAGTCAGCCACCTTAAAGGTAACGGTTCCATTTGCACGGATCGGCATACCACCCGGTAATTGAGGGGTAGGAATGTTAATTGCATTCTGGGTTCCCCATTTCGCAATAAATTCTTTTGTGTTAATAAAAAGAACCTCAGCACGTATACCGCTGTTAAAGCCGAACTTGAATCCCTTTAGAGTTGAAAGGAACGGAATGATTTGAGACTCGATATCATAGTCACCCTCATCCTTAAAGATACCTTCAATCTTACCGTTATACAGGAATATAGCATCCTGACCCGGGCGTATAATCAAACGGCTTCCCTTTTTTATCTCATCATTATTCCACTTGTAGAAAATCATGTCGTCGCGGAATTCCTGCCATTCAACAACATTAGCAAATTGTTTTGAAAATAAACCCATCGTGATTTCCTCCCTATCTTCTATAAGTATTATGTATTTAGTTACACATTATGTTTCATATGAAGAAAAAGCATCTTTCATTATTACCCTTAGAACTTTGAGCGGCCGGAGCTGTGAGATTTACCTCCTGCAGATACACCGCCTCCACCACCGTTTTGTGACGGTTTTCTGACTCTGGTAATCTGAGTTCGTATGTAATCATCTCTTCGACCAATTAAGCCTGAATGGTCTGAATCAATATAAGTGTTACCACCAGTGGTCATTTTTCCACCGGAATTAGATGCCATAATGCCTACTACAATTGCGCCGATTACTAAGGCAACGATTAACTGGAACCACACTCGAAGGTAGATAGGTACATAATTCATATATTTATCAGTAAGGACGATATATTTTTCGAAAGCAGTTACATAATCCTTGTTTGTTAAATAGGAAGCAAGCTCATCTGTTATTGTTTGCGCTCGATCTGAAGTAACCTTTGATTCTGATATACCATAACCTTGGAGCATAACATCACGGTTGTTCATATCCACGAGAAGTATTACACCATCCTCAAATTCTATCTCGTCGGCAAAATTCTCAATATAGATTTCTGCATCGGCTGCACCGGAATCGTCGTGAGTTAGGATCATGATGTCGATGTCATTTTTATCACCATACTTGATACACATATCTTCTAAGTGCTTAAGCTCAGAGGTGGATAAAAGTCCGGCATCATCGTAGATATGTGAAATTCCTTCGATATTCGTTTCGGCAAAAGCCTTATCAGCCGGTAATAGAGAAGTCATTAAAATGAAACATATCATTGTTAGGATAAATAGCGAGCCTCTTTTTATAAATTGCTTCATACCAATCCACCTCCTAACAACATCGTTAATAACCGTAAGAGGATGAAGCTTCCGGTGGAAATACCGATAAACCATCCGGCAATCTTAGCCTTACTGAGCGGAGGCTTTCCGACAATTTTACCGGTTTGGCCATTCATTGCAAAATTATGCTCAGCCTGGCGGTAATCATAACAAACCATCCAAATCGGCATTAAGGTATAATGTGCTTGTTTTTTTCGAATATTAATATCCTTACGATGGAAATTAACCGTCGAATAGCCACTCATAGTGGAGCGGATATAGGAATCTACATAACCGCCAACTCTGTCCTTAATGCGTGGAAGCATCTGCTCGTCGTCAAAATCATATTTTTCTGCAATGTAACCGGCGAGATAAGGCATATTAAAATCCTTAAGGTTGTTATATTCATAGGGCTCCATTTTATCCATCATTCCATCCTCCATCTTCTTGGAGGCATCGCAGGGGATACGGGTATAATTAAGATCAACCTTTCGGTATACATGGTAATACTTCGTCTCGGTATAGATCCAGTCGCCATGAGTATACGTCCTTACTCTGGTACAGGTGGCTTCGGCATCACCTCGACCGTTCAAATCATAGAGCCAGAAGGGAACATAGATACCGGTGATGTTTTTGATGCGGTCGGCAGTCATAAAATCTCCCGGGGTCAATAACCCTTTCTTGCACCATTTTTTAAAGGCTTCCTGAGCTTGTTCCTTACTGATTGTAAAGGGAATAACCTTTGCAGGTGCGAGACTGCCACTCAGTCTATCACTTAGAACAACTCCGGCTCCGCAGAAGCTGCAGGTGGTAGCCGTGGTCTGTAGGTCTGTGATCAGAACTGCACCACAGTTATTACAATGGTATTCGTATGCTTCATTTGCACCAAAGGTTGCATGGCTACTGGGTTCATCCGTATCCGATGGATCTGAGTAATCATATTCAAAAGCTGAATTAGCTGCGTTAACATCCTCCTCGTCCATCTCATACTTTATATCGCCACCCTTGGGTGTTTTGTCACCCGCCATGTCTTCGATGTTATCTGTTCTTCCGCAGCTGGCGCAGAGCAATTGACCGGTTTTCGTATCAAATGCCATATCGGCCCCACAATTAGGACATTTATAATGTATCACAGTGGTCATTTTTTACCTCCCTACCTTACAAAATGCCCGCAAACAAGAAAGATTAAGTCTTTTTATTTGCGGACATTTTGAATATATGAATAAGTGTTCTAAATCTATTTGCCTAAGCTTGCTTTTAATGCTGCTAACTCGCCATCCACATTGGCATCTGTAGAATATTTTTTTGTCAAATCTTCGATGGTATGTTCTTTTGAGGAATGGTTTAATTCGGACATTGCATTTGCCTTATCGAGAGCTTTATCCGCCATATCCTCATACTTTTTGAAGCTGGCGATGGAATCGTTGGCACTGGATACGGAGGATTCCATCTTATTAATACGCTCCTGAGTTTTAGCAACTGCTAATTTACCCTTGATCATATCCTTGCGGGATTCCAATTCATTGATATCATTCACCAGTTTATCATGCATCTCACGCATATGAACTGCATTGTTATGTGCTAAATCATAGGCTTCCTGAAGACCCGGCTGTCTTGAAGATAAGGCTGCCTTTTGCTCCAGGAACTTTCTTGCGTCATCTTCGTTATTATTTTCCAAAGCCTTAACAGCATAGGTCTGCATTTTTGCGATATCTTCGTTGCAATCGTCAAGAACGCGTTTTGCTCTCTGTTCCTCAGCCATGATAGTAGCAGTTTCTGATTTGACTTTTCCGAGATCGGTATTCAAATTGCGAAGACACTGATCAATCATTTTCTCGGGATCCTCTGCTTTGTCTAACAGTGCATTTATGTTGCTGGCCATGATGTCTTTGAATCTTGTTAAAATTCCCATAGTAATTATCCTCCATTATTAATTTATGTGTTACGCACCTTAAGCTACAGGTCGTATTAATAACTTATTACAGTTTCAAGTTTATAATTATTTTTAAGTAACGTCAAGTTAAAAAATAGTTAGAATAATAAGAGAATGCTAAAAAAGTATATTACCTTAGTAAAGTTTTACCCCGCCTTTGATAACTTTGATAGTAAGAAAGGTTTTCATTGTAATTCGAGGGGCACTGTTTTATAATAGGAAGGAAAAAGTCAGGCGACAAGCAGAAAGAGAGAATGTTATGTGGATTGCAGATGATTGGAAGGACTATGAAGTAATAGATACCTCTAAGGGTGAAAAGCTGGAACGGTGGGGGAAGTATACCCTGGTACGACCGGATCCTCAGGTGATATGGGATACACCCAGATTAAATAAGGGCTGGAAGAAACCGAACGCTCATTATCACAGAAGCTCTAAGGGGGGCGGAGAATGGGAGTTCTTCGACCTGCCGAAGCAGTGGGATATATCGTATAAAGATCTAACCTTTCATTTGCAGCCGTTTAGCTTTAAACATACAGGCCTTTTTCCGGAACAGGCAGTGAACTGGGATTGGTTTTCAGATAAAATAAGAAGTGAGAAAGGCAGACAGATTAAAGTCCTTAATCTATTTGCATACACCGGAGGAGCTACACTTGCAGCCGCGAAGGCCGGAGCTGCGGTTACTCATGTGGATGCCTCAAAGGGAATGGTAACCTGGGCGAGAGAAAATGCAGCCGCATCAGGGCTGGGAGATGCTCCAATCCGTTATATCGTGGATGACTGTGTGAAATTCGTAGAGCGAGAAATAAGAAGAGAAAGTAAGTACGATGCAATCATTATGGATCCACCTTCTTATGGAAGAGGTCCGAAGGGTGAGATTTGGAAGATAGAGGATAGCATTCACCCGTTTATTCAGTTGTGTGCGAAAGCATTAAACGACGAACCGCTATTTTTCTTATTGAATTCCTACACGACAGGATTACAGGCGGGTGTATTATCCTATATGCTGAAGGAAGAACTGGGTAAAAAATTCGGCGGCAAGGTAACTGCGGATGAAATCGGTCTTCCTGTAAAAGAGAACGGATTTGTATTACCCTGCGGTGCCTCAGGCAGATGGGAGAAGTAAACAGCAATTGCAATATAAATTTAAGATATGGAACCTATAGCAGCAGACCCTTCTATAAGTGTCATGTTATTGGTTCCATATTAGTTTGCGTCGAAGCTAGATGCAGTTGCTTCATATTAAAATAATGTAATATAGCATACATAATATTATAAATTAAGGAAATAATAAACATAGTTATAATGGTAAAATGTAACAATAGTAAAAACTGGATATGATAAAATGCGTGAATAGATAATAAAGGTGGTGTGATTATAAAATTCCGCCATAAAGTTAAAATCCACACAAAAAATAAAACTAAAAAAAGTACTTGCAAAAACAATGTTCATGGTGTATAATTTCAAATGTTGTGACATTGATAGCGTAGAAGCGTGAGGTTGCTACCTGAATCGGGTAGGTTTTCCGTGGAGCGAAGGTCAAGTTATGAAACTGGCGACAAGTCACTGTACCATATAATGTTCTGCCACAGGGCAGATAAAACGTGTGAGAAATTTCATAAGATACTTTCGAGGCAAGTCAATATGATTTGTCAAAATGTATGGAATATGAAGATACACACGGATGAGTGTACAGTCACCACTTGTCGTACTGAAATTAAGTGCGAAAAGGAGGCGGCTTTTTTTATGGCAAGTCAAGTAATGAG
>JAEZMV010000020.1 GCA_023414875.1 Bacillota bacterium | reverse complement strand
TACGAAAGAGCGAGCTGTTTGCTAATGTACGCAAGGGCAACGTCCGTATCTTGTTAGGCTCCACATTTAAGATGGGTGCGGGTACGAACGTGCAAAAGCTGCTTGTGGCCGAACATCACTTGGACGTACCGTGGCGTCCGTCTGATGTTGGACGTGCTTAGAGAAACGGAAAGCTTTTGTGATTTCAAGCATAGATATATCTTTACTATCAAAACCATTAGTTGTAATATATTATATATATTTATATTATTACATACCAACTAATAAATTCGAGGGGCATATAAATGAACATTTCAGAATATAAAGAGAAAAATATTATTGGGTGGCTTTATTATAATAAGGATTTTAATTCTGAATTTGGTTTCAACACTGTTTGTTATGTCTATCCACGAATAATCTGTTCTGAGAATAGTAAGACTGAGTACATAAACCCCGAAGACTTTCCAACGGTAGGTCGCATAGAAGTAAGATTACCAACTACAACTACAGCAGAAGAAGTATTCGAACGTTTTGGAAATTTAGTAGAAATCAGAATTAATGCCGATCCAATTCCCAATCCAACAGCAAATAATCATTACAGACTGCGCTTTACTCCTACAATGTCGAAAATGTCTTCTGATATATGGATTGAGCGATTATCTAGCAAGCTGTGTTTTCAAATCATAGAATACAATGGTAGTATAGAAGAGTTAAGAGCTTCTCACAGAATGGCAATTGCTTCGAATGAAGTTTTTTTCAACGAAATATTGGTGGGTATTGAAGATAAGCTTTATGGCCCATTTGATTGCGAACGTAAAGAACAATACATTTTACTTTCAAGCAAAAAAGAAAATCAATATTTTATTGCAGAATACTCTCGTCCGAATTTTGCAGACGATATTCTTGATATAGAAGATAATAATAATACCATTGCTGTCTCAATTATTCATAAGTCAAAAATTCCAGTTCCAAATCAAAATGATGTTCAGATAGACTGGATTGATGACCAAATATTAATAGGAAGTTTATCTGAATCATTAAAGGCATCTTCAAAGTACTCACGAGAACAAGTGCGTCAAATAAAAACAGTTATTGCATCAATTTTCGAATTAGAAACCAGTATTCCGTTTACTGAAGAAAGAAGTAATCGGATAAAAAGCATTTTAAAATCTTCAGTAAAGAGAGAAGATACTCTAAATCAAATTTCTCATTATATACTTGAAGAGCCAGAGCTAAGTGAGCAACTCGTTGACATTATTATTAGCGATCGTTTTGATATTATTGAAAAAAGAAGTAAAGATTTTGAGGCGGTTAAAGATAGGCTGAATAACCTTCAGGAAGAGGAGCATAGGCTAAGAACGATTCTTGAAACTATGCATACTGACATAGATGCAGCTCGATTAGAAGTAAATAAAGACAATCATGCAGAAGTTGCTTTATATAAAAATGAAATTGAAGAATTAGTCACCCAAAGAGACTCAATATTAGATGAAATACAGACACTAAAACAGAAATTTGACTTGGGTAAAGAGTTAGAGGCATTACAGAATGAATCTAATTTCTTAAAAGAAAAAATACAGGAAGAACGAGAAAAGTGGTATCAAGAACGCAAGCAGGTTGAAGCTATTCAACAAAGTTTCCGAGATGCGATTGAAGGGGTTAACGAGGAAGTAAAAGTAATAGCCAAAGGTCTTGACAAAAGATTGTTGGATAGGGTTCTTCGTATGGCCGAAGGTAGCATTGATGAGAATGGAACTTCAGAGCCGTTTGATACATCTTTGCTGGATACTAAGATTGATGGCGCTGCTATTATTAATCATGTTTCTGACTACCTAAAAAACAAAGCAAATCGTGAAATCACAGATAATGATGTTGTTAATTATCTTATTTGCATTAATCAAGGATTCATAACTACGTTTGCGGGTGAACCGGGAACAGGAAAAACTTCTTTGTGTAATATATTGTCAAAGTCGTTGGGGTTAGCTCGTTCAACTTGTGATAACAAACGATTTGTCGAAGTTTCAGTCGAACGTGGCTGGACCTCACATAAGGATTTCATCGGATATTATAACCCACTAACCAAGCAGTTAGAAAAAAGCAATTCAGAAGTTTTTAGTGCACTCACTCTATTAAATGATGAAAAAGATATAGCAGAAGTAGCTCCGTTTATTATTCTTTTAGATGAAGCTAATTTAAGTCCCATTGAACACTATTGGGCAGCATTTCTAAGAAATTGTGATTATGATTCGAGTATAAGCCGTACTGTTTCCTTAGGTGGTAATAGCTTATTAGTAATACCACAACATTTACGTTTCTTAGCAACTGTTAATTTTGATCACACAACCGAAGCTTTATCACCAAGATTTTTGGATCGCAGTTGGATAATTTCACTATCACCAACTCAATTAAATGAAGACACTTTACTGTCCAGTCAAATTGATAACTCAGAAGAAGTTATTTCCTTTAATGCAATGCAATCGGCATTTTCTGTTGAGGCTGGAATTGAAATAGATGATGTAATACTTAAAAAATGGAATGCCATAAAACGTATTTTTTCTGAGAATCTAATGCAAATTATGCCGCGCAACTTGAAGATGGTTCAGGGCTATTGTGCTGTTGCTTGTAGGTACATGGATACTTCTGCTCCAGAAGTAAGGTATGCACCAATTGATTATGCAGTATCGCAAAAAATACTACCAACAATAAATGGGTCAGGTGATAGATACAAAAAACTTATTGATCAATTAATTGATGAATGCGGAAGTATGCCCATCAGCTTATCACATCTTGAAAGAATTAAAAGAGTTGCTGAGCTAAACCTTGGGTACTATCAATTCTTTGCGCATTAAAAAATTCGGTTGGGTGTAAAATATTGATATTTGAGATCGAACTTATTAGCTATTATCCAAATAAAAAGTATCAGTTGGAAATGAAAACTGAACCTCCTAAGTTTAATGCTGCGACAATCTCAGAGGACGAAGTTCTATTTGAGGATGCCCATTATTCTGCCGCTATTAATTTTAGTGAATTAGATTTGAAACTACAGACTCTTAACGTATATATTAATGGACAAAAAGCTGGAGAAGGTTTAGTATCAGGACATCCGGTCTCCAGAATAGAAATTTCGTTCCCTGATATTGAGAAAGCGGAACGATACCCCCAACCTTTTCTACTGCAATATGATCTCATAATTCTATCAGTCGTTTTAGAATTCGCAGATGGGACATGCAAAGAGTGGTTCTCAGATTATATGCTCTGCGTTAGTAAGCATGAGGAAGATTCGCGTAATATAGAAACTATAATAAAAGAATTAATGGACTTTGATGATAGCCAGATTAATGAGTGGTTATTATCAGGTAGAAATAATGTCTCAAGCGCATTAATGGATGGGATGCTTAGGAAAAATTCATATAAATCTTTATCTTCATATATACAATTAATCGAGGAAATACAGATAAAATATAGAGAGCTATTTCCAATATTCAGAACAAGCGCAAAGAATGTTATATCAAAAGAGAACAAATTATTATCATATGAAAAAGTCCGCCGCATTAGTATTCGAGATATGGATTGGTTAATGCAAAATAGTCAAAGCCTTAGCCCAATCGGCATACCTACAGGAATTAATTATAACGGGGATTACTATTTACCGAAAAGAATGCAAACCGAGAGTCAAGAAAAAAACTGGGATGTATATGAAAATCAGATTATTATAGGTTTTTTACATGAGGTTCATCAAAATACTAGAGTTATTATAGACAAATTTAACAACAGTATTGATAATGAAGAAGCTGTTTTAAAAAAACTGAAACAAGCTGTAACGGGGGAATATAAGGCACCTATTATTACAATTAAACAGCTTCAAATCTCATATAGCAGAATTCTGCTAACAAAACTGAGGAATATTGTTCAACAACAAGGGGCGTTATTGCAGCTATATATGGATGCTATTCCTTGTTCACTGATTAAATTATATCATTTACCTAAGAAAACAAAGATATTTCAAGAAGTTATACCCTATAGCAAGATTTTTGATCTAATTATTAAATGGTACCACTATGGAGAGTTTAGTCTACTTAAAGAGAATATTGTGCTACAAGTAAAAACATTGGATAAGTTATTTGAATATTATTGTTTGTACAGGCTATTAAAAATGCTGACGAATGTTGGATTCAGAGCCTCTACAAAAGCCTTTCCTGCGTTTTCATACAAATATGATGTTCCGGATAATTTATATTATCCGGAAATGGACGTTGCCAATACTTTTAATTTAGAATCATCACGATGGGATGTAACGGTTTATTATCAGCCAGTAATATATAACAAAAAATGCGAAAATGGATTAACAATATTTAAAACCACAGATAACACGAATTATGAAACAGCTTATAGCAAAAAGAATGCTCCTTATTACACTCCAGACTTTATATTAAAATTTATTAGTTCTGATAATTCGGTTAATTATATTATTCTGGATTCAAAATTCTCATCCAGAAAAAATATAGCGAAATACACATTTGATAAAGTTGTATCACGATATGCAAATCAGCTTTCCGTAACTCATGAAGGTTCGGCCAATTCTATTAGCATGGTATGGATATTACAAGGACGAATGGATAAATTTGAACAACCAATTTGGCGCTATCACAATTCATTTTTAGCCCAGAGAAACATGCCTCCTCAAACATATGGAATTGCGTCAGTCAATACATATGATTCAACGTTAATGTATTTATGGAAAGAGATAGAGGCTTCTCTCGCTTAATATCCTTTTTCTAAAAATTCAATTTCAGGATTCAAGTGATCGAATCGTTTATCTAATTACGCTAAAGTTGAAAATTCCTCTTTAATAAGATAAAAGGCTTCTTTTTGATACCCAAAACTAACATATATAAGAGGAGATTATTATGCCGCGAATGTCAAAAAAGCGACGCCTTGAATTGGCGTATTTCTTGAACGAACGAAACCGGATAACTTATAACCCGCAATGCCGGAAATGCCAAAAGGACTGCAAACAGAGTTTTCGAGCAGTCCTTATTTATTGCCCGAAATTCCTATCAAAGCGAAAGGACACAAAGCAAGATGTCAGAAGCAGAACTCAAGCTAATCATGATGAATGAGGTGCAGGAACAGACCGTTGAATGGCTATGGTACCCGTATATCCCGTTCGGGAAAATCACGGTTGTTCAGGGTGATCCGGGCGATGGGAAAACCACCTTTGTGCTTGCTCTGACTGCCCTCATTACCAACGGCAGAAGAATACCGGAAAGCAATGTGGAAACAGAGCCATCTGTGGTAATCTATCAGACCGCCGAGGACGGCCTTGCAGATACTATCAAGCCCCGATTAACAGCGCTTGGAGCTGCCTGTTCCCGGGTGGTAGTGATCGATGAAAGCGAGAAGGATTTAACACTCATCGATGAGCGCATAGAACAAGCCATTAAGGAAACCAAAGCCAAGCTCTTTATCATCGATCCCCTGCAGGCGTATCTTGGTGTGAACGTGGATATGCACAGAGCCAACGAAATACGACCAATATTCAAGAGCCTTGCTAGTGTCGCAGAGCGCACTGGATGCGCAATTATGATACTCGGTCATATGAACAAGATGAGTGGAGCTGTGAAGGGCCTTTATCGCGGCTTAGGTTCTATTGATATCGCCGCAGCTGCAAGAAGTATTCTTCTTATCGGCAGAGCAAAAGACAGCCCGACAATGCGCGTTATGGCACATCTGAAAAGTAGCCTTGCTCAAGAAGGGCAGTCAATCGCGTTTGACATTGGCGGCGATACAGGCCGCTTTGCATGGATTGGTAAATACAATATCTCCGCTGAAGAACTGCTTAACGGCGGTGGCCAAGGCCGAGCCGCTCAAACTACCAAGAAAGACAAGGCCATGGATATGCTCCAAGAGCTTCTATTCGATGGAGCTTTGCCCTGTCAGGATATCTATGAGTATTTCGATGACGCTGATATTGGCAGACGAACAGTCGATAATGCCAAAAAGGACAAAGGCATCGTCTCTTTCAAAAAGGGCACTTTATGGTATTGGAAACTGCCATGAAGGAACAACGCAACATTTCATAGTGTGTAAGGATGATTCGGCCAATCTCGCACACATAAGAGTGTTGCGTTGTTGACTTCGCGCCCAAAAAGCCGCCGGCAGGCCACACCACTAAGCGTGCTTAGTGTAGTGTGTTACACCGCGGTCTCAAAACAGGATTTCTTTTTCGCGGATGGCCGTATCACAGCAGCGTGGCGGCTTTTTTGTTTTGCACCCTTGCCCAGCGGTGTATTTTGCACCCTTGCCCAGCTTACCTCATAGCCCCGGACTTCTACCAACAACGACAAAAACACAAAGGAGAAGCAACATGCCATATTGTATTTTCAGATTCAAGAAACACCACGTCGGAGCAATCGCGCCCATGTATCGACACAATGAAAGAACCAAGCAGTCATATGAGAGCAATCCCGATATCGACCCCACGCGCAAGCAAGACAACTATCATCTGATTGCACCCAAGCAGAGTTATTACATGGAGATCGAGCGGCTCATCAAGCTTAACGGATCTAGACGGCGCGCTAACAGCGTTCTGATGGTGGAAACGATCATCAGCGTCACCCCGGAGTATTTTGACCGATTACCGGCAGGAGAACAGAAGGCGTTTTTCCAGTCAGTTACCGACTTCATGAAGCAAAGGATTGGTGAGCAGAATATCCTGTCCGCAATAATTCATATGGATGAGACCTCGCCGCACATGCATCTTTGTTTCTGCCCTATCACAAAGGATGGGCGCCTTTGCGCGAAAGACATTCTCGGCAATGCCAAGGCTTTAGCCAAGTGGCAGGATGATATATTTGAGCACGTGCATGAAAGGTGGCCAGAGCTGGAACGCGGCGAACCGGCACGTGAAACAGGCCGGAAACATATCCCGACTTGGCTTTTCAAAAAGGCTCAGAAGCTCGATAAGGATGCGGAACGCATTGTGGCGGCGCTATCGGATATTAATGCTTTTAATGCCGGAAAGAAGAAGGAAGCCGCGCTTACTATTATCTCTGAATGGCTGCCGGAGGCCCAAAGGTTTACTGCTCAGCTCGGTAGCGTTGATAGCTATATCAATGATGTGAAGCGTGAATACAAGTCTGCTGAGGCATTTATGGACTCTGAGAACCGCTTCCTGCAGGAAAAGGTGAATGAGCTTGATAAAGCGTATGTTCGGTCACAGCGCGAGGTATATGAGCTCAAGGAAACACTTAGGAAGCAAGTGAAGTTAATTGACCAAGTACCGAAGGCGTTAATAGATTCACTGATTAAGAAGCAAAAACCGAAAGAACGATAATATGTGCATTTGGAAGAATTTTATGGTATACTGTTACTCAATCTACTTGACTGCATAATCTATGTAACTTAAATTTAATTTTAACCAGGAGGCTTTTACTGTGGCAAAATTAGATAAAGAATTCAGGGCTTTTTACAACGATGAAGTTAAATATTATGGAAATAAGGAGATTAGAGATAAAAAAGCAAAACTAAAGGACGCATTTAAAAGTAATTTTCCAGTAGGATTTGAAGATACTTTTGATGAAGAATTTAAAGTTGACAATATACGTTTTATTGATCAAGGTAGCTACGCTATTGGCACTACAATAAATCATGGTAATACAGCATTTGATATCGATGTTGCCACAATTCTAGACCTTGACATAGAAAAATACTCTGATTCAGTAGAAATTAAGATTATTGCTCGAGATGCATTAACAAGTAATAATAGAGAACCAATCATTAAAGAGCCGTGTATTACTGTAAAATACACAAGTGAAGGCGAAGAAAAATACCACGTTGACTTTCCTATATATGCCAACCATAATGGGTCGCTCTACTTGGCAAGAGGATATGAATATTCGATACAAGAAAACCGAAAGTGGGAGCCAGCAGACCCTGAAGGATTGAATGGATACTTTAAAACCGATAACTTGCAAATTGAGGGGTTGAATCTGAGCGATGATGAGAAACAAGAGCGCAATCAAAAAAGGAGGGTTATAAGGTATTTAAAGTGGTGGAAGGCAGAGAAATACGGTAATTCTCAAAATGATAATGAGGTGCCTCCTAGTATTGCTTTAACCTTATTAGTTTGCAAATTCTTTAAACATTCAAAAATTGATGGAAAATATAATGATTTAGATTCATTTTACAAAACAGTTGATAATATTATCACGCAGATGTTCTATGACGGTTATGATGGACAGGGGAATAAAATTAAACAGCTCTATAAATGCAATTTGCCGACGGTTCCTAACACTGATTGCCTATCACATTTAAAAGAATCGAACAATCATATTCAGAAATTTTTTAATAGGATCGATTATCTTAGAAGCCAACTTTTAAATGCAGTTAATGAGCAAAATGAAAGAAAAGCTGGCGAAAGTGTATGTAAAGTTTTAGGAGAAAAATTTCCATTACCTGAAGAAGATAGAGCGAATGAAGAAGACAGTTTTGCATAATAAATATAGTCAATATCTTAGCTCTCTAGGATTTATAAGTAATGTCGAAGTAATAGTCAAAAATGATGTAAAATTCGATTTGCTTATTGGAGCTGAGCTTTATTCAATAATATTGATGATTTTGGATGATTATAGGCTCCCGATAGTTTATCTATGCAATCCAAAAGAGGGGGCGGCGAGAAAACCACATCAGCTATACTCGAGAAAATCTGGATTAATTCACTTATGCTTATCCGTAAGAGAGGATATTAGTGTTAAAATTAAAGGTTATAAGAATATACTCGATTACACTCTGAAGCGAATAATAAGGCTGTTATCTTTGAATGAGCAGGAGGAACAAAAGGAGTTTAGAAAAGAATTTTTGTACTTCTGGAATCAAGTTTCTACTAATACGAATAAGGTTAAATTATTTATTAGTTCATCACTTGCTGCTAAAAAACTAAAGATGTTTATAAAAAAAGAGACGATAGCAGCAATTGATGATGAGTTGAGATTAAATGATTATTTTTTAGGAAAATATAGTTGCTATAATACAGAAGGAATATATATACCACTTATTAATAGCAGCTCCATATTACCTCCATTTAAAGAAGAGCCCTGGGGCCTAGACACATTAAATAGTATTATGAGCAATTGTATTAGTGAGAAAAATATTGAGTTCCTTGAAGGACTAAATATTACAACTAAAAATGTGGTACTGGCTTTTGAAATGAGAATCTCAGAAGTTATTCCAATTACTTTTTTGCTTAAAGTGGAATTTTCAAACAGTAAGAGTGAGAATATATTTAAGCGTTTGAATAGAGTAATCTCAACTGAGCATTGGTCTAGCCAAAGATGTGATTCAAATTATTTGTTTGAACGAATAGGGGTAGATACCGAAATTCTTAATAAGAAAGTACTTGTTGTCGGAGCAGGTAGTTTGGGCAGCTACATTCTATCTGAGATGCCCAAGATAGGGGTAAATAATATAACTATCTATGACAATGATAAACTTTCTGATGATAATATTATGAGACATAGACTGGGAATGTTTTATGGGGATAGCAATAAAGCTTTTGCTATGAAATTTGAACTAGAATCGAATTATCCTCAAGTACTTGTTGACTATAAGGATGAATGTTTTATTGCTAATAAAATAGATTCATATGAACTGGAACAGTATAGCTTAATAATTATCGCTACTGGTGGAACTGATTTTATGTTAAACATAAACAAAATGTTTAAGGAAAAATCTATTACTATTCCTGTAATATTTACATGGATAGAGGCTAAGGGAATCGGTGTACATGCTTTGCGTGTAGACTATCGTAAAAAAGGATGCTTTCAATGCTTGTATACTGGA
Source organism: Bacillota bacterium (assembly GCA_023414875.1). Lineage (GTDB taxonomy): Bacteria > Bacillota > Clostridia > Lachnospirales > Lachnospiraceae > Mobilitalea. The sequence goes on along the minus strand of JAEZMV010000020.1, from coordinate 6,552 downwards.
AACGAGTCGAATAAAGCGCATTATAGTAATAATCAATCTGATATTTCATTTGTCGGGACCGGCTGTGGTGGTGTTTTTAATTCATATGGCAACATAACCCTATTAAAAGGGTGTGCGATGATACTTGAGGTTATACAATTACAATTGCAAGGATTGCTTGAAACGGAAACGAATCCTTTATATTCAGTAAGGACAAGTAGTCCTTTAAGCAGTGATTACATTATCGCGAAAAGAGATTTTGAAACATCGAGAGAGTTTTATATAAGCGAGAGGTGTGAAATCTGTGGAACACAAATATAGATTGATTGATGCTGAATTAATTATAAGCGATAGCGTTATAAGTAGGTTATGTATGTTTAAGCAAACATCTTTTGATAGTCGTGAAAGTGGCGGTCTTTTAATCGGAAGAACTGACATTAATGGTAAGACCCGGATATTTGAATTAACCGAACCTATGGCAAATGATATACGGAGCAAAATTACATTCCGAAGAAAAGATACCAAGCACTTAAAAATACTATCTGAAATGAATAACAAATGTTTGTATTATAAAGGCAATTGGCATACACATCCTCAAGCGAGTCCCTCTCCATCATGTATAGATACAATTTCTTGGAAAAGAGCAATAATCAAAACAAAACCAGGAGAGAGTGATTATATTTATTTTGTTATTGTTGGCACTGATAATATCAAAGTCTGGTGTGGGGATATGAAAACTCATTATATTGGAGAAATGGAAAGAGAGGTTTAAAAAGATAGACTATGAAATATAGATGGCTACATATATCAGACTTACATTCCATTAGTTCAGGTATTAGAACAATGGTTATGAGAGATGCCTTAATAGATGAAATAAAGTACTTAGGTCAACAGTGCCCATTCTCTTTTCTTCTTATCACAGGTGATATTAGTAATAAAAACAAGGGTTATAAAGAGGCTCAAGAACTTATCCATAGAATAGTTGAGTGCACGCAACTTAATTCAAACAGGGCTTTCATTGTGCCAGGAAACCATGATTTAGATAGAGATATTCCAATTGATAGAGAAATTAAAGTCAAAGAAGCATGGAATATTAACATTCTAGATAAAAGTGAGCAAAGCTATATTGATGCCCTTTTACCAAGTCAGAGGGATTTTTTTAATGCGTACGAAACAATACTCGGGCGAAAATACGAGATAGATAAATTGCATTTTCATTACGATATAGATGAGTATATTTCGATAATTCATCTAAATACCTCGTGGATGTGCTATGATTCGGAAAATGAATCGGGGAAATTACATATAGGTTTGAATAATGTATACAATTGTTTAAAATCTGTAGAATCAAAGCCAATAAAAATAATTATTGCACATCACAGAATTAGTGATTTTAATCTAACAGTAGAAAATCATTTGAAAAGTATGTTTAAAGCTATGGATGTTGATCTATATTTGGGGGGGCACTGTCACAACTCTTCCGTTATATATGATCCTGCAATTAATACTGAATTTTGTTCTTGTAGACAAGCACGCGCAGAAGAAGAAAATTATCCAGCTGGTTTTGTTGTTGGCGACATAAATACAGAAAACGACCAAAGCAGCTTTCTCTTTTATGGTTGGGATAGTACTTTAGCTAAATGGACTTATGATTATACGGTTAGTCCTGCCAAACACGGTAAGTACTATTTAAGAGGAGAAAAATTCACCAAGGAACCTGAAGCGAATCGCAATATTATTGTGGATTTAAAACTATTTGGAATACCTTTAGATTATGATTCAATAATGAATAAATATAACATTAACGGTTCAGCTATCTTTAGATCTTCTATTAGAGATGTAAGACCTAAATCTCTTGATGAATGGAATGTTTGTTGGAGGGAATTGAAGAATATATATAATTCAATCATCAAAGATACTCGAAAATGTATTCATATATTCCCAATTGCGTTAATTCCTCTATTAGTATCCTTTGGGTATTTGATTCAAAACAATGATGACAACATAAAAATTTATCAATACTTTGAAAATAGGAATGAGTGGGTCTTTGATGAACGTAACGACAATATACCTATAATAACAACGCTAGTAGAAAGTGGAAGTAAAAAATTGGCCTTAGCTTTGAGCATAAGCGGAATTATAGATCGCAAAGATATTGAGGACATACTACACAAAGATTTTGATTTATTGTCAGTAGAAATTGACAATCCAGTTCCTTCAAAATTGAACTATCATGAAGATGTTTTAAGAGCAAAACTAGCAGTAAAATCAGAGCTAGATAAACTTAATAGGAATTATGATGAAATTCATTTATTCTTAGCCGCACCTGCAGGATTATGTATTGAAATTGGTCGTATCATTAGAGAGAATATGTATCCAAGTACGTACGTCTATAATTATAACAGAACTTCGTTGATTAAGTATTCAAGAGTTTTTAATTTAAAAGAGATTATAGAAATATAAATATAAGAGTGACGTCCAATATAAGTTAACCTACAAATGCGGCTACTCAGAATAGTAGCTGCTTTTTTTATGCTCAATTTCGGCAGGTTACTCCCTGCCGTTTTTTATTACAAAGAAGGAGGAAAAATCAATGACCAAAGTGATCGCCCTTGCCAATCAAAAAGGCGGCGTGGGCAAAACAACAACTGCAGTGAACCTTGGCATAGGCCTTGCTCGACAAGGCAAAAAGGTGCTTTTGGTGGACGCGGATTCACAGGGAAATCTGACCGACTCTCTTGGCTGGAAAACGCCGGACGAGATCAAGGAAACGCTCGCGTCTGTCATGACCAAGGTGGTAACGGATGAACCGCTTAGGGAGAATGAGGCCATTCTGCACCATAAGGAAGGCGTCGATCTCCTGCCGTCCAACATCGAACTGTCGGCGCTGGATATGCTGCTCAGCAACACGATCAGCCGCGAGACCATCATGCGAAGCTATCTGCATTGCGTTAAGCATCGGTATGATTATGTGCTAATCGACTGTTCGCCATCGCTCGGTCTGGTGACGGTAAATGCGCTGGCCGCCGCCGATAGCATTATCATTCCGGTACTGTCTCATTACCTGCCGACAAAAGGAATGTCTCAGCTTCTCCAGACCATCAACCGTATCCGAAGAACCATCAATCCTCAGCTTGAGATTGAAGGAGTCCTGCTGACTATGGTCGATAGCAGGACGAATTTCGCTAAGGACACTTCGGAGAATCTACGGGTGAACTGCAGAGACAAGATTCCGGTGTTTCAAACAGAGATACCGCTTACTATCCGAACAGCAGAGGCCAGTGCAACCGGAATGAGTATCTTTCAACATGCCGCAAATGACAAGACGGCAAAGGCATACGAATCACTTGTACAGGAGGTAATGGCGAATGGCAAATAGCAGAGCAAACATTAAGCTCCCGACGGTGGATGATCTGTTTACTACGCAAGCGGAACGCGAAGGAATGAACGGAGAACGAGTGCAGTTAATATCGATCGAGAACATTCAAGACTTCCCGAATCATCCCTTCCAAATACGCAAAGATGAAGCTATGCAACGTATGGTCGAAAGCATTGCCGAAAACGGCGTGAGGATTCCGGCGCTCGTTCGTCCTTTGCCGGATGGTCAATTTCAAATGGTATCAGGGCATCGCCGCAAGGAAGCTTGCCGGATGCTAGGTATTGAAAGCATTCAGGCCATTGCCCGTGATATGACGGATGATGAAGCGACAATCTGTATGGTGGAAAGTAACTATCAACGTGAAAGCGTCCTCCCAAGCGAGAGGGCGTTTTCTTATAAGATGCAGCTTGAGGCCATGAAAAGAATAGCAGGCAGACCACCGCAAAATAATTCTGTCCAAGTTGGACATAATTTTCGCGGCACCACTTCAAGGGCTGAATTGGCGGCTGAATCGGGCAAAAGTTCCACGCAGATACAGCGCTTTATTCGGCTTACAGAGCTTATTCCTCCCCTACTGAAAATGGTCGATGAAAAGGAAATCGCGCTCAATCCGGCGGTGGCGCTGTCTTACTTGGCCGGGAAAGAGCAAGAGGATTTGTTTGAGACAATGCAGAGCGAGGAACGAACGCCATCGCTCTCACAGGCCATGCGCATGAAGGCACTCAGCCAAGAGGGCAAGCTCGACATGGATGCTATCTTCAAGGTTATGACTGAGGAAAAAGCGAATCAGAAGGAACAGGTAAAGCTCCCGAAAGAGAAGATCGGGAGCTTTTTTCCTAAGAGCTATTCCATTAAGCAGATGGAAGATACGATTATTAAGCTGCTCACTGACTGGCAGCGCAAGCGAGAGCGGGATAAGAGTCTGGAGAGATAATTTGTTTTTCCGGCAGGTTAAGGGCGTTGGTACACACATACCGACGCCCTTTTAAAATTAAAGGAGGCAGCGTGTGCGCAAAGAGAAAAAGGACGAAGTCACCATAATTGTTAAGCGAGAATTTGTTGGCGACAGACCCATAAGCGAGGTCTTATTACCTATCATCATTGAGGAAATTAAAAAGCAAATGAAAGACGGCACCTTTGGAAAAACACATTGAGTACTTTAACATAGTTCCTGTAAGCATGGTCTACGGATACATTATGTTTGAGCAACGAGGAGGAAAATGGAATGGCGAATACGGAAAGAATATTTAGAGTGGCGTTATACTGTCGTCTTTCAAAAGATGATGGCGTGGAGTGTGAAAGCGGTAGCATATCGACTCAAAAGGATATCCTTACCCAATTTGTCCGAGACAAAGGTTGGCATGTTGTCAAAACATATGTTGATGACGGTTACACGGGAACCAATTTTGATCGCCCTGGCTTTCAAGAAATGATTAAGGCTATTAAGGATGGGCAGGTAGATTGTGTGATTACAAAGGACTTATCGCGATTAGGTAGAAACTATCTTGACTGCGGTATTTACCTTGAAGTGTTTTTCCCTGAGAATGGCGTTCGATATATTGCTGTGAATGATGGTGTTGATACGCTCAACAACAGCGCAATGGATATAACCCCATTTAAGAACATACTTAACGAAATGTATTCAAAAGATCAATCGGTAAAAACAAAAACGGCATTAAGATCGAGGTTTTCACAAGGTAAATTTACTGGTACATCTGCCCCATATGGATATCTTAAAGACCCCAGTGACCATAATCGTTTGATAGTTGATGAAAAGGCAGCACCCGTTGTAAGAAAGATGTTTGAGCTTGCAAAAGGCGGTTGGGGTATTTCGCGTATTCGTAGGTATTTGACAGAGCAAAGAATAATGCGTCCTGCGGCCATGGCCATTGAGAACGGCGTTAATTATGATAGATGCTTTGAAGCTGATCCGGAACGCAAATATTTTTGGAGTGAGAATTCTGTTAGGCAAGTACTGAGAAGCCCAACATATGCGGGCCATCTGACAGCGTATAAACGTCCATGCGTATCTATGAAAATTAAAAAGCGTCCTTCACGTTTGCCCGAAGAATGGGAAATCATCAAGAACACACATGAGGCTATTGTATCTCAAGACGATTTTGATTTAGTACAGCGCCTTATGACTTGTCGCAGAGACAAAAAGAATATCAGCGGATATGACAATGTTTTTGCCGGAATCGTGAAGTGCGCTGATTGTGGGTACGCCTTGCGTAGCACTGTAGCCCATAGAACAAAATCACAAATCCCAATCGAAAACATCGACTACTACTGTGCAAATTACATGAGATATGGCACTGATGTGTGTACCAAGCATAGGCTTTCTGCTCGCCAACTACATCAGATTGTTTTGGACGATATAAATCAATTTGCTCGAATGGCTCAGGATGATGAAAAGATGATTAGAAAGATTCAGAAACTATTGAGTGATTCTACTGCATCTGATTACAAAGAAAAAGAACGCGAACATCGCAAGATGAAAAAGAGACTTTCGGAGCTTGATAAATTGTTCGCGGCTCTTTATGAAGATAAAGTCATGAAGAAGATCACAGAGAGAAATTATGAATTGATGTCTAAGCGGTATGAGCTTGAGCAACTGGAGCTTGAAAAGCAAATCTCTGAGATAGGAGCCATAATTACAAGTAAAGAAGAAAATGATCAAAATGCATATGACTTTGTAAAGCTGATGAAGCAATTTGTTGGTTTAAAAGAGCTCTCAGCAGCAATGGTCAATACACTGATTGATAGAATAACGGTTGGAGAGTCTAAACAAGATAAAGATGGCAATAAGGTTCAAGAGATTAAGATATACTATCGTTTTGTTGGTCATATTGGTTGTGAAGCATAATCTTTACCCTCATCCTTAGAAAGTTTCTCTAAGCACGTCCTTCGGATATTGAGCAACGCGAAGGCCGGATTATTCGGCAGGGCAATGAAAACGAGAAAGTGCATGTTTTTAGGTATGTCACCGAGAACACTTTTGACAGCTATATGTGGCAGACCATCGAAAATAAGCAAAAGTTTATCAGCCAGATCATGACCAGCAAAAGTCCGGTTCGGAGCTGCGAGGACATTGACGAAACGGCGCTCTCTTACGCCGAGGTCAAAGCGCTGGCCACCGGAAATCCATATATCAAGGAAAAGATGGACCTTGATATCCAAGTGGCACGGCTGAA
>JAEZMV010000001.1 GCA_023414875.1 Bacillota bacterium | reverse complement strand
GCCTCCAGCAGGTATCTCCTGATGTGTGCATAGCAGCAACAACGGTTGGTTTCATTCACTTTGTTGTAGCCCTGGTAAGCATCGGCCATCAGATAGAATCCTGGATTAATTCCCTTTAGGAATTGTTTTGCATTTTCTCCCGCTCTCGTAGGAGTGTAGTTATAGAGGATGATTGGATTTAATCCATCTTCGCAGGTTCGAACAACCCATAAGTAAGATTTGGTCTGTGCCCGTCGGTCTTCCTCTTTCAAAACCTGAATTGGAGTCTCGTCCATCATAAGGAATCTGCGTTTTAGCAGTTCCCGATGGAAGTAATCATACATTGGTTGGATATATTCGATGCCAGCTGTAATGATCCAATGCGCCATTGATGTCCGGCTGATCGGAGCATTCATCTGTAGAAAATCCTGTTCCTGACGGTAAAGAGGAACGTACAACCCATACTTTCGATAAATGATATATGCCAGCAGGGACTCCGAAACATAGCTTCCGGAAATCAATGCGGGTGTGCCATTATCCTTTATAAACGGTATTTCCTCTGTTTCCTTACACTTTAGGCAGGAATACGTAGTAGCCATGTATTCGATACGCTCCAGTTTCGGAGGAGTATATACTATTTCACTGCGGATTAATTCTGTTCCGATCGGAACCATTTGTGTTTGGCAGATTGGACACGCTTTTTCTTCATCGGTCAGTGTATCTACCTTCACTTGTCTGGTTGGGATGTCCTTGAACTGCTCTGCTAAAGTCGGTTTCTTTTTGCGTGATTTCTTTGGAGCGGGAATCACTTCCGGTTCGATTAGTTCCACTGGTTTTTCTTCCTCTGGAAGAGACTCAAAAAGGTTCAATTGACCTGCGACATCAACGATGCGGCGTTCACTGGAAGCACCAAAATACTTCTGACGGAACCAAGCCAGCTCAGCCTTGAGATTATCGTTTTCAGCTTGCTGTCGGTTCATTGTTTCCGTAAGTGTTTTAATGGTAGTATTTAGTTGTGCAATCATATCTTTAAGCTCTATGAGCTGGATATCTTTACTACTGTTCGCCACGTTTTTCGCTCCTTGATTTACTACAAATAGTATACTACAAAAAGTGCGAAAAAGCTAGTAAAATCAAGGATTTTAGGCTGTTTTAAGAGCTTTTGGCTGCTCGATTTCAAGCCCCGACATAAGCCAGTCGAATTGCTGCCAGGTAATGCATTTTGCCTCATTACTCGTTCTTGGCCAGCGGTACTTGCCCTGAACAACGTCAAGCCTCTTATAGAGAAGAACCATTCCGTCAGGCTCTCGGAGTAAAACCTTAATGCGATCACATCTTCTGCCACAGAATAGGTAAATCGATCTACCATCCGGTTCCACTTTCAACTGATCCAGAATGATGGTGCATAATCCATCCAAGGACTTACGCATATCGGTATATCCCGTAATGATATAGATGTTGGCTGCTGCGGAAATATCACCTAGCATAACATAATACCTCCCACGCATCCCAGAGTGGTCTCAATCAGACTTTTATCCGAGCTGTTAAAGAAGCGGATTGTTGCATTACCAATCAGAATTTCAACAGCGGGTAATTCCCTGGTTGCTAGATTTGGAAGCATGCAAGTGTTTTGTCCTGTTTGCATAGGAGCAGGTACTGATTTCGCATCAGGTACTAAGTCAACCTTGACCACTTCCTGCAAAGGAGTCGATGTATTCTTTACATTATCTGATGACATGGGGATTGCCATTCCGCGCTTGCGATTTCGATTAATCCAGTTATAAAAGGTGCTTGGATTAATATCATTTACTAGGCACCATTGATGATCAGAGAGACCGCTCTGGCGGCACTCCATGATGAGCCGAAACTGCTCATCGGTAGAAACTCGTTTTGATTTCATAATTGCTAGACTCCGAAATAGAGTAAAATGCTTGCATTCTCGCAAAGGGATTGGAGTTAAACGCTCGCATTTCCTGATAACAATTATAATGATTAATGACATGGATTGAAATCAGGATCAACCGTAGCTGTTTTAAACTCAGTCATTTCGTATGGTTTAATCGGCAAAGGCTTTAACCGGTGACGTTCAGTCTGTTCAAAAACGCTCCGTCGGCTTCCGTCCATCTTTTGAAATGGTTTAAGGTTGGCCAAATCCAGTTCCTTGCGCACCATACGGTTTAGTTCATAGAAACTGAAATAGGTATCATCACGGTGCTTAGCAATAATCCATCGTTCCACAAGCTGAACGGAGTACTCCGCAAGGCTTTTATCCTTCGGTTTCCGGACTCTGGCAGGAATAATGGCCATCTGATAATGCCTTGCCATCTCAAGATAGGTAGGGTGGATTTCCGGCTCATAATAACAGCTCTTTGTAACTCCAGTTTTCAGGTTGTCAGGAACGAGGATATCGGTAGTTCCACCGAAGTATTCAAACATATGGAGGTGTGCAGTAATCCAGGACCCCATATCCATGGATGGGAAAGCCTCTGTATAAAACAGCTCAGATGCACCCAGCACTCCAACGAAGAAGTAAGCTGCTGTAATCTCACCGGTTTTCCGGTCAATAACCTTCATCGTTGGCCCTACCCAGTCAACATAGGTTTTTTCCCTGCTTTATGAAAGTGATGCATAGAAAGGTTTCGTTTTCCTCGCCATTTTAGGTAATAGTCGCAGAACTGGCTATAGCCCAGTCCGTTAGGATACTGTTCTAGGTATTCTTGCCAAAGCAGTTGTAGCGTGACACCCTTTCTCTTGAGCTCGGTATGAATGAAGTTCATATCCGGCAGAGGACGTTCGGTCCGATAATTCTCGTCAGGATAAAGCTTGTTTTCAAGCATTTCTTCCGACATCTGGTTAATCAGTGGCCAGTCAAGAGTTAGGTCGGCAGTTTTTGCACGTTCAATGACGGCACTTACTGTTGTTGGTGAACAGTTGCAGCTTTTTGCTATCTGCCTGACGGATAAAGATCCATCTGATGCAAGCCGCAGGATTTCTTTGATGTTTTTCATAGACATTCTCCTTGCCATAGATTTGTCTCCTCTCAATGATTGTAAAAGCTTACCTCATCATTGTAGGATTAAATTCAGATAATGTCTGTAAAATCTATCGGAGAGTGTCCAGATAAAACCGGAATCGCTGTCCACCTAAGTCCGGAATGTATGCTCAGATAATTCCGGAATCGGTGTCCAGTAAAAACCGGAATGAGTGTTCAGTTAACTCCGGAATTAGTGTCCAGTAAAAACCGGAATGGGTGTCCAGATAATTCCGGAATGAGTGTCCAGATGGCACCGGAATACGCAGCAAACCTAAGAAGGTTGCAAAAATTGCGGGCTTGAATAAATTTTTTCACATTTACTATGCAAAAGTTAGAGATGCCTATATAACAGATTAACAGTACAACAAGAAAAGCATCATTCCAAGGAAGGAGAAACTCTCGTTCCTTATTAATGATGCCTTTTTATTTAGATAAATAATTAAATTTAACTCTTGACTTTCCTTAGCAGGTTTGACAAAGAGCCACATTAATCCAAGAGGATTTCTTTATAGTTTACTAAATTTTATTACAGTCTCTCAAAAGACACAAACTATTTTACACTATCTAAAAATAATAAATTCTTTTCTACTTTATGATACATGAAATTAATTCTGATATTTTCTTTTCTTTTAGCTTTTGTTCTATAATCATATCGTCCACTTCATAATCTGGGTATATACCAATGTTATTTATACTTTTCCCATATATAGTTAAGTATGTATATTTCGGTATCTTTAATATAAAATCATCATTTAACGAAATTTGTTTACAAATAACTCCTTTACCATATGATTTTTTACCAATAACATAGGCACCTAAAGAATCTTTTAAAATTAAACACATTAGTTCAGCAGAACTAATAGTATTATTATTAATTAATACATAGATATTTTGAAATTTGATATAATTCTTAGTTTCACTTGTATAAATATCAATTTTATTATTATTTTTATCAACTTCTGAATATATATGAGTTGGATATTTAGTAAACTTACTGATGATATTTACTACATTACTAATACTACCTCCCATATTCTCTCTTAAATCAATAACTAAATATGGAATCTTTAAATCACTAAAATTGTATAATATATCTATTGATTCGCTTACGATATTTGCATCTAAGTTAGGAATATTTAAATAACAATAATCCTCGACTATAAAACTTTTTACTTCACTTCTATCAATTAATTGAGGGATATTTGATTTTTCTTTTACAATTACAACATCTGGTTTTCCATAATTCCTCAATGCATAAATTGATATATTATTAATATTATTTTTAGTTGGATTAAAGTCTAGTATACTTTTATTATTTATTTGAAAAATAATATCATTTTCATGTAAAATATTATATTTATCACATATAAAACCTTCTATTAAATACATTTCATTATTTAAGTATTTTACTTTAATTCCCATTAATTCAAAAATAGATATATAATTATTAAGTTCATGATATTTTAAATATGGGTCATTTTGTATACCAATAATATATTTGATAATATTATCATTAAAAATTAAATCATTTAAATATATGTTTTCAAGAAGTTCTAATACACTTTTTATTTTCATTATATTTTTCATATTGATATAACATCCTTTGTTATAAACATGTTAATAGTGTCAAGTTTTTTGTGTAAATAGATTTATGAATACTTCTAGTTAAACACATCTCTTCTGAAGGTCCTAATTAGCATCTAAGCTTTTTAGTAGATCAGGTTACACTGTACTCCTTTGCAGTATACTTAGTTACTGCATGCTGCATCCTCAGTAAGAAGGCCATCTTTTGTCTTTGTATGATGAGAAGATTCAACCACCATGCGGTAAAACTTTCAAGCCTATGCCACATATTGACCTCATCAATTGCTATATCTGCGATTTACCTGTTGTCGTTGTACTATATAAATAACCGAAAAATTAGATTCTCCATGTCTGGTAACGGGTGGAGTAAGCTATCTATTAAACTCGCTTCAAGGATCACGTGGGATTTCATGAATTGTTCCATATCGCTCTAATATAGAAACCGTTATTTGAATTACCGGTTCCAGTCCATCATAGCTCCTATGTTTTCTTCATCAAATCAACAAAAATCATTCATTGCTTGATTAAAGTCTTACCATAAACAATACATCTTACAACTTTCTACCAATTATTTCTAACTATATTATATATATTTAATTCATTATTATATTTACATTTACTTGTTATATTACATCCAATACAATTATTATTACAATTTAAATTTTTAAATGCTTTTAAAGGATAATTATTAAGATCATCTAATAATTTATTAACTAATTTTTTATCAAAAAAATTATCCATCAAATCAGTTAATACTAAATTGTCATATCCTTCAATTGTTAATGTTAAATATAGTAAAAGACATTTGTAATAAATTGAACAATTAGGATAAATTTTTAAATATTGTTTTAAATAACTTAACGCGCTTTTATAATCATTTAAATATAATGACAGTAAACAACAAAATAAATTAATGTTAGTATTATTAAAAACATTATTACTATTTAAACTAATTCTTGGAAGGAATGTGGATATATTTGTTGTTGCATCATAATAATATGTATTTATATATTCTAATATTTCAGATGCTTGTTCTTTGGATAAAGATTCCAAATTCATAAAATAATCACATATCTTTCGGAAATTTATATTTTTTATTAAAATTTTTTCATCATCAATATTAAATATTTCACTCATTCCAGGTATAATAACTTGATAGGAATATATTGGTGAATTTGTTGTATCATTTATATATATATTAAAATCTAATGATTTTATTATATTAATTAAATAATTATACATATCTTTATTTTCTTTAATTGCTAATTTTTCTATATTACATTCATATGTTGAATTTGAAAGAAAAAATTCATAAGGATATAAACCTTCCCCATTAACAAATATATCTAATATATTTTCTGATAAATTTACACTTTTTAGTGAAGTTGTAAAATCTGACATTCCTTGGTAATTTTTTAATTTTTTCCCTTGCAAAAGTTCTGTAAAACATCTTTCCATAGCAATATCAATAATAGGATGAACAGCAATTTTAACAAAATACCTCATTGTATCAATATTAAATAATATTAAACCTATTGCTGGAATACCAATTCCTAGTGATAAATCTCTTAATTCAATTTTATAAGGACCTTTTTCTTCTATCTCTTTAATATAATTTAATACACTAGGAAAATTATTTAATACATCTTTACTTACCAAAGGAGGTGTAATTTTTTTAATAATTACTTGTTTTATAACATATCTTTCTAATATTTCAGATATACCTTGCACTAATGCTTCATCTTTAGAATTACCTGCTGACATACCATTTGTTCCATAATAAAAATTAACTAAATGATATGGTAAGATTAAAGTTTTTTCATTTTCAATATTATTAAATATTTGTAATCTTATTATATTATTATTATTCTGTTTAATTAAAGTTTTTAATTTTGGAATAAGTGAATTATTATTTTCTATTTTTTTAAACATAGAAAGCCAATTAATAATTAAGTTTTCTATTTTTTTTTCATCATATTCAATTACATCTTCATTACTATCATTATATTTTATTTTATCGAAATGTAATATTTTAGTATTTATACTAAAAAATGCTTTATTTTGTAATCTTTCTATTAATTCACCATAAGCACTCGCTAAAGCATAAATTTTAGTTGTTCCTTTTCCGTTTGAAAATAAATTTGTATTATCTATTTCTACTTTCACAGAATATAAATTATGTATTTCATCACTTAACCATTTTTCAGTTGTTAAAATATTTTTATTTAGCAATAAGTTTTTTATAATAATTACTGTCTCAAAAGGATTTCTATCTTTATACTTTGTTTCGTATATTTTCTCCATTTATTATCTCCTTATTTATTATAATTAATGAACTTTTGATTTCTTAATCTATATATTGCATCATCTTTTAATTGATTGCATAAAAAATTTAAATGGCAATTCAATTTACCGTATACTTTATAGGCAATTGCTCTGCACCCGCCTCCACATAAATATCTATAATTACAATCCTTACAAAATTCAATACTATTAACATTTAGATTCATAAACTCTTTGGTTATATCTGAATTTAGTAACTCATCATACCAATTTTGATATAAAATATTAGTTACTAGAAATTCTTTATTAATTAAATTTTGGCAAGGATATATATCTCCGTTAGAGTCTACTGCAATTTCTTTAGAACATCCTCCACAATTAATCACCTTATTATTCATCTTGATATCAGTATCTTCGTTAAAGTCGTTATTTAATTGAGGAATATTATCTATTTCATTAACATTATTAGGTAGACATAAGCTTGTTATATGCTCGTATTGTAACTCGTTTTTAACATATGCTTTTAATTCTTTTATATCTTGCATATTTTCTTTTGTAATAACTGACCTTACTATAATTTTATTTTTATATTCATGAGGTATATTTTCTAAATTTCCTATTATGTCATAATTTTCTGAATTTAATCGATATTTAGCATTTTCATCTTTATTTAAAGTATCTAAACTTACTATAAGAGAATCTATACATTCATAAAAAGAGTTATTATATTGATTAAGTAAAGTTCCATTAGTAAGTACTTGTATATAAAATTTATTATTTTTACTTTTTACATATTTTAATATATTTATTAAATCTTTTCTTAATAAAATTTCTCCACCTGTAAATATAAAATTAGATATACCAATTTTCATTAATTTATCCAATATATTATACCATTGATATGTTGTTAATTCATTTTTTTTATTTATATTATCTCTATTATAACAATATATACATTTTAGATTACATTTTTGAGTTAAATGTATATAAGCTAAACTAATCTTAACTTTATCTTTCATTTTCTTATATTTATATATAAATCTATTTTTTTCAAATTCCTCTTCAGTATAAAAAATAATTTTTTGTTTATTTAATATTTCAAGAATTTTATTATCATAACTATTCCCAACGTCTGATCCTGATTTATAATTTATAATTTCTGAAATAATTTTAGATATCTCTTTTGTTACTTTTATCATAGAATAAGTTTCATTACTATAAATCAGATCATATTTTTTATCTAAATTAATAAATATAATTTTATTATCAAAAAAAAGATTCATTATTTTTCCTTTCATTGGGTATTTTAATATAGATTTTTCAATATTTTAAAGAGGAATAGCATTATATACTATTCCTCTTTAAAATTAATTTTAATTTCCTGCTTGGCTTTTTCCGCCACCAGCACCAGCAGCTGCACCACATGCACATAAACATGCTTCAAGATCTGTTTCTTCCTCAGTATCTACTACCATGATTTCATAAATTTCCATTTTCTTTTCACCTCCTAAATTATGTAATAAAATGGATTAATATCCATTTATATACATAATATAGCAGGAATTGTATATGTAGTCAACATTATTTTACATAACATGTATAAATATGTAAAAATTAGTATTTATTAGGAAAACCAATTGACTTTTCATCATTTATTATATATATTAAATAATAAATGCTGAATTGGAATCCAAGGTTCCAGTTTGCAAATTTAACTTCCGGTTCAGCATATCCCTTGCAAGACTAAATTCCGGAGAACTAAATTGTTCTTAAAATTCTGGAAGTAAGTATTGCGAAAGTCTGTATAACTGGAACTTACTATGCCAAATCAATTGTTTTATACTACAAAAGCTGTTATGCTTTTTTAGAGATGATTTCCTCTTGAAAAAGAGCTCACGCTAACCGGAGGTCGAATTTAGCTTCCTTTTTCGCAAGATTAAATTCCACCCCTCTACGGTTCCATATTTGATCCGAATGGCGTCTGCTATTTTACTTTTTCAGCAACAGAGGTGTTAAATTAATCTCGTTAGCGGGAATGAGCTTAATATTAAGCTTTTCAAGGATTTCCTCGCTATTAAGGAAGCTGAACAGCTGGTGTGCGGACTGGTTGTTCAGCTTTTTCCTATTGTATGAATTGATATGACTCATCATAAGTGTGATATCATCCTGAGCCAGTCCATCAAATGAAGTGCCCTTTGGCAGTACCCGTCGTATCATCTCGTGCGTTACTTCGCATCCACCTTTTTGGTCAGACCGCTGAGGATCACAGTAGAATACGTGCGTTCTGCGTTCATTATTCTCATTAAACTCTATCGCAAGAGGGTTTGTAAATTCACTCCCCCTGTCTGTGAGAATGACCTGGAATAAGCTCGTAAATGTGTCATGCCTAAGAAGCCTATATAGCTGATCAAATATTTCACTTACTGATCTGGCTGTATTCGTATCTCGGATAAACGCAAGCATAAGACTGCAGTTTCTAAAGTAGATGGTAAGAAGTACCTTTCCGCCTTTCCGACCTTCTACCGAATCCATCTCCACGATTGGGACATCAGGATTCGCTGCAATGTAGGCTTCAAAGTCTTCATAAGTACGCCCTAAGTGGCATTGCTTATCTACTCGCAGATCATATGTATAGACTGCCCTTGCTTAATAAGAGGCGAGATGATGTCATCAATACGCTTGAGTTCTGAAGGAGTAACAGCTATCCCTTGACGGCTCTCAGAGCGAGTTGCTTCATACTCCTTCTGTGCACTCTTGGCATCATAAAGATGGCGCTCCAGTTTACAGCGCATACGGATATCGCAGCCGTTGCAGATGTATGGCGTTTTATTTAACTTCTGACAAATGAGTTCAATAAAGTCAGGGCAATGTTCATAACAGTTTCGATATGGGCATCCCTTACAAGAACCTTTATATGGATGTTTGCATGGTTTACATGCCATCCCAAAATGAGAACAGTTTGTGCGGTTAGCACAGGGATTATAGCTACCTTTACGAACAGTTTGACGGTGGTTCTTAACTTCTTTAGAGATGGTTGATGGATCTTTTCCAAGCAATCTTCCAATCTCAGTAAATGAAGTTCCTTCTCTGAGGGAAACTTCGATAGTGGCTCTTTCATCAAGAGTTAGATGTGTGTTCTTTGCCATGGTATTTTCTCCTTGGAACCACGCCATCCGGACTCTGGTGCTGAACCATAAATATACCATACCAGAATGGATTGCAAGAGTAATTTCTGGTAGTAACTTTGCAATACTAAGTTCCAGTTTGAAGGTGAACGGATTGGAATTTAACTTTTCAATTCACCTTAAATAATAAATAAATAAAAATTTGGAGAAGTAAAAGTACCTACAGATTTCTATGCTAGAACTTTTAATTTTTTTAGATGGATACTTTAAGCTTCTAACTGAATCTTCCGATGATCTTAATTAATGTCTGCAGAAATAAAGAAATGATGAGGATAAATCATATATTTTAGTAATAATATCCTTATCAGTCTTGGTTATGTAAGGTTGACATTGAGGTACATTCAGCTGATATACTTTTCAGATTAGAGTAGTGGTAATACATTTCATTAAGTAGTTTACCTAAATGCATTATATTTACAAATAAATCAAAAAAGAAAGGAAAGTATGAAAATTAATCATA
Source organism: Bacillota bacterium (assembly GCA_023414875.1). Lineage (GTDB taxonomy): Bacteria > Bacillota > Clostridia > Lachnospirales > Lachnospiraceae > Mobilitalea. The sequence continues at coordinate 233,766 of JAEZMV010000001.1, read as the reverse complement.
CAAGGAATTATATGTTTTCAGATTATAAAAAAAATTTAAGTGTAAGATCAGTTAAATTAATATTAATAACCACATTAACATCATTAATAATAACAATATTAGAATTTATAAGCCCATTATTATTAAAAAATTTTATTGATAATTATCATATAAAAAATAATATTATAAAACCTTTATTAATTATTTTAGTAATTTATATATTTAGTTACTTTTTTAAAATAATGTTAAATAAAATTACAAATATATATTCTGTAAAATTTAAAACAAGAGAGCATAATCAACTATTAAATTATATGTTTCAAATGAAGTATGAAAAATTAATATCACTTGAACCAACATATTTAGTTGAAAAAATAACAAATAGTGTAAATACATTATTTTCTTTATACTCCGAATCTATATCATCAATATTAATTTCTACAATGAACATAATATTAAGTATTTCACTGATAATATTTATCGATAAGTTTGTTGCTTTAATTTTAATTATTATAATTCCTTTAAATATAATTAGTTATAAAATATTGAATAAAAAATTATCAGATATGTGTATTGATCTTCAAACAAAATGTGCAAAAAGTTTTATGAATATAATATCAATTACATCTCAAATTGATTTCATTAAGCAAACTGCTGAAACTACAAATATAATAAAATTAATTAATCCTTATGTTTCTGATATTCATAAAGAAAATGCTAAAGTTAGTAGTTTTGCTAGAAATATTAGTACTACAATAAATGATTTAATAAATATATTACATAGCGGAATATATATTTATGCAGCTATATCTTTATTAACAGAAAGTATTTTGCTGTCTGATTTTATCTTTATTAATTTAATTATTTCTATATTTTTTCCTGCATTAAATAATATAGTAAAATCAAACATTGATTTACGTGATTTAAAGGGAGTTTACAATTTTATTGAAAAAGAAATATTTTATAACATTGAAGAAAGTGGTAATCTAGAGATAAATTCAATTGATGAAATCGAGTTTAACATTAATAAATTGGGATATCAAAATCTTAATTTGATTGAGACTGGTTACTTTAAAGCAAAGCCTGGTGATATTATTATGATATCTGGGGAATCAGGGAGTGGTAAAACAACGCTAATGAAGGGATTAGTTAAATTCATTAATATGGATATAAAAATAAATGGTTTATCAATCAATAAATATAAGAATTCAGCTGTTAGAAATAAAATATTATTTTTTTCTCAAACAGTACCAATAATAGCGGGGACTATTAAGGACAACATTCTAATGGGTGATAAATCAAAAGAAGATATATTATTAAAGTTATGCGATAAACCTTTTCTTAAAAAGTTTTTTGAATTTAATGAGGGGTTCGAGACTAAAGTCTTGGAAAATGGTAGCAATCTTTCAGGAGGCGATAAACAAAAAATTGCATTAGCTCGATTATTTATTGATGATCCTGATGTAATAATATTAGATGAGATGACTAATTCAATAGATAAATCTAATGCTAGTATAATAATAAATGATATAATAAATGAATATAAAAATAAAATAATATTTTTTATATCACACGACGACTATATTAAAGAATACTGTAATAAAGTTATATTAATCCAAGACAAGACATTACAAGTTGCGAATCAATAGGTAAATTACGTAAAATTTTTTGTATACGGAGCTAAGATTTGATAACTAAAATCTGCTTCTAGGTAAGAATAAAGTATGTATTCCTATGCCTAAAAATATGTTCGTTTACAGATTATCAATTTAATTGATATTTATTCATTCTTTTTCATTTGAATGAGAAATCCCAGAATTTGATATGTTCCCTTTTAGGTAGACAAAAGAAATAATAAAACTTGTTACTTAGAAGGGAGTGTTTTTTATACCTAGAAATATATCACCACAAGAAAAATTACTGTAATATACCTGAGTAATCTTGTGTAGTTTGAGGCACCTGCCCGATCTCAGAGAGCCATCATTCCGGTACAGAGAGCCACTACAATAAAAATCCTTTATAATGTATTTATGCATCTTTTTTTGATGTAAATACATTTAGGAGGTCTTTTTATAACCAAGTATCGTGAAATCCTTAGGTTTAAAAGCCTGAATTTCAGTGAACGGAACATTGCATTAAGTTGTAGCTGTTCCAGAAATACAGTGTCTAAAGTCTTCAAACGTGCCAATGAATTGTATATATCATGGCCAGTTGATGCTTCTAAGACAGACGCTGTCATTGAGGAAACTATGTTCCCTCGAAGAACCGCTTATGAATTCCCAGTTCTGCAACTATATCCTGCAGGATGAGCAGAAACGCCGTACGACCATGCATATCAGCAGAAAGCCTGGTGAACAGGTCGAAGATTGGGCAGGTGATCCAACACATATCATTGATCCTGATACTGGTGAAACCATAAATGCTTTTATCTTCGTTGGTGTCATGACTTACAGCCAGTATGCCTATGTTGAAGCGTTTATCAACGAGAAACAGCAGGCATGGATTACCGCTCACGTACACATGTATGAGTACTTTGGCGGTGTAACTAAAATTCTAGTTCTAGACAATTGCAAGACTCCGTAGTGCATAATGGTGGATGGTATAACTAACAAATCAATACCGTCTATCACGAGATGGCTGAGCATTATAGCACTGCCATCATCCCTGCCCGCGTAAGGGCTCCGAAAGATAAACTCAATGCAGAAGGTAGTGTAGGAAATATATCTACCTGGATTGCTGCAGCTTTACGGAATGAACAGTTCTTTTTCTATAGGAGAATTAAATCTTGCAATTCGAGAAAAGTTGAAGGCCTTCAATGAAAATCTTTTTCAAAAGAAAGAGGGTAGCCGGTTTAGGCTCTTCCACGACGAAGAACTGCCATTATTGGAACCACTACCTGCTACCCCATACGAACTGGCGGAATGGAAACAAGCCACCTTTCAGTTTAATTATCACATATCTTTAGACGGAATGATATACTCAATTTCTTATGAATATATCAAACGCAAAGTTGATGTGAGGGTAACAGATATACCGATATATTCACAACTTCTACCTGTTTTTCTCTTTTATGGCTGAAATAATAATAGAATACTAAGTCAATGGGGGCGTGCCCCTGGATTAAGTTTATAGGAAGATAGGCTTGTAGCTCGAAATATACTTTATATAGATAGTAGTATTACTTTATAGTCATTCTAAAGCACGCATTATTATCTACAATTTCAATTGAGGATTTTTCATAAGCAATTCTTAATTTATCTAATTTCTCAGATAGGCACCTTCTTCCATACGACGGTGTTCCGCTTGTATTTTTAGCTTCCAAGAAAATAATGAATATTCTTGTGCGGTGGAACCGCTGTTCCGGAGAAACGGAAACCGAGTGTCCGGAACATGGGAGCCACCATTTATGAGATTACTCGCTTAAAGACTTATCCAAACCATACACCTCACGCATTGAGATATCTTTAGATGGAACAATACTTTCGATATTAATTCTGTATGCATCATGAACGATTCGGTCTAGAATAGCATCGGACAATGGACTTGATTCTCCTCCCAACTGCTGATACCAGCCATCGTTCTGATATTGTGAGCAGAATACTGTAGATGATTTCTTACGTCTTCTGTGAAGCAGTTCAAAGATATCTTTCTGTTCTTTCTCATTAGGCTTAAGTAGGAGCCATTCATCAATGATGAGAAGAACAGGATTTGCATACTTTGCCATGACTTTCTTATATGTACCTTCGTTCCGTGACATTTCTAGGTCTATTAGAAGGTCAGGCAGTCGAACATATTTTGTATTGAAATGCTGCTTACAGGCTTCCATACCAAAGGCACAAGCCATGTAAGTCTTTCCACTACCTGTTGCACCGGTAATAAATAGATTCCGGTGTTCAGATATATATTCGCAGGTTGCCAACCTTTGTATAAGGGCTTTGTTTAACTTGCGGCCTGAAGTGTAATTGATATCACAGATGTGAGCATCCGGCTGATCGAATTCAGCATTCCGTATTAATCTTTTAAGTCGGTTACTTTTACGGCTGCTAAATTCGATGTCCACTATCATACCGAAACGATCCTCAAAGGGAACATCCTTCATCTTTGTATCGTTCAGCTGGGTACGGAATGCATCAGCCATTGTTGTCAGGCGCATTTCAATTAATTTATCAATCGTACTTTGGTTTGTCATATGTAATTACCTCCCGTAATAGCCGGCACCTCTGGTGATGCCGTATTTATTCTGTGTGAATTTTGGTTGTTCTTCTGATAAAGACTTATCCTGACCAGCAGTGAGTATATTTTTGATACTCTTATAGCTTGGTGTGGCTGTATAGCTCAGAGCCTTTTCACAGGCGGCTTCTAATCGTTTGACCGAATATTTATCAGCCAGTTTCAGAAGTCCCATACAGCCTTTATAAGTCTGTTGTTCCACACGTTTGGAGGTAAGGATTGCATCTACGACTTGGTACGTATTATTTCCAATCCGCTCAGCCCATTTACGGAACCGGTCACCATTCCACTCCAGATATTTCTGGTGGTCTTCCGGCATATGCTCCACGATGGTGTCATACTGTCCTTTCCGGCCATGTAGCCTTCGATGGGAAGCGATGCGGTTATGATTGTAGAAGATTTCAATTGTCTTATCTGTTACCCTTACATCGACTTTGCGTTTTATATATTCATATGGAATTGAGTATAGCATTCCATCGATAGATATGTGATAATTGAACTGAACGGTGGCTTGTTTCCATTCCGCCAGTTCGTAAGAGGTAGCAGGTAGGGGAGCCAGCAATGGCAGTTCTTCGTCGCGGAAGAGGTCCAATCGGCTACCCTCTTTCTTTTGAAAGAGCCTTTTGTTGAACTCGTCCAGCTTTTCTTTAATAGCTCGATTTAGCTCGGCTAGAGAAAAGAACTGTTCATTCCGAAGTGCAGCAATGATCCACGTAGATATATTTCCCACGCTTCCTTCCGCATTTGGCTTATCCTTTGGTTTACGAACCCTTGCCGGAATAATAGCGGTTCCATAGTGTTCTGCCATTTCATGATATACGGTATTTAATTGTTGATTATACCAGCCACCATTATGAACAACAGCGGTCTTACAATTATCGGGAACCAGTATCTTCGCAACGCCACCGAAGTATTCATACATGTGAACATGCGCAGCAATCCAAGCCCGCTGTTTCTCATTAATGAATGCTTCCGCATATGTAAACTGACTGTATGTCTTAACACCAATGAATACGTAGGCATTGATGGTTTCACCAGTATCCGGATCAATGATGTGTGCCGGATCTCCGGCCCAATCAACTTCCACTTGTTCGCCAGTCTTCCGATTGATATGCATGGTAGCGCGGCGTTTCTGTTCATCCTGTTGGATGTAATAGCAGAACTGAGAATACATGAGTGGTTCTTCGCTATTAAGGCGGCACTCCTCCATGTATTCTGTCCACAGGAGCTTTTTACTTACCCCGTTACGGAGTAGCTCTTTGCGGATGCGGGCAAAGTCAGGCATACGCTTGGTTTTACCTTCAGCAAGAGCTTTAGTAGATGGGAAAAACAATTCTGCTAGTACAACATCGGTCTGGGTTTCAGAAATTGGCCAAGGGATGTCAAGCTCTTGGGCTTTCTTCAAAACTTTATTGACTGTCTTCTTGGAAACACTACAGCTGTAAGCAATGTTTTGTTGGCTGAATCCAAGGCTTGAAAGGCGTAGGATTTCGCGATATTTGGTCATGTGATGACCTCCTTACAATGTATTTACACCGTATGGTGTATGGATACATTATAAAGGAGTTATATAGACGGTTTCCATCATCGGAAAGACGGTTTCCGCCAAAACGGTATAGCGGTTTCCTGTCACCGGACAGATGGTGTAATCAGTTCCGGATTATTCAGGTACTTCTACTGATGCTGATGTAACTACTGACTTTCTGGGTTTAGTAAAAAAGCAATACGTTAATACTGAAATATTAAATAGGACTATAAATGAGTTAAATTCTGATGATTCTTTTACAAAGTATTATCTACAATTACGAAAGAGTACATTTCAAGATTTTCCTTTAAAAATTAAAATTAAAAATGCGGATTATAATAATACTTATATAATCGAGAGTAATATACCTAATGCTGATGAGATATTATATAGTGGTAATAAATGTCCTTATGAAATGGACATTGTGCATGTTCTAATGGAATATATTAATTCCTTAGTTGATCTCCAAGATGCTGCTGATACAAACAGTGATTTACTATGTACCCAAACAACTCATAAAATTATAACATATAAAACCAAAGAACTATATGCGAATATACAAAATAGCTTACAGCAACCAGAATTATTCCAAAAAGTGATATTTAATTCATGTAGGACGTTGAAAGAATGTATTAATGAAAATAGTAACTTATTTGATGAATATATATCACTTTATAATCAATCGGTGCATTTTAGAAAATGGCTACAAAATGAAAGCATTAATACTAATATTATTAATGAGTATTACAATTCAATCATAAAAGATTCATGGGCTGAGAAACTACCGTTTAAGCTATTAAGGTGGGCTTCATTCACCGGAGCAGGCTTATTTTTAGATTCATTAGGTTTAGGAGGTGTAGGTACTTTATCCGGGCTTGCATTATCAAGTTTTGACGCATTTTATTTGGATAAAATTCTTGGTGGATATAGACCAAATCAATTAATACAAGATGAAATAAATCAAATCAAAAACTTTGTTATAAAATAGGATGAAATGTATTATAACTAGAAAGATCAGTTGAGAATAAATTATTACATACTAATCTAAAAACAGTTTGATTTGCAAACTTTAACTCCATTTTTGCAAACTTTAACTACTCACATCAATCATCATTTCCCCCAAAAATGCTAAATGTTCTCTCTTTACATCGAACATAAGTTCTGATATAATGTTTACAAAAGGAGAACATATGTATGGAAAATTTAATATTTCACATTGATGTTAATTCGGCTTTCCTTAGTTGGGAGGCCGTTTATCGCCTGCATATCCTTGGAGAAAAGACGGATTTACGAGAGATTCCCTCTGCTGTGGCGGGCGATATTAAGAAGCGCCATGGAATTATTTTGGCCAAATCCACACCTGCTAAAAAGTTTGGAGTAAGAACCGGAGATACGATCAGTGATGCAAAGCGGCTTTGCCCGAATCTGGTACTTGTACCTCCGCATTATGATCTTTATGATACCAGTTCGAAGGCCTTCATGGAGATCCTTCGGGAGTATTCTCCCTGTGTGGAGCAGTATTCGGTTGATGAGGCATATTGCGATATGTCAGGTACGATTAGCCTTTATGGCTCTGCGGTAGTGGCAGCCAATCTGATGAAGGACCGGATTGCGAATGAGCTGGGGTTCACGGTAAATGTCGGAATCTCCAGCAACAAATTACTGGCGAAGATGGCGTCGGATTTTAAAAAACCCAATCTGGTGCACACGCTATTCCCGAACGAGCTGGAGAAGAAGCTTTGGAAGCTTCCGGTGGAAGAGCTGTTTTATGTAGGCCATGCGACGAAGAAGAAGCTGCATGCCCTCGGCATTCATACGATCGGTGAGCTGGCGAGGACGGATTTGAATATTTTACGAGCTCATTTTAAAAAATATGGAGAGGTAATCTTTGCCTTTGCCAATGGAATTGATGTGTCCGTGGTGTCCGAGGAAGTGCCTCCGAACAAGGGCTACGGGAATTCTACGACGATTGCCTTTGATGTTGACCAATCGAATGCTGCCAAGATGATACTGCTTTCCCTGGCAGAGACCGTTGGAACGAGACTGAGGGCGGATTCTGTGAGGGCAACAGTTGTAGCAGTTAGTATTGTTAATTCGGATTTTCGTCATGCGTCCCACCAGCTGACCCTACTGAGTCCGACGAATACCACCAACGAGCTTCATCGTGCCGCCTGTCAGCTGTTTGATGAGTTGTGGGATGGAACGCCGATTCGTAATCTTGGAGTTCACACCAGTAAAGTAGTGCACGGGGATATTATCCGACAGATGAATCTGTTTGATATGAACCGTTACGAGAGGCTGTCTAAGCTGGATGCGGTCGTGGATCAGGTGAGGGAACGATACGGTGACGATGCGATTATGAGAGCGATCTTTATTAATAATCCGGTCTATCATATGGCTGGGGGGATTCCTCCGGAGAAGCGCAAACCTAATTATGGAGAAGGGATAAAATAATGTTTCATATGCCTGTGGATGTGATTGCAACATTTAATGTGCAGGGTAAGATTAAGCCAAATTACATTCGGTTAGAGGATGAGAGCCATACTCTGCAGACCTATAAGATTGAAAGCATTCTATTCAGCCGCGAGGAGAAGTACGCGGGTGTCCCGGTACTGCTTTATTGCTGTAATATTCTGCGCGGAGATTGCATGCAAATGATAAACATCAAGTACCATATCAAAACACATCAGTGGGTATTGATTTCAGATACTACTAATTAATATAAGGATATTAAAAATCCCGAAAATGTTAATATGCTTCTCCTTGAGGTAGACAGTTTAAATAATTAAAACCGTTTGTCATAAGGAGAAGCATTGATTATGTAGCATTTTCGGGATTTTATATTTGTTAAGGATAGATCTATTTTAAGAGAACGACTTATTAATTTGTCCCTTCCATCCTTTTTTCACAGGCTTCAAAGTAAGTATCGTCGATTTCGATGCCGATGAAGCGGCGGTTCAATTCTCTTGCAGCAACACCGGTAGAAGCGACACCCATGAACATATCCAAAACAAGATCATTCTCGTTGCTCGCAATTTTGATAATCTGCTTTAGAACAGCCAGTGGCTTCTGGGTCGGATGCTTCGGAGACTTGAGACGTTCACTTCCCATGCAGATCGGACTTTCGATAAAGTTATGCATCTCATTCTGCTTGGAGAAGTTCCAGGTATGCCCCTTATTCCACATGCAGACGATTAACTCACAGCTGTTAAGAAAAGAGGATTTGCGGATATTCGGAACCGGGTTTGTCTTATGCCATACCATGAACTGGAAGGTATCAAACTCGCTGTCAAACACCTCATGCCATTTGCCAATTAGGTTATAGCTGGTAAAGATAAAGATATTGCCGGTGGGTGAAAGCACTCGTTTAAATTCCTCGATAAAATCTATCGGCATCAGTTCTTTTAAGTCCCACTGAGCGACATCATTGTTAATCTCACTGCGCCAATCAAACTTCATATTGCCGGTAGAATATTTCGCGAGATTATAGGGAGGGTCGCAAAGAATGAGATCGATGCTGTGGTCGGGTATTTCCTTCAGTTTCTCCATACAATCACCATGCATCAGCAGGTATTTATCTATGGTATTTACTTCTATCATAAGGGGTAAATCTCCTCTCATATCGATATGGCGGAAATTAAAATGTATCTATATTGTGCTATATGAACTACCGCAAAGCAGGAAATTAGAATGAGTCGTAATCAAAATGTTAAGGCACAAAATATAACCTTTTTATTCGTTCTAAGGCACTCTTCATATATTCGGAGCTGGTCTTATACTGGCTAAAGATAACCTGATAACCCTCCGGGTCATTGCAAACAAAGTTCCAGTAATCCTGACCAATTAATAACTCTTCCTCTGCAAAAAAGGTTTGGACTCGTTCCTGCCGCCAGGGGACACCCTCACCGAATTTGTTATAAGCAGTTGCAAAGTAGATCTTAACGGTATCATCATTTTGTAATGAGTTCTTTAGGATAAAGAATTCATTGAGCAGTGCAATCTTTTCTGATTTTGCTTTCTTGTTATCCAGATCGCCTCCGGCCTTCAGCTCAATCAGATAATGGCAGTGCGCTTCTTCATCATAGAAATAATTATCTGTCTCATGTGAGGTTAGAAAGCTGGTTACATTGGAGGGGATTAGACAATTAAAATTTTTGTAATCCTCAACCTTTGGCCTTGCATCCCGCTTTTCGTAAGCCGTCATCAGATAATCGATATGCTGGGTTTGCTGTGGCAGAAGATAGGATTCAATTCTTCCCTTAACGGTATAGGAGATCTTGGCAATCGCATTGCCCATATTCTCCAGCACCTTACCGAAGGAGCTGTCAAAGGAACGGACAAACGCGGAGTAAAACATAAACTCCTCTCCCAGTTGAGAGATAAAAGCATTATGCTTCTTGGCGTTGATAACTCCCAAAGGATCGGTATATTCCGCGCGGTATCTGGCTTCGAGAACATCAACGAACTGTCGGATATGCGCATCTACAATCTCTTTTATTAAAGCTTCTTTTTCTGCCTTCATGGGATAGCTCCTCAAGTAGAATTCCATAAAAATAATATGGATAAGAGTTGGATAAAGCTTAGTCTTTACTTGGGCCAACCATTTAATCCATAGCATCAATTATAGCATGAAATAAGAGAAGGGGAAAGTAAAATATGAACAAATTTTCGGGTGAGAGAATTTAGAAAGGAAGCGATGAGAATATGAAATTGCCGGAGAATTCAGTGGGCTGATAGACTTCTTATATGAATTATGTGGGGGGGTATAATATCTGTCTTGATAATTTTACTGAGCAAAATGAAAAGTAATGTAGTCGGCTTTTTTGAATAGAAAGTGCATATAATGCAGTTAACGTTTCTGAAGCAAATACACAAGTGCTGTAGTTATCTTTTCTGAGTAAAACACTCATATACTATAATTATCTTTTTTCAATAGAACATTCCTATGCTGTAGTTAGCTTTTCTGAATAATACGCTCATATACTATAATTATCTTTTTCAATAGAATACTCATATACTGTAATCTCGGAATAAAATACGCATGTACGGTAAGGGCTTTCACATAGAGATAGTCATTATAATACATGCGCATAAAATATATTTACATTTATTTGATTTACAATCCGCTAATCTATAATACAGGCGTATTAAATCAAGCATTATAATAAAGAAGTTATTTTATTCCACGCAATAGTCCACAAACAGCTGGAATACATTCGGTGAGGTAGCTGCCTTGATACAGTCAGTAAATTGCTTGTCATAGGTGCTGTTTCTGCCGTAGCCCGTAGGGATCTTAGCGGCATAAACCTTATCAAGGATGCGGTAAACAACATCAGAACCATACGTATTCTGAAGGAATTTTGTAAAATGATATCCGATAACAGAAGCATTCCATCCGGTCGCATTCAAATAATAGGCCTCAAAATTCTTTCTGTTGTCCTGGGTGAGGAAGCTAAAATCTGTCTTATACATAAGGTCGATATAGTCATTTCCGCTGGCATCCTTATAGGATACAGCGAGATTATCCATAGCTTTCTTTGCTAGGTTAATAGCATTTCCTTCAATCCATGCCTCGAAACGGAAGCCGTAATGGAGCTGGGTGGCTTCATAAAAATGAGTCATTTCATGAAGATGGAGATAATAATCATAATAATGATCCAGGTTCAGAGCAGAGGGATCGATGTTTATATAGGAATACGTGGTGTTTACCGTATTATCCGTTAATTTCATGACCAATTGACGATTCCAGTTAGTACTAGGATAATAGATTTTCAGGCCTGAGTTACTCAGGGTCGTTATCATGGTTATCAGTTTAGTTTCATAATTTGGAGCCAGAACTGCATTTCCGGTATTAGCAAATAAAACAAGTGAGTTATTGATTGCGCCTTGATTCATTTTTTGAACCGTAACGGAACAGTTCGGGGAAACTAGTTCCGAATAAGGGCTCTTTAAGGTCACGATAATTCGTTGATAGCTATTTGCATTATCCACATCCTCCCGATTCGTGGGATCGATCATTTTGCGGGAAAGTGTATACGCAGAGGCGATTCCTTCAAGGCGGAAGCGTAATTTCTCAGAGATTACAAAGTATTGCCTTGAGAAGCCATCATAGGAATACAACCAGCTGATCTGATTAAAGGTTAGCTTTGCGGTATCCGTAATAACGATTGGCTTCACCGGAGTAAAATCAAGAAACAGATTCTTCTGGGCGCCGATAATCATCAATTTGACAGCCTTCGGGAAATTAATCAGGAATTCACTGCCGTTAGTTTTGATTTCTCCTACGTAGGAGCCATTTTGATCATAGCCTTGAATGGTGACGGCACTGTCGCAATTACCGTAACCATAGATGCCGTCATAAGGTAAACCGTAGCCGTAATATGCAGACAATACATCCGTAAGATCCAATAACTGATTTGTATTGGACTGTGCGGTATAGTAAGTCGCTTCTATATTACCCATATCCTTATAGGTGCTATCGGTAATGTAAGTCGGTACTACCTTTGCAGTGGTATAATTCTGATTATTACCATTATTTCCTCCATTGTTTCCTCCGTTATTGTTTCCGTTCAGGTTCGTGTAGGCGATATCGGGGAGATTGTAGATATAATTATACTTGTTATATACGATAACTCCGCTGTATCCCAAAGAGGAATAAGCATTAACCCAGGTAGTATCATAATACTGATAATTGACCAGTGTACTTAAGGAAGCACAGTGTACGGCGTTATTATTTTTATATACCATCTGTTTGTACTGTGCGGTCATTTTATTGGTACTGGTTTTCTTGGTACTGCTGTCGTAATCATAAAAATAGAAGGTCTTTTTGTTGCGGGAATATACATTCTTATCACCGTTAAGGGATAAGGTACACCCCTTTTTATTCCAACGTCCTGCATAGTTCTGGTAGCCAAGTCCCAGTGCAGTAGCAATAGGTTTGGCTTTAACCATAAGATTATTAAGATTTTTATCAGGTAAAAAAGCTATATCATTATAGGCTTGATAGGTTCCGTTCGATTGGCCAACCAGAACCAAATATTTTGCAGCCTTATGTTCATCCTTTGAATGATTGTCATGGATAGGTTTGATTTTGTTCTTTGCCGAAGCCACCGCAGTAGTAAATGGGATTCCGGTAAATATGATGGACACCGCCAGACAAAAGGTAATTATTGTTTTAAGTGCTCTTTTGCTCATATGAAAACTCCCTTCTTCATAATTTTACATGGATGCTAGATAAGCGAAGTAAGAAATGCTTCGCTCACCACGATAAAGTATATCCTATTTTACATATTATTACAATTATGAGAATGTATTCTTAAGGAAAATTTAAGTGTTTATTAAGATATGAAGGCCTCTGCCATAGATTTAACATAATTATACAGCCCAAGGGGCTGTTACAAAACAAAAGTCTAAATTAAATGACCTTAGTTTTACAACAGCCCCACTAAGCAGAATACAATTTTTTAAGACAAAAAAAGCCATGCAGGTAGGGAAATCCTGTCATGGCTGATATGTAATCAGCAGAGGAAGAAAGTAGGGGACCACTTCAGCTGCTGCTATTGTGAAGTACAGCACCGCATACTGACTTTCACCTACACTTGAGGGTATTTCTTTTCTAATGCTTCTACAAGCTCCTGGTAATGTTTTTGCGTACCCTGGTTCAGAGCGGCTGCTTCGAATTCTTCGGTTTCTTGATTTACTTTATTAAGAATACCCTCCGGCAGCTGACGCTCGGCAAATTGATAAACAACCGTGTCTTCTTTTTCAATATGGCGTTTCAAAAGATGCGTATAGCTTATGGCGTTAGCGATGACATCCAGTTTGCTTACTTTGTCACCGGCATTCACACGGTTCAGGGCTTCTCTAAGTTCAGAGATATATAATCTGCCAAAATCATGCTCCACAAGCATTCCATGGGTAATCAGTTTGTTGCCCAGAGGGCCCAGGTGTGTAACCATTTCATTAAATAAAAGCTTTTCTTCCTTTCCATGGTGGTGTGCATCTGCATAATTACGGATAAAATCTATCATGTGATCAAAATCTTCATAATTGATCTCGTCGCCCTTAAGCACTCCATAGCAGACGTTGCGGACAACTGCCAGCATTCGCAGAATATATTGATGTTCCTCCATCATAAGCTTAATACTGTTCATGAGAACCTCCTGTCTGCGCGATTACGCTCTTTTTATACTGTAGGTATTCGTATCAGCCTTCTCTATCACAAAGCCAAGTTCCTTCACCAGACCTTCCATCCAGGCATCCCTTAACTCATAATATACTGTAATATCGCCGCCGACTTCCTCCCAGTAAGGACTATGAACGCAGAGAGTTCTGATCCATGTCACTTCGACCTCACTTTGTTTTAAGACACGGTTTGCGTGGTCACAGGGCATTCCGTCCAGTAAGTTATCAGAGATTACTTTATATAGATCGGTTGCATTTAAATCATTTCCCTTAAGAGTAATGGCCAGTTTTGTACCATGGTTGGATAAAATCGATTGAATCAGGCTCTTAATCTCAGGATTTTTGCTCAGAAGCTTTGTCACGCAATAAGCGTATTTATATTCCACCTGTGACACCTTTTCTTGGAGCCAGCCATGGATATTGCCATGATCAATCATTTCCTCCAGAGGTTTGTTTAAGAAGGTACCAAAGTTCTTATCACATTCTTCCTCCAGCGATAATCCGTTTTTGTCGCCGAGAATATATAGCTCATCGACAATCGCCTGCTGAAGTTGAATTTTATTATATAACCAGTAATGGATGGGGCCTAAAAATGCACTCATAATTTTCCTGTTTACCTCCGCGGCAATTTTTTATATATTAATCAGAATTATATTCAAACATATGTCGTGTATAATCTGAACAACTCTCTTGAAATAAAACCTACCGGACGTCGATGAAAAATATCTCTATCCGGTAGATTTACCTAATCAACTATGAATTATTCTAAGAATAATTTGATGTCGTCTTCTACCGTACCGATTCCTGCGATACCGAAGGTCTCAACCAATACCTTTGCCACATTCGGAGAAAGGAAGGCCGGAAGTGTAGGTCCTAAGTGAATGTTTTTAACTCCTAAGTAGAGAAGGGAAAGGAGAACGATTACCGCTTTCTGCTCATACCAAGCGATGTTAAAAGCAATTGGAAGTTCATTAATATCCTGAAGCTCGAATACTTCCTTTAATTTTAAAGCGATTAATGCTAAGGAGTAGGAGTCATTACATTGTCCTGCATCAAGCACTCTCGGGATACCACCGATATCCCCCAAATCCAACTTGTTATATTTGTATTTTGCACAGCCTGCAGTCAAAATAACAGTATCCTTTGGTAGAGCCTGCGCAAATTCGGTGTAGTAGTTTCTGGATTTCTGACGTCCGTCACAGCCGGCCATTACAAAGAATTTTTTGATTGCACCGGATTTTACTGCATCAACCACCGTATCTGCTAAAGCAAGTACCTGGTTATGGGCAAAGCCGCCGATGATTTCACCCTTCTCTATCTGAAACGGAGCTTCACAGGTCTTAGCTAATTCAATAATCTGTGAGAAGTCCTTGTGACCGTTCTCCTCACGCTCGATGTGTGTACAGCCGGTAACTCCGGTAGCACCGGTAGTAAATAATCTGTTCTTATAAGAAGCAGCCGGAGGAACAACACAGTTAGTAGTCATAAGGATCGGACCACGGAAGCTTTCAAACTCTTCCTTCTGCTTCCACCATGCATTTCCGTAGTTGCCTATGAAGTTGTCATATTTCTTAAAGGCAGGATAATAATGTGCAGGAAGCATCTCGGAGTGGGTATATACATCAACGCCGGTTCCCTTTGTTTGCTCCAATAACTGCTCCAAATCCTTTAAATCATGTCCGGAGATAAGGATACCGGGTTTTGTTCCAACTCCGATGTTAACCTTAGTGATTTCCGGATTACCGTAGGTACCGGTATTAGCAGAGTCAAGAAGAGCCATACCGTCTACACCGAATTTACCGGTTTCCAGAGTAAGAGCTACTAAGGCATCTGAACTTAAGGTATCATCTAAGGTAGCAGCAAGTGCCTTCTGCATAAATGCACTTACTTCAGCATTATCATAATTTAACTCGTTTGCATGCTTCATATAAGCGGCAAGACCCTTTAAGCCGTAAGTGATAAGCTCTCTAAGGCTTCTGACATCCTCGTTTTCTGTAGAAAGGACTCCAACCTTTGCAGCCTTCTCTTCGAGCTCTTCTCTGGTGGAAGCAGTCCATAATGCTGCAGCTGCAAGAGAGGACGAATCAGATACTTTAGTTGCTAAGCGATTCTTGATTTCAAGAGTTTCAAATACTCTTTTGTAGAAAATCTCGTCATCAAAGTTTGCGTTTGTGATGGTTGTAAATAAGTTGATGGTTATGTAGTGATTAACCTCAGCTTCAATTTCTTCCCCCTGTGCTCGGAGTGCTGTTGTAACTGCACTTAAACCCTTTGTTACATAAATTAATAAATCCTGCATTTTTGAAAGAGCCGGTGATTTTCCGCATACACCGAACTGGGTACAGCCGGAACATCCTGCTGTTTCCTGACATTGATAACAAAACATCTTATTCTCCATTTTTAGATCTCCTTTAGATTTATAGTTAAAATTTTTATTGACTTCCTGTTTACAAGGTGAGTATAATACGAACTAAGAATAAAAAGTGTAGCTGCAGCTACAAAACTTAACTTTCTAAAATATTTTTTCTAATTGGAGTGCAAAAGGTTGAATCAACAGAAATTTTGATAAAACAGTGGCTATGACAACTGCAGGTATTAAAGATAGGAGGTATCTTTATGGATCAATACATTCCGATATTAAAGAAATGTGCATTATTTCGTATGATTGGTGAGACGGACCTTGGACATCTGATGACATGTCTTGGAGCTCAGGTTAGGAGCTGTAAATCAGAGGAATATATCTTTCTCGCAGGAGATGAAATTAATTCGGTCGGGATTGTTATCTCCGGGGTTGTTGAGATTATGAAAGAAAATCTGGCTGGAAACAAGCATATCCTGGCTTTTTTAGGACCGGCGGATATGTTTGCAGAGGGAATTGTATGTACAGCAAAACGTGTCTCTCCGGTAACGGTCAGGGTTAAGGAGGATGCTAAAATTCTCTTTATACCATATGAAAGAATTATTAAATCCTGTGGTAACACCTGCAGCTTTCATATCAGCCTGATTCAGAACATGATGATTGTTCTCGGGGAGAAAAATGTGAACCTAAACCGTAAGCTGGAGCTGCTTACGCTCAAGGGAATGAGAGAAAAGATTGTTAGCTACCTGCTTAATGAATCGAATGAGCGGGGTAGCAATATGTTTCAAATTATGTTAAACCGCGGTGAGCTTGCGGATTTTCTTAACGTAGCCCGGACCTCGATGTGCCGGGAGTTGGCAAGGATGAAGGACGAGGGTTTGATTGATTTTTACGGAAATAGCTTTAAATTACTGAATAAAGAAATGATGGCTCAGTGTCTACAGTAGCCGGTAATATAGGTAATTATGGGGAATTATAAGATATAATGTAGAATAATGATGAATAATAATCTTTAGCATAGGGAAAAATTACTACAAATAATTGTAGGAATATAGTATAATATAATTATGCGTTTACAGAATTTGCTATTTACAAATGACGGGAGAGTGGCGTCAAATTGAAAAAGAGAAAACTAATAGGGGTAATCATCTCTGAGGTAGAGGAGTTATATCAGCATAAGCTACTCAAGGGGATTATATCAGAATGCAAATTTCTTGATTATGATGTGGCGGTGTTTTCAACCTTTATAAAGGACACCGGCTTGCCGGAGTATAAATTAGGTGAAAAGAATATCTATAATCTGATGAATTTGGAGCGGTTTGACGGTATTATTGTTGCCGGTATAACGCTGGCAATTGATAAGCTGTTTCAGGATATTGAGAATATGTTGCATATTAGGTGCAACTGTCCGGTGCTATATGTTGATTCACGCTCAAAATATTATCCATATATTTATACAAATGACAGGAAATCTACAGAAGTAATGACGGACCATCTCATTGATTTTCATGGATATAAGGATATCTTCTGCCTGGCCGCAGATCCGGATTCTGTTTCTACGATAAACAGAGTTTTAGGATTTATGGATTCTTTGAAAAAGCATAAGATAGCTATCGATGAAGCAAGGATCTCTTATGATGGAGATTTCTGCTATAATGGCGGGGAGAGGCTGGCGCGAAGATTGGTCAATGGAGAAATTGCAAGACCGGAAGCAATTGTCTGTATCAGCGATCAAATGGCTATCGGCCTGGTCAACGAATTAATGAACTACGGAATCAAAGTACCGGAGGAGATTGCAGTAACCGGCTATGATGCTACCGATGAGGCGGCTACCTGCAGTACGGTCATTACAACCTTTTCACCTCCGATCATGCAGACCGGAGTTGAGGCGGTATGTGAACTAACCCGATTAATGACAGGATCAAGACCGGAAGCTTGTAATGCGAAGCAGGGGCACCTGGAGATTGGCCGTAGCTGTGGGTGTAATGATGTAGTAACTATGAAACGGAGTAATATTGTCAGGCTGAAGAAAAAGGCAGAGGACTATAAGGTGCTGCTAGACAGCTACATGACAGAGTCCCTTACAGCAATTACAGACTTTAAGGATTGTATTGTAAATTTTTGCTATTATTTATATTTGATTAAGGATTATTCGGATTATTACCTGTGTCTATGTGATAATTGGGATGGCAGCGCCCATAATTATACCTCGGACAAGAATGTGGAGCTGAAGACCGGTTATACCAATAAGATGTTGCTGGTACTTGCCAGTGAAAATACAAAGTTTGTAAGCAGTGATAGTACCTTTGATACGAAGGACATGCTTCCGGATCTATGGAAGGATAGGGAGAAACCGAAGGCATATTATTTTACACCAATTCATTTTAATGAGAATACCCTAGGCTATTCTGTATTAAGCTACGGAGATAAAGTCAGAGCGTTTGAT
Organism: Bacillota bacterium; assembly: GCA_023414875.1. Taxonomy (GTDB): domain Bacteria; phylum Bacillota; class Clostridia; order Lachnospirales; family Lachnospiraceae; genus Mobilitalea. The sequence goes on along the minus strand of JAEZMV010000001.1, from coordinate 215,043 downwards.
ATTACCTATCGTAACTGGAGCAGGAATATTATGAATGCGCTTGAATTTAACCGGGTGCACAGAAAGCTATATCGTTCCTCCTTCCGTGACGTTTTAACAGGAATTTATAACCGGAGCGGCTTGGATCAAAACCTTTCGAATATTATGAGTGAGGTAATGAGTCAGAATAAAAAACTCCTGGTTATCATGGCGGACCTTGATAATCTGAAAGCAATCAATGACAGATTTGGCCACCAGGAGGGAGATAATGTTATCACTGTAGTTGCAAACGCATTTCAAAGCTGCTGTAGGAATGAAATCTGTGCTCGCATCGGAGGGGACGAATTCCTGGTAGTGGGAACTGATGATGAATATAAGACGAAAGAAATAACCTTCATCACCTCTGTCAGGGAATATATCAAGAATTATAATCAAAATTCTATGAAACCCTATGCGATTGAGATCAGTCTGGGAGCTTACTGTGACTATATCAAGGACAATACGAACATTAGGGAAATGATAGACCTGGCAGATCATGCAATGTATAAGAATAAGGCAATAAATAAAAAATATCGACGGTAAATTCAGGAGTTAAAGCAAAGTGTTAAAACACTTATGCAATTACCTATACATATTTTACAAAGGAGAAGTAATGCCCAATAGTATAACTAAGAATAAACAAGATGATTTGACAATAGGAAGAATGTTTAAAGCAGCATTTCCAGACAATGAAATTGAGCATCTTCAGGAATTATCAGAGGGTTTTTTTAATGTTGCTTATCAAATTACCATGGTTGGCGGATCGGAAGTAATACTTAAAATAGCACCCTCCGCTGAGATGGATATTATGACGCATGAAATTAACATTATGTATAGTGAAGTGGATTGCATGAAGAGGGTAGCAAAGGAGACTTCTGTTCCGGTAGCGGAAATAATTTATTATGATAACAGTCATACAATCTGTAATTCTGACTACTTCTTTATGAAGAGACTCAAAGGGCAGAGCTTTAACTCTGCTATGGAAGCCATGAGTGAGGAACTGAAATATCAAATATTTCGTAAGATGGGTGAGTATACTGCACTTATTAACCGTGTAACGGGCAGTAAATTCGGATATTATGGTCAACCTGACAAACAAGGAGATCAGTGGTACTTAGTATTTAAAGATATGTTGAAGGACACTTATCATGATGCGGCAAGAAAAAATATACAAATCAAAGTACCGTGCGAAAGGTTGTTGCAGCTGCTGGATAAGGACAGACATATCTTTGAGCAGGTGAAAGTACCGAAGCTGGTACACTGGGATATCTGGGCCGGCAATGTATTTGTGTCTGAGGGTGAGATTACAGGTCTGATAGATTTTGAAAGATGCTTATGGGGTGATGAGCTACTCGAGATTGGTTTTCGAACCTGTTGGCCCGGAGATGCCTTTTTTGACGGTTATGGATTAGGCAAGCTGACTGCAGAGCAAATTAGAAGATCGCAGTGGTATGATATCTATTTGTTTTTAATCTCATCTCTGGAAAGTGATTATCGTCAATATGATGACAATGGATCTTATGAGTGGGGGTCGAAGATGCTGCTGGAGTGGGTTGAAAAGATAGAAGCATACTAAAATAATTAAATAGATAAAACTGCTAAAAAGGAATTATTTGCATTCGTCAATAATTCCTTTTTCTTTTGCCTTTTATCTATGATTTTATTCGGACGGCGCTCCCTTTTCTATGATATTCGTGAACTCGCTGATCCAGGATTTCCAGAATGCCTCAAGGGAGAAATCCTCCGGAAGGGAAAAGGTCTCATCCGGGAGTAGAGTAGCCTCGAGTATACGATCACATCGATATACCCTCAGATCCTGCCTCATCTCACAATAGGATATCAAATACCAGTCCATATTCTTAACAACTAATCCATAAGGCCGTATCTTTCTTAATGCGGTTTCCTCCTCGTTCTTACTACTCTTTGTGTAAAGTATGTTAAGCTTCTGGGATTTCCAGACAGCTTTACGCAGTAGGTCCAGACACTCAATGGGCTTTTGCTCCTTCCACCAGATATTCGGATCATAGTAAAAACGTTCCTTCGCAATTCTTAAGTCCGGGAGATAATTTGCAGGGAGGCTTTTCTCCAGCTTCAGTATGGATTTTTTTAGATTAATACTGGCTTCGCTGTGCTTCACAGGACGTATACCGATACCGCTCAGATAAAGGCTGATAACCTCATCGCAGTGAAGATTATCCTGATGAATGGTGTAGCCATTCATTAGAGAATAACCTCCGGTCGGACCTGCATAAGATACGATCGGTACTCCGGCTTCACATAGTGTATCAATATCCCGATATATTGTCCTCTCTGTTGTCTCGAAAGCTTCTGCTAGATCCTTTGCCTTAACAATTCCCCTGGATTCCATTAAAAGAAGTATTCCGACCAGTCTGTGTAAACGCATGTGTTACCTCCCTTTCCTCAATCTTAATAACTCCTTATGATTTATCCTATGAAGTACTCATGCTGTATCTTTGATACAGCTCAAAACGCCGGAAGAACAAGGTGTGAGTACCATTGCACGAACGTTATGCTTCATAGAAAACCCACTGAGTTGACTTCGTTGAAAATATTTTATCACATGTAAAAAACCTTGACAATAGGCTGTCAGGGATATGATCTATAATTAAATTATAGATGTTGCGTATTATTCATGCGTAGGAATGGAGGTAAATATGTTTAATGCAATGAAAGAAAGCCATAAGAACAAGGATTTAACGGATAAGTATCAGGAGGCACTGGATACATTTATGGAAAGGATAAAACAGGATCGCTACATCATAGCTGTTATCCTAGCCGGGAGTCTACATCATGACGTTATCTGGGAAAAGTCAGATATTGATTTAATCCTTATTGTGGATGATATGAAAAAGCCGCGGAACTTTTACTCCTTAGTGGAAAACGGAATTATTATCAATGCTTTTATTTATAACCGTCATCAGTTCAAACGAGATTTTGACTCGTCTTTGAGCAGCAGTCAGTTTCATTCCTGGATTTATAAAACAAAGCTTCTCTATACCAGAGATGACACTCTGAAGGAGCTATATGAGAACTTATCCGGTGTAGGTGAGAATGACAGGGATCTGCTTCTGTTGAAATATGCAGCGTACTCCATCGCCGGACTTGCGAAGGCTCAGAAATTTCTGTATGTCAAGAAGGATCCGTTATACAGTTCATTTTTCATTCTCCGGATGATGTTAAATGATCTGGCTAGTATTGAAGTTCTCCTTAATGATAGGATTCCTCTTCGGGATGTTATCTATCAGGCACTGGAGACTAATCCCCGGTTTTTTCACAGGCTTTATACGGACTTCATGCAGCAGGAAAAAGAGGACGGGACAGTTAAGATTGTCCTGGAGCTGATAGAAGATTATCTTTGTGAGAAGCAGGAGGTACTGTTTAAGGTATTGCTAGAGATACTGAAATACGAAGGAGATGCAGTCAGTATTTCCGAACTTCAGAAGAAGCTGTCGGTAGTAGATATTGATCCGGCCATTCTGGTTGAGGTATGCGAATGGCTGGCAGAGAAGAACCGGATACAAAAGCTTTCAAGTCCGGTCAGACTAACCACGAAGAGCTGGCTTCAGGTGGACGAAGCTGCATATTATTATATGGAGGGATATCAAAATGATTAGGAATATTGAAGTTAAGGGAGCACGGGAGAATAATCTTAAGGATATCAGCCTTGACATTCCGAGGGACGCTATAACCGTGGTGACAGGTGTCAGTGGTTCCGGTAAGTCCTCCTTAGTATTTGATGTCATCTTTAGCGAGGGACAAAGAAGATATCTCGAATCTGTGGGGACTTATGCGAGACGTTTTACTCCCCTCTTAAAAAAACCGGATGTAGATTTTATCTTTGGATTATCTCCGGTGTTAGCAATTGAACAGAAGAAGGGAATCCGCAATCCCAGATCAACGGTTGGTACGATGACGGATATCTCCGACTATCTGCGCCTTCTGTACGCGACTCTTGGCAAAGCATCCTGCCCGTATTGCAGCCATGAGGTGCTCCCAAGGAGTACGAATCAGATTACGGAGCGTCTGCTCAGTCTTCCTCAGGGAACGATGGTGGAGATCTATGCCCCTGTATATAAAATTTATGGTGAGGATTATTCGTATCTCTTTGATGAGCTGCGTAAAAAGGGTTATCGAAAATATAAGATTGACGGCAAACTGTTTGATTCCAGCCAGAGGCTTACACTTGAGGAGGGAAAAGAATATCAGATTGATGTCTACATCGATAAGTTCATCATCAAAGAGGGTATCTATAAACAGCTGACCTCTTCGCTGGAGAACGGGCTTCTTATCGGAGAACGGTTTCTTCGGATTGATATATCCGGAGAGAATATTACAGAGGACTTATACCATAAGTTCTATGAGGATTTTGGATGTGAAGAGCATCATATCCTTACAGGCGAACTTTTACCGTACTATTTCACACCGAATGATAGTGAAAGCTCCTGCAATACCTGCCGTGGTATTGGAATGTATCGAAAGGCGCAACCGCATCTGGTAGTAGAACATCCGAATAAAAGTATTCGACAAGGGGCGCTCACGAATACCTTCCTAAGCATAAAGCATCCTGATAAATATATGCTGTTATACAGTCTTGCAAAGCATTATAGCTTCAGTATCGACGTACCTTTTCACGAACTGTCCGAGGAGGCTAAGAAAATCATTTTTTATGGAACTCATGGCAGCAGGTTCCAGCTGGTTCAGCCGCCAGATATCAGTAGGAAGCTTACGGACGCAGGCAAGCTGATCACCTATAACGGTATTTTAAATGATCTTGATAAGTGGTATCAACGAGCAATGCGTGAAGGAAACGCGGAAACTATGGCGGATTTTGTATTCAGTAAGCATATGTCTGAGCAGCTGTGTCCGGACTGCGGAGGAACCAGGCTTAGAAAATCCCGTATGCTGATCCGGCTGGGTGGCAAGACGATTTATGAACTGGGTGAGCTTTCACTCGATGAGTTAAATCATTTTCTAACACATTTGGAGATACCGGAAGACAAATATGAGGTTGGTGAACAGATAGTGAAGGAAATACGGAATCGATTGAAGCTGTTACTGGAAATCGGCATGGATTATATTAGCCTGAACCGTCGCGGAGATACCCTGTCAGGCGGGGAGGCCCAGCGGATCCGTCTTTCCACGCAGATTAGCTCGGGATTGTCCGGTATGCTGTATGTCCTTGATGAACCTAGTATCGGACTTCACTCCAGAGATAGCTACCGTATCATCAATACGATGAAAAAACTGCGTGATTCCGGTAATACGGTTATTGTAGTAGAGCATGACATGGATACGATATGTGAGGCCGATAATATCATAGAAATTGGACCGGGACCGGGCGAGCAGGGCGGATATGTCATGGCTCAAGGCAGTATTGAGGAGATTGTCAAAAATCCCTCTTCCTTAACGGGGGATTATATTACCGGACGCAGAAGGATATGCATACCGGAGTTCAGGAGAATTCCGAACGGATTTATCAGCATAAAAGGTGCAAGAGAACATAATCTGAAAAATGTGGATGTGGATATTCCGTTAGGGGTACTGACCTGTCTTACCGGCGTATCCGGTTCGGGAAAAAGTAGCCTGATACACGGGATACTATATAAAAAGCTTCATTCGCTGTTCCGTGATCCCCGCATTATTCCCGGTGATCATGACGAGATAACCGGACATGAGACTATCAGCAATATCATTAATATAGATCAGTCACCGATCGGCAAGAATTCTCGTTCGAATCCTGCCACATACGTTGGTTTCTTTGATCGAATCCGCGAACTGTTCGCTGATACAGAGGAGGCGAAGGAAAGGGGTTACGAAGTTGCGCATTTTACTTCGAACAATAAGTCTGGGCGTTGTGAGGAATGTTCCGGTAACGGTATCATTATCACTGAGCTGCAGTTCATGCCGGATGTTGAGACCATCTGCCCTGTCTGCAAGGGAACGGGCTTTAGCAAAGATATTCTGGAGATAATCTACAGAGGTAAGAATATTGCCGAAGTGCTGAAGATGTCCGTCGAGGAAGCTATCGCCTTCTTCGAGGACCACAAATATATCCATCATAAACTCAAAGTGATGAAGGAGCTGGGTCTGGGCTATATAAGGCTTGGGCAGTCCTCCAGTACCCTTTCCGGTGGAGAAGCACAGAGAATTAAACTGGCTACTGAGCTTAGTAAGATAAAGAAAGGGGCACATAATCTGTATATTCTGGATGAACCTACGACAGGGCTTCACTGCTCCGATATAAACCGTCTGCTGGACTGCTTTGATAAGCTGGTTGAGGCCGGGCACTCCGTCCTGGTTGTGGAACATCATATGGATGTAATCAAATATGCGGATTATATAATTGATGTAGGTCCCGAGGCTGGGAAGAACGGAGGCTATATCGTGGCAGCAGGAACTCCGGAACAAATCACACGTGTTCCGCAATCGCATACGGGAAGCTTCTTGAAGAAGGTAATGGATAAAGAAAGAATGCTTGATAAGCTGACATAAAGTACGCTAAGCTACCTTATCTGCATTACTTTAATTCATAGGATGCAATGTTCTATGATTAAACAAGGGATTCAGAGGTTTTAAAACCACTGTATCCCTTGTTTTGGTAGCGCAGTTGAGGGTTGTTTTCGGATGCATTTCATATTAGATAGTTTTCTTTTAGCTAGCTAATCTTATATGATTTTTTCATGATAATTCATAGAGAAGCCACCACTTGAGACATCACTTGCATCCAATATGTTATCCTTGATTTCAACCTTACTAAGCTTTTTCACTAAGCCGTAAGGTTTTTTTAATGAAAGCTCCTCCCCATGACCGGAGATGATCCATAGAATATGGTATCCTCTAGGTATCGTTTTAAGCTTGTCTTCACCTTTTCCGTCGGTAAAGTATATTAATAAATTTATTTTATTCTGATTTGCATATTCAATTACCGGATTAAACTTTGTGCTTCCTCTTTTGTTCAACCGATCTTTGATATCCTTTACTGCTTTCACTTGATATACTCGTTGGATTTGATCATCGCACTCGATGATCGTAACAACATGATTATAATTTTTTACAATATTGATTACTTCTTTCATGGCCTGCTTGAATTCTTCATCACGAATGCTTCCGCTGATATCAATAGCAACAGCAATTTTGGCTTTGTGACTCCTAAGCTGACCCCTTAGCTCTAGACGTTCGGGCTGTCTTCGGTTTCTTCTTGTTACGGTAAGCTTCTTATTGCTTTCCACCGTTCCCATCATTCGGTTCAAATATAGATTCCAGGGTAATTCACCCTTACTGCTTTTAAGGGAGGCAATCAAACTTTGCACGTAAGCCGGTGCTACACCTTTTTCGGAATTACTAATAACCTTCTCTGTAAACTCTATCAGGGTTGACTCATCGATATCACTGGAAGCCTCCCAAAGATCATGTGTAGTGTCGGGGTTAAACTTAGTTTTGATTGTATCATTATTTCTCGTATCATCCTCAGGAGCATGGTCGTCCTCCTCCAGTAAATTCAGGGCATCTTGAAGCTTTTCCGCATAATATTCAAAAAGCTGATATGCCTCGAGCTTTATAGCATATTTAGTGTTTACCATCTCTAAAGTAATCGCATAGGGAGGCAGATGATTCAAGTGTTGATTGACTACGAGATCCATCGCCATATTGATCGCCAGCTTACTATAGCTACCCTTCAATTCTTTTGCTCGTGGCAAATGAAGAGATAAAATGTGAAGAATTTCGTGTTTTATGGTGCTTTCCATTTGGTTCCGGTTAAGATTTAAAAAGATTACTGGATTAAAATAGATCACATAGTTAGCCCCTTTAAAATTAACAGCAGTCGGACTGCTAAGATCAAAGGCTATTTCTCTTGACATTTGAAATAAAAAATATCCATAAAAATTATCGGTGTCTTCCATAAGACTCAAAGTAACCTTATCTACAAGTCCAAAAAACTCTTTTTTAAATTCAGCAGGGATTGCCGGTAGGGTATTTAGACCTTTATGCTTTGCTTGATAAAAAGCATTCATTAAATGAAATGCTTTATCACGAAGTCCATTTATGTAGCTGTCATAAAAAGTATCCATATGGTAACCTCCATAGGTTGTTAGGTAGTTAAATCAAAAGAGTTTATTAATTGCTTTCCGATAAAAAGGTAAGACAATTAATACGTATCAAGAGTATTGGAACATAGATACATATTGGATAAACTTACTATTTTAGATTACAGTATAGGCTTCAAAGTATAATTCCACGAAGGCTTCCTCTTCTATAGCAAGCTTATAGACTTCATGATAACTGTTTTTGATTTCCTTCATGATCCCAACTCTTAAATCAACAGGATATATTCTTAACAGTTCTATCAATCGGTTAATATAAAAATTTGCTTCATTATCATTGCTGTTTATTTTTGCTTCAAGAGTTTTTAATATGTTCCTGGCGGATATATAAAGTCTGGTATGACTTTCGTTATGAACTCTTTCAAGGATAGCTTCTGGAAGTGAAGTCTCTGTAAAAATATCCTCATAAGAGATTAAAGGTTTATAATCGGATTCAACAAAGTTTATAAACTCTTCTGCAAGGAACTTGCCCACATTTCCTTTCACAACATTAAGAAAGATGGCTCTGGGAATGGTATCCTTGCTCTCCTTATAAGCCTTATAGGCCTTAGAAATTCTTTCATAGCTTCGAGGGGTGGCTCTTATGGTATCCTCGTTTATCTTATGCAGATATTCCGGGAAGGTAGAGATGAATTCAATCACCTTTTGCTCAAGCCCGGTATCGATGGCCCACGCTAACCACTGCATATGATCAGGCTCCATATACAACCATACAAATCTATTCTCCTGCGCTGCATCCATATCTACAACCTGGTAATCAAAATCCGAACCATATTTGTTGGAAGGATTCATGGCTGCCAGTATTTTCACCCCATCATGTAACTTATAACCGTTAATTTCCCTGTTTAAGATTAGATTCATAAGCTCCTGCTGAACGGTATGTTCACAGCGATTGATTTCGTCAATAAATAAAAGTACGGTATTACCTTTTGATATCGCTTCGTCAATTTCCCGGAGCTTAGTATGAACCGCATAAACGGTGGTTTTTCGATCTTCCTTATCACCATTTGCATTAACACCTGTATAGGCTTCGATCGTTGGAAGACCGCCAATTTCACCTTCCTTCAGAAGATTTCCATCGATGACGATTAGGCTCCAGCTGTTTTCTCTTGCAAGCTCCTTGGCGAGAGCGGTCTTTCCAATACCGCTATCACCAACGATTAATGGTACTTCTGCGGTAGCTAATACTAATTCAACACTCTTTAAAGTATCTATATAATTCATCCTGTTCTCCATTCCTGCGTAAGTATATCCCACCTCTTAAGCTTGTGCCAAGGGTTATTGTGCTTATGAATACGTAGACACAAACTTTCTGATAAAAGGATTAAAAATCCTCCATGCCTTTTTGACTATTTAAGCTTCAGCTTTTCATCGACAGCTATTTTTTTTGCCCTCTTGCTTCCATATTTATGTATCAATAGGATCTTATCCAATGGGGTGATGTCGGTACAGTTGATGGAATTATAATTAATAAAGTCCCTTACATACTTTTCTTCAACATCCTCTTTTGATAATACTTCTTTTAATACTTCTTCTAATTCAGCTCTCGAGATTTCTTTTATCACATATTTTATCACCAGAATATTGACCTTCAAGAACTCTAAGATCTTATTCTTATCTAATACCTTTATAAAGTTAATAGCTTCCTCATGCTTCTTGATTGCGATAAGCTCTGCATTATAGGTAGGTGAATGAATAAGGCGTAAGGCCTCGTAGTTGGTTCTTACCGCCTCTTCCTGCACTTTTTCAGTAGGAGCTTTTATAAACTTGATAGAGTCATAATTCTTCCTGACAGCTATTAATTGCAATTCTTCACTGGGATTATTAACATATTTAATAGCCCAGCCGGCTTGGCTTAGCGCTAATCGGATTACCTTATCCGTGGGTTGCTTCATATACTCTAGGTTAATCCAGCTGCCCTTGATTGCTTTTATCATCATGGCTTCAGTAGGATTATCAATGAACTTAATCGCCCGAACATTATTATCTAATGCTAACTCCTGCATCTCTCTTGTGGGGTTTTCTATGTATTCCAATAAAAGCCCGTTTTTCCTCACGGCAGTTAATTTCATCTCGTCAGTAGGATTATTAATTGATATGATTGCATGAGGGTTGCTCTTGATCAACTTGATTAACTGCGATTGTTCCATAATGTCACTTCCTTTTAGGTCTGCTTGATGGAGTCTTTCTCTTCAAGGAATTCTTTACTCCAATTTTCTATTTCATTTAGAAGCTTGAAAAGTCTTTGTCCGCAAGTTGTAAGCGAATATTCAACTTTAGGCGGTACCTCAGGGTAAACAGTCCGATTAATCAGTCGGTCTCTTTCTAGCTCTCGTAACTGCTCTGTAAGAACTTTCTGCGTCACCTCAGGAAATCGCCTGCATAGCTCTGCAAAACGCAGGCTGCCACTTTCCAAGCTGCATAGGATTGCAGTCTTCCATTTTCCTTTGACTAGATATATTCCTAATTCCATGGGACAACGGAACTGAGTATCATTATATTCAATCATAATATTCTCTCCTATGACTATAGTTACTTTTTAGATAGTAACCTACAATAAAGTGCGTTATTGTAGGACTATAAGTTAACACTTATTATATAATACATAGTTTAAAAACACAAAAAGTATTTGGAGGTTCCGTATGAATAAAACACTAGAAACGATTCTAACCAGAAAAAGTATCAGAAAGTTTAAGAATGACCTTATTTCGGAGGAAGATGTAAAGCTAATATTAGAGGCTGCAATGCAGGCACCCTCTGCTTGCAATCAACAAATCTGGCAATTTATTCTCATCAATCAAAAAGAATTATTGAACAAATTATCCTTAAGGCATGGGGGCATTACCTTTGCGAAGGATGCACCCTGTGCTATTTTGGTATGCGGTGAACCAAAAGCTGCTACACTGAAAGAATACTGGCGTGAGGATTGTGCAGCCGCTTCACTGAATATATTGCTTGCAGCCCATTCCCTAGGAATTGGTTCGACCTGGTCGGGTATTAGTTATGATGACATAGCATCAGTTAAGAACATACAAGCTTTACTAAACATTCCAGAGCAATATATACCGTTTTCGCTTATTGTTCTGGGCTATCCGGATGAGGACCGAACCACTTCGAAACGTTTTAATGCTAATAAGGTACATTATAATCAATGGTAATATAATTTGAGTTAATTTAAAAGAAGTAGCTGCTGACCCACGTCACTAGCTACTTCCTTTTATAAAGTCCTGATTAAATATGGAAATAAAAATGGATTGTGATATAATTTAGGTAGTAAAGATTACATGTATTACGTATCAGCCCTTAACTTTCCTAGAAAGGAGCAGCTATATTTATGAAAAAGTTAGCCAAGCGTTTTGCAGTGTTATGTATACTGCTACCAGTCTGTATGATATGCACCTCATGTTCTGATAAAAAAGAATACGATACGATAACAGAGCAAAATCAAGAGGTGGATCAAGCTCAAGGCCAAGATCAAAAGGTAGATAAATATCAAGGTCAGGAACAGGATAAGATTACGGGGGAAGCTTCGAAAAATAATTCGGATATAAACTCAGATAATGCTTCGGGAATGATAACTAACACTACAGTGACACCCTTGCCAGAGGAGGTCTCCGAATCTGAAGGTGAAATAAGTATAGAGTTTTTACAAAACTTTTATGATTTTACCGAACAAACCTCAGCTTCTGTATTTCGAGACAATGTAAGTGAAAATCAAATCTACGCTCCCCTTAATTGGTATCTGGCGTTATCTACGCTGGGTGAATTATCTGAGGGAGAAGCTAGGGAGGAGATACAGGAGGTGTTAGGCATATCGGATACTAATATTAATATGTCCGAAGTGAATACCGCAGTCTCTAACCTGGAGAAGAGAAGAATCAACCTTGGAAGACTTAATATAAATAATTCTTTGTGGCTAAATGACAAAATAAACTATCAGGAGGAGCTGTTAACTAAGCTCCAAAGTCAATATAGGACTGAAATATATAAGGGCAACCTGGGGGACCTAGAATTCCAGAATAAGATGACGAAGTGGGTGTCTGAAAATACCAATTATGAATTTGAGCCCGACTACAATAAATCGATTAATTCGGCAGATCAATATGCATTTATCTCCTTGAATACGCTGGATTTTTATAATGAATGGTTGATTCCATTTGAAGAAGAGGAAACAACTAAAGAGCTCTTTTTCTTAAGCGATAGCAGTGAAATCACCTGTGATTTTATGAAGATGGAAAAACAAGCATATCCATTTATGGTTGGTGAAGATTATATATCTACGATATGTCTATTAAAGGAAAATGAAGCGATGCTTTTTATACTTCCGGAGGAAGGCTTGGTAGTAGAGGATTTCCTGGGGGAAGAAGGCAAATTATCCGGAATCCTCTCTGACTGTTTGACGAATCAATTTACCCTAGGTAAGGTTAAATTCAGTGTCCCAAAGTTTACATATGCCGGAGAGATTAATTTGAAAACAACAGCGGAGGCAATGGGAATTAAGAGAATATTTGACAGTAATACAAAAGCATTTTCTGAGTTTACGGATGAAAATGTATACATCAGTGATATTACACAGGCATCAAAGATAGCAATTAATGAGAAGGGATGCTCGGCCTCCTCATATACAGAAATAACAGCTCAAGGCTCCGGTGTAGGGAAGGATGAAGCGGAAATCAATCTGAATCGGCCATTTATTTATGTACTATATAAAGACAAAATACCGTTTTTGGTAGGTATAGTACGAAATCCTTTAGCGAAGTAACTGTAACTATATGATATGTGGATAACAAAGCTTCCTAATAAACGAATAGCTGAAGGAGATGGATGAGACATCCAAGCCTTCAGCTACTTTTTATCCGGATAACAGGACGTGTTGTATCCTAACTTAATAAGCAGTCCTCACTATTCTGACAGATATATTTTTGTACTTTCAATGATGTAATCGGCGGCCTCTTCCACTGATTTATTACCCGTAAGAAAATCCATTGCAGCTTCTTTTAGCGCAGAGAGGATCTGTTGATCGGTACGGATGAGATAGGCAGTATCGCTGCAGGCCTGAACCAGACGTTGTATCTGCTCTTCATTCAAAGTCCCGAAGAAGATTGGGCTATATGAGCCATCTGCATTTTCAATCTCCGACTCTGCAGTATAATCGCTGCGATCCATTGTGGCACAGGAAAGCAAGGCATCTTTATTTATCGAGAAGCCGTCATAGAAGTCATTTATGCCAATCTCCTTGGATAGCAAAAGTGTCACGAATTCCTTACAAAGCTCTTGCTTGTCACTGTTGCGGTTGATGCCTATCTCGCAGGAAGGTATTGAGGACTGATCAAAGGGGGCAAAGCTGCCATTTACATAGGTTACATAACCAAAAGCAAACATGGAATGAAGAAAACCGGAGCAGGTATTAGTGGCAAGCTTAACCCTGCTGGCCAATTCCTTCATGCCGTAGGGGCGGGGAAAATCATTCCCGTAGTCTTCCACAAGCTCATAGCCAGCGGAAATGTTATTAAGATTATTCAGCATTTCTATTAAATTTTCCCGATTGATGTTGCCGTTTGTATCAATGATTCTGGAGGAGAGGAACGGAGAATAAACGTTTATAAAATCCTCTACAGAACGCATGCCAAATAAATTTTTATCCGGATGCTCCTTCACATAGGACGCTAAGCTTTCTATGTCAGCGATGCTGGAGGCATCAATGCCGTTGCCTACCAAAACCGGTAGGGTGAAACGTGCAGGAATGGAGTAGATATTCTGATCTTTAAAATAATGCCTCACAATGTTCTCATACAGTTCATCTTTGTCAAGCATCGGTTGAACAACATCACTGAGATCGGATAGGATGCCCTTTTCAATCAAGGAATTAGCCGGAAGGTCATCCAGTAAAAGCATATCCGAGCCTTTGCCTGCTAAGAGCTCGGTATTCAGCGCTTTAAAATAATCTGCTTTGATTTCTTCGGTAGCTGTTTCATATTCCTTCCTCGACATGGCTACCTGAACGTTTACCTTCACACCGGGATGGGATTGTTGAAATACAGAAGCGGCCTGTTGTAAAGTGGAATTTTCCTTCAACGTATAGATTGTCAGCTCTGTGGAAGGTACCGTAGCTACCTTTTTATCAAAGTAATATTTCATGAGTTTATATCCCTGGTCCGAATTATACAGAGCATAATAATTATGATCAGAGCCGGCGATGAAGCCATTACACCACAGGGTCGCCATAGAGAGGGAGGTAAGGGTTCCATCTACAATTGTTTGCCAAAGGGAAGCACCGTTTTCAAGAATATGTATTCCGTCAGCGTTGCAAAGGAGCAGATCATTCTTCTCATTAGTATCCAGGTAATTAAAACCGTCTAAGGTTGCTTTAAATGGGTAACTTTCTTTCTTGCGTGCATCAACAGAATCATAGATATTGATGCCAAGAAGTGTGTAATTATCTGTATCCGTCTGACCTGCTATAACGGACTGACCAGAGGAGGTTAAGATCGTCTCTGAATGGCTGGTGCCGATGATACTATTTACTTTCTTTAAGGTGTCTTTGTTATAGAAAGCAATCTCCCCGTCATAAAATAAGGCAGTCAAAGTACCATCCTCCAGGACATTAACAAGCTCTGGGCAATAATAGAAGCCGTATTCCTCATCCTTCTCATTCCAGCCCTCAGGAGTAAGTATCTCATAGGTCGAACCATCGGAGGAGCGTAGGAGCTTTCCCTTCACGTCTTCGCCTTCTTCTTCGAGGCAGTAAAGATACTGGTTTCCCTTTGAGTCCTCAATTACTCTACTTTGATAAAGATAGTCGGTAGATAGCTTCAGGGTGCGCAGCCATTCAGGAGTATCTTCGGTCCAGGTGCCGTCCTCCTTCATAAGATAACGAGTTATCTTAACATTTCCTTCTGGGGTATAGACATATAAACAGGGCATCCCGCTAATTTTATTCAACTGTAGGGTGGCTTCGCTGCTGAAATTTTCAGGAAGAGTAAGGCTCTCTTCCATATAGAGACCCATTTCGTTGTTGTTTGTAGATTTCTTTGAGCTTTCTGTATTGCTACTTGAGTCTTCTTTGCTGCTACTTGTGTCTTTTTTACTGCAACCTGTGATGAGCAAGGTGAATACCATCAGGATTAGTATGAGTTTTTTCATGTTTCCTCCATTCTGCCGCTTTCAAACGGAATTCCTAATATTGCATATTGTGTATGGATATGTTATAACGAATTTATCTCTAATGAATCTTAAAATTAAGTCCAACAAACAAAAATTTATAATATTGGTGGATATTGGTTGATCAAGGATTAAATGTTTCCTATATTGTAGCACAGATGGAAGTAGGAGGTAAACATGCGTATATTAGTGATTGAGGATGACAGAGATCTGTGTTCCATCCTGGAATATCAGTTAAAAAAGAACTATATGGAGACGGATTTTTGTTATGATGGAGAAGATGCGATGTTCTATGCAGGTAAGCAGACCTACGATATTATCGTATTGGATCGCATGCTTCCGGGGATGGATGGTCTTACCATTTTGAATAGGCTACGCCAGCTTAATATAGTAACACCGGTAATCATGGTCACTGCAATGGGAACGCTAAAGAACCGTATTGAGGGGCTTGATACAGGTGCAGATGATTATCTAACGAAGCCATTTGAGGTTGAGGAACTGATTGCCAGAATCAAAGCATTGGCAAGAAGGCCTGCAAAGATTCAGAATACCAATGAGCTGCATTTTTCGGACATAATATTAGATGAAGGAGCAATGTCAGTAGCAAGGGATCAGGAGCACTGTGTATTATCAAGGAGAGAATACGATCTACTGTCATTCTTTATATTAAATAAAGGGCAGATATTAACCAGAGAGATGCTGCTTACCCGTGTGTGGGGTGCAGATAGCTTTGTAACAGACAGTAATCTCGATAATTTTATCTGCTTTCTCAGGAAACGGCTAAAATCAGTACATAGTCACGTAACGGTAAAGACAATCCGGTCTGTAGGATATCAACTGGTGGAATAAAGAATCAACTTAGTAAGAACTGCAAAGTTACGCGCAATGGGGCTCACTTCTTGTTCTTCCGAGCTATTTAAGCTACATTGAAGCTACAGTATTGAGATTAGTGGAGGTTATCATGTTTTCTAAACTGAAAAAACGTCTGGTGCTTCTCTATGGAACAACGACAAGTATCATTCTTACACTGATAATTATCGGAGTATATATTATTTCCTATAATCAAAGTCAGGAACAGACTCGTATCCTATTCCAGAAGAATGTGGAGCAGGTGGCAGATAGAATACAATCAAAAGGTATTATCAATAGTATCTGGCTAGCTCAAATGCAGCGGGATAATCATATGCTGATAATTCTGGAGGACAATGGAAAGCGACTCACCAGCTTTAGTGACGCATCACCCACAATCAATATAGATAAAAGTGTGGTAAAACTCAAGGAATTGGCCAAAGAACAGGGAATCTTACTAGACACGAAGCCGATCTTGAAAGCGACAGAAAAGACTTCTATTTATACGTTTCATAAAAATATATTACAATCTTATCTGGGGATGGCCATATCCATCCGAAGTGATAACGGCTGGCAGACTGTAATTGCATTTTATTCTGATAACAATCAGTGGAATACACTCCAAAAGCAGCTTCTTAGCTTTGCGTTGATTGAACTCGCCGGAGTAGCAGCTTTATTTCTGATTAGTTTTTTATATATTGACAGGGTGCTTCAGCCGCTGGAGGAAGGGCAACAGAAGCAGAATGCTTTTGTAGCAGCAGCATCACATGAGCTTCGAACTCCACTTACGATAGTCAAGGCAGCAGTTACTTCCTTAAGAGAAGACAATGCGAAAGTAGATCAATTCCTGCCGTATATCGAAGGGGAATGCAACCGTATGACCAGGTTAATCAGCGACATGCTCTTGCTAGCTTCAGCGGATGCGAAGACCTGGAGCCTGCAGAAGGAGAAAATGGATCTGGATACCCTTCTTATTGAGAGCTATGATATGTTCTGCTCCTGCAGGAAGCCCTATGATATAGACCTAACATTGGAACTTACCGAGGGCGAGTCGCATATGGTGATGGGTGATAAGGAGCGTATCAGCCAGGTAGTGGCAATCCTGATTGACAATGCCATGAGCTATGGTAAGGAAGGAAAAACGGTTGCTCTAAGAGTCTATAACTGGAAAAGCTATGCCATCGTTGAAGTGATGGATCATGGCTGTGGGATCTCCTCGGAGGAGAAAAAACTGATTTTTGACCGATTTTATCAGGGTAATAAATCCAGAACGGAAAAGAAACATTTCGGACTTGGGCTCAGTGTTGCGAAGGAGCTGGTCGAGCTTCATGGCGGTGATATAACAGTGAAGGATACACCGGGAGGCGGATCAACCTTTGTATTTCGGCTACCGAGGCTGAATGGTTAAATAGTATAAATAATTGAAATTATCGTATCTCCAATCATGATATCATGGCTGGAGATATTTTTTTCATTGGAATGTTCAACGTGTATTTTAAGGTTTATTAGAGAAACACCTGCTAAATTAGGAATAGATTATGAAGTGAATTTAACGAATGGGTATGGTGATTAACATAATGTTATATCGAAAAAGAACCAAAAGACAAAAGAGAGAGATAAGGACGGCCTGCCTGTTCCTGCTTCCCAGCGTAGCCGGAATTACAATCTTTATCCTGCTTCCCCTGATGGATGCGATCAGAAGATCCTTCTACGAAGCAATGAGCGACCATTTTGTTGGATTTGATAATTATAAAACAGTTATTACGAATGAAGCCTTCCGCTTGGCAGCGAAAAATACCGGTCGGTTCTTACTCGTCTGTATCCCGCTGTTGTTAGCTGTTTCATTGTTTATTTCAACCTTAATCAATGGTATGAAGAAAATTCAGGACTTTTTTAAGACCTCCTTTTTACTTACGCTCGGTATTCCTGTCGCATCAATAGTAATGCTCTGGAAGATTGTTTTTAGCGAAAACGGACTGCTTAATCATGCAATATTGGTGTTGGGTGGTAGCTCGACAGACTGGATGAATACCTCGAAGGCATTTTATGTACTCGTGTTCAGCTACCTATGGAAAAACACAGGCTACGATATGGTTCTATGGTTGGCCGGACTAAAAGGGATCTCTACGGGGCTATACGAAGCGGCATCAATTGATGGAGCAGGTGCCTGGAAGAAGTTTCGTTATATTACAGTGCCCGGCTTGATGCCAACGGTATTTACACTATTCGTACTGTCCATGGTGAATTCCTTTAAGGTATTTCGCGAAGCTTATCTGGTAGCAGGGAGTTATCCGAATGGCAGCATCTATATGCTTCAGCATTTATTCAATAACTGGTTTGTGTCTCTGGATGTTCAGAAAATATGCGCAGCAGCAGTGCTTGTAGGGGCTGTTCTGCTGGTATGTATTCTTTTGGTGCAGTGGATCAGTAACCGGGTGGAGGGTGAAGAGTGAAAGATAAATCACTTTCACTCGGAAAGAACTCCAAAATGAAATCCATTGGAATTTCATTTTGGAGTTCTTTCAGGTATTGTTTGTGCCGCCGTTGGCGGCGGAATGGAGGTGAGTATGAAAATAAAAAGAATATTTGCGTTTATCATTGTAGCACTCATCTCGCTTCTGATCTGGGTCCCGATCTTAATGATGCTGACCGGCTCACTGATGGGAAATAAAGAAATTGAGGAATGCATTGGACCAATGATGGAGGAGGGAACGAAAGAATATGTAAGATGGAATATATCCCCTAAATACCCAACGCTAAAGCCATATGTAGAATTACTGCTTGACTCGCCCAATTTTTTTGCAATGTTCTGGAACTCCTGTCTTCAGGTAATTCCGGGAGTTCTCGGACAGTTGTTGATTGCAGTACCGGCATCGTGGGCATTTGGCAGGTATCAATTTCCAGGTAAAAGGGGCCTGTTTTTTCTGTACATAACCCTTATGATTATGCCGTTTCAGGTAACGATGGTATCCAGCTATCTGGTGTTGGACTGGTTCCATATGATGGATACGCATCTTGCAATCATCGTTCCAACGATATTCTCTGCATTTCCGGTATTTATTATGACAAAATTCTTCAAGGGCATACCGGAAGCTCTGATGGAAGCAGCTAAAATTGATGGAGCAGGCGAATTTCATATATTTCTTCACATAGGCATACCGCTTGGTGTCTCCGGGATCGTCTCGGTAGCAGTCCTAGGTTTTCTGGAAGGTTGGAATTCCATAGAACAGCCGCTGACCTTTTTAAAACGACAATCATTATGGCCCTTGTCCCTGTATCTGCCAAGCATTAGTGCAGAGAAAGTCGGGGTAGCCTTTGTGGCTTCGGTCATCGTGATGATGCCTTCCACACTCATCTTCTTGTACGGACAGCAGTATCTGGAGCAGGGGATCATAGCCTCCGGAATCAAGGAGTAAAATAACAAGCAAAGTAAGGAGTTATAGAATGAAGCGTATTTTCGAACATTTAAGACGGGAACAATCAAAGGTTCCGGGAGATAAAAAGGTATCCTATCAAAATTATATAAAGAGACTATTAATTGGTTTTTTTACGATTATGCTTGCATTAACCTTTGTATCAAGGGCAGCAGATTCCGTTCTTGTGCCTAAGATTACAGTGACCGCAGCGAGGAAAGGAGAATTGGAGTTTAACATTCAAGGAAGCGGAACAATCACGGATAATATGAAGCAGTATCTGGAGATCTACGAAGGTGTTCATGTCAGTAAGGTACTTGCTGAGGAAGGAACGAGGGTTGAGCCGGGGGATCCGCTATTTCAATACAACCTGGAGGATCTGGAGGATAAACTGGAGGAGGCCCGAAATGAGGTATTAAGAGCCAAGATCAATTATCAAAAGGTTAAATTAAGTAATGAGGTATTGAATTCCGATACAGCCGCAGAGGCTGCAGAGCTTTCCCTGCAAAGGGCAAAGCTTGATCTGGCTAGCGCGGAACAGGATCTGCAGATTGCAAAGACAAGGGTGGATAAGCAAAAAAAAGAGAGCCTTGAGGCGGCTCAGAAAGACTATGAAGCTGCATTAGATAATTATGATGAGCAGGAAGATAAGAAGAAAAGGACCGTTGAGAAAGCGAACCGTGTGGTAGGAGAAGCGGAAGAGGCACGAACGGCCTTGAATGAAGATCGAACGAAGTCAGAGACCGTTCTATCGGAATACAAGACAGTAGTTGAGGGCTTAACGGAAAATACAGAAGACCTTGTATCCGGTGTCAACAATAATGCTTCGGAAGTGACCAATTATAATTTAAACTACTTTATCTCTTATGTGAACAACCGCTTTTTTGGCATTCTAAATAGTTTAATCTATAATAATGGAGGTAGTATAGAGCAGACGAAGGACCAGAAGGTCGTCATAGACGGGCAACCGACAACCAGACAGAAGGAGATAGACAGGATTATCAAAGCAGAAGAGAATATTTTTAGAGCTTATTATGGTGACGAAGAGTATGAAGCACATATTAAGAAAGTCGATGAGGCAAGTCAGAATTTTGAAAGGAAGAAGGAAGACTATTCCTGTTCCATTCTCTTTGCAGCGGAAAGTGGTCGGACCCTGACCATGGAAGAGAAGATGTCATATATCCGAATGTACGAAGATGCAGATGCAGAGCTCGCAGAGCTAACCAGTGAGGATCTGGAGCTTAAGGGAGCAATTACTGCTTACGGAAAGGCCTTACTGAAGAAGGATTCGCAAGAGACTGAGAATACCTATGCGGTACTATTTGAGCTCATTTACAGGGAGGATGACACAAAAGCGAAGGATATAAAAGCGGCAGACAAAACGATTACAGAAGCCAAAGAAGCCTTACAGGAGACGACCTCAGAATGGGAAGATGTAATGGAAGAGGCGCAGGAGAGGGTAGATACTTTATTGGCTGCTTATCAACAGGAGTCAGAAGTATATAATCAGATAACGAATGGAACCTATGATTATGCAGATGAGGTCAGAGCTGAAGAAAGACAGGTAGAGAGTGCAACTCGAGCTGTCGAAGATGCTGAGACAAATGTAGAAACAGTAAATGAAAATGAATGGATAGAAGCGCAGAAGGAGCAAAAGGAGGAAGAACTTCAAGAGCTGGATTACGAATTATATGAATCGGAGTTGGATGTGAAAAATGAGACAGTAGAAGCACTGGAAATGTTGCTGGACCTGGGTGGGATAGTAACTTCTCCGGTGGCCGGATACGTAGTTGTCCTAGGTGTAGAAGTCGGAAGAATCACAATAGGCTCCGAAACCGTAGCGATTGCAGTGAATGATTGTAGCTTTCAAGCCTTCCTTACAGAGGAACAGGCGGAGCGCATTGAGTTGGGAGATGAAATTAGCATCAGGATTGGCAATCGAGCAGAGGAAGTAGTTGTACCATTAACCGGAATTGGCTCTATGGATGAGGAAGGAAAGATCGAGATCACGGGGGTTATGCCGGAAGGCAAATATCCGATAGGAACTGTAGGTACCTTTCGCCTGACAAAAAAGTCAAAACAGTATCATCAGACAATTCCGATTAATGCACTACACTTCGATGGTAATGGCAGCTACTATGTGTTAGTACCTGAGGAAAAGAATACGGTTCTTGGGAATGAACTGGTGGCCAGACGAATTGCGATTACCTTAATCGATAAGGATTATACGAAAGCGGCGATAGAAGGTGCTGTATCCGCTGTGGATATCATCTCGGGGAGTAATAAGAATATTGAAGAGGGAGATAGGGTAAGGATTACTGAGGAGGAATGAAGTATCCTCGTTCTTTCGAGCTACTTAATGCAATGAAGTGGGAACATTTCCTCCCAGGTCTTATTCTCTATATTGGAAGGCAGAATTGTAACGAAAACTGTAGATCGGTATTATGTAGATTGATAGAAAGGCATGCCGGTAGCTATTAGTGTGAAAAGAATTTAACAAAGTTGAATTCTTTGTTTTCTATGAAGCATTTGCGGCAAAGGCAGCCATGCTTCGTTAGTGTGAATTAAAAGGCAAATTCACAAAGCGAATAATAAAATTCACAAAGCGAATTCTATTCGCTTAGGAAGAACTGCGATGTTCGTGCAAGGGCACTCACACCTGGTTCTTCCGGTGTTTTGAGCTGCATCAGAGATGCAGTATGGAGGTTGGTATGAAAAGAAAACTGCTATATCTTCTCCTATCCTTTGCTGTGCTGATGGTTTGGGGCTGTGGAATCTACTATGGGCAATATATTAAGTTAAATTATACTTCCGTCAGTGTACGAATGTCAGAAGCATCGGTTACAAAGCAAGATATCCTTACGGCATTGGAATATGAAGCAATCAAAGGGACTAAGGATATTCCCTTAATAACCGCGTGGATACAGATAGATAATCAAAGGTTTGAGTATCCGGAGTTAGCAACCTCAGTAAATCTCTCGGTGATTGAGTTCTGGGGAGACATAAACCAGATTATGCCGTTGCAGCTGTTAACAGGGAGTATAATCACACCAGAGGATAATACCGGCTGTGTGATTGATGAGAACGCAGCTTATCAACTATTCCGAACAAAGGATGCGGTTGGCAGATATATTACCTATCAGGATCAAAGCTATTGCATCCGAGGTGTAGTGCGTACAAAGGAAAAGGTAGTAATAATTCCGGTACCGGAGGCAGAGAATACATATTCCAACCTTGAATTTGTCTATGCCAATAAGGAGCGAGGGGAACAGAATGCCCAGGACTTTATGCAGCAGAATACGCAGGTGGAGGATTATACGATCGTTGAAGGCTGTTTTTATGCACGGCTAATACAGATGCTATCTGTATTACCGCCGTGGTTACTTGGCTTTGCTATCTTGTATCAGCTTGCGAAGGAGTGCTGGAAGAGAAGAAGACAACGGAAGCAGGTAGCATTTCTTATGATAAGCTTCTGTATTGTATTGCTGCTGTTAAGCTGGATGATAGAGTTCCGGATTGCTCTCCCGGAGCGGTGGATACCAACAAGATGGTCGGATTTTACCTTCTGGATGGAGCGCTGGCAGGAGCTTGTAAAGCAGTTGGAGAAACTGGAATATCTCGAACCGGTAACAAAGGATATTCTCCTATTCCAGGCGTTGAGACGTTGTGCGACCTTTCATATCATTACTCTTGTGGCAGCAGTTATTCTGGTGACGCATAGAAAGGTATTCCTAATTAAGGGTCAGGGCATGAAAATTAGCTTAATTGTAATCTGCCTAGAGGGTATCGCTACCTTTTGCCTGTATCGCATGGGTATGGAATTTGACTTAACGCGAGCGTATCTTTGCATTCTGCCCTGTTATATCATTGCGCAGGTTGATGGGGAATTAGTGTTAACACTTGCGTAAAGAAATTGAAACTCTTCATACCAACGACAATTATCATAAACAACCTTTGATTCGGATACGCGACAATTGTTCGCTCTCCCCTAATCAAGTGCGAATACGCCATTATGCGGATTTTTTACTTGATATTGACTTTCCATTATTTACCGTTTATTATGAACATAATCCAAATAAACATATAGTGTATTGGTTTAAGGATTAATTTATTTTTACGAGAGGTATTAATGTATGAAAGAGAGCACTAAGAATGGAACAAGTATGATAGGAAACCGCGAAGTCGACTGTACCTTTCCAGTTGATATGAATAAGGATACTACCCATAAAACGAATCGTTCCTTTTGGGATACAAAAGGAGGCGAGGTATTAGGAAATACTTCTCTTCCTTACTATGGAGCCTTTATATCAGAGGAGAAATGGAAGCTTTTTGGCGATGTTTCAGGAAAAAAGATGTTGGAAATAGGCTGTGGAACTGGTCATTCCCTGCAGTATCATGGAGAACGCAAAGCATCTGAATTATGGGGGATGGATATATCAAAAAAACAAGTCGAAAAAGCATCGGAGCATTTGGCTACATATGGTCTTTCAGCAAAATTTGTTATCTCACCCATGGAAGATGAATGTGGGATACCAAAGGATTATTTTGATTTTGTTTATTCTGTTTATGCAATAGGTTGGACAACTGACCTTGACACAACTTTTTTACGTATTGCTTCATATCTAAAAAAAGATGGTATATTTATTTTTAGTTGGTCTCATCCAATACATAAATGCGTTGCTGCCGAAAATGATATGCTAACATTTAAAAAATGTTATTTCGATGAATCTTGGTATTCGTTATCTCTTGATGGAGAGACACTATCATTATCAGACCGTATGCTATCAACCTATGTAAATTCATTGGCAAAGGCGGGATTTGTCATTGAGCAAATGATTGAGAAATCCGATGATGATATTATGAAAAATAAGAACAATGATTTTGCCGAAAAAGCAAAGATGATTCCCGTAACATTTGTAATCAAAGCAAGGAAACTTTAAGTATATAAAAACAAATTACCGTTTAAGCTGCATTTGGGTAAGAGATGTTTATGAAAGTGTGTAAAAAGAAATCTTGGAGACATGAAATAGCTGGGTTTGAAGGAAGTACAGAATTATTTGGGGTCAATATTTTTGACTATGTTTGGTAAGCCACAGGGGGAAAAGTTAACGTATGTGATCCTTGCAAAATGGCCCTCTCTCAAAGTTATACCATGGTAACTGGTTTTCGTAGAGGAAATACAATAATGTAGACCAACCGAAATGAATGTAAAAACCTGTATTTCTTATTCAAGTAGGGCGGTAGCGACAAGCGGAAGCGCGTCCAGAGTTTATCGAATAATTACATATTTTATTACTAAAAAAGCGACTAAGTTTTTATACTTAATCGCTTTTCTCTTTTATCAAAATAAACCTTTAATGCAAATCCGCCTATAAAATAGACGGGGTTCGTTTTTGACTTCTCAAGTGCAGTTGAGGGGACTTGAACCCCTACGAGGAAACCCTCACTAGAACCTGAATCTAGCGCGTATGCCAATTCCGCCACAACTGCAGGATATGCTTCCGTGATTAACGGAACGAATTAGATTATAACATATTGTAATTTTAAATTCAAGATATATCTTGATTTTGTTGTTATGTCTGTAGATTGATTTTGTTGTAGGTATGTCGCTGGTCGCTGGTATCAAATAAATCTGATATTATAGTAAAGACAAAGAAGGAAGTAACTTTACCATAGCGCAAGGTTACTACTCGATTAAGTCTTTGGTACATAAAAGCGGTGAAATTGGCATATAAAAGCGGTGGAATCTTATTGACAACATTTAGGCAGAGTATTAAAATAGTAACATATTCCTCGATAGCTCAATGGTAGAGCACACGGCTGTTAACCGTGGGGTTGTAGGTTCGAGCCCTACTCGGGGAGTTTTTTTATTTCATACGAGGAAAAACAGTCTTATGAGGTAAAAGGATTAAGCAAATTATATATTACAAAAATATTATTTTGTATTCTCTACCTTTTCATAGGTAATCTCTATCATTTTCTCCAGAGGTATCTGGGTTCACCACTTATCCCATATCATAAAATAGTAGTTAATATCATTCCGATTCCTAAGAAACCCAATACAAATCTGCATAAAAGCCATTTTTTTCTGAATAATTAATTTGATTACATTGTATTCGGTAAGGTTATCAACAGTTTACCGGATTCTTTTTAATGCTTCGCATAAAAATTGCATGTTGCGGAAAATATACCCTTAAGATAGACAAGCTGCATAGAATCTAGAATGGCGATAATTGGAAAATAGTAATTTTTCAATTATTAGACGTATGAATTAGGATGCATTATTATTGGAGGAGATCATGGCAACGATATGGAAAGAGAATGGGAAGTTTGAAAGCAGTGGCAAGGAGAGGGGAGAATCTCTCTGGGTACAGGAGCAATACCGTTATGAAGAACAGGATGCTAATAGTAAGGTAGTAAGACCTCCGCTGCAGGGGGATTTAAGCATAGAGGTAGCGGTGATTGGTGCAGGGTTGGCAGGTGTTCTGACTGCATATCTTTTGCAACAGAGAGGTATATCGGTAGCAGTCATTGAATGTAAGGAAGCCGGAAGCGGAATAACGAAGAATACGACAGCCAAAATCTCGTCCCAACATGGACTGATTTATCGGAAGCTTCTTATGTATAAGGGAGAAGAACGCGCCTGGGAATATGCAACAGCGAATCAGAAAGCAATAGAGATGTACGAGGAGATCATTCAACAGCTGGAGATCAGCTGCGATTATCAGATTATGCCGAATTATGTCTATACACTGGATAATGAACTACGTATTAAACAAGAGCTGGAGGCGGCAAGAAAGTTAGGATTACCGGTGGCATTTACCAGGGAGACGACACTTCCGTTCCAGGTGAAGGCAGCAATACGCTTTGACCGTCAGGCACAATTCCATCCGTTGAAATTTCTGGATGCAGTGGCAAAAAGGCTTACGATATATGAGCAAACAAGAGTTACCGAGGTTCGTTCCAATGGGGAAATCATAACGGATAAGGGTAAGATCAAGGCAAAGTCCGTGGTGATTGCTACACATTATCCGTTTATCAATGTTCCGGGTTACTACTTCTTTAAAATGCATCAGGAGCGGCAGTATGTTACTGCCCTGGAGGGTGAGGATATCGATGGGAAGGCACGTCTGGATGGCATGTATCTGGATGCTGACCCGGATGGTTTTAGCTTCCGTAAATATAAGGACTATCTGATTTTGGGCAGTGGAAATCACAGAACCGGAAAGTACAAACCGCTTGATGCCTATGCTAAGATAGAGGAAGCGGCAAGGCAATGGTATCCAAATGCCCATATCAAATATACCTGGTCTAATCAGGATTGTATGACACCGGATTCAATTCCCTATATCGGAAGATACTCCGTGAATACACCGAATATCTATGTTGCTACCGGATTTAACAAATGGGGTATGACAAGCTCCATGGTATCCGCCATGATCATCAGCGATATGATATCGGGAAAGGTAAATGAATATCATAAGGTATTCAATCCCCGCCGACTGATGTTATCCGGTAGCAGGGTGTTTCTAAAGGATGCTGCGATTATTACGATCAGTTTGCTATCCGAATATTTAAGAATCCCCCATGATAATATCAAAGATATTGAAGTGGGAAAAGCAGGGGTCGTTAAAAATGATGGACAGCGGATTGGTGTATATAGGGAGTCTGAGGATAAATACTATTTTGTAGCTACAAAATGTCCGCATCTGGGTTGTAGCTTAGAATGGAACCAGAATGAACTTACCTGGGACTGCCCATGCCATGGTTCCCGTTTTGATTTTCGTGGAAATCTGATCAGTAATCCGGCGATGAGGGATGTGTTCGATGCCTGCCAGAGAAAGAGAAAGTAGTGACGTAACCTTAAATCTGATAAAAGATAGAGTAGGTGATATGTTCTAAATAGGACTGGTGAGAAAAGTAGGTAATCATTGCGTATTACCTACTTTTCGTTTACCAATTTACTATGAAATTGCTAAAAGATGTCTGTACAATTTTGAATATTTCAGAAAGATAGGTATTGCTTTTTATTTAAAATCTTGTTATAATATAATTCGTTCGCTGGATATAATCGGTGAAAATAGTGTTTGCAGTCGTGGCGGAATTGGCATACGCGCTAGACTAAGGATCTAGTCATCATTGCGATGGTAGGGGTTCAAGTCCCCTCGACTGCATAGAATAGCTTAAAATCTTGAGAAAATCAAGCTTTTAAGCTATTTTTTTATAATTTCTTATGTTATAATTTTATGTATTAAATATATTAATCTAGCGCACTAAAAAGAAAGAGGTGTGCTATGATAACACGAAGGAAACAATCAACTATGATTAAAAAAGATATGACTTTCAGTGAAGCTTTTGATAGCTTTATAAGAGCAAAAGAGACGGAATCTGGATTAAGCAAAGAAACTATAAAAACTTATAAGATACATATAAGTAAATTTATAGAAATATTAGATTGCAGTGATGTATTATGCTCAAAAATGGATAGAGAAGACTACATATTTTTTGTTTCGCAATTACAGAATGAGGATATTAAAAGCGTTACTGTTTCTAGTTATTGTCGAAGTATTAAAGCATTTCTTAATTACTGTTTTGACAAAGAATTAATTAATATATTTAAAGTTACTGTTCCGAAAGCTGATACTACTGTAAAAAGCATATATACAGACGAGGAATTACAAAGACTATTACAAAAGAGAGAGGATCTAACTTTTGGACAATATCAAACGTATGTATTTATTAATTTTGCTATCGGTACTGGTTTGCGACTTGGTAGTATGCTTAATATACAAGTAAAAAATTATGATCCAAAGGCTATGACTATAAACATAAATACAACAAAAAGACGTGCAGGATTAGTTAAATATATAAATAAACAATTATCTGATATGCTTAATAAATATATTGCTTTATTTGAATTAAATCCCACGGATTACCTATTTTGCGTGGAAGGTGGGGCTATAATGTCCGCAAGAAATATGCAACAAAATGTAGAGAGATATAACAATTTAATATGTAATGTAGATAAAAAAAGTATACATTTATTTCGTCATACATTTGCTGTTAAATACATAAGAAGTGGCGGTAATGTGTTGGATTTACAGAAGTTATTACAACATCACGATCTTAATACAACTATGAACTATTTAAAAGATTTAGGTCTAGATACTAAAAACGCAGTTAATGTATTTAATCCGCAATTGGAATTTAATGTAAAAAAGAGTACTAGTAGAAAAAGAAAAATGTAATAAGTATTTAAAATAATATTAATAAAATATATTATGTAAACTATTGCTTTTCACTTTTTATTATGGAATAATGTATATATGGTAAGAAAAATAAGGCACAGTTTAAAGCTAAAGAGTCTGTGTAAGCGAGGTTGCAAACCCTCGTCAAGTTAAAAAAACTCATGGGTGTGTAGAGCCGACGCAGTAAATCTACGGCATTAACAATAGCATTCTAACTATTGTAAAGTGCCTCAGTGTGATCTCACAACGAAAACACACAATAAACAAAGAGTACTGGGTCGGATGTTCCAAACGAGGATGTATGACGGTCAAAAATAGCGTGGAATGGAATGCGCAATATATTGAAGCCGAAAAGATATAGCTGTCATAGTAAGTTTAAATACTTACACTATTAGAATTGCTTTTTTCATAGTTATTTATTTTTATGCTTGCGTTTTTTATAAAATGCAAGGCGCGGGATAACTATGCCCTTTTCGCTACAACTTAATTGCTAAAACCTTACAAACTTCTTCTTATATAAACTTGGCTGGTAAAAAAACTTGCAATAAGTTCTAGAACTTTATTTTTAAGTTATTTCGCTTTATTTATGAATTTTTAATTCTTGAAGTTTTTCTTATTAAATTTGCTTTTATTCATGCTTTTTTAGGTTTAAGGTTAACTTTAAGATTGAATTAAATTGGAAAGGTAATTTAATATATTATTTGGATTACAAGTAATTCATTTTTGTTAGCAGATACGAATGTAAATCACCTCGATGCTTCCAACTTGTAATTGGGTATTTCAAGTTCTCAAAATATTAACAAAGAGATAGTCTCGGAAAAATCCGAGGCTATTTTTGAATGATATTGCAAAAATGCTTGTATGCAATCGCAATTAATTGATATAATATTGAAGTTAAAATAAGGAAAAGAAAATAAATTTTGTATTTAACATAAAATATAATTAAACTTTTGTAACGAATTATGATTTTGTGACACTAATTAATTGAAGGGAGGTAAAAACATATATGGATTCCATGGAACAAATATATTTAATGCATGCAAAAACTGTATATGGTTTTCTTTTGTCCAGGTCACAAAATCATGATTTAGCAGAGGAATTGACCCAAGAAACATTTTATCAAGCTGTCAAAAATATTGATAAATTCAAGGGAAAGAGTAACATTTCTACTTGGCTTTGTGGAATTGCAAAGAATTTGTTGTTAGAACATCATCGTAAACATAAAAATCAAGTAAGCTTGTCAGATGCAGATGAAATACCTATTGATTCAACAGAAACGGAATTTTTAAAGAAATGGGAAGATATGGGAATTCTGAAAGTACTTCATAATCTACAGGAGCCTATGCGGGAAGTGATTTATCTAAGACTAATAGGCAATCTGACATTCTCTCAAATTGGTGAAATAATGGAAAAAAATGAGAATTGGGCGAGAGTAACATTTTATCGTGGAAAAGAAAAGATTATTAAGGAGGTAAAGTAATAATGGAACATAAAATTTCTTGTGAAATGATAAAGGATTTATTACCATTGTATGTAGATGGGTTAGTATCAGAATATTCTAGCAAAGAAATTGATAAACACTTGCTTGAATGTGAAGAGTGTAAAGAAAGATATAATGGTATATTCACAAATCTTGATCTAGATATTCAAAACAATAGTGAAAAAGAGTTTGATTATTTGAAAAAGATTAAAAGACATCAAAAACGCAATATTATTCTAGGAAGTGTAATCAGTTTCATAATTGGTCTTACTCTCCCAATTTTGAAGTATAAATCTAGTATTATAGTTGCTATATTCAGTGGAGGAAGGCTCCCTGCTTATCAAGTTGCTAGATTGAATTTAATGTGGCCGCAGATTGTGGCTAAAATGCTCATTTCAGGCTTGGTAGTATTTGTTTTATTTTTAGTAATTAGATTCATAATTAGAAAATTCAAATCCAAGTAAATTATTTCGCAACTATTGACAAACATATGTTCTATATTATATAATGTAAATGTAAGTTAACAAAGGTGTCTATTCGTTTAGACCTTAAGTAAAGTGTAAATGTTTAATAGTGTAAACATAAGTTTAGCGAACGACATTATAAGTTAATGGCGAGGGTTAATCCCTCTAGAAAATTCAGATTAAAGGATAATACACAAAAGTGTACTATCCTTTTTTATTATAAAGGTTTCCGCAATTTCTCCTTAAAATTCGTTAATCTATCGCTTCATTGTAAAGTTGGAATTCTTTTCATGGCGATAACTTATGCGCTCAACATACAGAGCCTTATGCATTTACATAAGTAAATGTTGTCCGAACTTATAAAATTCCATTAAGGCATAATTGCATTTTTAATTTATGACTTTTGTCCTATGTCCGCATTAACGAGAATGTTTCGTATTCTCGTTAATGCAGTACATAAACACTCCAAAATTATGTGCTTCCTAGGGCTTAAATTAGCCTTATGCGTATTAAAAACATAATACGTATTAACTTAATAGCACTAAATAAACAATACGTATTTAAGACGTATTAATTATGGAGGTATAAAAAATGAATAGTTTAAAAGATAACTTTAATTATGCAATAACTAATAACTGTAAGATGGGAGCACAAAAACATAGTATAAAAAAGACGGACAAACAACATATAAATATTTATAGCCTTGAAGATGCAAAAGGATTACGAGATACAGCAAAAAATTTTTATATTTACATGGAAAAAATGCATCCAGAGGTAACACGAATTAAAAAAATAAAGAAAGAACATGTTCAGGAGTGGATTAATGTACGTAGTAAGAATTGGAGTAATAAGACAATGGAATGTCATTTATCGCATTTGCAGAAATTGGAAAGAATATGTAAAAATACTTATCAATCTTGCCACTACGATTTTAGTAATGTAACTATGCCTTATCGTGAAAAGCAAAACAAAATAAGGGATGTTGCTATGGATAAACAAGACATTGAAAAGTTAAGGAATTATTTTAGTAATAGAACAAGTGAATGTCGTCTTGCCTTAGAGGTGGAAATTCGTTTAGGCTTACGTTCTCTGGAATTAAGTTTATTCCGTTGTGAATACGTAGATATTGCTAATAAATGCATCAATCTTCCTTGTAGTAATGAAAGTGGTACGAAAGGCAAGCGTGGGCGTACAATAAGTATAGACGATAAAGATTTGTATTTCTTCACGGAATTAAAAAGAATAGTTCCAAGTGGTAGAGTTTTAAACATTACAGAAGATGCTTTAAACAAGGGCTTTCGTAGGGCTCTTAAAGATCTTGAAATTGATGATAAATATAAAAATACTACAATACACGCTATGCGTAAGACCTGGGCTACGGATCGTTACAATGATTTGCTTGAACGTGGCTATGAAGATAATATAACAACTTTTAATATTGTTTCTAAACAGCTTGGACACAATGAAAACAGATTTGATCTGTATAAAACATATATTGTAAATTAAAAGGGGAGTAAGTCCCTTTTTTTCAGTCAAAAAATACTCAAAAATCTATTGATAAAATGATTATAATAATATATAATCTAGCGTATACAAACATTAATTTTAAAAATTCTAATTTAAAAAAGTCAAGAAAATAAGGCTATTTAACAATTAAACATTCGCTAGATTAGTACGAATTTTATACATAAAACTAAGGATCTAGTCCGGGTTTCTGGGTAGGGGTTCAAGTCCCCTCGACTGCAGTTAAAAAATAGGAGTTATGACGGAAGTCATAGCTTCTATTTTTTTAGTAAAGTGGGACTTGAACCCCTGGTTCACCTGAACGAAGTTCAGGTTGTCCCCATCGACTGCAGTTAAAAAATAGGAGTTATGACGGAAGTCATAGCTTCTATTTTTTTAGTAAAGTGGGACTTGAACCCCTGGTTCACCTGAACGAAGTTCAGGTTGTCCCCCTTGACTGTATATAGCGAGAGGTAATTCGCTTTAAAAATGTCCTTAAAACCTTAAAGATAATGGTTTGGACACTTACTGATAATTACATGAATAGATAATTGTCACTTTGTCAATTTCATAATCATATAAACAGGTGTTTCAATATAGGCTTCATATCGTCCTACGCAATTTGTTTTCCAATCAATAGGTGGCATGGGTTCTTCTATCTGGCATATCCTTAATCCAGCCCTAGTTATTGCATTCATGTAGTCGCTAAACAAATAATGAAAGCTTTTACTTAATTGATTATCATACTTGTCATTATACTCTATCCATGGTTGTATATAAGAACGCACTGTTTTATTCAAATATCTTAATTGCCATTCTTCATCGCCTGGGAAAGTATTTCCATGTTCAATTGGATACATTGCAGAATAAATAGGATTTATTATTGACAATATCATACTACCCGTATCTTCCATACATTTTCTCAAATTGTCAAAGAATACATCCAGATTTTCTATATAATGTGATGTCGTAGATGAAAATATTAAATCAAATTTACTATTTACATATTGATTTGTAAATGTAGCATCGCCTAGGATGAAAGAAGCTTTGGAATTTCTTTGCTCAGCTTTCTTCTTTGCAATATCTATCATTGCTTCAGACAAATCAAGGCCTACTATCTTTGTTGGTTTATATTCTTCCAAAAGGAAAGTAAAAATTCCTGTTCCACACCCAACATCGAGTATTTTCCTTCCTATTAACTCAGGTAACATTTCTTTAATAGTTGGCCATTCAATATTATAACTGTATGAATCAGGAGAGTTATTAAATTCCTCATATGCCTGTGCCATAGTATTCCAATCTTCTTTTACTGTTTTCATAATACCCCCTACAACTTCAAAATTATAAATATTATACTATATTTCTACAAACTTTCAACATTAGGTTTCCGATGTTCATTACTGCGTAAATCTAAATTATGTTATAAAATACATCTCCCGAATTGAAAGAGACTTCATACAGCCCATCTTCAATAAGGAGCTCGATACGGTTATTATATTTGTATACTGTGAAGTAAAACATTGACAAATAAGAAATCAAAACATATAATTATTAGAAATTAATATTTCAAAGGCATTGAAGAGAAGAGTAAACTATTTGAACTTTTACAGAGACCTCAGAAGGGTGAAAATGAGGAAAGTAAAGATGGTTGAAGATGGCCTCAGAGCTGCGTACCGAAACATTTTGTTAAGGCTACGACGGGAGCACCCGTTACAGTGATAGACTATCGATGAATCATTTCTCTTCCGTAGTTGATAAGGCCTATATCGTGAGGTTTAGGCGAATTAGGGTGGTAACACGAAGCGTCGCTCTCGTCCCTGAAAAGATATTTTTCAGAGAGGAGGGCTTTTTTCATATCGATATTGTTATACTGTTAATTCGTTATCTACAAGATAATAGAAGTGAAAAAAGTAAAATTATTTAATCAGGAGGAAGCTTAAAGTATGAATCATCAAGGAACAGCAGTGCTAGAAACGGAGCGTTTGGTGTTAAGGCCGTTTAAAAAAAGTGATGTTAAAGATATGTATAATAACTGGGCAAGTCAAGATAATGTTACCAGATTTCTAACTTGGCCGACACACTCTTCAGAAGAAATTACACAATCAATTGTGAATTTATGGGTAAGTAAAAATGAAGATATTAAAAATTATCAATGGTGTATTGAGTGGAAAGCAAACAACCAAGCAATTGGTAGTTTTGGAGTTGTCCATATGGATGAAGATATTAATGCAGTAGAAATTGGGTATTGTATAGGAGAAGAGTACTGGAATAGAGGAATTACCAGTGAAGCATTTCAAGAAGTTATAAAGTTTTTATTTGATAGAGTTGAGTGTAATAGAATTTTTGCAAGGCATGATGTATGCAATCCTAATTCCGGAAAAGTGATGAAGAAATCAGGTCTTTTATATGAAGGAACGCTGTTAGAAGCAGGAAAAAATAATACTGGTATATGTGATGTGGTTATATATGGTATTACAAAAAAGATCTACAATACTATGAAGTAGGTAGACCTCTAGTATATATCATTCTTTATGAACAACTAGTTTTTAATATGAGATAATATGTAGACAATAGCAGGATATCTCATAAATGATCTGTATGTACGACATAAATACAAAAGTCATATCATAGGACATAGAACTGTCTGATAGATTTAAAAACTCCTACTCCTTATAAACCAAGGAATGCAGGAGTTTTTAGTTTATATGTAAAACATATACAAAATTATCAATAAAAAGGTAGTACTTGATAAAATTGTCAAACAATTATATAATAGTATTAGGAATTTTAATTAAATATATTAAGGGGGGCTCTTGATGGAAAATCTAAATTTACTAGATGCTCATATAATTAAAGTTAATAAAACAGTATATTTCATTATGTGTACGGCTGTTCCTGCCAATTTTGGACTAAGTCTTTTGGGTTTCTATTCTAATTTTGCTATACCAATCGGACTATTCCTTTTTGCAATTGTAGGTTTAGTATTAATGTTGAAGAAAGTCTCCTCAAAGGTAATTTCTTTAAATATTCTAGCTGCTCTGTATTTTGTAATTTACGCAATGACGCTAGATTTTTCTATTTCTGCAGGTGCAATAGCGCTAGGAGGAGCAATATTTACCGGTCTTTATCTAAATAAGAACTTTATTATTTTTTATGGTTCCGTTACTTTTGTGGTATTAATCTATATCCTATTTTTTAAGTTAGATGATATTTCTTTTTCAATGTTTAACTTGGTTATATTCGTATTTGGAATCATTGCTGTGTTTTTTACCGCCAAATGGGGCAAAGGCTTAATCATGACGGCAATTCAAAAAGAAAATGAGGCAAAATCACTTTTAACACAGCTTGAAACTACAATGGGTGTTGTTAAAAACAGTACCTCCACTATGAATAGTGATATCTCAGATTGTAATGATAATCTTGGCGTAGTTAAGAATATAAGCAATTCCATGGCGATTACCGTTCAAGAGATTTCGCAGGGTGTTTTAGCACAAAGTGAAAATGTCTCACAAATTAGTATGAAGATGAATGAAGCAAATAGTAAAGTAATGGATATTGCTCATGTTACGAATGAACTTAATAATGTTTCGACAAAAGCAAGTCAGATAGTAACAGAAGGTTCAGATAAGATTGATACTATGAAAAATCATATGGAAATCATTAATGAAGCAGTAACTAAATCCTACTCAACTGTTCAGGAATTGAATTTAAATATGGATGAAATTGATAACTTCCTTGAAGGTATCACCCGGATTGCTGACTCTACAAATTTACTTGCCTTGAATGCAACAATAGAAGCTGCAAGAGCTGGTGAGTCAGGAAAAGGCTTTGCTGTTGTAGCCGAGGAGATAAGAAAATTAGCAGACCAAAGTGCAAACACCGTAAAACAGATTAATTCCATCCTTCTATTAATTAAAGACAAAACTAAGGATGTACTTGATGTGGTTGACAAGGGGAATATTGCTACAAATGAAGGAACTATCGCCGTTAATCAAGTACATAATAATTTCAACTTGGTACAAGCTGCATTTGAAGATATTAGTAAGAAAATTACAGATGAAATTACTAGAATCAATGAAATTACATCATTATTTTCCGAGATTAATATAGAATCAGAAAGTATAGCAAGTATATCGGAAGAACATGCTGCTTCTACTGAGGAATTAATGGCAATTTCGCAGGAGCATAATGCAAACATAGAAAGTATTTATGCATTAATGCAAAACATTAAAGCATCGAGTGATAGCTTGTATGGTATTATGTCGTAATAAATTATAATCATGCAGTAATTGTAGACTTCGATTTTAGCGAAAACGGTACCTGTATCAATTTCGTTTTTATGATAAACGCCATCTTTTAGAAATAATATTATTTTCTATAAGGGCTTGCATAATGGTTAAAAAAGAAATGGCGAGTGGCGTGAGTCAGTCGTCATTTCTTTGATTAGTAAAGTGAGATCTGAACCCCTTTACTTCCCCCTGAACAAAGTTCAGGGTTCCCCCATCGACAGCAGTAGTGAAAGTCGTCAGAATAAATCACAGGATTCCTAATAAATTTTTAATAAATCATATAATTATGGTTATATTCTATAAATGGTATTGACAGATACTATATTATATGTTAAATTGTAACAAAGAAGTTGTCAGACAACTCACAAATTGGAGGTAAATATGCATATAGAAATAAAAGAGTGTACATTAGAGAAATTAAACAATAAAGAGTTGATTATTAGAACCCGCATTCCCAAAGTACCAATGTACGTTATGGTATATAACATAATATATAATCTTATTCAGAATGGAGAGTTCAAGGAAGGAGAGCAGATACCTACCGAGAATTTCTGGGCTGAGCATCTGGAGGTATCTAGAAGCACAATCCGTATGGCCTTGGTAATTCTCCAAGAGGATGGGATACTTGTTACTCAGCAGGGAAAGGGAACCTTTGTTGCCGATCGGAAGAGGAGCGAAAAAATCCAGGTAAGTGGACTCAGCTTTCAAGCAAAGGACATCATATCAGCATCAAACAAGGAATACTCCTGTAAAGAGCAGCTTTTCCGGTATGTCAATTATGATACCTTTTTATATGAAAAACTAAAACCGGGAGAAAATGAGAGAATAGGTATCATCTCAAAGAAACATTATGCAGATGGGCAGCTTGTAGCTGTCAGCCAATACTTCTTTCTTTTGGATAAGAATGTATTGAAACCAAAAACCGATTTTACAACTGCGTATAATTACTACAAAAGCTTGTTGAATAAAGAGAATTGCACAACCCATTATTCCTTTGCTCCTACTATGGTGAGCAATGAGAATAAGGACATGTTTGGGAAGGATGTCTCAGATGCTTTATTACTTATCAAATATGAAGTATTTGATGGTGATAGAAGAGTTATTTTTTCAAAGGACTATTATAATACGAATGCAATCAATGTGGAGCTGATTTCAGTTAGTCATTAGATTATAAGCAAACCTGTTACATAGTTAACAGCGGGTAAGTTGTCATACAACTTACAACATACAAATTTGGGTAAAAATAACAAAAGATGATGGAGAAAAACATGAAAAATAAAAAACTGTTATTTGTTATTAAAATAATTATTTTGATATTTAGTATAGCTATTTCTTCCATGGGGATATCATTATTCTACGCACTTAATATAGGAACTGACCCCATATCTGTATTGGTTGATGGTGAACATAATCTTCTTAAAATGTCCTTCGGCAATATCACGCTAATGAATAATCTTGTTTTACTTGCCTTTGGTTTCATCTTTGCTAGGAAATATATAAAGATAGGAACTGTAGTGAGTGGATTAACAACAGGATATTTTATTAATCTCTTTGTGCCTATGTTTGAGTCAATAATACCTTCCTCCACTGACTATATCTATAAAGTAATCCTTTTAATTCCAGCGGTTACGCTTCTTGCTCTTGGAATAGCGGTTTCAATAAGTCTGAATTTTGGAGTAGGAACAATGGACCTAATAACGCTATCTATAAGGGATAGAGTAAAGGTAGAGTTAAAATGGATAAAAATTGGTCTTGATTTTATTTATACTCTTGTGGGATTTTGCATGGGCGGAATTATCGGACTTGGAACAATAATAGGGGTTTTATTAACAGGTCCTCTCATCGATTTATTTATGCCAATATCCGGAAAAATTCTTGGAAACCTTGTAAGTACTAGCAATAAAGAAATAAAGCAATAAACACTATGTATGACTTAAGAATAACAGAAAAGGAGAAATTGATATGGAATTTGTAAGCAAGAAATTTACAGATCAAGAAGGTTGCATGTTCTATACGGGATTAAAAAATGGAACAGTTGCACCAAGTGTATTGTTGCCGGGAGATTTAGCAAGGAGCAAGGTCATTGCAGACTGCTTCAAGGAATCTACATATCTTGGCAGGAAAAGGACCTTTGTCAGTTATACCGGTAAGACAGAAAAGGATGTTCCTATTTCGGTTGTATCCTCAGGGATGGGATGTATGGCTGTCAGTGTATCCTTGGAGGAAATGAAACATCTGGGTGTAAAAAATGTTATTCGA
Source organism: Bacillota bacterium (assembly GCA_023414875.1). GTDB lineage: Bacteria > Bacillota > Clostridia > Lachnospirales > Lachnospiraceae > Mobilitalea. The sequence goes on along the minus strand of JAEZMV010000001.1, from coordinate 176,236 downwards.
GTCGGTACCGGTGCAGCGCTATTGAAGGATTATAAGCCAGGCTCAATGATTATTGCAACAGGCGGTGTCCGTGGTGAAGGAGCTTCCCATGAATATGCTCCCCCGGAATTCCCTTCAATTGCAAACTATCAGGTAACCAATGCTTTAATTCAAGCATGTAGGGAATTTGATGAAGAGCCAATCATCGGTTTATACCGATCACATGATTCCTTCTATAGGGAAACCAGCGTGGTTATGCAGGAAACCTCGGAACGAATGAAGGTATGGGTGGATGCCGGTGTAAAGATGGTTGAGAACGAGAGCTCAGCTATGTTTATAATAGCACACCGATTGGGCATCCGTGCAGGCTCCATATGTGTATCTGAAGGAAGTATGATTGAAGGTACTGACTTTTATGAAGGGCCTCCGACAAAGGAAGCATATCCTGAAGTTTTGGATCCTGAGTTTATGCCAACACGTATAAAATTAGCATCAAAAATAGCAGTGAGAGCTGTAGAGATTTTGGATGAGATGGACAAAAAAAATAATGGAAAGGGGCTGACATCATGCCAGTAAAGAATGGTTTTGCCAGTGGTAGACTGGAGCATCCGGACGGAAGATTGCACCATATTGGTGTAAAGGAAGATGGAATCACGAAAAATTGTATTCTTACCTCTAATCTCGAGAGAGTGAAGGTAATAGCAGATACCTTTGATACGGCAGAGAAAACAGGTGAATACCGTGAGTATATTACCTACAAAGGAATGAAAAACGGTATCCCGATTAGCACGATGTCAGTGGGTATGGGCTGTATGCCAACAGCTATTGCAGTAGAGGAATTAAATCATGTAGGCTGTACAAACCTAATTAAGGTCGGAACCTGTGGAGCCATTCAGGCAGGTGTCAAGCCGGGTACGATTATCATTGCAACCGGTGCAGTACGCGGTGAAGGTGCCAGTCTGGAATATGTTAATCTTCAATATCCCGCAGTGGCAGACCTGGATATTCTAACAGCATTAATTGAGAGCGCAGAGGAATTAGGCGAGGAGCCGATTGTTGGAATACTTCGTACCCACGATGCATTATTCATGGAATCAATGTTTGCCCATGATGGTATGGAAGAAAGAATTAAACCATGGATTGATTTGGGTGTTGAGGGTATTGAGAATGAAGCATCCTCTCTGCTGACCGTAGCATCAATACTGCAGTGTAAAGCCGGTGTGATATGTCTTGCAGTGGAAAACTATACGGATAAGACTAGGATGGACTTTACGAAGGAGTATGGAGACAGAATGAATACGGTTATAAATATTGCAACTATGGCGTTTGAAAAAATTAACGATAAATTTGGTAAATAACATAAAAATCAATGGATATGTATTATGGGGAAAGAAAAAAAGGAGGATAACTTATGAAAAAACAGTGGCAAAAAAGATTAGTAGTTATGTTACTTGTGGTTACGACGCTTACTATGGCAATTACCGGATGTGCAAAGGATAAAAGCGGTGGCGATGAGGAAAAAGCTGGTTCAACAGACAACACGGATACTAAAAAGTCATTAGACATTGGTCTTGTATATAGTGGCGGCGGCCGTGGTGACAAAGGCCTTAATGACATGATGTATGGAGCTATGGAGAAGGTATCCAAGGAATATGGCTGGACATACGCTGACATGGAGAATGAAAATGCTGCAAATGTTGAACCTGCTAACAGGCAATTCTGTGAGCAAGGAAAGGATGTAATTATCAATTTCGGATTTGGCTGTATTGATGTTGTCAACAAGTTAGCAGTAGAATATCCGGAAATCAAGTTTATAACCATTGATGCTGTAACAAATGAATTACCTAACGTACTTAATTTTACATTTAAAGAGAATGAAGGATCATTTCTAGTAGGCCTTGTTGCTGGGTTGATGACAGAAACCAATAAAGTGGGATTTGTTGGTGGTATGGAAAATGACCAGATTAAAGGATTTAATGCCGGTTATATTCATGGTGTTAAAACTGCCAATCCAGATGCCGAGGTTATGAGCGCTTACTGTGGTGCAACAGTGGCTGCCTTTGGAGATCCTACGAAGGGTAAGGAAATTGCACTCTCGTTCTATGATGCTGGTGCTGACATTGTATTCCATGCATCGGGCGGATCAGGAATGGGTGTGTTTGAGGCAGCAATTCAGAAGGACCTGTGGGCAATAGGAGTAGATGCCAATCAACAATCAGAAGCACCTGATAATATACTGACCAGTATGTTAAAAAGGGCAGATACAGCAATTGAAAATGCTTTAAGAGATGTAGCTAGCGACAGCTTTAAGTCCGGTCATGTTGTTATTGGGTTGGTAGATGATGGCGTTGGATATGTCAATGATGAGACAAATGCGGGTAAATTACCGGCAGAGGTTATATCAAAGGTAGAGGAATTTGCAAAACAAATCAAATCTGGAGAAATTGTAGTAGATACAACTCTTAAATAGTAACAATATCAATGTACTAAACAGTCATAAGGGTAACCGGTTTGTAAATGATAGCAGGATACCCTTCTGACTGTTCCCCAATATCAAATAGTGTGAAAAATAAAATTTTCACACGGCAAATTTGTGCTGACGCCCAAATTCGCAGGTTTCGGCAGCATGGAGGATTAAGATGGACTATATATTGGAGTTGTGTAATATAACAAAAAAATTTGGTAATCTTGTTGCCAATGATAAGGTTACGATTAGGATAAAGAGAGGGCAGGTTCACTCTATCGTTGGAGAAAATGGAGCTGGAAAGTCAACCATGATGAATGTTGCATTTGGGCTACTACAGTATGACGATGGTGAAATTATCATAAATGGGGAAAAAACAGAATTCAAATCCCCTCTGGATGCAATTGATAAGGGTATTGGCATGATCCACCAACATTTTATGTTGATTCCAACAATGACAGTCCTTGACAATATCATCTTAGGTTATGAAACAGGCAGAATAAAACTAAACCGTAAGAAATCTAGAGAAGAACTGAAACCTCTGTTCAAAGGAATGGGCCTTTCAGAAGATATAATGAACGCAAGAATATCTGAATTATCAGTAGGTATTCAGCAGAAGATTGAGATTATTAAAGCACTCTACAGGCAGGCTAAAGTCATAATATTTGATGAACCAACTGCTGTATTAACACCACAGGAAATTAAAGAATTTTTTGTGTTAGTTAAGGATTTGGTAAGTCGGGGTAAGACGATTATATTCATATCCCATAAGCTTGACGAGATTATGGAGATTTCGGATGAGATATCGGTAATGAGGTCAGGAAGGCTGATCGGCTGTGTCCGAAAGGATGAAGTAAATCAGGATATCCTTACAAAGATGATGATTGGCAGGGATTTAGGGGAACAGAAGGTAGTCTATAAAGACAATCATAACGATAACGTTATTGAAGTCAAGGAACTCACTACAATTCCCAAAAGAGGTGGGATGGCATTAAAAAACCTAAGTTTTTCTGTAAAGAAGGGTGAGATATTCGGTATTGCCGGTGTAACAGGGAATGGACAGACAGAGCTTGTTGAAGTCCTTGTTGCTTTACAGAAATCAAATTCCGGAAGCATAATTATTAATGGTATTGATGTTACCGGGATTCCTGCTCATAAGAGAACGGACAAATTATCCTATATTCCTGAAGACAGACAGAAAGAGGGGCTTATCATGCCTTTCACAGTGGCTGAGAATTTGATTTTGGGAAAGGTAGATTTGCCTGAATTTATAAAAAATAAGTTTTTCATAAATTTTTCTTCTGTTCAACGGAATGCTGAGGTAGCAGTTTCCGATTACTCCATAAAAATATCAGAAGATATTCATGATAAGGTAAAATCTCTTTCCGGAGGGAATCAACAGAAGGTGATTGTTGCTAGAGAGCTTAGCAGAGACACTGATATCATCCTTGCTGTAAACCCGACTCGTGGAATTGATATTGGTGCTATTGAATATATTCATTCCTGCCTAATTAAGGAAAGGGACAAGGGAAGAACAATACTGCTGATATCCAATGAGCTCTCAGAAATCATGGCATTATCAGATAGGATTGGCGTTATCCATGAAGGGAAAATTGTAAAGGTTTTTAATAACTATGAATTATTAAGAGAAGAGGTTGGCTATTATATGCTCGGAGGAAAGGAAGCCAACTATAGTAAAGGAGGGGAGGAACACAATGAAAATTAAAAGTATGAAGAACATAATCCCTTCATTTATCTCTATCATAGCAGGGCTGGTATTAGGAGCTATTATAATACTGATTAGTGGTGATAATCCTTTCACGATTTATTATTCTATGTTGATTAAACCTTTAAGTAATATAAAAAATATTCTTAATGTATTTTACACAATGACTCCTCTCATAGTCACGGCCATGTCATTTTTAATAGCCTCCAATGCCGGTATGATTAATCTTGGAATAGAAGGTCAGCTTCTATTAGGATCATTAGCAGGAGTTTATGTTGCAACATTATTTCCATTCCTACCCTGGTACATATATATACCAGTTATTATGATTGTTTCAATGCTGATAGGTGCTTTATGGTCTCTGTTACCGGGTTATTTGAAGATAAGATTTGGAGCAAGCGAAATTGTAACCTGTATCATGCTTAACTATATAGCAGAATTCATAATCAATTTTGTAATCAGCTCTGGTCTATTCAAACACGCCACGATTGACCAAAGGACACCATACATATTGGAGAATGCTCATTTTTCCAGTCTTTCTGAGATTGGTATGGGCATGGGAACGAAAGCAATGAGAGGTGTTCAGTTGAATGCAATGTTTCTGATTGCCATTGTTTTAGTCATTTTGGTATATATACTGCTTAAAAAGACAAAGTGGGGATATAAGATCAGAGGAATAGGCAACAACATAAATGCAACAACAGCCAATAGAATTAATTCAAAGAAAATCATGTTAATAGCAATGGCTCTTTCCGGAGCAGTTGCCGGCATATCGGTTACAGGTGAGGTGTTAGGAACCTTCAACGGTCTAGTAGAGGGATTTTCGCCTGGGTATGGTTTTAGTGGAATATCTGTAGCCCTTCTTGGACAGAGCCATCCGATCGGTGCAGTTTTTGCAGCATTATTTTTTGGAGTATTAAACCAGGGTATGGTTTATCTTGGTACAGGCACAAATATACCAAAGGATTTTGCAAAGATACTTCAAACAGTTATTATGATATTTATTGTAATCAGTCCATATGTATCACAAAGATGGGCAGAATTCTCGCTTAAAATGTCCCGTGGCCGAAAGGAGGAAATGATCAATGATTGAAATGATAGAATCAATCGGAGCCTCAACCATAAGAATCGCATCCATATATATGCTGGCAGCTACAGGGAGTAACATTGCTGAGAAATCAGGATTATTAAACATGACAATTGAAGGAAATATGCTAATGTCCGCGTTCTTTGCAGTAGTATTTTCTCATCTCACCCAGAATGCGTTAATTGGAGTCCTATGTGCAGTTGTGATAGGCATGCTATATGGAGGAGGATACGGTTTGATTGTAATAAAGGCTAAATCCGACCAAATGATCAGCAGCCTGGCTTTAAATCTTTTTTCCGCAGGTGTAACAGCGTATTTCCTGACTGTTATTTTTAGAACTGCAGGAGCCAGCCCAAGGGTTCCGGCTATATCCGAGGTGTCAATTCCTTTATTGTCCAAGATACCGGTCATCGGGAAGATTTTCTTTATACAATCCCCCATTGTATATATAGCAGTCTTATCGGTTGGTGCAGTTTATTATCTGCTAAAGCATACGAAATTTGGCGTCCGTGTTATTGCCTCGGGTGAAAACCCAGAGGCTGCCTCCTCCGTAGGAGTTAATGTAAGAAAAATGCGATATATTGCTATTATTATTGCGGGTGCCCTTGCGGGTCTGGCCGGAGCCTATTTATCCATATCTCTTTCAAGCCAATTTGTTAAGAATATGGTTGCAGGAAGAGGATATATTGCACTGTCAACAGTTATTATCGGTAGGCACAAGCCTGTTAATATTGCCTTAGCAGCAATTATGTTTGGTTTCTGTGAGGCATTACAGATTAGACTGCAGCTGTTGGATATTCCGACACAATTTGTTCAGATGTTACCGTATATAGTTACTATTATCGTTATTACCTTCTTTGTTGGCAAGGACGACAGTATTGCTGCAATAGGAAAACCCTATTAATACTACCTACAATCAATGGATGACATCAAATAATATTTAGAAAGTAAGGTGGCAAATTTGTGCTGACACCCAAATTCGCAGGTATCGGCAGAATGGAGGATTTATATGATTTATAATTCAGTAAAATTAACAAATAACAACGGCAAAATGTGGCATATTGGTGTGGATGAAACAGAAATTGCAAAAAGTGTAATCCTATGCGGAGACCCGGCACGTTGTGAAATAGTTTCCAAATTATTTGATACGAGTGAATTGAAGCAGGTTTCCAGAGGCAATCCTGTATATACCGGAAAATATAATAATTCAGATGTTTCAGTTATGTCGACCGGTATGGGCGGAACCTCAGTGGCAATCTGTGTAGAGGAATTAAAGCATGTCGGAAGCAGGAATTTAATCCGTATGGGAACCTGTGGAAGTCTCCAGAAGGATATACCGGAGGGATCCTTTGTAATCTGTACCGGAGCAATCCGTGGCGATGGTGCGTCACAGCAATATATTCCTTTGGAGTATCCTGCGATTGCTGATATCGATATGGTCAATGCGCTCAGGGATAGTGCAAGAGAGTACGGTGTTGAGCCAATCTTAGGACTGGTTCGTAGCCATGATGCCTTTTATCTGGAATCTCCCGGTGCACATGAGGGCTGGGAAAACAGAATAAAGCTATGGACGGATGCCGGTGTTAAGGTTGTGGAGAATGAATCCTCCACCTTGTTTGTATTATCCTCACTTCTTGGAGGCATGAGAGCCGGAACGATATTGCTGACAGGTAATAATTTGTATGATGGGCATGGTGGAATGAGCACATCGAATAGTGTGAATTATGTGGAAAAGGTTGAGCTTATGACGAAGATTACACTTCGGGCAATCGAAAAACTGGATGAACTTGATAAGCAAAGCTAGACTTTTTTATTCACTTATAATTGGAAGGAGAAACATATATGCTAAAAACACTGATAAGAAACTGTGATTATGTTGACTATTCCGATATGTCAATACATCGCAAGGATATATTGCTGAATGAAGATAAGATAGAAGCTATAAGTGACAGGATCGAACCCTGTAACAGCTATCAGGTAGTTGAGGCGAATGGAATGCTATGTCTTCCGGCATTTGTAGATGCTCATACCCATATGGCGCAAACATTTTTAAAGGGACCGATGGATGATTATAACATAACTGAATGGCTGGTCCGGATGTTTACCGCTGAATCCCTGATGACGGAGGACGAATGGTATTACAGTATATTGGCTGGGTGTCTGCAGTCCATACGTTTTGGAACTACTACAATAAATGAAATGATGGGTTACGAGCATCTTGACGCTACCGTACAGGCATATAAGGATGCAGGTATCCGTGTAACCTTCGGATTTGGTTCCACAAATATCGCCGAAAATGAAAAAACACCGATACTCAGTATTGATGAAGCCTTAAGACGGTCGGAAGAGATATATTTAAAATATCACGGGAAAAATGGAGGACTGTTTAGAACCAGTGTGGCACCGGCGGGAATGCCGGCTTGTACAGGGGAATTTATGCAAGCTCACAAAAAATTTGCCAACGAAAGAGGATTGATTTTCCATACTCATCTAGCAGAAGGTAAAAAGGAGACCCAGGATGTTAGAAATATGACAGGGTTTGGCGGAGAAGCTGAAGCCTTATATCGGAATGGAATTCTTGATAAAAACACCTTACTTGCCCATAGTATATGGCTGGAGGATTATGAGCTGGATCTGATTAAGGAGACAGGTGCCAATCCTGTTCACTGCCCAAATACCAATATGAAGATTAGTGACGGTATACCGAAGATATACCAGATGCTGGAGAGAGGTATTAATGTCACAATGGGCTGTGACGGCGAGGCAAGCAGCTCTACAAGGGATTTAATCCGCGAAGCCAGAGCAGGCTCCTACCTTCAAAAAGCAGTTACCTTGAATCCAAAAGCAATGCCGGCGGATCAATGTTTGAGGATGATGACTATTAATGGTGCAAAGGCACTTGGATATGATGATCTTGGAGAAATCAAGCCCGGAAATTTGGCAGACCTTATCCTGGTAAATATGCATGATATTTCCCTGACAAACAGACATAGAAGAGTTGGGAATCTAATCTATGCAGGTACGGGTTATTCCGTGGATACTGTTTTTCTTGCAGGAAAAATGGTTCTTAGAAAGGGCGAGTTTGTCAATCAGGATATCGATACGATTATCAATAAGTGTGAAGAACATCTTAATCATTTCGAAAAACGAATAGAAAATATTTAATTATAAAATGATAGGAGCAATCATGAGTAAAAAAATAATCTTAGATGTAGATACAGGAATGGATGATTCTATAGCGATTGCAATGGCAGCAAAATCCCCTGAGATAGACATACTTGGTATCACCGTTGTTCATGGGAATCAACCACTAGAATATACGTTAGAGAATACTTTACGAGTTGTAGAATTTCTAGAAAAACCCATCCCTGTATATGCTGGATGTCCTGAGCCAATGGTTCAGTTTCTCTCCCCTGGGAGGCTAATGAATGTCAGAAGGCAGGTTACACAAAAAACTGTGGGAGATAAGGTAATAACCATACATCCCAAGTATATCAAGCTGCCACAAGCTACCATACTTCCGGAAAGAAAGCATGCCTGTTCCTATATCATTGAGATGCTAAAGGAAGCAAGGGAAAAGATCACAATTGTGGCGGTTGGACCTCTTACTAATATCGGAATGGCACTTAGGATGGATCCCTCCATTACCGCGAATATTGAAGAAATCGTCATTATGGGCGGAGGAGACAGACATGGCAATCGGACACCGGTAGCAGAGGCTAATTTCTACGATGATCCTGAGGCCGCACAGATTGTTCTGCAAAGCGGATGTAAGATACGGCTGCTTACTCTTGATGCAACTGAAACGGTTTTATTGACAAAGACGGATGCGCAAAGGCTTCGTAAGCTTTCTAGAACCGGTGCATTCATGGCAGATATACTTGACGAATATATTGATAATTGTACTATGCTTGGCATCACAGAGAAGGAAGAGGTATCGGTGCATGATGCGGTTGCTGTCTGCGCAGTGATTGAGCCTTCTGTTATCACGGATATCAGGCATAGAAACTGTGATGTAGATTTTAGCGGAGGCTTTTCTGACGGGCAGCTGGTGGTAGATAACCGTTCCTATGTTAAGGTCAATCATCAGACTTATGTGGCATATGAGGTGGATAAGGCCAAATTTCTGGATATCCTTGAAGAGACGCTAAAGGCTTGAGTCCGGATGTAAAATTAATAGAGGAAGGCAAAAGAAGATGAATGAGAATGTAAATATATTGCGTACCAAGGATGGTAGATACTTTTATACCGGTCTAAAGGAAGGAGATGTTGCCAAAAACATACTTCTTCCCGGAGATGTAGGTAGAAGTAAGACCATATCCGAGCTTTTTGATCAGGCAAATTATATAGGATTAAATAAAACCTGTTCAACCTATACCGGAACAAGTGGTGACACGCCTTTATCTGTTATGTCAACCGGAATGGGTGGAATGTGTATTTCGGTTGCGATGGAAGAATTGAAGCTGCTTGGTGTAAAAAATGCGATCAGAGTCGGAACAGGAGCAGGAGTACAGACAGATATTCCACCGGGGACCTTAGTGATTGCTACCGGTGCCGTACGCGGTGAGGGGACCTCCATGGAATATGCACCCATCGAATATCCTGCTGCAGCAGACTATCAGGTAGTGAATGCTCTCATTGAAGCTTGTAAGGAATTTAATGAGGAACCGGTAGTGGGACTTTACCGTGCGCATGATTCTTTTTACATGGAAACAAAATGTGCGCACGAGGGACTACTGGAAAGAATGCAGCCTTGGATTGATGCAAATGTAAAGTTAATAGAAAATGAGACTTCAATTCTATGTATACTTGGTAAACTATTTGGAATTCGTACAGGAACAATCTGCGTAAATTTAGGACCTATGTGTGATAAACCTGCGAGGGAAGACGACGAAATGTCTAAGATTTATCCGGCTCTTCTGGATGAGAAATATTTTGCACAGAGGATTGAGCTTTGCGCTAAGATTGCGATTAGAGCCATGCAGAAGCTAAATGCTTTAGAGGAAGAAAAGGAGTAGCATGAAATATAAAAGTCTTAAATTAACCCATATGGATGGAAAGATGCATCATTTAGGAATTGATGAAAATGATGTGGTTAAAAATGTATTGCTTGTACAGACCCCTGACGATGTTAAGGCAGCGGCCAATCTGCTTGATAAGGCGGAGTATAAGGGCATGTGGCGTGAATACTTAACCTATACCGGTGAAATGGATGGTACCCCAATTACTGTTATGTCCTCGGGTATGGGATGTATGCCAATGGCAATCACCGTGGAGGAGCTAAAGCATCTTGGAGTCAAGAATATTATAAAGATTGGGACGGGCGCAGCGATACAACCTAAGGTTAAACCCGGTACACTATTTATTAGCTCAAGTGCAGTTCGTGGAGAAGGGGCAACCCTGGAGTATATTAATTACCAGTATCCTGCGGTGGCTGATATAGGAGCGATCAATGCGCTTGTTCGAGCAGCTAAGGAGTATAAAGAAAAACCGGTTGTAGGAATGTTCCGTTCCCATGATGCCGTATACAAAGAAAACAGTACAACAAGAGATAAGATCGCTTATTGGAGTGATCTGAAAATCGATATTATCGATAGCGAGACATCTGCATTACTAACCATAGCTACATTGCTACGGGAGATGTCTGTTGCGAGCTTATATGTTGCATCTGAAAATTATATGGACAAAAGTAAGCTAAATGATGAAGAATTGGATGATAGATTAAAGCAATGCACAAAAATTGCTATCAAGGCTTTGCAGCTAATGGATTAAGCGGCAGTTTATTATGAGAAAGGAATGCGTATATGAAGAGAGTTTTCCTGGTTGTGCTTGACAGCGTTGGCATTGGTGAGCTTCCTGATGCACATCTATATGGGGATGAGGGAAGCCATACTCTATATGCTGCATCAAAAAGTCAGTATTTCAATATGCCGAATATGAATCGTTTAGGTCTGTTTCATATTGATGGAGTGAAAGATAAATTTCAGGAATTGACAGAGGGTAAATCATTTGAAGGCAGTGTGGCAAGGTTAGCTGAAAGCTCCATGGGAAAGGACACCACGGTGGGACATTGGGAAATAGCCGGTATTATATCGGAAAAGCCGTTCCCTACATATCCCTATGGATTTCCTGATGAAATTATTATAGCCTTCGAAGCTAGAACCGGGCGTAGGGTTATCTGCAACCTGCCTTATTCCGGCACGGATGTAATACGGGACTTTGGTGAGGAACATATGAAAACCGGAGCATTAATCGTTTATACTTCAGCGGACAGTGTATTCCAGATTGCAGCCCACGAAGATATTATACCAATTCCACAGCTTTATCAATATTGTGAGATTGCAAGGGTAATGCTTAGTGGAGAGCATGGTGTTGGAAGGGTAATAGCCAGACCATTTGTAGGAGAGTATCCGGATTTGGTGCGTACCTCAAACCGCCATGATTATGCGTTGAAGCCTTCTATAACAATGCTGGACCAAATGAAGGAATCGGGTCTTGATGTTCTTGCAATAGGTAAGATTAATGATATATATGCCGGAAAAGGAATTACAGAATCGGTTCGGACCAGGAACAATGAGGATGGAATAGATAAACTGATTGAGCACATGACAAGAGATTTTAGTGGACTCTGCTTTCTGAATCTGGTTGATTTTGATATGGAATATGGACACCGCAATGATGTGGATGGTTATGCTAAAGCTCTTTCATATTTTGACGAACAGTTGCCAAGAATTCTTGCTGGAATACGAGAGGAGGATATCTTAATGGTAACGGCAGATCATGGCTGTGATCCATCTACAGCCTCAACCGATCATTCCAGAGAGTATATTCCACTTGTAATTTGTGGCAGCAGAGTGAAGCCTAACAATAATTTAGGAACCAGGAATACCTTTGCAGATATAGCGGCAACAGTTTTAGATTACTTTGGCATACCACAAGAAGTGTCGGGAACTTCATTCCTGCAGGATATTATATGATAAAAGCTAATATAGATAATTGTGCAATATATTAATTAAGTCTATTTCATGTACAGTATATACAATTCCGTAGCAGAGTTAAAGTGTTAAAACACTTAAACGTTGGGGGTGGAGGAATTTGTATATACTGTACATAAAATTAAGCTAAATAATAGGTTCGCATTTACCTAGTAGAATAGAATAAAGAAAGAGGTAATGTTTCGTATGAAGCTTTCAAAATACATTGATCACACGGGATTAAAACAGGATTTAAGCAAGGAACAGGTAATCAAATTATGTAATGAGGCTAAGGAACATGAATTTGCCGCTGTAGTAGTAAATTCATATTACGTCGGGTTGGTGGCACAGCAATTAAAGGGGACGAAGGTAAAAGTAGCCAGCGTTGTAGGGTTCCCTTTAGGAGCCTGTACAACTGCCACAAAAGTATTTGAGACTGAGGATGCCATTCGAGATGGTGCTGATGAGATAGACATGGTAATAAACATTGGTGCTCTTAAGGATAAGGATTATGATGTCGTTAGGAATGATATTCAGTCCGTTATTACGGCAGCTAGGGGTAAAGCTATTGTAAAGGTGATTATTGAGAGCTGTTTGTTGAGTGAGGATGAAATAGTAAAGGTATGCGAAATATGCGTGGATGCAGGGGCAGACTATGTAAAAACATCAACAGGTTTTAGCACTGGAGGTGCTACAATTGAGGCGATCAGTTTAATGAAAAGAACAATAAAGGATAAGGCTAACATAAAGGCTAGCGGCGGAATTCGTACCTATGAAGATGCCATATCTTTTATTAATGCCGGAGCAGACCGTATAGGGACCAGCAATGGAGTGGTAATTATCGAAGGAAACCGATAACATCTACATAATCCAATAGGAAGTAAGCAGAAAGTTCTGTAGCTCCAACCATGCCGCCAATATTTGGCGGCTTTTTTATTCAAACGCGTTCGGCGCGGAGAGTCTGCTTTGCAGACTCTTTGTTCCGTCATGCTATATTTAGGGTATGCATACCCTTATTGTTAAAACTTTGATACATTATCTTGTAATAAGGGTAGAATTATTCCTGTTTTTGTAGTAATATTAATTGTATTAGTAGTTCTGAAGATTATAAGTAGGCTAACTTTATATTTAAATTATTACATTATATTTTACTTAAGATTGGAGGATTTTTATGTTCTTTATGAAACAAAGAGGTGATTGTGAAGAGGCCCGTTGTATCGTTAACTATGTCAATAACAAAATGCAGGGAGTAGTGACTACACCACCGGAAATCAATTATAATCTACACAAAACAGTATATGATTTATTTGACCGATTTTTTAAAAATGAAGAAATGATATCAATTTCTGCAAAGGATTTACTTGGTCTGGTTACCCAAATGAGCAGCTATGATGTAAACATGTCTCAGATTTCCTATGATCTGAAGGACTTTGCGAGAGAAATAGCAGAGCTAAGTGAATCAAACCTAGCGATTGTAGAGGAAACGACGGCCAGTATGTATGTAGTATCGGAAGCGGTAAATGATTCCTCTGATACGCTGAAAAAGCTTGCGGAATCCTCTGAAAAACTCATAGATAAAAATAATGAGAGTATACTTAAATTATCAGAGATTAATAAATTGAAAGAAAATGTAATGGAGAATTCAACCATTATGAGTGCGAAGATTGATGAGCTGGTTGAATTAGCCAATAAGGTGAATGAGATTGTCAGTACGGTTGGAGTAATTGCAGAGCAGACAAATTTATTATCCTTAAATGCAACCATTGAAGCAGCAAGGGCCGGAGAAGAGGGGAAAGGCTTTGCTGTAGTCGCTACTGAAATAAGAAAGCTATCTGACAATACCACAAAAAGCTTAGTGGGTATGAGTGCATTCATATCTCAGATCAATGACGCGGCGGTTAATGGAAGACAAAGTATGGTGAATACGATTGAATCCTCCAAAGAAATGAGCAGTAAAATTGATGATGTATATGCAACCATGCAAAGTAATATGGAATTACTGAATAGGACAATTGATGACGTTCGCAATGTGAATACAACAATGTCGCATATTAAAACCTCTACGAATGAAATTAATATTGCTATGGAAACCTCCAGCGAGGATGCGGAAAAGCTTAATTTTATGACGCAGAAGATTTTTAATGATTCAGAGAAAAGCTCGGAGCTGGCAAGTCAAATCACGAAGATGGATGATCGCTTATCTGAAATTACAAAGAATTTATTTGCTTCCTTAAGCGGCGGTGCGCATAATATTACCAATGAAGAATTTAAGACTAATATAAAGAATGCCAGAACAGCCCATGGGAACTGGATGGAGACTTTAAGGACGATTGTAGAAGAAGGGAAGCTATATCCACTTCAGATAAACAGTACTAAGTGTGCTTTTGGACATTTCTATCACACGATTTCAGTGAAGCACCCTTCCATTAAAAAGGATTGGGAGGCGATTGAAGAGGTACATAATCAGTTCCATGTCTGTGGTCATAAGGTAATCGATTCCATAAAGAATTCACAGAAATCCGAAGCCCTAAACTATTATGGTGAAGCACAAAAGCTATCCAAGAGCATATTTGAGTTACTGGATAAAATTGAAAAGGAAGTAGATGTGCAATCCAATAATGGAGTTCAATTAATTGGATAATTGCTACAGTACATATAGGAGTTATGACTAAGGTCATAACTCTTTTTTATTCAATAGGAAATTTCGTCCTATTGAATAAAATGAGCTAATCCCATATATGACACAATTAGACATTTTTTTCATATAATAAATAAAGAATTGAATTATTCTTTATAATAATAAGAAAAGGTGGCAAATTTATGGGGTTATTTGAAGATTCGAAGACCGTACGAGAGTTTGATATAGATGTGATATCCTTACCAATTGTATATAACAAGTATGGAGATCATGATCCCAATGGACTTTTATATGTTATGAAAAAAGATTCAAGTAGAATTAAAACAAAGGCGATGGAAAACTTCAAGAAAGAGATTCCACAGCCATATGAAGAGGTAAGGCCACTTGTATTACGTGCGAATGTAGGGGATAAAATCATTGTAAATTTATTTAACTCATTGGATCGAAAGGTTTCAATGCATGTGCAAGGCCTTTTTTATGATGTAACAACCTCTGATGGCGCTTACGTGGGGATGAATCCTGATACAACAGCGTCGAAGCAGATTACCTACCAGTGGTATGCCAAGAAGGAAGGGGTATATCTGTTCAGTGATATGGCAGACACAAGAAGTAGCGAAGAGGGTACGAATGTGCATGGTCTGTTTGGAGCAATTATTATAGAAAAGCCGGGATCAACCTGGTTTGATCCAATCACTGGAAAACCATTAGAAAGTGGACTATTTGCAGACATTTATCATCCGAAGGAGAAAAGCTTTCGTGAATATGCTATTTTCTTTCATGATGAATTAGAGATTAAGGATAAAGACGGAAAGACACCGAGGGATCCACATACCGGACTTCCTTCGGGAACAACCGGCATCAGCTATCGTGCAGAGCCGATGCGAAACCGGGATGCCGGTACAATACCTCCGGCAACGCCCCACCATCTTCCTGTGATTGGAGAGGATATCTCCATGAGCTCGTGGCCTTATGGGGATCCGGCTCCGGAAATCTTAAGAGCTTATGTAGGTGACCCGGCTAAGATTAGATTAATACATGGTGGGATTAAGGAAACCCATGTATTCCATCTTCATAATCATCAATGGAGATTAGAACCGGATAATCCTAATTCAACTATTATTGATTCCATATCCATTAGTCCTCAGGAATGCTATACCCTTGATATTCTTTATGGTGCAGGAAGCCTAAATGGCATGATAGGGGATGCAATCTGGCACTGCCATCTTTATCCTCATTTTCATGAAGGAATGTGGAGTTTATGGAGAGTATTTGACAGATTGGAAGATGGCACAGGAAAATATCCGGATAAAACCCCTGTAAAAGAATTGAAGCCATTAAAGGACAGATCGATGCCTCCAAAGAAAGACAAGGACCATCCGGGATTTTATAAGTTTATAAATGGAACATCGGGAAGAAGGCCATTGCAGCCGCCCCTTGGAATTTTAACACCGGAAGGGAAGAATAAAATAAATCCGAGCGATTTAGAAAAAGCAAATTTTGTGAAGGGCTTTGCTCCGGGGGCTTTGTATTCAAGAAGCTGTCCATGTATCAAGGATTGTGAAATTAAAGTATTTGAATTAGCTCTCGTTCAGGCAAAAGTAATGTATAATAGTTATGGCTGGCACGATCCGCAGGGTAGATTTTTTGTCCTAAAGGAGGACTTAGTAAAGCATGGCGGATTGGATGCCTATGTAGATAAAGTGGATAAGGGATTAATTAAGGTGGAACCGTTGGTAATTAGAGCGAATGCAGGTGACTGCATTGAGATTCGTCTTACGAATCTCCTGCCAGAAATTCTGGAAGGCAGCGAATTTCAGCTTGAAACAAAAACAGATATTGCCGGTTACCATATCCATCTGGTGAAGTTTGATACAATTGTCTCTGACGGTGGGAGCAATGGGTGGAATAATATCGCCGGAGCAAGGAAATATGAAACCTTAATAGAACGCTTTTATGCAAATGAGGAATTGCATACTGTATTCTTCCATGACCACTTATTTGCCAATTCTCATCAACAACATGGTGTGTTTGGAGCTTTAATGATAGAACCGGCTGGTTCCACCTTCCATGATATTCGTACCGGCAAGAAGATAAAAAGTGGTACCCAGGCAGTGATTCGTAAAGCAGACAAAAGTGCTTTCCGTGAATTTGTACTATTTGTTCATGACTTTGCATTGCTTTTTGACAAAGCCGGAAAGCCGCTGAATCCGCCACCGGTGCCGGGATCGGATGAAGATCCTGGGGTTATGGGTATTAATTATAGAGCAGAGCCAATGAGAGAGCGATTAGGGGATAAGAAAGATCCGGCTTATATTTTTAGCTCCGACCATTATAAGGATCCGGCAACACCAATCCTGGAGACGTATCCCGGTGATGAAATGGTGCTTCGCTTGCTTGATGGGGCCCATGAGGAACAGCATGCTTTTAATATTGTGGGAATGTCCTGGAAGAGAGAATTAAATGATAAGCTGTCGCCGTATGCTTCATCCCAGACCATCGGGATATCAGAGGTTTTCAATTTAAGAATTGATGAGCCCTATGGAAGTGGAGATTATTTATATTATTATGGAGGCATTGATGATGCGTGGTTAGGCTTATGGGGAATTATTAGGGCTTATGATAAGCTGAATAAAGCTCTGTTACCATTGAGAAAGGGAGAAGTGCATAATCCTCCTCCCATGAAGCCAGGAAAGGGAGCTGTAATACGAAAATATGAGATTGCAGCGATTCAGAAGGATATCAAATATAATAAATATGGAGATCATGACCCGGATGGTTTGCTGTTTGTTCCTTTAAAAGACGTGAAGCATGTATTAGGTGGGAAAAAGCAGCCGAAGCCGCTAATATTAAGGGCAAATGTAGGAGACTGGATTGAAGTGACCTTGCATAATAAGCTTAGTACTCCGGTACCATATCATGACTATCCGATAGTCCCTTTGGATAAAGAGCATAAGCCTTCCAATCGTGTCTCAATTCATCCGCAGTTTCTAAAATACGATAATATAAAATACTCCGGTGTTAATGTAGGATACAATAAGGAAGATCAAACGGTTGGGCCTGGCGAGATGAAAAAATATCTGTGGTATGCAGACAAGGAATATGGAACCTGTGGATTGCAGTCCTTTGGTGATTTGCGCAATCATAGATATCATGGGCTGTTTGGCGCAATCATAATAGAACCCAAAGGAGCAAAATGGCATAAGCATCTATATCTAGGAGATGGAGATTATGAAGAGCAGGTCATTATTACTGCACCAAAGGTTAAAAGCTACAGAGAGTTCGTGGTGTTTATACAAAATGGAATTCGCATG
The DNA here is from genome assembly GCA_023414875.1 of Bacillota bacterium. Taxonomy (GTDB): domain Bacteria; phylum Bacillota; class Clostridia; order Lachnospirales; family Lachnospiraceae; genus Mobilitalea. The sequence continues at coordinate 158,057 of JAEZMV010000001.1, read as the reverse complement.
CTTGATGCGGATGGAAAGCTGATTAAAACAGCAGGAAATGCAGAGGGGAATAAAGAGTCAGGTCATGAAGGACCGGGTCACGAAGAACCGGGTGCCCATGATACTGTTGATCCGGAGGACACAGGAGAAAAAGGCTACAATTACCGGTCTGAGAGATTTCACAATAGACTGAAAAAAGATAACACAATATCAAAAGTCTTTAGCAGTAAAACACATGATGACCCGGCTACACCATTATTTACGGCACATTGCGGGGAGCGAGTAATTCTCCGTACGTTAATGCCGGCAGATAAACCAAGAAATGTAGGCTTTGCAATCCATGGGCATATGTGGAAGGAACAACCAAAGGATCCTAAGTCAAGAATTATTCCTCTGCAAGGGGCTATTAGTATCGGAGGTGTTTACAATATGGAATTAGAAGATGGAGCCTCCTGCCCCGGAGATTATCTATACCGCTCGGGATCTATAAAATGGGATATTGAATCAGGAATGTGGGGAATCTTCCGAGTTGAGAAGAGTTCGATCAAATGTAAATGTAAGAACTGGTTGGATAAATTGATTAAGGGACATAAAAATAAAGCTGAGAAAAAACAGTAGAGGATTGCAGCACGTTTAAAAGGAGAAAGCTTATTTTCTGTAGGCTTTCTCCTTTTATTCAACTGCGTCCTATTGAATAAAAAGCATCTTGCTTTTCCCTCCGTTACAACTCTAGTAATGAAGCGGCTTCCTGATCCGCAACTACAGTCACATCCTTATGAAGCTGCAGTATGGAAGCGGGAACGTTTGGAAGAATCGGTCCTTCGACCACTTCCTTTAATATTTGTGCTTTTGCACTGCCGCTTACAATCAGTACTATCTTATTGGCATTCATGATATTTCCGATACCCATGGTGTAGGCGTATCTAGGGATATCTTCTGTGGCACTGAAGAACCGGGCGTTAGCATCGATGGTACTTTGGGTTAATGTAACACAGTGGGTAGTTTTATTAAAGCTTTCAAAAGGCTCGTTAAAGCCGATGTGTCCGTTATTGCCCAATCCAAGAAGCTGAAGGTCCACACCACCAAGTGAGGCTATAAGCTGGTCATAACGGCTGCATTCTTTCTCTATGTTTTCTTCCATACCGTTTGGAATATGAACCTTCCTTAGGTCAATATTGACATGCTTAAAGAAATTTTCGTGCATAAAGTAGTAGTAGCTTTGAGGGTTGTCCGACTCAAGTCCTTTATATTCATCAAGATTAACCGTATTTACCTGAGAAAAGTCAATATCCCCTTTGTTATACCAGTTAATCAGTTGTTTATAGGTGCCGATAGGGGTAGAACCGGTTGCAAGACCTAACACACAGTTAGGTTTTATGATGATTTGAGCAGAAATAATATTAGCTGCTTTTCTGCTCATATCCTGATAATCCTTAGCCTCAATTATTTTCATGTAAGTCACGCCTTTCTATTTATATCCTTTTTTATAACCTAATCTACAAAAAAACAGATATTTTTACATGCATCATAACATTAGTTTATATATTAAGCAATAGATATGCAATGGCCAAGTTGCTTTCTTTTCTTTTTTTCGATACGATTAGTGAATAGATCAGATAAGTAATATGGAATAACATTTAAATAGAGAATCAAACCTTCGGGTTAGGCTCTTTTTTCATCCCGGTAGTGAAGTCGTAGTTACCTTGTATACGAGCCGTTTACACATATGTGTTTTTAGAGGTAGATTCCAAGCACTCTTAGTATGTAAAATATTACCAAAAGCCCTTGTAATGAACAGCTTTATATTTTATAATCTTTTTGAAGAGGTCTTAGTACATCTCTTGGAGGATGGTTATGAAAAAAATTGGGGTAAGAATATGCTTGGTGCTCATGTTAATATTGGTAACTACAGTTGCCTTGTGGCTACCACTCAAAAATATACAAGCTTCTTCGACAGGTAACGTGGCACTGAACAATACGGAATTGACAATAGGAGTCGGAAGTTCATTCTCAGAAAGGTTGATTGCTTCAGTAACGGGATCTGATCATGCAATTCTCTTTCGTTCCAGTAACTCAAAGGTGGCAATCGTTAACAAGGAAGGGATTGTTACAGGTGTTTCTGAAGGCTCAGCAAGTATCTCCTGTATATTGATAGGAACCGGAAAAAAGGCAGTATGTAAGATTACAGTAAGACAGCAGGTACAGTCACTGAGCATGAAGGATCCTTATATTAATTTCTACAATACCGGCGAAACCTATCAAGTAGTAATAACGGTTGCACCTCAAAATGCTACGTTGAAAGATATCAGGTACTCTGTTGGTGATGAAAAGGTTGCGACTGTAGATTCGAAGGGGCTAATAACGGCTGTAGGAGTTGGCAGTACAACAATCAGTGCCGAAGCTATGGATGGAAGCGGTGCAAAGCTGATGATTTATGTGAAATACCTGCGGGGGGAATATGATGATCCGGTAGGCATTTCCGCACGGAAAAATGTTCTGCATGGAGAGGTAAAAGAGATTACATACTATTCCGGAATCACAAAAAGTAATAGAAAAGCATTGGTATATACCCCGCCGAGATATTCCAAGAATAAGAAATATAATGTTCTATATCTTTGTCCCGGCGGTACATGTGATCATACACAATGGTATAAAATCGGTGCAAATTATTTATTGGACAATCTTTATTCTCAGCAAATGGTATCAGATATGATAGTGGTCATGGTTGATAGTTTTATCAGTAACAAGAAGGTAGATGATTTTTTGGATCATGTACTTACAATAGATGATAATCAAGAGTCACTGGATGAATTTTATCAGGCTTATGATGATCTGGAAATTGAACTAGAAGATTATTTGATGCCTTTCATTAAAAAGAACTATTCGATTGAAACAGGAGGAGACCATACGGCACTAGCCGGTCTTTCCATGGGAGGGCGTGAAGCCTGTAATATAGGTCTGAAACGAACAGATTTATTTTCATATATCGGCATGTTTTCACCGGCACCCTCTTCAGATGCTATCACTAATTTTACATCGGTGTTAGGGGATGAGACACATTCCCTTTATCCACCAAAGGTTATTTGGATGTCTGTTGGATCCTGTGACAGTGTTTCCGGAAAATCCACCTATATGGTAAAAAAAGCTCTTGATCAAGTTGCGGTTCAGGATTATTTTAAACATAATAATACCAATTACATATTTTATGAATTTCCGGCTACGATAAATCACTCAAAACCTGAATGGATTAACGGACTATATAATTTTACTCAATTAATATTTAAGTAGTCTTGTTGCATCAAGCGCATAATTATGAACTAGTATTTCTGAATAGGAGATATTAGTTCTTTTTTTACAGATAAATATATAATCATGGAACAAATTAGGATATAATGAAATAAATGGTATGTCTTACGGGTTTCATTTGCTAATTCAAGACTATCGGTACTTTCTCTGCGATAAACACATCTTCCGGAGATACAAGGCAGCGGTAGGCTAATAGTTCAACTCCATTCTCACTGGAGTACTTTATTGCCTTAGCAAAGTCAGGATCTGTCAAGGAGTTTGGGCTAAAGCCATTAACAGCTTCGAACTGTATGACAAATAACAGAACACCGCGGTACCCGTTTTTCACAGCATGTACTAGTTCTTCAATATGCTTTTTCCCTCGAAGGGTCGGAGCGTCAGGGAAATAACTCCAGCCATCCCGCTCTAAAGTTACACCTTTTACTTCAACAAAACAGATATCCTCTCCAAGCAGCTGCAGATCAAAGCGGCTGTTTTGGTAAGATACTTCTCTTTTTACTTCGGAATACCCGCTTAATTCTTTTACTACATTCATTTTTATAGCTTCGTAAGCCAATGAATTAGGAAGCTGTGAATCAATGGATACCCAGTAATCACCCTTCATTACCATTCGAAGTTCATACTGCGTCTTTCGAGATGGAGAAGGATGGTAAGATACCATAACCGGTACTCCTGGGATAAGTAGCTCGCGTAATCGGCCTGTATTGGGTACGTGGCATTTGACTTCCTGTCCCGATACATTAACATATGCGATAAACCGGTTAGGTCTATGGAGGAAGATACCATAATGATAATTATAGTTAAGTTTCATAGATGCCCTTTCTGCCAGTTTATAGGATTGAACGATATAGGTAAGTGTTACTGGTGATGTTCACATATATCTATCATATTGAGGGTACTTTGAAATAACCCCGCGTAAGTTAGTTTAACATAAGGCCACAGCCATGAAAAGATGGGAAACAGGATTCTTCAAGCTCTTTTTATTGACAAATGTAACCAGAAATCTATAATGAAGGATAGTAAGATAATAAAATATTGCAATATTTATTCAAAATAGAAATATCTTTATAGCTTCGCAATTGCCTAAACAAAACGAGGGGGGGATAAGAATGTCGCAATACGATTGCATAATTGTTGATGATGAGGAAGCGCTATCACTTAGCACCTGTGAATTCTTTAATATGTTTGGTATTAAGACGTACTGGGCTGCCACGGAGAAAGCATGTTATGATTTTTTTGAGCATAATAAAGCTGATTTAATTCTTCTGGATATTAATCTAGGAAAAGCATCTGGTTTTATGATCTGCAAAAAACTGAGGGAGACCTGTGATACTCCAATCCTATTTATCAGTGCAAGAACGAGTGATGATGACGTCCTTTTGGCATTAAATATCGGTGGTGATGACTATATTCAGAAACCGTACTCCCTGAGTATACTTATGGCTAAGGTTAAAACAGTGTTGAAAAGATACCGTGGGAAAGAAGATAGCTCAAGTACGATTTCCTTTGGAAGCTTTACAATTAATGTTAACAAAGAAAAGCTCTCCTCCGAGCATGGTGAGATACCCTTAAAGTCTATGGAATTTAAGCTTTTATTGTATCTCATTAAGAATAAAGATAGAATTATTACAAAAGAAGAATTGTTCCAAAAGGTATGGGAAGACACCTTTACAGGGGATGGCACGCTTAATGTGCACATCCGAAGGCTTCGAGAAAAGATAGAAGATAATCCGAATGAGCCTCGCTACATAAAGACAATCTGGGGAAAGGGATATGTATTTGAGAGTTAGGAGCCTAAGATGAATAAAAAAAAGATACTACTTCTTATTCTTATAACATTATTTTTAATTGCCGGTATCAACCTGTTTAGCTTTCGAGTAAGAAATAAATCAGATGTTGATGTTGTTGCACTCAATGACATCGCCCAGTCGGTTGCCGGACAGTGGAATACCCTAGGGAAAGCCGAGCTTCCCTGTCAGAGCTATGGGCTTGATTATGTGGTGCTTGATCATAATAACAAAGTCATAGCAGCAACAAGGCGGGGTCTTAATGAAACAATCAGCTCTGCCCTACAAAACAGGGATGCAATCGTAGATATTAAGGCGGAGCATAACACTCTGGGGAAATTAATTGTTTATAATGATGCAAAGGACATCTGGCGCAGGTACCGTGAGAAATTATTGATTCAGACGTTATGTATCCTGTGTGTGGTTGCGCTTCTTGCAGCTTTTTATGTGATGTATTTGGACAGAAAAATGATTCTTCCCTTCCGTAAGCTGCAAAGCTTCGCAAAGCATGTAGCCGAAGGAAAACTCGACCTGCCTCTCGAAATGGATCGAAGCAACCTGTTTGGAGCATTTACGGAAAGCTTTGATTTAATGAGGGAAGAACTGAATAAGGCAAGAGAAAGCGAGAGAATTGCAAATCAAAGTAAGAAGGAGCTTGTCGCTTCGTTAAGCCATGATATTAAAACTCCGGTTGCCTCTATAAAAGCGGTATCCGAAATCGTGTACGCAAAGTCACAGGATGAATTCGTAAAGAACCAGCTGTTAGTAATCAATTCAAAAGCGGATCAGATTAATACGTTAATTACGAATATGTTCAGTGCAACGCTCGAGGAGTTGCAGGAGTTAAAGGTTGCGCCTACGGAACACCCAAGTAATATATTATATGATTTAATCCGTAAGGCGGATTACAATAATAAGGTTACGATCACAAAGATACCGGAATGCATTCTTCTGGTGGATGAGTTGAGGCTGGCCCAGGTAATTGATAATGTGGTCAGTAATTCTTACAAATATGCTGGCACCTCCATCCAGGTGACTACCCTTACCAGAGGAAGATATCTTGAAATTGCGTTTAAAGATTTTGGTCCCGGAGTTTCTGAGGAGGAAAAGCTATTAATATTTAATAAATTCTACCGGGCAAAAAATGCAGAGGGGAAAAGCGGTACCGGTTTAGGATTATACATATCGAAGTACCTGATTCATAAAATGAACGGCGACATCAGCTGTGAAACCACGGAGGATGGCTTTTGTTTAAGAATTCGACTGCTTCTGGCTTGAAAGATTTAAGGTTTGGTTAAGAACTGTATAAAGACCTGTTAACGATTAAGCTATATAATAAGGCTGTAAACGAAATACAGTCTTATTTTATTGAAAGGGAATGTGTAGTAATTATGAACAATACAGTTATATCAACGGAAAAGCTATGTAAAATATTCTCCAATGGGGGATTACAGCAGCATGTATTAAAAAATCTGGATATTGACATCTATGACGGAGATTTTACCGTTATCATGGGTTCCTCCGGCGCAGGTAAGTCTACTCTGCTTTATGCTTTATCCGGAATGGATAAACCCACCCTCGGATCAATTAAATTCTTTGATCAGGAGATTACGAAATACTCCAATGATAAGCTATCGGTTTTCCGCCGTAATCATTGTGGTTTTGTTTTTCAGCAAATGTTTCTCCTGGATAACATGAGTATACTGGATAATATCTTAGCGACCGGCCTTCTGATCAGTAGCAATAGAAAGGAAATTACAGAAAGGGCCAAAAAATTGCTTGCGCAGGTCGGCCTCGGAGAAATGATATGGAATAAGTTTCCCACACAATTATCCGGTGGAGAGGTACAGCGTGCAGCAATCGTAAGAGCCTTAATTAACCAACCAAAGGTAGTTTTTGCGGATGAACCAACCGGTGCCCTGAATACCGCAGCCGGAAAGGCAGTACTTGATGTTCTGTCGGAAGCTAATGACAAAGGACAGAATATCATCATGGTTACCCATGACATTAAATCTGCAAGACGTGGAAATCGTATCTTATACATCCGTGACGGTGTGATCCACGGAGTTTGTGACCTTGGCAAATATGTCAGCGGGGATAAGGAAAGACATGTAAAGCTACAAGCCTTCCTTACTGAAATGGGGTGGTAATGTGAGGAAGATTTTTATGTTAGCCTACGCTAATATTAGAAAAACGAAAGGTCATACGATATCACTCTTTTTGATGTTTGGCATCGCCGCCTTATTATTAAATATCGGACTGCTGATTTCTTTCAATTTTGGTAATTATTTTGATAAGATCACGAAAGACATGAATACCTCCGATATTTACTATATTATGCCCGAGACGGATTTCACGGAGGAAGTTGAACAATACATGACAAATCATGAGAACATGAAACAGATGGAAACCGTGAAGCCAATGTGGGCGCAGGCAGAAATCGACTATAATGGTGGAACTAAGAAAAATATTTTTTTATTTAATAACGCAGATGCTACTCGTTCCATGACCAGATGGAAATTTGTCGGCAAGCACCTTCCGGCAGACGATATGTCAATCTATCTCCCGTATTTATTTCAATTGGTGGGAGGCTATGAGTTAAATGATACCATTCATATGAAGCTAAAAGATACAGAGCTATCCTTTACCGTCAAAGGCTTTACGGAGGATGTATTCTACAGTTCTCCGGAAACGTTACTTATGGGAGTGTACCTGCCTCAGGATACTTATGAAAAGGTAGATAAGCAATTAGGTGAATCCTATCGCGCTGCGCTGGTATTAGCGAGGCTTTATGAAGTGAATAAGGATATTGAGACCGGTATAAGGGAAATTACAGGCCAAAAAACCTCCTCTGCTCAAACGGATATTACGCGCTCATTATATAGTATGGATATGCCGATGGTTAAGCTCTCCCGTACCATGATGCCTTCTTTGATGTCGATTATGGTTGTGGTATTTGCGGCGATTATCGTTATAGTCTGTCTGATCGTGGTGAGATTCCGAATCAATAACAGTTTAGAAGAGGATATGACAAAAATAGGTTCCTTAAAAGCGGTAGGTTACACCAGCAGACAAATCATTTTATCTGTACTGCTCCAGTTTACAGTAATCGCTTTTGTTGGAAGTATCGTCGGAATCGCATTATCTTACCTGACGACCCCGGCATTATCGGATATCTTTGCTCAGCAGTCCGGTATCAAATGGGTTCAGGACTTTGATGGTGTAATCAGTGGAATTGCGTTTTGTATTATCTTACTTATAGTAGCGGTTGTGGCATTAGCCTCCTCATCAAAAATCAGAAAGCTCCATCCGATTATTGCACTCCGTGGCGGCATCGTAACCCATAGCTTTCGTAAAAATCATATGCCCCTGAGTACTTCCAGAGGCAGGCTGCCCTTTGTATTGGCGATGAAAGCATTATTACAGAATAAAAAGCAAAGCTTTATGATTGTATTTATTTTAATCGTGGTCTCGTTTGCACAGGCCTTTGCAGTAGTCATGTTTTATAACACGACAGTAGATATTACGGCATTTTTGGAAACTCCGGGAATTGAACTGTCGAATGCGGTAGTAGTGTTCAAACCGGATACTGATGTATCAAAAGAGGTGGATGAGATAAGGAAGCTGGAGGAGGTAAGAAAGGTACAATTTATTGATGAAGTAATTATCAATATTGATGATGTAGAAGTTAGCTCCTATATTATGGACGATTATTCCGGAAAAGAAACGAGAACTGTATATACGGGAAGATACCCAATTCATAGTAACGAGATTGTACTGGCAGGACATCTGGCTGAAATGCTTGGGAAAACAAAAGGAGATATGGTCCTCTTATCGATGGGAGATGTTGAGGTAGAGTTCGTTGTGTCAGGCTTATCACAGGGTGGTTATATGGGAGGTATAAATTCCTCAATTACTTATGAGGGTATGCTGATGCTAAATCCGGACTTCCACCAGCAAAGTCTTAATATCTACCTAGATAAAGGAACGGATGCAGCAGAGTTTTTGAAAAAGATTGAAAGCAGATATGAGTCTTCCATAATATTTACGCAGGATATGGATAAAAACATAGAGCAGGGAGCTATGGTCTATACATCCATCGTATCTTTGCTAGGTATTGCGATCATGTTTATAACGGTAGCGGTTGTTGTATTGGTGCTTTACTTCATAATTAATTCAACGGTGGTTCGAAGAAAACGTGAACTCGGTATTCAAAAAGCCATTGGCTATACCACCTGGCAGCTGATGAACCAGATATCAATCGGTTTCCTTGTGCCGGTATTTTTCGGGGTGTGTATCGGAAGTTTTCTTGGAGCTACCCTTACGAATGTAATTATGACAGCAGTGCAGAGGGGTATGGGCATCATGAAAGCCGGTTTTATCGTAACCCCGACATCAATTTCGATATTTGGAATTGCGATTATCCTCCTATCCTATGCAGTATCCATGCTGATTACCTACCGGATTCGTAAAATATCGGCTTACGCACTAGTAAGTGAATAATAGAGGGAAGCCGAAGAGGACTGATGGCAGGTGCAAAATGTTTTTAACATTTTGCACCTGCCATATTAACTTTTCAGTAATTTAAATGAGGATTAGCAGCTTTCTTCTACATAGTAATTTGCTGATTGGCCAAGGTATTAACTTCGTGTTGTATCAAGGCATAAGCAATTAATCCGCCGAACAGGTACAGTAATAAGTATAGTAAGCCGCCATTTCCGGCAGGGATATTACGCATCTGTTTTGCTTTATCTATTTTTTCGCCCCTTCTGTAAGCCCAGATGAAACCATAGATACCGCAGGTAATAATGGTTAAAAGCAAGGCGATACCGCCTGACGTATCTGTTTCATTGGAAAGAGCATTTGTATCGTCAGTTAGACAGACAAACCAGTAAAAAGAGTAAAGTCCGCAGGTTATGATTGATAACAGAATGCATACAACTAGATTTCTTTGCTGAATCATATAAATTTTACCCCCTATTATTTTTGGAATGGTTTTTTTGTTATTTTCATATATAACCTTACTACAAGTATATATACATTTAAAATGAAATATAATTAAGAATTGTTTAAGAACAGATTAATAAGCTGCTTTCGAAAACACGTTACATTAGTAAGGAAACATTCAAAATTGTTAGTGTTTGCTTGATTTACCACAAACCGTAAGTTATACTATATCTGCAGAATTACGTAAGCTACAGGGAGGGAATACAAGCGTATGAAGGTGTTACTGACAAAGAATAGATACATAATTAGTATTTTCTGTATGTTATTAATGTTGGGAATTAGTTCGAATAGGGTATATGCTTCAGAGATAGGCAGGCCGGAAGTAACATCAGTACCGGGTGAAACAACGGATCCGGGAAATACAGGTGTGGGAGGAGAGGAAACTCCAATTGAACCGAAAAACCCTGATAATCCTGATGATCCCACTGAGCCGGGAGGACCTGAAGAGGAACCGGAGGAGACATATTCCGGTAAAATTACATTAGGGAAGACGAAACTCTCGATGAAACAGGGAGATAAGTATAAACTGGAAGCAACCTTGTCCGAGGAGAATACAACCGAGGAAGAACTTCAATTTACAAGCAGTAATACTAAGATAATAACCGTTTCACAAAAGGGTGTTATTAAGGGAGTTCATTATGGAGAGGCGAATGTTACAGTAAGTCTTGGTGAAGCAAAAGCTGTCTGTAAAGTAACTGTTACAAAAGAGGTTTCCATCACGATCAGTGCGGCGGGCGATGTTACCTTATCCAGTGATATCAAGCAGCCTGCAAGTGTAAATTTCTTTTCGGTATATAATAAACAGAAGAATGATGCATATTTTTTTAAGAACGTTAAGCCGATTTTTGAAAAAGATGATATGACTCTTGTTAACTTTGAAGGCACGTTAAGCGACAGAGGAAGCCGCGTTGATAAAAAGTGGGCGTTTAGAGGTAAGCCCTCCTATATCAATATATTAAAGGAAGGCTCTATCGAAGCTGTTGCGTTTGCCAATAATCACGTGAAGGATTATGGAGAAATCAGCTATTCTGATACCATAGAAAGCTTTAATAACGCAGATATAATATTTTCCTCCTTCAGTAAGATTGGAGTATATAAAGTCAAAGGAATAAAAATAGGCATGGTATCCATTCTTGAAACGGACAAGTTAGACGATTGCACTACAATTTTACGCAGTGCGTTAAAAAAAGTAAAAGAGGAAAAACCTGATTTAATCGTTGTAAGCTTTCATTGGGGAATTGAAAGGACCAGTAAGGCAACCAAAGCTCAAACAACTCTTGGCAGGATTGCAATAGACGGAGGAGCAAATCTGGTTCTTGGACATCATCCCCATGTACTTCAGCCGGTAGAAAAATACAAAGATGCTTTTATTGTATATAGTCTTGGAAATTTCTGCTTTGGAGGAAATACGAATCCTCCCGATAAGGATACGATGATTTATCAGCAGACCTTCACCTTTCTAAACGACAAGCTGGTACCTGATAATAATGTAAGAATTATTCCCTGTTCCATATCCTCCACCGGTTCAATCAACAATTATCAACCAACTCCAAGCAAGGGAAACGAGAAAATACGAATCCTGAAGAAAATAAATGGTTATTGTAAGTATGGAATATCCTTTGATGAGGAAGGAAAAATCAAAGTAAAGTAATCTTGGTAATATGGGGCTGAGGCAAAACCAAAATCATTTAGTTTTGCGTCAACTCCTTTTTTTAGATTTTTCTTGTAAAAATTGCCACTTGCTGTTAAGATAAAAAATTATGATAGCAGGTTATACATAGGAGTAACATTACTTTTTGAGTAGATTATGCTCCGACAATTTACTTGAGCTACTTAAAATACATAAGATAGTAAGGAGATATATGAAATACCGATTGATTGCACTAGATTTGGACGGAACCTTGAACAATGATAAAAAGATAATTACGCGGAGGACAAAGGAAGCATTAATTGCTGTGCAAAAGAAGGGTGTGATTGTAGTATTAGCTTCAGGACGCCCGATTACTGGACTGAAAAGAGAAAGTGAGGCTCTGCAGCTGGAGAAATATAACGGAATTTTATTATCCTATAATGGGGGTAAGGTAGTTGATGCTAACTCCAAGCAGGTATTATATAAAAAAAGTCTACCAAATGAAACAGCAGTCAAACTGCTGAAGCATATAGAGGATTTTCCGGTAACACCGATTGTTGAGGATGGTAAGCAATATTATACCACCAGTAAAGATGAATTCATGATAGAGTTTGAAAGCAATTTGAATAGTCTTGGGGTTAAGGAAGTAGATAATGTTGCAGCTGCGGTTGATTTTAACCCTATTAAAATTTTGATTGCAGCTCCCAATGATGTATTGGTGCCTTCTTCCAAACAGATCATGAAGCCCTTTATGAGTGAACTTTCCTTTGTACAATCAACTCCCTTCTATCTTGAAGCAACCATGAAAGGAATTAATAAGGCAAGCTCACTGCAAGCCGTATGTGATAAGATGAACATCAGTCCAGAGGAAGTGATAGCTTTTGGGGATGAACACAATGATATTAAAATGATTGAATTTGCAGGACTTGGAGTTGCCATGGGAAATGCCTGTCAACAACTTAAGGCGGTGGCTGATGAGATTACCTTATCTAACAATGAAGATGGAATAGCTCATATCTTAGAAAAATATTATGAGCTTTAGAATCAACTAGAATTAACGGTGTAGTGTGAAAAGCATTCAACAAAGTTGAATGCTTAGTAAATATAATAATGAATTCCAGTGGAAATTCATTATTATATTTAAAAACAGCCATACTTCGTTAGTGTGGATATGTGACTATGAAAGAAATAACTATTAAGAAGCAATGTATATAACAAAAGCCCTCGGTGATATCGCTAGAGGGCTTTTGCTATATACAAAGTGCAACTTATGGTTGGCAGATATGGTAGTTTAGGTTGATTGATAGCACAGGGAATATGTGGTATATTCATATCAATAGACATTATAATATTTAGTTATTAATTCTGCAGGAATGCTTCAATACATGTTGATTCAAAGAAGGGGGATAATATATTATGGAACTGAAGGATAAGCTGCCATTGATTAGGAAGGACCGGGGGCTTTCCCAGGAAGGCCTGGCGGAAAAAATCGGAGTGACGAGGCAAGCTGTAGCAAAATGGGAGTTAGGGCAGGGTTATCCAGATGTAGAGAATCTGATACGATTAAGTAATGAATTTAAGATAAGTATAGACAGATTGGTAAAACCGGAAGATATTAATTACTTCATATCCAATACCAGAAAAGAAGTAATTGATTATGGTGATATGATAGATTTTTTGTGCAGAGCAAAGAAAAACACCTATGCAGGAAAAGGCCCGTTAATACAGGCATCAAGGCCAAAATCGAATGATTTGCAATATGAGGAAGGAGAGTACCGATACCTTGATACTTACCTGGGAGGTGAAAAGTTTTGCGGTGAGGAAGCGGTTTGGTACCAAGGGTCACCAATCTGGAGCATGAATTATTGTGGACATGTATTAGGTGGCGGGTTTTCAGGGGATTTTTTGAAGGAAGCATTATTACTGGTGAGCGAGGAAGCACCTTACCGAGGACCAAACCTATATCAGAACGGTGATTATGTCTATTATTGTAATGTCATAGGTGATTTTGAATGGTTTAACGGAAAAGAAGAGATATTTTGTCAAGCAAAGAAAATCTATGAATGTAATTTTCATGGAGGAAGTGTTAAATAGATGTAATAGAGAATGAAACTATATATTACTTTATTCATCACTTTGCTTATATTGCTTCATAGTTATCACAGTGATTTTAAACTTAGAATTAAAGTTGTTTAATATTTCTAAAATAAGTATATGATAACATTGTATAAGAAACATAAATAAGCAAAAGATTAAATGGGCACACAGTTCTTATATCTAATTATCATGAAAGAGAGTGTATTGGTAGATGATGAAACGGTTAGGAATAATTACATTCGCTACAATTGTAATTTTGATAGTTGCCGGATTAACCGCCTGTTCTGCTTCCGAAGAAAATGAGGGTAATGAGATTACTACGGCACCTACATTAACGCCAACGATTATTCCCCCTTTAACCAATGTGATTGTTAGTGAATTAGAAGTTGACGGTTCACCGGAAACAAACGTAGAGCCCAGCGTAGAACCTACACCATCGGCGCAGGAAACAAGTACGGAGGCATCACAACCTACGAAACCGGAGAAAGAGACACTGGTATTTTACTATGTGATAGGGGATGGGGTAAATATGAGAACGGAGCCATCGATGCAGGCGGAGGTTATAGTGAGTTTAAGCAACGGAACAGAGGTTAAGTACCTTGGTAATGATGGGGATTGGAGTAAGGTGGGCTATGAAGATTCGACTGGATATATTAGAAGTGATTTGTTAAGTGAGATACTACCAACTTCAAGTTCATCTGAAAACACAGCGGCAAATCCATCTTCAAACCCGACCACAGAAACAGTTTCTAACGAGATTGAAGCCTTAGACTCTCCGAAAATAGTTGTGAAAAAGAGTGATCGTACTCTGGAGCTATGGGATGGTGACCAGCTATATGACAGCTATTCCATCGGTTTAGGCTGGGAACCAACCGGTGACAAGAAGCAGGAGGGAGACGGACGTACACCTGAAGGCACCTATTATGTATGCGTGAGAAATAGTGCCAGTAGATTTTACCTTTCTCTTGGTGTTTCCTATCCCAACAAGGAAGATGCCAAGGAGGCGTTGGATTCCGGTAATATCGATCAAAATACGTATGAACAGATTGTAGATGCTATTGATAACGGGACACAACCGCCCTGGAATACTGCTTTGGGTGGTGAGATCATGATTCACGGTATGGGCGGAGACTCTGACTGGACTGCCGGTTGCATTGCGGTGGACAATGAGATTATGGATATACTTTGGAAATACTGTCCCAAGAATACACCGATTGTCATTCAACCCTGATCGACATGTATTGATAAAAAAGATGAAATAAAACGATAGATGATATTATAGATGGCATATCAAGGATGAGCGAGATATTCTTTGACATGCCATTTCTTATACTTATCTGTTGGTTACCCAGACACCGAAGCCATCATCTCCCCTCATGCTTGTATAAATCGGTATATTGGGCATATTAGTTACATTTGCATTTAATGTTTGACCTCCACCGAAAGAATTAGATTAGTATTACGAAGATCCAATAAATCCTTAGTAATAATCTCTTGAAGGTAGGTTTCATATTCTTTGAATGTGATTGATCCTTCCGGACGATTGATAATTATCAATTTTCCGACAATTAATCGAAAAATGTAGATAGTAGTACATTGCGAAAGATTAAAATTAAATTAATATTAAGAAATGAGATTGACATATATGGAATATAGTGGTATAAATATGATATCAAAATGATATCAATACAATATATAAATTAAAAGGAGACAGTTATGGACAAAGAAGGAAATGTAAACCAAATTAATTTAATTGATGAGAAAGAGATTAGGCCCTTCAGTGGCGGAATAATGCTTTTACTTGTACTGGTCGGTTTCGTAATATCCACCCTTATGATAGTATTTGGAAGTATCCTATTATCCGGAGATGATAGTGATATTCTTGGAGTAGCTCTCTTAATCGGAGGAATTATTTTCATTATTGTACTTAGCATTATGTTGGGCGGCTTCCATATTCTTAATCCGAATGAAGCCCTGGTTATGACTTTGTTTGGCAAGTACTACGGTACCATCAAAAAAGAAGGTTTTTATTACACCAATCCATTTGCAGGCGGCTTTAACCCTGCAAGCGGGGGAGCAACCAATATTACCATTGGTACAGGAACTACAGGTACTAATGCTCAGGCGAGTATCGCTGCCTCAACCGGTAAGAAGATATCCACTAAGACATTAACCTTAAATAATGAAAAGCAAAAAGTAAATGACGTATTAGGTAATCCGATTATCATTGGAGCAATCGTAATTTGGAGAGTTTCCGATCCTACGAAAGCAGTATTTAATGTTGATAATTATAAAACCTTTTTATCCATCCAATGTGATTCAACCATTCGTAATATTGCAAGGCTATATCCCTATGACACCATGGAGGATGATGCTGATGAGAAGACACTTCGTGGCAGCAGCCAGGAGATAGCGGACAGCATGAGGGAAGAATTACAGCAGAGGGTAATGGATGCCGGGTTAGAAATCAAAGAAGTTAGAATTACGCATTTATCCTATTCTGAGGAGATTGCAGCCGCAATGCTGCAGAGACAACAGGCAGTGGCCGTAATTGCTGCTCGACAGAAGATTGTGGAAGGCGCTGTCAGCATGGTTAAGATGGCAATTGATCAGTTGGGAGAGGAAGAAGTTGTCGTACTGGATGAGGAGAGGAAAGCTGCCATGGTCAGCAATCTGCTGGTAGTTCTTTGCGGTAATAAGGATGCCCAACCAATTATTAATAGTGGCTCCATCTATTAATCTTAATAAAAAGGTCGTGAGATATGGAAGAAAAAATAGAAAGCAAGGAAGAAAAGCTGTTATCCAGGCTGGATAGAATCAGGGAAATGGAACAAGAGATTCTAGCCAAAGAGAAAGCTCTTAAGGAAAAAGAAAAATCGAAGAAGCAAATTCTTCTTCGGCTTTCACCGGGCCTTTGGAATGAATTGGCTGTCTGGGCAGAAGATGATTTTCGCTCCATTAACGGACAAATAGAATATCTGCTGGCAGAATGTGTCCGCAAACGAAAAGAGAAAAAATAAGAAACGAATATAAAAGCAGATATGAATCAGTTTGATTTAACCCGACGATTTTTTATTACATTAAATATTACTTCCTATACTTGGCAATAATATAATTAAATTACGAAACTAAGAGGATATAGCAATATGTGAGTTTGTAATTTGCCATTAAGCTTGATCATTATAACAGGAGGTTTTATTGATGGAATTACAGGATTTCTCCGAATACAAGGTGGCAGATATCACCGAAGAAGATTTAACTGAAATCACAAAGCTAGAGCAAGCGCTATGCTCTAAAACCAGTAAAGATGTTGTATTAATTGCATACCAACATAAGGATAAAGCTGAGAGTTAATCTCAGCTTTATTATTATAATACGCCATATGTCCAACAAAACGTGCACTACGTCGGTGCATGTTTTAGATGATTCATATCACACAGTAACAGGATTAAATTAATTTATTTTTAATTTACTTTCAGGCTTCGTGTGTTATAATCAATTAGAAAATACTTACTTTTTATGAGGAGATGTTATGAAGGAACTATTATTCAAGCGGAAAGTCAAATTCATACTATATGTGATTGCGACCTTCCAATTTGTAATTGATCATTTTGCACAGATGGCGATCTTTGCCTTAATTCTTGGTGCAGTTGAAAAAGCGGAGGTAACGTATTATAAAACAGTGGTTATCGTTACGATTATCTTTATCATATATTCACCGATTAATTTCCTGATCTCTCGAATGCTTCGAATCAGATATATGAGGGATACGATCCTGGACGTCAGAAAGATGGCATTTGATAAAATTATCAATATGCCGTTTAAGCAATACTCTCAGAAATCTAAGGAAGTCTACATATCGAACTTGATTAATGATGTAAATACCTTTGAACATAGATTTTTTTACAGTCTGCTTAATTTCATGATTAATATCATAATGTTTGTCTTATCTTTGCTGGCTTTGATCGTACTGGATTATAAGCTGGCGATTGCCATGTTCGGCTTCTCGGTTCTTTTGTTTATTCTGGCAAGTTTTTTTACAAAGAAAACAACGGCACTGGAGCAGAGTGTTTCAACAACAAATGAGTTGTTTACCACGGATATGTCCAATACCTTTAATGGAATTGAGATCTTGAAACTGAATAATATTGAGGATAAATTCCTGAAAAAAAGCATCGGAACTATAAAACGCCTGGAGAAACGAAAGTATCAAGCGAATGTATTTACCGAGCTTCAGCGTAATGTCATTCGTATACTTGCCTTTGCAGTATCAGTTTCTGTTGTAATTTATCTGGGATATGAGATGCAGGGAGCACTTTCGCTGGCGGCAGCAGGCTTCATCTTTCAGCTTAGCAGTTCAATCAGCAATTACTTGATCGAAGCATTTCCTATGTGGAATCAGATGAAAGCTTCGATAAGTATCTATAATAAAATAGCGAAGCCTGAGGAAAACACTGTGAACATCGGGAAGGGTACACAGGAATTTAAATTTGAAGAAAGAATAGAAGTGTCGCAGGTGAATTTTTCTTACGATCAGAAGCAAATTCTAAGGGACGCCTCCTTTATGATTGAGAAGGGAAAGAAATATCTGATCAAAGGGGTTAGCGGGGCTGGAAAAACTACACTTATGAACCTGCTCGCAATGGTATATGATGACTTTGAAGGTAAAATTACCGTTGACGGTATTGATTACAGAGAGATCTTGGAAAAATCCTTTCATGAGAAGGTAGCCTTCATCTATCAAGATGTTTTCTTATTTGAGGATACAATTAAGAACAATATTAGTCTATATAAAGACATTCCTGTGGAGCAAATCAATTATGCTGTCGAGGTTTGTGGATTAAATACTATTCTGGAAGAAAAAAAGAGCGGAATTGAGGAAAGATTGACGGAGAACGGGAAGAATTTATCGGGAGGGCAACGACAGAGAATCTCCATTGCCAGAGCGATTGCAAAAAATGCTGAGATTTTATTTGTGGACGAGGGAACCTCCAGTTTAAACGCAGATTTGGGAAGAGAAATTGAGAAGGTATTCCTGGAGCTGGACAATACGGTTATTGCGATTAGTCATAGATTTTATGAAGGCGTCACTGAGAATTATGATTATGTGATTGAGATTAAGAATGGAGCCGTTCACAGCTACCCTGCCAAGGATTATTTTAACGAGGTGATAACATGCTAAAAAAATACTATAAAGTATGGCCATATCTTCTTTTAGCGATGGTAGTTGCTGTGATATACTCCATTATCGATGGTTATGTAATGCTTCGAATGATGAAGCTCCTAGATTATGCATTGAAGGGTAACATGCAGCTTCTGAAGCAGCAAGCGCCTTGGGTTATACTCCTTGCAGCTTCCCTGGTTCCAATCGGCATCCTGGTTGCAATGGTTAATAATCTGTATAAAAGAAAAGCAAACGTCCTTCTTAAAAAATATTATATTAGGAAGGTATTTAAAAAGAATATTGCAGAATTTCATAAGGAAAATAACGCAAAATATATCTCTGCCATGACTAATGATTTCAATACTTTGGAAGATAGTTTAATCACCGGGATATATACATTGTTCAATGGGATTGTAAAGTTTCTTGTAGGTATCTGGCTGCTAACCACAGTAGACGCAAGGATGATCCTACTTGCCTTAGTTATTATTGTCGTAAATATCCTTCTTTCAGTCTTCACCTCCAAGCCTACAAAAAAGGCTTACAAGGAACGCAGTGATCTGTTTGACGGCTATACCTCTTATATCAAAGAGATACTGTCAGCCTTCCATATTGTTAAGAATTATAATCTACAGGAAAAGGTAACGGAGGATTACTATACAAAGAGTGAGGAGATACAACAGAAGGGTTTTCTAATAGAAAGGATGCTATCCTTTATCTATGCCTCAGAGAATTTATTCATGAGTGGATCCCTCTACGGTGTAATCTGCGGTATCGGATATCTCGCTGTATCCGGTAATATTAGCGCGGGAGGTCTGCTGCTGGTGGTTGAGGGTGTCCAACGAATGATGTTTCCTTTACTTGAGGTTAGTGAGAGCCTGCCAAAGCTGTTCACAACCGGAGACCTGATCCGTAAGATTGAGAAGACCTTAGAGAATTCGGATACCTATGTGGAAACGGTTGATTTGCCGGAGTTTAAAAATGAAATTACCTTCCAGGAGGTTCAGTTTTGCTATGAGGATGGTGAGCAGCAGATATTATCAGATGTTAATCTCCGGGTGAAAAAGAACGGAAAATACCTCATCGTTGGTCCCAGCGGTGGCGGAAAATCAACCTTATTGAAGCTGTTCAGAAAGTATTTCAACCCTTCCGGAGGAAAGATAATGATTGATGGGAATGATCTTCGGGATGTAAAAAGGGATCAATATTTTAAGCTCGTTGCCAATATCGAGCAGCAGGTATTTATCTTCGAAGATACGATCAGGAATAATATCACGTTATATAAGGAATATAGCGAGGATGAAATCAATAAAGCTATTGATGCCGCCGGCCTGACGGATTTTATAAAGCAAAAACCGGAGGGGTTAGATTCTATTATTTATGATAACGGAAAAAATATATCGGGCGGAGAAAGAAGCAGAATTGTAATCGCAAGAGCCTTGTTAAACAAAGCCAGCATACTATTTATGGATGAGGCGTTTGCTTCCCTCGATATGGAGCGGGCAAGAGAAATTGAAAAAACAATTCTTGGTCTGAAGGATATTACGGTGATTAACGTTAGCCATGTAATTTTTAAGGACACCAGAGAGCTATATGACAGGGTGCTAACTGTTAAGAGGACTATTTATTAGCGGATACCAATGATAGATGAGAGTTATATGTCGTTTGAAATATATAATAGGAAGAAGATTGAAGCGGTTAACTTCAATCTTCTTTTTTGGATAAAGTAGATGATTACTGTTCATACCCAATATCATTAAGTTAAGAAATATATAAAATAATATACAATAAAAATATTACAGTTCAGCCTATTCTGAGTCTAAATCATAAGGCTAGTGGGAAATGATTCCCATGGTGAGTATTTGCATGCGTCGGTACTTAGGTTCTGTTTTTTAGAACCTTATGTACCGCTACGTAATGCAATTAAGTGAGAAATGACATTGGGTGTGAACAGTAACAGTAGATGTACCCAAAGAACTCATGTAAGCTCCCATCTATTGTCATTTTGTGGATTATGTATTATGATATTTGTGAGTAACAGTTTTAGGAGCATTAAGATGATTTTATATGGAGGCTGCTATGTCGAAGATTATGTTAATAGAAGATGATATCGAGCTTAGAAATCAAATGATTGAAGTATTATCGGGGTATGATTATGAGGTATATGCTGTAGAAGAGTTTCGAAATATTGAGGAACAGTTCGTAAAGCTTGCCCCCCAATTAGTACTACTGGATATTAATCTTCCATATTATGACGGTAATTATTATTGCAGAATATTTCGTAAGCACTCTAATATTCCGATTATCATAACCTCGGCAAGGAACAGTGATATGGATCAAATCCTCAGCATGGAGCTTGGGGCAGATGAATATATCGTAAAGCCCTTCAATATTCAGGTGTTGATGGCAAAGGTCAACGCATTATTTCGAAGACTTTATGGAGATTATGCAGGTAGCAATGAGAGCAGCAAGGAAATTACGGTACAGGGTATCGTTTTGGATAACGCGAGCTTTAAGATATCATATGGAGCTAAAACAGAAGAGCTTAGTAAAAACGAATATAAATTATTAAAGAAATTTTTGCAGAATAAGAATATCGTATTATCTAGAGAAGAGTTGTTAGAGGAGATATGGGATGAAAGCAGCTTTGTCGATGATAATACCCTGACAGTAAATGTAACGAGAGTAAAGAATAAGCTGTCAAGTCTGGGGATTGAAGATGTGATTAAAACCAAACGTGGTGCAGGGTATTTGTTTGATGCAAGCAATATCGGATAGAACCTAGTAAGAGGGGTGGATAAGCAGGATGGGTACTAAGCTGTTAAAATGCTTTTTAAAGGATCAGATCACGAATAGTATTGCTTACTTTAGCGGGTGTTTCTTAATCGGTTTATTTTATTATATAGATTTCGGTAAAAAGATAGAGATTATTTATCCCCTATCTATTATTTTATTTGTATATATCGTCTGGATGCTGGTTCGCCTGGTGGAATATTACAGGCTCTATAAGGGCTTGGAGTATATGATCAAATATCAGGATTATCAGGGTAATTTTAGTTTGTCCATTAATAAAAGAGTGAGTGAGGCGTTTTTAAAGCTTCATGGTGATTATCTAAGTAAATTATCCTCAGCAGAGAATGAAAGAAAAAAGGAAAGGAGATTCCTTTCTTTGTGGATACATAATATGAAGACACCAATTACAGTTACGGATATACTGCTGCAGAGGATGGAGCAGAAGGAAATAGAACCTCAAACCGGGTTGCAGGCGTTAAAGGAGGAAAATAAAAAGCTTTTAACAAATCTGGATGCGGTTTTGAATATGATCCGTTTGGAGGATTTTGCAAAGGACTATATTCCGGAAAAGATCAATCTTTTGGAGGAGTTAAAGCATATCATTAATAAGAATAAGAGTCTTTTTATCTATAATAGAGTATTTCCAAAGATCATTACTGAGCTTACGGAAGCTGATATCTTATCGGACAAGAAGTGGAATGATTTGATGATTAATCAGATTATCTCCAATGGCGTTAAGTATTCGAAGAGCGAGGAGGGTACCTCGAAGAATATCTATTTTATCATAGAGAAGATGGACAAGCAGATCATCCTAACGATTAAGGATGAAGGTATCGGAATTCCGGAGCATGATCTCGGAAAAGTATGTGAACCTTTCTTCACCGGAGATAATGGAAGAATGGGTTTTCAGTCCAGCGGAATAGGGCTTTATTTTTGTAAGGAGGTATGCAAACTGCTTGGACATACGCTAAAGATCACTTCCGAGGTAGGGAAAGGAACCTCGGTAACAATCTCATACCTTGCAAAACTGTAAGGTTTTATTAGTTTATTCAATGGATGCAGATAATGAAAGGAATTATGATAGACATATAAAATCAATAGAAATTACGAAGCACATCGTAATAGCCAAGAAAGTCTTAAGGAGGATTTGATATGTCAGTATTAACAGCGACTAATTTATCTAAGATTTATGGAGAGAATAAAGGAAATTATGCAACAAAGGCATTGGACGGAGTTGATTTGCAGGTAGAAGAGGGTGAGTTCATCGCAATCATGGGACCCTCAGGAAGTGGAAAATCAACCTTGATAAATATTCTCAGCGGAATTACCACACCGTCCGGAGGAAGCGTTGAAATCTGTGGAAACCGGATTGACCAAATGGATCAATTTGAGATGGCGTTATTTCGCAGAAGAAAATTAGGTTTTGTATTTCAGGAGTTTAATCTTCTGGATAACCTCACACTTCAGGAGAATGTAATGCTGCCGATGGTGCTGGATAAGAAGAATAGTAATTCTATGAATGAAAAATCAATGGAGATTATGAAGCTATTCGGTATTGATCAGATTGCCGAAAAACACCCCTATCAGATATCAGGAGGTCAGCAGCAAAGAGCAGCCGTTAGCCGAGCATTAGTCAATGATCCGGTCCTCTTATTTGCAGATGAGCCCACAGGAAACCTTGATTCCAAATCTGCAAATGCGGTCATGACCTGTTTTGAAAAAATTAATCAGGAGAGGAACGTAACGGCATTAATCGTAACCCATGATGTATTTGCAGCAAGTTTCTGCAAAAAGGTTATTTTTATCAAAGACGGTAAGATATTTATGGATATTGTTAGAAAAGGTAGCCGTAAAGAATTCTTTGACCAAATTTTAGATTGCCAGGCAATCGTCGGAGGTGAGAACAATGACCTTTAAGGATGTGGTAATCAGAAATTTTAAGGGCAGTTTGAAAAAGTATTTTGCATATTTTTTGTCCAGTAGCTTTTCGATTATGTTGTTCTTTATGTATGCTACCTTGATTATGAACAAGGAATTACAGGGTAGGGAAGGTGCAGATGTGCTTACGTATATTTTCCCGATCACCATGGTATCCATAGCCATATTCTCCGTATTCTTTATCAACTATGCACATTCTGCCTTTATTAAAGGTAGAAACAAGGAGTTTGGGGTTTATATCAGTCTGGGAATGAATGCAAAGGAGCTTCGTAAGCTGATTAATACGGAAAATATCCTGATTAGCTCGGCTTCTCTGTTTACCGGAATAGGGGTAGGAACTTTATTCTCAAGGTTATTTCAGATGGTAATATTAAGTTTACTGGATATTAAGGATATCAAATATTCGTTAGACTATCAGCCATTTTTGCTTACTTTGGCAGTATTTATTCTTATCTTTGTAACCGTAATGGCAAGAACCTCTCTGAAAATGAGAAAAATAGATATCTCAAGTCTACTAAAGGAAGCCAGAAAAAGTGAGGGTAAGGAATATAACAAGCTGGATCCGATCTTCGGTGGGCTGGGTCTTCTGATTATGGTTTTGTCAGTGGTGTTTTTGATCATCATAGCAAATGATGAAGCCTTGAATTCAAATCCCTTAGTATTAATGATATATATGATTACTGCCTTTTTGGGAGTTTATCTTGCATTATCAAACGGCGGAAACCTGATTGTGCATTTAATTAAAAAAAGCCGATTATATCATAAGAATATACTTACTGTTTCAGAACTGCATCATAAATTTAATCAGAACAAAAAGATAATCTTTATCCTTAGTGTGTTAAGTACGATGACAATATTTTTGGTTGCATCGCCCTTTTCTCTGTTCAGTCTGAGTGAGACGATTGCCGAGATGGATAAAAACCATCTGGAATATGTTGAGACCGCTGGCATCAATAAGCTTCCGGAGGGGACCCTGGACGAGATTTTGGAGGGACAGGAGATTAAGGATAATAAGACGCTGAAATTTATATTTCTCAGTACAAAGGAAAGTTCAAATGACCTTAAGAATTGTAAACCGGTTATTTCTGAGGAGGAGTATAATCAGCTTACCGGAAATAAATTAGTCGTTGCAGAGGGCGAGGCATATAATATTGTAATTGACTGGCGGCCCGGCAATCATGGCATAGAACCCGGGAGTACCCATGAATATTACGACGAAAATAATAATTACAGCTATCATTTCATTGATTCCCGAAAAGGTGACTGGATTACAGGAACAGCTTCCTTTCCGACGGACGCAATTATCGTAATCAGCAATGTGGATTATGAGAAGTTATCGAATAAGGTTACGGATCAGAACATTGGCTACTATCATATGATTAATTTTAAGAATTGGAAGAACAGTGAGGCAACTATAAAGTCCTTAAGATCAGAGTTGGGAGATAACGAGCTTAAGGTGACATCAGTTATAGATACCTATGAGGAGCTCAAAAGCGGATATTCTGTATTCCTGTTTGTATCAACTGTTATGGGAATCCTATTCTTTGTAGCAGGGGGAAGTGTACTTTATTTTAAACAATTCACTGAGCTTTCCGAAGCCAAGGTAACCTTCAAGAAGCTGTATAAAATCGGAATTACCGATAAGGAGATGAGAAGTATCGTAGGTAAGGAGCTTTTAGTTGTATTCTTCCTGCCCTTACTCTTTGGTACCTTCCTGGGAGTTTCACTGATTTATCTAATGACATTTATCGTCGGAGGAGATGCTATAATAAAAGAATTTCTGTCCAATGCTTTTATTGTGGTTGCAGTATATTTTATGTCCCAGGGTATCTTTTATCTGATTACACGAAGTAAATATATCGGTGAAATCGTGAAGGTATAGGAGTAGACTTCTTTCCGGTTGATTTACTTAGCCATCTCTGGTATGATTGAGAAAAATATCCATATTACCAATAAAAATAAAGTCAGGAAGATACTATCTTCATTATGTATAATGAAGATAGTATCGGAGAGAGGTGGTTAACTTATGAAATATGATTGTCTTATCGTGGATGATGAAATTGATTTAGCTGCAGCTACCTGTGAGTATTTTAATATGTTTGGAATCAGTTCAAGCTATGTGAAGAATTCAGAAGATTGTCTTTCCTTCCTATACGAGAATCAGGTTAAAATCATATTGTTGGATATTAATTTGGAGAATGAAAGCGGGTTTACACTATGTAAAAGGCTACGGGAGGATATCAATATACCTATTTTGTTCATCAGTGCGAGACAAAGTGATGATGATATTTTAATCGCTTTAAATATCGGTGGGGACGATTATATTAAAAAGCCTTATTCACTGAGTGTATTATTAGCAAAGGTTAAAGTGTTATTAAGACGCTTGGAGGAAAATAATCCGGCGAAGATGGAACTAAAACAATCGATTACCCTAGATGAAGCAGCAAGAAAGATATATGTTGAGGGGCAGGAAGTTCAATTAAAAAATAAAGAATATAACCTCTTTGCATACCTTTATGCACATCGTAATAAGGTGATCACGAAGGAAGAGCTGTTTTCGAAAATATGGGGGGACGAGTTTTTCAGTGATGGTACCCTTAATGTTCATATCAGGAAAATCAGAGAGAAAATTGAAAGGAATCCGAATGAACCAACCTATATTAAGACTGTATGGGGCGTTGGATATATGCTGGAGCTATGAAACTAAAGATGGTTCTGTTATGCGGGAGTATATGCCTTTTGATTACATTTTATCTCTTACAAAACTACGTAACATCCTTGAACTACAATGCTTGTAATGTCATTGAGATAAATGATGCAGCGAAGAAGCTAGAGAATGAATTATCCTCAGAAAACATAAATGAGATGGAAGAAAAATATGGATGTAATATCATAATCCTGGATGAAGATGGTTATAGCAATGCACTTTATAACTCCATGAAAAATGGTGATATTATGGTGGACTATCTTGAGGGTGACAGACTTCTTGGGAAAATAATCTTTCCTGCCAATTCGGACTCGTTTCATAAGCTTAAGCATAATCTGTCTTTAGCATTATGGATCGTTTTCATAGTGATCCTGCTTCTTTTATATGCGGTGGCTGCTTTTATTTACCTGAGGATACTAGGGCCTTTTAAAAAGCTGGAGCGATTTGCGGGAAATATCTCTGTGGGAAACCTTGACCTGCCGCTCACCATGGATAGGGCTAATTATTTTGGAGCCTTTACCGAAAGCTTCGATATGATGCGAGAGGAGCTTAAGCGGGCGAGGCAGGGTGAGTACGATGCGAATCGAAGTAAAAAGGAGTTAGTTGCACAGCTCTCCCATGATATTAAAACACCGGTTTCAACAATAAAAGCGTTATGCGAAATTCTTGAGATAAAGCTGACTCAGGAGGAAGCGTTATCTAAGATACGGACAATCAATCAAAAGGCAGATGTAATCGATAAGCTGATCAGCAATATGTTTCATGCAACCTTAGAGGAGCTGGAGGTTTTAAAGATTGAGCCCTGTGAGGAACCAAGTACGATTATAATCTCGATGCTTTCCGATCTAAATCACTATCAAAAGATACAGCTAAAGAACTCGGTACCGGAGTGCTTAATTCATTGTGATAAGCTTAGGCTTAATCAGGTAATTGATAATGTAATCAACAATTCCTATAAATATGCGGATAGCGACATTGACGTCACCTTTTATGAGAATAAAGATAATATTGAAGTGGAAATCAGAGATTACGGGACAAGTGTTTCGAAAGAGGAGCTGCCTCTGATATTTATGAAATTCTATCGGGGAGAGAATGCCTCCACCCATTCAGGTTCCGGTTTGGGGCTTTACATTGCGAAGCAGTTTATGGAAGGAATGGGCGGTGGGATCGAATGCTCAATAGACCAAGGCTTTATTGTCAGACTTAAGATTAAAAAGGTATAGAGGCAGATTTAAGAATTTGATAAGACTTTAATAAATAACAGAAAAAGACTTGATAAGCTTTTCAAGCTATAATAAGACTATAAGGCCTAGCAATACCTGACCTGTAGTCTTTTTTATTTAGTAGGATTGGAGTGTCAAAAGGTCTTCTATCATCTTGGCTTCGTCAATTTGCACATGATTAAACTTGATTAATGTGATGCAGTCACTCATTCGATGAGAAACTGTATGAAGTCGTTGGTACTTAGGTCCTGTATTTTAGAACCTTATGTACCACTACGTACTTCATCCAAGCGAGAGCGTGTTGCGAATGAATGAGTTATTGCATCACATATTTAAGAAAATTATTGTGCAAATTTACGAAGGGGTACAATTTAGGTGACCTTTTGACACTCTAATCTTAGTAGGAAATTGCGACCTATTGAATAATAATTATGATGTATTAATGGTCTAGGCATAAAGAGAGGTGTTTTGACACTTGTCACCTAGTTATAAAAAGGAGAGTATAATGATGAATCAATTATTAGAAGCAAAGAACCTATGTAAATCCTATTCAACCGGAAGTGTATTACAGCATGTACTAAGAAATTTGAATATTGAGATATACGAAGGGGATTTTACTGTTATCATGGGGAGCTCCGGCTCCGGAAAATCTACACTGTTATATGCCCTATCCGGAATGGATAAGCCGACCCTGGGAAACCTTCATTTTCGAAACGAGGATATCAGTAAATACAATAATGATAAACTGGCAATCTTTCGAAGAAAACACTGTGGCTTTATCTTTCAGCAAATGTATCTGAACGATACGATGAGTGTTATGGATAATATCTTAGTCAGTGGATTGCTGATCAGTAAGGATAAAAAAGCACTTCGGAAAAAAGCGGTTAATTTACTGACAGCAGTTGGACTTAGCGAGGAATGCTACCACAAGTTTCCAAGCCAACTATCGGGAGGGGAAGCACAGAGAGTATCGATTGTACGTGCACTGATTAATTCACCGGAGATCGTTTTTGCCGATGAACCTACCGGAGCACTGAATTCAACCAATGCTACGAATGTATTGGATGTGATGACGCAGATTAATAAAGAGGGTCAAAGTATTGTTATGGTAACCCATGATATGAAAACAGCGAGGAGAGCAAACAGAATATTATATCTCAAGGACGGTATTATTATCGACGAATTGCAGCTTGGTCAGTATGAAAAGGGGAATTCGGAACGTCATAATACACTGCGTGAATTCTTAGAGAAGATGGGGTGGTAACATGAATCTTTTTATGATTGCAAAAAGTAATATGAAGAAAAACAAAAGCATGATGATAACACTGATTGCCCTAATCATGTTTGCGACCTTATTGCTTTATATCGGTACCAGTGTATTACTTGATATGAGTTCATTTTTGGATAAAAAAAATGAATCCATGAACGGCTCCGAATTTACTGCTGCTACACCTGTAAAGCACGAAGAGACAATACAGGGAGTAATTAAGGAAATGGGTGAATACACTCAGCTGGAAACGGTGCCTGTGATTAGGTATGCCTCCACGTTCCAAAACCTTACGAACGGGGAGGAAAGTCAAAGTATAGGTTCCATCATGTTTAATGCGGATAATTCGGAAGAAATCTCAAGAATGGACATAATCGATCAGGGACATACAAAGCTTCCGAACTCCATTATCCTTCCCTATTATTTAAAGGTGGCAAAAGGCTATCAATCCGGTGATGAGATTACGATTACTGTTGGGAGCGTAGTAAATACCTATATTGTCTATGGCTTTGCAGAGGACATCATGTTTGCGACACCCAGTAACATTCCCTATTATAAATGCTATGTGTTTGAGGAGGAGTTTCAAAGACTGTATCATGCAGATGAAAATACGCAGTATTCTTTGATAAAAACGAGACTGAAGCAGGGAACGGATACTAATTTATACAGTGAGAATTTTATTAAAAAATCAAGTAATATCTTACAATCCTCCATGAGTGATATTATGTCGATGGACTATAATACAATGAAGGTTGGAGTCAGCATTTTCCTGATTATCATTATGTCGGTACTGATAACCTTTTCCTTTATTATCATCTTGATTGCTCTCACTATGATGAGATTTGCGATTGTGACCCATATTGAAGGAAATATCAAAAACATTGGATCCATGGAAGCCCTGGGATACACTGGGAAAGAGTTAATCTTAAGTACTATATTGCAATTCGTCGTAATTACCTTGTTTAGTATAGGACTGGGATTTGTGATAGCAACGGCAGGTATGGGACTTATGACAAACCTATTATCCTCCTCGATCGGATTGGCCTGGAATGCAGTTATCAATGTGAAAGCGATGCTGATTAACCTTGTTATTATCATGACTTTAGTGATGTTGATTACTTATTTAGCAGCAGCTAAACTGAAAAAAGTGACCCCGATTATCGCTATGCGAAGTGGCATCGACACTCATAATTTTAAGAAGAACTATATAGCGCTTGATAGAAGCCCTTATCCGGTTAATGTAGCCTTAGGTATAAAATCCTTACTTCTGAATATGAAGCAAAATGTTATTATAGTAATCATTGTAACTTTAATGTCCTTCGTAAGTGTTTTTGCATTTACAACTAACTATAATTTTAATGTGGATAATACCGCCCTGCTTCGTTTGATAGGCATTGAGAAATCCCAGCTACAGGTTATATATAAGGGCGAGGATGCAGTAAAGATATTCGATGAAATCGGAGAATTGGAACAAGTTGATAAAATTATAAGACTTACCTCAATGGAGATGGGTATCTCCTTAGAAGATAAGGAAATGACGCCATCCTTTTACATCAGCAATGATTTTAACCTTCTGGAGATACAAACAATTGTTGAAGGAGAATATCCGGTTCATAATAATGAAATCGCTGTCACCGGGTTGGTTCTGGAGCGTCTTGGGGCAGAGCTTGGAGATGCAGTAACCGTGAAAGGAAACGAAACAAAACAGGACTTTATCCTTGTTGGAGTTACGCAGCAGATCTCAAATCTAGGAAGGGGTGCCTGCATCACGGAAGAGGGAATGGCACGCATTGACCCGAATTATGTTCCCTCGGAGCTATTTGTTTATATGGAGGAACATAAGATACCATCAGTTACGAAGACCCTGGAAGAAAGATATGGGGATTCGCATATGAATATTACGAATATTGAGGAAACTTTTGATACGATCCTGGTATCCTTTAACGGCGCAGTAATTGCTCTGTGTATTGTATGCATTGTAATTACCTTAAGTATCATTTCCTTAGTCCTGTACCTGCTGATCAAGATAAAGCTGCTGAAAGAAAGACTCCGAATTGGTGTGTCAAAGGCTCTTGGTTATACAACAAAACAGTTAGTTTTACAGATTACTATGAGTTTTTGCCCGGTATGCATTCTTGGAGCTTTCCTTGGAACAGTTTTGGCAACGTTTCTGATTAATCCGGCTTTTTCAGCTATGCTATCGGTATCAGGAATACGAAACAGCCATCTGACAATAAATCCGGCGGTCACACTAACTACATTTTTAGCGATTTCACTATTCTCTTTTGTCATAACAGCATTGGTTTCCAGATCAATTAAAAAAATCACTCCCTGTGAATTATTTATATAGAGGAGGGTCGATTCATGACACTATACGATATCATTCTTCTTATTATTAGTCAGATATAAACCTGCTACCTTAAGTGACATGATAAGATTAAGGATGCGCCGCAATGCGGCGCATCCTTTTCAATTACGATTGGAGTGTTGCGAATGAAGGAGTGACTACATTACATTAATCAAGTTTGCTTATGTGCAAATATGCGAAGCCATATGGATTGTAGACCCTTTGACTCTAATCCTATTATGTAGGTCCTTAGGAGTTTGAGGATCCTTTTGTTTGTCTCAAGATTACTTATATGTAAATGCTACTTTGATTTATTTATCTGATATATTATAGTACGGTTCATGGAGGTTAAATAATTGTTTTGAGGTAATTTAATAAAAATGGATTTTATTTCACCGATAAAGGTGGTAAAATATAGAAATGAGTGGTACGAGCTAAGTTTTTTAAACTATAATAATGAAAGCAGATTTCAATAATAAATCAAGAAGATTTTAATTACTTTAAGTAATATGAGGGGGAAGGTTATGAAGTTAAAAAGTTTAAGTTATGTTGTATTGCTTTTAATGATAATTATGCTTTGCTTATCAGGGTGTGACCAGAATAAAAGTAAAAACAAAGAGAAGGGCAAGAGTTCTTCAAATGGATCCGGGGAAACAACCTTTGATATTGAAGAAAGCATAAGTAAAAAGGGGATTGCTTTCTCCAAACCGGATTTTTTCTATGAGGAGAATACTGAGGTAGAGTTACTCATCAGTAAACCCGGAAATATATACTATACGTTGGATGGTACGGAACCAAGTGCCACACAGACACAGTATAATAATGCCATTCAATTAACCGCGGGAAAAGATACGAAAGCTACCACTATTAAAGCAAAGGCATTTTTTGAGGATGGAACAGAATCAGAAACAATTGTACATACCTATTTTGTCGGAAAAGATGTTCATAACCGTTTTGATATGTTGGTCTTCTCGGTTACTACCGATCCTTATAATTTATTTGATTATGAATATGGCATTTTTGTTGAGGGAAAGCTTAGAGATGACTATATCAAAGATAATCCCGGTATAAAAATTGATCCGGATGATCCTGCAAATTACAATATGCGCGGTCGTGAAAGTGAAAGAGAAGTATATTTGGAAATACTGGAGCCGGATGGCACCCTAATTACCGAACAGGCGGCAGGTATTCGTACCTATGGAGGTTGGTCCAGAGCCAACAGACAAAAATCCATAAAAATCTTTGCCAGAAAAGAATATGATGAAGAGAACAATAAAATACGTTACGAATTCTTCCCGAATAAAACCTCTGCTGATGGCAAGGGGAACGCTTTGGATACCTTCAAGCAGCTAGTGTTACGTAACTGTGGTAACGACAATGGATTTGCTTTTATTCGTGATGAATTGTTCCAGACACTTGCTGCACAGGCAGGGTATCAGGATTATCAAGCGGTTCGCCCGGTAGTTTTGTTCATGAATGGAGAGTATCGCGGATTCTTCTGGCTGCATGAAGTGTATTGTGATGAATATTTTGAAGATAATTACGGGGATTTTGATGGCAGCTTTGAGATTCTCGAGGGTGGAGAAACCTTTAAAAAATGGGATGAGGATGGGGAGAACGCACCGTTTATAGAGGAATATGAAACAATATATAATAAATACTCAGCTATGGATCTTACTGATGAGACCGCCTATCAGGAGCTTAACCAGTTAATTGATGTGGAGAATTATCTATCCTATTATGCGCTGCAAATCTATATCGGAAATGAAGACTGGCCTCATAATAATTATAAAACCTATCGGTATTATACAGGAGAAGGTGAGAGTTACAAAGAAGCACCGTTTGATGGAAAATGGCGATATCTCCTCCATGATTTAGATTTTAGCTTCAGTATTTATGGAACCAATGCCCTAGTTGATAATATCGGAAATTACGTTGGCGAAAAGGGTGAGATAATGGAAGCTGCACCGCTTTTTGGTCAGCTGATGAGGAGAGAGGACTGTAAAGAAATCTTTATTAAGAAAACGCTTGATCTTATTAATGGATCCTTTGCTCCGAATAATGTATCAGAAGTACTGGATACAATGAATGAGTCAAGACTTATGGAGTTACAAAACATGTACGGGGCAAACCTTTTGGAAGACTGGGTTACTCATGACCAACTGGGAGGACGTCTAGATACAATTAAGTGGTACGCAATCCAGCGTGCCAGCCACATTACCGATAAGTACCGGGAGTATTTCGGTTTGGGGGATGTCTATGAGCTTACGGTACAGCCGGTTGAGGGTTGCAAAATAACGGTTAATTCCTTTACAACGGAGAAGGAATTCATCGGCAGTTATTATTCTGACTACAATACAGTTATTAGTGCTATTGTTACGGAAGGAAAAGAAATTGACTATTGGCAGGTGAATGGGCAAAAGGTGGAATCCAAGGAATTAATAATTAATTCTAATATGATTAAAGATGGTAAGGTTAAGGTTACCTTAGTAATAAAGTAAAATTGAATAGTGATAAACAGTTAGTTGAAAAAAAATGATTTATGATAATAATTGTATTCAATAAATATGTATTTAAAAATTTATTATATGGTATCATGATAAAATTAGTTTGAAAGGATAACATTTATAAGGAATAACATTGGCTTTTATTTAGGTGAAGTATCATAGGTTCTATCATAAATAATTACTTATGTATATCGACTGTAAATCAAGAGATAATATTTTTAAGAAAAGAAAAAGGAAGTGAAGTCTTGAGTAAACAGTCAAATCAAAGATATCGGAAAGAAAAGGGAAAAGAAGATTTGAAGAAGGCGAATATAATGGATAACGCATCAAATGAAAACAGTAACAGGCAAAACCAGGATAAATTCAACCGGGAATTTGATGCTCCATCGAATGGCG
Source organism: Bacillota bacterium (assembly GCA_023414875.1). Taxonomy (GTDB): domain Bacteria; phylum Bacillota; class Clostridia; order Lachnospirales; family Lachnospiraceae; genus Mobilitalea. Next base: position 123,912 of record JAEZMV010000001.1, on the reverse strand, counting down.
TAAAAAAATAGTTAGGCTATTGTTTATATTTACGCATTATGGCATCAGGGTATAAGACCTAGGGCTTTACTGTCCCAGGTCTTATTTTCTACTGGTTTTACACCTACTGTATTACAGCCCCAATCAATGAAGTAGGTAGATTATTTATCTCAATTAATAAGTCGTATTTTGTATAATAATAGCATAAAAGGTATTATTATGAAAAAAAAACAGTTGATATTTAGTAGTTATTTGATATAATATCCTAAATTAAGCATAACTGACCACGAATTATGCGATGATACGAGGGGATTATGATATGTTAAAAAGAAATGAACTGGAAGCTAATAAGTTCGCAGCATCAATTACTCTGGTGACGATATCATTTATTGCTTTAGTGTACCTGTTAAATGTAATAGGGATTTTTGTCGCTCCGCAGGGGCCAATGACGATTGCGATGGGAATATCAACACTGATGATGCTAGTACCACCCTTTATTGTTTTTATTCGAAAGCATCAGGGAGAGTGGGTAAAATATGTAATCGTGACCGTATGTACAATCATGGTAGCAACTATGAATGCATTACTATCCTGGCATATTGTGGTTTTATTTATCTATCCGATTGCTATCGCCGGTTTATATTTTTCAAGAAGATTAAGCTGGTATGCTATTATTTTGTGTATTATTCTTTTTACTTCAAGCCAGATGGCCTCCTTATATCTGGGTGGAGTTCAAGATCGTAATCTTACCAACAATTATGAGATGATTGTATATGGTATATTGCCAAGGAATATAGAATTGTTTGCGTTAGCTCTGATTTTTATTATATTATCAAAAAGAACGAAAAAGCTGCTTGAGAATGTAGTTGGAGCAGAGGAACAGAAAAGCACGCTGGAGCATATCATTGCCTTAACAGATAAATCTTATCAGGTATCGAATACACTGGCGAGTTCAGTGAAAGCACTTTCAGAGGTTACTGATCATGCGAAAAGATCAAATGAAGAGATAGCCAAGAAGACAAGTAGCATCGTAGACGGCTCTCAACAGACAATTCGTTATGTAGATGAAGCAAGCGTGATAGTGTCAAGTGTATCTTTGGAATTAAATATGATAGCAAAGGATAACAATGAGATTTCAAAGGTATCTATGGATACTAAAATATTAACCGATAATAATACGGCTAATATGAAAGATGCTGCGAATGAAATGCAGCGAATTGATCAAGTGACCAAGGAAAGCAAGGCAATCATAACAAGGCTTGGTGAAAAATCGAATGAGATTGCGAATATAGCACAGGTAATTACGAGCATTGCAACAAGAACAAATTTATTATCCCTGAATGCATCCATTGAATCAGCGCGTGCCGGAGAGCAGGGGAAAGGATTTGCGGTTGTAGCCTCAGAAATTCGTACACTCGCAGAACAGTCCAAGATCGCTGCCGGCAATATATCTGATTTGATCCAGAATGTATTGGAAGAGACTTCTGAAGCAGTGAAATCAATGGATTTAAATACGGAATTGGTAGAGAGCGGTCTGGAATTAATCAATAAAGCGGATAGGTCCTCAGAAGAAGTAACAAAATCCAGCGAGAGAGTGAATGCTATGGCTCAAAGTATCGCTACCCTATCTGCAACCGTAGCGGAGAATGGAGCAAAGATAAATAGAGCAGTAGAAGGAATCAGTAAGCTGACTGTGCATAGCCTGGAGGAATTAAAAACGATACAGACAGCTTCTGAGGAACAACTCAGGGCTATGAATGAGGTAGCAGTATCGGTAGAATCAATTAATACAACCTCAGATGAATTACTGATGGTAGTAAATAAACAGCTAAGTTAATCCAAATGCAAAGATATTATGAAATTTTACCATGAAGAGATATAATTAAATTGTACTAATAAAGAATAGAGAATCAAAAAATAATAAGATTAAGAAGATGCTCCTATCATTAGCAGAGAAGGGCATCTTTATTTTGAAATAGTAAGATAAAATGGAAGACCTGGGATTTTAAATCCCAGGTCTTCATGATCAAATCAACAGGTGTGACTCAATTTAGCACTTACTATGACCTCCAGATATGCCATAAGTGATTATTCTGACCGGTGCCAAATACATCTAGCCGGTTACGACCCCAGGAAACAGCAGCGGGTTCTGATACGATTACACCACCAATACTTTCCCAGCCGCTCCATCTCGATCCGTTCCAGGTTCGATAAAGCACCTGATTAGCGGTACCTCTGGCGAAGATATCCAATCGATTGCTTCCGGTTGATGCAGCCGCCGGACCGGAGGTGATCGTACCACCACCAAGGTCTTCCCAATCACTCCAACGGTTCCTATCCCAGTATTTATGCCATAAGCTGTTATTCTGACCTCTGCCGAAGACATCAATGCGGTTTCGACCCCAGGATACGGCTGCAGGAGCAGCGGTGAGAATGCCACCAAGGTCCTCCCAGTCGCTCCAGCGGTTCCCATCCCAGTATTTATGCCAAAGAGCTCGGTTTTGTCCAATGCCGAATACATCTAGGCGATTGGCTTGCCAGGAAGACACTGTAGGTGCATAAATTAGAATACCACCAAGATCCTCCCAGTCACTCCATCTGGACCCATCCCACCATTTATGCCAGAGAGCACGATTCTGCCCGACGCCGAATACATCGATACGATTTGGACCCCAGGATACGGCTGCCGGAGAAGAAGTTAATATGCCACCAAGATCTTCCCAGTCACTCCACCTTGAGCCGTCCCACCATTTATGCCAGAGGGCTTGATTCTGTCCTCTTCCGAATATGTCAAGACGATTTATCTGCCATGAGGATACTGCCGGAGCGGAGGTCAGAATACCGCCAAGATCTTCCCAATTACTCCACTTTGGAGCAGGCGGTGTCGGAGGAGTTGTCGGAGGTGGTGTTGGAGTAGGAGAGGGTCTTTCACGAATTCTTCTAAGTATAATACGTATCATTTCTCGGATGATTTGATTTACCCGATTACCGGATATTCCGTATCTCTGTAAGGTGTTAAAGAGGTTACGGTTATCTTCCCGTAAATCGTTAAATATCTGACTGGTAACCTGATCTAGGTTTCCGGAGTAATTTGCTTCATTTTGTAATACATAGACTACAATCCCTTCAAATATCCGGCGAGCTATCGGACGTAATATACCGTATCTTTGAAGTTCACCGTAGTAAGGTGCAAAGTCTCTGTTAAAGGATGTCATCAAACGATTGATATCTTGTGGTCCTTGACTACCAGGACGTGGAAACATTGTATCAACTTCTTCCGATAAGAATCACTCTATTATATGCATTAGGAATCAATTAAGTTAATTTAGCAGGTTGATTATTGTTCGTAACTGGCTAATAATTATTACAACATAGATTTAAATTCTTATGTTGTCTTTATATAACCATCCCACATTTCTATCACCCTGTCGGCATTGCTGAGGATGGAACGATCATGTGTTACAACAACAATCGTGGTTTCCTCTCTCTGCTCCTCCAGAATATCCATGACGCTGCGGGCTGCTTCATGATCAAGAGAAGCCGTAGGTTCATCTGCAAAGATAATACTCGGATGATTAATTAAAGCTCTTGCAATCGCAACCTTTTGTCGTTGTCCGCCGGATAATTGGAAAGGTTTTTTGCAAGATATTTTATTCAGATTCAGCCGTTCAAGTTGTTCTGCGGTTTTTTCTTTTGCTCTTTTGCTATCTATTTCATTGCAGGCAAGAAGAACATTGTCGAAAACAGTCATATATTCAATCAGAAAATGGCGCTGAAAGACGAAGCCGAAATGATTTTTTCTCAGCTCTGAACGTTTGATATCACTCAAGGATTCTATATCAATATCCTGGTAATAGACAGTTCCCATCGTAGGTGTCTTTAAACCTGAAAGTATGTATAGCAATGAGCTCTTACCGCTGCCGGAAGGTCCTATTATTCCAACAAATTCTCCTGCCATTAGCTTTATGTTAACATTACGTAGGGCATAGGTTTCATACTCTTCTCCTAAATTATAAATCATACTTAAATCGGAACCTTCGATTAACATGGAAGTCTCCTGCCTTTCTTATTCATAGTATCAGTAGGTTAATTAATGATGAAATTGAAACAGAGTTACAGTAAAGATCCATCAATGATTGAAATCGGATCTAATTTTTTTAAGGATCTCCAAATGGGAATCAAGCTAAATAAAGTAACAAAAACAGGAGTGCCGGCGGCCCCCAGTACATATTTCAAATCGACAATCTGAAGAGAATCTCCGATGGGGGTAAAATATATATAATTTAGAAACAGGCCAATCAGTATGGATATAAGAATTCCACTAACAAATCCTAATAGATTAATAAAGTTCACTTCTGCAAAAGCTCTGTTAATCACCTTTTGCCTGGAGAAGCCGATTGCCCATAACAGTCCGAATTCACTACGTCGCTGTGAAAAGTAGATATAGAACAGGAAGCCGATACAGGAGGAAACAATTAATATTATAAATATATTAGCAACCGAAAGAAGGATATTGAATTTTGTGGTATATTCCTTCTGCCAATCCATCTGTACCGTAAGGGTATCAATCTGATAATTAATTGGCATCATGGCATCAAGATTTTCATTCATTTGCTTCAGAGAATTTTCTTTTGGCAAGACTAAACCGCCGTAGATATACTCATAAGGCAGATGATATGTTTCAATATAGCTCTCAATTGGGGCAAAGGAAACCAACGAGGAGCCGTCAATTATACCCGTGATATGATAGCTTCCCGGCAGGGTTTCTGTTTTTGATACCATGCGGCCGATCGAATCTCCGATACTAAGGTTTTTATTCGCAGCCACATGTTTATGGAGCAGTATCTCATACTTATTCTCCGGTAGTCTGCCTTCACATACATGTAACTTCATCAAATCCAGCATTTCAACTATGCTTTCCATTTTGATAGATAGAATAGTGGTGCTATAATTGACACCGATACCTGCATGTATTGTTGTAACATCAAAGACACATGGAATTACCTTTTGTACTCCCTCAATTTGAGAGATGTTATCGATGATAAATTCATTTAATAATTCTCCCTTTGGAGCTACCGTGGAGTAATATTTTTTCGGCTCGATAGCAACCTTAGAGCCTGTTCGATACATCGAGAAGATAACCATCTGCAGTGTATATAATAAAATTACACTTAATATTACCGATATGTAGATGGATAAAAATCTTTTTTTATTATTTTTATAATAATGAATAACGGATAAGGGTCCCATGCTACCTCCTGACAATGAACATATACAGCTGATATCCTTTAAGTCTAGTATAACTCTAAATAAGATGGATATATAGTTACACCAGTCATCACTTTCAGATGACAGCAATCATTAACTGATTCCACGCTCCTTAAGATACAGAACGGCCTGAGTCCGGTCGCTGATACCTATCTTACTATAAATGTTACTGATGTAATTTCGCACAGTTCCCTCTGAAATATGGTTCATCATGGAGATTTGTTTATTCGTAAAGCCTTGTACTAGCATGGAGCATAGCTCTAATTCCCGCTCCGTCAAATCCAGTTCACCATGGTCAGTTGATTTCTTTTTGTTGAATGAAATTCTTGTAAGACCTTCAGCTAGTTTTATCGCAACATCATATGGAATAATAGTCCTTCCTTCCGAGCAGTCTCTGATCGAGCTAATCAGTTTCTCCATTTCGATATCCTTTAAAAAATATCCGCTTGCACCGTGGGCAAGTGCTTCGATGATATATTCCTCATCATTGAAGGTAGTCAACATAATAACTTTTATATTAGGTTGCATTTTCTTGATGTTCTTAATGCAGGTGACACCATCCATTTCAGGCATTCGAATATCAAGTAGAACGATATCAGGGAGCTCTGTATCTATCATTTTGATGGCTTCCACACCGTTCGAAGCGGTACCGATAACTATAAAATCCTTCTCAAGGGACAATACGCTTTTTAAACCATCCCTCATCAGTGTTTGATCGTCAACGATTAATAACTTAATCTGCTTCATGTATTATCTCCCCCTCAACCGGAATTGTTATACTAACTTGAAAGCCCTCACCCGGTGCAGTCGAAACCATAAGTACACCGCCTAACTCTTTAATACGTGCTTCCATCGCTGATAAACCAAAGCCTTTTACGATGATTTCATTTCCTTTGCCGTTATCCTGCAACATAAATTTGATTATGCCAGCTTCATACTCTAATATAAATACAAACGCTGAGCTGTTACCGTGCCGAATTCCATTGGTTAAACCCTCCTGTAAAGCTCTAAAAATCGCTTTTTCCTGAGAGGAAGTAAGCTTTGGGAGATCTTTAATGTCATACTTGATATTGATTTCTCCATGTTTTTTCGTTTCCTCTATTAAAAGTTCTAAGGAAGGTATAAATTCCAACAGTTCTTTTCCGGATTGTAGAGTTCTAACGGATTCCCGGATATCCTGAAGGCCACGTCTAACCTGATCCTTGGCCAGATCTATCTTTTCTTTTGCTATCTGTGTATCTACACTGAGAAGTCTCCCTCCGGCTTCCAGTTCAAGCAGCACCGTCGTAAGGGTATGCCCAACGGTATCATGAATTTCTCTTGCTATCCGGTTGCGTTCCGCAACAATTGTTAGTTCTTCTAATTCTTCTGAGGCTTCTCTCAATTTTAGATACGTATTTTCAAGTTGCTTCGATTTTATTTTAAGTTCATACATGGTTTCGCTCAATTTTGCTCTTTGACGTATCTCATATTTTGCGATGTACATAATTGCATAAATCCCGAGAAAGGAAAGAGAGCTAATGCCGATTTGCGTTAACGCACTAAGAGGATCAGAATATTCATTCGTAATATACTGTGATAAATGATATGCTAAAAAGCTGATTAGAGATACAAAGCCTGTATAAACAGGGGAATAGGCGAGAGAACAATCAGCGATTAGTATGTAGAAAATAATACCGGAACTTGTACCCTGATCAATTAGGCTTGTGGAAAATACAAGTATGATATCAGCAAGTAAAGATAACTTTCCGAACCGGAAGTATTTCTCGGACGGATAAATAACTGCATTACGTAGAGTGATAGATCCGATTACCAACCCAATCAATACAATGATTCCCCAGGGATCCACGATGTTTTGAATCAAAACAGTCAGGAGTACAACAGATAATGCTGTATATAGGATATAGGTTAAAATGCTATCGGTTTTTTGATCCATGACCTTTCTCCCTTCCGAATTTTCGATTAATTAATTCCAATTCTATCCTAAGATGTCCTAAGAATCAATCATTATGTTGTCATATGACAGGTGTAATAAATGTAGTGATAAAAGCAATGACTGCAGCGACTACCATTATGACAGGAGAAGCAGTTATTATTACACCATCAGCCAGATAAGTGGCATTGTAGGAGGTGTTAATACGAAGCTATTAGGAAAATACATCTATCAAAATATTACGGAGAAAAGGCTTAGGACCTTACTAATTATTGTTTCTATCGCAATTTCTGCTTCGTTATATTTTGCTTCAATTTCAATTTCCGATACTATGGTCAAGGTGCGGACAAACAGGTGGAGAGCAAGCCTTGGATATACCGATATCCAAATCCAGGCCTGGTGGGAATCTCCGTCAAGATATTTCAATCAGGAATTATCTCGGGATTTGGAGGATTATTTTGAATATTCTATAGGAACGATATCGGGGTATGGTTTATACCAGTATGAAGCAGAGCATAGCATAGGAGTTAATTTATGGGGAATTCATGTTGATGAATTAAACCAAATAACAGAGGTTGGCTTGTCCGAACAATTAGATTTGTATCCCTTTACAGGAAAGAAAATCATCATAGGCCGGGATACGGCCAAAAAATATGGGCTTCAATCTGGCGATGCCATTCCATTGATCATCAATGGCATCAAGCAGAAGTTTAAGATCTGTGCTGTTGCAGATAGGGAAGGTCCATTTATCGGTGATGGTGAAACGGTATGTGGAGTTATCCCACAGGATACGATTAGCTCCTTATATAATGTCAGAGGTAAAATTGACCACCTGTATATCAAGCTTAAAAACCCGGCAAATAAAGAACAGATGCTTCAGATACTGGATAGAAGTTATCCGTTATATCATGTCAGTGAGCCTTTTACAAAACAGGAAATAAGAGCCCAGAATAATAGAATTAGGATGCCATTTCTGGCGCTCACCATTATTTTAAGCTTTATGAGCATTTATATTATCAATGCAACCTTCAAAGTAATTACCTATGAGCGGTTGCCTAATATCGGGACCTTTCGAAGTATCGGGGCTAGGAAAAATCAGATCAATATCATGCTGTTGATAGAAAGTCTTATATATGGAAGTGCCGGAGGTATTCTTGGAAGCTTACTGGGAGTCTTCATATTGTATCTCATGTCCATCTTCACTATGCCTTCCTGGGAAGATGGTTACAAAGCAGCTATAACCTTTGATCCAAAGCAGCTGATTGTAACCTTTTTGTTATCAGTATTGTTATGTCTGATTAGTTCACTGAAGCCAATCCTCGGAATCAATAAAATTCCGGTTAAGGATATTATACTGAATGCAGTGAAAGGTTATAAAAAGTCCAAAATAACCAGGGCTATGATTGGAGCAGCGTTACTATGTTTCGGTGCAGTTGCTCCTGTTTTCATCCATGGCAACTACAGTATCTATATCAATACAATATGTATTGTAGGGGTAATCGCTGCTGTAGTTATGATGATTCCTTTTCTCGTAAAGCTATGGATTCGCTTATTTGCCAGGATGTATACCCTCCTATTTGGAAATGTAGGAAGCATGGCTGTTAAAAATCTAAGAGAAAACAGAAGTGTGAACGGGAGTATTTCTCTGCTAGCAATCGGAATCTCCTGCGTGTTATTTGTAAACACCTTAAGCTTTAGTACGCTAAAGGAGCTGGTTAACTACTATGATAATAACACCTTTGAGATCTATATGCAGGCTAAGGATGCAGACATGACCTATCTTCAAGCGGTCCGTGGAACCCCGGGAGTTAAGGAGGTAACAAAGGTCATGGGAATTGGCGGTATCGAGATTGTGAGTAAGGGAGATATCATCGGTCTTACGCATGGGATCGATACAGGTGATTACTTATCTTACAACGACCTTCAGCTTACAGGAAATGATAACCGTAAAGATATCCTTGACCTTTTGGATAAGGGGAGAGGGATACTAATAACGAACCGGCTAAGGGACCGTTTTCATCTGCAACTGGGAGAGAAACTTCAGCTGCGCGCTTGGGGAAAGATTTCTGATTATACCATCGTAGGTTTCTTTGACAGTATTGAGAACTCCGGAAATTATGGGATTGTATCAGAAAAATATATGAAGCTTGACATGGGATGGAAGGATACCTTTTACAGTACCATTTTCATAAAAACAGATAAAGAGCCGGAGGGTGTCGTAGAAAGCTTAAAGACCAGATTTGCGAAACAGCAACCTTTCATCAAGACAATGAAGGATATGAAAAATGAGAATATTCGTTACAACCAACAGTTGTTTCTGATAGCCAAGGGTTTTTCGGTTATAACTATGTTCGCTGGTATCCTTGGGATATTTAATAACCTGATGATCAGTTTTATTCATAGAAGACGGGAGCTTGCGATGTATAGATGCGTTGGAATGAGTAAACCTCAGACAATATTCATGATATTAATGGAAGCCTTAACCATGGGGTTGATAGGAAGTGCTACCGGGATATTGTCCGGAGTCCTTATGCTAATATCCGGTGCAGGATTGCTAAAGTCATTGGAGATGGACATAAATTTACACTATTCCGGCTTACAAATTATTTTATCTCTTATATTCGGAATATGCATTCCGGTAATCGCATCGATCTGGCCAGGATTGAAATCCTCAAAACTAAATCTTATGGAAGCTATCAAATATGAATAATATGCAGCCGCAGAAACGGTAGAAGGAGTTAATTATGGAACATGCAATTGAAACCAAAAACTTATATAAAAGCTATAACCTTGGCGCGGTTGAGGTGGAAGTTCTAAAGAATATTAGCATTACGATTGACAAAGGAGAATTTGTATCCATTATGGGCCCTTCCGGGTCGGGAAAGAGCACATTTTTATACATGATCGGAGCTCTTGATAAACCATCAAATGGTGAAATCAAAGTAAATACGAGAGAACTTTCCTTAATGAAGGATAGGGAGGAAAGTATTATGAGGCGCAGAACGATAGGTTTTGTATTTCAATTTTACAACCTTATACCATCTCTTACCGTAGAAGAAAATATACTGCTTCCGGTTCTTCTGGATGGAAAGAAGCTAAGAGTGTATCAAAAAAAGCTTGAAGAGATACTTAAGATTGTCGGATTGACGGACAGAAGATTTCATACTCCCAGAGAATTATCAGGCGGGCAGCAGCAGAGAGTGGCAATCGCAAGAGCTTTAATCACTGAACCGGATATTATACTGGCGGATGAACCTACGGGAAATCTTGATTCAACCACAGGCCTGGAGATTCTTCAGCTACTGAAAAGAATTAATCAGGAGAATGGAAAAACCATCGTAATGGTAACCCACTCAATGGAAGCTGCGGGCTTCAGTCAGAGAATAATAAATATAAAAGATGGGATGGTATGTTAAAATGAGAAAAGCAGCATTGATAGTAATCATTGGAATAATCACATTATTAGGCGGATGCAAGTCACAGGATGGAAAAGGTCAAGCCCATGACATAACGCTAGGGGCGGAGAAGAAGGAGCAGATCATTGAGGCTTACGGTATCATCAAGGCTCAGGATATCAGGGATGTTGTGATTGATTTTCCTGCATCAGTGGAACAGATTAGTGTAAAAAATGGTCAAAAGGTTCAAATGGGTGATACCTTAATGGTCTTAAAGATTGAGGAGATTAAAACTCAAATAAAGGAAATGGAATATGAGATTAGTCTTATGAAAGAGCAAACGGATGCAGCAGGTAATCAGGCGGATAAAATAGACTTATTAGAAGACAAACTGGCATTACTGAATGCGAAGTTGGAGCGAGAGAATGTGAAACAGGAACTGATTATTTCAGATTGTGAAAATGGTCTGGTTTATAATCTGGAGTATGTAAAAGGAGATATGGTTTTTTCCGGATCAAGGCTGCTTAGCATTGCGAACCTGGAAAGTGTCATGGTCAATGCTAATATTGACCAACAATTTATCGGCTGGGTGGAAACAGGCTCCGTCGTAGATATTATTCCGGAATATGATAAGAACAGCATATATAAAGGGAAAGTAAGTTTCATCTCATTAAAGGCATTTCAAAATAATGGGGAGACAACGATACCAGTAGAAATTACTATGGATAAAGCGGAGGAAGGAATCATACTTGATGCTGATGTACAGGTTAAAATTTATCCGGTAATAAAATGAACTTAATTTTTTTAAGCATTTCTTAATTCCTCTATTTTCCTATTAATTAATGTGGTAAAATGTCTTAATAGGACATGGGACGGAACCAATCTATGTTATCCTTAATTTATAAAAAAGCGATTATAAAGGTAAAAGCGATTATACATAGGGAGGTTTTGATATGCCATATCGATTAAATGATAAGCTGGTCATCGGAATATCGTCGAGGGCTCTGTTTGACTTAGAATATGAGAACAGTATCTATACCGAAAAGGGTCTTTGGGAGTACACCAGATATGAAATAGAACATGAGAATGAGATTTTAAAACCGGGAACCGCATATTCATTAATTAAAGCGTTTTTGGAGTTGAATAATAAATTTAATTCCAGTATTATAGAGGTTATTGTAATATCCCGTAATAGTCCGGAGACAGGGCTAAGGGTATTCAACTCAATTGATCAAATGAATTTGGGAATTGAAAGAGCTGGATTCACCGGTGGGGAGCCGATTGCGAAATATCTTCATGCCTTTGATGTGGATCTGTTCCTGTCAAAGCATGAGCCGGATGTACAGGAAGCGATCGACGCCGGTTTTGCAGCAGCATTGATCTACGATGTTCCTAAGCATTACACACCGGACGATCATGAGATTCGGATTGCATTTGATGGAGATGCAGTTATATTCTCTGAGGAGTCGGAAGCGATTTATCAAAGAGATGGCTTGGAAGCGTTTTTAGAGCATGAGAAGGCGAATGCGGAGAAGGCTTTACCTGATGGACCTTTTGCTAAGCTACTTCGTACACTTTCTACGATTAAGGAGAAATATCCGAATATGCTTCGGATAGCAATCATTACTGCAAGGAATAACCCAGCACACAAAAGAGTGATTCTGACTCTTAGACAATGGGGTGTAAATATTGATGAAGCTTTTTTCCTAGGAGGAGTGGAGAAGAAAGAGATATTAAAAGCTTTTAATGCTCATATCTTTTTCGATGATCAGGAATCTCATGTCAAACCTGCTTCCTCAGAAATTCCGGTCGGAAGAGTGCCTTATAAAACCGGATCTGAGATGTCAAAGAGATTCTAATGAATTTATTAATAGCAAAACTTAATAACTTAATCAATTGCATATACTGCACATAAAATTTAGCAAATTGAATGGTTTTACAATTACGTAATTAATGGATGAATAAGAGAGGAGAGTAATTATGAAAACGATTGACCTTGCTTCCTGGAAGAGAGCAGAGCATTATCAATTCTTCCACAACATGGATTACCCACAATACAATATCTGCATGAATATTGAGGTTACTAATTTTCTGGAAAGAATTAAGATAAAAGGGCTTCCTTTTTATTATGCGATGATTTATGCCTCTATGATTACCTTGAATGAAATTGAGGAAATGCGCTACCGAATTCGCAAGGATCAGGTTGTTTTGCATGAGCGAATACACCCTTCCTTTACAGAGGTATCCCCAGAGAGTGATTTGTTCAAAATCGTAACTGTTAATCTGGAGAGCTCAATGGAGGCTTTTATTGATGTAGCAAAAGCCAAGGCTGAAAGCCAGACAGAGCATTTTCCTCTATCCGATTTGGGAGGAAGAGATGATTTAGTGTATATCACCTGCATCCCATGGATATCCTTCACTCACCTGTCCCATACGATTAATCTTAGAAAGGATGATTCAGTTCCTAGAATATCTTGGGGTAAATATTTTAAAGAGGGTGATAAGGTATTGCTGCCCTTTTCTGTTCAGGTTAATCATGCTTTGGTGGATGGAATCCATGTGGGAAGATATATTGAAAAGCTCCAGGAATACATGAACGCTTACCAATAGGAAAAAGGGCAGAGCGTGAAGCTGATTTTAATAAGCAATGAAGTAAGGATTAATTATAGTAAGAGGCTGCCCGGAAGACAGATAATCCGTCACGAGAAACTTTCGGACAGCCCTATAGAAGTTTAGATTATTACATATAACTTACCAGTAGTTATTATAGTAGTTGCGGTTTGAATTTCTCTTTCTGTCATATTGTCCACGATTTTGCAGGAATTCGTCCTCCTGATTGTCTTGTTCAACTGATTCCATCTGTTGTGGCTGCTCCACAACGGTATCTCTAGCTGTTCTCTCTTTCTTCTTTGGCGATTTCTTTCTTGCTCGTAAGCCAAACAATAATCCTAATAGGAAAAAAGCTATAATTAAAGCAATCATCACTACGAAAAAATTAGTACTGTTTATTAGGTTGATGGAGGGAAACAAACTAAAAAATGTGCCAAATTCATACATGGTGCGACACTCCTTTACAAGATACTCACTATTTATATATGCATTAGGGATATTAGTAGTTACATTATATTGTCGAAATTTGACGAATAAAATATACATAAATATGGAACTATTTACTAGACGGTGGTGTCTAATAGATATAAATAAGAAAACGGCCGGTTTCTTAAAAATAAGAGGAGTTACTTTTTTAAATCAGAGGAGATACCTTAAAATCAAGAGGAGATACCTTTAAATCAAGAGGAGATACCTTAAAATCAAGAGGGAGATACCTTTAAATCAAGAGGGGGATACCTTAAAATCAGGAGGAGATTTTATGAAAAAAAGAAGAGTGTTAGCGTATATACTAATAGTATTATTAATAGTTACCGGTAGTTTAAACGCGTGTAGTAAAAAGGATACAGGTTCCAAAGATAAGAGCGAAAGAAATAGCAAAACACAGGAAACAGACCTTCATATCAGTGATGATGTTGCTACAAAGGATGGCGATATAAGTGGTGAAGGGGCTAAGAACTCGACTACCGCTCAGGAAGAGAATTCGTCAGTTGAATATGATACCGAGGAGGGCATTACCGATAGCTCCCCTGCCGAATCAAAATATGATGAAATTGGTAATCTGGAACCCAGATATTTCAGTACTCCCGCGGTGCCAAATACGGAAGAATACACTAAAATTGATGAAGCCGGGTTTTTTAAAGATGTCAATTCCAGCCCTTTATCAACCTTCTCCATTGATGTTGATACTGCATCTTACACAAATATTCGAAAAAATATAAATTATGGTATAATTCCCGAGGCTGATGCTGTTAGAATAGAGGAAATGCTGAATTATTTTACCTATGACTACGAAGAACCAAAAGGTAATACACCATTTTCAATTAATACGGAAATAGGTAAATGCCCCTGGAATGAAGATAATTATCTGTTAACAGTTGGTATTTTAGGAAGAAGTGTCGATAAGGAGAACCTTCCAAAAAGCAATCTGGTGTTTCTGATTGATGTTTCTGGTTCTATGGATGAGCCGGATAAGCTTCCCCTTCTTAAGAATGCATTTTCACAGTTGGTGAACGTGCTTAGTGAAGACGACAGAGTATCTATTGTAGTATATTCAGGAGATACAGGTGTGGTATTAGACAGTGTCCCGGGTAATGAAAAAGATCTTATACTTGATGCGATTGAATCACTGTCTCCCGGTGGATCTACCGGCGGGGCTGCAGGCATTGACCTTGCCTACCGTTTAGCAGAAGAGAATTTTATTAAAGATGGAAATAACCGTGTCATTTTAGCTACTGATGGTGATTTTAATGTGGGTCCCTCCTCTATCGAGGAACTGGAGAGCATCATTGTAGAGAAGAAGGAAAGTAATATCTTCCTCAGTGTTATGGGTTTTGGGTCGGGGAATCTTAAGGATAACAAGATGGAGGTACTTGCAGATAAGGGAAATGGTAATTACTCTTATATTGACAGTACCAAAGAAGCAAGAAAGGTTCTGGTTGACGAGATGGCAGGTACTTTATTCACCATTGCCAAGGATGTAAAAATCCAGTTAGAATTTAACCCTATTTCAGTGGCAGGCTACCGTTTGATTGGTTATGAAAACAGAGCCTTGAACGATGAAGATTTTGAGGATGATAAGATAGATGCAGGCGAACTTGGAGCCGGGCACAGAGTAACCGCTATCTATGAGATAATACCGGCAGGTATTCCACAAGGCAAAAAGGAGCTTAAATATCAATCCAAGGAAACGAAGGTGGATAGTGAATATCGTAATGAGATATCCGAAGTCAGACTTCGTTATAAAGAGCCGAAGGGCGAAACCAGTAAGGAAATTAAGCAAGTGGTTTCCTTCCTGAATACCCCGGTGGATGGTAAAAGGCTTTCAGCAGATTTCTATTTTGCTGCAGCGGTTGCAGAATTTGGAATGATCCTGAGAAACTCCGAATATAAAGGGAATTCATCCTTGGAGTCGGTCATGGATTTAGCAGAAAAGGGATTGGGTAATGACGAAGAAGGTTACCGTCTGGAATTTATGAACTTAGTAGACCAGTATGAAGAATTATTAAGTTATCAATGGTATGAATAAGTGAAATAAGTAATCGATAAAGAAGACATCCCTATTATACCAAATGAGGCTGTTGTATTTCACCTGATTAACCAGGTGTTATACAGCAGCCTCTTTTTGTTAAAACTTAAAATATAAGAATCATACAGCTTTATTTACATCCTTAATTCATATATTAGTCGGCAATTAACTTATCTTTTTTGAAGATGTGTTCAATCAGCCAAGTATTTAAGAAGTCCAATAATTCCAACAAGGAAGCTTTTTGCTCCTCATCAATTCGGTCTAAATCAAACTCTTCCAGTTTGTCAATAAAATCATTGTGTGCGACTTTTTGAGATAAAATTCTCTTATATCCGATGCTGTTCATATACTCTTCTTCATGTTGGAAATGATATTTGGTGTAATCCTTTAGTTGTTCAATCACTTTAACAATATAATCATACTTATCAGGTATGAACTGGTTCATTAAAAGTTCATACCCTTCATTGGCAATTTCAAATAGTCTGGCATGTTCTTTGTCAATAAAATCAATTCCGGTATAATACTCTGGTTTCATCTCGTACATAATCAGCTCTCCTTTATTTTTTCAGTATGTATTATTTCTATAATAGTATTATATAAAACTTTACTCTTAATTGCAATATTCATAATTGACATATATATAGTATCTGGATATAATTATAATACAATATATAGTACATAAGTGCAAAGTGCTAAATAATATAATATATAATTATCACTTTGATGATTGTCGCAGTGGGCGACGGAATGGAGTAAATATGATGCAAATATTATCTGATGATTTTCTATTAAAATATAGGAATAAAAAGAGTCCTTTAAGTAATCTGGGGGAATTTGTATATCTGAGAACCTATTCCAGGTATATGGAAGACCTTAAGAGAAGAGAAAATTGGTTCGAGACTGTATTAAGAACAACTGAATATAATATCCGGTTGGGGATCGAGCATAAAGAAAAAAAAGGTATTACAATCGATATGGATCAGGAAGTGAAGGAAGCACAGCATTTATTTGATCAGCTCTTTCACTTAAAAACCTTTACCTCAGGCAGAACCTTATATATGGGTGGAACGGAAGTGGTAAAAAAATATCCCTTATCCAATTACAATTGTTCATTTACTGATATTGAAACTATGAGGGATTTGGTGGATGTTTTTTACTTGCTGATGGTTGGCAGTGGAGTAGGAATCCGAATTGATAAAAAGAAGGTAGAGAAACTTCCGGGTATTCGCAAAATTCAACTGGAAAGCTACTTTGACAGTAATATTAGAGCGGTCACACCGAAGGAGCTTATGGAGCATTCTCAGCTGATTATAAAGGAGGAAACGCCTTCCGAAGCCATTATAAAGGTTGGAGATAGTAAGGAGGGTTGGTGTGAGGCACTCGAGACTTATTTTAAGCTGGTTACTACAGAGGGTACTGTTCAAAAACTTACCATAGATTACAGTTATGTAAGGCCTGAGGGAGAACGGTTAAAACGTTTCGGAGGTAGGGCCTCGGGGCATAAATCCATTCAGAGAATGTTTGAAAAAATGAATCGGGTTTTAGCTCGAAGAGAGGATCAGAGGTTAAAAACCATTGATGTACTCGACATTGCTACCATTATCAGCGAGAATGTTGTGTCCGGCGGAGTTCGAAGAAGTGCTATGATGGTGATCTGTGAGGACACGGATGAGGATGTAATCAATGCAAAGAGGAACATCTATCAGATCGTGGATGGGCAATGGATTGAGGATACAGAGATTTCTCACCGTAAAATGAGCAATAATTCCATTTTGTTTATGAAACGTCCATCCCTAGAGAAGATTAAGGAGATAATCAATTCAGTAAAAATAAATGGAGAGCCCGGATTTATCAATGCTGGCGAGGCTCTAAGAAGAAAACCGGAGTTTCGTGGCTGTAATCCTTGCGGTGAGATTTTACTTCAATCCAAACAGTGCTGTAATCTGACAACGAATAACTTAGAAGCATTTGTTACCGGGAATGTTCTGGATAGAGAGAGCCTTTTAGAGGTAATTAAGTTGTCAACCAGAGTTGCGATTCGAATGACCTTGGTAGAGGTTGAGCTTCCCGAGTGGAACCGGGTTATGCAAGAGGACAGAATTGTTGGTGTATCCTTAACCGGTATCATGGACATGGTGAACAAGGCGAATATGAGTTATGAGGAGCTGGCTGATTTATTGGCCACCCTTCGGGATGAGGTTCACCGGGAAGGACAGAGGTATTCCAAGGAGCTTGGTATAGAGGCGCCCTCCCTTATGACAACAATTAAGCCGGAAGGAACGATATCAACCTTACCCTGTGTCAGCTCCGGCATCCATTTTTCACACTCTGATTATTATATCAGAAGAATCCGTATCTCAATTTCAGATCCGTTATATAAGACAATTGAAAAGCTTGGAAGTTACCGAATTTATAATGAAAATGGACAAACGGATGAAGACTGTACGATTAAGGTAATCGAATTTCCGATAAAAGCTCCGAAAGGAAAAACCAAATATGAGGTTGGTGCACTCGAACAGCTTGAGCTTTATAAGCTTACCATGAAGTATTGGTCGGATCATAATACCTCGATCACCGTTCATGTCAGAGAAAATGAATGGGAGGACGTAGCGCTTTGGGTTTATGAGAACTTTGAGGATATCGTTGGCATAACCTTCCTTCCACTTTACGAGGAAACCTATCCACTCCTACCTTATGAACGTACAACCAAGGAAGATTACGAGGAGAGAATAGCTCAGGTACAGCCGTTTGATTATGAGCTGTTAGCTAAAATGGAGGATGCCGAAGAAAGGGATATCATTGATAGTGATTGCGTAACCGGCGCCTGCCCGATACGTTGATTTGGGATGAAATGATTTAAAAAATAATGATTGACAATAGTGTGATCCATGCGTATAATAACCACTAATTCATACGTATAATTTAACAATATTTGATATATAGCTTGTCAAAGTTGATTGACAAAGGCGTCTTAGTTAATTCTAAGGCGCCTTTTTGACAGTTAAGAGGATTACTTGTAGCATCTGATAGAACTGTTCTGCTTCGTTTTTATACTGAAAGCAGCATACAAAATCATCTTGTTCTCCATACATAAACTTCGACAACATTTATAGTTTTGCAATTACCTAAAAATAGAAGATGCTTTGGGGGAAAATGCATGGGTCTTTTAATCGATATTGAGAAACGATATAAGGATTTTAGTTTGAAAGTAAAATTCAATACAGAGGGAAAACCTACGGGTTTTTTGGGGGCCTCAGGCTGTGGAAAAAGTCTGACTTTAAGATGTATTGCCGGAATTGAGAAACCTGACCGGGGACAGATTATCCTGAATGACAGGGTGCTCTATGCTTCTGATAAAGGTATTAATTTGTCTCCGCAAAAGAGAAATATAGGGTATCTATTTCAGAACTATGCGCTTTTTCCGAATATGACGGTAAGGCAGAATATTGAGCTTGCGGTAAGAAATAAAAATAAAAGCATAACGACTGCCGATAAGCTTATGGAGCTGCTTCGTCTGACCGGGCTGCAAAAACGTTATCCTGGCCAATTATCCGGAGGAGAGCAGCAAAGGACGGCTCTGGCAAGAATGATGGCATATGAACCTGAGCTTATGATGCTTGATGAACCTTTTTCCGCATTAGATTCCTTTTTAAAGGACCAGCTGCAGCAAGAGCTTTCTGAGGTACTGAACGAATACAAAGGAGACCTCCTCATGGTATCCCATAACCGAGATGAGCTATACCGTTTCTGTCAGAAGATAGCAGTTTTAAAGCTGGGACGAATGATTGAACTAGGTGAAAAGAATGATATCTATAGCAATCCCTCTAATATTCATACTGCAAAATTAACCGGTTGTAAGAATATATCCAGGGCGAGGAGGATATCTGAATATGAGGTAAAAGCACTGGACTGGAAGCTTATTTTAAGGACGGAACGACCGGTGGAGGAGGATGTATGTTATGTTGGAATACGTGCTCATAACATCAGGCCGGACTATCAATTTAAAGGGATTAATTCGATGAGGGTATCTTCAGTGGGTTTCTCAGAAGGACCCTTTGAATATAGTTTCATCTTCTGCCCTAATGAGAGTGAAAATGAAGAGGGTAAGTTATATTGGATTGTTTCGAAGCAGGAGTGGAGAGAGGTATTAAAGGAAAATTTACCGGAGTTTATTTCATTACCGAAGGAGCATCTTCTACTCCTGAAGGATAATTTTTGATCAAAAAGCAGTCCATAGTGTAAATTGTGCAAAAACATATGTATTAAATATATAAATTTTGACAAATCGATGTATTGAAACATAATTTACCAGATGATAGAATTGCACCTATAGAAATTGTAATTCAAATACAATTTCATGCCGGCATAAATAATTATATAGTTTGGTTAGCGAAAGCTATCCCAACGGGAGCTCTATAAGACAGAGACGTCATTACTTTAAAGTAATGGCGTTTTTACGTTTTACAAAGGTTACTAACAAATTCGATTTTATAGGAGGTAATTATTATGAGACAGGTTGCAATTTACGGTAAAGGTGGAATTGGTAAGTCGACTACAACTCAGAATTTAACTGCAGGATTAGGAGAAATGGGTAAGAATATTATGATCGTAGGCTGTGATCCGAAAGCGGATTCCACCAGATTAATATTAGGTGGTTTGGCACAGAAGACAGTACTGGATACTCTTCGTGAGGAGGGAGAGGATATTGATCTGGATTTCATTATGAAACGTGGCTTTGCCAACATCCGTTGTGTTGAATCCGGTGGACCGGAGCCCGGCGTAGGGTGTGCAGGACGTGGTATCATCACTTCCATTAATCTTTTGGAGCAGCTGGGAGCTTATACGGATGATTTGGATTATGTATTTTATGATGTGCTCGGTGACGTTGTATGCGGTGGCTTCGCGATGCCAATCCGTGAGGGTAAGGCACAGGAAATATACATCGTTGCATCCGGTGAAATGATGGCGCTCTATGCAGCTAACAATATTTCGAAGGGTATTCAAAAATATGCGAATACCGGTGGTGTAAGACTCGGTGGTATTATCTGTAACTCCAGAAAGGTTGATGGTGAGGCAGAGCTGGTTGCAGCCTTTGCAAAAGAACTGGGATCACAGATGATTCATTTTGTACCAAGAGATAACATGGTTCAAAGAGCAGAAATCAACAAGAAGACAGTAATTGATTATGATCCTAAGGCAGGTCAGGCGGATGAATATCGTCAATTAGCTCAGAAGATTGATGGTAATGATATGTTTGTAATACCAAAGCCGATGAAGCAGGAAAGACTGGAAGAGCTTTTGATGGAGCACGGTATTTTAGATATCTAAAAATATAATGGAGGTGCATGTTATGCTATTAGTCAGAGCAATTATCCGTCCCGAGAAGGTCGGAACTGTATTATCAGAATTATTATCAGCTGGTTTTCCGGCGGTAACAAAGATGGACGTATATGGTCGTGGTAAACAAAAGGGCGTTAAGGTTGGAGAGGTGTTCTATGATGAGATTCCAAAGGAAATGCTTCTTATGGTAGTGGAGGATAAGGATAAGGATGATGTGGTTAAGATCATCATGAAATATGCAAGAACCGGAGAAAACGGACATTTTGGCGACGGTAGAATCTTTGTTAGTCCTGTGGAAGAGGCATATACCATCAGTACAAAGAAGAAGGGACTATAGGGCGGTTAACTGTAAGGCTCAGGTTTGTGTCAGCGCTGTGCACACAAACTAAACTACTAATATAGACATGAAAAAACAGCGCAGAAATGAGGAGATTCATGAAGGAAGTTATGGCGATTGTCAGACAGAATAAGGTTAACGGTACGAAAGAAGCCTTGGCAGACGCAGGTTTCCCGGCCTTTACCTGTAGAAAAGTCCTTGGAAGAGGCAAGAAATTAATTGATATGGCGTTACTAAGATCCATCGTTGATTCCGGCGAAATTCCTGAGACTCCGACCGGTGAATATCTTTCTGAAACAAACCGGCTAATCTCAAAGAGAGTCTTTACCCTAATTGTTGAGGATGCTGAGGTTGATAAGGTAGTAGGAAGTATCATGGATGTGAACAGTTCCGGGAATCCGGGAGATGGAAAAATATTCATTTTGCCCATCTATGAGAATTACCGGGTACGTAACGGAGAGCTAACGACGGAAGCATATTAAATATTAATATAATAATTCAATTAGGAAAAAGCCTTAATAACGACATTAATATTTCATAGCCGCAGGGCGGCGGAAAGGAGGTATTTATGGATGTAATGAATAAAGTACTGGATCAGTATAATTCCAGAGTATATAAAAACCGTAAAGAACATATTGTGGATGTTAACAATAACAGCACAAATAATGAGATTTCAGCAAATGTCCGAACCATACCGGGAATCATAACCCAGAGAGGCTGCTGCTATGCCGGTTGCAAGGGCGTTGTTGTAGGACCGATTAAGGATGCATTCATTATTACCCATGGACCAATCGGATGTGCATATTATTCCTGGGGAACCAGAAGACATAAGGCAAAAAAAGGAGAGGGGGAGGATAATTATTTACAATACTGTTTCTCCACTGACTTACAGGAGCCGGATATCGTATTCGGCGGTGAGAAAAAACTGAAGAAATCCATTACGGAAGCTATGGAGTTATTCCATCCACATACGATTATGATCTGTTCTACCTGTCCGGTAGGTCTGATCGGTGATGATATTCATGCAGTTGCAAAATGGGCAGAAAAGGAATACGGGATCAAATGTATTGCCTTTAGCTGCGAGGGATATAAGGGTGTCAGCCAATCAGCAGGACATCATATTGCAAATAATCAGTTAATTAAATATGTAATCGGTGAGGGCGACCGTAAAATTACGAATAAATTCTCGGTTAACCTATTGGGAGAGTATAACATCGGTGGTGACGGCTGGGAGACAGAAAGACTCTTAAAACGAATTGGCTATGAGGTGGTTTCAACCTTTACCGGTGACGCTAGTATGGATGACATTAAAAATGCACATCAGGCAAACCTAAGTGTGGTTCAGTGCCACCGCTCCATTAATTACATTGCAGAGCTGATTGAGACTAAATACGGAATTCCTTGGATGAAGGTTAACTTTGTAGGTGTTGATGCGACGATTGAATCCTTGAGAAATATGGCCAGATTCTTTAATGACCCAGAGTTGACAGCAAGAACCGAAGCCGTAATAGCAGATGAACTGGATCAGATTGAACAGGATATGGCTTACTATAAGAGCAAATTAAAGGGTAAAACAGCAGCAATCTATGTCGGAGGTTCCAGAGCCCATCACTACCAGTTCCTGCTTAATGACCTTGGCGTACATACCATTCTAGCCGGCTATGAGTTTGGACACAGAGAGGAATATGAAGGACGTGAGGTAATTCCGTTTGTTAAAACAGATGCTGACAGTAAGAATATCGAATCAATTACTGTAGAACCCGATCTGGAGAAATTCCATGTTTATTTGTCGGAAGAGGATTTAAATAAGCTGAAGGAAGAGAAGCTGATCGATTATTACGGGGGTATGGTCAAGGATATGCAGGATGGAACCTACATGGTTGATGACTTAAACCACTTTGAGACAGAGGAGTTCTTAAAGCTGTTAAAGCCTGATATATTCTTTTCCGGAATCAAGGATAAATATGTCGCTCAAAAGGGCGGTGTGTTATCAAGGCAGCTTCACTCTTATGATTATAGTGGACCGTATTCGTGCTTCCGCGGAGCAGTTAATTTTGCACGAGACATTACAATGGGTATCTATACCCCAGCTTGGAGTTATGTAAAAGCACCTTGGAAATCAACTCCGATCCTGGAGGGAACAATGGGAGGTGTTGAGGCATGCTAGATTATACGACAAAGGAAACCTACGATAGAAGTGCACTTCGAATTAACCCTGCAAAGACCTGCCAGCCGGTGGGTGCTATGTATGCCGCCTTAGGAGTGCATGAATGTATGCCACACAGCCATGGTTCCCAAGGCTGTTGTGCATTTCACAGAATGTTCTTGACCCGTCATTTTAAAGATCCTGCGATGGCATCAACCAGCTCCTTTACGGAAGGTGCTTCTGTATTCGGCGGCGGAACGAATTTAAAGACGGCCGCAAAGAATATATTTGATATTTATAATCCGAAGATCATTGCGGTACATACAACCTGCTTGTCCGAGACCATCGGCGATGACCTGAATGCATTGATTCAAGGAATTGACATACCGGAAGGTAAATTCATGGTTCACTGTAATACTCCAAGTTATTATGGTTCCCACATTACCGGATTTAGTAATATGGTAGCAGGCTTTATCCGTTACCTGTCCAGAGCGACCGGAGAGAGGAACGGTAAAGTCGCAATTTTGCCCGGCTTTGTTAATCCTGGAGATATGAGAGAGCTGAAGCGGCTGGCAGATGTAATGGGTGTTTCCTATACGATGCTCCCGGATACCAGCGGTGTGATGGATTCTCCCATGACCGGAAAATTTGAACTGTATCCAAAGGGTGGTACTACCGTGGAGGAGATTGTATCCTTGGGAAATTCTTCCCTAACTATCGCTTTCGGAAAAGCAGCCAGTGAAGTACCTGCGGAAGCCTTATCAAAAAAATGCAACGTGCCCTATAAGCTCCTTCCCTTACCAATCGGTATCGGAAGAACGGATAAGTACATCCTGGCATTACAGAGCTATTCAAAACATGAGGTTGCTCCGGAGCTGGAGGTAGAGAGAGGTCAGCTGGTCGATATTCTCATAGATATACATCCTTATACCTATAACAAAAAGGTGGCTATTTTTGGTGACCCTGATACAGTACTCGGTTTAGCTGAGTTTGTATTAGAGATGGGTATGCTTCCGAAATACTTAGTTACCGGCACACCGGGAGAAGCCTTTGTAGATGCAGCAGAAGAATTATTTAACAGGTTTGGCGTAGTTGACTGTAAAGCAAAGGCCTCTGGAGATCTATTTGAATTACATCAGTGGATTAAGGCAGAGGGTGTTGACTTACTGATTGGTGGTACCCATGGAAAGTATATCGCAAGAGCTGAGGATATTCCTTTTGTCAGAGCCGGTTTCCCGATCATAGACAGATATATTCACTCATATATGCCACTGGTTGGTTATAAGGGCGGTATGAGACTGGCAGAGCTGATCACGAATGCAATTATGGACCGTCAGGACAGAGACGCAGAGGAAGAAGATTTTGAGATGGTCATGTAATATCAATAAGTAATATTAATATGAAATACTGTTTCAGGGTGATTATCCTTGCTTTCCTTTTTAGAACCCACTCAAATCGCGCCGGCATGCCATGCGTAAGCATGGTATTGCCATAAGGCGCAAAGCAAAGAAGCAACTTGAAGGGAAGTTATATGACACCGGAAGGAGTTAAATGATGGAAGGGAAATCAAACGACTTGATTGTACCAAAAGACTTGAGAAGAAAATAAATGATTTGAAAGGAAAACAAAGATAATTACCCTGAAACAGAAGATATATTTTGAGTGGTTAGTGTGAAAAGAATTCAACTAAGTTGAATTCTTAGTAAATATAATAATGAATTCCAGTGGAAATTCATTATTATATTTACGGGTTTTCTATGAAGCATTTGCGGCAAAAGCAGCCATGCTTCGTTAGTGTGAATAGTCTCGCGAAAGACATGCGAGCCATTAATACAGCAGATAGAGAGCTATCTGTTTATGTGCTTTTGATGAAAAGAAAAAATATCAGGAAAGGAAGTGTATCGTATGGACAGCACAGGTGTAAAAGATAATCTAAGTATATTAGACGATAGAAAAGAATTTATATTACGAAAACAGGATGGATGCAGTGGGAACGGACTGCGGTGTGACAGCAGCAGCGTGTCAGGAGCAGTAAGCCAGAGAGCTTGTGTTTATTGTGGAGCCAGAGTGGTTCTTAATCCCATTACCGATGCATTTCATATTGTACATGGTCCGATCGGATGCGCCAGTTATACTTGGGATATCCGCGGAAGCTTAAGCAGCGGTGATGATTTATACCGCAACAGTTTTTCAACAGATTTGAGGGAACAGGATGTCATCTTTGGTGGTGAAAAAAAACTGACGGCTGCGATTGAAGAGGTTGCAGAGAACTACGATCCCAAGCTGATTTTTGTCTATGCCACCTGTATTGTCGGAGTCATAGGAGATGATGTTGAAGCGGTTTGTAAAGCTATGTCAGAAAAATATAATATCCGTGTATTACCGGTAAAATCACCGGGTTTTTCAGGAAATAAATCGGTTGGATATAAAATGGCCTGCAATGCAATTATGGAGCTGTTAAAACCCCATAAACCGGAGAAGAGAAAAGGGGTTAATATCTTAGGAGATTTCAATCTGGCCGGAGAGATATGGATTGTAAAGGAATATCTAAGAAAAATGGGAATAACGGTCATCGCAACGATTACCGGAGATTCTAATTATGAAACCTTAATAAAGGCGCCTGCTGCCCAGCTAAACCTTGTTCAATGTGCAGGCTCTAGTACCTATCTGGCAACCCGTATGGAGGAGGAGATGGGTATTCCCTATATCAAGATAAGTTTTTATGGAATTGAGGATACGATGAATTCCCTAATACGGATAGCAGAGGCTATGAACGACGAAGCAGCGAGACGTAAGGCCATAGAGTTTGGTGCGGAGGAGTCAGCCAGATTGCAGGAGTTTTTATCAAAGTATCGTAAGAACCTGGAGGGTAAAAAGGCAGCGATCTATGTCGGAGGTGGATTTAAGGCAATCTCTTTGATCCGTCAATTTCGCTCACTGGGAATGGAAACTGTAGTTGTAGGCACTCAGACAGGAAAAAAAGAGGATTACGAAATCATCGAAAGTATAGTAAACAAGGATACAATTATTCTGGATGATACCAATCCCGCAGAGCTGGAGAAGTTCATAAGGGAGAAGGGAGCGAATATTTTGGTAGGAGGCGTTAAGGAACGTCCCCTGGCATATAAGCTGGGAATTGCCTTTTGTGATCATAATCATGAGAGAAAGCATCCGCTATGCGGCTTTGATGGGGTAGTCAATTTTACAAAGGAAATCAATTCGAGTATGAACCATCCGGTATGGAAGTATATAGTACAGGAGAAGGAATGCGGCTAAAAGACCTGGAGAAGGAAGAAGTATGGCCCGTAGAGTGTGATCTGAATAATAACATTTTGCGCAAAAATATGCGCAGGAAGGGGAGAATGATATGAGAGGGACCTTGGTGAATTTAAATGTAAATCCCTGCAAAATGTGCATGCCCATGGGTGCTGTTACTGCCTTATACGGAGTTAAAAAATGTGTTTCCATTCTCCATGGATCGCAGGGTTGTGCAACTTATATCCGCAGACATATGGCGACTCATTATAACGAACCGGTGGATGTTGCATCCTCCTCTTTAACCGAGGAAGGTACAGTATATGGAGGAGAGAAGAACCTGATTCAGGGTTTGGTGAATTTGATTAAGGTATATGAACCGGAGGTCATCGGTGTCGCTACCACCTGTCTGGCAGAAACCATAGGAGAAGACATCAAGCGGATTATCAATAAATTTTATGAACAATATCCGCAGTATAAGCATATAACCGTCATCGGAGTACCCTCGGCAGGTTATGCCGGAACGCAGTTTGAAGGCTTTATGGCAGCCTTATATCATATTGTTAGGAGTGTCCACCTGGATGCTTCGAAAAATGATAAAGTTAATATCATTACCAGCCAGCTGTCACCGGCAGATACGAGATATCTTAAGGATCTACTGGAAAGCTTCGGTATAGATTACATATTACTGCCTGACTTGTCAGAGAACCTGGATGGCGGTCATCAGGCTTCCTATCAAAAGTTACCACAAAATGGAACGGAGCTTAAGGATATTAAGAAAATGGCAGGAGCCAGATATACAATCGAGCTTTCTACCTTTTTGGAGGGGAGCAAATCCGTAGCAGAGTACTTATATAATACGTATGGTGTTCCTTATCAAAAAATTAATTTACCGGTAGGCCTGAGAGATAATGATGAATTGTTAAAGGTTCTTAAGGAGGTATCCGGTAAGAATATACCTGAGAACCTTCAAAAAGAACGGGCAAGGTTCTTGGATGCCATGATCGATGGACACAAGTATAACGGTGAAGCCAGGGCCGCAGTCTACGGTGAACCGGATTTTGTGTACAGTACTGTCCGAATGTGTGTAGAAAACGGAATTATGCCTATGATTGCTGCAATCGGAACCAAATGTACCGGTATCAAGGAAATGCTTTATCAGGAAATACAAGCAGTTGCGGAAATTAACTTTATTGAGCATTTTGAGGTGCTGGAGGAGGTAGATTTTCAGACCATAGAAGAATATGCAAGAGAACTTAAGGTAAATCTTCTGATCGGAAATTCCGATGGTAGAAGAATTGCAGAGAAGCTCGGAATTCCCCTGGTAAGGAGGAGCTTCCCCATTCATGACAGAGTGGGAGGGCAAAGACTCCGTATTTTAGGCTATGAAGGTGCTCTATCGTTTCTTGATGAAATATCGAATGTAATACTAAGCAAAAAGGAAACTGGTTTCCGGGAAGAGCTATATGAAAAATATTATAAGAAAGAGCTGACGAAGGATACAGAGATCATACTGGAGAAAAGCGACAGTGAAGCGAAAGGAGATGGTTCTATGGTTTTGGAACATAGGAAGGAAAAGACTATGGAAGAGAAGACAGCCACACACCCTTGTTATAACTGCGGAGCCCATCAGTATGCAAGAATGCATCTGCCGATTGCACCAAAATGCAATATCAGCTGCAATTATTGCCTAAGAAAATATGACTGTCCGAATGAAAGCAGACCCGGTGTAACAACGAACATATTGAGACCGGAAGAGGCATTCAAAAAATATTTGGAGGTAAAAAAGAAGGTTCCAAATCTATCGGTCATAGGAATTGCAGGCCCCGGAGATGCATTGGCTAATTTCGAAGAAACGAGACAAACCCTCATGCTGATCAGAGAGAAGGATCCGGACATCACCTTCTGTTTATCTACTAATGGGCTGATGCTTCCGCAATATGCGGATGAATTAATCGCTCTTGGAGTTTCGCATGTGACAGTGACAATGAACAGTATAGACCCCCTAATAGGAGCTCAGATTTATAAGTATGTGGATTATATGGGCACCAAATATTACGGTGCAGCGGCAGCAGCCATTCTCATGTCAAACCAGCTGGCAGGCATAAAGATGCTAACTTCGAAGGGAATTATCTGCAAAGTAAATATCGTAATGCTAAAAGGCATCAATGATCACCACATTCCGGAGATCGTAGCTAAGGTAAAGGAGCTTGGTGGAACCATCACAAATATCATGCAGTTAATTCCGGTAAAGGGCAGCGTATTTGAAGAGCTACCGTTAGTAAGTAATGTCGAGATTATGGAAATGCGTAAAAGGTGTGGAGAAACCTTGAAGCAAATGTATCATTGCAGGCAATGCCGGGCGGATGCCATCGGAACGTTGGAGCATGACCGCTCCATTGAATTCAATCCTTGCCATAAATCAGAAACGGATACATTGAAGTCTGGAACGCTTGTCCGTCAGCAACCTCTGAATCTTGAACAGAAGCATTTAGAACCAGAGCAAAGGGTTCCAAAAATTATTGTGGCAGTGGCTACGAAGAGCGGAATGCTTGTGGATCAACATTTTGGTCAGGTGTCTGAGTTTTACGTCTATGAGTATTCCGGTGGAAATGCAAGATTTAAAGAGAAAAGGCAGGTTAATAAGTACTGCACTGGAACTGAGGATTGCATCAGTAATGAAAACAGGATGGATACAATTATCCATACTATTTCGGATTGTAATGCGGTTATTGCTATGAGAATAGGTGAAGCACCAAAACTGAAATTAGTCCAAAAGGGAATAAAAATCTTTACAACCTATGACAGGATAGAGGACTCGGTTAAGTGGGCAGCCAATGAGATGATAACAGAGTATCAAGCTTGATGGGTATAACGATATATTTCATGGGCGCAGGCCTAATTATAAGGAGGAAATATGATTCATTTAAAGCATCATATATTTATCTGCACAAGCTGCAGAATTAACGGACAGCAGAAGGGCTTCTGTTTTTCTAAAAATTCCGTTGATATTGTACAAAGGTTTATGGAAGTGATTGAGGAGAATGATTTATCGGGAGAGGTCATGATTACAAATACTGGATGCTTTGGCGTTTGTGATAAGGGGCCGATTGTAGTAGTTTATCCGGAAGGTGTCTGGTATGGTAACCTCACAGAAGACGATGTAGATACGATCATCGAACAGCATATCATAAATGGGGACCCGGTGGAGGAATTAAGAATATAAGGTTAAAGTGGTAATGACGATTTAAAGCGTGGGTGATTATAATGAAAGGAGAGCTGGTAGTATTATTCGGATGATTGACAATACACTAATATCTTTGGATAAGTATCTGCCCTCTAAAGAGGATTTACATGCCTTTTGCGAATTATTATTTACGGTAGGAGTAGATGCTATAGAACTATCCTCAGGCATTTATGAAAGAATGGAGTACTTGCCGGATAACGGTAAGTATATACTTAACATCAATTTCGCGGATGAAATAGAACAATATCCCGGCTTCTACCGCTATATCAGCCGCCATGAAGCTTTTGCAGAGCATCTGATTTATGAGGTTCAGATGAATGATGTCAGAGAGATCATCAGGCTGAGGACGCTGCAAAGGCATAAAGAGCTTCGTATTGTGGGTTTGGATGATCTCCTGTGCTATGATTCTTATGAAAAATTACTAAAAGAAATATTTCATTGCCTACCGAATACTGCAATCAACCTTTGCCCTGAGAATACCTTTGGCTGCGCCGGTGCTTTGGCATTGCAATGGGCAACACAATTTGGAAGTGATATAACAACGAGCTTTGCAGGCTGCAATAACAATGCGGCTACCGAGGAAGTGATTATGGCTTTACGACTGGCAGTCAGACATAAACCAAACAGAGATTTAACAGTGTTCCCGGAACTGACTCAGTTGTATGAGAAGATTACTCATAGAGTAATCGGTAATAAAAAACCGATAATCGGCAAGCATATATTTAAGGTGGAGGCCGGTATTCATGCGGACGGAATGAACAAAAATCCAGCAACCTATGAAGCTTATGATCCAGGTTTAGTCGGCGCCAAATCGGAACTGGTGATAGGAAAGCATTCGGGAACAAAAGCAATTAAATTGAAAATGGAGGAATTAGGGATTCCGATACCGGAGGATTCTATCTTAGATAAGATACTATCTATCATAAAAAATGTATGTAACGAAAGCAGAAGAAGCCTAAAGGACGAAGAATTTAAAGAGCTTATAAAGGAGGTTATCTTCCATGAAGCAGATGAAGCATATTGTTGATACTACCCTAAGAGATGGGGAGCAAAGCCCCGGGATTGCTCTGCGAATAGAGGATAAGGTTAAAATAGCCAGACTTTTGGATGAGATTGGAGTATATGAAATCGAAGCGGGCATTCCGGTTTTAGGGGAGCTGGAAGAAGAAGGTATCATAAGAATTATTGAAAATACGAGCAATGCAAAAATTTCAGTATGGAGCCGGATGAATGTACATGATGTCAAAAAGTCCATCACCTGCAAGCCGGATATTATTCATATCGGGACTCCGGTGTCTTATATCCAGATATATAGCAAACTTAAGAAGA
Organism: Bacillota bacterium; assembly: GCA_023414875.1. Classification (GTDB taxonomy): domain Bacteria; phylum Bacillota; class Clostridia; order Lachnospirales; family Lachnospiraceae; genus Mobilitalea. The sequence goes on along the minus strand of JAEZMV010000001.1, from coordinate 92,546 downwards.
ATAAGGGTTGGGTAGTGAAAAATGTACTTAATTGTGTTGATATTGCGAAAAGTCAGAATGTCGAGGTTACGGTGGGGTTGGAGGATGCTTCCAGATCGGATATCGGTTTCCTTCTAAGTATGATTAAGGAGCTGAAAAATGCGGGAGTAAACACAATCAGAGTTGCTGATACCGTGGGGGTATTAACACCCGGCCGTACCAAAGAGATTGTTGAGACAATCAGAGCGAATACTGATATCAAAGTTGAAATGCATGTACATAATGACCTTGGTATGGCAGTGGCCAATTCAATCATAGGAGCAAAAGCGGGTGCGGAGTATATTGACTGCACCTTATTTGGAATTGGCGAAAGAACTGGGAATTGCAATTTTTATGATTTTGTCCATGCGGGTGAATCTGTTTTTCATTTTGCAATGAGTAAAAAGCAGATCAGGCAGATAGAACAACAGGTATATGAGGATTTATCAGGAGCGATGTAAGCGTAAACATGTACAGAGATAAAGCTAAGCATCATAAGAAATTGGCTAGAATATTATGATAAATTTAGCCAAATAGCTACATGTTAAGGAGCAAAAATCCTTGTTGTGAAGTAATATAAAACATATTTTGGATGGTTGTATATATAATAGTAATCTGGTATAATTATACATCATATTGATTAATATACAAATATTAAATAATGTATAATAGGAGGATGACTATGGATCACATTCAAATACTGATTGTCATGTGTATATATATGGCTTTAGTAATTGGTATTGGCTTATTTTTTTCAAAACGGGCGAATGAAAATTCAGAAAATTACTTTTTGGGAGGCCGCTCTCTTGGACCTTGGGTTGCCGCTATGAGTGCAGAGGCATCCGATATGAGCGGCTGGCTACTGATGGGACTACCTGGTGTGGCATATTTTTACGGGCTTAGTGAGGCAATCTGGACAGCGATCGGATTACTTGCAGGCACATATATTAACTGGTTAATTGTAGCAAAAAGATTACATTCCTATTCAATTATTGCCGGTGATTCCATCACTTTACCTGAATTTTTCAGTAACCGGTTTAAGGAAAAAAAGAAAGTGATTATGACTATTGCAGCTTTATTTATTTTTGTATTCTTTACAATATATGCTTCAAGCTGCTTTGTTACAGTAGGAAAGCTCTTCAATACCTTATTTGATATACCTTATCAGTATATGATGATTGCTGGAGCTGTTTTTGTTATCATTTATACTTTTTTGGGTGGCTTTCTTGCAGAGAGTGCATCCGATTTTATGCAGGCAATTGTTATGATAGTAGCGCTTGCCGCAGTTTTAATAGTAGGACTGATTTACGCAGGTGGCCCGGGTGCGGTGATAGACAATCTGAAGGAAATACCCGGATTTTTAAGCTTCTTTGGTATCTCATCGCCGGAGGTAAATGCGGAAGGTATTCAGAAATTGAACGATCTTAGTAAACCTATATTCGGTAAAGCTAACGATTACTCTTTCTTAACGATATTATCAACCCTTTCCTGGGGGCTCGGTTATTTTGGAATGCCTCAGGTTCTGCTTCGTTTTATGGCAATCCGAAAGAATAGTGAGCTAGCGAAATCAAGACGGATTGCAACCTCATGGTGTGCTATATCTTTATTAGCAGCTGTACTCATTGGATTAATCGGAAGAGTCGCTTTCCCGACAGAGCATTTGTCCTCAACTGATGCTGAGAACATATTTATAACAATGTCAACGAACCTAATGCCGACAATCATTGCCGGAATGGTTATGGCAGGTATCCTAGCAGCAACAATTAGTTCCTCGGATTCCTACTTGTTAATTGCTTCTTCCGCAGTATCCAAGAACATATTCCAAGGAATATTAAAAAAGAATGCGACAGATAAGCAGGTCATGACAGTATCCAGAATCATTTTACTATCCATCTCGCTCGTGGGAATCTTTTTAGCAATGGATAAAGATAACAGAGTTATTTTTAAAGTGGTATCCTTTGCCTGGGCAGGTTTTGGAGCAACCTTCGGTCCCCTTATGTTATTTTCTCTCTTCTGGAAGAGGATAACCAGAGAAGGTGCAATCGCAGGTATGCTGGCCGGCGGTGTTATGGTATTCTTCTGGAACAAGGTGATAAGGCCTATGGGCGGAGTATTAGGTATTTATGAATTGCTTCCGGCATTTCTTTTCTCCTGTATCATGATCGTAATCGTATCCTTATTAACTAAGAAACCGGACCAGGAGATACAAAAAGAATTTGATTTGGCTAAGGATTACAGAGATTAATATATTTCAGATAAAATGATAAATTGAAGAAGCTGTTGTAAGACAAATTGGCTTATTATAAGCAGTATTGTTGTACAACAGTTTCTTTTATTTCATTTATTTTCTTTATAATAACTATTATCCTTTGATTAAAATAAGACAAGAATATCATATGGTAATCAAGCATATGATGTGCTAAGGGATATCCAATAAAGAGGAGGGGGTCTATCGTTGGAAGGGTATCAGATGATTATCAGAGAAAAGGCATTACATCAGGACATGTATTATAAAAACAGTAATATCATGCGATATACGATTAAATATCCCCATTTTATTTCGGAGACATATCAGCCATTAGCAAACAAGTTAAATACATTATATAAAACAAAAGCGATTATGTACGAAAGATCAAACATAATGAACCTTTACCAGATGGCTATGGTGGAATATGAATATTCAGTGGCAAACAATTACCCGATTCATCAATTTGAAGCCTATGTGGATTATACAGTTACATATAATCAGAATTGTATAATTAGTTTATACTTTGATCAATATGAGTATGCCGGAGGGGCACATGGGCTAACGGTACGTTATTCGGATACCTGGAATTTGCCAAAAAGCAAACGAATGGAGCTTTCTGAATTTTTTCCTTATAATAATCATTATAGAGAATTTATTATTCAAAACATTATTAGTCAAATAGAAAAACAGATTGCTGAAAAGAGCGCGATGTATTTTGATGACTATCAAAAGCTTGTGAACGAAAACTTTAAAATGAATAATTTCTATCTGACACCGGAGGGACTGATCGTATATTTTCAACAATATGACATTGCTCCCTATGCCTCTGGCATACCCACCTTTTTAATCCCCTATGGTCCTAGTGGAGCAACAATCCCCAAATGCTGATTATGATAGATAAACTTAAAGGGAGCAATATTTTCTACCTTTGAGAGCTTTCCGGTGTAAATAAGAAAACTCAAAAGGGTAGAAGATATGCTCCCTTGAAATTGTTAAGTTTATTTAAATTTTGTCATTATCTTTTGTTTATTCACCGCCGGGGCCACTGCGAGATGGTCCCTGATCAGGTACTTGAGCGTGAGTGTCCTTCATGGACCCGCCAGTTTGACTTTTGCTGGAACCGCCCGCATTATTCTTGCTATTGTTGGAAGAGCTACTCTTATAGTTGTTATTTTTGCTTTTTGCCATTGTAATCTCCTTTCTGAAAATTCCATCTATATTATTTCAATAAAAGGAAGATATTATTCAGTTTCAAGGTTAAAAATAAATTTCTTACAATAGGCAAACATACTATATCTTTTATGAAGTTTAGATAGCAAGAACTATGGTTCTTATAAAATTTTTAGGCTCCTAATTGTATTTTATTCAGAACTTTTTTATTGATTTTATATGAGTGTTCTGCTTTAACACCTTCATAGAACTCCTCAAACTTTTCGTTTTCAGCTTGGGTAATAGCCTCCTCAATAGTTGTTTTATAGCTTGCATCGGAATTGTTATTAACCATACGAACGAGGTAATAACCGCTTTCCTCTTCATAAACTTCACTGATATCGCCATTATTCATAGCCATCATTACAGTCTTAAACTCTTCGGAAAAGCTTGTATCACCTTTGATGAAGGAATCCTTCGAGTAAGTTAACTCCTCTTCATCCTCCGCAACCAGTGTGGACCAATCCTCCGTTGTTTTTGCTTTCTCATAAGCGGCATTGATTTTATCAAATGCTGCCTTTTTTTCGTCCGCAGTCATTGCTACTGTGTTGCCGCTGTCATCTAGAGTCTGAGTTGAGATAAATAAGTATTCAATGTCATATTGTTTGTATTCGTCATAGGAGATGCCTTCTTCAATGGCTTTATCATCAATATCAAAGGAATCTATCTTATCCTGACGGTAACGGTTTATCAGGGTGGACTTATTCATAATACTGGTCAGATTCTTTTTGTTCAGATTATATTTATCAATTGCTTCTTCGGCTATTTGCTCCTTTAATAGGTTGTCCACATCAGTATTAACGGTTTCCTTCTCCTCATCCGTTAAAGCATAGCCTTCTGATTTTGCTTCCTTATAAAGAAGCTCAGTGTAAACTGCTAAATCTGCTGCATCTCTTAATGCCGCTTCTCTCATGGTATTACCCTCAGCATCAAATTCCGTATCCCATGTAACACCGAACATCTGTGCATAACTGCCATATTGTGCTTCCATCATGTAGAGATAATAGTTTAGATCACTCTCTCGATACTTTTCATCGTCTATGGTTATAACCACACTTTCATATAGCTGGTCAAACAACAGGGAACCTATAAGAATAACGATTAATATGATGGATGTAATAATCCATGGTTTCGACATCTTGGTAATGGGCTTCTTCTCAATGAGTCGGTCCTTCTTAACTTTTTTTGTTTGTAATTTTTTGGAATTGTTCACTTTTTGCTACCTCCATAGTATTCTCATGAAATTAATTTTAATCATTTTATGTCATAAGTCAATACAAAAGCATGCAGTTCACAAAATATACTAACTTATAGCATGATAAAATTGTGTCGGAGGATGTAATGGGATTTAATGTAACCGTATTTTGGTATTCATTAGAATTATTATTTGAAATGGTTTATTTTCATTTAAATAGGGCAATATTTCCAAATGAAATAATTGAAATGCATGTTAAAATAGAGGTAAGAAGTCTGACGCCTTTTATTTATAAATAATAATGCGAATTGATAATATCTCTCTTAATTAATTGAATTATAGTTAGATTATGTTATAATGAACAAGAAATTACAAAGATAGGAAGTGAATAGAAAATGGTGCCATATTACAGCAAAGCGATACAAATTATGGATGAAGTTAACAAGGTGGTTATTGGAAAGCGTGTTATTATAGGTAAAGTACTTACTGCTATATTAGCGAAGGGTCATATACTGCTGGAGGATCACCCGGGTGTTGGAAAGACCACATTAGCTTTAGCGTTTTCTAAAGCGATGGCCTTAGAACACCACCGGCTTCAGTTTACGCCTGATGTATTACCGACTGATGTAGTTGGGTTTCATCTGCTGAGTAAGGATGGGGAGAGCTATCAGTATAAACCGGGTGCTATTATGTGTAATCTATTCCTGGCAGATGAGATCAACAGAACCTCCTCAAAGACACAATCAGCTCTTCTCGAAGTAATGGAGGAAGGAAAGGTTACCGTGGATAGTGTGACCAGAGAGATACCGAAGCCTTTTGTTGTCATGGCCACTCAGAACCCGATCGGTTCCATAGGAACCCAAATGCTTCCGGAATCACAGCTGGATCGTTTTATGATCCGACTTACCATGGGCTATCCTGATATAAAAAGTGAGATAGGGATATTAAAAGAACGTCAGAACAATAATCCACTTGAGAATGTGGTACGTGTTGTTGAGAAAGACGATATTCTCATGATGCAGAGTATGGTGGATGAGGTATATGTACATGATTCCATCTATGAATATATTACATTTTTGGTACAGCATACCCGTAATAATCCTTTAATTGAGCTTGGGGTAAGTCCAAGAGGATCTCTGGCAATTATGAATATGGTGAAAGCAACTGCCTTCTTAAGCCGAAGAGACTATGTGGTGCCGGGTGATGTTCAATATATATTTAAGGATGTTGTTGCACATAGAATGATACTGAAGCCAAAAGCTAGGGTGAATAATGTTACGGTGGACAACCTTTTAGACGATATTTTGCGAACGGTAAAGCCACCCAGGATCGTTACGAAGGAATCATATGCTAATGTTTAGAAAGGCACAGGTGAGCTGATGCTTCGGAATAAAGTGCGCTATCTGCTGTTATTGGTATTGGTAGGGGTCTTGTCGGTATTATATAATATATACTATATGGGCATTATCCTATTAACAGTTATTGCAATGCCTTTTCTTATGTTTGGGCTTTTAAGCTATCTATACGGAAAAGTGAAGGCTGAAATGGTTTCAGTCGTTCATATTGCCAATAAAAGAGATGCCATCCCAATCACCGTTCAGCTGACGAATCCATCCATTTTTCCAATTATTAACCTTAAGATTTATATCAGTTATAAAAATGGTTATTCTGATCAGAGGTTTAAAAAATCCTTTTTGATATCCCTGGATTACAGGACGAGAACCTCAGTTATTTGTAATCTGTTTTCAGAATATGCCGGCAATCTTGATATTACGCTGGAGGGGATTCGTATTTATGATTATATGAAGCTGTTTTCTCTGAAGAAAAAAATTAAAAATCAGCTTAAGGTTGCTGTTTTACCATATTATTACGAGCTGGAGGAGAATTATATATCCAACAACACTCGTTTGATTGAAAGCGATAACTATTCTCCCCTAAAGAGCGGCGATGACCCGTCTGAGGTCTTTGCTATCCGGGAATATCGTGAGGGAGATCGACTGCAGCGGATACACTGGAAGCTAAGCATGAAACAGAAACAGTTGATGATTAAAGAATTTAGTGATCCGTTGAATTGTTCAGTACTTATTTTTGTGAACTTGAGTGTCCCCGAAGCAGAAAGTAAATTACATTTTGTGGATGCTATTATGGAGTGTGCATTATCTCTTTCTTATACATTTATAGCAAAGGGACAGATGCACTACTTTTCATGGTTTGATGAAAAGCATGGTATCTGTAAAAGACTGAGGGTGGTTAAGGAACAGGATTTATTTGAGGCAGTGGATGGTCTGCTTCAGTCCATGCCATATGGCGAAGAGACCGATGCCTTATCCGCTTATTTAGCGGAACATCCGAATGAACAATATACGGATTTATTTTACATTACGGGAGATGTATCGATTTCAAGGATTGATTCGCTATCTGTAATGAAAGCAATGAGCAGGCTGATGATCTGTATCAGAAATTTAAACAATCAGCCGGATTCGCAGACGGTATCGGAAGATGTTATTGAGCGCTCTGGCAATATGGGGATAAACTTTATGCCGGTAGATGTTAATAACGTGAAAAGAGATATTGAGCAGTTAAGACTGGTATAGAAATGGTGGTGAAGATATGGGTAAAGATATTCAGGATGGGCTTACGATTGATAATACAATTTATATTATTGATGAAAAGAAACCGGGTTTCCCGATATCTTCAAGAATTATTCAGTTCTTAGCCATCCTCATAGGAGGATGGAGTTCAATCTCTGTATTTCTTGAAAGCTTAGAGCTTCCGGTTAATATGTTTCAGATTAATTATGCGATACTTGTCTGTGCTGGTATCGTTTTCACTTTATGTCTTGTTCCCTCCTATGATATCGTAAAACTGTTCTTTGGAATACTTTTTTATGGTCTTTTCTTCTATAGCCGTTTACCTGTTTTGAAGAATGCTTTTTTTATCCTCGAGAATCATTTCATAGACCGAATTGCACATTACTATAATTATAATAGCTCGCATTTTGTTGCGAACTGGGATACGGCAACACCTGATACCACCTTATTAGTTATCATGATATTGATACCGGTAATCTCATTACTTGCAGTAGCTATAGTAAGAAGCCGATTTGTGAATTTGAGCAGTTTGATCCTTTTTCTTCCGATATCAGTAAGCTTTGCATTTGGAATCATTCCTTCAGAAAAATATCTAATTGCCTATGTAGCTGCGGTTCTTTATTTATCACGCTCCGGTTTTTCACCGCGAAATGTTGCAAGTAAAGAGCAGAAAACTCAGCTTCACCGGATTAATAGCAGAGCGGCGGTCTGGCTAAGTCTAATGGGAGCGCTGGTATTTTTATTTCTTAAGCTGTTTGTAACAGAAGAAAACTATGAAGGTATCACAGAAATAAAAGAGATAAAAACCAAGGTGCAGACCGCACTTCTTGACTTTTCTTATGAGGATTTTCCTAAATACCTTACGGATTTACGGCTACCTGGTAAGGGGATCAAAGCTACCGGGGGGTTAAGCGGTGGTAAGCTTGGCAATACCGGAGAGGTGAAATATGATAATTCAGATCAGTTGCTGATCACGGTTCCTATCTCTTCGGCGGATGAAGGAATTTATCTTAAGGGATATGTGGGAAGTGTGTATACCGGAGACAAATGGGAGGAGCATTCGAAGACTACTACAAAAAAGTATAATCAATTATTAAAACAAATTCCGACAGAGGAGTTTCCTGTGGTAAACCAGGTGAATCTTCTTTTGAACCAGGCGGCAGAGCGATCTTACTCCTCAGCTACAACTATGATCAATGAAGCTATCAGCATTCGAATGATAGATTACCATATTATTCAGGGACAGCTTAAACTTGAGTATAAGGGAGCAAATAAAAAATTTATCTACGCTCCTTATTTTACAAATTATGAAAATTTGGAACAGGTATATTATGAGCAGGATCTTTACTGCGCCCCCAGTAAAAAGAAGGATAGCTATGAGCTTGATTATTACTTTAATCTTAATCTGAGTAATAATCCAATGGATATGTTTGAGGGCATGGATGCTTCGTTGGGTGAGTATTCAAAATATGAAAAGCTGTACAGAAATTTTGTTTATCAGGAATATACCAAATTACCGGAAAAAGGCTTGGAGCGCCTGAAAGAGGATTTTTCACCAGACAATCTCCAGACTGATATAAACAGCGTTGAGGATAAGATTGAATTTGTAAAGACCTATCTGGATCAGAATACAAATTATTCCTTATCGCCTGGAAAGCTTCCTAAGGGGGAGGATTTTGTGGAGTATTTCCTGTACGAGAATAAAATTGGCTACTGTGCTCATTATGCCTCTGCGGGTACTTTAATGCTTCGTGCGATGGGAATACCTGCACGCTATGTTGAGGGATATGCCATCGGAGCAGGAGAGGTATATAAAACCTCAGATAATAAGGAGCAAGAGGTGACCTCCTATACGGGAGCTCATACTTTAAAGCTTTGGATACAAGAGGTACAAATAGAGGTGAAGGATTATAATGCCCATGCCTGGGTTGAGGTTTATATCGATGGATGCGGCTGGATTCCGGTGGAGTTTACACCCGGATCAGCGATTGATATTTCCGTGGTAGATGATTTGTCCCAGGTGGAAGGATATCTGGATGAAACCTTTAGAGATCAGGAACTACCATCCATTACTCCGGCAGTACCGACTCCCACAGATAAACAACCGGAACAAAATCAGCCGCAGGATAAACCGAAAACTCAGAAGGTTGTAACGGAAGAGTATAAAAAAGAGCAGGCAAGACTGGATCAAATCTTTCTTGTGATTTTTATCATACTTTTGGTAACCGGCATTAGTACAGTAATCATCATTAAAGTACGACACAAAAGTAAGCTGATCAATACCCGAAACCATAATAAAAAAGCATTATTCTTATATCTTGAGTCAGAAAGAATACTTACCTTCTGCCGCTGCCTTCCCAAAAAAGGAACCGGACTGGAGGATAGTGAGGAGTATATTAAGGAAAATTGTCCTTATATTAATCCAAAGGATTTTGAGGTGTTTATGGATACCGTTAAAAAAGCAAGGTTTGGCAAAGGAAGAATTACTATTAAGGAATTGTGTGTGCTGGAGACCTTCCACAGAAAGTTGTATTTTGAGGTGTATGAAGCTCTTCCGTTTATGAAAAAACTTTATCTAAAATGGATTTTGTTAATACAAAGTTAATTAAAATATAACTTCTACTTTATACAAATTATGGTATACTAATATCAAAATACATCAAAATGGAATGGAGCGTATTATGATGAATAGAATAATTACGATCAGCAGGCAATTTGGCAGCGGAGGAAGAGAAATCGGCGCAAAATTAGCTCGTAAGCTGGGTGTTCCGTTTTACGACAATGAAATAATATCACGAGCAGCAAAAGAAACCGGCTTTTCAGAGGCTGCTTTTGAAAATGTCGAAAAAAAAGCAACCAATAGTCTGTTATATTCCATTGCCATGGGTATGAATGCGTATGGTAACCAGGATATTGGTTATATGCATTTATCCCTAGATGATCAGCTGTATCTGGCACAGTCCAATGTCATTCGTAAGGTTGCTGCAGAGGGGCCCTGTGTCATCGTTGGACGGTGCGCAGATTATATATTAAGAGAGTGCGAAAATGTAGTTAATATCTTTATCTGGGCTGATTTGGCATGGAGAAAGAACAGAGCGGTTAACCTCTATCATTTAAAAGAGAACAGGGCAGAGGAAGAGATAATAAAAACAGATAAAAGAAGAGCTAATTACTACAATTATCATGCCAGTGAAAAATGGGGTAAAGCAGAGAATTATCATTTGTCCATTAAAAGCAATTATGTTGGTATTGACAATTCGGTGGAATGCATCCTGCGCTTTTTGGAATATGGAGAAAGGGGATGTGCAGAGAATAAATGAGATGGAAGGATAAAGTTAATAAAAAGTACATGCAGATATCTTTGTATGTCATAATTACAGTTATAATCATATATTTGCTTAGTCTGATCTTAAAAAACTTTTGGGATATTACCGACGTAATAATGGAAAAGTTAAATTGGGTGATCAGGGTAATTAAGCCGGTAATTTTAGGATTTGTATTTGCATATCTAATGGATCCGATCATTAATTTTTTTGAACGAAAATATATTAAGCTTAAGTCAATTAAGGTATTCAAAAAGATTGTTGCTCCAAGGACCTGGGCTGTGGTTACCTCGGTTTTTATTCTGGTAATTGCGATTACGGGTCTGATTTCTGTGCTTGTCTTTACAGTTACAAATCAGCTTCGTCCGGCAAACATTGATGATGTTGTTAAGCTTGGGCAGGAATATATAAAAAACTTTAATGATTTTTATGAATCAATATCAACAAAACTTAATGACTTAAACATATTGCAATCACAGGAGCTTGATAAATATCTAGATGATGCGACTACCTTTATCTTAGATACCTTAAAAGGAATCGGTACCTCAGCGGTTGATTCTATAAGCAATATATCTGATTATTTTACTACATTGCTCTTCAGTTTTATCATTGGTATCTATTTTATGATAGACGGAAGAATGTTCATGACGTATATCGCGAAGGTGTGTAAAGCACTCTTTAGCGAGAATATGAATAAGAGAATGACTAAAACCGTACAAGATCTGGATAGAGTATTCTCGGGATATATTCGAGGACAGCTTACGGATGCTTTTGTTATGATGATCCTAATCAGTGTGACCTTATCAATCACAGGAGTGAACTTCGCAATCGTAATCGGTATCTGTGCGGGTATCGGTAATCTGATACCGTATTTTGGTCCGATTGTTGCTTATATCAGTACTACGGTGGTATGTCTAATTAATGGTGAGATGAAAACCCTCATTATCTCATTGATTGCTTTATTTGTGATTCAGGCAATTGATGGTAATCTGATAGGTCCAAAGCTGTTAAGCCATTCCATTAAAATACATCCATTAATTATCATTGTTTCTCTAATCTTTGGCAGCGCGCTTGGTGGATTTTTAGGTATGCTTCTGGCTGTTCCTGTAGGGGCTTATGTCAAGCTGGTATTCGTTCGTTTTATTGAACATCGACTGGAGCGGAAGGAAGAAGCTAAGAAGATGGAAGCTGTAACTAAGCTGAAATAGTAGACAATTCCTAAAATATATACAACTTCATGGAATAGTCAGGATACGTAAGATTTAAACAAAACGTAAGGAAAAATTAAGAAATTAGATAGGCATTATGTAAGAAATTTAGTGTAGGATTAATATGCAATGAGTGTTGTTTGGAGGCTAAGTTAGGAAGGTGTAAAATGAACAAATCAGCTGAAAACATAATAGAGGTGAAAAGTGTAAAAAAGATTTATAGGATGGGTCATGAACGGATCTGTGCTGTAGATGATGTCAGCTTTACTATCCAGCGTGGAGAATTTTGCTGTTTATACGGCGTCTCTGGATCCGGTAAATCTACGTTGCTAAATCTCATGGCCGGAATTGAGAAGTTGTCCTCCGGACAGGTTATCATAAAGGGAAAAAAAGTACATTCGATGAGCGAAAAAAGCCTTGCTAAATTCAGGCAGGATAATCTGGGTTTCGTATTTCAGTCCTATAACCTGATGAATTCCATGACTGCGCTTGAGAATGTAGAACTGCCCCTTGTTTTTAAACGTATCAATGCAAAACGTAGAAAAAAGATGGCGAAGGATATGTTAATCAAGGTTGGTCTCGGGCCCAGATTAAAGCATAAGCCAAAGGAAATGAGCGGTGGTCAGCAGCAAAGAGTTGGTATAGCAAGAGCCTTTGTAAGTAATCCTGAGATCGTATTTGCAGATGAACCAACCGGTAACCTTGATTCAAGGACATCAAGAGAGGTTATGGATTTAATCAAATCCATTGCACGAGCAAATCATCAAACCATTGTAATGGTTACGCATGACAGAAGACTTGCAGAATATGCTGATAAAATCATTCATATATTGGATGGAAAAATTGAAGAAATTGAGATTGTTAGAATGGAAGAGGAAACGGAAACAGTAAATGAAATACAATCCGGCGAAAATGTGGCCGAGGTATCTTAATTGGCTCAAACACCTGCTCTTACTAAGCAGTAGGTTTTCCGTAATAAAATAGAGTAAATATAATTGATTAGGAAGTTGAGGGAATAGGAATGAAGATGAAAAAACTATTGGTTGCATTTTTAGCACTGACAATGCTTGCAACCGGAATGATAAGTAATGTAGATAGTATTCAGGCTGCAGGAGCACCATTAAAAATAGCTGAAGATGTAAATCTTGTGGTAAAACCCGGTGAGACGACTCACGTAAAAATACCGATTCAGGCTACGGATACATTTATACCATTACCTACGATTGAATTATCGGCAGGAAAAGACGCACCCTTTATATTCTCGGTACCAAAGCTGACTTCAAGCGGGGTCACAGTAAACAGTATTGGTACAGGGTCACCAACTATGCTGGAGTTCGATGTAACAACCAAGGAATCAGCGTCCATAAATAATTACCCGCTTAACATTATATTTACATATAGCGACTATTTTAATGGAGAAGCTGACCCCTGCACCTTGAGTACAATTCTAAAGGTCCAGGAGGAAAAGGTTCCGGTACAATTAACGATAAGTAATGTAGCCCTTGGCAATGATTATGTAGGCAGCAACACCACGTTATCCTTCACCGTTAAAAATGAAGGTGAATTAACAGGAAAGAATATCTTTCTTAATATGAATTATGGCGAGGTCATTCTGGAAGGATATACGGCTAAGGACATTAAGATTGGTGATTTGGCCTCCGGTCAGACGAAGGATATCAGCCTTCCGATTACAATCCTTTCATCCGCAGGGGCAGGAAGAAAGGCTTTGGTAGCAAATTTTTCGTATAAAACAGTGGATGGTGATGCACTGAAATCCTCCTATAACATATATGTTAATCTTAGCACCAATGTAAACTCACCAAAGTTAACCATTGATAATATTGATTTTAAAGAGGGTTTAAAACCCGGTGATAGTTTTGATTTATCCATAGCTATGATTAATTTGGGTGCAGGAACTGCTAAGAATATTATGATCACCATCGATCCTGCCTCAATGGGTACAGAAGGTATTTTAAAAGATTACTATACGGATGGTATCACGGTAACCAATATTAAGAGGGATAAAAATCGTACCGTGAAAATACCGCTTAAGGTATCAAAATATGCTACCGGCGGATTGAAGCCTCTGAAAGTTATTGTTACATATACCGATGATATCGGAGTTTCAAATCAAATAGAAAATACTGTTTATATTGATGTTGCCGGAGAAGCTACCGCCGGTAGCGCGAATTTGGTAATCAGTGGTGTAAATCAATCTCCGGCCAGCCCTTTGGCAGGTGAGAGAATGGAAGTATCCTTCTATGTAGAGAATAAGAGCAGTGTAGATGTTACTGATCTTAAGATTTCCACGGAAGGCTTAACAAGCAGCACCTTTATTCCGGTAGAATCGGAACCTTATCAATATATTGAGAAGCTAAAGGGTGGAGAAAAGGTTAAAATAACGATACCGCTTATCGTATCGGATAGCATTACGGAAGGTTTAAATAACCTGACAGTAGCGTTTGAATATGCGGGTATGACAGGAGAGAACAAGGAAATAATCCCGATCCGTAATGTGCAAAATGATATCGGCACCAGCAGTAAGCCGAAACTGATTGTAAGCAAGTACATAACAGATACAGAAGAACTTCGTGCAGGTTCAACCTTTAATTTTACCTTTGATATCTATAATACGAACGCTTCCGTCGCTGCTAAGAATATTACAATTACCGTATCACAGCCGGAGAATATTTATACCGTTACGCAGGGAAGCAATAGCTTCTTCATCAATAAGATTGATCCGGGCGAGACGGTTTCCAATACCCTGGAGATGAAGGTGAAGACCGATGCAACGACAAAAGCATATCCGGTTGAAATCTTAATCGAATATGAATATGATGGTGCAGAACCGAACCCGACCACCGGTGAAATCGGAGAATCCAAAAAAGAGATATTAAATCTTCAGGCAATAGAGAATTCTCGGCCTGTCGTTGACTATGTCAATGTTTATTCCTACGACGGTATGGTAATGATGGGCAGCCCGGCATTCATATCCTTCGAATTCTACAATATGGGTAGATCTCCGTTAAATAATGTTATTGTCAGACTGGAGGGTGACGGCTTCTCGAAATTGGATGGCGATATGACCTTTATCGGTACAGTGGCAGCAGGTGGCTCTTCTTATGTGGAATTCCAGGCAAATCCTAATTTTGAGGGAACGGCAAATGGGGTTCTAAAAATCACCTTTGAGGATAGTAACGGTGATGAAGTGGAATATCTGAAGGAATTTTCTTGGGATGTAATGCCAGCCAATAACTTTGATCCCGGTGTTATGGAGGGAGATGTAGGAGAAGTATTTAATCCGGAGGTGCCCACAGCGAAGAAAGAGATTCTTCCGGTATGGTTGTTCGTAATTATTCTGGTCGTAGTCTTTATCCTATTTGTTCCGATCACAAGAGCGATTATCATCAACGTATATAAATCAAAGCTTCGCAAAAGGGAGCGGGATCAATATTAATAGAACGTAGGCTATACCTAGAATGGAGGATTATATGGATACTTTGAATTTAAATAGTGTAGCAGTGACATCGACATCAAGTTCAAAAGAAGAACAGATAAAAAAAGAGGCAGCCGCTGCAGCCGCAGGGGACACGAAAGATAAAGTTGTGATAGGAGCGGCTACTGATGAAGTATTAGTAAACACAGCTTCACCTGAGGAGGCTTCATCGGAAGAAACAACTACCGATACTGTGACATCGGATGAGGAAGCAAAATCAGAGGAGGTTACGGCAGAGGACGTGACTTTGGAAGGTGTTACAACAGAGGGAGCAGAAGGAGAGGTCGCCGCTGATCCGGAGGCTGTAGATGGGGAAGTTTTAATTGATGAAGCGTCAACCGATGCAGAGGTGGTTGAAGGCGAAGCAGCGACGGAGGAAGCTATAATAGATGAGGCGGCATTAAAGGAAGCCGCTGAAGGCGCTGTAGATGGCTCTTTCTCAGAGCCCATGTACGAGGAAGGAATGATGGTAGATCCGACACTAGGTGCCGGAGTGGAAAAGATAAAGGATCCATTGTTATCCTCCTGGCTCTTTGTGATAGGAATATCAGCTGCGGTTCTTTTCGTCAGTGTTGCATTAGGTGCGCTATTGGCAAGAAGAAAAATCAAAAAAGGAATTGAGCTATATGAAGATTAGTGATCTTTTTAAAATGGGGATAAGAAATCTTACCCGTAGAAAGGCCAGAACCATACTCACTACCTTGGGTGTTGTGATAGGTTCCTTTATCATAATCATCATGATTTCCATCGGAAATGGAATGAATCATAATTTCGATTCTACGGTTATGGAGCAGGGTGGTATGACTACTATTTATCTATACACCTTTGCAGATGTATTTGATGACGATGGTAACTGGATCAGTGGTAAGGAGCAGAAGCTGAATGATGACCTAGTAGATCAAATTAGAGAAATTAAACATGTCAGAGCCATCACTCCGATTATTAATACTTATGTTAATTTAATTTCAGGGAAATATACGGGTGGAACTTCTATTATGGCCTTGGATTTTGATACCTTGGATGATTTTGAATTTCCGGAGCTGGAAATTGGGGAGTACCCTACAGGAGATGATAAAAAAACCATTATCTTCGGAGCCAACCAGCCATATGAATTCTATGATTATAATTCCAGATTTTCACCACCAAAGCAAATTGACCTTCAAAAGGATAAACTTACACTAAAATTTGAAGGCGGTTTTCCGGTTGCAGAAAGAAAAAAAGAATTTACAGAGCCTATTAAAGATGTAGCGAAGATTATTCAGACCAACGGAGAATTTGATTATAATACTTATATGGATCTCGATTATTTTAAGGAGCTGTATCAGAAGTACTGTAATACCTTAACAGTGAAGGATCGTAGAAATGCGTTAAAAACGATAGAAGAATATCAGCAGATTAGGTTGAATGTGGATAATATTAATAATGTAGAGGGAGTGCAGAAAAAAATTCAGAAGCTGGGTTTCCAGTGCTATAGTAATGTTGAGTATATCCTTCCGATTAAGAAGGCTTCGGAAAATATACAGCTTGTCCTTGGTGCTATGGGAATTTTTATTATGCTGGGATCGGCAATCAGCATCGCAAATACCATGGTAATGTCAATTTATGAACGAACTAAGGAAATCGGTATCATGAAGGTACTTGGCTGCTCGGTAAGGGATGTTCGCAAATTATTCCTGTTTGAAGCTTCCCTGATTGGTTTATTTGGTGGAATTATCGGTATTATCTTCGGGTTTATAGCCTCCTGGGCAATAAATAAATTCGGAGCACCGATCTTCGGTTCCTTAGTTCCGGGTAATTTTATGATGGAGATGCAGGGTAGTAAGTTTTCCATCATACCGTTGTATCTGCCTTTCCTTTCGCTGGCTCTTTCCATTACAGTTGGTCTTGTATCCGGATATTTCCCTGCAAGACGTGCAACGAAAATCAGTGCAATTGAAGCCATGAAGACAGAAGGTTAAGTTGTTCTTAACCAATAATATAACAGATATGACCTTAGAGGGTGTATGAAAAATATAATTTTTCATACACCCTCTTAAGGTGCACCCAGCATGGGCACAATCTCATCTCAACGTTTAAATTATAAACATAATTTGATTTTTAAAACAGTTGTGGTATAATAGGAAAAACAATGCTAAAAGAGGTAAAACATATGAAATGTACTGTTTGTGGAAGACAAATTCAAAATCATGAAGCTAATTTTTGTGAATATTGCGGCAGCTCCTTTCGAGAACATAAGCCCGTTATAAATAATGATTTACGGGAACAATACAATCAAGGTACCATAAGGCAGATGCCTCCTATGAATTCTGAATTGAGAGTGGGGCCTCAGAGCAATACAGAAGCAGAAAAGCCGATTACCTTTTTAAATTGGTTGAGCTTTTATGGTCTCATATTTATTCCATATGTGGGTTGGATGATCTTCCTGGTTATGTTAATTATCTGGGCTTTTAGTAGCAATACCCCTACTACCAAGAAAAATTGGGCGAGAGCTTCATTGATTTTCGTTTTAGTAATAGCAGTACTAGGTTTGATGCTAGTTACGTTTTTGATTAGCCTACCGATGTTCCGGGATATGATGAATGGAGATTTTGATCAGTTTTATAAGAGCTTGTATGAAAATACGAAATAGTAATGAATGTGATTGCGTAACTGTTTATTGAATTGAGTATCGCAATTAACAGCTTATAATAAATGAGAGGTAGAAGAATATGAGTAAAGTCAGAACAAGATTTGCACCCAGCCCAACCGGAAGGATGCATGTTGGAAATTTAAGAACCGCCTTATATGAGTATTTAATCGCAAAGCATGAGGATGGAACCTTTATCCTTAGAATAGAAGATACGGATCAGGAACGTCTGGTAGAGGGTGCAGTAGATATTATCTATCGTACCATCCAGGGAACAGGATTAATTCATGATGAGGGACCGGATAAAGACGGTGGATACGGACCTTATGTACAAAGTGAGAGACAAGCTAGCGGAATCTACCTTGAGTATGCTAAGCAGCTGGTAGAGAAGGGAGCAGCATATTACTGCTTCTGTACAAAGGAGCGTTTAGCCTCCCTGAAAACAGCTGTTGGTAATGCAGCTGAAGAGGAGGAAGAGGAAGCAAAGGAAGTTAAGGAAATCATAAAATACGACAAGCACTGTCTACACCTTACAAAAGAGGAAATTGAGGCGAAGCTTGCAGCAGGTATACCCTATGTTATTCGTCAGAATAATCCAACGGAAGGCTCTACAACCTTCCATGATGCAATCTTTGGAGATATAACGGTTGATAATGATGAGTTGGATGATATGATACTCATCAAATCAGACGGTTACCCTACCTACAATTTTGCAAATGTAATCGATGATCATATGATGAAGATATCCCATGTTGTCAGAGGAAATGAGTATTTGTCCTCAACACCTAAATATACAAGGCTATATCAGGACTTTGATTGGGAGGAGCCGATATATGTACATCTACCGTTGATAACAAATGAGGAGCATAAAAAGTTAAGTAAACGTAGCGGACATTCTTCTTATGAGGATTTATTGGAGCAGGGCTTTGTATCGGAGGCAATTATTAATTTCGTTGCTTTACTCGGATGGAGCAGTGCCGGTAACACGGAGATTATGTCCTTAGAGGACTTGATTAAGGAGTTTGATTATACGCATATCAATAAAGCTCCTGCCGTTTTCGATATTGTTAAGCTTCGTTGGATGAACGGTGAATATTTAAAAAAGATGGAGTTTGATCAGTATTACAAGTTAGCACTTCCCTATATTAAAGAGGTAATTAAAAAGGATCTTGATTGCAAAAAGATTGCAGCCCTGGTAAAAACCAGAATTGAAACGCTTGTTGATATTAAGGGGATGATAGACTTCTTTGAGGAACTTCCGGAGTATGACAATGAGATGTACTCCCATAAGAAGATGAAAACGGATTCAGAGAGCTCGCTTGCAGTGCTACTAGACCTTCTTCCTCGATTTGAGGCTCTTGACGATTATTCTGAGGCCAATATAGAAGCTGTCATCATGGCATATATTGCAGATAAAGGAATTAAGAATGGACAGGGGTTATGGCCGGTAAGAACAGCTGTTTCCGGAAAACAGTCAACTCCCGGCGGAGCCTATGAAATCATGAATATTCTTGGCAAGGAAGAGAGCATTCGACGAATTAAAGTTGCGATAGACAAATTAAGCTGATGTATATCTGTGGTTATCTAATCTAAAATTAATTGGTGCTGTTGCAAAATGTTTTATTACGTTTTGCAGCAGCCCGATATGATTTTATCCCAATCTTTCAGACCGTAAATTTTCTGTAAATCACCTATTCTTAAATTCACATTTGCTTTGTAATACACGAAACACAGAATCAGTTATTACCTATGCTTTAGCTTGCTTCTGACCATTAGGAACCTGTCGGCTTCGGTGCTAATGGACTGATACTAATTCTGTGAGGACAAAGATATTACATAAACTTCTGTGTTATAGAATAAAACTGTAGTTATCCCTACATAAAGTTGTCTGACTTCGAAGAAAGGCATGGTATTTGTTATGCATAAAAATCAGGCGCAGCAGCAGGCTGTACTTCACTTTAATGGTCCAATGCTGGTACTGGCAGGACCGGGATCCGGTAAGACGCTGGTAATTACCGAACGAACAAAGAATTTAATTGAACAGCACCGTATACCGGAGGAACAAATTCTGGTGATTACTTTTACAAAGGCTGCGGCCAATGAGATGAAGGAACGATTTCTGTCACTTAGAAATACAAAAAATACCGGAGTTAATTTTGGAACTTTCCATGCTGTTTTTTTTACGATATTAAAGCATGCTTATCGATTTACTGCTGCCAACATCGTACGAGAGGAAGCTCGTTATCAATATATGAAGGAATTAATTCATCGTATGGAGCTGGATTTTGAGGATGAGAAGGAGTTTATCTCTGACTTGCTGTCTGAGATCAGTATGGTGAAAGGGAGTCGTATGGAGATATCTACTTATTACTCCATCCATTGTGCTGATGAGATATTCAGAGCTCTGTATCAGGAATATAATCGTAAGCTTCAAAAGGCTAATCTGATCGATTTTGATGATATGCTGCTTCTATGCCACAGGCTATTAACTGAGCGCCCGGATATTTTGGCTGTCTGGCAGAGGAAGTTCCAATACATCCTGATTGATGAGTTTCAGGATATCAATCTGGTACAATATGAGATCATCCGAATGCTTGCTAAGCCGCAGGATAATTTATTTATTGTAGGAGATGATGATCAGTCAATTTATCGTTTTCGTGGAGCAAAGCCGGAGATTATGTTGAATTTTCCTGTGGATTATCCTGTATGTAAGAAAATATATCTGGATATCAATTACCGTTCTACAGCTAATATATTAAGTGCTGCCAATCGATTAATCCGGCATAATGAAAACAGATTTGAGAAGCAGGCCACTACCAGGAAGGAAGCCGGAGCTGAGGTGGTGATTAAGCAATTTAATACGCTCTCCGAACAAAACCAGATGCTGGCAGAGGAGCTTCTAAGATTGAATAAGGAAGGAAATTCCTTATCTGGGATGGCTGTATTGGTTCGTACCAGCTTGGGCTCGGGAGCACTTTTATATAAGCTGATGGAGTATAATATTCCTTTTCGGATGAAGGATAATCTGCCGAATCTCTTCGATCATTGGATTGCTTCTGATTTAGTTGCCTATATAAAAATCGCAATGGGTAGATCGGATCGCAATTTATACCTGCAGATTTTAAATCGGCCAAAACGTTATATCAGCAGAGAATGCCTTGATAATTCGGAGGTAGATTTAGAAGCAGTTAAGGAGTATTATGAGGATAAAAACTGGATGCTAGAGCGAATTGATCAGTTGGAATATGATCTGTCCGTGTTAAGTAGAATGGGCCCGTTTGCAGCAGTGAATTATATCCGTAGAGGGATTGGGTATGAGGATTATCTGAAGGAATATGCCGAACAAAGAAAAATTAAGTTGGAGGAGTTACTTGATATCCTGGATGAGCTTCAAGAAAATGCAAGAGGATTTAAAACCTATCAGGAGTGGTTTTCCCATATGGAGAGGTATAAGGAAGAGCTGAAAAGACAGGCGGCTGAGATCAACAGCAAGAAGATGGATAGTATAACGGTAGCGACAATGCATAGCTCCAAGGGTTTGGAGTTTTCAACCGTATTCATTGTGGATGCCAATGAAGGCATTACACCACATAAAAAGGCCGTACTAACTCCGGATTTAGAGGAGGAGAGGCGGCTATTCTATGTGGCTATGACCAGAGCGAAAGAAACTCTGTATATACTGAGTGCTAAGGAACGATATAACAAGGTAATGCAATGCTCAAGATTCCTGGATGAAATCAGAGAGCTCGATTTAAAAAAAGGGCAAAAAGTAGAAAAGTAATTATTTTAGGCTGCTATATACATAGATAGCATCTAATATGTGAAAGGGTTCAGTGGAGTGATTTCCATTGGCACCTGCCGTAACCAGAATATATTCCTTATTATCCTTTATCGCTAGGCTGGCAAGACATAGGCCGGCCTTGCTGGTATATCCGGTTTTTCCCCCAAGAATAGAACCGCCATTGAAGTCCGGAGAGATCATATTTTTAAATAGGGTGCTATTAAAAGTGATACCCTCAGGGTGAAGCTTTGTGGCACCGGTCGAATGTCTTGCGGCTGTGAAAATTTCTCGAAAAGAGGCATTCTGTAAAGCATATTCCAACAACGAGGCCAGATCCTTTACGGTAGAATAATGTTCTTTGTTGTGAAGACCGGTAGAATTAGTAAAATGAGTATTTTTCATATCCAAGGAGTCTGCTTTTTCATTCATCATTGTAACGAACGACTCTTCCGAGCCTGAGATATAATTAGCCAATCCAATACAACATTCTGCTCCTGAGGGAAGAAGAACTCCATAGAGCAGATCAAGGGCTGTTACAGTTTCTTCGGGCAGGAAGCCTGCCATGGAAGCATTTTCTTCATACAAGGCATCGAACATTTCTGAGGGAAGCTGAATGGATTGACTTAGATCTTCCAAGCTCTCAATTGCTACAAGTGCGGTCATGATTTTGGTTAATGAGGCGGGGTAAATGGTAGCTTCACTATCTTTATCCAGGAGAATCTGCTGATCCTCCAAACAGATTAATATGGCATTCTGACTGGCTAGATTAGGGATTAGCTGAGAGGAAAGCATCTCAGTATTCTCTATATACTCCTTTGGAGTGGAGGTCACAGCCCCCTTCCTTATATCGGAGGCATGGATAGGAGGTGTTGGAGAATTAATAACAGGATCCTTATGCTTGTTATTGGAAAATAAGCTGTTTGTACCTACGAGAATGACTACCAATAAAAATATCTCTGCTATTATGAGAAAAACAACACTTTGTCTTGATTTTCTTTTTTTTATTTTCATAAATAAAAACTCCTTTCACAATTAATATAACATTTTGAAGGGAGTTCTATTTTAATTTTGTATTATGCCTATCTTAAGATTTTCTTATGAAGCAATTTCATTCTGTTAGGGCAGAGGGAAGTAATACCTTAAATACCGTATTTTCTGAATGACTTTCCACCTGGATTGTGCCGCCGTGGGAGGTAATAATGCTTTTTGCGATTGCCAATCCCAAACCGGAGCCCCCGGTATTGGTGGAACGGGCGTCGTCCAAGCGGTAAAACTTGTCGAATATGGTCTCAAGCTTATGAGGAGGAATGGTTTTTCCCTGATTTGTAAAGGATATTAAAACGTTACTGCCTTGAATAGAAGTTTCAATGAGGATCTCCGTATTATCGTAACCATAAGCAATTGCATTTTTCATAATGTTATTAAAGACACGGGCCAATTTATCTGGGTCACCATTAATGATAAGATCATCCTTAGTGATTACAGAAGTAGTTTTACCGGTCTGTGACAACAATGGATAAAACTCATCTGCCATCTGTAATAGCATATAGGAAAGATTAATTTCCTGCTTATCAAGTAATACGGTTTGAAGATTATACCTTGTTATCTCAAAAAACTCATTGATCAGCTGTTCTAGACGGAAGGCTTTGTCCAAGGTTATTCTTACATACTTAGCCTTTTGATCAATTGGCATATCCGGGGCTTCGTCCAGGAGACTTAAATAACCTATTACGGAGGTTAATGGTGTCTTGATATCATGTGCAAGATAAACAACCAGATCATTTTTTCGTTGTTCAGCGTTCTGTGCATCTTGTTCTCTCTTTATAAGAGTTGATTTGATGTTATTTAGCTTTTTTTCTATGAATTCAATTTCCGGAGCAAGGGTTATTTCCTCATCCACCTCTTCCAGCAGATAATCAAGACCGGTATTCACTTCGTTGAAGTATCGGATAACTCTAGTAAGAGCTCGATAAAATACAATCAACATAATAATGATATAACCAATCATAATCCAGAGAAACTTATTATTACGAAAAATATTCTGGTACAGTCCGATCGCGTTAGAATCATCCAGGCCGAGAAATCGCTTGCAAAAAAATACAAAGCCATCCGCAAAGGGGTCCTGAAAGATTCCATCGATGAACACTGATAGAATAAACGAACCGATCAGCAAAGATAGTAGGGGGGTGAATATTGCCCACAGCATTATTTTTCTTTTTAATCTTGTAAAATTACTTTTATTACTTTTCAATTTTATATCCAACTCCCCATACTGTTTTTATGTACTTTGGGTTTTCGGCGTTATCATTCATCTTCTCACGGATGTGGCGAATATGAACCATTACTGTATTGTTATTGGTATAATATTTTTCACCCCACACATTGTAAAACAATTCATCGGACCTGACTACACGTCCTCTGTTTTTACATAGATACCAAAGTAGAGAAAATTCAATCGGGGTGAGAGCTAAAGGCTTTTCGTTCAAGCGACAAATATGATTATCCTTCTCCATCATCAAACCGGAGAAAGCGATTACATTCTCCTCCTGATCATTTTCCTGAGAATTATAACGGGTATAGCGCCTAAGCTGTGCTTTAACCCGGGCAACTACTTCCAGTGGAAGAAATGGTTTAGTTACATAATCATCAGCACCAAGTGTTAAACCGGATATTTTGTCGATTTCATTATTTTTTGCGGTTAACATAATAACAGGGAAATTGTATTTTTCTCGGATTTTACGGCAGATGGTGAAACCATCCACATCAGGAAGCATAACATCCAAGATTGCAAGGTCAAGTTTAACCTCGTTAATACAATTAAGTGCTTCCTTAGCCGAGTAAAATTTGTAAACTGTAAATCCTTCATTATTAAGATATAACTCAACTAAATCTGCTATTTCTTGCTCATCATCAACAATTAATATATTCGAATTCATATTTTTTCTCCATATCAAACAAAAGCTATTCTTCTATCTAGATTATACCAGAAATTATAATGAAAGTGAAAGATTTGTATTAAAAAAAGCTTAAGTAATTCTTAAGTAGAGAAGTTGTTTTAGATTCGGGTGTGTGAGGGCAGGTCAAAGAAGAGAAATAGAAGATAGAAATAGATCGGAAGAAGGTGGAAAAAGCAGATAAATTTATGAGGCTGAGTATAGATGTATGAAGGAGTGTAAAATAATATTGGGTAAACCATAACAAAGAACAAGGGGTAAATATAATAATAATTCCGTAAACAGAATTACAATTACATTACCCCATATAGGTTCTCATAAATTTGTAGTTAAAAATGATATTTGAAAAGGTTGAGATTACTCTTCTTCTTCAGCCTCATCCTCATCATCAAACATTTCATCATATTCCTGTGAATCTAAGAGTTCTTCAAAAGCATCAGCAACAGCTTCAAACTCCTCGTCATCTTCAATGTTCAGAAGTTGAGGATCTCCATCATCTTCCTGAATGTAGCGATATAAGAACACGTTATCGTCCTCTTCCTCGCCTTCTTCCGGCGAAAGTGCAATGTAATCCTTGCCATCGACAGAGAAAATGTCTAAAACGATACAATTTAAATCTGTTCCGTCATCTAAAGATAATGTGACTGAATCGTGTTCATACTCGTGATCATGTCCGCATCCGCAGCCATCGCCATGATTGTGCTCGCTCATAATACTACCTCACTTTTTAATTAATGATAAGCGAATTCGTGACAAGTGGATAAATTAAGGAGAATTAGCAATGAAATTCATCCTGTATAATTTATGAAGCACTTGTTGTTAATTCATCTTGTATACCCCAAAAATATATAAGAGGAATATAAGTAGAATGTACCAGATTGAGGTAGAAAATGCAATATAAAAACTTAAATTAGTTAAGAAAAAATAGTGAGATTATTTATCAATAGAATAAAAAAAATTACATAGATACAAGGTCAAACGGAGTATACTCACCCGATAGTGCTGCTTGGCAGTATCGAACTTATGTGCTATAATATTAAAATGCGAAAAGCATCTTAATTAGAAGATGCGATGATGGAGGTCAAGATGCAGGAAGGTATCAGAAATATCAGAATATCCGTACGTAATCTTGTTGAGTTTATCCTGTGTTCCGGTGACCTTGATAACACCAGGACGAGAAATGAAGCAGATGCCATGCAGGCTGGAAGCCGTATCCACCGAAAGCTGCAAAAACAAATGGGTGCAAATTATACGGCGGAGGTACCGCTTAGTATAACCGTGCCCGTTTCGAGGGAGGATATATCCTTTGATTTAACCATAGAGGGTAGGGCTGACGGTATTATAAATAATAATACAATCAGAGATGATTTTTCTGTTCTAATCTTCGAGGAAGAAGAAGCAAATCCACCGGAGGTAATCATTGATGAAATTAAAGGCGTTTATATGGAGCTTTCCCATCTAACGGAACCTGTTGGAGTGCACAAGGCTCAGGCTATGTGCTATGCATATATTTATGCAACAAAGTATGAACATAGCCGTATAGGAATCCGATTGACCTATTGTAATCTTGAAACAGAGAACCTTCGATATTTTGAGGAAACACTTACTTACGAGGAATTAAGCAGGTGGTTCGAGCATCTGGTGGATGAATATGGAAAATGGGCAGTTTGGCAGATTAAGTGGAGTGAGCAAAGAAATGCAGCAATCAAGGCCCTGGATTTTCCTTTTAAATACCGAGAAGGACAAAAGGATCTGGTAACCGGTGTGTATAAAACTATTCTCAGAAAAAAGAAGTTATTTATTGAGGCGCCAACCGGCGTCGGAAAGACGATTTCTACCGTGTATCCCACCATAAAAGCCATGGGAGAGGGTCTTGTTGAGAAGATCTTTTATTTGACAGCAAAAACCATAACACGGTCTGTGGCAGAGGATACCTTTCGGATGTTAGGTGGTCATGGCCTTCCCCTAAAGGCGGTTACGATTACAGCGAAGGAAAAAGTCTGTATTTTAGATAAGCCGGATTGTAATCCCGGGGCCTGTCCCCGCGCAAAGGGCTATTTTGACCGTGTTAATGATGCCGTATATGACCTACTTACGAATGAAAATGATATTTCCAGAGACTATATTATCTCATATGCCGAGAAGCACTGTGTCTGTCCCTTTGAAATGGGGCTAGATGTAACGCTTTGGGCAGATGCTGTTATATGTGACTATAATTATGCCTTTGATCCCAATGTATATTTAAGACGCTTTTTTAATAACGAGAAGCAAAATGACTATGTGTTTTTAATTGATGAGGCGCATAATCTGGTAGACCGTGCAAGAGAGATGTATAGTGCGGTACTTTATAAGGATGATTTTCTTCAGGTGAAACGACTAATCAAGGATAAAAGTGCTAAACTGGCCAAATTAATAGATCTTTGCAATAATGATTTACTTCGGTTAAAAAGAGAATGTGATGATTTTGAAGTGTTAGATAATGCAGACGGACTAAGTATGCATTTAATCAGTTTAATGGCAGAATATGAGGTGTTTCTTCAGGAAGGCTTTATTACAGAGGGGAAAGAAGAAATCCTTCGATTATTTCTAGATATTCGCCATTACTTAAATATGTATGAAATACATGATGATTGCTACACCATATACACAGATTATGACGAGGATCGCTTCCGTATCAAGCTACAGTGCATGGACCCCTCAAAAAATCTTCTGACCTGTATGGAGAGAGGCAGAAGTGCGGTGCTGTTTTCAGCCACCCTATTACCAATTAACTATTATATGGAGCAGCTGGGTGGAAAGAAAGAAGATTACGCGGTATACGCACCATCCTCGTTCTTACCTGAGAACCGGCTGATTATGATCGGAAATGATGTCAGCACAAAGTATACCCGCAGAAATCATAGGGAATATCGTAGAATCCTAGATTATGTGATAGATTTTACCAGTGCAAAGACAGGAAATTATATGGTGTTTTTTCCGTCCTATCAACTGCTTCAGACGGTTGCGGAGCTAGCAGGAGAAGAGCTGGAGGGTCTTGTTGTGCAGAGCACTAATATGAGTGAACAGGAAAAGGAACTGTTCCTCGAGGAATTTGTAGATGATCCTGAGAAAAGCAGAATTGGTTTTTGTGTTATGGGAGGAATTTTTAGTGAAGGAATTGATTTAAAGAACAATCGTCTGATTGGAGCGATTATCGTAGGTACCGGCTTGCCTATGGTATGTAATGAAAGAGAATTGTTCCGGGGTTATTTTGATGAGAAAAATGGGAACGGCTTCGATTATGCCTATCTTTATTCCGGAATGAATAAGGTGTTGCAATCAGCAGGAAGAGTAATTCGTACCATAGAGGATAGAGGAGCAATCCTGCTTTTGGATGAGCGATTTACGCAAAAGCAGTATTACAATCTTTTTCCTCTAGAATGGTATCCGAATGTGCTAGTGAATATAAACTCTATGAAGCTTCATTTATCAGAGTTTTGGTACTCAGTGGAGATAAAGAAGCCTGATTAAAAATGAAGGGAATTGCTTGAAAATCGGTGATTGTTGTCCTTCATAAGAAAGTACTTACCTGATATTGCTCGAAAAATAACATTGGTAAGGAAGAATAATATAGTGCCGATAACTCCTCCAAGAAATGCATAGATTATATCGTCAACATCGCACCGTTCTGAAATAATAAAATACTGTAGTACCTCGATTATAAAAGGCAGGGACAACAGTGCAATGAATCTGGGAAGACGGGTTTGCTTACGCAGAGCCAAGCTGAGGTAAAAGCCATAAGGAACATAGGCCAGGATACGACTTAATAAATATGTAATTACATCGCTAAGGGGAATCAAGCCATAGATATAATCTTCAATCTGATTCGTAATTACTTCAAAGGGAGTAAAATTTGAGCTCTCAGTAACCGCCCGGTAAGCCCAGGGAAAAGCCCCCTTTGCAAAAAATCCATAGATAAGAATTACCATATAGAATAGAAAAAATACAATACTTTGATTACGATAAAATTCATTGAAATCATCGATTCTGGTTCCGTATTCAAACATAGATCTAAGAAAACAGTGTATCATAGGAATTAGCCAGTTAATCACTGCAATACCAAGCATGGTACTTGTATAGGGGAGAAAAGTCTGTACATTGCCAAAATAAGAGGTGGCGATGATTGACAAGCTGACAAATAAGGTTAAGAAGGAGTAATTAAAACAAGCCTCATAGCTAACCGTCTGTTCCAAAAGAATATGGCAGCAGGCGATTGAGATTAATCCAGAAATCCCCCAGATTATAAAGGAAGCTTCAAGAAAATGGTAAGTAGCAAATTGTATAAGAATGGTAAGGATACTAAAAATTATAATTAAAGATGAAACCTGGATATTCGATCTTCTTTGCATAGGATTGCCTACTTTCTTATAATATCATTCGTATTTTTTCCGCAATACAACTAACCTTAATATGCGAGCATGTGTCAGGTACTTCCCCGTCGGTATGCACTGCGGCTCCTCTATCTGTAATAATCTCTATTTCGGAACAGTGAAAGGATTCAACACCTTTAAATTTGATATGTTTTCCGGTAAAGATGGTTGGAAGCAAAAATAAAACCTTAGCTGTACTTAAGCCATGAACAAGACATACGCTAAGTTTTCCATCGGTGGGATCGGCATTTGGAGCCATCAAAAGGCCACCGCCCTCATATTTATGAATCATACTGGACACCAGCAGAACTTTCTGATAGGTGTCTTTTTTTCCGCCATCCACAATAACAGTTGCATTCATTTGCTTAGTTGTAAGTAGCTGTTTGATTGCGATAGCAATATACACGAACTTACCTGCACCAAAACGATTTAACCGTTTCTTCAGGGCCGAGGCTTGAACCTCCTTGCATACATTGGCATCGTAACCAATACCACTTGAACAGGAGAACCTTCTAGGTGCTGTATCAGAATCAATAAATTGTATGACACCATGATCCAGATATTTGAATTTTTTTGGTTTCAATATATTTTCCAGTGCTTTTACCGGGTCCTTAGGAATGTTAAGACTTCTAGCTAGGTCGTTGCTGGAGCCGGAAGGTATGTAGCCTAAAAGCACCTTATTATAATCTTTAATGCCATTAATAACTTCATTTATTGTACCGTCTCCGCCTAAGACAACGATATTCTTAATTCCTATATTCTTGCGGCAAATTTTTCTAACAAGCTCTGTGGCATGTCCCGTATGTTTTGTAAACACTGCCGAGTAGGAAACATGCTGCTTATCTAATTCATCTTTTACAATCCACCAATACCTGATACCTCTGCCAGAACTTGATTTCGGGTTAATAATAAAATGATACATGAGACACTCTCCCTTTGTTAGCACAGCTAGTTATAGATAAATATTATATTATAATACTTTTATTGTCAATCACTTGGAAAGCAGAAATCCGTTCTTTCAACAGGAATGTAAAAATTATTCCGGCATAACCTTGAAAGCTCCGGTAAACAGGCACTGTTTTGTACTTATTTCATAATATATATAGAACAACAGTAACGATATTCTATGCTTACTCGTTCTATTATTTATTGATTTGACGGAAAATCATCGTGGGAGATTCGGCCTTCAAGAACCCAAAGGGATTTATCCTCAAAATCAAAAAAGGGATACTAAAATCTAATCCCTTTAAGAAAGGAGAATTATTTATGGATAGACGGATGTATCGCGGCAATATGGGAAACAGACCATATAGGCCCAGTGATCCTGTTTGTAGTGACACTTGCGGAGGGTGTGCTCCGGAAGAAGTATGCGAAAAAGATAAGTATAATGGAGACTTTGATCGTTTTCCACTAGCTATGTGCTATGTTCCTTGGCAATGCTTCAGAAATCTTTATGAGAATGAGTTCGTTGCCCTCGCTAGAGGAACTTTATTTAAAGAATTGGACTTAGAGTGGCATGGAAGGAGTTGTAAATAATGGATGGTAGTAACAGAGAAAAATTATTTGCTTGTATAACAGCAACAAGCTTTGTCATGGATGAGCTTAGATTATTTCTGGATACACATCCAACAGACAGAGCAGCTTTAGAATACTGGGATAGAATATCCAAGGTAAGAAATGAAGCTATGCATGAATACACCAAATGCTATGGACCGATTGAGGCATATCGTGTAGAGAACGATGATAGGTGGGCTTGGACAGAAGATCCATGGCCTTGGGAAGGAAGGTGCTAGTATATGTGGACTTACGAGAAGAGATTACAACACCCTGTAAAAATAGACCAATGTAACCCCAGACTTGCACAGGTAATCATGAGCCAATTCGGTGGACCGGATGGTGAGCTTGCCGCTTCCATGCGTTATCTGTCTCAGCGTTATACCATGCCGAACAGAAAGGTAGCAGGTTTATTAACTGATATCGGCACCGAAGAATTGGCACACATGGAGATGGTTAGTGCAATTGTTCATCAGCTTACAAGAAACTTAACTCCGGAGCAGATAGTAGAAGGCGGTTTTGAGAAATATTATGTTGATCATACGCTGGGATTATGGCCGCAATCAGCAGGCGGTATTGCATTTACCTCAACCTTCTTCCAGAGCAAGGGAGATCCGATTACTGATTTAGTTGAGGATATGGCAGCAGAACAAAAGGCAAGAACAACCTATGACAATATTCTTAGACTGGTTCATGATCATGATGTATGCGACCCGATTAAGTTTTTAAGGGAAAGAGAAATTGTTCATTTCCAGAGATTCGGAGAAGCCTTAAGAATGATCCAGGATGAACTGGATGCTAGGAATTTCTATGCGATTAATCCGGCTTTTCCGGCTGATTTATGCAAATAATAAATATTGGAATATCTGATATATTCAAGACCGCTCTCTGACTTTGGAGAGCGGTTTGTTTGCTTTCTTAACTTCACCGAGAGCCTTAAGAGGGAGTTCAAGAAACAGTAGACAAAATTTAGGTTAAGGATGATTAACAGGGTGATAAAGGTTCTGATAATATATCCCAGGCTATTCATTTAAACGGTTTGAAGTGCATTATGGCTTTGAACCTTATTTTTTGCAACGGAGCTGCCGGTTGGGAAAGGTGTTACAATTTTGCGTTGCATTTTGGAGATGCGGTTTCTTCATAAGATATTTACACTAAATTTAGTTATTTATATTCTCCTCACCCCATTTATACATTAATTCTAGTATAGGAAGTAATGATAACCCCTTTTCTGTTAGAGAGTATTCAACCTTTGGGGGGATTTGGTGATATACATTGCGGTGTATCAAGTTGTAGCTTTCAAGGTCTTTTAATTGATTACTCAGCATTTTATGCGTTATACCGGTGATGCTTTTCTTGATTTCTCCATACCTAACTACCTCGCCTATCATTAATGTATATAAAATAAGTAGCTTCCACTTACCACCAATAGCATTTAATGTATAGTCTATTGGGCAAATATTATTATCATCATTTAAGTTTGATATCATTCTTATTACTCTCCTTTTGTAAAGTATCTAACAAAAAAGTGCATACTTTACCATTTCAGAATGTTAGTTATACTATATATATTACATTTACTATAAAAAGTAAATAGAGTATGCGAAAGGATAGTATAATATGAATTTTTTTGAATCTTATAAAATTGATAACAATATAACATGTATAAAAGGAGTTGTATTTGATGAGCTAATGTACTTAATTGAAGGAACAGAAAGAGCTGTCTTAATTGATACTGGTCTAGGTGTTGGTAACATTCGAAAATATGTAGATAGCTTAACATCTTTACCATATATTGTACTTCATACTCACGTACATTTAGATCATATTGGAGGAAGCTTTTTATATGAATCTGTTTACATAAACGCAAAGGATTTTTCTCTGCTTAATAATTTAGATAGAGATGTAAAAAGAAGAAAATCCTATATTGAAAGTACTTATAAAAATGGTTGTGTTCAAGAAAATGATTATATCCCTGTCAGACAAATTGAATTTCTAACCATAGAAGATAAAGATATGTTTGAGCTTGGAGAAATAACTGTTGAATCCATTATAACACCCGGACATACTAAGGGATCATTATCCTTTTTAATAAAGGAAAAAAGAATTCTTATTACCGGGGATGCATGTAATCCTTTTACTATGGTGTTTTTGGATGAAAGTACAAGTATTGAGGAATATCAAACTTCCCTACTCAATTTACTTGAAAGAGCAGATGAATATGATGAAGTTTATGTATCACACACATATCATAAAGTTCCCAAATCCATTATTCAAGATGCATATGATTGTTGTACGGACATAATTATTGGTAATACAGATGACATTCCGTTTGAGTTTTTTGGGCAAGAAGCTGGACAAGAATGTTACATGGCAAAGACACAAAATGCTAATGGTATAAGAGAAGACGGTAAGCTTGTTAACATTTTTTACAGTAAGAAAAAGATTTATACTGAAAATGCTTATCAAACCAAATTTACTCAGGATGAATTGATTGCGATAGAGGCTGTACTAAGTAATTAGTAAGAACTCTACAATAACTCCTCCGGTGTTGGTAAAGGCTTGGCCAGCCAGTACTGGGAACCGTCCGTCAGACGTTCCAATAGTCCATGATTAATCAATTCCCTACGTAATAACCATTTATCCCGAAAGGTATGGTAAGTATCAATAACTTCATTTACCTGCTTTTCGGTATAGATGATATCTGATTCGAACTTACCTGCCAGATAGAACAGGCAGAGTATCTTGTTTCTCTTTTTGGCAGGGAACAGTGTGATACGGCCTTCTCCATCCATGAATTTTTTGATTTCTGATAATAATTCTTCTGATATGATTTTAGGCATATTATTTTCCTTCCGGTGCAACCTCGCGATATGGGATCATGCAGGGATCCTTGGTTTTTGGCACCTGTTAATCTTTTTCGTTACTTCTATACCACCCAATATTCCCTGCAGTCCTTGGAGCGAGCCATAAAGCCGTACTCAATCAGGTATCTGCGTAGGGTAGGGTAGTCCTCATAGATGTCTTTTAACTTCTTGTTTATTTCTTTTTCCGGGTAAAGTCTGTCCCTTTCAAACTGCTCCATAATCTTTTGAAGGGTAATGATCTTCTTCTTTTCCTTCGAGGAAAAAAGCTTAAGCTTGAGCGGTTCAAGACTTGAGAATACGGTAGCAAGCGTCTTCTCCCTCTCCTCTTCGGTAATAACAAAGCGTTCATCCACCATCCTTGCACCATTATGAATTGGAACCAGCTTATCCTTATCAGCTTTTATTCCCTCCTGAGCCAGTTCATACAATGACAGATAAAGCTTTGCTTGCTTTGCTTTCTCTCGGAAGCTGAAGCGTTGATGTCTGACGGTAGATGTGGAAATTCCTAATTTAGTCGCTATCTCAGAATCAGAGGTACCGTTATGAATCAGCTTAAAAAGCTCTGCTTGTTTATCCGTAAGGGAATTATACTTACTATCTGAGACCAATAGGTGAGAAAACATTCCGCCATGCTCCTGCTCAATGTGCCTAGCTATCGCACGTGAGGCTTCAAAGTAGCGGTCACCGCAGAGAAAGATTTCACCTTCTTCAAATACCCTTTCACAGAGCAGACAATGATAGGTTTTTGTTTCTTGTTTATAGTAGTAGCCTGCTTTCAGTTCCTCTAGCTTATATTCATCGATATTAATATTCATAGATAAACCCCTTTCACTAATAATGAACCTTCGCCCCTATGAGCATAGATCAAGAACCATCCAACATCCTCTCCGTTGATGAGACCTACATAAAAAATCGGTAAGAAGCACAGCACACTTCCATAGTTAGTTAATAATACAAATGCATATAATGTTTATTGTTATAATAAACAAATAATATAATAGTTTATTGCATTTGTCAATGACTTTTCTGTGTATAAAAGCATTTATGTGGGTAGACAAAATATACTCCATAAATTTAAAACTCATGGAGGTTGAGATTATGAAAAGAGAAACAAGACAAGTTACTGTAAATCTATCTTAGAATTTTCTTGGTTATGGTACAAATTCGTATTATGCAGGTACGAATTCGTATCATAATATAGGAGGTACTTATGAAGCAATATCGTGATGAAATAAGAAATCTGATGATTACCTCTTTTTATAATGTATTGTTACTTGAAAATAAAACCAGTCTTAGCTATAATATATTAGATGGGAGGGATGAACTATAAGGAAAAGCAGGAAAAATTGTGCATAGCATGGGCTATTGCATATCACTCAAAAGAATATCAATAGCCTTTGCTATCCTGAAGAATAATTTTTAGGAGGGCACAATGGGCTATGTTCACGCTTTGGAAATATTACCCGAAGGATTGATTAAAGAAATCCAAGAATATGCTGACGGGCAAGTTATATACATTCCAAAAATAAAATCAAAAAGATGTAAGTGGGGAGAAAAGACAGATACGAAAAAATATTTCAAAGAAAGAAATCTTGAAATATACAATAATTACAAAAACGGTACAACTGTTTTTGAACTGTCGAAGAAATATTTTTTAACCCCCAAAAGTATTCAACGCATTATGCGGAGTATGCAGCTTTTATAAGTAGATGTGCCGCTTACATAGTGGCACATCTATTTTTTACAACAAAGTGTGTTCCTCCATTTGAAATTGAAAAGGGTATAATGAATTAGTGAAGATAACCAATAAATTGAAAGAGGAGATTTCGAATGGAAATAGTAAAAATTATTGATAACGATAAAACAAAGTACATGGATCTACTGCTTATTGCAGATGAACAGGTTAGTATGATTGAGAAATATTTGTATCGAGGTGATATGTTCGCCTTGTGTGAGGATGGTGTTAAAGCAATTTGTGTGGTTACACAAGAGCAATCCGGCGTTTATGAAATTAAGAATATTGTTACCGTTCCTGAATATCAGCGGAAGGGATATGGACAGCATCTAATCTCATTTATAGCTGATTACTATAAAAAAATTGGTAACGAGCTATATGTTGGAACAGGCGATAGCCCTACGATACTTCGTTTCTACGAGAAATGCGGATTTAAAAAATCTCATATTGTTAAAAACTTTTTTATAGACAATTATGATCATCCTATGTATGAAGATGGACAACAGTTAGTGGATATGATTTATTTGAAAAGATACTTATAAATGGACTGACTTTTGCATAAGAAAACTACATATAACGAAGCATGATATGTTACAAATCACTTGACATTTGCATACCGGAGTTTTAAGATTGTCTCATTTAGCAGTAATAAAAATCAGGAGAAAGATGAAATTCCTCTTAATATAGATTTTACCCGGCAAACAGTCATTGAATACGGAGGTTCAGATGGACTTTATTGAGCTATTAAAAGTTATAATTATTGGAATTGTTGAAGGTATCACTGAGTGGCTGCCTATCAGCAGCACCGGACATATGATACTGGTGGATGAATTTTTGGTATTAAAAATGTCAGATGAATTTAAAGAAATGTTCTTAGTGGTAATTCAATTGGGTGCAATTATGGCAGTAGTACTATTGTTCTGGAGTAAAATTATGCCCTTTTCAATTGCTACGAAAGAAGCTGGTAAGAATAATTCGGCATTCTTAAATAGAATTGTTATTAAGAAAGATATATTTATCATGTGGTTCAAGATAGTAGTTGCCTGTATTCCGGCTGCTATAGTAGGTATTATGTGGGATGATGAGTTGAATGCACTGTTTTATAATTATATAACGGTATCAATTACTTTGGTCGTGTTCGGCATCCTCTTTATTGTAGTGGAGAATTACAATAAAGGAAAACATCCCAGAATTAAAGTTATTTCTGAAATTACTTACCAGACGGCTTTACTGATAGGTATTTTTCAACTGATTGCAGCAATATTTCCAGGAACCTCTCGCTCCGGTGCAACCATTGTAGGAGCTCTGCTTCTTGGGTTGTCCAGAAAGGTTGCAGCAGAATTTACATTTTTCCTAGCTATTCCCACAATGCTTGGAGCAAGTGTTTTAAAATTAATCAAGTTTGGAACAGATTATACCTCAGAAGAGATTATATTACTGATCGTCGGTATGGCTGTTGCATTTATTGTTTCTTTGTTTGCAATTAAGTTCTTAATGGGGTATATCAAAAAGAATGACTTTAAGCTGTTCGGCTGGTACAGAATTGTATTGGGTGGAGCGGTCTTAGGAGTATTTCTATTAATGAATGTGCTGGGATAGATCGGAGGTCACTAGACCTGCACAGCAGTCCAAAAATAAACCAAATTTTATCAAGAGTTTTACAAAATAAGGTTAGGGTGTCAAAACGTCTACTATCAACATGGATTCGCACCCTAACCAAAATAAAAGATAAAATTTTTAATAAATATCCTTGCAAAATGAATAACTTGTGTTATACTAAGTGTACAAAAAATTTAAGAGCAGAGTAGAAGCATGCGCGTTAAGTGCTGGTTGAACAGGGAGTTGTCAGCCGGACGAAAAGGAAACTTGCGGTGCATGGTTCGCATCCCGCTGCTACATTTAGGGAATCAGATAATATTTCATACGTAAAGAGGTTGCTATGTGCTATTACTTATAGCTTTGGTAATTCTTGAATACGTTAATTTAATATTACTATTTGATTTTATCTCTTATTGTAGTAAAAGGTCTGCAAAGGAGGTATTTTTTTATGCGTAAAATTAAAGAATTATTTATTTCGTCCTCAAAGGAATTGAAGAATCTAAGATGCCTAACCCTAATCGGAATGTTTTGTGCCATTTCTATTGTTATAGGCAGTTTTTCAATTATGCTGAGTGAAGACATTAAAATTAGCTTTACCTTTTTACCAAATGAATTTGTTTATTATCTGTTTGGTCCTGTGGTTGGAGTTATATTTGGAGCGGTTACAGATCTTTTGACCTTTATCATAAGCCCAAAGGGACCCTTTTTCTTTGGATTTACTCTTTCCGGAATGCTGACAGGGCTTCTGTATGGAGTTCTTCTTTACAAAAAACCTCTAAGTTTAGTAAGAGTATTTCTTGTAAATGCAATATGGATGATATTGATCGGTATTCTTCTTAATACCTACTGGCTCTCTATTCTAAATGGTGTAAATTACTTTGTTCTGCTTTCTACCAGAGTCCCAAAGGAGCTGATAATGTTACCGATTAATACATTTTTATTATACACCGTAATAAAGGGAGTGGAGTCTACGAAAATTTTGGAGCTGCTTCATAATAAAATAGCTAAAACAAAAATTAATTAAATAGAAAAACAAGCCACAAAGGTTGCATAAAATGTATTCTTATCTTGAAACAGTGAAATGCTCTTTTTGGCTTCTAACATCGTTATATATAAAATAGGTTGTTGCTTAACTAACTAACATTTAGTTTTGCAACAACCTATTTTCATATACCTAATTGTATGAAACAATAAATTACCAAAATAAATGATCTTCAATTTTTAAGGCATTAGATTTTTTGTCATAGCCTTTTCTGGATGCAGCCTTATAGGAATGAAAATACATGCGGGAGCCGATATTATTAGCTCCTTCCAGAGCTTCTTTTGCAGCTTTTATTGATAATAGCTGAGACTTAGAACTATAACTGCTATAATTATCTAGCTGTTTTTGTAAAGAACCGCTGGAAGCAACTGAAAACTGTCCGGATTGATAAACTACCGATTTAATCGTATCCGGATATTTAGAGGATTTTACCCGGTTTAATACGACATTCGCTACGGCTAATTTGCCTTCGTAACATTGTGTTCCTGCTTCAGAGTGTATCAGACATGCCAGTAATTTTAAATCGGTCTGAGAATAACTGACACCTCCGTCATATTGTATCTGAGTTTCCTTCTTGATGCGGTTTTCCTCTTCAATTTGTTGTAGCTTCTCTTCCTCTTCTTTGGTGATTGCCTTTTTAAAATCTACAATAATTTCTGTAAACTCTGTTTTTACGTAACCGCTGATACCCTCATCCGGAATTTCAATCTTAACCCAATCATCTTTTGTTTCAAGCACGGGATAGGTTTCATTCATGTAGACGCAGGTTAGTTTCTTTGCTTCGGTAGAGGGATCAATTCTGACATTTAGCCCATCTACAGCTACAACGATACTTTTAACACCATACTTTTCAATTAATTCATCATCAGGGATGCCGGTTTTAATGTATTCTGTGGTAACATATCCTTTTACGTGTCCGGACTCAACATAATACCAATCACCCTTAGTTTCCAATACTTCAACCGCAGAATCCTTATAAAGCTTACCAAGAACCTCACTTTCGGTGGAGGCCTCTTTTCGAACTTTTACATAGGAATTGGCAATAGAGATACCGATATTGGCATAAAGTGCTTTGGGTGGTTCAGAGATTTCGTCCTCCGCCGGAAGCATAATTTGCTCTTGCGGCTCAACGAGAGGCTCAGAGAAAGAAAATTGGGTTATTTCTTCTGATGATTGAATCGATATATCCTCAGTAGATTCATTAGTATCTTCAGCCAAAGCGTTGGGTTGTGCAATAATAACGTCTTCCGCTTTGGAGTTATTTCCTCTCGTGGTACTAAAAGGGATTTGTATATTAATTATTACGGTCAGACAAAATACAGTAAAAAAAACTATCATAGATATTAAGGTCTGTTTGGTTTTATGCATTCCTTTTCACCTTCTAAACAGTTTGACTTAGCACGGCACAAGCTATTATAGCTTATTATTTATGAGAAATCAACTAATTTGGCTTACGCATGGAGTATGGAATATAGTGGATATATATGCAAAGAATGTTAATAAAAATGAAATATAAATTAATGATATGCTAAAATAGTTAATATTATACATATATTGAAAAAAATGTTTAGCTAGTAATAAAAAATAGCTGCTTTACTACGTATCATTGAATATTCATACGTAGTAAACAGCTAAGCGTCTTTGTATTAGATGTAACGTTAAGTTCGTTCGTTTTCCCTGATGGTCTGCTGAATTCTCGAGGCAACAAGCTCTGCTATTTCAGTTGATTTCATGTCCTTATAATCCTCATAATATAAAGGTGGCAGATAATGTATCTGTACTGTTAATTTTTTAATGGAATGAGTGTCAAACGCTTTAAAGGAATCAATAAGTGCTACCGGTACAATAGGACATCTTGCATTAGTTGCACTTTTGAAACTGCCTCCCTTAAACTCCAGCAATTGATTACCATTTCGGGAACGGGTGCCTTCTGCAAAAATAATGAAGTTTTCACCCTCTTTAACTCTCTTGGTCATGTTCATGATTACCTGCATAGATTGTCTGATGTCTTCACGGTCGATGACTTCCGCCTGCAGCATCTGAATGATTTGCTTCAGTAAAAAGGTATCTTTTACTTCCTTCTTCATTACTGTTACAAAGGGTCGCTTGTGAGTTTCTAGAAATGCCAAAGCATCAAACAGCCCTTGATGGTTTGGAAATATGACATATCCGGTTTCCTTTGGAAGGTTTTCAAGGCCATGGCAGTCTATCTTAATCCTTCCCCTGCGGATTGCTATGGGTGTAATTTTATGAAGAAAGGCATAACGGGTATCTTTATCATATTTTTCGACATTACATAGTTGAAATATTCTAAAAAGCCAATAAGGTAAACTGAAAAAGCTGCGAATAGCCATTAAGATAATTCTTTTCATAATTTTCTCCCTTCCACTAAATTAACCTACGTTATCTTAGGTACATTATGGAGTCACATCTGATTAGATAATCTCATAACCCTTCAGCATTTTCGCACGGCTGGGGTGTCTTAATTTTCTTAATGCCTTTGCTTCAATCTGACGAATACGTTCTCTGGTTACATTAAACTCCTTACCTACTTCCTCCAGGGTGCGGCTACGTCCGTCTTTTAATCCAAAGCGTAGAATCAATACTCGTTGCTCGCGATCAGTTAATGTATCAAGAAGACGGGTGATCTGATCCTTTAGAATGGAGTAGGAAGCGGCTTCCTCCGGACCCATTACGGTATCGTCACGTATAAAATCGCCCAGATGACTGTCATCCTCTTCACCAATAGGGGTATCTAGAGAAATTGGATCAGCTGAAACCTTTAAAATTTCTCTTACCTTATCAAGTGGTATATTCATAGCATCTGCCAACTCCTGCTCGGTAGGTTCCCTTCCGAGATCCTGAAGCAGATTTCTTGAAACGCGATAGGTTTTATTGATAACTTCAGACATATGTACGGGAATACGAATCGTTCGGGACTGATCGGCGATTGATCTGGTAATTGCCTGACGAATCCACCAGGTCGCATAGGTACTGAACTTATATCCCTTTGTATAATCAAATTTTTCTACTGCTTTTATTAAGCCAAGATTGCCTTCCTGTATAAGATCCAAAAAGGATAATCCTCTACCGACATAACGTTTTGCAATACTAACTACAAGACGAAGATTAGATTCTGCCAGCATCTGTTTTGCTGTATCGTCCCCATCGATTATTTTTTTAGCCAATTCAACTTCATCCGCCATCGAAAGAAGAGGATAGTTACCGATTTCCTTCAGATAGAGATGAACAGGATCATCTGACATGGTATATGAGGAATTTGTTAAGGCTTCTACCTCAGATTGAGCATCCTCAGTATCCTCCTCAAGCTCCAATAATAGCTCTTCACTTGGCTCTTCTTCACTGGCACTTAATACTACAATATTATAAGCTTCCAATCTTTCATAAATTTTATCGATTTGATTATTATCTAAATTCAATTCACTAATAAGAGTATTTACCTTTTCTGCCTCTATAATTCCCTTTTGTCGATTAGCATAAGTGATTAGCTCGCGGAACTTGTCCTCCAATATATCATGTGTAGGTTGGTCGTTCATTTTGTTTCCTCCATCTTGGGATTCGAAAATTGCACT
Organism: Bacillota bacterium; assembly: GCA_023414875.1. Lineage (GTDB taxonomy): Bacteria > Bacillota > Clostridia > Lachnospirales > Lachnospiraceae > Mobilitalea. Next base: position 51,098 of record JAEZMV010000001.1, on the reverse strand, counting down.
AACCAACATTATATCATATTACTAATAAGAAAGAAACATGAAATAATAAAAGAATTATTTCAGAAAGTTGGATTTTAATATATGTGTTACAAATATGGTGTTTCAAAGGCAGCCGCAGGATATAAGACAATTTCAATAAAGTAAACAGTAACCAATGTTATTCCCGTCATCAACCGGACGTGGAATATATTACTCAAAGAATTTACTCAAAAATTTATATAAAGAAATTTTATTAGTTAAAATATGATTAAGGATGGATAACTTGTTAAAAATGGTTTATGATAACGATTATGGATTAATAAGCTAAAGATAAATAGAAGAAACAGAGAAAGATATAGGGAAAAGAATTAGAGAGAGGAAACAGGGAAAGAAACAGAAAAAAGAAAAGTTATTATTGTATTTTTGCTTGGAACATACATCTTAGATAAGAAAGGAAATCTTATGACAGAAGACAATAGAACCTATAAACATACTCAAGATAGGCTTGGAACTAAAGGAGTGGGGGCATTATTGATAGAGTTTTCTATTCCGGCCACAATAGGCATGCTGGTAAACGCTCTATATAATATTGTTGACCGGATATTTATAGGAAATGCTAAGGGATTAGAAACCTTGGGTCTTACAGCCCTAACAATATCTTTTCCTATTATGATGATTATGATGGGCCTAGCATTAATGTTTGGCGCGGGCGGAGCTTCTCTATTTTCCATCCGACTGGGAGAAAAAGACCGGGATGGAGCAGAAAAGTTATTAGGTAATTCGGTTGCAATGATATTCATTACTTCATTTATTTTTATGGTGGTCGCGCTACTTAATTTAGAGAGTCTGCTTAAGCTGTTTGGTGCAAGTGATGAAAGTATGCCCTATGCAGTAGAATATATGAGGATTATTCTATACGCTTCTGTATTGCAGGGACCGGCTGTTGGGCTAAATCATTTTATGAGGGCGGATGGTAGTCCTAAATCAGCAATGATATCCATGTTTATCGGTGCAGGCTTTAATGTTATCTTTGATTATGTATTTATCTTCATCTTCGATATGGGAATGACCGGGGCAGCACTGGCAACAATCGGTGGGCAGGGTTTATCCGCGTTATGGGGTATTCTATACTTTGTCTCAAAGAGAAGTAATATGAAGTTAAGACTAAGGAATATGGTGATAAAAGGCAATTTGGTAAGCAAAACGATTATGGCTGGGCTGCCCTCCTTCGCTAATCAAATCAGCGGAAGTATTCTTAGTTTAATCTTAAACAATCGACTGGGTCATTATGGAGGAGATGTCGCAATCGGGGGGATGGGAGCAATTAATAGTCTCCAGCAGCTTCTGGTGCTTCCTACCATTGGTATTAGCCATGGAGCTCAACCGATTATTGGTTATAACAGAGGTGCGAATAATTATCACCGAATAAAAGAGACACTTGGGAAAGCAATCCTTACTGCAACTGTCGTTGCTGTAATAGGCTTTACTGCAACCAGATTATTTCCTGATGCTCTGATTGGAGTCTTTGGACCGGAAAAGGAGTTTCGTGAATTCGGAACCATGGCGATTGGTATCTGGCTACTACTTCTTCCTACGATTGGAGCGCAGATAATCGGTTCCTTGTATTTTCAGGCAGTCGGCAGACCAAAGATTTCACTGTTGCTTACATTGACCAGGCAGGTGTTGATATTGATACCGTCAATCTTAATTATGTCAAAGGTATTTGGCCTAAAGGGCATTCTGTTTGCAGCACCGATATCGGATGGAGCAGCATTTCTGATAACAGCCTGCTTTCTGATGGCAGAGCTAAGGCGTCTGAATGGATTGCAAAGAGAAAAAAGCCATATTTAGGCTTGCCATAATGGAAAAGTATGTTAGAATATGAAATATAATGTTGATATTAAGAAATAAATCATGTAGGAGGTGAATGCAGTGAGATTGTGGAATGATACAGGCCAGTAACGCCTTGCTTACCGAGGACCACCATAGATATAACATCATTTGGTTTGATAGATTATATAACTATGGAGGATGCAATGAATATTAAAAAGTTTTATTTATATCAGATGTTTAAGGATTTAATGCCGATTTATCCGCTATATCAACTTATGTTTGATAACAAAGGATTATCGCTGGCTCACATATCAATGTTATTGGCTATATGGTCGGTACCGGCAGTGCTGCTGGAGATACCTACCGGGGTGATTGCTGATCACTGGAGCCGGAGAAACTTAATGTTTCTTGGAGGTCTATTAAAAGCCTCCTGTTTCCTGGTTTGGATTTTTTCGGAAGGATTTATACTTTATGCAGTAGGCTTTATTCTCTGGGGGATAAGCAGTTCGCTACAATCGGGAGCTGAGGAGGCCCTGCTATATGATTCCTTGAAGGTAGAGGGGCAAGAAGAACGGTTCGACCTTATACTGGGCAGGGGCCGTTTTGTTTCAGGTATCAGTAATCTTTTTTCCTCTCTTTTAGGAGGCTTCATTGGAATGAAGTTCGGATTCGAGTTGGCATTAGGATTATCCGTAGGCAGCAGTTTGATAACAGCCGGTATTGCCCTTGCAATGAAGGAAGTCAATCTGTATAAAGATAATTTGTCTGAGCAACCTGAAGTGCAAGATAAGGATACTTTGAGAAATGCCTTATCATTCTTGTTTAGAAATAAGAAAATCTTTTTGTTTTCTCTATTAACGTTGATTGTTATCACAACAGCGGGCGTATTAGATGAATATGATCAGCTGATAGCACAAGATTATGGTTTGTCAATAGGCTTAATCGGTATATGGACGGCCATTCGCTTTATTTTGATGGCAATTGGTGGTTTTGTTGCCGGTTGGTTAAGAAGGAGCATTGAAAAGATTTTTCGTATCAAAGAAAAAGTGTATAATATTAGTTTTATGTGCTTGATTGCGGCCTTATTTCTAGTGATAGCAGGATTGGTCAAACATATAAATATTATGTGGCTGTATGGACTTTATTTTATGATTATGTCTTCAGGAGAGGTATTACAGGAGGACTATATCCAGCAGAATATTGAAGATGAAGGAAGATCGACCGTTCACTCCGTAATAGCACTGTCACAAAATTTGTACGGTATTATTTGCTTTGGACTGTTCGGTATGATAGCTTCTGGAGCAGGCTTGCACGCCGGATTGATTTGGTGTGGAGTCTATATCATAATTTGGACCGTGGTTCTGGGTTTTGTGTACGCTGTTATTAATAAGCGAAAACATAATAAAATAAGCAGCCGTTAAATACTGAATTTTATGGTATTAGTCAAAGTTGATAAAAAAAAGAGAGCCTTTAATAAAAGGCTTTCTTTTTTAATCAGGTATTATTATTGAAGTGATACTTAAGCTTCCGGAACCTTTGGCAGTTCATCAAAGCCCTTTTGAAGATCCTCATCAGTTGGAATATAATCTGTCATGCTTCCATTTAAATATGCATTATATGCAGTCATATCAAAGTAACCGGTTCCGGTAAGGCCGAAGAGGATGGTCTTTGCCTCGCCGGTTTCCTTACATTTTAATGCTTCATCAATGGCTGTTCGTATTGCATGAGCGGATTCCGGTGCTGGAAGTATGGTTTCCTGTTTCGCAAAGAACACAGCAGCTTCAAATACCTTAGTTTGCTCTACAGAGATTGCTTCCATGTAGCCATCATGATAAAGCTTTGAAAGAATCGGGGACATGCCATGATACCTTAAACCACCTGCATGGTTTGCGGATGGCATGAAACTGCTACCGAGGGTATACATTTTTGCAAGAGGAGTAACCCTGCCGGTATCGCAGAAGTCATACGCATATTTACCTCTGGTAAAGGAAGGGCAGGAGGCCGGTTCTACTGCTATGATTTTAGGATTGGCTTTGCCGATTAGTTTATCCTGCATAAAAGGTGCAATTAAACCGCCTAGGTTAGAACCGCCGCCGGCGCAGCCGATTACGATGTCAGGGTATTCATCCAGCATTTCCATTGCCATCTTTGACTCTAAACCAATGATGGATTGATGCAATAGAACCTGATTTAAAACGGAGCCAAGAACGTAGCGGTAACCAGGTGTGGAAACAGCCTTTTCAATTGCCTCTGAGATTGCGCATCCGAGGCTTCCACCTGTGGTGGGATCCTTTTCCAGGATCATTTTACCAACCTGGGTTGTATCGCTAGGACTTGCGATGATATCTGCGCCAAAGGTTTGCATTACGGATTTACGGAAAGGCTTCTGCTCATAAGATACCTTTACCATGAATACAGTAAGAGGCAGTTTATAATATGAACAAGCCTCTGCTAAAGCGGTACCCCATTGGCCAGCACCGGTTTCTGTAGTGAGGCCTGTAAGACCCTGTTCCTTAGCATAGTAAGCCTGAGCAATGGCGGAGTTTAGCTTGTGGCTGCCGGAGGTGTTATTTCCCTCGAATTTGTAATAGATTTTTGCCGGTGTTCCGAGCGCCTTTTCTAAATTAAAGGCACGAATTAACGGTGATGGGCGATACATTTTGTAGAAATCCTGGATTTCTTCAGGAATATCAATATATCTTGTTGTGTTGTCCATTTCTTGCTGGGCTAGCTGTTCGCAGAAAACAGGATACAATTCCTCAACCCGGGCAGGCTGAAGAGTTCCCGGATTCAAGATGGGAGCAGGAAGTTCCTTCATATCAGCTCTTAAATTGTACCATTGCTTTGGCATCTGTTCCTCAGTGAGATAAAGTCTGTGTGGAATTTTTTTTGACATAAATACTTCTCCTTTCATAATTAAAAAGTTTGGCAAGCAAGAGAATAGTCAGGAAGTTTATATTCCGTTCGAATTTCTGCTTGCAGGCTGTGAATATGTAAAGCATTAAACACATTTTTGGGTATAAAAAAAGCCCTTGTCTCAGTAATTTACTGGGACAAAAGCTAAAAATCAACCTCTGCGGTACCACCCGGTTTGGTGCAACTGCACCCTCTCATTCATATACGATCATATATGCTCCCTTGTTAACGGATGGAGATTCCGTCAGGTATTACTCAACAGCGACGCTGTTTTTCTTCCCACCCTCGTAAGTCCATTCAATATCGTGTTATTACTGCAATCACACCGCCTGCAGCTCTCTGATAATAACTAACTATATTTACTCTTCTTACTCAACGGTTTTGTGTTTTATATTATGCTATAGTATAAACATAAAAGAAAAAAATGTCAACTAAAAGTTTTGCTACATTAATGTGCTAAATTTAATTATATTAGTGAGGTACGAACTAAGCTTTATCGATCAAAGCTGTAAACTAAGCTCTAACAAAAATAAGGGCATCATTTACTCGTACTGACTCAGGCTTTTTTTTAGCTCCTGAGATATTTTATCCTTGAGATGTGCCGGGTTTAATACCTTTGCACCGGCGCCAAATTGTAGAATCCAACGAACCAGCTCTTCGGTAATGGCGGTATTTCTAATAAAGGTAATACCATTATCTGTTTCCACAATTTCATCCGCCAGGTCTGCTTCATACTCCTGTATATATTTTGCCGTATGTTCGTTAAAAGCTATTATGATTTGTTCGATTACATTTCCGGACAGATGAATGAATTTGTTCCTGTTCTTCTTATGATAATAGTCCTCCGGTATCGTAAAGGTATCCTCCAACGGGGTAATCGCCTTAATACGGGATACTCGAAAATCACGTATATCACTGCGGAGCTCACAAAAACCAACAACATTTAATGCACCATCATTAATTAACAATTCATAGGGTTGGACAATTCGGATGGTATCCTCATCCTGCCCAAAGCTATGGTAGATAATTCTAACCTTAGTCTTATTACGGATAGCTGATTGCAGCCGGTCCTCAACCTCAGGATTCACCTCATCACTGATATAATCGTTGGTATTAATGGTCACCAATCCGGTAAAATGTTTGATGAATTCCCGGTTTAAATTGGTCGTATTATCAAGAATCTTATGAATGAGCTCCTTTGAGGTTTTACCCATTGTCATATACTGATAGGGCTTTAGCAGCTCCAAAAGAAATGCTAAGGAGATAAGCTCTGGGGAGGTAAAGGTGATGTCCCGCAGACGGAATTTATCTGCAGTATAATAAGTTTTACCATTGCGCTCCTCCTCCGATATAAAACAGATGCCGGAAAGGCTGTCAATATCTCTGCTGATGGTTTTCTTATCTACCACGACATCCCATTTTTCTAAGGAAGCATGAATATCATTGATGGTATATCCCCGTTTGTTCTCAGATAGCAGTAGCAAGATAAATATCTGCCTTTCCGTTTGCGCCATATCCTTCATAGGTATCCCCCTGACTTGTCCCGTTTCTTCCTATTATAATAAACGGGTTCGTATTAATGTAAAAACAGATGACAATTGCATGCTCGTAAGGATATCTTACAATAGAAAGGTAAAATATTCAAGAATAACTGAATAAGAGCATGAGATATCAGTTATAGGACAGAAAGGCGATAGACACCATTTTTATCAATGAATATCATGATGTTAAAGCTTGAGATGAATTGTAAACATAATACTTCATTGTATTATTTTTATATAGAAAATTATGGTTTGTCATTATATAATAAGAAGGATTAGAAAGTAGAATACAATATTAAATTTATATGAAAGCTTAAATCCGACTTCCGTTCTCAGGGAGTAGGACATCAGCTGATGAAAAGAGCATGCGATATAGCAAAGGAACAGCAGTGCTTGCTGATAGAGGTATGCTGTAATCAAAGGAGGAGTCTTGCTCATCACTTTTATGAAAAAGTAGGGATGAGTAAATCGCATTTTAAGTTTACTATGGCTTTGGATTAAAATGATTGAGATGATTGATATGATATTTAAAAAAATCCTTGACATTTTATAATCAAAAAAGTATAATCAGTAAGCGTGCAGTTTTCTGCATGCAATGTATTTTTTACGCGCTTTTTGTTGATGCTTATTTAGTGTCCAAATAGCCTTTTAAAACCACAGAATTCATAAGGTATAACAAGATAAAATGAACCTTTAGGTGAGTCGATGATTATCTTGTATTTAAAAATTTTCAGGAGGTGAAAAATTAATGCCCACATTTAACCAGCTAGTAAGAAAAGGTAGACAGACAATGGAGAAGAAATCCACAGCTCCTGCTTTACAAAAAGGATTTAACTCCTTAAACAAGAGACAAACAGATATTTCTGCACCTCAGAAAAGAGGCGTATGTACAGCAGTTAGAACAGCAACTCCTAAGAAGCCTAACTCAGCGCTTCGTAAGATTGCCAGAGTACGTCTGTCCAACGGAATCGAAGTAACAAGCTATATTCCAGGTGAAGGTCACAATCTTCAGGAGCATAGCGTTGTTCTGATCAGAGGTGGTAGAGTAAAGGATTTACCTGGTACTCGTTATCACATCGTCAGAGGTACACTTGATACTGCAGGCGTTGCTAAGAGAAGACAGGCACGTTCTAAGTACGGTGCTAAGAGACCGAAAGAAGCTAAAAAATAATAGCAGACAATTGACTTAAATTTAATTCAAATGTAAAGCTATTTGATATAAGAATATTTCTTGTATCAGCAGTTAAGTGCCGGATTAATTTTTTATTTCCGTTTGATTTGTATTTCTGTGGTTACAGGTTGAGATGAATGGTTCGCCTTTCATATATGGAAAACAAAGTTAAACTGAGCACGAACACAAGCAATCGGATAACATGGTTTATCCATTTGTGAGTACCGTAGAATTAATTGACTGACGAATTCTATTTTCGTCAAGCATAGTTAAGGAGGGAAGAAACGTGCCTAGAAAAGGACATATACAAAAAAGAGATGTTTTGGCGGATCCTTTATACAACAATAAAGTTGTAACAAAGCTCATCAACAACATTATGTTAGACGGTAAGAAGGGTATTGCCCAGAAGATCGTTTATGGAGCATTTGACAGAGTGGCTGCTAAGACAGGTAAGGATGCCGTTGAGGTATTCGAAGAAGCTATGAACAACATTATGCCCGTTCTTGAAGTAAAAGCAAGACGTATTGGTGGTGCAACTTATCAGGTTCCGATCGAGGTTAGACCGGAAAGAAGACAAGCGCTTGCTCTTCGTTGGATTACATTGTTTACTCGTAAAAGAGGCGAGAAAACAATGCAGGAGAGACTTGCAAACGAAATTATGGATGCTGCTAACAACACCGGCGCATCTGTAAAAAGAAAAGAAGATATGCATAAGATGGCTGATGCTAATAGAGCATTTGCTCATTACAGATGGTAAGATAAATTACCTAAGCCTATCATTTTTTTTGAGGTGGAGCACATGATAATGAAGTAATGAGTATTCATTCTTCAATACAAGATGAACTTTTGCAAGTGAATCTGGTGGAACAATGAGCTATAGCAAATGTTTTGTATTCACTTGTTAATATTCACTTGTCATAAATTAAGGAGGAATTATCCTTGGCAGGAAGACAATATCCGTTAGAGAGGACTAGAAATATCGGTATTATGGCACATATCGATGCTGGTAAGACAACACTTACCGAGCGTATTCTGTACTATACCGGTGTTAACTACAAAATAGGTGATACTCACGAAGGAACTGCTACCATGGACTGGATGGAGCAAGAGCAAGAGCGTGGTATTACTATCACATCAGCGGCTACTACATGTCATTGGACTCAAGAATTTGAGCACAAGAAAATCCCCGGTGCATTAGAACATCGTATCAATATTATCGATACACCTGGACACGTAGACTTTACAGTAGAAGTTGAGCGTTCCCTTCGTGTACTTGATAGTGCTGTCGGTGTATTCTGTGCAAAAGGTGGCGTTGAGCCTCAGTCTGAAACTGTATGGCGCCAAGCTGACAAATATAATGTACCTAGAATGGCATTTGTTAATAAGATGGACATTTCAGGTGCAGATTTCTACAATGTTGTAAATATGATTAAGAGCAGATTAGGTAAGAACGCGGTTCCGTTACAATTACCGATCGGCAAAGAAGATACCTTCAAGGGAATTATCGATTTATTTGAAATGAAAGCTTATTATTATAAAGATGATAAGGGCGAAGATATTGAGATAACAGATATCCCTGATGATATGAAGGACGAAGCAGAGTTATATAGAGCAGCTATGATCGAGTCCATCTGTGAGACAGATGACGAACTGATTGAGAAATTCTTAGAGGGTGAAGAGCCTACCACGGCTGAACTAAAAGCAGCTTTAAGAAAAGCAACCATTGATACACTGATTATACCTGTATGCTGTGGTTCTGCATATAGAAACAAGGGTGTTCAGAAGTTACTGGATGCCGTTATTGAATATATGCCTGCTCCTACCGATATACCGGACATCAACGGTGTTGATGAGGACGGTAATGAAGTTCACAGAAAGTCCTCCGATGAGGAGCCTTTCGCAGCATTAGCGTTTAAGATTATGGCCGATCCTTTCGTAGGTAAGCTTGCTTTCTTTAGAGTTTACTCCGGTACCATTAATGCCGGCTCTTATGTATTAAATTCAACAAAAGGCAAGAAAGAGCGTATTGGACGTATCCTTCAGATGCATGCTAATAAGAGAGAAGATCTTGATAAGGTATATTCCGGTGATATCGCAGCAGCGGTAGGTTTCAAAAACACTACAACCGGTGATACTATTTGTGATGAGAAGCATCCGGTTATACTTGAATCCATGGTATTCCCTGAGCCTGTTATCCATGTAGCTATCGAGCCAAAGACAAAAGCCGGTCAGGATAAGATGGGTGAATCTCTTGCAAAACTTGCAGAAGAAGATCCTACATTCAAAGCTTATACCGATGAAGAAACAGGACAAACGATTATTGCTGGTATGGGTGAGCTTCACCTTGAAATTATCGTAGACAGACTTCTTCGTGAGTATAAAGTAGAAGCTAACGTTGGTGCTCCTCAGGTTGCATACAAGGAAAGCTTTACAAAGACTGTTGAAGTTGACAGTAAATACGCGAAACAGTCCGGTGGTCGTGGTCAGTACGGTCACTGTAAGGTTCGTTTCGAGCCTATGGATGCTAACGCTGAGAAAACTTATGAATTCGTAAACGCTGTTACCGGTGGTGCTATTCCGAAGGAATACATCCCTGCTGTTGATAACGGTATTCAAGAGGCTACAAAAGCCGGTGTTCTCGGTGGCTATCCTGTACTTGGTATCAGAGCTACTTGCTACGATGGTTCTTACCATGAAGTTGACTCCAGTGAAATGGCGTTCAAGATTGCCGGTTCCATGGCATTCAAGGATGCGATGCACAAAGCTGGTGCTGTACTTCTAGAGCCTATCATGAGAGTAGAAGTAACCGTTCCAGAGGATTACATGGGTGATGTTATCGGTGATATCAGCTCCCGTCGTGGTCGTATCGAAGGAACTGAGGATATTAACGGTACTAAGTTAATTAGAGGTTTCGTTCCGTTGTCTGAGATGTTCGGATACTCCACAACCCTTCGTTCTAAGACTCAGGGACGTGGTGCTTACTCCATGTTCTTTGCTTCCTACGAACCAGTTCCGAAGAACGTTCAAGAGAAGGTTTTGTCCGCAAAGGGTAAATAATTCGATTACGTAGACTAAGGAAATCGTAACATTGAGCTTAAGTGGTATAAATGAACGGTAAGCAAATTCACTAATATCGGTTAAGTAACAAAAAAGTTAATATATAATTTGTTTCTGCTTGAAAATATTTCTAAGTTGAAATATAATAGGGCATATGAGGCAATATATAAACAAGCCCTTTACTGAAAAGCGCATAGTGCTTTCTTGGGCATAAAATCATTTGCTTATAAGTAATTATTATTAAAGGAGGACGTTGTAAAATGGCAAAGGCTAAATTTACAAGAAACAAACCACATTGTAATATCGGTACTATCGGTCACGTTGACCATGGTAAGACAACTCTTACAGCTGCTATCACAAAGACTCTTCATGAGAGATTAGGTACTGGCGAAATCATTGCTTTCGATCAGATCGATAAAGCTCCGGAAGAAAAGGCAAGAGGTATCACAATATCAACAGCTCACGTTGAGTATGAGTCTAAAGCTAGACATTACGCTCACGTTGACTGTCCTGGACATGCTGACTACGTTAAGAACATGATCACCGGTGCTGCACAGATGGATGGTGCTATCCTCGTAGTTGCTGCTACTGACGGTGTTATGGCTCAGACAAAAGAGCACATCTTACTTTCCCGTCAGGTTGGTGTTCCTTACGTTGTAGTTTTCATGAATAAATGTGATATGGTTGATGATGCAGAGCTTCTTGAGTTAGTTGAGATGGAAGTAAGAGACTTATTAAATGAGTATGAGTTCCCTGGCGATGATACACCTATCATTCAAGGTTCTGCTCTTAAGGCTCTTGAAGATCCTAACGGCCCTTGGGGAGATAAGATCATTGAATTATTTGATGCAGTGGATTCCTGGATTCCGGATCCTAAGCGTGAGACAGATAAGCCTTTCTTAATGCCTGTAGAGGACGTATTCTCCATCACTGGCCGTGGTACAGTTGCTACCGGTCGTGTTGAGCGTGGTGTTCTTCATGTATCTGAGGAAGTTGAAATCGTTGGTATCAAAGAAGAAACTCGTAAAGTTGTATGTACCGGTATCGAGATGTTCAGAAAGCTTCTTGACGAAGCTCAAGCTGGTGATAACATCGGTGCACTTCTTCGTGGTGTTCAGAGAACTGAAATCGAAAGAGGACAGGTTCTTTGTAAACCCGCTTCAATCAAATGCCACAAGAAATTCACAGCTCAGGTTTACGTATTAACTAAAGAAGAAGGTGGACGTCATACTCCTTTCTTCAACAACTACAGACCTCAGTTCTACTTCAGAACAACTGACGTAACTGGTGTTTGCAACCTTCCTGAAGGTGTAGAGATGTGTATGCCTGGCGATAACATCGAGATGAGTATCGAGTTAATTCATCCGATCGCTATGGAGCAAGGTTTAGGTTTCGCTATCCGTGAGGGTGGTAGAACAGTAGGTTCCGGTAAGGTAGCTACAATCATTGCTTAATCATATCGAATAAAATAATAATTAAAGCCTAAATTCTTTATGGATTTAGGCTTTTTTATAACATAGGGAATTGCGTCGCCATAGGGAGTGCCAAAGCTAAAACTTTGTTTTATCTACAAAAAGACCTTAGGTTTTTGCGAAAAGATGCCGATATATAGGTTGAATTTATAATTGATACATATAACAAAATAACTGAGTATCTCCTACCATAATTGATTATTATGAATTGAAAGGATTATACTGAGCTGAACCACATTTATTTATCATTAAGTTTCCCTTGATAAGGTAAGTGAAGTGGAAGACTGGATTTTCAATCAGTATAAGAGAAGACCTTGGAACATTTATTAGAAAAAAATGGCGATATTTAAATCTTTTTAAAATTTCCTTTGAAAATTATAGAAAATGCGTATATAATATAGCCATATATGTTTAAATGGTCGAAGATTGGAAGAGAATATAGAAAGCATAATCAGAACGTCAATTTGGAGTAATACAATTCGGAATCTTCGCATTTATTATGAGGAAGTAGACTTGTTCATGCAGATGCATGAAATGGAAAGGAGATATATTATTATGTTAGGTAGTGATATCGGAATTGATTTAGGAACTGCCAGTGTATTAGTTTATATAAAAGGAAAAGGAGTTGTTTTAAAGGAACCGTCGGTTGTAGCTTTTGACCGAGACTCCAATAAAATCAAAGCAATTGGTGAGGAAGCCAGATTAATGCTAGGCAGAACACCCGGTAATATCGTAGCAGTACGTCCATTAAGACAGGGTGTTATTTCTGACTATACTGTTACTGAGAAAATGCTAAAATATTTTATCCAGAAGGCAGTTGGTAAGCAAAGATTCAGAAAGCCAAGAATTAGTGTCTGCGTACCTAGTGGTGTAACAGAGGTTGAAAAAAAAGCGGTTGAGGATGCCACTTACGCAGCCGGTGCAAGAGAGGTAGCTATCATTGAGGAACCAATTGCAGCAGCAATCGGAGCTGGAATTGATATTTCAAGACCTTGTGGCAATATGATTGTAGACATCGGCGGAGGCACAACGGATATCGCTGTTATTTCTTTAGGAGGTACAGTTGTAAGTACTTCAGTAAAAATTGCAGGTGATGACTTCGATGATGCTATCGTAAGATATATGAGAAAGAAACATAATCTTTTGATTGGTGAAAGAACCGCAGAAGATATCAAGATAAAAATCGGTTCAGCCTATCGCAGACCTGAATCTGTATCCATTGAAGTCAGAGGAAGGAATCTAGTTACAGGTTTACCAAAAACGATTGAAGTTACTTCAGAAGAGACAGAAGAAGCTCTTAAGGAAACCACTTCTCAGATAGTGGAAGCAGTACACAGTGTATTGGAGAAGACACCGCCGGAGCTTGCAGCTGATATTGCGGACAGAGGCATTGTTTTGACCGGTGGAGGATGTCTGTTATATGGTTTAGAGGAATTAATTGAGGAAAAGACAGGTATTACAACGATGACAGCTGAGGATCCAATGACAGCAGTTGCAATAGGAACGGGTAAATTTGTAGAGTTTTTATCAGGTAAAAGAGACTAGGTTATCGAAGATGGGTTTACAGTCCATCTTAAACAATGTCAGGCACGCAGGAAAGAGGATGATGGTATGGTAAAAGGATTATATACAGCTTATACCGGAATGAAGAATGAACAAAAGAGACTGGATATCATCGCAAATAATCTTGCAAATTCGGCAACTGTCGGTTACAAAGAGGAAAACATGACGAATCAGTCTTTTGATGAGCTTCTAACAATAAAAGTTAAGGATGTTTCAGAAGCTTACAATGACAGACCGATCGGTAATATGAGCTTGGGGGTAAAACTCGGAGAGGTCTATACGAACTATGGACAGGGCTCGTTAAGACAGACAGCAAATACTTATGATCTGGCATTGGAAGGGGAAGGCTTCTTTACACTTTCCGTAACTGACAAGGCAGGAAATGTAAATACACAATACACACGAAATGGTAGCTTTACCATGACAAGGGATGGTCATATCGTGGACGGAGACGGAAATCATCTGATGGGCTCGGCAGGAGAAATTCTTATTCCTACAGATGCAGTAGATGTTGTAGTTGATAAAACAGGAGCAATCTATGCGGATGGTGCGTATGTAGATACTCTCCAGATAACTGATTTTGAAGACTACGACTATATAATCAAATCAGGTGATACTATGTACCAGACATTAGAAGGGGCTGTAGAACTACCCGGAAAAGCTATGGTACAACAAGGCTATACAGAGCAGTCCAATGTAAATGTGGTTTCCGAGATGGTAGAGATGATTACCGTGACCAGAGCCTATGAAGCTAACCAAAAAGTAATCAAAACGGTAGATCAGACATTGGATCTTGCAGCAAATTCTGTTGGCAGAGTATAAGAAAACACGTATATAATCAGTAATTACTTTACTCATAGCTAGAAGACAGGAGGAATAGCTTATGATGAGATCCTTGTGGACGGCAGCGTCCGGTATGATTAGTCAGCAAACCAATGTTGATACGATTTCAAATAACTTAGCAAATATCAATACAACCGGATACAAAAGAGAAAGTGCAGAATTTAAATCATTATTATATCAAACCATTCAGGAACAAGCCTATGATAATAATGGAGATCCAAAGCCATCAGGTGTACAGGTAGGTCTTGGTGTAAGGAACTCTGCAATCACATCCAGATTTACACAGGGAACCTTAGTTGAAACAGGAAATGATTTTGACCTGGCGATCGATGGAAAAGGATTTTTTGTAGTACAAACACCCGATGGTGGAACAGCATATACCCGTAATGGTTCCTTTCAGCTAGCTAATGGTCCATTCGGAATGACTCTGGCTACCTCGGATGGCAATCCGGTTATGGATGCGACCGGGCAGCCGATTATAATAGAGGATACCTATAATGCTTCAGAGATTACGATCAATGAGGATGGCGAAATATGTTATCCAAATGAGAATAACGTAGCTGTATCAATCGGAATAAAGATTGGTATAGTTCAATTTAATAACCCCAATGGCATAATGAAACAATCAGGCAGCTTATTAACAGAAACCGAGGCGTCCGGTGTAGCAAGACTAGAATCAGAGGATGCAGCTTTGAAAAAGAGTAAGCTAAAACAGGGTTATTTGGAAGGCTCCAATGTTCAGGCAGTCGATGAGATGGTTAATCTGATTGTTGCACAGCGTGCCTACGAGATGAATTCAAAGATTATTACAGCTTCTGATCAGATGCTACAGCAAGCGAATAATCTTAGATAGATTTGATAGAGCTTTACGTAACTCATTATAATTAGAACACAGTTGCATGATCTAGCAATATTGCTCTGGATAGAGTGAATGATTTTAAATATCTTCTATCAGCAAGTTTGTGTCAGCGCTGCACACACAAACTTGAAGATACGTATAGTTTGGCAAACAAGTGATTAAAAAGCAGCGCAGATATGAGGTAAACTATGAGTATTTCAATCGGTTCAAACTCAGCATATCCATCGGTTCCGGGTATGGTAAATAATAATACAAAGGCTGATGAGCTTGAAAAGACACTGAAAAATAGTTCTGAAGCAACCGATGAGGAGCTTATGAAGGCATGTAAAAGCTTTGAAGCTTATATGCTGGAACAGGTATTCAAAGGAATGGAGAAAACTATACTAAAAAGTGATGAAGAAGAGAATGATTATCTGGCGCAATTCGGTGATATGTTATATGAAGAGTATGCAGAGGATGTTACAGATAATAAGGGAATCGGATTAGCTCAAATGTTATATGAGTCAATGAAGCGAAATGGACAGGAAATCAGTAATAAAAAATAAGATATAATAAGCTAAATCAGTAATACTTAGTCAATACATGGACAATTACATATAAGTCTGTGAATAGGACCTAAAATGTCATTTTGAACTGAAATCCGGTTTGCAAGGGATAAGGTTTTCAATGACATTTTTTCATTGGAGGCTAACATGTCAGAGGTAGTAGAAGGATATATTGAACGAATTATATTTCGGAATGATGAAAACGGGTATACCGTGCTAAATCTTCTCGTGGATCAGGAGGAAATGACCTGTGTAGGCAGCTTTCCTTTTATCAGTGAGGGTGAATTTATTCGAGCAATGGGAAACTACACTGATCATGCGGTATATGGACAGCAGTTCCTGGTAGAGAGCTTCGATACGAAGGAACCGGAGGATTTGTACTCGATTGAGAGATATTTAAGCTCAGGAGCAATCAAAGGTGTTGGTGCAGCTTTGGCAGGAAGGATAGTAAAGAAGTTTAAAGAGGATACATTTCGAATTATTGGGGAAGAACCGGAAAGGCTATCTGAGGTGAAGGGGATTAGCGAACGGATGGCAAAGGATATCTATCGCCAATTTGAAGAAAAAAGAGATATGCGTAGTGCGATGCTCTTTTTACAGCAATACAATATCACAGGTAACCTTGCTGTTAAAATATATACGGAATACGGTCAAAGAATGTATGAGATATTGAAGGAAAATCCATACCGGCTTGCAGAGGATATTACAGGAATAGGGTTTAAAACAGCTGATGAAATTGCAAGGCGCATGGGAATAGGCAATGATTCTGATTACCGGATTAAAGCAGGAATACTCTATGTTCTTTTACAAGCCAGCACGGATGGGCATGTTTTTTTACCTGAAGCTGAACTGATGCAAAAAGCGAAAGGACTTCTAAATGCAGACGAAGAAGCGCTTAGAAGACAACAGACGACACTAAATATAGAGAAAAAAATAATTATTAAGGATACAGAGAAGGGTAATTTAATATATTCTGCCATATACTACTATATGGAATTAAATGTAGCCCGAATGCTTCATGATTTAAATATTCGATATGATATTAAGTCTGAAAGTGTCCGAAAACGTACTGCTTCAATCGAGCAGCAATTTGAGATTGAATTGGATGAGCAGCAAAGAACTGCAGTAGCCGAGGCGGCAGGAAATGGACTCTTGATTTTAACCGGTGGACCGGGTACCGGAAAAACAACCACAATTAATGCAATCATCAAATTCTTTGAGTCGGAGGGAATGGATATATTGCTTGCCGCTCCAACCGGAAGAGCGGCGAAAAGAATGACGGAAACAACCGGATATGAGGCAAGAACCATACACCGATTGCTGGAATTATCAAAGATGAATGAGGGTCAGGAGAATAAATTTTCCTTTGAGAGAAATGAAAGTAATCCATTGGAAACCGATGTCCTCATCATAGATGAGATGTCCATGGTTGACATCAGCCTAATGCATGCATTATTAAAGGCAGTATCGGTAGGGACTCGGTTAATATTAGTTGGAGATGTAAACCAGTTACCCTCCGTAGGCCCGGGCAATGTATTAAAGGATGTGATTAATTCACATAATTTCAATGTAGTAAAATTATCAAAGATATTCAGACAGGCAGCTGACAGTGATATCATTGTTAATGCGCATAAGATCAATGACGGTGAACAAATTAAGCTGGATAATAAAAGTAAGGATTTCTTCTTTTTGAAGCGTGAGGATTCAAATGTAATAGCGGCCGTCATGATCAATCTGATAAAAAATAAATTACCGGGGTATGTAAATGCTACACCCTTTGATATTCAGGTCCTTACGCCAATGCGAAAGGGTGAATTAGGAGTAGAACGATTAAATCAGATATTGCAACAAGCCCTTAACCCACCTTCAAAGGAAAAGAAGGAGAAGGAATATCATGAAACGGTCTTTCGCGAAGGTGATAAGGTAATGCAAATCAAAAACAATTACCAGATTACCTGGGAGATTAGAAGCAGGTACGGTATTACAACCCAAACAGGAACCGGAGTATTTAATGGAGACGCCGGTGTTATCAAAGAAATAAATCTGTTCTCGGAGCATTTGATTGTAGAATTTGATGATAGTCGTCTAGTAGATTACAGCTTTAGTCAGTTAGACGAAATAGAATTGGCATATGCTGTTACCATCCATAAATCACAGGGAAGTGAATATCCGGCCGTAATCCTCCCGATCCTTGATGGTCCAAGACTTCTTTTTAATCGTAACCTTTTATATACGGCAGTAACCAGAGCAAAAAGCTGTGTAACGATTGTTGGAAGTGATGTAATGCTTCAATTTATGATTGATAATAAAAGCGAACAAAGCAGATATTCCGGACTTTGTGATCGGATTAAAGAATTGAAATAAAAGTAACTAGTGCAATTTAATGGAAGATAAGGTATAATTATTAAAATAAAAAGTTAATATATAGATATACGTTGAATGGAGGAAATTGTTATGGCTGATACATCTTTGGTCATTATGGCTGCTGGTATGGGAAGTAGATTCGGAGGAATAAAACAACTGGAGCCGGTAGGTCCAGGTGGCGAAATTATCATGGATTATTCTATCTACGATGCTATAGAGGCAGGCTTTACTAAAGTTGTTTTTATTATTCGTAAAGATCTTGAGAAGGATTTCAAAGAAATCATTGGAAATAGAATTGAAAAAGTAATTAAGGTTGAGTATGTATTTCAGGAACTGGACGAATTACCGGAAGGCTTTGTAAAGCCTGAAGAAAGAACAAAGCCCTGGGGAACAGGACAGGCTGTTCTGTGCTGTAAGGATGTTGTAAAAGAGCCATTTGCGGTAATAAATGCTGACGATTATTATGGCAAGCAGGCATTTAAGATTTTATATCAATTCTTAAATAATAAAGAATATCAAGATAATCAATTTTGCATGGCTGGGTTTATCTTAGGAAATACCTTGAGCGATAACGGAGAGGTTACCCGTGGGGTATGTAAGGTGAATGATGCAGGAGTTTTAGTAGACATCGTAGAGACCTCAGGAATTGTACCTGTAGGTGATCATGCTGCAGCAAAGGATAGCTCTGGAGAAGTAATTAGTATTGATTTAAATAGCGTGGTATCAATGAATATGTGGGGCTTTAAGCCTCAAATATTCAAAACCTTAGAGAATGGTTTTGTTGATTTCCTTTCGAAAATTCCGGAAAATGAATTGAAGAAAGAATACCTACTCCCTACAGTTGTTGGAGAGATGATTAATACGCATGAGGCTGAAGTTTTTGTATTAAAAACTTCAGACAAGTGGTTTGGCGTTACTTACAAAGAGGATAAAGAAGTTGTAGTAAATTCTATTAGGGCTTTGATTGAAAAAGGTGATTATCCGACAAAGCTTTTTGCATAAAAAGGAGAAAGATTGTTACAAACGATAATAGATATCATATATCCGGTAAGATGTCCGGTATGTTCAGATATAGTGATTCCTAAAGGTGAAAAGGTATGTTCTGGTTGTAAAAGTCGGTTATCATATGTGAATGAACCTAGGTGTATGAAGTGTAGTAAACCGATAGAAAGGGAAGAAGCGGAATATTGTAGTGATTGCCTTCATAAGAATTATCATTTTGATAAAGGCTATTCGGTATGGGTTTATAATGAGGATATGAAACGTTCTATTTCCAACTTTAAATATCATAATAAGAAGGAATATGCAAAATTCTATATTGAAGAGTTGGTCAGGTCGTATGGTAAACAGATAAAGAGATTCTCTCCGGATGTAATCGTACCGATACCTATTCATAAAAGCAAACATCTGGAGCGTGGTTATAACCAGGCAGACATCTTAGCCCGCGGTTTAGGAAAAGAACTTCAAATACCGGTCCTATCACATTTATTGATTAGAAATAAAAAAACGCTCCCTCAAAAGAAGTTAAGTGATAGAGAGCGGTTGTTAAATTTACAAGAAGCGTTTAGCTATAATGATAAGGAGACAAAGCAATTTTTTAAAAAGATAGACAGAGTTTTGCTAGTTGATGACATCTATACTACGGGAAGCACGATTGAAGCTTGTACAAATGTTCTTAGGCTCCATGAAATAAAAGAGATTAATTTTATTGTTTTATGCATAGGAAAAGGATTTTAGGGAGGTATTTGGTATGGATGTTAGAAATTGCAAGGGTTGTGGTAAATTATTTAACTATATGTCTGGACCACCGCTCTGTGCGTCATGTGCCGCAGTATTGGATGTGAAATTCGAAGAGGTTAAAGACTACGTTTATGATCATCCGAGAGTAGGAATTCAAGAAGTGTCTGAGGTTATGGAGGTTTCTATAAATCAGATTAAACAATGGATCCGCGAAGAGAGACTTGCATTTGCTGAGGATTCTATGATTGGTTTAGAGTGTGAAGGTTGTGGAGTTACCATAAAAACCGGACGTTTGTGTAAGGTGTGCAAGGACAAACTGGCAAAGGGCTTTACTGATTTATATCCGAGCGAAAAACCGATACAAAGACAAAAGGATCCCCGAGAGAATCCTAAGATGCGTTTTATTGATACAAGTGGTAATAGATAAATTTTGAATAGAACTTGATAGAGCAGGTGCATTTAAACAATCCGGATACCATTTTCTGTGATTGTTATGGCACCTGCTTTATATAATTTTCCGATAGCTCTTTTATAAGCATTTTTGCTGATTTTGAGTTCCTCTTTGATATCTTCGGGCGATGAGGCATCATTAAGGGGAAGAAAACCGCCATTCGCTTTCAGCTTTTTCATTATCATTTCAGAATCGTTATCCGCCTGTAAGTAAGATTTATCTCTCAGGCTAAGAGTAAGTTTTCCGTCTTCTCGGACATTGATTACACGTGCATGAACGATATCACCAACTTTTAAAGTGGAAAACAGCTCATTTTTTGGTATCATGCCGGAATACTTATTGTCGACTGCTATAAAGGTACCATAGGATGCTATTTCTTCATATACAATTCCCGTAACCATATCATCTTTTTTATAATCAGAGTCAGTTGAAAGAAGATCATAAACCTTCATGGTTGCACAAAGGCGGCTGCTTTTATCAACATAAAGAGTGATTAGAACTTTGTCACCTTCTTCAATTGTTGCAGTCTGCTCCTTATAAGGAAGAAAAAGATCCTTTAATAATCCCCAATCCAGAAAAGCGCCTATATTACTTACTTCCTTCACGCTTAAAACAGCTAATCCGCCTATGGTAACCGGAACTTTCACTGTAGTGGCAATCTCACGATCCTCAGAATCCTTATAAAGGAATACCTCCAATTTGTCTCCAACTACCGTACCTTCAGGAACTTCCTTCGCCGGTAGAAGAATGGTGTGTTTATTGTTTGTACCTGGTTCGGATAGATAGAAACCGAAATCAGTTTTCTTTACTGCCTCAAGGGTTTGATATTTTCCTAATTCTAACATGTTCATATCCTTTCTATCTTTATTCTATGGCTTGTCCTTTGAATTCTATCATAGCATAGGGCCTATTCGAAACATCGGTCAAAGCAATGGTATAATGGTCATTTTCTGCTGATATTAAAGGTACAATCATGTCTCCCAGAACTGCTTGCATCCTGTATTCTGCTCTCATAGTTTGTACATAAAAATGATCAGGAAGATATTCCTCTGCCATTTTTATGTATTGCCCATTATTAACATGGTTATACGAATCTATATTTGATTTTATAATACTAAATGCAGGTAAAGTGTGGAAGACTTCAGGCATTTCTATCTTGCGTTGTGTATTTTCCATGGGATAGGGAGCTTCCATGCCATAGCCGGAAGTTACGGCATAATCCAGTGGAATGCGAGTGGGTTTACCGGTAATCGTATCTAAATAAACCCAGAGGGAATTTGCAACCGCAAGAACATTCTCCTTTTCATCCTTCATAATAAAATTACGATAGCCATAGAAACCTTTAAAATCATAAGCCCAGGTACCAATGATGATGTTATCACCAAGATGAGCGGGCTTTAGAAGGTTGAGCTGCCAGCTGTTTAACAACCAGACCCTGTTGTTGGATTGCAGATAAGATAAGCCCCTATTGATATCCTCGGACTGGAAGGTGCTGCAGTCTTGAAAGTAATTAATGATAGAGGAACAATTTAAAGCTTCTGTTCTATGATCTAATTCGCTGTACCTTACTCTACTGTTGAAGCTGTACATGATTTTAAATGGCCTTTCTATTTAATAGGTTCGTGATAAGCGAAGCTCGTAACCTATGGTTACTCGCTCGCGTTGCTCGTTGCCAGTATCTAGATGTTCGTGATAAGCGAAGCTCGTAACCTGCGGTTACTCGCTCGCGTTGCTCACGCTGAAGAAGAAGGAAGCCCCTTTGAAGCATGAATGCTTCAGGGGCTTCTTCCTTCTTCAGCCCTTCGCTTATCACGAACATTATAACACCTGTTACCTAAATATAACAGTGTTTTTTCTAGACATAAGACATTTTATGCTTTTGTGGAAAAACGCTGGAATTATTAGAACTTATTTGATATAATAAGCTTGTTTAGAAAGAGGAGGGATATTTAATTGGACTCGATAGAGTATTATAATCAGAACGCAGCAGAATATTTTGATCAGACTGTGGAAATAGATATGCAGGATTGGTGGGATAAATTCACCGTACTATTACCTGAAGGAGGTAGTGTTCTGGATCTTGGATGTGGTTCCGGCAGAGATAGTGCATATTTTCTTTCCTGCGGTTTTGACGTTACTGCGATGGATGCGTCTGAAGAGATGTGTGCTTTAGCAAGTATACATATTGGACAGGATGCATTACACCTATCGTTTACAGAAATGGACTTTAATGAAGTTTTTGACGGAATATGGGCATGTGCATCATTATTACATGTATCAAGCGGTGAGATTGATAATATCTTTACGAAGATAATAAAAAGTTTAAAAAGAAATGGTATCTTATACATGTCATTTCATTACGGTGACTTTGAAGGAGAGTGTAACGGAAGGTATGTTACTGACTACAGAACGAAGCCTCTGAAAGAACTCATTGCCAGACATGAAGAATTGGAATTGATTGAATTACAAAAATGTGAAGATGCTAGACCGAATAATGGAACGGTCTGGATTTATGCTCTTGTACGTAAGATTGAATTATAATAACGGATACAATTTATAATAAATACTATTAAATTAAAATATGACAATGATAATACCTAATCATTGTCATATTTTTAAATATTTCTACAGTACCAAGGCTTGTCGCCGAAGTACTCCTTTCGCACAGAGCATATGAATAATATGCCAACAATAAGTAATAATGATACTAAAATATATCAATAAATTATAGAAATATATAATATAGCAGTGTATGAGTATTCTGCCGGGTAGGATAGTTTATTTTTAAATCTAGGATTAGTAAATAGGAGGTATTTTTATATGATTTATGATGTGATTATAATAGGTTCGGGTCCTGCTGGATTAACGGCAGCCATATATGCAAAAAGAGCTGAATTAAGCCTAATTATAATTGAGAAAGCGGGATTGAGCGGCGGCCAGATTATTAACACATATGAGGTTGATAATTATCCAGGAACACCCGGTATCAGCGGTTTTGATCTTAGCATAAAATTTAGAGAGCATGCGGATAAACTAGATGCAACCTTTGTGACCGGTGAAGTTACTGATTTTCAGTTGGATGGGGAAATCAAAGTAATAACAATGGACGATAATACTCAGTATAAAGCGAAAAGTGTAATAATAGCAACAGGTGGTGCACCGCGTCATCTGAATGCTGAGGGCGAGGAGAAGCTATCCGGTATGGGAGTATCCTATTGTGCTACATGTGACGGAGCCTTCTTTAAAAATAAAACAGTTGCGGTTATTGGTGGAGGAGATGTAGCGGTTGAGGATGCAATTTTTCTGGCAAGAATTTGTAAACATGTTTATGTAATTCATAGAAGAGACCAGTTTAGGGCAGCAAAGAGTATATCATCGAGGCTGATGTCTCTGGAAAATGTAACAATTCTCTGGGATAGTGTAATTGAGAGAATTAACGGGGAAGATAAGGTTGATTCTATCGATGTTAAAAATGTTAAAACTAGTGATAAGAATACTTATGAAGTGGCCGGTGTTTTTATAGCGGTTGGTTATTTGCCGAATTCTGAAACATATAAAAAAGTAGTTGCAACGGATGAAAGTGGATATATTCTTGCAGGTGAGAATTGTGAAACCAATATTCCGGGAATTTATGCTGCGGGTGATGTCCGGACAAAGGATCTCAGACAGATTATAACAGCTGCGTCGGATGGAGCAAATGCCATTACAGCAGTAGAAAAGTATCTGAATCAATTGTAATACTCGAAAAAGCTTGAAAACAAGGGAAAACAGACTAAATTTTTGTGGAAATAAAAAAATTCTACAGTTTTAGTCTGTTTTTTTATTGACACTATGTGTCAATTTTGTTATAATTATCTCAGTGATTGTAATAATTTCGTAACATTTTATTTTGTGAAAACATCTGCCTGATTTACGACAGAGTACATAGGAACAAGTTTTACTTATAGTACTTGGGAGGACAATTAATGAGAAAGAACAAGGCTTTGAAGATGATGTTTTTGATGGCATCTACCGCATTATTTTTATCGGTACCGACAGCTATTGCCAGTGCAGATGATTTTATATCTGCAGAGCAAGGCGTGGCTGGAATAGCAACTGCATTGGATAATGCAACTGCGGAGGAATTAGAAGCTGCATATAATGCATCAATTCAAAAATTTAACGAGGAAAATGTATCACCCTATGCTCATTTGGGTGTTTCGATAGCTGATAATTATGTAAATATTCGAAAAGAAGCTTCCACTGATTCTGAAGTGGTTGGTAAGCTGTATCGAGGTTGTGCCGCTGACATACTTGAAACTTTAGAGGGTGATTGGGTCAAGATCAAGTCCGGTGAAGTAGAAGGATATATAGCATCTAATTTTCTTGCTATAGGTGAAGATGCTGAGGCCATGGTAGACGAGTATGCAACAAAATATGCAACAGTTACTACCCAAACCTTAAATGTTAGAGCAGAACAAAGTACAGATGCAAAGATCCTAACACAGATACCGGAAGGAGAAACCTACGTTATTACTAAGGAATATGATGAGTGGGTAGAAATCCTTTTAGGTACCGATGACGATACCGGTGTTGATTTTACCGGTTTTGTCAATAAAGAATTTTTATCAATTAAAGTAGAGTTTAAATACGCAATTTCAATCGAAGAAGAGCAGAGAATACAAAGGGAAAAGGAAGAGAGAGAACGGGCAAAGGCGGAGAGAGAAGCTGCTCAGGCTGAGGCTGAAAGAAAAGAGGCAGATAGAAAAGCTGCTGAAGAAAAAGCAAAGAAAAATGAAGAAAAGCCAAAGGAGAAAAAAGATGATAGTTCATCTTCAAACTCAAACAATTCTTCCTCTAATTCATCCCTCAGAGATCAGATTGTTGATTATGCATTAAAATTTGTGGGTAATCCTTATGTATGGGGTGGCGAGAGCTTATCAAATGGTGCTGATTGCTCCGGTTTTGTACAGGCAGTCTATGGTGACTTCGGATATTATATTCCGCGAACCTCAAGGGATCAGGCATCAAATGCAGGATATAAGGTAAATGAAAGTGATATATTGCCTGGAGATTTGATTTTCTATGCAAACAGCAGCGGGACAGTAAATCATGTTGCAATGTATATTGGTAATGGTAAGATCGTTCACGCGGCGAGTTCCCGTCAGGGTATCATCACATCACAATATAAGTATAGAGATATAAAATGTATTAGGAGAATATTATAGCAGACTTTAAGAGGACCTCTAAATCTTTACAGAGGTCCTTTTCGTATATCATATTCTTTCCCTTAAAATTAGTTGGAATGCCAGGTATTTTATGTTAAAATATAAATAGATTATATACAAGGAACTTAACTAGTTAATAACAATAATTCAACTTTGTTGAATTTTTTATCACTAACGAAGCATGGCTGCTTTTGCCGCAAATGCTTCATAGACAACCCGTAAATATAATAATGAATTTCCACTGGAATTCATTATTATATTTACTAAGAATTCAACTTTGTTGAATTCTTTTCACACTAAAACTTGGCAGTTATACTTTATGGAGGATGCTATGCAAGAAAATAATATGATGGATCGAAGAAAATATAAAAGACTTCCTATCGAGCTTGTATTAGAGGTAGATGAAGTGTTTAAGCAGGATAATATTGTAATTAAGGACCTAAATGCTTTTGTATCAGTTTTTGATATCTCAAAAAGTGGAATCGGATTTATCAGTGAAGCTAGCTTACCTCTGGGCTATTATTTCCGAGGAAGGATCAATTTAGGAGATAATGATTTCTTTTATGTAGTAATACAAATTGTCAGAGCACGTGTTGCAGATAATAAAAAAGTATATGGAGCTGAGTTTGTGGGGTTGGCACCCTTTCTTGCAGCAAAGGTTGATCATTACGAAAAAAAGCTTAATATAGAGTAGAATAAAAATCTTGCTTCATAGAAATAATAAAATAAGACTACAGATGGTATATTACTTTTTTTAATAATATATTATCTGTAGTTATTTTAATATAAGACTAGTTTTAACATCAAATCCTTACTCAATGAGATGCAAAGAATACTTAGATAAAAAACTATACAGGCCACAATCAAAATAATAGGATAAAGGATATAATGAAAGGTAAATTGATTTAATTTGAGTCACTATTCTGTCGCATTATTTAACTTAAAAACTATATGAAATACCTATTGACAAAGTTATAGCTGTGCATATTGCACAAAGGGGTTGAAAAAAATGGTAAAAATTAACATATGGTTAGCTAAAGGTAATCTCTTATCAAAAAGTTATCCACATGTGAGAAGCCTTGATTTTAGATAAAACGAAGTTATACACGAGTTTATCCACATTATCCACAATAATACACTACTGGTGTCGCATGGCGGAATCGGTGTCAATATCGAAAATGCGTTTTGTAAATTATGATAAATCGACATCTATATGCAAAATCTTTAATTTTCTGCTTGACTTTTGTATTGTCGGATAATTGTTAATTTGATATCACATTTGGCGAAAAATAATCGAATAATGGAGATAAATCATTGAATATAATGCAATTGGTGGAATTAAATGTATTAATATGATGGATTACTCCAATTACAGGTGTTTTAACAATTACCAATATAAAACAAAGTGGCTTGTCACTGAAAGGGTCATATGATATAATGAAATTAGCATAGAAGTATTAATGCTAACAAGAAAGTCAAAAAGGAGTTGGGCATTATGCGTTATATAATCAGCGGTAAGAACATTGATGTAACTGAAGGGTTAAAAACGGCTGTATATGAAAAGATCGGAAAACTTGAGAGATACTTTACTCCTGATACTGAAATTCATGTAACACTCAGCGTAGAAAAAGAAAGACAAAAAATTGAAGTAACCATACCGGTAAAGGGAAATATTATCCGTGCGGAACAGGTAAGCAATGATATGTATGTATCCATTGATCTTGTAGAAGAAATTATAGAACGTCAATTAAGAAAATATAAGAACAAACTGATAGATCATAAGCAGGCATCTTCTAATTTTAATCAAGCTTTTATGGAGGATGATTATTATGAGGATGATTCTATCAAAATAGTAAAGACAAAACGTTTTGCTATAAAGCCGATGGATGCAGAGGAAGCTTGTGTACAGATGGAATTATTAGGCCACAATTTCTATGTTTTTCGAAATGCTCAGACAGATGAAGTCAATGTAGTTTATAAAAGAAAAGGAAACACTTACGGACTTATCGAACCAGAATTTTAGCGTTAAACGGATTAATCTATAAGAAGAAGACTGGTTCCCATGCTTGCATGAGGAACCAGTCTTCTTCTTATAGATAAGCGTAGCGTAAAGCGAGTAAGCTACGCTTACGAGCTTTAATCCGTTTAGCGAAAGCGAGCAAGTTCCCATGCTTGCCGCTTACGAGCTTTAATCCGTTTAGCGAAAGTTTCCCCATCTGAAAATAGTACGAATTATTTGCATAAATAAAATTAAGTTGAATAGTATCAAGGTAAATGTTACAATAATAATTGAACGATTTTGGATCGAATATGTAACAGTACAGGAGTGAGCATAAAATGGGATTAATGGAAAAAGTATTTGGCACTCATAGTGAGCGCGAAGTTAAGCGCATCATGCCGTTAGTAGACAAAATAGATGCATTAGAGCCGGAATATGTGAAACTGACCGATGAAGCATTAAAAGCTAAAACAACTGAATTTAAAAATAGGCTAAAAAATGGGGAAACTCTGGATGATATAATGATTGAAGCATATGCAACTGTGAGAGAAGCAGCCAAAAGGGTAATAGGACAAAGGCATTTTCGTGTTCAGTTGATTGGTGGTATAATTTTACATCAAGGACGTATTACAGAAATGAGAACCGGCGAAGGTAAGACCTTAACCTCCACTTTACCTGCATATCTGAATGCTTTGGAAGGTAAGGGTGTACATGTTGTTACCGTAAATGATTACCTTGCAAAACGTGACTCTGAGTGGATGGGACAAATTCACGAATTTCTGGGCCTTAAGGTTGGCGTTATTCTTAATAGCATGGAGAAGGAAGAACGTAGAGAAGCTTATGCCTGCGATATAACCTATGCAACCAATAACGAATTAGGCTTTGATTATCTAAGAGATAATATGGTTATATATAAGGAGCAGCTGGTACAAAGAGAACTTCATTACGCAATTATCGATGAGGTTGACTCTGTCCTGATTGATGAGGCCAGAACTCCTTTAATTATCTCCGGTCAAAGTGGTAAATCCACAGAATTATACCGTGTTTGTGATATCCTTGCAAGACAGCTTACAAAAGGAAAAGCAAGTGGTGAGCTTACTAAGATGGCCGCCATTATGAAGGAAGAGATTGAAGAGACCGGTGATTTCATTGTAAATGAGAAAGAGAAGAATGTTCATCTGACCGCCGACGGTGTGAAAAAAGTTGAACGTTTCTTTAACCTTGAGAATTTAGCTGACCCAGAGAATCTGGAAATTCAGCATAATGTTATTCTTGCGTTAAGAGCACATAATTTAATGTTTAGAGATAAGGATTATGTTGTAAAGGATGATGAGGTATTAATCGTTGATGAGTTTACCGGACGTATTATGCCGGGTAGACGTTATAGCGATGGTCTGCATCAGGCAATTGAGGCGAAGGAAAATGTTAAGGTAAAAAGAGAGAGTAAGACCCTTGCCACAATTACCTTCCAGAACTTTTTCAATAAGTATAAGAAAAAATCCGGTATGACCGGTACTGCTTTAACCGAGGAGAAGGAATTCAGAGAAATCTATGGTATGGACGTTATCGAAGTTCCCACCAATCTTCCGGTTGCACGTATTGATCGTCAGGATGCTGTTTATAAAACAAGAAAAGAAAAATTAATTGCGATCATTCAAGAAATTATAGAGTCCCATAAAAAGGGACAACCGGTTCTTGTAGGTACCATTACAATTGAGTCATCCGAAGAGATTAGCAATATACTTAAGAAATACAATATACCTCATAAGGTATTGAATGCAAAATTCCATGAGTTAGAAGCTGAAATCGTAGCTGATGCTGGTCAGTTTGGAGCAGTTACCATAGCGACCAACATGGCTGGTCGTGGTACCGATATTAAGCTGGGTGAAGGCGTTAAGGAAGTTGGCGGTCTTAGGATTATCGGTACAGAGCGTCATGAAGCGAGACGTATTGATAATCAGCTCCGTGGACGTGCCGGTAGACAGGGTGATCCCGGAGAATCACGTTTTTATATTTCACTGGATGATGACTTAATGCGTTTGTTCGGTTCCGAACGACTACTCGGAATCTTTAATTCTCTTGGTATTCCGGAGGGTGAGCAGATCGAGCATAAGATGTTAACGAATGCTATCGAAAAAGCTCAGAAGAGAATCGAGAGTAACAACTATGGTATCAGAAAGAATCTGTTGGAATACGATCAGGTTAATAATGAACAAAGAGAGATCATTTATGCTGAGCGCCGAAGAGTACTTGACGGTGAAAGCATGCGTGATACAATTTACCGCATGATTACTGATACGGTTGAGGACTGTGTTAATACCTGTATCAGTGAGGATCAGCTTCCGGAGGAATGGGATTTGGGAGAGGTCAATGAATTATTGCTCCCTATATTACCGTTAAATAGAATTGAATTCTCTAAAGATCAGCTTGGTAGTATGAAGAAAAATGATCTGGTTCAGCACTTAAAGGAAAAAGCAGTTAAGCTTTATGAAGAAAAAGAACTGGAGTTTCCGGAAACAGAGCAAATCAGAGAGATTGAACGGGTAATTCTATTAAGAGTTATTGATCGTAAGTGGATGGATCATATCGACGATATGGATCAGCTGCGACAAGGAATTGGATTACAGGCGTATGGACAACGTCAGCCAATAGTTGAGTATAAATTCCAGGGCTTTGAAATGTTTGATGATATGATTAATGCTATTCGTGAGGATACCGTTAAGGCATTAATGCATGTGCGTATTGAGCAAAAGGTTGAGAGAGAGCAGGTAGCTAAGGTCACCGGTACGAATAGAGATGACAGTGTAGCAAATGCACCGATTAAACGTGCCGGCAAAAAAATTCAGCCTAACGATCCCTGTACCTGTGGTAGTGGAAGAAAATACAAGCATTGCTGCGGAAGAAATGCATAAATAATCCTGATTTAGGATATTGAGTTTTGAGAAATAGTAATATATAATACAAAAAGAGGTGATTTAGTGGTAGAATTAGATCAGTATAAATATACACTGGGTACTTATGAGAAGCCGCTGATTGAAGTGGGGGATTCACTTTGACCTTGCTGCAAAAAGCGACAGGGTGAAAGAAATAGAGCAGACCATGGAGGAAATAGGTTTTTGGGATAATACCGACAGGGCTCAGAAGCTTATGAAAGAATTAAAAAATCTGAAGGATACAATTGATGAGTATGGACACCTTAAGATGCGTTTTGAGGACGTTCAAACCTTAATTCAGATGGGATATGAAGAAAACGATGAAAGCTTGATACCGGAGATCGAAGAAGCCTTGGAGTTATTTATTGCAGATCTTGATGACCTTAGGCTTAAGACGTTATTATCAGAAGAATATGATAAGTACAATGCGATTTTAACCCTTCATGCCGGTGCGGGAGGAACAGAAAGCTGTGACTGGGCCAGTATGTTATGCCGTATGTACCAGCGATGGGCTGATAAAAAAGGTTTCTCAACAGAAATGATTGATTTTCTGGAGGGTGAAGAGGCTGGACTAAAGTCGGTAACCTTACAAATTAATGGCGATAATGCTTACGGTTATCTGAAGTCAGAACGAGGGGTACATCGTCTGGTTCGTATCTCACCGTTTAATGCAGCCGGTAAAAGACAGACCTCCTTTGTATCCTGCGATGTAATGCCTGATATTGAAGAGGATACCGGTATTGAGATTGATGATGAAGAAATCAGAATTGATACCTTCCGTTCCAGTGGGGCAGGTGGGCAGCATGTTAATAAAACCTCTTCTGCTATTCGAATTACTCATCTCCCAACAAATATAGTAGTTCAATGTCAAAATGAGAGATCACAGCTTCAGAATAAGGACAAGGCAATGAAAATGTTGAAAGCGAAGCTGTATCTGTTAAAACAACAGGAAAATATGGAGAAAATATCAGGAATTCGTGGTGAAATCAAGGAGATTGGCTGGGGTAACCAGATCAGATCCTATGTCATGCAGCCCTACACTCTGGTAAAGGACCATCGGACGAATGAAGAAATAGGTAATGCTATCAGCGTATTAGATGGAAATTTAGATCCGTTTATTACTGCTTATTTAAAATGGAATACACAAAACAATAAAGCCTAATTTAAATCCGTAAAGGAGGGGTTAATATGCAGAGTACCAAGCAAGCCATTTTTATGCTGGGAGAAGAAGAATACGGACTGGATATTATGAATGTTATCACCATTGAAAAGCCGATTGCTATTGAACCGGTTGCAAGTTTTTCGAAGAATTTAAAAGGAATTATTAAACTTAGGGGAGATATTATTCCTGTATTTAGTCTGCGTAGAAAATTTGGTATGGAAGAGATTGCAACTAACGATGATACCAGATTTATCATTACAACCTCAAATGGTCTTCTGATTGCATATGAAGTTGATAAAATGACTGAGATCTTACAGATTAATGAAAATCAGGAGATCGAAGTTCCTGAGATTGTAAAATCCCTGGATACCTCCTATATGAAATCCGTCGTTAATAATAATGACCATCTGGTAATTAATTTGGATCATGATTTAATATTGACTGAAGATGAAATAGAAAAGATTAAAAAGGTTGTTAATAAATAGTAAAAATTAAAAATATACTATAGGAAGAAAGTCTATTTACTATCATTTCAGTATAGTAAGGCTAATTCAATAAAGTAAATAGGTTTACTCTCCTTATTCGTTGGAGATGTAATACGATTTATAATTAATAACATACATTAAAATAAGGGAGATGCCTTCAAAAGAGAGGGAAAGCCCACAAATTATAAAAATGAATCAAGAAAACCACCCCCAACAAATATTTAAGGAGAATAAGTTATGAAAAAGAAATTAGTAAATTTAATGGTAATCACAGCAATGGCAACTACAATTTTTGCAGGTTGCGGTAAAAAGGATGACACTCTAATTGTAGGTACAGAAGCAGGCTTTGCGCCTTATGAATACATGGAAGGCAAAGATGTAGTAGGAATTGATATGGATATTTCTCAGGCAATTGCTGACAGCATGGGTAAAAAGCTTAAAATTAAAAATATGGAATTTACAGCTGCTTTATACGCGGTAGAAAAAGGCCAGGTTGATTTTATGGCAGCCGCAGTATCTGTAGATGAAGAACGTAAAAAGACGATGGATTTCTCCATTGATTATGTTAATTCTACCGAGGTTGTAGTTGTTAATACGAGCAGTGCAGCTGTGGCTGCAGCAACTGCTGAGGATTTGGCGGATAAGATTGTCGGTGTTCAGCAGGGTAACATTGCAGATATCTGGGTAGAGGAAAATGTAGCCTATAAAGAGGTTAAACGCTATACAAAATTTGCTCAGGCAGCTGAGGATCTAAAGAATAACAAAATTGATTGTATCGTAATGGATCAGCTACCAGCTGAAGATTTGGTAGCAGCAAATCCGGAATTATCAATTCTTGATGGAACATTATTTGAAGATAAATATGCGATCGCAGTTCAAAAGGGCAATAAAGAATTACTTGATAAGATAAATGAGGTAATTCAAGAATTAAAGGACAATGGAAAAATCGAAGAATTTACTGCAAAACATGCTAATAAATAAGCTTGCATATAAGATTTAAAATGACATGTAGGGGGCTGTTAGTTTTATAAACAGCCTCTATCTTATGTTCGGTTATATAATCTTTCCAATCATTATACTTTAACAACATGTAAAACCTTTGATTTATTTAGGTGGGCATAGGCAGCATTTCCTAAGTTTCCCGACTTATAATAGAATACATAGGGAAGGAATTCTTATTAAGTATTTACAGGGGAAAGTATTTGATGAATTTAGATATAGGAGGAGAAAAATGGATAAGTTCATCTCGTGGCTAAAGGATGTGGGTCAGTCGTATTATAATGCACTGATACCGGATAAGCGATACGAGGCATATATAGAGGGTATTAAGGTTACAATTCTGATTTCTTTATTAGCGATAGCACTGGGAGTGGTAATCGGTATCATAGTTGCTGTTATTAAGGTTTCAGCTGCGAATACGAAATTTAGGTTTTTGACTAAGTTATGTAACATATATATAACAATCATCAGAGGAACACCTCTTATGGTGCAGTTATTAATAATTTATAACCTAATATTTACATCAAGAAATACGAATGAAATTGTGGTTGGAGCGGTATGCTTCGGATTAAATTCCGGAGCATATGTAGCAGAGATAATAAGAGCGGGAATCGAATCCATAGACCGCGGGCAAACAGAAGCAGGGCGTTCTTTAGGATTGAATCATATTCAGACAATGCGTCTTATCATCTTACCTCAGGCAGTTAAAAATATTCTACCGGCACTTGGTAATGAGTTTATTGTTCTCATAAAAGAAACCTCAGTAGCAGGTGTAATTGCGGTCGTAGATTTAACGCAGGCTGCTCAATTCGTAGGCTCCAGGACATTTCAAATATTACCACCGCTTATCATAGCAGCGTTTTGCTACTTGATCATAGTAATGTTATTGACTAAGTTATTATCAATATTTGAGAGGAGGTTGGCTAAAGGTGATCGTCACTAAGAATCTGAAAAAAGCTTTTGGAGATCATGTGGTTTTAGACGGTATCGATGAAACCATTCAAAAAGGAGAAAAGGTCGTAGTAATCGGCCCCTCCGGTTCCGGTAAATCAACTTTCCTACGCTGCCTTAATCTGTTAGAGATGCCAACTGACGGTGAGATATGGTTCGAGGGTATAAATATAACGGATAAAAAAGCAGATATTAACAAAATTCGTTGCAAGATGGGGATGGTGTTTCAACAGTTTAATTTATTTCCTCATTTATCGGTAATAGAAAATATAACATTGGCACCTATAAAGCTGGGACTTATGACCAAAGCCGAGGCAGAGCAGAAGGCGATGGAGCTGTTAAAGCGAATTGGCCTTGTGGAGAAAGCGGAGGCATATCCTAATCAGCTGTCCGGTGGACAAAAACAACGTATTGCGATCATACGTGCATTGGCAATGAATCCCGATGTGATGCTGTTTGATGAACCCACCTCAGCTTTGGATCCCGAGATGGTTGGGGAAGTACTTGATTTAATGGCTCAGCTGGCGGACGAAGGAATGACTATGGTAGTTGTTACACATGAGATGAGATTTGCCAGGAAGGTAGCTACTCGTATCTTATTCATAGATGAGGGTAAAATAGTAGAGCAAAATACACCGGATGAATTCTTTGATAACCCCAAGCATCCAAGACTTCAGGAATTTCTCTCCAAAATATTATAAATAAGAAGAATGCAATATTCTTATAAGGTTTTAATCTCATAGATTGATGGAAGTTTTAGAGAATTGGTATTTTAGAATATGTAATTGTACAGAAAATTTAATAAATATACAAAAAAAGTAATATTTTAACATACGTTTCAAGCATATGTGACAAATATTATTTTTTTGTTTTGAACATAGTAAAATAGTATTGCAATATGAATAAATATATGGTAGTATATCTTTCTTAGAAAGACAATTGTGTTTGCTTTACATACAATTTATGAAGGAGTACAATAACATTACCTTATAGCCGCAGGAGGTTGATGGAAATGAATGGAGACCAATACTTTATTGTTAAGAAGAAAGCTGTTCCCGAAGTATTATTAAAGGTTGTAGAAGCTAAGCGGCTTCTGGATTCAGAACGTGTAATGACTGTTCAGGAGGCAACCGATGCAGTCGAAATCAGCAGAAGTTCATTTTATAAATATAGAGATGATATTTTTCCTTTTTATGAGAATACCAGAGGAAAAACGATTACCTTTATGCTTCAGATGGATGATAGACCAGGTCTTCTATCTAAGGTTTTAAACCAGGTTGCAAAATGTGAGGCAAATATTTTGACCATTCATCAAAGTATTCCGGTTAATGGTATTGCACTTCTGACCTTAAGTATAGAAATACTGCCACAGACGGATAGCACTTCTATACTGATGGATGCAATTGAAGCTATGGATGGAATACATTATGTTAAGCTGGTGTCCAGAGAATAACTACATAGTTTCAGTTGATTTATAAATAAAGCATAATGGCTTATTGAATGAAATAGAATTTGCTACAGCATGAAATGGAGGAGAAGTCATGATAAATATTGCAGTCTTAGGATACGGCACCATTGGTTCCGGTGTGGTTGAGGTATTAAACACCAACGGTGAAAGTATTAAGAAGAGAGCCGGAGATCAAATTAATATAAAGTACGTGTTAGATTTAAGAGAGTTTCCCGGTGATCCGATTATGGATAAGCTGGTACATGATATCAATATAATCTTAGAGGATACTGAAGTTAGTATTGTTTGTGAGGTTATGGGTGGTGTTGAACCGGCGTATACCTTTGTAAAAAGTGCTCTTTTGAAGGGCAAAAGTGTAGTAACCTCCAATAAAGAGCTCGTAGCAAAGCATGGCGCTGAACTTCTGGACATCGCAAAGGAAAGAAATTTGAATTTCTTATTCGAAGCCAGTGTTGGTGGTGGTATTCCGATTATCAGACCATTAAATCAGTCGCTGACTGCCGATGAAATCGTTGAAATTACGGGTATACTAAATGGAACCACTAATTATATCTTGTCTAAAATGAGTGATGATAATCTGGATTTTGAAACTGCATTGGAGAATGCTCAGAAGCTAGGCTATGCAGAACGTAATCCTGCAGCCGATGTAGAGGGTCATGATGCTTGTAGAAAAATAGCGATACTGTCATCTCTTGCATTTGGAATGCAGGTGGATTATGAAGATATTTATACCGAGGGTATCTCAAAAATCACTTACACTGATATCTGTTATGCAAAGTCGATGGGAGCAAGAATAAAATTATTTGCATCCAGTATTCGAGAAAATGACCGTGTTTATGCCATGGTTGCTCCGGTAATGATTAAAGTTAATCACCCTTTATATAGTGTTAATGATGTATTTAATGGAATTTTTGTCAGAGGCAATGTAATCGGAGATGTTATGTTCTACGGAAGCGGGGCAGGTAAATTACCGACAGCGAGTGCAGTTGTAGCTGATATTGTAGATGCTGCCAAACATACTGGTAAGAACATTTGGACAATATGGAGTAGCAGAAAGTTAGAGCTTACTGATATAAATCAGGTACATCATAAATTTTTTATTCGTGTAGAAGATAATTTAGCTGATATAAAAGATAAGATTAAGAACCTGTTTGGAGAGATAGAGGAAGTAACCACAGAGAATGTAACCGGTGAGTATGCCTTCATCACATCGAGTATAACCGAGCAGGAATTAAAAGAGAAGCTTGAAAAGTATGGCAGTGTTCTTAGTGCTATCCGTGTTCGTTTTTAACTATATTACAAAAGCACATGTGAGCTTAATAGAAGCTTACTTATGAGAAAGAAAGGAAATGATTTTATGAAGTACATTGTTGTTCTTGGAGACGGCATGGCCGATGAACCGTTGGAAGTGCTAGGTCACAGAACACCTTTGATGGCTGCTGACACAACTCAAATGGATTTACTGGCAATGAAATCCGAACTGGGCCTGGCGCATACAATTCCGGAGGGAATGAAGCCTGGCAGTGATACGGCTAATTTGGCAGTTCTTGGATATAACCCAAAAGTATATTATTCCGGTCGCTCTCCACTGGAAGCCTTAAGTATTGGCGTAGATATGAAACCCACAGACATTGCGTTACGCTGTAATATAGTTACCTTAACAGAAGAAGAGAAACCCTATGAGGAACAAACAATTATTGACCACAGCTCCGGTGAAATATCTACGGAGGATGCCGCAATTCTGATTGAGGCTGTCAAAAAAGAATTGGAGAAGGAAGGGTACAAATTTTATGTTGGAACCAGCTATCGTCACCTCACCATCTGGGATCAGGGTCAGGTAGTTGATTTAGCACAGCCCCATGATATACTGGGTAAGGTAATCGGAGAGTATTTGCCTGAGGATGCAATATTAAGGGAAATGATGAGAAAAAGCTATGATATTCTGAACCATCATCCTTTAAATGAGGAACGGAAGGCGAAAGGCCTCAATAAAGCGAATTCTATCTGGTTCTGGGGAGCCGGCACGAGACCGGCACTTACTTCCTTTGAAGAGAAAAATCATTTAAAGGGTGCAATGATCTCCGCGGTTGACCTACTCAAAGGAATTGCTGTAGGAGCAGGAATGAAAGTGATTAATGTACCGGGTGCGGATGGAACCCTTCACACAAATTATGAAGGGAAGGCTATGGCAGCGGTTCAGATTCTTACAAAAGAAGATTATGACTTTGTTTATATTCATGTGGAGGCACCGGATGAGATGGGCCATCAAGGTAATATTGAAAATAAGGTTAAGTCGATTGAGTACCTGGATCAAAGAGTAATTAAGGTTGTCATGGAGGAGATGAAGAAAGCGGGAGTTGATTATCGTATGCTTGTCATGCCTGATCATCCCACACCCATCCGATGCAGAACCCATACCAGTGATCCTGTTCCGTATTTACTTTATGACAGTACAGCAGAGCAAAATAATAATTGGCATTATAATGAAGCAGAAGCTAAAATGAGTGGCAATGTAGTCTTGGAAGGATATACTGTTATTAATAAGTTATTTGCAAAATAATATAAAACGAATAGAATACATCTGATAAAGTTAAAATTCATTGTTAGACGCTGTTAGAAAAACAGAATGAATGGGAGGCAGCTATGCTAATCGTAAAGAAATTCGGAGGCACTTCCGTAGCTGATAAAGAAAGAATATTTAATGTTGCCAGAAGATGCATAGAAGATTATAAAAAAGGCAACGAGATAGTAGTTGTTCTATCAGCAATGGGAAAGCAAACAGATGTATTATTGGCACAGGCACGAGATATCAATCCTAACGCATCCAGAAGAGAAATCGATATGCTCCTGACAACAGGTGAACAGATATCAGTAGCGCTTATGGCTATGGCATTAGACTCTTTAGGAGTACCAGCCATATCGTTAAATGCATATCAGGTTGCAATGCATACCACTTTTGATTATGGAAATGCAAGGCTGAAACGAATCGATACTGAGAGAATTAGAAATGAGTTACAAAGTAAAAAGATTGTTCTTGTAACCGGTTTTCAAGGTGTCAACAAGTTTGATGATTATACTACTTTAGGCCGAGGAGGCTCCGATACTACCGCAGTGGCTCTTGCAGCTGCACTTCATGCCGACGCATGTGAAATATACACCGACGTTGATGGAGTATATACTGCTGATCCCCGAATTGTAAAAACAGCACGAAAGCTTGACGAGATTACTTATGATGAGATGTTGGAGTTGGCATCTCTTGGAGCAGGCGTATTGCATAACCGTTCTGTAGAAATGGCTAAAAAATACGGTGTACAGCTAGTGGTCCGTTCCAGTTTAAATCATTCTGAGGGAACTGTAGTTAAGGAGGAAGTAAAGATGGAAAAAATGCTTGTAAGCGGCGTAGCATGTGACAAAAACGCAGCCCGGATTGCCGTAATTGGGTTAGAGGATCAGCCTGGCGTAGCTTTCAAATTATTCAATCATTTAGCAAGCCATAATATTAATGTTGATATTATACTACAGTCCGTTGGCAGAGATGGAACGAAGGATATTAGTTTCACGGTGAAAGAAGATGATTTAGACGAAGCGGTTGCTGTTTTGGAAAGGCATCAGGAAGGCACTTTAAAATGTCAGAAAATTGATATTGAGAAGGAAGTTGCTAAGGTATCGATTGTGGGTGCAGGTATGATGTCGAATGCAGGCGTTGCTGCGAAAATGTTTGAGGCCTTATATGATGCGGGAGTAAATATCAAAATGATTTCAACTTCGGAAATCAGAGTAACCGTTTTAATTGATGAAGTTCATGCTGAAACTGCGTTAAATGCGGTACATGATAAATTTTCATTATCGCAGCTATAAATAATGCTGCCTGTAAGGTGAATAAACTAAGGCTTTTGATATGAGATAGAAAACTAAGATATTGCTTAAAACATATGGTTTATATAGAGGGCCTTACCCATAACCAACCGGTTATAGGTAAGGCTTCTTTTTTAAGCAAAAAAGTTGCTTTTCGATATGTCAAATGTTATCATTAAGGTAAAATTTATGTTAGGAGTAAAACCATGGATATTTTGAAGCAGATTAAAGACGAACTGGGGATTCGACTGGAACAGGTTGAAGCAACCGTTAAATTAATTGATGAGGGTAACACAATTCCATTCATAGCCAGATACCGTAAGGAAGTAACCGGATCGTTGGATGATGAGCAGTTAAGAAATCTTCATGAGAGATTACAGTATCTGAGAAACCTGGAAGAAAAGAAGACACAGGTACTGAATAGTATAGAGGAACAGGGCAAGATGACAGAGGAATTAAAAGCACAGATTCTTGCTGCTACAACCTTGGTTGTTGTGGAGGATTTGTATCGCCCCTACCGTCCGAAGAGAAGAACCAGAGCTACGATTGCAAAGGAAAAAGGGTTGGAGGGTCTCGCCGCTATCATTCTTGCACAGGATATCAATGAGCCGGTAGCGAAAGCAGCAGAAGCTTTTCTGTCCGAGGAGAAAGAGGTACGAACCACGGAGGAAGCAATTGCGGGAGCAATGGATATCATCGCTGAGGATATCTCGGATGAAGCAGAGCACCGTAGCTATATCCGCGAAGTTACAATGAAAGAAGGAACGCTGACTTCTGCCACGAAGAATGAAAAGCTGGAGTCGGTGTATGAGATGTATTATTGTTTTGAAGAAAGTATAGAGAAGCTTGCAGGACATAGAATCTTAGCGATTAACCGTGGTGAAAGCGAGAAAATACTGACCGTAAAGATTGTGGCTCCGGAGGAACGTATTTTACGTTATCTTGAGAAGAAAGTTATCTTAACAGATAATATTTATACTAATGATATATTGAAAGCCACGATAGAGGATAGCTATAAGCGGTTAATTGCACCTTCGATTGAACGTGAGATACGCAGTGACCTGACAGAGAAAGCTGAAGATGGTGCAATTAAGGTATTTGGTAAGAATTTAGTGCAACTTCTTATGCAGCCTCCAATTGCCGGACAAGTTGTACTTGGCTGGGACCCTGCATTTCGTACCGGTTGCAAGCTGGCGGTGGTTGATTCTACCGGTAAAGTACTGGATACGGTTGTTATCTATCCTACCGCGCCACAGAATAAAGTAGAAGAAGCAAAGCAGATTGTTAAAAGGCTGATTGATAAATATAACATTACACTTATCTCAGTAGGAAACGGAACTGCCTCCAGGGAATCAGAGATGGTTATTGTAGACCTGTTAAAGGAAATTAATAAGCCGTTAAAATATATTATTGTTAATGAAGCCGGAGCCTCCGTTTATTCTGCAAGCAAGCTAGCCACCGAAGAATTCCCGAATTTTGATGTGGGTCAAAGAAGTGCGGCTTCTATCGCCAGAAGACTTCAGGATCCTTTGGCGGAGCTTGTGAAAATTGATCCACAGTCAATCGGAGTTGGTCAATATCAGCATGACATGAACCAGAAGAAACTTGGTGAAGTACTCTCCGGAGTGGTAGAGGACTGTGTAAATAAGGTTGGAGTTGATCTAAATACTGCCTCGGTATCCTTACTTGAGCATATCGCAGGAATTAGTAAGGTGATTGCGAAAAATATCGTTGCCTATCGTGAGGCAAATGGAAGATTTCGAAGCCGTAATGAACTGTTAAAGGTTCCTAAGCTAGGGCCCAAGGCATTTGAACAATGTGCAGGCTTCATGAGAATTCAGGGAGGTGTTAACCCGCTGGATGCAACCGGTGTACATCCGGAATCCTATGAGGCTACCCAGGCACTCCTTGCAAAGCTTGGCCTGACACTGGAAGATGTAAAGGAAATTCAAGCAAAAGCTTTGAGCCAAAAGGGAATGGAACCGGTAAAAAAAGCGGAGCCGAAGCCGGAAAAGAAAAAACCTGTTATTACGGTGAAAACTCAGGATACTGCATTTGGCAAAGCTTTAGCCGCAGCGGTAGGAAAGGGTGGAATACCTGTCCAGGAGAATGATTCCCGAGCAAATTCAGTTACGCAGACAGCTACAGAGGATGCTTTCGGAGATATCATAACCATCGGAAAGAAAATTAAAGATAAGCAGAAGCTGGCACAGGAGCTTGGTATTGGAGAGATAACCCTCACAGATATTGTAAAAGAACTTGAAAAACCGGGAAGAGATCCTAGAGATGAGATGCCTAAGCCAATACTTCGTACGGATGTATTGGAGATGAAGGATCTGACAGAAGGTATGATATTAAAGGGTACGGTTCGGAATGTAATTGATTTTGGTGCCTTTGTCGATATCGGAGTACATCAGGACGGATTAGTTCATATTTCACAGCTTTCCGATAAGAAGTTTGTGAAGCATCCCCTTGATGTAGTAAGTGTCGGTGACATCGTTGAGGTTAAGGTCCTAAGTGTAGATTTAGCTAAAAAGAGAATTCAATTAACCATGAAGCTGTAAGAGCTTTCGACTACCAACCATCGATTGATAGTTGGTAGTTTTTCAATGTCAATTTGCAAATACGACTCTCATACAGTTGCTCATATACTATGTTTGTATCACTCATTGAGTTAAGAAAGTTTATGTGCAAATTGAAGGAGTCAAGTTTATTGACTTAAATTATTAATTTTATAAAGGAAGGTAAATGACAAAATGATTCCTCTGTTCTGGCTGATCTTAATATTAAGTGGCTTGAGTCTACTGTATTATTGCCTGATCATCATCTACTCTGGGATAGGTACAACCTTTTCCTGGCTCTGGCTAAGCGGTGGGGCAGGTGGTATCCTGATATGTATGGTGATAAAATATATGATCCGTAATAGTATTAAGCCTGAGCCTTACATGATAATTATTCTTGGGGTGGGTGCTACGATAGGTTTCGGTTTATTTGTAGTAATAGAGGCTACCTTGCTTTATCATGCGAGACATAAAGCGGAGAAGGGTATGGATTATCTGATAGTATTAGGAGCTCAGGTAAGAGGAACCAGGATTTCAAAGGCTTTAAGGAAACGATTGGATACAGCAGTTGTTTACCTACGAGATAATCCGGGTACCAAAGCAGTTGTGTCTGGCGGCAGAGGAAAAGATGAATGGATAACAGAAGCCGAGGCAATGGAGCACTATCTGTTAGGAGTAGGCATCAAGAAAGCACGAATAATAAAAGAAGATAAATCCCGTAATACTTATGAAAATATTCTCTTTACAAAGCGGTTATTAGAAGAAGGCAAAGCTGTGGCAATTGTGACGAATGGATTTCATATCTACCGATCAATTCAAATTGCTAAAAAACTAGGGTTCACTAACATCCGAGGACTTGCTGCACCGACGGATAAGCTGCTTGCAATCAACTATTATGTAAGAGAAGCAGCCGGTGTCTTAAAGGATAAGCTTTCTGGTAACATATAGTAGGTAATTGCGATACTGAATAACTGTCCAACAAGGTTTATAGTTTATTAATTACCTATTTATACTTAACATTGTTACTGAAGCATAGGACCGATATATGCTACTTAACATATAATGAATAAGAAAGGGTGGATGATTATGCAACTGTTGATTTTGATTCTAAAAAAAGTAGAGTTGGTAGATCCAATCGTAAAGTATCTTACGGAAGCCGGAGTCAAAGGAGGTACCATTTTAGAAGGGACCGGAATGGCAAGGTCATTGGTTAATATGGAGGAACTACCGATATTCAGTATGATTAAAGCTCTACTCGCTGACGAAGGGGTGTCCTCCTGCAAAATTATGATGTTTGTATTAAAAGATGAACAGGTTATGAAGGCTAGAGAAGCAATAAAAAAAGTAACCGGTGAGTTAAGTACACCAAATACCGGCATTATGTTCTCGGTTCCGATCAATTATGTAGAAGGGCTTAGTGAATAAGTACATATCGTTACGTAGCGCAATTAAGCGAAAGCAGCTCTGCCTCGGAATCATTTAGCGAAATCATATCTGTAC
The DNA here is from genome assembly GCA_023414875.1 of Bacillota bacterium. Taxonomy (GTDB): domain Bacteria; phylum Bacillota; class Clostridia; order Lachnospirales; family Lachnospiraceae; genus Mobilitalea. The sequence goes on along the minus strand of JAEZMV010000001.1, from coordinate 7,644 downwards.
CTTAGTTAGTGTGTGAACAGTAACTATATATCGAAGCAAATAAAAATTTACACGGATTAATATATTGACAATGACTGTAAGCTGATGTAATATGAATTTGTAAATTGAATAAAGGAAATTCTTCGGGGCAGGGTGAAATTCCCGACCGGCGGTATAGTCCGCGACTCGTAGATGATTTAATTGAAATCATTGATGATTGATTTGGTGAAATTCCAAAACCGACAGTAAAGTCTGGATGAAAGAAGAGCAGCAGAACTTATTAGATTGTAAGATGTATGCCCCGATTTTAACTTGTTTAAAATCGGGGATTTTTATGTTCTGCAATGAAACCCAAAGTTTTCCCTTTGCATATTAAAAGGAGAGAATAAAATGAAAACAAGTACGATTACAAGTCAAAACAAAAGATTATTTTCAACGAAGCAGATAGTGATTTTGGGACTATTCTCAGCTCTTTCATATGTACTAATGCTTTTTCATCTGCCTTATAAGCATCTGGGTTTCTTGGAACTTGAATTCAGCGATATTCCGGCAGTCATCGTTGCGTTACAGTACGGGCCGTTATCAGGAGTGTTTGTAGAGCTGATTAAGAACCTGATAAAAGCATTAACAGCTACTTCAACCAGTGGGGTTGGAGAATTAGCAAATTTCCTGATCAGCAGTGCCTTCGTTATACCAGTCGGGTTTTTGTATCAGTTAAAAAATAAAAAGTCTTTAAATGAAACCGCTAAAAAATCAAAATCCTGGAATGCTTTATATATGGTATCTATATATGGAATCGGTACGATATCATTTGCCACCGTGGGAGCGCTTCTGAATTATTTTGTTATGCTTCCTTTATATGCAAACATTATGGGGATGGATGCTATCATTAATATGGCTGCTGCAAATGTACCCTCCATTAAGGATGTGGCCGGACTTGTATTAATCGGTATTACTCCATTCAATATTTTAAAGGGTATTGCTATGTCAGCAATCGGATATTATACGTATCGATTATTAAGGGGTCGCATATTATAATCAACCAGCATAAATATGGTGTCATTACAGACTGAATTTTGCATATAGAATAGTTAACTTAGAAACATTTATTATAAATAACATACAGATTTAGAGCTTCTTTTAAGCAGTACTTCAAAGAGGCTCTATCTTTTTTAGCGTAATTCTGCTATAATAATTCCGGTCGAAAGACATTAGGAAAAAAGGAATTAGAATGTGCAGAGGAAATGATATGATAATAGATAGTTTTCAGGCAGAGGATACCTTTCAATTAGGATACCGGATGGGAATGGCGGCAAAAAAAGGTGAGGTATACTGTCTTGGCGGAGATTTAGGTGTCGGTAAGACTGTTTTTACGCAGGGCTTTGCAAGGGGCCTTGGAATAGAGGAAGCAGTAAGCAGCCCTACCTTTACCATTATTCAACAGTATGATGGAAAAAATATGCCTTTTTATCACTTTGATGTATACCGGATTGCGGACATCGAAGAGATGGAAGAGATCGGCTATGAAGATTATTTCTATGGAGATGGGGTCTGCTTAATCGAGTGGGCTGAACTGATAGAAGAGTTATTACCGAAAAACAGGACAACCATTACCATAAAGAAAGATCTAAATAAAGGCTTTGATTATCGGAAAATTATAATTCAGTCATAAGTTAATCAACCAGTCCTCAAGTATTACATGTTATAATAAATCTAAATGAGAGGAAGTACAGAGTATGAAAATACTAGCACTTGACAGCTCTGGGCTTGTTGCCTCCGTTTCAATTCTGACAGAAGAGGCAATGCTTGCAGAGTATACCGTTAATTATAAAAAGACACACTCACAGACCCTATTGCCCATGCTGGAGGAAATCGTGAAGATGGTAGAGATGGATTTATCCGAGGTGGATGCGATAGCGGTTGCTTCAGGCCCCGGATCCTTTACCGGTCTTCGGATCGGTTCGGCCACAGCGAAGGGGCTCGGCCTCGCCTTAAGCATACCGATTATTCCGGTGCCAACTCTGGATGGTCTTGCCTATAATATGTATGGAACCGATCAATTAATCTGTCCTATGATGGATGCCAGAAGAAACCAGGTATATACTGGAATATATGAATTTAATAATAATGAGTTTAACATCCTGAAGCCGCAGGTGGCAATCGAGGTAGACAGTATCCTAGAGGAGCTTAATGCTCTAGGACGCGAGGTTATATTCCTGGGAGATGCAACGGCTGTATATAGGGAAATCATAGAAGAGAAGATTAAGGTAAGTTATAAGTTTGCTCCCATTCATTTAAGCCGACAAAGAGCAGGTGCCGTCGGTGCGCTTGGAATTCTTTATTATAAGAAGAACTTGATCGAAACCGCCACGAAGCATGAGCCCGTATACCTAAGATTATCACAGGCGGAGCGTGAACGCGCTGAGCGGAAGCAGTAGGATAGTTGGAGGTTATGATCAGTATGGAAATTCGAAAAATGAGGGAAGAAGATTTGCAGGAGGTATGCAGGATTGAACAACAGACCTTCTCTGATCCCTGGAGTGAAGAAGATTTTCGCAGCTCCTTAAACGGAGCAAATAATGGATATCTGGTAGCTGAAACGAACGGAATAATCACCGGCTATTGTGGTTACTGGGGGATAGCAGGTGAAGGTTATATCTATAATGTAGCAGTGAAGGAAGAATATCGTAAGCAAGGTATTGGTTTATTGATGTTAAAAACTTTACTGGAGGAATCAAAAAGCAGGGGTATCGGCTCCCTTACCCTGGAAGTCCGAAGCTCTAATTCTGCGGCAATCCACCTTTATGAAGCTCTAGGCTTTGAAAAAGCAGGCACTCGTAAGGATTTTTATTCGAAACCGAAAGAGGATGCTGTCATTATGTGGCTGAAACTGATACAGTAATTCCCACTGTAAAAAAAAGTGGTTTCAGATTATAATGTACCTAAGGCGATGCATGTACAATAATGGAGGGATAAGTCTTGAAAAGGGCAGAGAACATTAATAATAGTGAGGATATTTGCTGCAATTCCTGCGGGAAGAGATTAAGGTTTGAAAATGGAGTCCTGAAGGAGGATGCATTCGAAGCAACTAAGGAGTGGGGCTATTTCTCTGGACGGGATATGGAAGTGCATCACTTTAATCTTTGTGAAGAATGCTATGATAAAGTAATTTCTGAATTTAAAATTCCTGTTAAAGTAAAAATGAAATTAGAAGCTTTATGAACATGGAGAAGGTGTCGTGCTAAAAATAGTGCGACGCCTTTTTCGATTAGTGATGTATATACATTTCTTCCTGGTCATTTCTACGACTTGGATGGCTGAATGTAGCATTTCTCAACATAATGATATTGCACACTGTGCTGCGCTCAAAGGAGCAATCCCTATATACATAGAAACAATTATCTGGACAAATGATAGAAAATACTGTTAAAATAATTGTATACATGCTTATACGAATGTGTAAACTGTGGTAAAATGATATAGAAATAATGTTTGAAAGGCATGGATAAAAATGTTAGATGTATGTTTATTAGGAACCAGCGGAATGATGCCGCTGCCGGGCAGATGGTTAACTGCTCTTATGACAAGATTTAATGGAAGCAGTTTATTAATAGATTGCGGTGAAGGTACACAGATAGCGATAAGAGAAAAGGGATGGAGTTTTCATTCGATAGATACTATATGTTTTACGCATTTTCATGGTGATCATATCAGTGGGTTACCTGGATTACTGCTTTCGATGGGTAATGCGGAGCGGACAGAACCGGTAACTTTAATCGGACCTAAGGGTTTGGAACGCGTTGTTAATGCGCTTCGTGTCATTGCACCTGAACTTCCATTCGAGCTTAAGTTTATTGAATTGAATACACCGGAAGAAACCCTGGAGCTAAATGGTTACCAAATCAAGGCATTTCAAGTGAAGCATAATATCATTTGTTATGGATACAGCCTTGCAATCCGAAGAGGGGGAAGATTTTATACCGAACGTGCTTTAGAAAATCAGGTACCTCAGAAATACTGGAATAAGCTACAGAAAGGTGAAACCATAATAGATGGCGATATCGTTTATACACCTGATTTAGTCATCGGCCCGGAACGTAGGGGAATAAAATTAACCTATTGTACGGATTCCAGACCTGTAAAAATTATATCAGAAAATGCTGCCGGTTCGGATTTGTTTATTTGTGAAGGCATGTATGGTGAAAACGAAAAGGATACAAAGGCAAAGGAATACAAGCACATGACATTTTGTGAGGCGGCTAAACTTGCGAAGGAGGCAAAGGTAGGAGAATTATGGCTTACTCACTATAGTCCGTCTTTAATTCGGCCGGAGGATTTTATTGGTGAGGCAAAACGGATTTTTAGAGATACTAAAATTGGGAAAGACAGAAAAAGTATTACGCTGGAATTTGATAAAGATGAATAACAGAAGTAGGAGGAAATAGTATGGGGAAAGCTAAGAAAAAAACTAGTACCACAATCGGTGTAATGTTAATAATAGCTATTATTATACTGCTGTTTTATTATTATTGGTCTAACCGGACAACTCCAATCGATACCTCATCTGATCATCAATCAGAGGTCGAAAAATTAATAAGTAAGGATCTGGAGCTATATTATCCCGAAACGCCTAAGGAAGTTGCCAAGCTATATGCAAGTATGACAAAAAATATTTATGGTGATTTAAAGGATGAAGAAGTCAAGGCATTAGCCTTAAAAGTAAGAGAGTTATATGATGAGAAGTTTTTAGAGGAAAATCCTGAAGACGCATATTTAAATGATCTTTATTCCGATATTGCAAAATGGAAGGATAAAAAAAGGACCATATTGAGTTTTGTGATTGTGAATGAGGATATGGACGAGGAGAATGAGATTGATGGGGTAAAATATGCTACGAAATCAGTTTCCTTTACCATACAGGAGGATGTAAGATTTGCTGAGATTAGAGAATTGTTTCTGAGGCAGGATGAGAATAAAAAATGGAAGATATTTGGATGGCGATATGTGAGTGAGGAAGAAGATAAATAAAACCAGCATAAATAGGTAGATACAGATATTAAACCTCGTGGTTTGCATAAGCGCAAAGATGGAGTAAAGGCTGTGCCAGCATATTCAAAGTGTGCTAGCACAATTGACACGAACTTAATATGCGCAAAATACGTTCGAAGGAATGAAGGTAGAGTATGACAAAGGATATACGAATATTAGCAATAGAAACCTCTTGTGATGAAACGGCAGCAGCGGTTGTGAAAAATGGAAGAGAAGTACTCTCTAATATAATCTCTTCGCAAATTGAACTTCATAAATTGTATGGAGGAGTAGTTCCTGAGATAGCATCCAGGAAACATATTGAGAAAATAAATCAGGTGATTGAAGAGGCACTAAGTGAAGCAAAGGTTACCCTGGAGGACATAGATGTAATTGGAGTTACCTATGGGCCGGGGCTGGTAGGAGCGCTGCTAGTCGGAGTAGCTGAAGCAAAAGCTATCAGCTTTGCGAGAAAAATACCGTTAGTCGGAGTCCACCATATCGAAGGGCATGTTTCAGCTAATTATATAGAGAATAAGGAATTGGAACCTCCATTTCTTTGCCTAATCGTATCGGGGGGACATACCCATCTGGTATTGGTGAAAGAATATGGAGCCTATGAAATTATCGGGAAGACGAGGGATGATGCTGCCGGAGAAGCTTTTGATAAGGTGGCCAGAGCGATTGGACTGGGATATCCGGGCGGTCCGAAGATAGACAAGTTATCAGGAGAAGGTAACAAAAAAGCGATTGCATTTCCCAGAGCTCAGATTGAAGGGGCTCCCTATGATTTTAGCTTCAGCGGTTTAAAATCAGCAGTATTAAATCACATTAACTCCTGTGAAATGAAACAGGTAGAGATAAACAAAGCAGATATTGCGGCTTCTTTCCAAGAGGCAGTGATTGATGTTTTGGTGACAAAAACAATGCTTGTGGCAAAAGATTTTGGAATGAAGAAGGTTGCCGTGGCCGGTGGTGTTGCAGCTAATTCTTCTCTTCGAAAAGCAATGTTATCAGCATGTGTAGAAAATGGACTGGAATTCTATCACCCATCCCCTATTTACTGTACGGACAATGCAGCGATGATCGGTACGGCAGCCTATTATGAATATAGGAACGGGGCGAGAGCCGGACTGGATCTGAATGCGGTGCCAAACCTAAAAATTGGTGAAAGATAATAATTGACGGGTAAATATATAAAAAACTATTAAGGCTATAGCAGGGAGTATATAATTAGGTATTAATTTATATATTAAGTTCTTTCAGGTAAAACGGAGGATATATGAAAAATAAATTTACTGCTATTATTTTGGCTGCCGGTCAGGGAAAGCGTATGAATTCCCCGGTAGCCAAACAATTTCTTACCCTACAGGAGAGACCGGTTCTATATTATGCGCTCAAAGCATTTGAGGAAAGCAAGGTAGATGAGATTATACTTGTGACAGGACAAGGTCAGGTAGACTATTGTAAAGAAAAAATCGTTGAGTATTATCAGATAAAAAAGGTAGTAACAATCGTTGAGGGTGGTACAGAACGTTATGACTCAGTATATAGAGCATTGGAATGTATTGGTGATACAGACTATGTTCTTATTCATGATGGAGCCAGACCATTTATTAAGTCAGAGTTAATAAACAAAATATTAGATCAGGTAGTCATTCATAAGGCTTGTATTATTGGAACTCCTGTAAAGGAAACCATAAAAGTTATTAATGAGGATGGCTATATTACAGCAACCCCTAATCGGAATTCTTTGTGGTCTGCGCAAACACCTCAGGCTTTTGAATATACTGCAATCAAAAAAGCATATGACTTCCTTTATGCTGAAAATGATAAGAACGGTTTGGGGATAACAGATGATGCGATGGTTTACGAAACATTTCTAAAAAGTCCGGTTAAAATCCTTATGGGTGATTATAATAATCTAAAAATTACTACTCCGGAGGATCTGATCCCCGCTGAGCAAATGGCAAGAAATCTTATTGTGTGAAATCAATAAAAAAAAGGAACAATTCTTTCGCGAATAATAGAAAACTACTTGACACATGATATTTAAGATGATATACTAGCAAAGCGACGTTTGGAGAGATGCCCGAGCGGCTTAAGGGGCTGGTCTTGAAAACCAGTGATTCCGAAAGGAACCGTGGGTTCGAATCCCACTCTCTCCGTTTTAAGTTAAGTCACCTAAATATAGTAGAAGAGAATTTTATATACAATATAAATAGTTGTTTTAACTTATTAGATAATAAATCATCCAAATGGAGAAATACCCAAGCGGCTGAAGGGGCTCCCCTGGAAAGGGAGTAGGTCGTTAATAGCGGCGCGAGGGTTCAAATCCCTCTTTCTCCGTTCTGCTTTTTTGATTTTTCATTGTAAGATATACGGATTATGTAGTCTTGTAAAGCGGTGTAAAAGCCGGTGAAAATTAATTTAGAAAAGTAGTTGACAAGAGTGTTGATGCGTGATAAGATAGTCAAGCTGATGTTGAGAAACACAGTAAACAAAAGCATCACAACAAAATGAACCTTGATAATTGAACAGTAAAACAACCCTGAAAATTCTAAAATATTTAGAGTTCCACATGAGCTCTAAAGTAAGATTTTTCATTAGATATATCAGTGATGATGTATCACGAAC
>JAEZMV010000011.1 GCA_023414875.1 Bacillota bacterium | reverse complement strand
CACTGATTACCTCTCCTGCAATACTTACTTGATTGTTATCAAATACTTTATCTGTCATATCGTACCTCTCCCTTCTTTCCCGGCGTTCATTATTACGCCAATCTGCTCTAAAATGTGGGGTAAATTTCTCTGTTCAGTCAAAAACAGCTTTATTCACCTATGATTAAATATATGCGAATTTCCAAATTTTAGAAGTAAAAAAATAAATATATTATAGCAATTCCCAATTTTTGTTATTTTATACAAATATATATAAAAAAATTATGGATTTTCCCGAAACATTCATTGCATTTTCTTTTTGCATTGTGCTACAATGTTAAAGTTGTTATGAGACGAATAAAGTCTTAAGAAAGAAGGGAATTTATAAATGAAACGAGAGGATATAAGAAATATCGCCATCATTGCTCACGTTGACCATGGTAAAACGACCCTGGTGGATGAATTGTTGAAGCAAAGCGGTGTATTTCGATCCAACCAAGCTGTTGTTGAAAGAGTCATGGATTCCAATGCAATAGAACGGGAACGTGGTATCACAATTTTGTCTAAAAATACTGCTGTTCAGTACAATGGAGTTAAGATAAATATTATAGATACTCCCGGCCATGCAGATTTTGGTGGTGAGGTGGAGCGTGTATTAAAGATGGTAAATGGAGTTGTTCTTGTGGTGGATGCCTTTGAAGGCCCTATGCCACAGACAAAGTTTGTGCTCAAGAAGGCATTAGATCTCTCTTTACCGGTTATCGTATGTGTAAATAAGATCGACCGACCAGAGGCAAGACCTGTTGAAGTCGTAGATGAAGTATTAGAGTTATTATTAGAATTAGATGCGAATGATGAGCAGCTCGATTGTCCATTTGTATTCGCATCTGCAAAGCAGGGTGTGGCAGCTCTTTCAATTGACGCAGAATCTTCTGATATGACACCACTGTTCGAAACAATTATTAAGTATATTCCGGCACCTGAGGGTGACCCTGATAAGAGTACACAGGTTTTGATCAGTACTATAGATTATAATGAGTATGTCGGCCGTATCGGTATCGGTAAGGTTGATAACGGAATTATCAAAGTAAATCAGGACGCTGTACTAGTAAATGCTCATGAACCTGATTTAAACGTTAAAGTTAAAATCAGCAAGCTCTATGAATTTGATGGATTAAAACGAGTTGAAATAACCGAAGCAACGATAGGCTCTATTGTAGCCATCTCAGGTATCTCTGATATTCATATCGGTGATACCATCTGCTCACCGGATAATCCGGAGCCCATTCCTTTCCAGAAAATATCAGAGCCGACAATTGCAATGTACTTTAATGTAAACGACAGCCCCCTGGCCGGTACCGAAGGAAAGTTTGTTACCTCCCGTCATTTAAGAGAACGTTTAATGAGAGAGTTAAATACGGATGTAAGTCTACGTGTTGAGGAAACTGATACCACCGAAAGCTTTAAGGTATCCGGTAGAGGTGAGCTTCACCTTTCTGTATTAATTGAGAATATGCGCCGTGAGGGTTTCGAATTTTCAGTAAGTAAAGCAGAGGTATTATATAAGACTGATGAACATGGTAAGAAGCTGGAACCGATGGAGCATGCGATGGTAGATGTTCCGGATGAATTTGCAGGTACTGTTATCGATAAATTGGGGCAACGTAAGGGTGAGATGATTAATATGCATAACTCCGGTAATGGTCATACCCGTATAGAGTTCTCAATTCCTGCCCGTGGACTCATTGGTTATCGCGGTGAATTCTTAACGGATACAAAGGGAACCGGAATCATTAACACTTTATTTGATGGCTATGGCCCCTACAAGGGTGATATCCAGTATCGTAAAACAGGAAGCTTGATTGCTTTTGAAACAGGAGAAAGCATAACTTACGGATTATTCAATGCACAGGAAAGAGGTGTTCTGTTCATCGGAGCCGGTGTAAAAGTATATTCCGGTATGGTAGTTGGACAAAATCCTAAGGCAGAAGATATTGAGGTAAATGTTTGTAAGCGAAAGCAGCTTACCAATACCCGTTCCTCAGGTGCGGATGATGCATTGAAGCTGTCTCCTCCCAGAGTCTTAAGTCTGGAACAGGCGTTGGAATTCATAGAAACAGATGAATTACTTGAAGTAACGCCTCTTAGCCTTCGAATCAGAAAGAAAATCCTAGACTCTACCCTACGTATGAGAGACAGAAGAAATAAACAGAGCAATTAAGCTACTATAAAATGCTCTGAAGCATTCAATCTATTGACAAGGATCATGATATCTCTTAAATTATAAAATCATAATCGCAGAAAAAAAGCCTTTGCATACGATTTACTAATTCATAGTAAATTTTGCAAAGGCTTTCTTTTTTTTTCTAATATTATCTTCTTCGTGATTAATTTAACAAGTAGATATAAAAAAAACTAAACTATCTACTTGTATAAATCTCTAATATCTAGGATCCGTTGGTCAGGATATTTATAGATATCCTTTACACTTTTAATATGGAATTGTTCGACAATATCCTTAAAATATGCCTTCAAAGAATCCTTCGATACTATCTTGTTGTTGTATTTATCCCTTGATATCTTTGTCATAGATTTTTCATAGACGGTCATAGCATACAGGGCTTTGGGGCCATACCATAGAAAACCGTCCATAACTGAATCGATTAATTCCATCTCCTCTAAGTTTAGATATTCTTCTCCGCCCTCAAGAGAATGAATTCCTGAGCGCATCATACCTTCATAGAGTTTTAAATAAGGCTTATGCATACTATTGACGCCACAATCCTCTTGAAAAAGCTCCTTATCAAACAATGCCAGAGAAAATACCTGCGAGTAATAAAGAATATACTGGATAAAACTTGGACAAATGTCCGCGCAGCTCTTATTCACAACATAATATGCAACCGCGTAAATCTTTGAAGCCATGATTTTTGACATTACTGCCTTTTTACTCTTCTTGAATGCAACTCCAGTCAAACAATCGCTTCTTTTACATAGTAAATCGTTGTAATATTCCGGATCATCTAAGATAGCCCGAAGTTTGTTGGAATACTCATTGGTAGGAATATCTCCCTCCATATAGCGGATGATTGTCGTCTCCCCCCAGCCAAGAAGCTTTGCCAACGGTTTTTTTCCGATTCGATAGCGGTCGAGGATAAGTTTTATCTCATCCGTCGATATGATAGCCTCACTATCAATTTCATTTCTGTTACTTTTCATACATGTTCCCCTCAGTTTTAATAATGGTATCATATGTAAATTATTGTACCAGAATTATTTTACCATTTAATTCCCATTTTGTATATATACCTTTAGACTTATTTATTAAAAATTTTAGAACTTTCTAAACTCATTCAGATCATGCGCAATGATCTTAAAACCCTTTATTATCCGGTCAAACATACCAATACGATATAAATTTACCAGAACCATTCCGATCGGAATTCCGATAACCATTCCGAGTACTCCATAGAGCTGGTAACCGACAAATAGAAACACCAAGGTAGCCAAGGGATGAAGCCCGATACTGTCACCAACCATCTTGGGCTGTAAAATCTGTTTTACTATCTGGCAGATCAGGTATATAACAACTAATCCGATTGCCCTTGAGTAGTTACCCGTAATCATATCAATCACTGCCCAGGGCCATAATATCGCGCCCGTTCCAAAGACCGGAAGAAAATCAAGCAATGCAATCACTAAAGCTATTACAAAGGAATAACCAACCTGTAATACCTCGAAGCCGATAAACATAATTACCATTAGTATCAGCATAATCTTAAATTGTGCTTTGAAGTAACCACCTACTGCTGCTTTAAAATTATCATAGATAAGGCTCCAATAGTTAATTAACGATTCCGGTAAACGTTTTTTTAATCCTGCAACCAGTTCATCCCGACAGGCAGTAAAGAAATAAGAAGATAATATAGTTACAATGACAAACAGGAAGCCTTCAGCAATATTTTGGACATACATACCGATGTTAAGCTTTGATCTTGCATCCTTATTATCTACAAAACCATTTACATAATCCCCAACACTCTTCAACAGCTTATCGATGGGCTTCTGCAAACTATCCGGAAGAGATGCAGACAGCTTCTTAATGTAGATCGTAAAATCATTAAACTGCTGCTGTACCGTATCAATAATCTCAGGCAAATCATCCATCAGCTGCTTCACTTCTTTAAACAAAATGGTCAGTAACAGCGCCGACACTCCTAAAACAATTGCAATAACAGCTATGATAATGATTGCAGAACTATGCTTTCTTAATATTTTGACTTTTCTCTCAAGAAATCTAACTAAGGGATTGGCTATCATGGATACAATCCAACCAATTACAAAGGGCATAAAGAAACCAAGTAATCTAGGAAGTAAAAGAAATATAAACAATGCTATTACTATAATAAAAACAAAGTTAATGAGAATTTTTATGTAGGTCTTTAACTTTGATTCTCTCATGCTTTCCTCCTCCACCAAGCCGGTCCAATAATTTCTTTACTTATTATAATATATTACTCCTAAAATAGGAAACAATATTTTCATAAATTAGTAAAACAATAGAAACAGGAGTTACTATACACACACAATGTCATTAAGTTAGGAACTCTATGATATGATTTACTTTTAAGAAAGCATTTTATCGAAATCATATACCAACTATATCTTTTTTTTGTCCGCCGGTATCATAAATAACGTGGCAAAGAATAAAATAGCGGCGACTATTACGATCGTTGGGCCTGCAGCCGTACCGATGAAATAGGAAATCATAAGTCCGGTAATACCTGAAAAGAGAGAAATTATGATTGAAAACAGATGGTACTCCCTGACATTAGAGGACATATTACGGCTGGCTGCCGCGGGTAAGATCAACAAGGCATTGATTATAAGGATACCAACCCATTTGACAGAGGACATAACAATGATAGCGATCATAACACTAAAGATATCCTCCATTAGATTAATGTTAATATGTTTACTTTTAGCCAGTGATTCATTCACACTGATCGCAAGTAGTTTATTAAATCCTAAGAACCAGAACAATAATATAATTACTAATATAATAAACAGTAAAATGATTTCCTTCACTGAAATACTGAGAATATCTCCGACTAACAGACTTGAGTATTTCGCAAAATTTCCTCCCTTTGAGAGAATTACAAGACCAATTGCCATACTAAGGGAAGCAAACACCGAAATTACCGTATCCGTTGAGACCGTTTTTCGACGTTTAATTTTATTCAAGAAGATTGCAAATATTACTGCGAAGACCAGCATTGCAATATTAATATCTGCAATTCCAAAAATCGTTCCAAGAGCTACTCCGGTAAGCGCAGAATGTCCAAGAGCATCCGAGAAAAATGCCATACGGTTATTCACTATCATGGTACCCAGCACTCCAAAAAGTGGCGTAATAATAAGCACCGCCAGAAGAGCATTTTTCATAAAATCATATTCCACCCAGGAAAACGGCAGAAGCGTTTCCATTACTTTATATATCGTTTCCATACTAGTTACCATGCCTTTCTAAACCTTATGACAAATTATCATATGAGAATTACTAATTCTCGCACATACGGTACATCCTTACTCTTTGAATTTGTCTTATGTAAAGTGTGCAAACACGCATCCAGATAACACCAGCGCAAGCTTCTTAATGCGAAATTACATTGGCTTGAAGTGAATTACACCTATCATTAATTAGCAATTATCCAAATACACTGTGAAATTCCTCACTATCTAAAACCTCGTCAGGACTGCCTTCTTTCACAATTCTCTTGTCCAACAAGATAACATGATCTGCATATTCTCTGACAAAATCAAAATCATGGGATACGATAATCATCGCCAGGTCATAATTGCTTTTTAACATCGCAATATTTCTATAAAACAGCTGCATTCCATTATGATCTATCCCTGACACAGGCTCATCCAGCAAAAGCAGGTTCGGTATCGGTGTAACTGCAATCGATAAAAGTACTCTCTGCAGCTCACCCCCGGACAAATCACAGGCTCTTTTGTCAATCAGCTCGGAGGCTTCAAATATTCTTAGCTGTTCCTTTACTTGTTGGTATATCTTCTTATTCTTATAGAAGAAAATCGGGGAGTTACTGATATACCCGGCAAACAGATCATATACACTCATGGGAGTATTTCGCTCTATGTTCAGATGCTGAGGTACATATCCTATGCTTAGGTGTCCAAGGGTCTGACTTTTCAAATCATTGAACTCAATTCTTCCCTCATGTTTTATTTCACCCAGAATGGCCTTGATCAGCGTTGTTTTACCTGCTCCGTTCTTGCCGATAATTACTGATATCTTTCCGCAATGAATGTGCAGATTAATATCCTCTATGATTGTCTGATCTCCGTCCCTGACCGTGATATTCTTCATCTGAATACAATGAAGGCCACAGGCCGTGTCCTGCATTTTAGCAGAAGTGATCTTCTTAACGGGATTTTTAATAGTAAGCATCGTACCGACCTCCTTTTAACTTTACTAACACATGATTAGTTACAAACATCTATATAACTGCACTTACTTAACTACAAAACAAACACATTGCTGTACTTCTCAATCATCTATCTATCATAATCCATAGCTTCCTTCAGTATCTCCATATTCTTCTTCATTGACTCCAGATAGGAATCCAAATTGCCTTCTCCCGTTACTACAGAATCAATAATGTAAACCTTTGCATTCGTTTCTGCTTCAATCTGCTTTGCTATGGAGTCACTATACTGCTCTTCTGTAAATAGGTATTTGATATTCCTAAGCTTGACTTCATCGATAATTTCAGCAATCTCCCCGGCGCTAAGTGCTGTATCTGAATCTAGAGGTACAGTAAAGGCAACCTTCATCCCAATACGGTCAGCAAGATATGCGAAGGACTCATGGAAGATAACCACCTGCTCATCATATATTTTCTGATCTGAGTTCTGAGCGAGTATCGGTATCGAGGCTTCAAGCTCTGAATCCAGAGCAGCTACCTTCTGGATATAGGTATCAGCGTTATCATCGATCTCTTGTACTAATTCCTTACTATCCTGAGCGGTAAATGAGTTATTCGAATTGATATAACTGATCAATCCATCCCTGATATTTTCAATCTGTTTGGTATATAAGATAGGATTTAGCCAAACATGGGAGTTGTATTCACCGTGGTCATGTTCATGATGCTCATGATCATGCTCTTCATCAGCTCCCTCAGGTTCCTCAGTATGTTTCTCATCAGCTCCCTCAGATTCTTCATTATGTTCCTCATCAGCTCCCTCAGATTCTTCACTATGTTTCTCATCAGCTCCCTCAGATTCTTCATTATGTTCCTCATCATCTCCCACAGGTCCCTCACTATCGTTATGAAGCATGGGAATATCCTTGCTGGCATCAATGATTATCAGCTTGGGATAATTCTCTATGATATCCTCTAAGAAGCTCTCCATTCCGCCACCATTGATCACCATGATATCTGCTGCAGCTATCAGCTTCATATCCTGTGTCGTTAACTGGTAGTCGTGAAGACAGCCTGTATCAAGTTCTGTCAAGCTGGTAACCTCCAGGTTCTCTATCTGATCTGCCAGATTTAGTCCAATCATATAAATCGGATAGAAGGTTGTAATAACATTGATCTTATCATCCTTCTGTGATGTCTTCCTATCAGATTCCTGAGCGGTTAACTTAATTATTATTACTGCTGCTATGGTTAATACAACCATAACACTCAATAGTGATAGTAATTTTTTCTTCATGTTATTCCTTTCTAATTGCAACTCATTTGCATTTAATAATTATATTATAAGTATAACCCTCTGTCAACTCGTTTAGACGGGCTACCCTTACCCGGCAACGATTATTCATAATTAGATACCCTTAGCTTGTATATTGTGAAAAGAATTCAACAAAGTTGAATTCTTAGTAAATATAATAATGAATTCCAGTGGAAATTCATTATTACATTTACGGGTTTTCTATGAAGCATTTGCGGCAAACCATTAACTAAATAATAAGAATATTTGTCATTTTATTATTTGTAAACTTGTAAAACAAATCTATTTATGCTATCATTTCACATAATAAAAAAATGATTCTGTACGATTAAAGGGGGAGGTTTATTATGAAATCAACAGACAAGATAATCAGATTGGTTACTGCTGCTTTAATGGCTGCCATGACCTGTGTAGTAACCATTTTACTCATGTTCAAAATACCGAATACTTCGAATGGATATATTCACCCGGGAGATGCATTTGTGCTATTATCCGGAATTATCCTCGGTCCAATCTATGGTGCCTTTGCGGCAGGAATTGGCTCCCTATTTGCCGACCTGTATTTAGCTGCATATTTATATGCCCCTGCCACCTTAGTTATCAAGGCGTTAGCTGCTTTTGTCGGAGCCGTCGTATATCGTAAATTCCGTAGTCATTCTGTGATACTGGCAGGTATCTTCTCTTCTTTACTTGTTACCTTCGGTTATTTTATTTATGACCTAATACTGTCGGGAACCTTAGGCGCTGCTCTGGTATCCGTTCCCTTCAATCTTCTTCAGAATGCTATGTGCATCGTCATCGCTTCTATCCTGCTTCCTTTCCTCAAAAAAATTCCTCAGGTAAAGACGATGATGGATAAATAGGAGTGATTCAGTAGTAAGAACTAATGGATAGATAGCGAATACATCATTGAACAGTGAACAGCTTCTACCTGAAACGTTGCAATTTATTGTCATCTATTACTTTTAATAATAGGTTTCATTAGATTATTTCAGTGGTTTGATCGATTAATATCGTGGTTCAATATTGACAATAGAGTGTACGGAAACTATAATTTAATTATATCGGAACTGGCGGATGTGTGGGTAACCACGAGGGACCGATATCAACGTATTGTAAATCAACAATACCGGACTAAGAATGTCGACCGCCTGGGCAAATGCTCAGGCGGTTTTTTGCCGTATATACGGTCAAACGGAGGATTTATAATGGATGCATGGTATGATTTTAACCCGGGAAAATGGCAAACTGAAATTGATGTTAGAGATTTTATTCTTAAGAATTACACCCTGTATGAGGGTGATGAAAGCTTTTTAGCAGAACCTACGAAGAGGACTGTAGCTCTGAATGAGAGATATCAAAAGCTGTCCTTAGAGGAGCATGAAAAGGGTGTTCTATCCATCAATACCGAAAAGGTATCCTCTCTCCTAACCTATGATCCGGCCTATTTGGATAAGGACAATGAGATTATCTATGGTTTTCAGACCGATGCCCCCCTAAGAAGAGGTGTTAACCCCTTTGGAGGGATTCGCATGGCTAGACAAGCCTGTGAAGCTTACGGTTATACTCTTTCTGAAGAGGTTGAGGAACATTTTAGATATCGTACTACGCACAACGACGGAGTATTTCGCGCTTATACTCCCGAGATGAGAAATGTAAGAAAAAGCGGAGTAATCACCGGTCTACCGGATGCATACGGCAGAGGAAGAATTATCGGTGATTACCGTAGGGTTCCTCTCTATGGAGTGGATTATCTGATTAAGCAGAAGGAAAATGATAAATTAGCTTTTGGATACCGACCCATGGATGAGGAGACAATTAAAACCTTAGAAGAATTATATCGTCAGATTGACTTTTTAGAGCAGTTAAAGACTATGGCTCTCAGCTACGGTTTTGATATCTCAAAGCCTGCGACCAATGCAAGAGAGGCAGTCCAATGGTTATACTTTGCATACCTTGGTGCGATTAAAGAGCAAAACGGTGCTGCTATGTCCTTAGGAAGGACCTCAACCTTCCTGGATATCTATATCGAACGTGATTTATCCAGTGGTATCATTACCGAAGAAGAAGCGCAGGAGCTGATCGATCAGTTTGTATTAAAGCTTCGAATGGCAAGACAGCTTCGTACCCCTGATTATAATGAGCTATATGCCGGAGATCCAACCTGGGTAACAGAAGCAATCGCCGGTATTACAACGGATGGACGTAGTATGGTTACCAAAGGTAGTTATCGTTTTCTTCATACCCTAACCAACCTATCCCCTGCTCCGGAACCAAATCTGACCGTATTATGGTCCGATAAGCTTCCGACAACCTTTAAAAATTATTGTGCCAGAATGTCAATTGAAACTGATTCCATACAATACGAGAATGATGAACTGATGCGTCCCGACTACGGTGATGATTATGCTATCGCCTGCTGTGTATCAGCTATGCGTATCGGAAAGCAGATGCAATTCTTTGGTGCACGCTGTAATCTGGCAAAGGTTCTCCTTATGAGCCTGAATGGTGGTAAGGATGAGAACAGCGCGGAACAGGTCGGGCCACTTACAGAGACTTTTACCGCCGGCGAAGTTCTGGAATACGAACAGGTCATGGAGCGCTTCCTTCCCATGATGGACTGGCTCTGCGGACTCTATGTTAATACGATGAATGTCATCCATTATATGCATGATAAATATGCTTACGAAAAGCTTCAGATGGCACTTCACGATACCGAAGTTGAACGTCTGATGGGCTTTGGTATTGCCGGATTATCGGTCGTTGCCGACTCCTTAAGTGCAATCAAGTATGCTAAGGTAACACCAATTAAGGATGCTCGTGGAATTATCACTGATTTTGAGATTGAGGGTGAGTACCCTGCTTATGGTAATAACGATGACCGCGTTGATTCCATCGCAACCATGCTGGTGGAGGAATTCATCACCAGACTTCGTAAACATCCAACCTACCGTAATTCCACACATACCTTATCCATACTAACCATCACCAGCAATGTGGTATACGGCAGCAAAACCGGTTCTACCCCGGATGGGAGAAAAGCCGGATCACCCTTTGCTCCCGGCGCCAACCCGATGCACGGAAGGGATCATAAAGGTGCTCTCGCTTCTCTTGAATCCGTATCAAAGTTAGACTATGATATGTGTCGTGATGGTATCTCTTATACCTTCTCTATCACACCGGATACCCTGGGAAAAAGCAAGCAGGAGCAAATTCATAATCTCACTGCCCTGATCGATAGCTACTTCGCAGCATCCGGTCACCACATCAATATCAATGTACTGGATCGCTCCCTGCTCCTGGATGCAAAAGCCCATCCGGAGAAGTATCCTAACCTAACGATACGGGTCTCTGGTTATGCAGTGCGATTTAATTCCTTAAGTGATAAGCAGAAGGATGAAGTAATTGCAAGGACATTTCATTGTTGTATGTAGGAGGTATTCTCTTAACTAAATACTATTTAGGGCTATCCTTATGAACCGACCTTCCAATCGTTAGATTTTGTCTAACTTTATGGGTAACATCATAAGGATAGCCCTTTATTATAACCTTGAGATAAGTCTCATATACTCCTGTCAGTACCATTAATCTGCGCCCAACCCGTCAGTCCCGGCCTAATATCGTTGGCAACATATTCATCACGTTCTTTAATCAAATCATATTGATTCCATAACGCTAGTCTGGGACCTATGATACTCATCTGCCATGTAAGTAGGAACAATCTTCTTAATTAACTTCCTTATTTCCATTGATTCCATAAGACATACTTCCTTTAATTCCTCAAGCTGTCTCAAGAAATTATCTTCATCAATATCTATTGGACACCCTATATGAATCAGCTTATTCTCGGTATCCTGTAAACCTTCCTCCTCCATAAGAAGCTCTTCATATAACTTCTCTCCGGGTCTTAGTCCGGTAATCACTATATCGATATCTTCATAAGGTTTATAGCCGGATAATCTGATTAAATTCTCTGCCAAAGTAATAATTTTCACAGGTTCACCCATATCGAGGACAAATATCTCGCCCCCTTTAGCATAAGCTACTGCCTGAAGTACTAGAGCTACAGCCTCAGGTATAGTCATAAAATAACGAATGATTTCCGGATGTGTAACCGTTACCGGACCACCCTGTGCTATCTGCTTTTTAAATAATGGTATAACACTTCCATTGGAACCTAGAACATTACCAAACCGAACAGCTACAAACTCTGTATTTGAACGGTTATTATAGGTCTGAATAATCATTTCACAGATTCTTTTTGAAGCTCCCATAATGTTAGTTGGATTAACTGCCTTGTCCGTTGATATCATTACGAATTTCTCAACCCCATAAAGGTCCGCTGCATTTACTGTAATCCAGGTACCCAACACATTATTTTTTATTGCCTCATTCGGACTGTCTTCCATTAGTGGCACATGTTTATGTGCTGCAGCATGATATACAATCTGAGGACGGTATGTTTTAAGAATATAATTCATTCGTTGTGAATTGCGGACAGATGCAATTAATACTACTAGCTCCAGGTCAGGATAAGTCGTCTTTAACTCCTGTTGAATATCGTAAGCATTATTTTCATAAATATCTACAATAATTAATTGTTTTGGTTCTCTTTGTGCTAGCTGCCTGCATAACTCGCTACCGATGGAGCCACCTCCGCCGGTTACCAGAATTACCTTCTCCTTGATATACTCCACGATCGAATCTAAGTCAACTCTTATTGCATCTCTTCCAAGTAAATCCTCAACCTCAACATTCCTTAGCTTACTAATACTAACTTCACCATTCATGAATTGGTACATACCGGGCAGTATCTTAAGGGAACAGCTTGTCTCTTTACAGATCTCTACTATATCACTAATAGCTTTTTTGGGTGCAGATGGCATAGTAATTATAATCTCAGTAATATGATATAGATTTGCAGTGTCGACAATATCTTTTCTAGTCCCGACTATCTTGATTCCCTGGATATATGTACCCTGTTTTAAAGGATCATCATCAATGATACATTTAATTATAGTGTTATGGATGTGATTACTGACCCTGATTTCCTTGATTATTGCATCCGCTGCATCACCACCACCGATTAGCATGATCCGCTTTACTTCCTGACCATTCTGTGCTTTTCTTAATAAAAAGCGAATGAAACGATATGCAAACCGATTAGAAAGAGTAAACAGAAACAAAGTTCCGGCATATAGGAAATAATAACTCCTTGGTACTGGATATTCCATTATCTGAAGACCGATAAATTGCGTTATAGAGGCTATCATGGTAGCAGCCAACACATTCTGCATCTCAATAATGCCTGCAAATCGCCAGATACTATGATAAAGTCTGAATATGTAAAAGATGATTAATGTAATAAGAAGATTATAGGGTAAGTATTTCCATACAGATTCTACAAAATTCATATTTGCAAAGACCTTATCTGGATCCAGATCAAACCTTAAAAGAAGCCCCATAGCACTTGATATGACAATCATGATTACATCGCATAGCAAGATAAATAATCTTCTTATTGTAAGCTTTTTATCTATAACTCTCTTAATCATAATCTTCCCCTCGGTGTTTCTGACTAATATAATCTAGTCTGTATTCCTATAAAAATTACTAGAACAGAACTATTACTTCTATAAAAGATCCTTTTACTATTAATTGACTGCAACAGCCTTATTCTATCATTATTTAGTATCAAGTTATCATCATACTCTTCGAGAATTGTAACATCCCGGACAAGTATAATTTGTCAACACTATAAGTTTCACTAAAATAACAGTCTCATTATACTATGGTTGGTCTTGAATGTAAACCTTGTCTACTCGAAATTTGTAATAAATTGTTATCAATACAAAAACACCCTGCCGTAGCAGGGTGTACTGATTAAGGATTATTTTCGTTTAAACTTTGATTTTTCAATAATGTGTAATTCTTCATCACCATCCGATATCCTATCTGTTTTTAACATCTCAAGCTCCTTTAGTATAATTGGCTTTGCCTCACGATTAACAGCTATACCTATACCCATCAACGCCCAGAATATCGGCGCTGTTGTGATGCTTGAGTCATTAACTAAGCCGGTTACCATATATGACAGGGTACTGATAAATACTGCTAATCCAACCTTTGCATAATTGCTATTAAAACATCCTTTGATGTAAAGCCTTATGCTTGAAATAAAATATATGATATAGAAGGTCAGGAAAGCTATTAAAGATAAGACACCTGTTTGTACTGCTATCTGAAGGTAAAGACTATGAGGCTTCGTATGTAAGAAACCTCCATACCCATTTTCCTTTAGGTTCATATAATCGTTTTGAGGGAATACCATTGTAAATGTATCAGGACCGGAACCTAAGATAATATAATCCTTTATTAACGGTATCGTTCTTGACCAGATGTATCCACGCTTGGAAGCAAGAGGTTCATATTCAGTAAAAATTGCGGATGGAGCAGATGCAAGCTTATCCAATCTATTATACTCATTTATATAGTAATAGGTTCCATCCTCTGATGAAATTGTGAAATTATAATTATTTCCATCAACCTGAATTAAAAATGAACCGTCCTCATACATACCCATAGCTATCCCTTTAAATCTTTCATCTGTAATGGTATACAAACCAGGGGTAATATCATATGCTCCGGAAATTATCATATTATTATCATCGTAGGTCAATAATGACATGCTTTGATCAGCATTCATACCAACAATAACATTCATCTTATTTCCTTTATATACAAGGGAAATACTATCATCATTGGTTTCCATATCAGTCAAATTACGATTCGTCTTTGAATTCTGAATCGCATCCACTATTTTTTTTGTAAATAGCTGGTCCGTACTATAATTAAGTATCATAAATCCAATAATCACAATAAGAATTAACGGTATTGTTATGTATAATCGCTTTATTAAATTACGCCACATAAATATAATGAAGCAGATAAAAGCTACACCTAACCCAATTAAACCTGCCAACGACTGTGCACCAACCAAGCATATAACCAGACCCACTACAGCTAAAACGGAGATTATTTTAATTTTGATATTCGTT
Organism: Bacillota bacterium; assembly: GCA_023414875.1. Taxonomy (GTDB): domain Bacteria; phylum Bacillota; class Clostridia; order Lachnospirales; family Lachnospiraceae; genus Mobilitalea. Next base: position 29,923 of record JAEZMV010000011.1, on the reverse strand, counting down.
TTAAACATTATCGCAGATACTAAACTCGGTACAAGTAATACAACATAAACACCCACATAGTTCGGATTATATAAAGATAAAGACACTCTGTTAACAGCAAAATTAGAGGTCAACATATCAGCAGTGCGATATTTCTCCGGAATTATTAATTCTAATCCGGCATCAGATACATAAAAGTCATTACCGGTATATTGTAATAGGCCGAGAATACTCATAATAACCGCTGCAACAAGGATAAAGTAGACGACTGAAGTCAAATCTCGCTCTGTTCTGACATACAAGAATGCATAATAAGTAAGAACACAATAGCCTAATAAGGCAAATACTGATTCAAATTGTTCATAGCTTCCTGTAAAGCTAAAGGATGAATACTTTGATAAAGTCGCTGAAAGAAGTGCCAGCACAGCATAAATACCAAGCGGAATAAAAATAGGTAAAAATTGAATGGATTTTCGTTCATTGTATATCTTAACTGCAATAATAAGTGCCATTATGGCAGCTATAACAATAAAAGTCCACTGTTTGTAGTATAAAAACAGATCACAAAAATACGGTTCAGAAATAAACCAAGTGAATTGCTCCATATGAGTATTATATACTTTTAATCTTACAATCAATGGTATAATACAGATCACTATGAAAATTAAAATTAGGTGATAATTCTTTTTCTCGTCCACGGAATTATGATACGACCTAGAATAGTTACTCTTCTTAACTGCTTTACTATCATTTCCTTTGCTAATTTGTGATCTTCCTCTTTTATTTTGAGGATTATTGTTCGACATATTATTACTCCCTTAGTGAATTTGTATTATTAGATTATACATTAAAATGAATAATCCATCAATACATAACATAAAATCCCCAAATTCCACGTCATAAAACACCAAATTCCATCGCCTCTATACTCATCCATGATGCCTCATTAGAATGTATTAAGAGGATTATCAATTATACGAAACTGAGTCTATAAAAATAGCTCTTCATCCAGTATTTGAGGGGGATTCAAAGAATCCCACCCCAAGACTTTACAAAGAGCCGCTTAAAAAGCCCTATGGTTTTCACCATAGGGCTTTTATTATACCGTTTATTAATCAGTATTACTGTGTGATAGAGATTGTTCTATCTACAGTAAATACATATTCATAAACTTCTCCAGTTGCATTAGCAATACCGATAGTTACAGAGTCAATAAATAAGCTGCCTTCTGCTACTGTCTGTGTTGCTGCTGCTGTAGCTGATACTGCTGCTGCTGCTGCTGCACCAGTACTTACCTTGTAGCTTACGATATTAGCTGCTTTGTCTACTCCATTGATTTTGAAATCAAAAGCTGCTTTTACTGCAACATCGAGTGTAGGGTAAGTTGCTTTACTAACTGCAGTTGTTTTAATACCAAGATCTTTAGAAGTAGTATCTTTAACTTCTAATGTACTATAAGCAATTACGCTACCGATTGCTCTTGGAGGAAGTGCTACTGCTAACTTAACAGTGATTACATAGTTTCCTTGATCAACTGCTTTAAGAACTGTACCTGAGCCTACAGTTGTTGCTCTTACAACAGCTACTGAAGTAGTATATGTTGCACCAGATACATTTTTAACAATACCATCTGTACCATCTTTATCAATTTCTTTTCCGTCTTTTGTTAATACAATATCAAACTGATCGTCTGTTAATTTAGATACTCTTAAACCTTCAGCATTGATACCATATACAGTTACAGATACTTCATTTACTGCATCAGTATTCTTTAAATCTACAGATGTTTTACCAAGAACTACTTCGTAGTTTACAGCTGTACTGTGAGTAGCATCGTTAGATTCTCCAACCTGAACTGTGAAGTATACATCCTTAGAAACATTTGCATAAGTAATAGTAGATTTCACTTGATATACACCAACTTTGGCACCTGCTGTTGCGTATGCTTTGTACTTGATTAATCCAGCATCATCACCAGAAGTTACAATAGCATCATTAGTTACTACTATTGCGTTAGCGGTTGAATTTGAAGGCCAATTTGTTACAGTAGGAGTACCAATGGTAATACCGGATGTAATCTTATCATTCATTGTATCTTTTGCAAACACTTTAACTTCTGCTGTTTCACCATATGTTCCATTGTTACCAACTTTTACAACTGCTTTATCCTGCTCAATACCAGCTAAGCTTCTAGCCGCTGCAATAGTTACGTCAAAGGAACCAATAGGTGTTACTTTTGTTCCATCAACTGCTGAAACGATAACTGTTACATTACCTTCTTTCAAAGGTACAAGGTTTGATCCACTGATTAATAACTTATTCTCGTCTGTTGACTTATAAGAGAATGTAGTAGTATCTTTCCAAGTATCAGCATCGTCATTTGTCTTATATCTCTTATAAACAACGAATGCATTGTCTCCAGCTGCCATTACGAAGGAAGTCTTTGACCAGTCAGCTTTAGTATCTTTTGCTATTGAAGGAGCTGTTGCACCTGCAGGTTGAACAATATACTGAATAGATGCTGCACTAATATTTGTATTAGCCTTAACACCTATAGCGGTTGCTGCTGCTTCCTTTACTAATGGCTCATACTTATTGGTTGCAGTATTTAAAACCCATGTCTCAAACTTAGCTTTGACAACTGCAGTATAGCCTTCACTATAGATATATGCCATTTTACCAGAAACGAGACCCTTTGTGTTCTCGCCAGTGTAAGTAAATGTTAAAGCGTTAGCGAACTCTGTGTCAGCACCTGTATAGATAACAACACCCTTAGCATTCTTAGCAACAATATTCTTTGTCATATCATAGCCAGCACCTGTTGAAGGATCAACGTTGAAATCAGAGAATACAATACTGTCAATTTCAGAAAGTGCTACAGTCGCAGCAGTGAAACTTCCTGATAAGGTACCATATACGAATTTGTATTCAGCCTTCTGATTGAAGTTAACATACATCTCAACAGTTGCTACCTTACCGGTTGAATCTAACTCGATCTTTTTGATCTTTTCTGTACCGGTAAGTACATCTTTACCATTAAATACCTGATATACAAGACCCTTTGTTGCAACATCGGTCTTGCTCATATCAGAGTCAAAAGTTACAGCAAATTTGGTTAATGAAGTCTGCTCTACAGATGTAATGCTAGGAGCAACAACTACTTTAGCAGTGTCAGAAACAACTACGCTCTTAGTAGAAGCGAAATCTTTAGCTGCAACCCAAGCATTGTACTGTGCAACGGTCTGGAAACCAAGAACCTTTACATTGTACTCGCCAGCTTCTTTAGCTGTGAAAACACCTGTAACTGGATTGATCTCAGCTTTGTCAGAGTCAACTGCATATCTTGTGATAGTAGATGTCTTCTTTGTAGAACCGGATACTGTCTTGAAGGTTCTACCGAAATCATTAACATCACCAACTTTAAGCTCTTTCTCAGGCTTGTTAGTAAGTGTAATGGATGTCATAGGATCCTTTACAATTACAGTAGCTTTAAGAGTCTTAACTACCTTGCCATCTTTAGAAGCTTTTAATGTGATTGTTGTAGTACCGATAGCTTTCGTGGTGATAACACCAGTTCCGCCAGTTACAGTAGCTACACTTGTCTTGCTAGAAGTATATTTATACTTCCAACCTTTTTGTCCGTTAATTACGTTGAAGTCAAAATCGTCGCCAAGAACTAAGTATTTCTTGGTAGCATTAAGCTTTGCTGCTGCTGCTGCGAAAGCGCCTGCTGCAGGAGCGACTACAGAAACGATCATCGCTAATGCTATAACGAAGGATAACTTCTTAAAGAAATTCTTCTTCATATTCTTACTTCCTCCTTAAAATATATGGTTTGGTTATTATACCAGCGTCCCTAACCACTCTCACAAAGTATGTAAACCCCGTAAAGCACTGAAAAGGTAACGCCATAATATAATCTTCCAACAACAAGATGATTATAACAATAAAGGAAAAAAAGGTCAAGTCTTTTTATCCATATTATTTGGATAAATTACCAATCTTTGACTTCCAAAATCGCTGTAAATAAGCCTGTTTGGTTGATTATATCTTAGTCAAACTGTTTAGGGGATATCCCCCTGTCCCTTACATTCCCCTCAGCGATTACCTCACTAACAAATGTAGAATAGGATGTGACTCATTTGCTACCTCGATATTCGCTGTAGTTCCTGTCTCATTACGTTGACTATGAATATAATATGCGCTTTGAATATGTCAACTTTATGTCATGCATTTGTCACAATTAGATTATTTTTAATATATTTTCTACAATTTCTTCCATTTTTCCTGTTTCACATACCTTTTTATGCAAAATAGGGGCTACACGGATCTCTTCCACGGCTTTTGGTATTTCGGTCTTTGATACCTTTTTCAGCATAATTGCCTGCTCATAGTCATCTTCCGGTATGTCCTCTGACTTAAGTGCACTTAATACACTCTTGGCAAATTTATAAGGGCTCGCAGTCGATACGATCACTGTTTTTGTATTATCGCCGGTCTCTTTCCTATAGTTCTCGAAGACACTTGCAGCTACCGCGGTATGGGTATCGATCACATACCCATTCTCATCGTATACCTTATAAATTGCAGTACGTGTCTCTTCCTCGGAAGCCCATCCACCGATGAAGCCTTCAAGCTTCGCCTGCATATGGTTTGTAATCTCATAAGAGCCGTTTGAGGATAGTGCCTTCATAAACTCAGCCGTCTTTTGTGAGTCACCGCCAGCGATATGATAGATCAATCGTTCCAGGTTACTGGATACCAGAATGTCCATGGAAGGAGATTCGGTCAAAATGAACTCTCTGTTCCTATCGTAACGACCGGACTGAAAGAAGTCAAAAAGGACCTTATTCTCATTGGAAGCGCAAATCAGTTTATTGATTGGCAAGCCAATCCCTTTTGCATAATAAGCCGCCAGAATATTACCGAAATTACCGGTGGGAACTACAAAGTTAATCTTTTCTCCCAGCTTAATCTCTTTCTTCCTATATAATGATATATAAGAGTGAACATAATATACGATTTGAGGCACTAATCTGCCGATATTGATCGAATTGGCGGAGGAGAACAGATATCCTGCCTTCTTAAGACGCTCTGCCAGCTCAGTGTTATTAAACATCATCTTTACACCGGTCTGCGCGTCATCAAAGTTACCAAGGATTCCGATGACATCCGTATTCTTGCCCTGCTGTGTTACCATCTGCTTTTCCTGAACACTGCTTACGCCGTCCTTTGGATAAAATACGATAATCTTGGTTCCTTCTACATCTGCAAAGCCGGATAAAGCTGCTTTACCGGTATCACCGGAGGTAGCGGTAAGTATCACGATCTCTTCCTCTACCTGATTCTTCTTTGCTGCCTTCGTCAGAAGATGAGGAAGTATAGATAATGCCATATCCTTAAAAGCAATTGTAGCTCCGTGGAATAGTTCTAAATAATAGGCTTGACCGACCTTCTTTAACGGTGCAATCTCAGGAGTATCGAATTTGTCATCATATGCCTTGTCGATACAATCCTTCAACTCTTCTTCTGTATAATCGGTTAAAAAAAGCTTCATAACTTCATAGGCCAGCTCACGGTAATTCATACCGGATAATTCCTCGAGTGTTTTAGAGAGTACCGGTACTTGCTCCGGTACAAATAAGCCACCATCCGAAGATAAGCCCTGTAGCACTGCTTGGGAAGCTGTCACTCTTTTATCTGAGTCTCTGGTGCTTCTGTACATTAGGTTCATCTTTTTCAATCCCCTTTTCTAATATTTCACTTAGCTCCGTTTCGAGCAAGTTTCATGTATTATAACATGCTTAAACCTCGGATACAATACTACTATTTATTTTTGTAAAAATCATGGCCTCCATGCTTAAACAACCATTCCAGGCGCTGATCAAACCATTTGGCACTGCTCGATTTCGTCCTCTTTTTTGCTACAAAATACAAGGCCCCTTCGGAATAATCCTCTCCTTCTAATGCTCTTTGAACCGCTTTTTTTGTATCCTTAGAGACTGTAACCGACCAGTATCGTTCATCGGATATGGGTGAGAATTGATAATCCCCATTAACCCTCTGGAATATAACATCCTCTATGGTATCCGGGAATTCCTCATCCTCAATCCTGTTAAAGATTACGTTAGCAATTAAGATCTTACCTTTCATATCCTCACCAGAGGCTTCCGCTTCCACTATCCGTTCCAGCATCTTTATCTCTTCTTTGGTGACATCCATTACCGATGTGCTTGATGAGGCTTCCACTTCCTTACTTTTTTCCTTTGTATTACCTTTACCGCTGGTCTTTAGAGCAGTTCCTGCTTTGTCCACCTTTTCGGTAACAGAAAGATTCATTACGGTATTACCCGAAGCTGCTCCGGCTGTCAGAGAAGTCTTAGCACTCAGCTGTTCCATGATAATATCAAAATCTTTTCCTTCCATCGTCTTACCGAATAGCCAGATGGTATCTCCGCTTGTTGATGTATTCTCTATTTCCTTCTTAACCTGTATCTTGTCCCGAAGCTGATTGGTCCCCTCCCCTAATCCATACGGATTAACCAAGTCCTCGAATTCTGCTCTTGATGTAAACCCTGCATATTGCAGGTTCTTTATATCCTTTACAACTATCTCATTTGTCTCTTCTTCAGCATCCATGCTCACACCCTTTGCCGAGGATTTGATGTTATAGAACACATCAGATCCTAAAAGCAGCATAAGCCCGGATAATACATATGCAGTGAATATCATTATAAAGCCATGATGATTTTCATGCATTTTTCTCTTTTGAAGAAACGAATATATTGTTGACATACTCTTTCCTCTTTCCTTCATATTTTGTAACATGTTTCCATTTTATGGTACTTATGGCAATAACCATCATGCATTATAGCCATTGGAAATTAAATGTGTCAATAACACTTCTGCATTTTCGTTATATACCACGATAGATAATTTCCTCTTATTTACAGACAAGGTAATTAGTTACAATTTAATATTCTATGTACCCCTTGACTTCTGTATAAAATATACAAGATAATTTTAACAAATTATTAACTATATATTAAATATTTTACGCGACTACCTTACATTTTATGCTTATTCTACTATTCTAGTACGATATTTACTGTATTATAAGGCTGTTCTACTAAAATGGAACTTAATAATTAGTTAACAATTGCCCCATTTCTCAAGGCAATATCTTGCGATTAATTACGCCTTCTGATATAGTTAAGGAGGATCAATTACCTTACAACTTGCAGCTTATTATTGAGCGAATGCATCGGAGGTCATCGCATATGTTACCCGGAGTATATTCTGCCACTAAAAAAAATGGCGAGGCTTATTACAGGGCATCTGTAACTTATCGCGGAAAGCATATCAGCATAGGCAGTTTTCCGAAGGAAGCTGATGCAAATCAGGCTTACCGGACTGCCCTTGAGGTTCTCTCTGAACACTCCGCCATAGCGATTGAGGGGTATCCCAGCTCCTGTGCGCTAAGCTTTCATAAATGGGTGGTACTGATTAACTTCAGAGATAATCATATCTACTTTAAGAATCCGATCTATCTTAAAAAAAGATACTTCTTATACTATATAGACCGCGAAAACTGTCTTAAGTTTGATGCTGATGATTTGTTTTATTATGCACATCACAAGATAATAAAACGGGGCGGTCATCTCTTCGTATCGGATTACGGAATGCAGGTTAATATCCTAAGCCGTTATGGTATCAAGAATTATGCGGTAAAGGGCAGGGATTATCTGTTTTCCAACGGTGATGACAAGGATTTTAGTTATCAGAATATAGAGATTGTAAATCGTTTTCATGGAGTAACAAAGGTGCTACGCAAAGGAAAGCCTCAGTATTTAGCCAAGATACATATTAACGGGGATTTTCAGATCGGATGTTATCCTTCGGAGACAGATGCCGCAATTGCTTACAATAAAGCAGCTCTGATCCTGAAGAACCACGGTATGACAAAGAATTTCCCTCAGAATTTTGTTGAGGGGGTTGATGAGATAGCTTATGCAGCTATTTTTCAGAAATTAAGAATATCAAAAAGATTATTAACATATGCTCAAACCAGAATCAAGAGTATGTAAAGCAGACTCTTCGCACAGAACGCGTTCACAGAGTGTTAGCACCTTTTAAATTACTCATTTTGCATGATAAAAGTTTGAATTATGAAGTTGAATTTATTAACAATGTTTTAAATTTACAAAAAAGACTACCTTTATTTAGAATTTGTGTTATAATGACTATATATTTTTCTTCTTCCATTTTCATAGTTCACAGGTTGAAGCCATCGATAATCCCGCAAGTGCTATCCGTGCCTACGGAAGGCTACAGCTTGTTCTGTGGATTACCGATGGCTCAATTTGTTTTATTCTTTAAATGTCCGGTTCGTTCTTTAATTCTACCGTGAATACCGTCCCCTCAGAATCACTCCTCGCAGAAATGTTCCCGCCATGCATTACAATGATACTTTGCGCAATTGCCAGACCAAGTCCGCTTCCTCCTGTTTCACTGGATCTTGAGGTTTCAACCCTAAAAAAACGTTGAAATATTCTCTCCAGATCCTCTGCAGGTATGATATCCCCATAATTTTTAACAGTGATAATGACGCCTGCTTCGTTCTTACTTAGAGTAATTAGGATATTCTTACCATCCTTGCCGTATTTGATAGCGTTACTGATTAAGTTTGCAAAGGCTCTGGCTAGAAGATTGCCATCCGCTTTAATGATTGCCGTGGCATTAGAGGTGACAAACTCATATTCCAGGTGATATTCCGCAAAGCTGGGATAAAATTCATCGATCAGCTGATTCAGCAGTTTCACCATGTCAACCTCTGTATAGGCGCCCTTTACTTCACCAAAATTAAATTTGGTATAGGTAAACAAGTCCTCGATCAGCTTCTCAAGTCGTTTTGATTTATTATAAGCGATACTGATATACTTCATCTGAGTCTCCGTAGTAAGCTCCTTAGAGGATACCAGATCCAGATAACCGATGATAGAGGTCAACGGTGTACGCAGATCGTGTGCGACGCTGGTGATTAGCTCGTTCTTGGAATACTCAATTCTTCGCTCATTTTCCATGATTTCTTTGATGTCATCCGTCATATGGTTCAGTTTATCAGCAAGGAAGGCAAATTCATCTTCATTTTTAATATTAATCCGGTTATCAAGATTACCCTGAGAAATCTGATTAATACCCTCTGAAATCTTGTTGATATAGTTAATAAACTTCTTGGTTAGCAGAAGGAAAAAGGTTATGAACAGAAAAATGCCCATTACGATGGTAATCATGGATAAGATGATTGTGGATACTTCCGAAAGCTGCTTCCCTTGTCCTTTCAGTATCAGAGATACCCCGATATATATGACCGCAAGAGATAATAGCGTATAAAACAGACTTAAGAGGCTGTATAGTACAATCTCAAACCGAAAGCTTTTGAATATATTATTCTTCAATTTTATAACCCACTCCCCATACGGTTTTTATGATTTGGGAATTGCGAGAATCCATCTCTATCTTTTCCCTGATGCGGCGGATATGTACCATTACCGTATTATTTGCTTCGTACATTTTTTCATTCCAGACTCGTTCAAAGATATCATCCGTAGAAAATACTCTTCCTATATTACTAGCGAGAAGATAAAGAATATCAAATTCAATCGGTGTCAGCTTTACATCCTTACCGTAAGCATTCACTTTATGATTTTCCTTATTGATCACAAGATGATCCAGGATGATTTCCTTGTCCTGCCTGTCATCATGGGAATTGGGATTGAACTTCGTATATCTCCTTAGCTGAGATTTTACCCGTGCTGTTAATTCCAGAGGGTTAAACGGTTTAATGACATAATCGTCGGCACCTGTCCCCAAGCCGATTATTTTATCGAGATCCGCAGACCTTGCGCTAAGCATGATAATCGGTACCGTATTAGTCTCCCGTATCTTTTTGCACATCGTAAGTCCATCCATGCCCGGCATCATAATATCTAATATCACTAGCTTAATGTCCGTGGTTTCCAAAATCTGAAGTCCTTCTCTTGCTGAATTCGCTTTTTTTACATGATAGCCCTCACTGACTAAATGGATCTCGACCAAATCCGCAATGTCCTTATCGTCATCTACCACCAATATTTGGACTTGTTCCATAACCAGATCCCTCCTTATTTCACTTCTTAACATATATGCCGCAGCTTCGGTGCAGCTAGGATAAACAAATTAATTTTATCATATCATAACAAAACAGAAAAATCCTTACTTTTTTCTTAATCCTTTATGATCCGTGGTTATATGCTTGTTACTGTTCACACACAATGTCATTAAGTTAATAAAAGTTACAGTTCATCCATCCAAGTTGTAGATAAGACTAGATGAGAAATGTTCCCATGGATGAGCCGTTCTCACTTAATTGCATTACGTAGCTGTACATAAGGTTCTAAAAACAGAACCTAAGTACCGACGAATGTAAATACTCCCCATGGGAAGCATTTCCCTCTAGTCTTATGCTTTAGACACAGATATGCTGAACTGTAACTTTTTATGTAAATTATTTCATAGTTATCTTAACTTAATGACATTGAGTGTGAACAGTAACTTTTTGCTTTATGCTCTTTTCCACGATTCTCTCATTTACATTTTTATTATGGCATGATAGAATACAACCTGTGAGTAGCACAGATGATCGCGCCTTTATAAGGTGAGGAAAGTCCGGGCTTCATAGGGCAGGGTGCCGGATAACGTCCGGTGGAGGCGACTCCAAGGCTAGTGCAACAGAAATATACCGCCAGCATACTGTAATTTGACTTGTCAGGTTTCAAGTGCCGGTAAGGATGGAAAGGTGGCTTAAGAGACCACCGCCCTTCTGGTAACAGGAGGGGCAGATGTAAACCCCACCCGAAGCAAGACCGAACATAAAGCGATACGGTTGCCCGCCGTGCTTTAGGGTTGGTCGCGTAGTATTTGCGAAAGCGGATACTTGAGCCACATGGTAACATGTGGTCAAGATAGATGATCATTCAAGACAGAACCCGGCTTATCGTGCTGCTCATACAACCTTTTTAACACTCGCTTCTGTGAGTGTTTTTTTATGCTTTATACAGAACATAGAGTTTGCCTTGGCAAACTCTCGCGCCGAGCGCGGTGAGCGCAAGCGAACAAATACAATACGCGCGAGTGCGCATCCTGCCTGGAAGGCTTTTTATGTAATAGAGGAATTGCAGAGCAATTTCGTCTATTACATAAAAAACTTCCTGCTTATCGCTATTAATCACGAATAAACAGGAAGCTTTTTCACCTATATAATAATATGATATGACCTAATTTAATATCTTACCTTATTTCACCGTAACGGTATAGGTCTTACTGATACCACCATGGGTCACCGTTAGCTTTGCAGTTCCTTTTTTTACAGCGGTAATTTTACCTTCTTTATTTACGGTAAATATCTTTGTATTCGAGGATTTGTAAGTTACCGCAGCGGAGACATCTTTTAAATCATCCGTTTCAACATAATCTCTTGTGACCTTTAGCTGTACTGTAGCCTTTGCTTTTAACGATTTAATCTTAGTTTGATTATCCGTACTTATTTGCAGAGTATCTACAAATTGTGAACCTATCTTTACTTCCTTATCAGTAAGTTTGAAGTTATATAAACACAGGCTGTCCAAGGTACCTTCAAAGAAGTCAGTTCCGTTTGAACCAATCATAAGGTTTCCGCTAGCGTGGGCTATTACAGAATCCTCAATTTCTTCCTTTTTGATCAATACACCGTTCTTATAAAAACAAACTTGTTCCCCGTCGAAGGTGATACCAAAATGATACCATTTATTCTTCAAACTATTATCAAAGTTTACTCTGGAACTGGTAGGCGCATAGTCAGAACCAAAGGGTACATAGCCAAAATCCCATAGATCATCATATACGGTAAGTGAATAAGCACTATCATTGGAAGCATAGGAGCTGCTCACACCGCATCTGTATAAAACAGGCATTGCAACATCTTCTTTGGTCTCACGAAGCCAGCCGGTGATCGAAAATTCCTCATCAAAATTAATGCTGTCATTGTCTTTAATCTCTAGATAACTACCCTTTGTTAAGGTAACACCCTTTGAACAGACTGCATCTACGAATTTGGTCGAGCCTTCCCCCGTAATCTTTACTGCATCATTACCCTGTCCTGAATAATCTTTAAAATCATTATTGAACTTATAATAGCCAACCATTAGTTTTGGTTTTGATAATACACTTCCCGGATCGTTTTTATAAAAATTAGCAATTTCACTGGCTGAAGCAGTCGTGTTCATAATTTTCAACTCGTCCATTTTTCCTTTATAAAACACTTCTCCGTCCAGCATTCCAATATAAAGGTTGCCAATGGTTGCTGCAGGAACTCCTGTTACGCTTTCCTTCTTAACCAGCTTATCATTGTGATATATTCTGACCTCTTTTCCGTCATAGGTAACAGAAAGCATGAACCATTTGCGAAAATCCATTGCAGGGCCACTTAAATAGTATTGATCTATTTCTGAACCCTGTCCTCCATCGTGGAGATAAATTCCCGGGGTATTATGCCAATGTTCATATACCTTATAAGGAGATGCATAGGATTCTTCATCTTCTTCTTTATCAACATAGGGAACATACTGCTCATTCATATCTTCCTTGTAAGCCCAAAAACTAATTGTAAAATTATCTTTTAGATCTAGCAGATCCGAATCCGGAATTTCAATATAACTTTTACCGTCAAACACAGCACATTGACCTCTTACTCCCTCCTTATAGGTAATGTTGCCATAGGTACAATTCCCATCCAGTGAATTGCCTGAGTTATCTTTTAAATCCCCGTCAAATCTCATATAAAGAATATATGGATCTGTAGATGCTGTTGCTTTTACCTCCTTAGGCATGGATGGGATTAAAGACATGCACATCAGTGCGATTAAGGTGAAACAAAGTAATGATCTTCTTCTCATACGCTATCCTCCATAATATGTTTGAATGTTTCATCACCCATATTATTTCATAAAACCTCCACTTTGCACATCACCCGCAGGGTGATTTTGACATAAATATGTATAATTTTCGGTTTCTTTACAATAATTGTTCATTATGCGATATAATTTAATACTGACTTACTATTGAAGAAAAAAAGCAGACGAAATTCTTTTAAATGAGTAATTTCATCTGCCTATATTAGCATTATATTATATTTAATCTTAATCTGCTGTGACAACTCTACCGATGATACAGTCGCATCAGCTAATCACACCTTAAAGCAGCTTCCCCCTACAAATTCCTTCAGAATTGAATTCTGCGGTACTGCTTCACTTGGAGTAGCAATAAAATAATCCAAGAATTTCAGCAACCTCTTTGCTTCTACATACTCCTCACAATTGCGGTCTATCCCAAACAAAATCGGCTCTGCATATTGCTTCAAAACTGCTAATTCATAAATTAAAGCTGAATTAAACATTACATCTGCATCCTCCTGGAACGGGAAGATATTCTCATCCTCGCCCCTGCGTACCGAAGGCCACATGGAAATCGTTCTCTGAGCTGATGCACCTCTGGTTCTTGCATCTCTGACCATTCTGCGGATCAGACGACCGTCCGTAGTGGGAATTCTGTTATGTTCATCGATGTTTAATTGGGTTAGTGCACTGATATAAATCTTAAATTTACTTTCTCTTGGTAAGGAATAGGATAACGCATCATTTAGTCCATGAATTCCTTCGATTACAAGGATATCTTCCGGGCCCAGAGTTAAATAATTTCCCTTATATTCACGCCTGCCGGATATAAAATTAAAATTAGGAATATCGACTGTTTTTCCATTCAACAAATCAGTCATATCCTTGTTAAACTGCTCTAAATCAATCGCATAAAGGCTTTCAAAGTTGAAATTACCCTGTTCATCCTTCGGAGTCTTTTCTCGATCTACAAAGTAATTATCCACCGCAATCGGATGTGGTTTCAGTCCATGTGCCTTCAGCTGTATGCTTAGGCGATAAGAGAAGGTCGTCTTTCCGGAGGAGGAAGGGCCTGCGATCATAATAAACTTCTTTCCTCCCGCGTTTTTGATCGTCTCAGCGATATCACTTATTTTTTTCTCCTGTAAAGCTTCCTGTACCAGAATTAAATCATTGATCTTACCGGAAGCAATTACATCATTTAAGGCTCCAACATTCGGTATATCTAACATCTTAGCCCATTGATTTGATTCTTTTAGGGTCTCATATAGCTTAATCTGAGGTAAGAACGGCTCCACTACTGTAGGATTTTTCTTGTTTGGAAACAGTAATAAAAATCCGTCATCATAATCAATCAGATCAAAATATTGAAGCATTCCCGAACTGGGCGGCATATAGCCATAATAATAATCCTCGAAGCCATCCAGATTATAGATGTTTGCTTTCGATACCCGACGATATCGAAACAGTTTTTCTTTATCAAACATCCGATATTTACGAAAAAGCTCGATTGCATCATCCGTACCAATACTGCGCTTATAAAAAGGAATATCCCTTTCAACAATATCCTGCATCCTGCTCTTAATCGAGCTAATACGTTCTTTCGTCAGAGGAAGCTTTCCTTCATAATCGCAATACAAGCCGTTACTTATGGTATATTCGACGGAGACCTTGTTAACATTCTCCGAGCCAAACTCCGCATACAACGCCTTCAGCATTACCAAAATCATTCCCCTCATATAGGTTTTATGACCGGCATCCTCAGCGGTTGTTACAAAACGAATTATACTATGATCGGTTACACGCTTAAACAGCTCTCTTAATTTATTATTTACGAAAGCTAATATAATCTGATTGGGATATTCGTTTTGAAAATCTTTGCTGATCTCCATCAGTGTCGTATTCTCTGGATATTCATATGTCTTACCGTTAATTTCTACCTTAACATTAGTTTTCATAGGATTATCTCTCCTTTATTAATGATATCTGCAAAAGTGAATGCTCCCTGCAACTCTTACACAGATTATGCTTCATGGTCATAAAACTTAAGTCCACACCCAATCAGCCTAATCTTCTCTTGGATTTCCCTACGGCGTAGCATTGCATTGTCGGAAGTCTCCAATTCTAATGAATTCACAATATCCTCACATATACTCAAGTCCCAAAGTAAGAATTCTAATAATATCGGATGCTTTTGTTCCAATAATAATCTTCCATATTGAAAATGTTCTTCCTCTGTTAACACATACTCTTCTTGAT
The DNA here is from genome assembly GCA_023414875.1 of Bacillota bacterium. Taxonomy (GTDB): domain Bacteria; phylum Bacillota; class Clostridia; order Lachnospirales; family Lachnospiraceae; genus Mobilitalea. The sequence continues at coordinate 14,717 of JAEZMV010000011.1, read as the reverse complement.
TATCCACAAGATTACTACGTTTTGCTTTCATCATGACATAATATTTGCCATCTTCTTTTATCATATTCTCATCGGTTATCAGAAAATCATGTTCCTTTAACATCTCCCGAACCTTATAAATCTCTGACTGTGGCTGAAGTACCAGCTCCCGGAGCGTCTTCACAAGCTCAATTCGCTCCGAAAGTATCTGTATGGTTAAGCCTCCGCCCATTCCAGCAATGATAATGGAATCAGCTTCCTCAGCCCCTAGCTTCTCAAGTCCGTTTGACCTTCTGACTTCTATTTTATCTTCACATCTATATTTTAAGATATTCTCTCTTGCTCTGTCGATTGGACCCTGATTGACGTCCATTGCAATGATATGTGGTGAAATATCATGTTTTACAAGATAGATTGAGGTATAGGCATGGTCACAACCGATATCCGCCACCCTGTTTCCCGGTGTTATAAGATCAGCTACGGCCTGTAAACGTTTTGAAAGCTGCATGGTGTTCTCCGTAAATTAATTTTTTCTGCAGAGCAGCTGCCCTGCCAAGTTTATCTTCTTCATTATACATCAGTTGATTTCAGGTTACTACCACATTTTGAAAACATCTCTAAGCTACCTTATGCAACCGTTACTGTACACACACTATCTAAGGTATAGATATGATTTCGATAAATGATGCCGAAGCGGAGCCGCTTTCGCTTAGTTGCACTACGTAGCGGTACATAAGGCTCTAAAGGACAGAGCCTAAGTACCGACGAGTGCAAATACTCCTTTTCGGAAAGCATTTATCGAAATCATATAGTCGAATTTTTGATAGTGTGTGAACAGTAACCTGCCGCCGCAGATCAATGTATTAGGCAGGAAGCGGACACATACGAAAGGCTGCCTTGATTGCTTGTAATCTGTGCAAGCAGCTTAGCAGCCTTATTTCATTCTTTACAATACATGCTTCACAACATATTCTTAATCATGAATTCATTTGTATTCGTATACTAACACACTTTCATTCGCCTTACTCCAGATAATCCTTTAACTTTCGGCTGCGGCTCGGATGTCTTAACTTCCGAAGAGCCTTTGCTTCAATCTGACGGATACGTTCTCTGGTTACATTAAATTCCTTACCCACCTCTTCCAGGGTGCGAGCACGTCCATCATCCAAGCCAAAACGGAGGCGCAATACCTTTTGCTCCCGCTCTGTTAAGGTTCCCAGCACTTCTACCAACTGTTCCTTCAATAGAGTAAATGCTGCTGCATCTGCGGGTACCGGAACATTATCATCCTGAATAAAGTCACCCAGGTGGCTGTCCTCCTCTTCTCCAATCGGAGTCTCTAAGGATACCGGCTCTTGAGAAATCTTCTGGATTTCTCTGACTCTTTCCACCGGCATGTTCATAACTTCGGAAATCTCCTCCGGAGAAGGCTCTCTTCCTAATTCCTGTAGGAGCTGACGTTGTACACGGGTCAGCTTATTAATCGTTTCCACCATATGCACCGGAATACGGATGGTTCTTGCCTGATCTGCTATCGCTCTGGTGATTGCTTGTCTGATCCACCAGGTAGCATACGTACTAAACTTAAAGCCCTTGCGATAATCAAACTTCTCAACCGCCTTAATTAAACCCAGATTTCCTTCCTGAATTAAATCCAAAAACAGCATTCCACGTCCTACATATCGCTTTGCGATGCTGACTACAAGTCGCAAATTCGCTTCCGCAAGACGCTTCTTCGCATAATCATCTCCATCTTCCATTCTCTTAGCCAGATCATTTTCCTCATCCGCAGTAAGGAGCGGCACCTTACCAATCTCTTTCAAATACATACGGACAGGATCTTCTATACTGATACCCTCGGGAATCGTCAAATCTATGGGTTCAATTTCTTCTTCGTCATCAAGAATAATATCTTCTTCATCCTCTTCGGAGATGCGGAGAACATCAACATTATGTTTATCAAGGAAATCATAGATTTTTTCAATTTTTCCTGCATCCAGTTCCATGTCTGCGAAGAAATCATTTACTTCCTGATATTCCAGAACATTTTTCTTCTTTTCGGCAAAAACCAGCAACTCCTTCAGTCTCTCCGTAAATTTAATTATATTTTCGTCCATAGATAATCCTTCCTTCTTTAACTCTTTTTATATTTTAACCATGATTTGATGAACTATGCAATTTCTGCTGGAATGGGGCTATTTACGCAGTTTTGCATATTCCGGTTAATTAGTAAAAGTAAAACTGTGCTTTTTTAATTCTGTCTTTTCTGCAATGATCTTCATCAATAAGACGGTATCATTCATCTCAATCGCTTTCTGACTCTGCTTGTCCAGACTGTTTTCTTTTAATTTCATAACGGTATCGCAGATTGCCTTCTGCCTTCCGGCTTCATCCATCTCCCCACGAATTTCTGCCGAAAATAGGGACGCAACTTCTGTCTGCTCCTCCTTACTTTGAAAACAGCTTATTATCTTGGCGGGGTTAACCCCTTGATCTGTGCTGCATTGCTCATATACCAACGCTGCTACTTCTTTATAAATACCTTCCGTGAAGTCCTCAGGACCAAGAAAGCCTTTAATTTTTGCATATAAGGAGGGATCCTCAATCAACCAGGTGAGCATAAGCTTTTGTGATTTGGATATGCCATCCTCCGGGCTCCTCTTCCCTTTACCGGCTTCCGACCGGTATTCCTTAGTTTCCTGCAATCCAACAACAATTTGATTGCCCAATTTATTTACGAGCTTTCGCAGCTGCTCGACATCAATCTGATATGACTTTGCTACCGCATCAATATAAAAATTTCGTTCCAATTCCTCCTTAAAACCAAGCATTTTTTTTGCTGTTTCATGGAAGAACTTAGTCTTCTGTTCCGGATCTGCAAGATTGAACTCGGTCTCCATAATATCTATTTCAAAAAAGAAACTGCTTTTCGCCTCGTTTATCCTATTTTGATATTCCTCTGCCCCTAACGCCTTGATGAATTCATCCGGGTCCTTATAGGGCTTCATATTTATAACTTTAACAGTAAGTCCGGCATCCTTTAGAATAGGTATTGCACGAAGTGCTGCCTGTGTGCCCGCCGTATCACTGTCGAAGGTCAGTAGAACTTCATTCGTGTAGCGTTTCAGCAGATTGGCGTGAAACATGGTAAATGCAGTTCCCAGCGCCGCAACCGCATTCGTAAAGCCTGCCTGGTGAAGCGCTATTACGTCCATATAGCCTTCACAGATAAGCAAACTGGTTTTTCTTGATGCCCTGGCTATATTTAAACCATATAAATTACGGCTTTTATCAAACAGCATGGTTTCCGGTGAGTTTAAGTATTTTGGTGTCCCTTCTCCCATGACGCGACCGCCAAAACCAATGACACGGTGATTGACATCCATAATCGGAAACATAACGCGGTTCCAGAATTTATCCGAACCGCCTCTTTTCTCATCTATGGTTATCAGCCCTGATAGCTTCAGAAACTGATCTTCATAGCCTAAGCCTTTTAAATACTTATATAAATCATCACTGAATTTATTCGAATACCCCAGACCAAATTGCTTGATGGTCTCTTCGGTCAAGCCCCTGTTAATTAAATACTCATGAGCTGCCTGCCCTCTGGGCGAAATGAGCTGATAATAAAAATATTTTGCAGCCTGTTTATTTACCTCCAGTAATCTTCCTTTTAAATCCGATTGTCTTTTGGCTTCTTCGGAATACTCCTGCTCCGGCAAAGCAACACCGGCACGTTCTGCTAAATACTTTAAGGCTTCAATAAAGCTGTAGTTCTCATATTCCATAATAAAGGTAAAAACATTTCCCCCAACACCACAACCAAAGCAATGATACATCTGCTTTGATGCACTTACGGAAAAGGAGGGCGTTTTTTCATTATGAAAAGGACATAAGCCCATATGATTGCTGCCTTTTTTCTGTAATCTTATGTAGGAGCCTATGACACTTACGATATCATTTTTACTTCTGATCTCTTCAACAAGCTCGTCCGAATATAACACAGCGTACTCCTCCCATCATTGATGTCTCCGGCTTATCGATCCATTGCGGAAAAACACAAGCAAATAAAGATTTAGTAAACACTCCAGGCGGATGGGATCATTAATTCCTTGAATTTTGTTACCGCGTAACGGTCCGTCATACCGGCAATATAGTCACAAACTACCCGGTAGGAAGGCTCCTTTAATTGTTCCATTCTAAGCTGATATTCCTCAGGGAGACATTCCAGGTGGTTTTCATAATATAAAAATAACTGCTCCAAGAGTCTTTCAGCCTGCTCTTCCTGACCCTTTGCTTTCTTGTTCATATATACACTTTGAAACATGTATTCCCGTAAATGATGCATCGCTTTCTCAATCTCCGGCGACATGATGATATCCTTCTTATTCTCACTATTGGTTATAATATCATGAACTAAGGTATCGAGCCGATCTCCAAGACTATGCCCCAGAACATCTGTATACTCTCTTGGTATTTCTTCCTCTTTGATAATCTGTCCGCGGATCGCATCATCAATATCGTGGTTAATATAAGCTATTTTATCACAAATTCGAACAATTTTACCTTCCAGAGTAGAGGGACTTCCCTCTGTCTGATGATTTTGTATCCCATCTCTGACCTCTTTGGATAGGTTGAGGCCTTTCCCGTGCCTTTCTAAGAACTCAACAACCCGGATACTCTGTAGATGGTGTTGAAATCCGAACGGGCATATTCGGTTCAAGGCTCGCTCCCCGGCGTGACCAAACGGCGTATGGCCCAAATCATGACCTAACGCAATTGCTTCGGTTAAATCCTCATTCAGGAGCAATGCTTTTGATATGGTTCTTGCAATCTGGGCAACTTCTAGCGTATGCGTTAATCTTGTCCGGTAATGATCCCCTTCCGGAGCAAGAAATACCTGCGTTTTATGCTTCAGTCTGCGGAATGCCTTAGAATGCAAAATCTTATCCCTGTCCTTCTGGTAGATCGGGCGAATATCACATTGTTCTTCAAATACGTCCCTGCCAAGTGACTGATCGGAAAATGCAGCATAAGGACTTAATATTAAGTGCTCTCTTTGTTCCAGCTTCTGCCTGATGTTTAAACTTTGCTCCATGAATTCCTCCACGATTTGGCCCTGCGGCATTCATTATCTCCAAAATCGTCCCATAAATATTCATGAGACGAATTAGCGCTTATACTACTAATATTCTACAAGGAAAGTCTATTTCCTTTTTATTATCGATAAATTATTGAAAAATTATTAGAAAATCAAATTACCGAAGAGACTTAGTCCTCAAGTATCAATAAATCAGCCCGGATCCTGCTATTTATGGCATAATCCGGGCTACTCTATAACGTAGTATATGAAGAACAAAGGGATTGTGGTGCTTACTCAGGACCGCATTTACCCTTGGAGGGGCAGGAAGAACATCCTCCACAGCAGGATTTACCGGCTTTAAGATCTTTTGTCCTTTTATAAATAATGAAACCAGTATATGCTAATATTAAAACTGCTATGATAATTCCCGGCATATAAATCCTCCTTCCAGCTGATCTATATCAGCAAAAAACTTACCACAAGTAACAACTTCACTCCAACGTACATGTCACAACTTCAATGTAGTTCTTCCCACGTGAAGAATAGACGCTTTTGCTATTCTTCTAATGGCTCGCTCGCACTAAACCCTCTAATAAATTACTATTCATAAATCATATAAAATGTGAATTATTCCCATATATATTTTTATCAAAATACGTATACGACACAAGTATTAACTAAAGTAGTAGACAATAACTTAATAAATAACCGAGTTTGAATTTTATTATTCGATTAATGTTTTAGTTATTAAGTTTATCCCATGATTGAGGGTAGGCGTATTAAATTGGTGCTACTGCATCCAATTTAATAACCCTACCCTCAATCATGTACACACCTCTAGAACAACCTTCCGATTTGGTATACGAGTGTCGCCACCAAAAGGGCTATTCCAAGCTGAAACAAAATGGTGAAAATGGTCCATTTTGCGGAACGCATTTCTCTTTGGATAACACCTATGGTTGCCGCACAGGGAATATACAAAAGGCTGAAAACCATCAAGGCATATGCATTAAGTGCCCCAAAACCATACTGACTCAGGATCTCTGTTAAGCTTGCCATACCATCCGGAGTGGTAATATTACCGATTCCAAATAAAACACTGAAGCTGGAAACCACGACTTCCTTTGCTGCAATACCGGAAATCAGGGCAACTACCACCTGCCACATACCAAGACCCGCAGGTGCCAGTACCGGAGCAATTGCCTTGCCTACAATCGCACCAAAGCTTTTTGACATATCTTCAACCATACCGCTTGGGCCAAAATTCAGGATGAACCAGATAACAACCGAAGCCGCGAAGATTGTGGTACCCGCTTTTGTTAAATACTCCTTAACCTTTTCCCATACATAGATGATAATAGTATGAGGGTTCGGGGACTTATACTCCGGTAATTCAATCAGTAAGGTGTTTCCAACATTCTGATCTGATTTATTTTTCATTGCAAAGGCCACTGTTATTGCTACGATAATACCGATTAGGTACATAGAATAAGCAACAAACATTGCCATTTTTCCAAAAAACATCTGCGAGAAGAGAACATAAATCGGTAATCTCGCACTACAGGACATAAACGGTGTAATTAAAATGGTCTTTCTTCGATCCCGCATGTTTTCCAAGGATCTTGAAGCCATGATGGCCGGTACAGTACAACCAAAGCCCAAAAGCATCGGTATAAAGGCACGTCCTGATAATCCTAACTTACCCATGATACCATCCATAACATATGCTACTCTTGCCATATATCCGCTATCCTCCAGATATGCCAGCGCGAGAAACAGGATAAAGATGTTCGGCAGAAAGGTTAAAATACCACCCACTCCGGCTATAATACCATCAACAATCAGGGAAGTGACAAATTCACCAGCATTTATTTGCTCTAGTAGATGAAGTGTTCCATTGGAAAAAGCATCGATTAAGACCTCAAAGCCACCCTTGATGAAATCTCCGATTTGAAAGGTCAGCAAGAATACAACGCCCATGATCGCCAGGAATATCGGTAATCCCAGAATACGATGAGTCAAAATCCGATCCACCTTATCTGTAGAGGCCGCCTTTGTATTTTTATTAACAAGTACTTCTTCAATGATCTCTTCAATGAAGTCATACTTCTGGTTGATTATATCCTCTTCGTAACTATGTTTTACAATTCTGTCTAAATCAATCGGATACTTATCTATAACTGCTTTATCCATTTCCATCAGTTTAATTGCATGCCAGCGAAGATTATTTATCTGGCCGTATTTACTATGTAATAGTTCACTAACCTCATCGATTTTATCTTCAATGTCATCACTGTATACAATCGTAAGCTCATTATGATGCTCATGCTTATGGTTCTGAACTTTGTTGGAGTGTTTTTTGTGATGGTGCTCCAGATTTTTATCCAATCTTTTATCCTTATGATGCGAGACCGTATGCATCAGGATATCAAGTCCTGTTTTTTTCCTTGCAGAAACCGGAATCACAGGAATTCCAAGCATTTCAGGTAATCTATGAAGATCAATTTCCATTCCACGTTCTTCTACAATGTCCATCATATTCAGAGCCAGTACAACCGGCTTGCCCAGTTCGATCAGCTGCAGGGTCAGATAAAGATTTCTCTCTAAGCTGGAAGCATCTACGATATTTACAATTACATCAACATTGGAATCTAAAATAAACTCTCTGGTAAGTCTTTCCTCCATCGTATAGGAAGTCAGACTGTATATGCCCGGTAAATCTACGAGCTTGAAGCGGTGATCATGATATTTAAAGGCTCCTTCCTTCTTCTCAACTGTTACACCCGGCCAATTGGCAACCTTTAAATTTGCTCCAGTATATGCGTTAAACAAAGTAGTTTTACCGCAATTTGGATTTCCGACAAATCCAACCTGAATCTCTTCCTTCATCATGATGCCTCCTTCATATGTATCGTTTCTGCAATTTTACTTCCCAGCGCCAAGCGGCTTCCTCTCACCATTAATATAATGGAACCACCACGGTTACGGTTAAGCACCTTTATACTAGTTCCTTTGGTCAGACCTAAAGCCTCCAGCCTACGCATGGTAGCCTGATCCAGGTTCAGAGACTTCACCGTATAGATAACACCTATTTTAGCATCCTGTAATGTCATATCGTACATCCTCTCTGCTTTTGCTTTCAAGCATCTTATGTAATTTTCTTATTGATAATAATTATCATTTGCTTTTATTATAGTCTTGATATCTCATTTTGTCAACCGAATAAATATCCATAATTTATAGCTATCCTTTATATATTTTAGTCTTTAGTAACAAAAAATATGAAATAATAACAAAGAGTCTGCAAAGCAGACTCTCCGCGCAGAACGCGTTCACGAAATGATAATTTCCTTACGCATATTTATATGCGCTTCGCGTCGAGTGCGCATCCAAATGAATAAAAAAGCCTAAGGATCGCTGCACATCAGTCATCCTTAGGCTCTTATTAGTAGTTTCCGTTTATTCTCTGTCTTCCCGGTTTTTCATGGAGAAAACGCATCCGCAGTAATCCTGACGGTACAAATTATACTCCTTTGATAATTCAATCGATCTCTTATACCCATTCTTCTTTTTAAAATCAGATGGAAGGTAGTTTACTCCATGCAATGCAGCCTGCTTTAATCCAATTTCGTTTAATTTGTCCGCATTTTTATGCGGGCTGATGGATAACGTAGTCGTAAAAAAATTAAAGCCATGGTTTGCAGCCAGTTTTGCCGCTTCCTTCAAGCGAAGTTCATAGCAAGCAAAACAGCGCTTTCCGCCCTCCGGTTCCGCTTCGAGCCCCTTAATCTGTTCATAATAATAGGCGGTGTTATATTCTCCTTGCATAAAACTAATCTCTGAGGGCAAGGACATAGCCTTGATTAAAGCTTGCTGTTCCTCTACCCTTCTATTGTATTCCTGTTCCGGGTAGATATTCGGATTATAATAATATATTGTGATATCAAAATAATTAGATAAATACTCTAAAACATAGCTGCTACATGGTGCGCAGCAACTATGAATTAATAGCTTTGGCCTGTATCCAATAGCAGTAAGCTGTTCTATTATTTTATCTAACTCTTTCTGATAATTCATTACTAATTGCTCCTGATCAAATCCAGTTTTCTTAATTCATTCTCAAATTTCTCTTGATCAATGGGTTTACCCGCATATGCAGTACAGCCAAGACTAAATGCCTTCATAACATTTTTTCCTTCACTTAATGCTGTTGTCATAATAATCTTAACCGCTTTTTCTTCGGGGATTCCTCTTTCTTTTTCGACTTCTCTGATCCTTTGTAAAGCCTGATAACCATCCACGACCGGCATCATAATATCTAGACATATCAGATCGTATCCTTCACCGTTTTCTAATGCCATAATAAATGCCTCTATCGCTTCTGTCCCATCCACGGTCACATCGCATTCACCATATTTTGACAGGAATCTCATCATGTATTTCCTGCTAATAAAGTCATCTTCTGCGATCAAAATTCTCATCTCTAAATTTCCTCCTGGCCGGGTTCTTATATATGGATATCATAACCTAAAATCAAATCAATATAAACAGGTATTTAGTATCATTTCTATCTATTTACTTAAAATATTTTAATAAAAAAGTTATTAATTGATCCATTTCTTCGTCGGTTCCGATAGAAATTCTAAGATAATTATTGATTCGGGGTAAATTAAAGTATCGTACATAGATATTATCACCACGCAGAGCTTCAAAAATATCCTTCGCGGGTATCTTGTTATGTGTAGCAAAGAGGAAGTTAGCACCTGATTTGGGGCATGAAAAACCAAGCTCCATTAACCTCTTTGCTGTTCTCTCTCTGGTTGCAATTATTTTTTGGATCCCCTCTTCAAAATATAATTTATCCTTAACGGCTTCTACACCGGCAAGAATAGCTGTATAATTCATCGTATAGGAATTAAAGGAGTACTTTACATCATTCAAGGCTTTAATCAATGCCGGATTCCCCATAGCATAACCAATTCGCATACCTGCCATAGACCTTGATTTTGAAAAGGTTTGAACAACTAACAAATTCTCATATTTTGATATCAGCTCTGTCGCTGATTTACCTGCAAAATCGATATAAGCCTCATCTATGATTACTATTACTTCCTGGTTATGCGCAAGAATATCCTCTATCACTGATAACTCTTCGTACAATGAAGTCGGTGCATTTGGATTGGCTAATATAACTCCGCCATTATCTTTATAATAATCCTCTTTTATGATACAAAAATTCTCATCCAGAGGCTGTGTCTGGTAAGGAATTCGATACAAATCGCACCAGACCGGATAAAAGGAATAAGTAATATCCGGAAAAAGTATCGGCTTTTCAGAATTAAAAAATGTCAGGAATGCCATCGCTAATACATCATCTGAGCCAACACCGACAAATACCTGATCATTGTTCAAATGATAAAACCCAGCCAATTCTTCTACCAGTAATTTGATAGTCGGATCGGGATATAATCTCAAAGCAGCTGTATCTATTCCACTTAGAACTCTTTGTACTCCCGGCGCCGGCGGATAAGGATTCTCATTGGTATTCAATTTAACCATGCCCGCAATGTTTGGTTGCTCACCGGGAACATAGGGTATGACCTTACGAATATTATTCTCCCATGGCTTCATTTTCTATACTGCATCATAGGACGGCTTGACCGCATGATACTTTTCCTTTCAATTATGATTTATTTAGGTAACTGCGAAACTATCTGGATTATGAGATTTTATGTAAAGTATATACATAAAACAGATTCAGTTATAAAGCTTCGCACTTACCCTATACAGATTAATTTCTATTTTTATTTAGCTGCGTACTCCTCGGCTAACTTTTTAAATTTTGGAAGAGCTCTCTCAATCATGTTATAATCGACACAATAAGCTATTCTGCAATAGCCGGGACATCCAAAGGAGGAGCCGGGAACAATGAGAAGGTTATGCTTCTTCGCTGCCTCTGCAAATGCTTTATCGTCCTCCTCCAACGCCTTTACAAATAAGTAAAACGCTCCCTCAGGTTTCACACATTGAAAGCCGTAGGAAATCAAGTTATTATAAAGCAGCTCACGATTACGATTATATAGCTCAATATCTACTTTAGCTTCCAGGCATTTCGCTACTGCTCTTTGAATCAGGGAAGGTGCATTCACATATCCCAGGATTCGGTTCGCTACATTTGCTGCCTCGACCATATTCTTATAATCGTCTATCTGCTCCGGAATTACCAGATATCCAATACGCTCTCCCGGCAGGGAAAGTGATTTACTGAACGAATAGCCTATTATTGTATTATTATAATACTTTGTAAGATAAGGTACCTCTACACCATCGTAGGCTAGTTCACGATAGGGTTCATCGGAGATCAGATAAATGGAAGTACCAAATTCCTTCTGTTTTCTATTCAAGATATCCGCTAATTCTATAATTGTCTTCTCGGAATATACGACTCCGGTTGGATTATTCGGTGTATTCACAATAACCGCTTTTGTATTTTGCGTAATTTTTTGTTCAAATTCTACCAGGTTCGGCTGGAAATCCACAGTATTCGGTGTTATGGCAACCAGCTTTCCATCGAAGTTACTGACATAGTTGCGGTATTCTCCGAAGAATGGTGCAAATACGATTACTTCATCACCGGGATTGATAATGGTCTTTAAGATAACATTTAATCCACCGGCAGCTCCCACAGTCATAATTATATTATCACTATGAAAGGCTGTTTGGAAATTATGGTTAATATGCTCTGCTATTTTCTCTCTTACATCTTCATAGCCCGAATTATTCATGTATCCGTGTACAAGATTTGGACTTTCCTCGTTGATGATTTGAAGTAGTGCTTCTTTTATCTCAATCGGAGGTTCAACACTAGGATTTCCTAAGCTGAAATCAAATACATTTTCTGCGCCATAGATGCCTGCTAAACGTTTTCCCTCTTCAAACATAGCCCTAATTACCGAGCTATTCTTTACTAATACACTCATTTTCTCTGAAATCATCGCATACCTCTTTCCGGGCAAAGCCATAGCTAATTTTTGCTGTAAAGTATAACATACAATTGTATCCTTATCAATACCTGAATTTTGAATGGGCTCTAGATGTCTTTCTAGGGACGGTTTGAGCTAGCAGGCAGGAAGCCTTGAGGGGTCGGGGAAACCGGTTGAATCGTGCTAGCAGTTCTAAGGCTCTGTGTTCGCTTGTTTCGATAAGAACGCGCAAAAACTCCTCGGAGGAGAAAGGATAAACCTACACAGTAGCTTTTTCCTTTCTCCTCCTCGTCAAACATTTGCGCTCGTGCGAATTATCGCACGTCTTATCTGATCGCTTCCCCAGAGCCTAAGTACTGCACGCACTTATCAAATGGTTTCCCCGACCCCTCAAGACTCCCCGTCTGATAGCTCAAACCTGTTAGTCGGAAAGGATAGAGATATGGTTTCATACGATAAGATATATTATGAAGCATTCTCATGATGAAAATTTATTTCTTTCTATTTTTAAATATATCTGTTACGTCCTCAAGTTCTATCATTTCGGGTAGTTGTCTATATATCCATAAAAGCCTATTTATGTCTATATGAAGTATCTTAATTTATACTGGTATATTTTTGATATAAAATGTATTATTATTTATATAGCGATTTGTATTACTATTTATATAGCGATTCATATTCCGTAGCAATTGCGATTTGTTAGAATCTTAATGATACAATGACAAAACATTGATATCTCATATACTGTGGGGGTGAGCATTATTTCCATAAAAAATTTTATTGACTGCTATAACAATTCACCCTTAATTCTAACAGAAGGTGCTGTTGGATTGAGGGTCTCAAATGAATTTGGTATTATACCGGATAAGCAAATCATGAACGCAAACCTTATTTATGATAAAGCAGGTAGGAAAACACTCGAAGTTATCTACGGGCAATACCTACAAGTTGCTCTGGATTTTTCTCTGCCTATTTTGCTCATGACAAATACAAGACGTGCAAATAAAGAAAGAGTATTTGCTTCACCTTATAAAGATAAAAATGTAATGAAGGATTACGCGGATTTTTTGAAAGAGATCATAGCTAAGTACAATTGCGAAGCCTATATTGGCGGTTGTATAGGCTGTAAAGGTGATGGATATACAGGCTTAGGCAGCCTGTCAAAGGAGGAGGCAATCGATTTCCACTCATGGCAAATTGACGCTCTTATGCAAGCAGATCTTGACTTTATATTTGCTTCTTTGATGCCGACAGTGAATGAAACCATTGGGATAGCAGCAGAGATTGAAAAAAGTGAGATTCCCTATTTAGTTAGTTTTATGATTCGTGAAAATGGATTAATTCCGGATGGACATTCTATTCACGAGGCGATCGCGGCAGTTGACAATTCAACGGTCAAACACCCATTATGCTATATGACTAATTGTGTTCATCCTAGAATATTAAAACATGCCTTGCAACAAAACAATACAGCTTTAGTCAAAAGCCGCTTTAAGGGAATTCAAGCAAATGCAGCATATTTATCTCCAGAAGAATTAGATAAACCATCTGAAACAATATCTTCAAAAGCTGATGAATTAGCTAATGAAGTAGTATGCCTTCATAATGAATTTCCTTTGAAAATATATGGTGGTTGCTGTGGTACGGATGAATCGCATCTGATAGAATTTGCAAAAAGATTACGTACGGTGTAAGGACGAATCGATGCACATAATATATTACATCTTAGAGGCATCTAATTATCATGCATAATATATTATAGTTACTTCTCTTATTAGAATGCAGATTTTCTATGAGATTTTCCCGCACAAAGAGGAAATTCATCAGTATAAAAATGATTGGAGGCTCATGGTGAAAAATATTATTACAATTCAACATACACAATCCATACACCATACCAACGGTATGATTGGTTCATGGACAGATTGGGATCTAACGGAGTTAGGCATTAATCAGGCAGATAACATTGGTAGAAATTTAGCTAAAGAATTATCAGGTAATAAATATAGAATGATTTCTTCTGATTTGCTTCGTGCTAGACACACCGCAGAAATTGTAGCAAGACATTTAGATATAAACTATGAATTGACAAATGTTTTGAGAGAGCGTAATCTTGGTGAGGCAGTTGGAAAATCAGTTGAGTGGGCACATGCTAATACTATTATATGGGAAAAAACAGTTGATGATAAAGCCTTTAAGAATTCTGAATCGCGACGTGATACATGGAAAAGGTTGACACCGTTTTTTAAGGATATTATCGAAAGTAAGGACGAGAATTTTATCCTAGTTTCTCATGGTGATACTTTGAGTCTTTTTAATGCAATGTGGATTGGTTTAGAAGCAGAAATGCTTAATCAATGTGATCTATTTGGAATGGCTGCCGGGGTATCCTTCTTATATCAAAATGAGGATGGGAAACGCATCATAAAACGCTTAAGTGACATGTCATATTCTAGATTAAGTGAATAGATCAGTTTTGTAGCGCAAGAAATAAGGGTGCAGGCGTCGAAATAATTTGGCGATGCCTGCACCCTTTTATATTGAGACTGTGAAATAAAGTCTGTAAAATAAGTATTTCGCTAAGGCTTTCTATGATAAAATAAAAATATCATAGGAGGCCTTTTATTATGGCAAAAAAACGTGAACCGGTCAGAATGACCGAAGGAAAG
>JAEZMV010000004.1 GCA_023414875.1 Bacillota bacterium | reverse complement strand
TCTTTAACATACCCGATATATTCATACTTTAATTCAGAAGCAGATATAAATTCTTGAAACGCCTTAAATTCATTATGTTTCCAACCGGGGTAATTAAAGTATTCGTCAAACAATATAATAGTTCCTTTAACAATTCTGCCTGCAAGAAAATCTAAAACTGTTTTAGATGATGAATACAAATCACAATCTATATGTATAAATGCACATATTTCATTATGTTCCTGTATAAAACTAGGTAACGTTTGGTCAAACCAACCCTTCATAAGGGTTACGTTATCCCTGACCTCTGGTAAAGTATCCTTTAAAAACTTACCAGCTTCAAATCCACTTCTCCATGTCTCCGGTAACCCTTCAAAGCTATCAAAGCCATAAATAATCCGATCTTTTTTCAAATCTGCTATCTGGTTGATAGTCTTTCCAGAATATACTCCAAATTCTAGATAGAGCCCCTCACCTGCCTGAGAAACAGCATATTCTCGTAGTAAGTCCGGCGCGGAAAACACCTTACATTTGTACATATTTTCTGATACGTATTCTGCTGTCTGCCTTCCCGCTAAATCCCATAGTTGTTTCTGTATGTCTGTATTCGGTAATTTTCTGCGTGCCCTCTTTTCAATAGCCATCACCATCTCTTCCTGTTTAGTGATTAGTTGATTTTGAATAGATATAATAGAAGTCATTTTTTCATTGGACTCAGCTTGATTTGATATAAGGTTGTTATCTAACGCTTCCTGTTTAGTGATTAGTTGATTTTGAACAGATATAATGTTATCTAACGCTTCAGCTTTCGAAGAAAGGCTACTAAGCTGCAAAGCTAAATCTTTAATTAGATAGTTATTCTTTTCTAAAGCACTTAAAAAAGCTTTATTCTGTGCCGCAATCATTTGCTTGAGTATATGGATTTCTCTGTTAAATGTTTTAACGGGTAGGGGAAAGAATTTCTTTAACCAATTTTTAATTGACTGTTTCATAAGTTCATCCTCACATTATTGGTTTGGAAATTGCAGATAATTAGCATCTTGCGTTAAAATATCGATTATCTCTCGGACACATCCAGCGCCACCGGACTGTAAACACGTGTAGTCAACCACTTTTTTTACCGCAGTTACAGCATCTGAAGGACACCCAGAAAATCCACAAGCTTTTAGACATTCAATATCATTTAAATCATCACCGATAAAAGCGACATTCTCCAAGTTGCATCTGTACTTCTCCACAATTGACTTCAGTTTATCAATTTTATCATCACATCCTTGATAAACTTCTACAATGCCAAGCTCTTCTGCGCGCTTTTCAACCACGTTTGAAGTTCTTCCACTAAGAATTACTGGTGTAATGTTATGAAGTGGTAATATATTCTTAATGCCATATCCATCCTTAACATGAAATGCTTTAAAAACCTCACCTTGAGACCCTGTGTATATTTTACCATCTGTAAGTGTCCCATCAACATCCATAACTAGTAATCGGATTTTAACTTTATGCATTTCATTTTGTCCCCAAAAACTCTCTATACTTCTCAAGTACAAATGGCTTTCGACAAGTGGTATACATATCCTTTGGAATAGTATCCAAAAATTCCTTAAATTCTGATACTCCAACCTCATACTCCTGAAGAAGATACGTCACATAATTGGGGTGGCACTTGTACAAGCCTGTGAGGAAAAAATAAGGTGAGTATCCCCAAGAATTCTCCTTCTGTATAGGCATTATATACTTTCCGATCAAATCAATAATTTTGATCATGTCGTATTTATCTCCAAGAGTCATATTATAATAATTAGCAATGAGCTCGGTTTGAAGATTTCCAGCCCCCCTCCCCATGCCATATAAGGATGAATCAATTACTAACCTTCTACTCGTGTGATATTCTAAAATATCTTGAGCGGTAATAAAAGACAAATTCATGTTATTATGGGAGTGAAATCCAATCATACACTTTTCAGGAAGTGAGTTGTCTAATATCTTAAAATACTGGCGAAAATCAGATTTTATCATATATCCAAAGCTATCAACAATCGAAACAGAGTAAGGGTCCAAATTGGCAATTTGCTTTGACAGTTTTGAGTATTCATCAACTGAATAATCGATAGTAACCATTGGTTGAACAAATAGTTTATATCCCATCTCTTTAATAGTTTTAGAGAGATTTAATGCTTCTTCAACTTGATGTTTGTAAAATACAACTCTAATACCATCAATTGATTTTCCAGTAAAAGGCGTTAAATCTTTAGGATTAAACTGCTTCACATCGGCCATCGCAAGAATGCTGCTATTTTTTTTGTCCTTTGGTAGATAATCAGCTATTTGTTCTATTGTTTGAAATTGAACAGTCTCAGAAACATATGGCTTATTATTGAGATAACCTACTTCAACAAAGTCGAAATTAGCATCAACCAATGTATTTATAGTGTCACGAATCATACTATTGCCAAAATTCCAATTTGTTATGTATCCTCCATCGCGTAATGTGCAATCTAATAGATTATACTTATCCATATCTTTCTCCTTTGTTGTCAGGGTTTCAACCAGTTTAACTTATCTAAAATGTAACTGTCAACAAAATTGTCTCTACATTTATTATCTCTGATATGCTTTGCATACCTCTTCTGCACTTCCCTGCATCACAGTCTCACCATTTTTAAGCCAAATGGCATTCTGGCAAAGCTTCTTAACCGATTCAATCGAATGCGAGACATAAAGCAGCGTCGTACCGCCCGACATCATCTCATTCATTCGCTGCTCACACTTCTTCTGAAACTCAAAGTCGCCAACAGCGAGGACCTCATCCACAATCAGTA
>JAEZMV010000025.1 GCA_023414875.1 Bacillota bacterium | reverse complement strand
AGTTTTCTTGACATGCTCTTTGTTATTGTTTATAGTGTACCCAAGGATTGGACTGTGTAGAAACAGCCTCAAGATCCTTAATTAATTATCATAGAAAGTTATTTACAGACTTTTCTTCACACACTCTTTATATTTCATTCATAAATTTCAGACAGCTTAACGGTAACGTATATCAAGATATTCTTTTACGATATCCACACATTTTTGGAAGCCGAGGTTACTGCTATTTAAACAAAGATCGTAATTCTTTGCATCTTCCCAGTTCCTACCGGTGTAGTATTTATAATATTCAGCTCTATGCTTATCAATTTCGGTTATCTGCTTTTCTATTTCCTTCTCAGGTTTGCCGGTCATTTCCTTTAAAGTATTGATGCAAGCTTCAAGGGGTGAGTGTACAAATACCTTTACGACATTGTCATAATCCTTAAGTACAAAATCAGCACATCGACCTATTATGATACAGGATTCCGTCTGCGCCAGCTCCTTGATAATTTTTGCCTGATAATTAAAGAGATTATCATTGGATACAAAATCATCACTATCCGGTGGTATTAATTCGCCTTTATATACATTGCTAGCTACTCTGTATAACAAGCTTTTCTTA
The DNA here is from genome assembly GCA_023414875.1 of Bacillota bacterium. GTDB lineage: Bacteria > Bacillota > Clostridia > Lachnospirales > Lachnospiraceae > Mobilitalea. Next base: position 141,376 of record JAEZMV010000025.1, on the reverse strand, counting down.
AGCTTTTCATCCGCCTTTGCAAATAACTGTTGATTTATACCGCTGTCGTCCGAAGCGAAACGAAGCAGGTCCCTGTCATAGTACGGAATGCCAAGTTCTTCAGATAACATTTTTCCAATGGTTCTTCCGCCGCTTCCATAGCCTCGTGCAATTGTTATTACATATTTACTCATCTGAAATACCTCCTGCCTTTTCGGCTTTTTGTATTCTTTATTCTCCTAAATATGCTTTTTTAACAGATTCATCATTCATTAATTTGTCAGCTTCACCCTCTAACACGATATTCCCTGTTTCTAAAACATATGCACGATTTGCGATGGATAACGCTTTCTTCGCATTCTGTTCTACCAGTAAAACTGTTGTTCCGCCCTTACTAATCTGCTGAATAATGCTGAAAATTTCTTCCACTAATATCGGAGATAATCCCATGGAGGGTTCGTCCATCAAGATAATTCTTGGATGGGACATTAGGGCTCTTCCCATTGCAAGCATCTGTTGCTCTCCGCCACTTAAGGTTCCTGCTATCTGTGATCTACGCTCTCTTAGGCGAGGGAAACGCTGATAGATCATTTCCAGGGTATCATTGATTTCTTTTTTATCTGTTCTTGTGAAGGCACCCATCTTAAGATTCTCAAGTACTGTTAATTCCTGAAAGATTCTTCTGCCCTCCGGAACATGAGCCATACCCATGGATACTATTTTATGTGCCGGGGTTTTTCTTAAATCAACGGTCTCCGTAACGGAATTACTGTCACCAGAAGTCTTCTTCACTTCAAACTCTATCGTTCCTGACTTGGCAGGTACTAGACCTGTGATTGTATGGAGGATCGTTGTCTTTCCTGCTCCATTTGCTCCAATGAGTGCAATAACCTCACCTTCATATACATCAAAGGATATGTCTTTTATCGCATGGATTACTCCATAATATACATTTAAATCTTTAATAGACAATAAAGCCATTGTAACCTCCATGCTGCCCTACGACAGCTCATATACATATGTGAATTATAGTTGTTTCATAACGCCTTTCTTCTACTCACCCAAATATGCTGTGATTACTGCCGGATCATTCAATACAACCTCCGGAGTACCCTTCGCAAGCTCGGTTCCAAAGTTTAATACAAAAATCTCTTCACAGATACCGGCTACCAGCTTCATATCATGCTCTATCAACAGGATGGTAATCTGATATTTGTCTCTAATCAATCGAATTGTATCCATTAATTCTGCTGTTTCATTCGGATTCATACCTGCTGCCGGTTCATCCAATAACAGCAGCTTGGGATTAGTTGCAAGAGCTCTCGCAATCTCTAGCTTCCTCTGCTTACCATAGGGCAAATTAGAAGCAAGTGTGTTCTCTTCTTTATCTAAATCAAATACCTCTAAAATACTCCTGGCAGTATCATTCATCAACTGTTCTTTCTTAAAATAAGTAGGCAGACGCAGTATTCCCGACAACAAGGAGTACTTTTCCTGATTATGGAGTGCAACCTTTACATTATCCAGTACGGACATATTCTTAAACAAGCGAATGTTCTGAAAGGTTCTGCCGATGCCGGCCATATTGATCTCCGCCGATCTCTTTCCTACCATATTGATACCATCCAGTATAATAGCACCATCGGTCGGCTGATATACCCCGGTAAGAAGGTTAAATAGTGTCGTCTTACCTGCTCCGTTCGGACCAATCAATCCATATAGCTGGCCTTTCTCAATCTTAAGATTCACTTCATCAACAGCCCGTAAACCGCCAAAGGAAATACCCAAATTTTTAGTTTCTAATAAAGCCATAAATGGTCCTCCTCTTCCTTCTGTGCTATCCTATTTGCCAAACTTCAGAAGACTGGAAAGCTTACCGCTCTCCTGCATCTTAGCTTTGAGACTGGAGTGATTAAATAGCATCATCGCAATTAATACAACTGCATACATAAGCATTCTATAATCCTTGATTGGCCGTAACAGCTCCGGTAAAACGGTTAATATAGTGGCCGCAATGATTGAGCCTTTGATGCTTCCCATTCCTCCAAGAACAACATATACTAAGATATCGATAGATCTTGCATAACCATAATATCCGGGTTTAATGATGGAAACATTATGTCCACTGATAACACCTGCAACACCGGCAAAAAATGCCGCAATTACAAAGGTCATTATTTTATATTTACTGGTTCGAATTCCGATTGACTCAGCAGCAATGATATTATCACGGATGGAGGTAATTACTCTGCCGTGTCTGGATTTCACTAAGTTTATGCATATGATAATGGTTATAACCACTGCAACATATACCCAGGTATAATTTGCGTAGTTCTCAATTCCCGAAAGTCCCATGGTACCTTTATTGACGATGAGCTTGCCTGCTTTATCCTTACCTCCAGGGAAATACATCGTATTGATAACGGAACGAATGATCTCTCCGAAGGCCAAGGTAACAATTGCAAGATAATCTCCACGTAAGCGGAGTACCGGAACACCTATCAGAAAGCCAAAGATTGCAGCCATAATACCGCCGAGAAGAATTGCTACGATAAAGCTAAGCGGTATCTCCGGTGTTCCTATGGAAAAGACTTTATCATTAATTACTATCCCCGGTATCTCTAATTCAAAAGCAGGAATCGTGGGCATCTCAATATTCAAAGTGAATAATGCACCTGTAAAGGCACCGATTGACATGAAGCCTGCATGTCCCAAGCTCAGCTCACCTAAAAAGCCTGTAACCAGATTCAAGGAGACTGCCAGAATAATATTGACACCAATGGGAACAATAAGGGAACTCAACTGTCTGTTTATTAAGTTATATTCTACTAAAACAGCCATTACCACATATATCGCTAAAATGATAGCTAGCTTAGTAAGCACTGCCATGATTTTCGAAGTTTTATCTTTTTGTAATTGATTATTGATCTTTGCGTTTGTTTTCATCCCGGCACCTATACTTTCTCAATACGTTTCTTACCAAGTAAGCCTGAGGGCTTCAGTAAGAGTACCAATATTAGAACACCAAATACAATAGCGTCAGCAAGCTCAGAGGATATATAAGCTTTTGATATACTTTCAATGATACCCAGTATTATACCACCTAACATGGCTCCCGGAACGCTTCCAATTCCTCCTAATACCGCGGCTACAAATGCTTTGATACCGGGTATTGCTCCCAAAGAAGGATTGACAGATTGATATTGGCTTATGAACAAGATGCCTGCAATTGCTGCCAAAGCAGACCCTATAGCGAAGGTCAGGGAAATCGTCTTATTAACGTTAATTCCCATCAGCTGCGCTGCACCCTTGTCCTCCGACACGGCACGCATAGCACTTCCTGCTTTTGTTTTATTGATAAAGAGAGTTAATATAATCATTGTAACCAGTGTTACAAGTAATGTCACAATTGTAATTCCTGCTATTTCTATGCTTCCGATTTTTACAGGCTTCATCTTTACGATTGACGCAAACGGCCTCGGATTTGCTGAAAATATTAATAATGCCGCATTCTGTAAAAAGAAGCTTACACCGATTGCTGTAATCAGTACTGCCAGCGCAGGAGCCTTTCTCAACGGTTTATATGCTATTCTTTCTATCGTAATTCCCAATAATGCACAGATTACGATGGTTAAAAGAACTGCCACAGAGACAGGCATTTTTAAACGAACAACAAAAACATACAATGCATAAGCACCTACCATGATAATATCGCCATGGGCAAAGTTAATCATTTTCGCAATTCCGTAAACCATGGTGTAGCCCAGTGCGATTAATGCATAGATACTTCCTGTTCTTAATCCATTGATTAGTTGTTCAATAACATTTTCCACAGTTTCACCTCATTTTTTATTTTCCTGTTTGACAGTTACTTTTGGATTTTTTAAGTTCTTTCGTTATTAAGAACGAAAAGGAGGCATACCGTCTCCTTTTCGTTCTTATCATATATTTATATTTAACAATGATTCTACTAGGTGTCTATTGCAAAAAACCTATTCAAAATAATTCATTATTTTGCAGTGTACTGTCCACCTTTGATTTCTACAAAGTTAGCTGCCTTGTTTGGCTCGCCTTCTTCTGTAAAGGTCATGGAACCGGTTAAACCATCCACCTGGATCTGAGTCATAGCAGCAATTAAATCTGCACTCTTAGTGCTTTCAGCTTTCTCCATAGCAGCTGCGATAACATAGATACTGTCATAACCATCAGCAGCAAACTGATCCGGAATAGCTTTATAAGCAGTATTGTATTTATCAACAAAAGCCTTTACCTTTGGATCTTCATCCGTTGCTAAGAAAGGTGTTAAGAATACAGCTCCCTCTAATACAGCAGGATCAACTGTCTGCGCGATTACGCCATCCCAGCCATCTCCACCAAGGAAAGGAAGGCTCATACCAAGAGCCGCTGCCTGTGTTGTAATCGCTGCCGCCTCTTTATAATAAGAAGGAACAAAGATAACCTGAGCATCGGTAGCCTTAATTGCTGTTAACTGTGTATTGAAGTCGATATCGCCACCAACAAAGGATTCGTTTGCAACAACTTCACCGCCATTTGCAGCAACCTGATCTACGAAAGCTTGCATCATACCTGTGCTGTAATCGTCGGAATTGTTATAGATAATAGCAATCTTAGTATAACCGGCATCCTTTGCAAAGTCTGCCATAGTGATACCCTGAAGAGGATCGGTAAAGCATAGACGGAAGGTATTATCATACTCTGTTAAACCTGCACTGGAACCGGAAGGAGTTAAGGTAAGAATTCCTTCTTTATTGGTTAACTCAAGGATACCTAATCCGGGAGTAGAGGTTACGGTTCCCATCAGTGCGTCCATACCTTTATCCATAAGTGCATTAAACGCTGATTTTGCATTATCAGGGTTGTTTACGTCATCCATAAATTCAAGTTTTAGATTTACTTTCTTACCGCCAACAGTGACACCGCCGGCATCGTTAATTTCTTTAATTGCAATCTCCGCACCCTGTTTAACGCTTGTTCCGTAAGAAGCAGCATCACCGGTAAGGGGGCCGATACCTCCAATTAAAAACGATGAACTATCCTTAGCACCGCAACCTACAAAAGATGCCGCTACCAAAGAGACTGCTAGGCCTAAGCCTAAGATCTTAGTACTAATTTTCTTCATATAAATTCCTCCTATTAATTCCGGCAATTTCATAACTATGTATTTTCACTTGCTATGATTTACCATATTACTTTAATAAGGCGTTCAATTTAAGATAACAGAAATCCATAATCTGTAATGTCTCAGAACGCCTTTATTCTGAATTTATAATAACCTTTATAAAAATACATGTCAATGTTTTATTTATCAATTGTTACTTTATTTTTTACATAATTCCCTATTTAATCTTACAATTATTACTTTTATTGTATATTTTGACATTTTTAATCATTTTTATTATAACAATAGATAGAAGGACGCCCTCAACTTTGAGGGCGTCCTTCTATCTATTGTTATAATATCCTAAATCAATTAATTAATTCAACTCTCCACCACATTTGTCGCAAAAATCCAAACCTTCCAAGGTGATCCCACCACAGTCGGGACAAATGATTTTTGCAGGGTGAATTTCCCGTTCAACCACTTCATAAATTATCTCATTTTCCTGATTTTCCGACAAGGTAACGGACTTTGTTACACTATCCTTCTCCTTATCATATCTATCTATGGCATCCTCTGCTTCATTCTCAAAGAAATCTTCCTTTTCCATAGGAGTATTCATATCCGTAGTCTGTCTCTTCCTATTAAATAAGTTACTTAAAAATGACATAAGTTTCCCCCTCCAGCTGCTTTTTAGGTACAGCTCATAACCCGAAAGAAAAATTAGTTTTGTTGAATTCTATTCACACTAACGAAGCATGGCTGCTTTTGCCTTAAATGCTTCATAGAAAACCCGTAAATATAATAATGAATTTCCACCGGAATTCATTATTATATTTACTAAGAATTCAACTTTGTTGAATTCTATTCACACTTATCATCTTCTGCTTTCCGATTCCCCTCATTTCAATCAAGGGTGCCCCTGTTCCTTCGATATATTCCCTGGTAATGATTACTCTGCCAATATTATCATCCTTGGGGATTTCATACATGATATCCAACATCGCATCTTCCAGGATGGCTCGTAAGGCTCTTGCACCCGTCTTTTTCTTCATTGCTTTTTCTGCTATTGCCTCCAACGCCTCCGGTGCAAATTGAAGATCAACTTCATCCATCGCCAGAAGCTTTTGGTATTGTTTTAAAATTGCATTCTTTGGCTCCTTTAACACCTGAATCAGCATATCTTTTGTTAAGTCCTCAAGGGTATACATAATCGGTAATCTTCCTAAGAATTCCGGTATCATTCCATACTCTCTCAGATCATCCAGATTGGCCTTTTTTAAAACATTAGGGTCTTCATCGTATTTATCCTTTAAGTCTGCCTTAAAACCTATGGAGGATTGCTTATTTAATCTTGCTTTTACTATCTTGTCCAGATCAGGAAAGGCTCCGCCACAGATAAAAAGTATATTCTGAGTATTTACCGTAGTGAGCGGCACCATCGCATTTTTAGAGGAAGCACCCACCGGAACTTCCACATCACTTCCCTCTAATAGCTTAAGTAATCCCTGTTGAACAGATTCTCCGCTGACATCCCTGCTATTGGTATTACGCTTCTTGGCTATTTTATCTATCTCATCGATGAATACGATTCCTCGTTCTGCCTTTTTTACATCATTTTCTGCTGCCTGAAGAAGCTTTGATATCACGCTTTCCACATCATCACCGATATAGCCGGCCTCAGTCAGTGAAGTTGCATCCGTAATTGCCAACGGCACATTCAGAAGCTTCGCCAGTGTCTTAACCAGGTAGGTCTTACCGCTTCCGGTTGGTCCTATCATCAGCATGTTAGATTTTTCAATCTCTATATCAGGTTCAATGACCGTTCCAATTCTTTTATAATGATTGTATACGGCAACCGATACAACTTTTTTCGCGTGTTCCTGGCCTATGATAAATTCATCCAGCTTTGCTTTAATGATATGGGGAGATGGAATACTACGTTTATCAAATGCCTCATTCGTTTCACTCGTCTCTTCTGGTTTCGCTTTTTTCAGCTTTTGTGCTTTGGGAATATCATTCTGAATGTTCGATAAATTAATCATACTTGGTGAGAAGCCCATCATGTGCATATATGGATTATCGCCCTTATTAATCGTATCAAAGGTTTTTTGCATACAATCCGCGCAGATGCTGATCTGATTAGGAATATGTATCATCTTGCCCACCTTACTCTCAGGTCTGCGACAGAGATAGCATACCTCCTCATACTCCTCATGATCCTTATCGCCGTGGTCTTTATGGTTATCTATATTAATATCATCTTTATTATCTATATTGCTCATAGCTGCCTCCTACTACCCGCCGGGCGAGTTTTACTTTTATTAGATTATAACCTATTCCCCTATTTCCTACAATAGGAGTTTATTTAAGGTTTGATTAATAATTTAAAAGAATACCGGACAACAGAAATATATTTTTTCTGTTATCCGGCATTCTTATATGAGTTATACTAGCTTAATATTATTCCGTAGTTTGTGGTAAATTAGGGTTTACTCCCAAGGTTACCGTTATCGTATTTTCTATAAACTCACCATCAGAATTTCTCATGTAAGTAACTTTAACGTCTGTACCTACCCGTTGGCTGTTTACATAATCCTTTAACTGGGTCATGGAGGTTATCTCAAGATCATTCACTTTAGTTATGATATCTCCCTGTAATAAACCTGCTTTTTCAGCTGCCGCTCCTTTTGATACTTCTTTGATGAATACACCAATCGGCATATTGTAGTAGGATGCTACATCCTCTGTTACTTCAGTTCCTGCAATTCCTAAGTAACCCTGCTCTTCCTCTCTTAGTATCTCACGGGTCATCAGTTCATTGATTATAGGAGTTGCTCTGGAAATCGGTATTGCATATCCCATACCTTCTACTTCATTGGCGGCATATTTTACGGTATTAATTCCAATCACTTCGCCATTAATATTTAATAAGGCTCCTCCGCTGTTGCCCGGATTAATCGCTGCATCTGTTTGCAGGAGGATCATTTTTTTGGTATCATATCCGTCAGACACCTCAACCTCACGGTCTTTTGCACTGATAAAACCTACGGTTACAGATTGGCCATAGCCAAGGGCATTGCCGATTGCAATTGCCATCTCTCCAACCTTAACCTCATCCGAGTTGCCAAGCTTTGCAACTGTGATAACATTTAGAGTTTCCTCTGATAAGGTTGATACATCTACTGTTACAACTGCCAGATCTGCGGTAGCGTCGGTGCCTTTTACTTCAGCCTCTGCTGTAGTACCATCTGCAAATAGAACCGTAATCTTATTGGTTCCGGCTACCACATGATTGTTTGTAGCTATGAGCAGTTCCTCTTTATCCTTTCCAACGATAATACCGGAGCCACTTCCTGCTACCTCCTCATTAAATTGCTGCCCAAACCATTCACTGGGCTGTGTAGAAGTACTATCGATTGAAACAATTGCAGACAGGGTTGCATTTGTTACCTCGCTAACTGCGGATCTATTCTCAGTCTTAACAGTTCCCGGCTCTGTATAATTTATCTTAAAACTCTCCTCATTACTATTATCAGCTGCATCGATATCATCCGATATCATATTCTTTGATGCTGCCTGAGGATTGATTTCAAAGTAAATCGCTTGAAAACCTACGAAGCTTAACGCTGCAATTAACCCAAAACTAATTGACTTAGCGATAAATTTAAAAACCTTATTACCGGATTTTTTCTCCTTATTTTTTTGGTTGTTATTGAAATTAGTGTTTGGGGGCATATTATTACTGTAATTCCATGTATTTTCACCTAAATTATAATTCGGATTATTATTAGGTACCTGCTCAGCCCAAAAACTGTATTCCGGCATTTTATTATTTTGATTCTGATTATGATTCTGATTTTGATTCTGATATTGATTTTGATATTGATATTGGTTTTGGTTTTGATATTGATTTTGATATTGATATTGGTTTTGGTTTTGGTTTTGGTTTTGGTTTTGGTTTTGATATTGATTTTGATATTGATTTTGATATTGATTTTGGTTTTGGTTTTGATAATGATTTTGATATTGATTTTGGCCGCTTATATTGTTGCCTTCGCTACTGCCTTGATTCTGATTTTTATTTTCATTGAAATCTGCCATATAAATTCTCCTTTCATGAATATTTGTCGTCTATTGAATTATATTTCATATATTATCAATAGTTTGTGAATAAGTTGTGAAAAAAATATGATCAAATGATAAAATAGTCAAATCTTAAAACAAACTTAAGAAAAATTTTATTGTTGAAATCTACACAATCATGTATTATAGTAGAGAAGTTAATCAATTGTAAAATACCGCAAAGTAGGGGTCGATATGATTAAAGATAACCAAAAAATGTTTAATAGAGTACATGTGCTATTGGACGCATGTATTATAGTAATTGCCTACCTGCTCACATATTATTTAAGATTTAAGAGCCCCTTAACGAATTACAAGATTTTTAATGTAATTCCGGGAACCTACTATCCCCTTGATGTTATGTTAAAGCGATTAGTTTTTATTGTTCCCCTGTATTTGTTTGTATACTATTTCTCCCGATTATATACACCCAAACGGGGAAAGCGCAGATGGACGGAAGTCTTTAATATCATAATGGCAAATACCATAGGGATCGCTTTCTTCCAATCCTATTTGTATATCACTGGGGAAGCAAATATCTCCCGTTACTTTTTGGGCCTCTTTTATGTTTTAAATATTTCCATGAGTGTGGCAGCACGAATGATGCTTTCCCACGCATTAAGGATGGCTCGCCGTAAAGGCTATAATCTGAAGCATGTTCTGCTTGTTGGATATGGTCATGCTGCTGAAGCCTATATTGACCGAATTTTTGCCAATCCTCAATGGGGATATTATATTCATGGAATCTTAGATGATAAGGTTGAGATTGGAACGATGTACAAAAGAGTTCCGGTCATCGGAAGCATTACTCATTTAGATTCATTTCTCACAAAAATGACCTTGGATGAAATTGCAATTACCTTAAGTGTTAATGAGTATGAGAAGCTTGAAAAAATAGTTGGTATCTGTGAAAAATCAGGCGTCCATACGAAATTTGTTCCTGATTATTACAGCTTTATTCCAACAACTCCTTATACGGAAGATTTATATGGCTTACCTGTAATCAATATACGTAATGTACCGCTGAGTAATACCTATAACCGTATAGCAAAAAGGATTGTTGATATCTTTGGGGCAGTTGTAGCAATTCTCCTCTTTAGCATACCAATGCTATTGGTTGCAGGTGTCATTAAGATAACCTCACCCGGTCCGATTATTTTCTCTCAGGTACGAATTGGTAAGCATAATAGAAAATTTAAAATGTATAAATTCCGTTCCATGGAGATTCAACCCGACAATGAGGAAAAGAAGGCATGGACAACCCACCGTGACCCCCGCGTTACAGGCATTGGTAAGTTTATTCGAAAAACCAGTATCGATGAACTCCCTCAACTATTTAATGTTTTAAAGGGTGATATGAGTTTGGTAGGCCCCAGACCCGAGAGACCGTTTTTTGTGGACAAGTTCAAAGAAGAGATTCCTCGTTATATGATTAAACATCAGGTTTCACCCGGTCTTACCGGCTGGGCGCAAATCAATGGTTTCCGTGGTGATACTTCTATCCGGAAACGGATTGACCATGATTTATATTATATTGAGAACTGGACCCTTGGTTTTGATTTTAAAATATTATTTTTAACATTCTTTAAAGGTTTTATTAATAAAAATGCATATTAGCCCGAATAAATCTAACAAATGACTAATGCAGAAAGAAGGTACTTGAGTAACATGGCACAAGAAAAGAAAAAAAAGAAGAAAAGCCGTCTTGTCGCTATCCTGTTTGCTGAAATTGTATTACTCTTATTAATATTCGCAGGCTTTAAGATATATAGTACTATGAACAAAATTCAGCATGACGATAGCGAGGACCAGTACATTATAAAGAATGAGGAAGTTGAAGTTATTGGAGGGTATCGAAGCATAGCAATCTTTGGTGTTGATTCCAGAGATAATGCAATGAAAAAAAGCACTCATAGCGATACTATCATCGTAGCCAGCATCGACAATAAAACTAAGGATGTCAAATTAGCCTCGGTCTATCGTGATACTTATGTTAATATCCCTGATGAAGGTTACGATAAAATCAACGCAGCGTATTTTAAAGGTGGTTATTCTTTAGCTCTTAGTACTCTTAATAAGAATTTTGATTTAGATATAAAGGAATATGTTACAGTAAACTTTCGGGCTGTCGTGAAAGCAGTCGATACTCTTGGTGGTATCACCCTTGATATTCAGGATAATGAGTTAAAATATCTGAATGGATATGTACGGGAGCTGAACCGTATCAACGGTACGGATGTAAAAGGTCTTGATTCAGCCGGAACACAGACCGTGAACGGAACTCAGGCAACTGCCTATGCAAGAATCCGCTATACTAAGGGTGGTGACTTTAAGCGTACCGAACGCCAGCGAATCGTAATCGATAAGATCTTCCAAAAAGTAAAAGGCTCTGACTTAGCTACCATCAATTCTTTCATTGATACGGTATTCCCCGATATCTATACAAATCTAGAGATCTCGGAGATGCTTAATTTGGCGAAGGACATATTATCCTATGATATTGTTGATCAGACCGGTTTTCCATTTGAAAAGGACGCTCATAATTATAACAAAGTCTCCTACGTATTTCCGATCAATCTTCAGGATAATGTAGTGCGCCTTCACGAATTCTTATATAATGAGGTTGGCTACGTTCCCAGTGCTACCGTGAAGGGCTATTCGGACTATATCGAAGGAATACGAGTTCAATAATATTTATAAAGTAATATATCATATAAAAACGAATGTACCAACGGCAAATTCTCCGCGCTGAGCGTGATATTAAATAATAATGAGTTGTGCACTAGCAGTGATTAACCGACCGTGCACAACTCATTTTTTTGCCTTTAATCTCATTTGTTTAAGAAATGTTACAATTCAGCATCCAAGATATTGATAGGACTAGGGAGGAAATGTTCCCATGGATGAGCCGTTCCCACTTAGTTGCATTACGTAACGGTACATAAGGTTCTACAAAACAGAACCTAAGTACCGACGAATGCAAATACTCACCATGGGAAGCATTTCCCCCTAGTCTTATGGTTTAGACTCAGATATGCTGAACTGTAACATTTTACTATACAATCGCAAAAACCACTTAACTATTCGTTATTGTAGTAAACAGTAAAGTATATCTATACTACACCACTTTCTAAAATTGTCAATGATGCATTACTACAGTTATATAAGTGCCCATTATTTGACGAAGCGGACCACCACATCCTCCACATAGTCTTCCACGAACAACACCATTACCTTGAATAAGCTCATATCCAGTATTTTCTATCCATTTTATATCCTCTGCTTTTTTATCCAGCCATTCTATTTGTGTATATCTATCAGATGGTAGGATATTACCAATTACATTCGTTGAAAATAAAGTATTCCATATAGCTTGCTCAGTGTAATTATCTAAATTTCCAGGCTGTGCTATAGGAGTAAGAAGATTTGCACCATAATAGCTCATTACACCAGCATACCTTTTGATAGCTTTTTGGGTTTAATTAAATTAATCAACGTTACCCTCCTAAGTTGGCGGGATCCACACTCACGCGATTTGTATTGTCAACTTTACTGACCGTGTTGGGAGCAAGAGTCTACCAATACAGACTCTTTTGCTTAATTCTTAAGACGTGATAAACCATCACAAAAACAAAGTGGCGCCGGCACTGATATATAGCCAAAATAATAAGTGTCTGTCGCAATGACAGACACTTATTATTTTGATCTATTATTTTGATCTATTTGTCTTTATCTTCGGAAAGCAATTACTCCTGCTCTTGTTTTACACGCTTATTCTTTTTTAAATGATTAAAGGATTGTAGTAACGCATCAATCTCCATATCATCGATCTGTGACATTAGCTGGTTACGCTTTGCTTGCAGATTCATCGGCTTCTTATGATTTGCGGCATATGCCTTATCATAGGTAGTTTCCAACAGGTTAAACTGATCTTTAAATTCGTTAAAGAACTTCATACCCTTTTCATTATTAATCTTAATAACGGAAACGCCTCTTTCGTCTACCATCTCAGGATGCTCTTTCCCAATACCCCAATAATCTCCGATTGTGATATCTCCGACACTACGTTTTAAGTCCGCAAACTCACAGATATAGCAGGAAGGCCTTTGAATATGGTTACTTAAAAATGCACGATTGAAATTATTTTTATTGGCCTGCTCTAACAGCACCTCACCGGACTCAAACTTAACGCACACATAGGGTGTGCTCCAGCCACGGAGCTTATTACGGAATTCAAAATCCACAGCCTTAGACTGATAAACACTCTCTAAGTAATCCAGATATAACCGGAATACCTTTGGTGACGGAACACCATGGCAGATGATATCTACTGTATACAGATTATCATAGTCCTTCTTGAGATAGCTCTTTAATCCTGCAATCTGACAGGGACTACCGGAAAAGAGTACAGGAGTCCCTTTCTCCAATAATTCCTTTACCTGCGGCTTGATATCCTTAGGATTAGCAGCAACGTACTTGGATCCACGGAACTTCTCACATTCCTTTTCGTTCTCGGCCAGATCATAGATTACTTCCATATCATCAGAATATTTAACGCCGACAACTTTGCCACCTTTTTTTAGAATGGTCTGATACATGGGTGTAAACATACCGCCGCTCGTACTGATCTTGTGGGTTTCATCCTCTTTATGGAAAGCTGCATATACTTTAGGATAAGATACATCAGCTTCTTCTTTCATATACTTACCATAAATACATTCTTTTCTACATTTATTACAATGAATACATTTTTCCTCATCAATAACAGGATACCAAAATCCCTCTTTGTCAACCTCCATCGTAATGGCTGCCACCGGACATACATCCTTGCAGGCAGTGCATCCACAGCAGGAGTATATGTCTTTGGTATCAAAATACTTCATAGCCTCAGTGACCGGTTTATTGGTTGTCTTATCGCCTTGAATCGCTGTCTTTAAGAATACCTTTGAGGTCTCTCTTAATGGATTTTTAGCTTTTTCAACTGCATCGTAATTTATATTCAATTCTTCCAAACTACTTGGTAAATCATTGGTATCAGCAATTAAATGATTACCGATGCCTAAGGAATCTAAAAGATGTCTCATTCTCTCTGGATTTTGAAAATGAGGTATCGTGATAAAGTTTCTCTGATATATGATAGAAAATACCGTTGCATGGAAGGAGTTCGTAATGACGTACTTTGCATTTGCAATGTATCCGATAAATTCATCCGGTCCTCCATCCAGGAACTTCTTCAGCTCATTGGAGAAGTTATAATCCGAACGATTATGGACAATCGGAATTCCCAGCCTTTTTGACATCTCTTCGGCCATAGCATTCAGTCTCTTGTCCACTTTTGTAATATGCACATTATGAACATAGATATAGTCCTGCTTCACCTTTGGATCTTTTTTTAATTTATCATATTTGTCTCTGTTCAACAGCAGGGTTGGATCCAGTACAACAGTGATTTCTTTATCCGTAAGCTTACTAACGGCTTCCTTCGCCTTCTCTTCTCTTACCGAGATATAGTCAAAATTGCGCAAATATCTTTGGAATAACGTATGCTCTACTTCGGGAATCTCATCTCGTCCAATACTTGCTGCATAGGAAACACGTTTGGTACTATCCTTACCAAAAGCCAGGAAATACGCAGAATTAATACCCTTTGTCAAACCGCCGTTCCAGATTTGATCACTTCCTGCAATCATAATATCAAAGTCAAACTTCTTCTGATTAAGTTCACTATAACTGGTGATTGGCTCCGTCGTATTGAGACTTTGATTAATGAATTTTTCAAAGGCCCGATATTTCTTTACCTTTAATGGATCGGCCTTTTTCACTTGCAGATACTGAACTGCATGTACTGCTTTGTTTAGTAACCTTTTTTTATAAGGATTCTTTGGTTTATATAAGCTGTATAGATTATCAATCGCCGGTAATCTGTAGTTAATAATTTCCACTTGATGCCCTTCACCGAGGAGATACTCCTGAAGTGCCCAGGCTTGTAATACTGCCCCATAATTATGGGCACTATTGAATGTTAAGATTCCAATCTTCATATTAACCTCCTATGCTGCATCTTTGATGCAGCTCAAAATGCCGGAAGAACAAGGTGTGAGTGCCATTGCACGAACATCGTAGTTCTTCCCGTGTGAATTTGCCCTTTAATTCACACTATGCCTCTCTTTCCAATGTGAAAAGACTTTCAAATTCCTCAACAGCGTGTCTGTTGTATTTATCATAATCGACATTCATAGCAGCAATTTGACCCTTCATATATGCGATCATTCCTTTTTCGAGTCCTTTTTCACTGGTTTCAACTAAAGTTCCGCCATACTCTCTCACAAAGCCCTGTGGCCCTGGTATATCTGTTGACATAGTAGGAATACCAAGTGCATCCGCTTCCAGAAGAGTAAGTCCTAAGCCCTCATAGAACGAAGATAACATAAAGAAATCACATCTCTTTAGGATTGGCATAGGATTCTTCATCGATTTTATTACAATAATATTCGCTTCTGATTCATTGGCATATTCCAGAGTTTGGTTATATAATACCCCATGTCCACCAATTATAATCAAATAAGTACCGGGATACTTCAAACTAAACTTCTCAAATGCCTTCATTAACATCATATGACCTTTTTCAGGGGAGAATCTGCCGATGCTTATGAATTTCTTTGCATCACTTGACAAGATCATCTCCAATTCCTGAAATGAAACATTACATTTTGTTTCTGCTTCAAATACGATTGGTAATTCTGATTTTCTAATAACCTCTTTATGAGCATGGCAGTTATTCACAACCACGATATTGTCCTCTTTTCCGCTGATTTGTACCGTTGGCGGAACGATATCCTTTGTGACTACCGCAACATGATCATAATTTTGATATGCTGATCTTAAGCTAAGATAATGCTGATTTGCTCTTGATTTAATCTCAGCAACCATATCATTGTGGACATAAATTGTCTTTGGTCCAGTAAAACGTTGAAACAAGTTGATTATTTTCTTTTCGTATCCGGCAAACTGAATCATATGATCCAGATGAATACCACCGAAATGCTTCTTTAATTCTCTCGTATAGAGGCGATCCAAATACTTCTTAACAAAATTACTATCCTTATCCCGTTTAAAATATAACACATAAGCGAACGCTTCAATCAGAGTAAACGCAGCATCACTGCTCATCGGTAATATTCCGACATTCTGAGGAATATGTTTCACTCTGAGAGGACTTTTCTTTAATGCCATCTCCGTAAAGGTAACATAGTAATTTCTTTTTTCTAAATCAATATTATTAAATAAATTAAGCAAGGAGGTAGTCAATCCGTTCATAGCTAAAGCAGAACCATATAACAGAACATTTTCTTTTCCGTTCTTAGGCAGCTTTTCTTCTCTACATTCCTTTATACCCTTGATAACGTGACGACAGATTCTCTGCGCTGCCCCAGAACCATCATACGTACAGCATTCTTTTAAGAATTCCTTATCATCATAATTCTTAGGACTATTCATTTCCTTAATCAAACCATCCACTGATTTTACGACAGGGAACGGCAGACTTCTCAAATCTACATAGAGTCCGCGTTCAAAGAGATATTCTGTTTCATCATATGCGAATAATATAATCTTTTTCCTAGTATTTGCAAAATCATAAAATACACTGGAGTAGTCTGTGATTAAGCAATCACACATATTCATAAATTCATAAGCATCATATTGATCCGGATAAGGCTTAATGTGCTTATATTTTGAGTAATCCATATCTTTGTTTACAAAGGGATGTAACTTAACATAGACTATCTGATTATCCTTCAGCTGCTTGTCCAAGGGTATCAAATAATACTCGGTGATTGCTAACAGATGCTGTGTATTTTTATTCGTTACTGTACCACGCCAGGTCGGCATATAGATAAATACCTGCTTATCTTCGATACCAAGCTCAGTACGAATGCTCTGACCAATCTCTTTATGAAAGAAGACGGAATTACGGGGATACCCCTCATTTAATATCGTTCCTTCATAGAGCCCTTTTAGCAGATATGCATCTACCATCTTATCCTTCATATAGATATTCGGATAGACAAGATAATCCGCAAATAGCAAGTTTCTCTGAACATTACCCATGGCATATGCTCTATCTTCCACATCGCGTCCCATCTTTTTCAGAGGTGTACCGTGCCAGGTGTTAGTTATGATCTGACCATCTTTTTTCACATAGGTCCGGTTAAATGTTGTATCAGTAAATAAGTATTTAGCAATCGCTAAATACTTATAATAATGATAAGAATTCGTATGAATCATATTAACTTGTTTAATTGTATTCTTAGCTAATTGTTTTTTAATTGTACTGTGCTTATCCTTAGTAACGGACAAATACACCTTGTAGTCAGCATATTCCGAGCTTGTTACCTCTCTTAGTATATGAAACATATTTCCTGCCAGATCCTCACCGTTTTTAGACTCAATGAGAATGACCTTATCGTTTAACCTCTTTTTATAATAACAATGTGTATAATAAGAATTCTTAAGAATGGTTCTTAATTTCTTAAATGCGTTTTTTAATTTCATTTTGTCCTCAAACTCCCCTTAGAAATTATGCAAATTTGTAGTTTCTTATCCATATAATAATATATCACGTATTGAATAAAAGTCAACCTTGACTGAGACAACTAGGCACGGTAAATTTACTCAATTCATCCTTAAAATCACTCTTTTCACTGACAAACCAAATGCATTCACGAAGTAATAATTTTATTACGCATATTCATAAAAAGAAATCAGGACCCTGATTTCTTTTATAAGAAAACATGACATCCTGATTACGCATTCTTAAATATATTCTGATAGATACGTTCTGCTGATTTACCGTCCATATACCGGCAATTTTTCTTCGTAAAAGCACGAAGCTTTTCGTTCTCGAAGGAATTATCCTTTATCAGCTTTATAATACCTTCGGTATCACCCACTACCGGGCCGGGAACATATTCTTCATAGGATTGATAAAAACCTCGCCCACTATCAGAGAATAACTCCAAATCATAAGCATAGAAAATCATTGGCTTTTCCAGAAGGCAGTATTCAAAGATAACCGAAGAATAATCAGTAATAAGATAGTCCGATACTAAAAGCAGTGTATTGATATCAGGATAGGTTGACAAGTTTCTGATCTTGTTCTCATACTTGGCAGATCCCAAAAGTCCATCCCTTTCAAAGGCATCCACTACGAAGGGATGTATACGCAATAAGCAAGTAAAATCCTCGGGTAATCTACTATGAAACAGTTCTAAATCTAGCGCAAGCTTTGGATGATCCATTTCTTGATCCCGTAACGTCGGAGCATATAGTACCAGTTTCTTTCCGATGAGCTCCGGAAACTGTTCATAAAACTTCTTTTTTCTCTCATCTATTTTATCCGGCTGAAAAAATAAGTCCGTACGGGGAAGTCCGTATATGAATACTTTTTCCTCCTCCACACCAAATGCTTTCGCATACAGAGTTTTCGTTTCCATGGAATTCACGATTAGATGTGTAATACTGCTGTTGGCCCTTTTTTCTAAAAGCTTCAGCTTCCCAACATTCACATCCTGCCCAAATCGCTTAATCGTTCCGGTTCCATGCCACAGCTGTATAATCCGTACTTTTTTTCGAAACCTGATGTAAGCCATAGGTAAAAACACATTGTCCAGCAGAACATATTTCGAGGTTGCCAGATGATAGGGTTTTATTAAGAAGAAAGATAGCCTTCCACCAATCACATGAAAGCTTTTTACCTTCTTACGATCCTCATGCTTTATCGTATGGAACACGTAATCTTCCTTTTGCTGTTTTAAATACTCCAGCATTACACCGACATTACCATCCCTGCTGCCATCATGTGTCATAATTCCAAATACTTTATTCGCATTCACAGGGCAAAACAACCGAAACATATAATAAAATCCGGAAAAAATCAGGTATCCTATCGTTTTCAATTTTCAGTTCCTCCATAAGAGCTTATTAAGTCTACAACTTTTTTAGATGCTTCGCCACAGTCTGCATGATTATATTTCTTTATAAATACGAGATAACGCTCCTCATACTGTTTGAAATCCCATTTTAGAATCTCCTCCACTAATTGTTCTGTGGTTATGACAATCGGCCCTGGAGCTTCCTGTAAGAAATCAAAATAGAAGCCTCTTAAGGTATTCTTATATTGTTCCAGATCATAGGTGTAAAATATCATCGGTCTGCGTAATATGCTATAATCAAACATGACCGAGGAATAATCCGTAATCAATAAATCCGAAATTAGATATAGCTCGGCTATGTCAAAGGATGCATTAAATTGATATAAAAAGCCTTTATAATCAGCCGTATTAATCTGCTCACCAACCAGATAGTGTGCTTTTACTAAAAGGATATAATCCTTGGACAAGTTTTCCTTCAGATAAGAAAAATTGATCTGTGAGCTGAATTTATAACTCTCTGGACCGTAGTGCTCATTATCTCTCCAGGTTGGAGCATATAAAATGACTTTCTTATCTGTCGGAAGCTGTAGCTTCTGCTTTAATCTATTGATCTCCTCCGAATTATTATGATGAAATAAAAGATCATTTCTCGGGTATCCTATTTCAAGCACTTCCTTCTGAAAAGCAAAGGCTCTGCGAAAAATTTCGGTGGAGTAAGAATTCTGAGACAAAAGATAATCCCAGGTTTTAGAATTCCTTTTAAAGTTCTTCTTGTAATCCTCTAAGCTTGATTCTCCTGACATCGATACCTGAAGCATGTCAAGCGCAAGCTTCTTTAATGGAGTCCCATGCCAGGTCTGAATGTAAATCGTGTTCCTTCTCTTTTTTATGTAAGTAGGCATTCTAGTATCACTTACCCAGATTCCGGCCTTAGCAAACAGGTGAAAATACGGTAAACTAATTCTTTTTACCTTTTTTACCTTTCCGGGAAGCTCGATTGTAACATCCTCTAGTATAAAGTAACATTGGTATACCTGATCCAGACCCCTGGCAACCATCTCTTCATAAATGAATCTTGGATTTCCGGAGTAATTCCTTCCGCGATTACTTTCAAAGAGTATTACCCTTTTATTTACCCGATTGATAAGCATCATTAGATAGTAGATTACCATAATCGGAGGTTTAGCAGCTTTTTTTATTAACTTTTTCATATAAAATGATACCCATGTCTTTCTCATAGGATTTGATTAATATGTCAATTGAAATATGACTATCATAAGAAAGTTTTGACGATATGATAGTAGAATACTTCTTATTATTTCATATTTAAGTCAGTTTTAATATGACTATCTTAAGAGAGTGTTAACCCTATGATAGTAGAATACTTCTTATTATTTCATATTTAAGTCAGTTTTAATCTTCGTTGTAGAGATTCCTTCTGTTCTTGGCAGGTAGACAACTTCGCAATAATCCTTCAAGAAATCAAACTTTCCTTCCCAGTCATCACCCATAACAAATACATCAATCTGATTATTTACAACATCATCGATCTTCTGTTCCCAGGTGTACTCGGGAAGCACTTCATCCACGTACTTTATTGCTTCTAATATGATTTTCCTGTCTTCATAAGCATAATATGCTTTCTTATTCTTAATTGCATTAAATTCATCCGATGACAGAACAACCACAAGATAATCTCCCAGGGCTCTCGCTCTGCGAAGTAAATTAATATGCCCAACATGAAGTAAATCAAAGGTTCCGTAAGTTATTACTTTTTTCATATTAATATCCATGCCTTTCTCGTAACCTGCAAACTTTGGGCCGCAGGCACAAATTTGCGTGTGAAAGATTTATCTTTCACACTACCTCCCATGCTGCATCTTTGATGCAGCTTATTTGATCTTTTCCTTATAAATCTTACAGATCTCTTCTACGTCACCCTGCGCTACTAAGGTACCTTTCTCCAATAGTATCGCCTTATTACAGATATTTTTTACCTGCTCAATGTTATGGGATACAAATAATACAGTAACACCCTGCGCAAATAACGATTTAATCTTCTTTTCACTCTTTTTACGGAATTTTGCATCTCCAACCGCAAACACCTCGTCGAGGATCAGAATATTCGGATCTACAACGGTAGCAATCGAGAAGCCCAAACGTGATTTCATACCGGAGGAATAATTCTTCATAGGTACGTTGATAAATTCCCCAAGCTCTGAGAATTCAACTATTTCATCATATTTTTTCTTGATGAAATCCCTGGAATAACCCAGTACGGCTCCGTATAGATATATATTCTCGGCTCCGGTATATTGAACATCAAAGCCTGCCCCCAGCTCCAGAAGAGGTACTACTCGCCCTTTGGTCGCTACGCTCCCCTCCGTGGCTTTCAAAACACCTGCAATCACCTTAAGCAGAGTACTTTTTCCGGCTCCGTTTAAACCCAGAATACCGACACGATCTCCCTGTTCAACAGAAAATGTAACATCCTTCAGGGCCCAAAAATATTTATAACTAAGCTTACGGTTTAATTTCTTAATCACATATTCCTTTAGGTTGTCCACTTTCTCACTACTCATTAAGAATTTTACACCAACATGGTCAACCTTAATCACAACTTTTCCCATACTTATTATTTAGCCTTTCTTCAACGATTGCAAACTTCTGACCGCAGACATACATTTGCTCGTAAAAATCTGATTTTACCACGGTCTTTTATATATTCAAAATAAATTTATCCTGATTCTTGTAGAACATCCAAGTTCCTGCGATTAATGATACCACACTAAAGCCACCGGAGTATATGGTTGCAAACCCATCCAAAGGTATACCATACAAAACTGCATTTCTAAAATTCAAGATGACTGCATACAACGGATTAAAATCCAGCAGCCACTGCTTGTCTGCTCCCATAATATCCGGATAATAGAAAATTGCAGAACAGTACATAATGATCATCAGTACTACTCCCCACAGATGCTCCAGGTCACGGAAAAATACAGCCATGGTAGCTAAAATCAATCCGACACCCAGTACCATAACGAATAGAATTAATAACGGTACAAAAACCTCCAACATATAGATGGTAGGCTTAATATTCTTATAAATCATTACACCCACCAATACAATCATCGAAATCATAAAGGTAATAAACTGCGACAGAATTGATGATAAGGGATAAATGTATTTCGGAACATAAACCTTCTTAATCATCTGCCCGTGAGTACGAATGGACTTCATGGCTGCTTTGGTTGCATTCGAAAAGTAAGAATACATAAGTCTTCCGGTTAATACATAAACCGGAAAGGTCGGATCCTTAACCCCTCTTAATTCTTCAAACACGAGGGTTAAAACTATCATAGTCAATAATGGCTCGATCAGAGTCCACAAAATACCTAAATACGATTTACGGTATTTTAGTTTAATATCTTTAATGACTAATTCTGATAATAGAAATCTATATTTTTTAAAATTATTTATAATTTGCTTCATTCAAATCCCCTTTAATAAACTGCTTGCGATATGTTGTTATCAAAGGGATTATAGCATTCCCACTGATACAAGTCAACCACGGATAAGGGGGGTGTTCTACAACACCCCCCGAAGAAAAAGTAATTACTTGATATTAAGTCTGTTTAATGCACTGAATATTGCACGGATGGAAGCTCTGGTAATATTGGAGCTGATACCGACACCGAAGGTGGTCCTTCCGCTAACGGTATCCAGCATTTGAATATAAGCTGCCGCCTGGGCATTTGCACCACCAGCCAAAGCATGCTCGGTATAATCCAGGATCTTAATCTGTATTCCAAGCTCTTTTTGTAAGCCGTTTAATGCAGCATCCAAAGGTCCGTTTCCGGTTGCCTCAAAGGATTTTTCTACTCCCTGATCCGTATAAACAACGAATGCATTGGTGCTCGCTTCGTCACGGTCTGTAGCATCTTCTATCCTACATTTCTTAAAGTGCAGCGGTTCTTTTCTGTCCATATAACAAACCTTGAATTCATTCATAATCTGCTCCGGTGTAACCTCACCCTGCTTCTCAGACAATGCCTGGATAACCTCTGCAAATTCTTTATGCATACCCTTTGGCAGCTTGAAGCCAAAGTAATTCTCCATAATAAAGGCTACGCCACCCTTACCGGACTGACTGTTGATACGAACGATCGGCTCATACTGTCTACCGATATCGGAAGGATCAATCGGTAGATAGGGTACCGCCCAGAACTCACTGTTGCGCTCCTTCATTGCCTTAATACCTTTATTGATCGCATCCTGATGGGAGCCGGAGAACGCTGTAAATACCAGTTTACCGGCATAAGGATGTCTTTCATGAACCTTCATCTTACAAAGACGCTCATATGCTTCAATTACTTCATTAATATTATCCACTTCCAAAATAGGATCAATTCCCTGGGAGAACATATTATATGCTAAGGTTAATATATCAACATTACCGGTTCTTTCTCCGTTACCGAACAAGGTTCCCTCAACTCTATCCGCTCCTGCCAGTAATGCCAGCTCCGAAATAGCCACTCCGGTACCTCGGTCATTATGAGGGTGGACACTCAAAATGATGGTTTCACGATTCTTGAAGTGACGGTTCATCCATTCGATCTGATCTGCATAGACATTTGGTGTATTCATCTCAACTGTTGCAGGAAGATTAAAGATAATTTTATCCTCGACGGTTGGTTCCCAAACCTCCTGAACTGCAGTACATATCTCAAGTGCAAATTCTACTTCGGTTCCACTGAAGCTTTCCGGCGAGTATTCCAGTATAATTTTGCCCGGAAAATCCTTTGCGTATTCTTTTACTAATCTTGTTCCTTCTACTGCGATTCTGGTAATTTCCTCCTTGGACATGTGAAATACTACATCTCTTTGCAAGGTGGAGGTGGAGTTATAGATGTGTACAATTGCTTGTTTTACACCTTCCAAAGCTTCAAAGGTTCGTTTTAATAAATGTTCCCTGCATTGTACCAAAACTTGTATTGTAACATCCTCCGGAATTAATTTGCGGTCAACCAATTGCCTTAAAAAGTCAAACTCGATTTGGGAGGCTGACGGAAAGCCCACTTCAATTTCCTTGAAGCCAAGCTTTACCAGCAGTTGAAAAAATTCTATTTTCTCTTCTACTACCATAGGCTCAATCAGCGCCTGATTACCATCTCTTAAATCAACACTACACCAAATCGGTGCCTTTTCGATCTGTTTTCCCGGCCATTGCCTGTCAGGCAAATTCACGATAGGATTTCTCTGATATCTTTTAAAATTTAACATACAAAAACCCTCCTAATTAATATGATTTTATCAACTACATGAAGATACATCATACTAACTACGGAGTCGATAGATCACACTGTACAATTTAACAATGAATAATTTTGTATTGTCTACTCGAGTCCCAACTACATCAATCCTTTCTATTTTAAAATTAAAAATCTTTTCTATCTATTATTTGGATACTGTTTCATAGATTATATGTAATTCTAATATATAATTGCATAATTATTTATTGGAATTTTAAATATTCAATATTTATTATAGCAAGAAAGGCCACTATACTAGAAAAGATGAATAAATATCCCTTTCTTGTGATAGTGACCTAAATTATAACACTATGATTTTTGTTTCGCAACAACTTTTTTAACTGTTTTTTTCTAATGTATCTTATCAAAGTTTATTTTTTAATAAACTCATCTCCAAGACCACTGTCTATCATATTACTTAACATATCAAGTGCCTCTTCTTCATCCGTACCTTCACATATTAATTCAATTTCATCCCCATGTTTTACACATGCAGACAATACTCCTATCACACTTTTTGCGTTCACGGATTTATTTCCGATTTTAAGAGTGATCGTAGCTTTAAAATCAATAGAACGATTACACAGAACGCTGATAGGTCTTAAATGTAATCCTGCAGGATTTTTAATTACTATTTTCTTACTTACCATGAGATACCTCCTATCATTGGTCAGAAAAGTATTTATGGAACTAATTGAACACTCACCACTGGATTGTTTGCCAGAGTTGCATTGCCTTCAATATCTATCCCGAGTGTTAAGGAATATGTACCACTGGTTTTACCAAGCAAGTCAATAACGGGGTTAATAGAATCTCTTGTGATACCCTCAACGTCCTCCTTGGCCCCGATTACCTTAATTGTGATAGGTCCAGTAGTAAGATAATTTAATTCTAACATTTCCGGCAGATTTTTGATTGCGATATCTCTCGGCCAGACTGTGACCTCCTTCGTCACCGCTTTCTCCACTATGATATTAATAACAACCGACTGATTATCACCCACCAGGAAAATGCCACTTCCCAATTTTTCCTGAAGATTTATTTCCTTTACTATATTCTCAGAAGCACCTTCGATACTTTCTGTCACCGTAAACTCTGTAATATTCTTTAATACCTCATCCTCTGCCGCAATCTCAATTGATTTCGGCTCATATTCCGCCTGTCCTATCTTAACAAAACCATCAGCCGGTTTACCCTTTGTCTTTATTGTCAAGTCAATTATTTTTGTACGATACATGCCAATATCTATCCGTACCGTATCCTGACTGAACGTTAAATTAGAAGCATCAATTGTGTTGCCATCTTTATCTACCGCTTTCGGCTCTGCATATGACTGGAAGTTACCCGTCATATCAGATACATCAACCTCCGCAATAATAGCACCGATTTTATCTATTTTACTCTTAGGTCCAGAAACCGTAATTAGTGTTTTACTTTCTTTTTTATATACATAATTTCCGTCAGCAGGTTCGCCCTTTTGTACTACATTTACTGCATAGGATTTACTCTCTAGTTCTTCTAGCTCCACCTTCATAACCTCATTCATACCATCGGTAATTGTAATTTCATCCTCATACCTTGGACAGGAAATGTTGATACTTACAGCATTTACATCCGATAGCTTGGAAAGGTCCGCGGTTACTTTAAAATCTGAAACCGTTATTTTATCTGCGACCGTTCTGCGAGCAGCAAAGGTAAAATCAATCGTTTTCCCACTGGTTATCTCATATACTTGGTTGAGTGCTAAAATATCATCTTCATTTAAAATGTCAACCGAAACATTATAGAACGTTTTATGCTTAATTGGATCATCCACATTGGTAATAACAAGCCATAAGATGGCGGCAAGAATAACGGACAAAACTTTTAAGCTAATATTTCTAGTCAACTTCTCTTTCATTCTTTATTCTTCCCTTCCATAGTCTTAATCTCTTAGTATCAATCGTTTTATGCTGTGCATCTGTTAATTTAGCCCTAAGATAATCTCCGTCTACGTTGCGGACCAGCTTTCCTCCCTTAGCAATTGAAACCTTACCTGTTTCTTCAGATACTATAATCGTTAAGCTATCTGAAACCTCACTTATACCAATACCTGCGCGATGTCTGGTACCTAAATCCTTACTTAACTGCATATTATCCGATAAGGGTAAGTAACAGGTTGCTGCTGTAATTCTGTTTCCTCTAAGGATAACTGCACCGTCATGAAGGGGTGTGTTATGTTCAAAAATATTAATTAACAATTCGCTGCTGACCATACTATCGATAATAATTCCGGTATTTTCAAAGTCGTTTAGCGGAACGTTCTCTTCCAAAACGATTAAAGCGCCTGTTTTTGCTCTGGCAAGCTCAAAGGTAGCCCGTACAATTTCATTTAAGGTATGATCCGAAAATTTCTCATTCTTATCCTTTATATCATCAAAGGTAATAATAGATTTCACTAAGTTTTTCTGTCCAAGCTGTTCGAGTGCCTTTCTGAATTCAGGCTGAAACAGTATAACAATTGCAATAATTCCGACGTTGATTGTATTCTTAATAATCCATATGATAACATTAAGATCAAATATAACTGCCAAGAGCCAGAAAAGCATGATAACAACCAGACCCTTAACTAATGACCAGGCTCTTGTACTCTTAACCCACTTTACAACATGGTAAATCAGGTACGCAAGAATGCATATTTCAATGATATCCGAAGGATTTATTTTGGGAAGTGATAACCACACCAAATAATCCTTGATGAAATTTTTGATAGACTCCATATACCTTCTCCCCTACCGCAAATTTGCTTTCATTATCTTTACCCATTCAAAAGCAATGCTTTTATTCAGAATCACTTTCTTGTGCGAGGTCCTTATGTTTGAATTCATAATCACCGGTATTATCAAAATAGGTATCCTCATCCTCATCAAATTCATCGGTATCAGTATCCTTCTTTAAGACTCCGTTCCTTACTCCATGTTCCACATTTTTAACATTAATATGCTTCACTCTCATCTCAGGAGTCGTAACAGTTACCTTTGGAACCGCTTTTACATAATAATAATATACATCATCTTCAAACTGTACATTCTCTACTCCGGAATAATCCAGGGTTAATTTGAAGAAATGAACCACATATACAATACCTCCGGATACTATGGTTCCTAAAATCATACTAAGTATCTGATCGGATTTTCCTAATATTAAATCACTGAGTAAAAATCCTAAGATACTGGTTAAAGCACCCGCAGCAATTGATATTTCAAACGCGTAGTCAAACTTCATTCTTCTGACATAGTATACAACCATAAGAATTAAAGCAAAAATAATGATTGACATAAGCATTTGTTTATTTCCAACCAGATTGTCTATTACGTAAGTGTAAAGCTTCAGAATATCATCAATTGAAGTACTTCCTTGAATCGTAATTGCGGTTTTAATAATTTGAAACATAAAATAAACCAGTACTCCGCAGGCGGTTGGGATAATTGCTACCGGCGTAGCTGTAATTCCCAACAGGATCGGAATAACATAAGGAATTTTCATAAAATATAAGATAGGGATTGCAAGAATTATATATCCCAAGCTTGGGGTAAATCTAATAAATAAAAAGTAAATAATCAAAAAGAATATGATAACAATCATTGACAAAAACGGTGATATAAAATAAACGTGCCAAGCCGCGATACCCGATGCGGCAAGAACCATGATCGCAGATGGTGTAAATGCGCAAAGCAGGGATATTGCCAAAATCACCGGCAAGGATTCTAACCTGGAATCATACCCAATTTCTCTGTTAATTGTCTGAAATGCTATTAATGCAAATATAAACTTTATTGCGGGGGTAATATAAATATCATTTCTTTGATAGAAATTTTTTACCCTCTCTCTAAATACCAATAGTGGCATCATTCTTTATTTCCTCCCAGAACTAAGACTCAGACGTCTCTTCGTTATAAATTTTACTCAATCGTCTTAACAGCTTATAATACCTTCCCAGCTTCTTCCTGGACTTATCGTATTTGATAGAATATCCCACCACGGAACCCAAACCATAAACTGCTATAATCATAATATAAAAACCAAGAATATACATGCCAATCGTTTTATAATCCATCGTAATTGCTTCACGAATAATATACTCGGATTTATATAGGAATATTAAAACCAGTATTAATGCATATCCAAGGCTGGCAGTAATAAGAGATTTTATAGTGTGATATCTGACATAGTCTGTTTTATAGTATTTACTTAAACGAATATCTTCCTTGCCCTCTTTATTCTCATAAATAGCCAGCTTCGTCATCAGTCTTATTTTATCGTTATTTAACATCTTTCCTCCATGTCCCGGAGCTATCATTAAATTTTTCACTCCATATACCGGAAATATTCATATCTTACCCTGAATTATATTAGTTTTCTTACCACTTATAAAGTAGCATTATGAATAACATTATTTTTTATTATACCATACCCAAAAGTTAATTTCGAGATTTTTTTTCTAATTCGGAGAAATTGGTTACTTTTGGGGTTATGGAAAGGTAATTCGAGGAATGTATGTCATATATAAAATTTCCTGTTTTTTGGCAATTAATACAGTAATAGTTTGATAATATTTGGTATTTTATGTATATCACAGATTATTGTACGATTAAAGCTGGTTTTTATTGAAAATTATAGTATTTTGTGTTAAAATCATAATGCTGTAATAACACAGAGAGTATATCGTATAGATATAATCTAAAGGAGGAAATAAGATGAGAAGTCTTACTACATTTGATCTACAGTATGCACACAGATTCTTTGGTTTTCAAGGAGAGGCGCAGTATTTACATGGCCATACAGGTGTTTTGACAATTGAGGTTGAAGATACAGTAAATCCAGGGGTTAATATGGTTTATCCTTGCAATGAAATCCAGAAGGTAGCTTGGGATGTTCTGAAGAACTTTGACCATGCTTTGATTTTGAGAGAGGATGATCCTTTACTTCCAGCAATCTTAGACGTTTATGAGAAGCAGGGTATTAAGAATGGAGCACCTCAAAATAAAATGAAAGGTGAAGCCTTTAAGACAGAACTTGCAACCGCATATCCAGATTGCCGACTGGTTGTTACAAAAGAGACTATGACAGTTGAAGGAATGATCAAGATTGTTTATGATCTTCTAAAGGACAAACTTAACATTGCTAAGATAACCTTCACCAGTGGTGTGAATGCTGCGACACAGGAATATGCGCCTCAGGGAACAAAGAATCGTTGTCCATTATGCGGTGTTGAATTAAATGAAAGTGGCATATGCCCTAAGTGTGGATATAAGAAATAGCTTATAATTCAGATAGTCTTATTGTACAAGATTTAATAGAATTTTACTCATATGCTCTATGCAATGTAGAGTGTTTGTCTACATAATATAAATCTAAATAAAGAGCATTGGAAAAAGCTACTGGAAACAGTGGCTTTTCTTATTTCTCAATAAAAGAAGCATCCTTCTAAGGAAGGAGAAAGTCTCCTTTCTTAGAAATGATGCTTAATTAGTAAATCATTTTTATTAATGTCTTAACCTTCAGTCATTTAAATATGTATTCCAGCTAAAGCTTAAAGTCATTATTGTTTTTCCAGGAGCAATGCATACAGGTTATACAATTCCCTTGTACTACTTCTCTACGGAATTTATCGGCTACATCACTTCTGAAAATGTCCTGTAAATCAACTTCTTTTACGTTACCCGCAGAATAATCTGTAAAATCAGTGCAAAAGGATACATTTCCATTACACTGAATGCTTACATGCCGAAATGGCGACAAACAATATTTATTCTTAGCTTCCGTGCCGTGGGGCAAATATGTAACCTTAAATGGATATTTCAAATTCTGAAGCTGATCCAGGCAATCTTTTTTCTGCCTAGCCGGTTCATAATCAATGCTTCTTTCCCATGCATCAATTTCAAAAACCTTCTGTCCGAATTCACTGGACAGCCAACTTTTATATTTAGTGATTTCATCCTTATTAAGTCCTATCAATTCCTGCAATATTACCTCATCCGGCTGCAATGGTACAAATGCATCCAAAAGCCACTCCAGGCGATTTCGTACCTCAGATGTAAGAACTGCCATATTGACTAATAACGGACCGCCTTTTAGCTCAAGCATATTTTCCTTAATCTGCTCAAAAACCCCAGGTCCCCGGATTGCATTGTGAATTTTGGCCGGTCCATCAACAGATATGTAGATTTTATCAAATGCTTCGTGACAAAGCTCTTTGTATTTGCTTAGCATTGTTCCGTTTGTGACCATACCTAAGGAAAAACCAAGCTCATGGGCATATAAGACAATCTTTTCAAAATCCTTATATAATAATGGTTCACCACCCCAGAGCATTATGGAAGGACTAATACCGCTTATATCACGATAATCGGAAAGAGAATTTATAACCTTTTTCCAGTCTTCCAAGCTCATAAAGGTATCTGTTGCTTCAAGCTTATAATTTTTAAAATCTTTCTGGCTGCAAAACCAGCAATTCAAATTGCATTTTCTAGTCAGCTGCATATGTACAAGCTCTAGTCTTACATCAGTATCCATTCTCTGTCCTCTTAGATAAAAACTATTCTTCGCCAAAATATTTCATATTCATAAGTTTTTCTTCCACCAAACGAATTTGAGTCTTCATAAGCTTTGGTGAATATATGGATTTTTGTTTATCAAATCCACTGTTTTTCATACTTCGTTCTATAGCTTCATTGGCCGTATATAAATCTGATATCGTTTCCTGCACGTTAAATCTTCCTGGTGATGTAGGTGCGGGTGGCCACCTGGAATCCGATACCCATGCACTTGCAAGGGCCTTCATTGCTATATTCATGTCTTCGTCCAAATCATCCCAGGTCTGATTTCGCCATTTTGACAATTCTTTGATCCCTGTAAATATAGAATGACATACAGGGTCTAAGAGCAGGGCATGCTCCGTATTCATCCATGCTTTAGCGGTTCCTCCGTGCCATGCAACTCCATTTTCTATCTGATAGATAAGATCATTATCAATAATATTGCTTGAAGCAATGACTTCTGACGGAGTAGCCATATCATAACCTGCTTTCAGCGAAGAATCAAGAATATTTTTAAAACGTTGGATACTATCTGGTTCTGGTTCGAAAAATCTAGCAGCATTAAACTGTTTTACATAAAAATATGCTGAGCTTCCTATATACTCGGCATCCTCAGCATATGGCATAATAAAGCTTCCGCTTCTGGCTATACGCTCTTTCCATGCATGATACATCTGAGCAATATCATCTTCACTTATTTTTTTATCCCTTACTCCCTCTGTTGCATCCATCAAGTACCACAGTAGAAGATTTGACATACTATCTAACCGGAAGATCATCTGAAGGCCATTAGAGGCTCTGGATGGATTGGTAATGTACTTCAAATATTCCGGCTTATTTTTTATAAAATC
Organism: Bacillota bacterium; assembly: GCA_023414875.1. Lineage (GTDB taxonomy): Bacteria > Bacillota > Clostridia > Lachnospirales > Lachnospiraceae > Mobilitalea. Next base: position 109,477 of record JAEZMV010000025.1, on the reverse strand, counting down.
CTCAATTTTGAACAGTTGATTTTTATTGCTATGTCCCTGAACATCATACGTAAGTTCTGTTGCTTCTCTTATTTCATCAAAGGATAGAAAAAATGAATCCGCATCCATGATAAGTGTTTGGAAACCGGCTTCTTTATATACTTCTGGTAAATAGGATGCCCATCCGCATTCCGGATTCCATCCAACTACCGGACGAACCTTTACATATTTCTCCCAGGTATCCAAGCTATGTTTTAGCGAATCCAGACATATCTGGGGTGGTATATTACTAAGCATAAAATGAATATAGGGAGAAGCTACAGGTTCGATCTTCCCTTCCTTCACAAGAAAAATCAGCTTATCAAGAACCTCGGGTGCCATAACTGCAATATCTTCTATTGTTTTGCCACTTGCTTCAAATGCAATTTTATAAGGGTTATCTATAATTAAATCAAATAATTTTTCATAGCAGTTCTTTATTACCCAAGGTCTCTTTTCGGGACTTAATTGTGAATACTGTATATTAGCATGGGGCATAAAAATTATCTTCGGTGTCATCTGTCTATACTCCAATCAAACATTATTTTAAATACATCATCGCCTTTATCAGCCTTATATTCAAAGGCTTCTTTGCATTTCGTAGCAGGCCATACTTCTACAGGTAATCCTTTTACATCGAATTTACCTTCGCTGATCCATGCTAATATCTGTTCCTTACAAGATGGTGCTAAGGCACAGGTCATCGTTATGGTACAATTCTTGACAAACCAGCGATGATAGGAATCCATTATAATTTTTTCCGGATAATCTCCCTGAAGATGAATATGGGCCGGTTCATCGTTATCACTCCATCCACCGTCTTTGATATATTGGTGAAGCTTACCCACAACCTCAGAATTGCCTGAACATTCAATAACCTTATCTGCCATTTTACCTTTTGTCAAATCTTTAATCCTTTCAACGGCATGGTCAGGATCTATGACATAATCTGCATATTTCTCAGCAATGCTTCTCCTGAAGGCATTAGGTTCAACCGAAATTACAGTAAGGGAAGGACATAAAATTTTTAGAATCTGTATCGCACTGATTCCTATCATTCCGGCACCAACTACAACTATTGTTTCATTTTCCTTAAGACTAAGACGTTTAATCCCCTTTAAAGCAACACATGGAAGATATGCAAGAGAAGCCTCCATGTCAGTAACGTTGTCCGGGATTTTTACCATATAATCAAAAATATCGTTTGTAGTGTTAGAGTCCTTAATCGTATATTCAGAGCCTCCTCCCCATGCAGCACATACATTACCATATTCACGGCATTCATTGATCATAACACGATCTCCAACCTTCAATCGCCCGTCACTTTTCGGGCCAGCCGCAACTACGACACCCGCAGTTTCATATCCTGGTACAAGCGGGTAATAGCACTGTTCCGGATGCTGTAAGCCTTTATATGTCTTCATATCTGTCCCACTGGAAATACTGCTGAAGGTGGTTTTAGCCACATAAGCATCGGGCATCGGCTCGGTAAGCTCAATTTCCCTGAACTCTGCTTGAAAAGGACGCTCAATGACAATAGCCATACTTTTTTTATAATCAAAAATATTATTGCTGTCCATAATCTTATCTTCCTTCTTCCTATATATTTTTTAAATATTGAATCGATTTCTGACAACCTTCTTCAATATGATCCGGAATTTCGTATTCAATTAGAAGAGGCCCCGTAAAATCAGAAACGGCTTTCAGAAAAGCCCTCCAATCCATATCACTATCACCACATGCTCCGGGTATCACATGACCGTTTGGCATACTGATAAAATCCTTAAGATGCATATATGCGATACGGTCTTTCATCATTGAATAAATCTCTTCCGGATGTTTTATTCCTACTGCATAAAGATTCGCGGCATCAAATACAAATTTAACATCGCTTGGTATTTCCTTAATCAGATACCTTAAATGTTCCGGCTCTGTACTCACAGACATATAATGCACGACTCCGTCTTCATATACATCAACCCCGCCATGGGTTTCAATTGCCAGTATAACTCCTTTTACTCTCGCATACTCAGCAACTTCTGTAATCGCCTTAATCATTATCTCAAAGCGGGTCCCAACTACATCTTCGGCATGTGAAAAACCCGCAAAAATACGTAGGAATTTTACGCCTAATAAACTGCTGATTTCTATTACCTTTTTAATTTTAAAAATCTCTTTATGTACTTCTTTCTCATTATTTAGTGTAAAATCGCTCCCTGTTGCAGCCATAGTAAGAAGAATTCCATAATTTTGATATAACTCTTTAATTTTTTTTAAATCATCTACTGTTGCATTTAACGGAATATCCTTTTGTGCATTCGCAATACCTACTTCCAGAGATGTCAAGCCTAATTTCTTGCATAAAATAAGCTGTTCCTCTATCTGTAGTTCTCTAAAACCCCAAGCTGCAGCACCTAATTGACTTTTTAGATTCATAGAAACCACCTCATTATCCTTTCACAGAACCGTCAACCAGTCCTTGTATCAGATATTTTTGAAAGATTAGATAAATCAGGATGATTGGCAAACTTACAATGACTGCTCCAGCAAATGCTAAAACGTAATTCGTCTGCAATTGTCCATTAATTACGGAATAAAGGCCAACTATAATCGATCGCTTATCTGTTGAGTTGATCACAGTAAATGACAACGTAAACTCATTCCAGACCCACATAAACTGATACAAAAGTACCGTAGCTAAAGACGGTTTTGCCAAAGGAAGCGCTATGCTTCTAAATATGGAAAACTCGCCTGATCCATCAATTTCAGCTGCCTCATATATTTCCTTGGGTATTCCATTAAAAAAACCCTGCATCACAAAGGTTGCAAAAGGCAACCCCCCTGCAATATACGTCAATATCAAACCAGTATGACTGTCATCAAAACCAATTTTCTTTAGAATAATAACGATAGGAAAGACTATCATAGCGGTTGAAATGGTTTGACCAATAAGTAAATAAATAAGTGCAATCCGACTCAATCTGATCTTATATCTAGATATTGCAAAGGCTACCATAGCAGATAGCGTAACCATGAATATCAATGCAAAAAAAGTTATAGTAACACTATTTTTTAATAACACTTGAAAATTTCCCCGCTGCCATGCCTGTTCATAATTGGTCCACATTAACTTACCAGGTAAACCCCATGGTTTTGTCAGCATTTCGTTCTTGGTTTTCAAAGAAGATATTAAAACCCACAGAATGGGAGCAAGTGTAATAATTGTAAGCAAAGTAAGAAAAATATATAGAATCAGTTTACCAGCAATTTTTTTCATATTTAGTACCCCTAATCGTTCACGTCTTTCTGCTTATGTAACAATAATACCGTAGGAATAATAACCAGAATAATAATCGAAGTAGTCATAGCCATACCATATCCTGCGTTAGAGTTGGTAAATGTTGTTTTATATGCATAAGTCAGAAGCATTTCGGTATTATAATAACCTGGTCCACCGTTTGTCATAGCGTATACAAGTTCAAAAACTCTGAAGATATCAATAAAAATAAGTACCATAACAATTGTGGTTATTCTGCTTATGCTTGGAAGCGTTACATTTTTTATAATTTTTAATTTGCCGGCCCCATCAAGCGTAGCAGATTCAATTAAATCTTTTGGAACCGTCTGAAGACCTGCTAAAAATAAGACAAAATACACCGGTACCGTTTTCCATATGGATGTAAAACTCACTGAAAGCAAAGCAGTGCTGGAATTAGTCAACCAGCCCTTTGCGAGTGATTCAAGACCAATTAAGCTGAGAAACTTATTCAGAAGTCCATATTGAGGATTATAGATCCATTTCCAAAGCATAACTGTTACAATTGTAGGTATGATTGCCGGTAGGTATGTAACTGTACGAAAAAACATTTTACGCTTTAAAAAAGTTTCAATAATATATGCAAAAATAAAGGATATTATCGGAACTACTATAATGATTACAAGTCCATAAATCAAATTATTACCAGCAGATTTAATTAATATGGTATCTCTTGTTAAATTAACATAATTTTTTAATCCAACAAAGCTTGCCTCGGATAGTTTTGTTATCCCCTTCCAGTCCGTGAAGCTTATACCGATTGATAATACAATTGGTGCAATCCAAAACATAGTGTATACAATTAACGCTGGTAGTGAAAAGCACAGAAACCATTTTGTTTCCTTTTTCTTATGCAATTGTTGACGTTTATTCTTCATATGATCGTTCCATTCCTCTTATTATACAGATTGAGCCGCAATTGGCGGCTCAACCTGACTAATAAAATTATGATAAGAGTTAGTTATTTCTGTTGTAGCTCTGCTTCCCATGTAGCCTGAACATTATCAAGAACCTCTTGCGGCGTTACTTTTCCCTGGATCATTTCCTGTATACCTTTATTCATATTATCCAGTACCTTCGAGGAAATCATATCAAGTAAATAGAAGGAATCGGATGATCCTGCACCTGCCAGCTGTTTCGATGCTGTTAATAATGCCGTATGTTGCAAGCCTGCATTCCATGCGTCTACATTTACAATCTTTCCTAATACTTCAACATCATTTTTAGCAACTTCCTCACTCCATAAATAAGCAAGTGCTGCTTTTGCTGCTTCCTGATTTTTCACATTGGCAGGAATACACCACATACTGCCCCATGTAACTGCCACGCTGGTTTTTGGATTATCAACAAAATTCATAGTCTCAATAATATTATAGCTAAAATCCTGATCCGCGACAGAGTCGATCGGTGTCGTCATACCTGTATGAGCCGAATACATAGCAGCATTTCCAGAAACAAATTCAGCAATTGCATCATCATCTGTATAATCCGCAGATGATTTATCAATAACACCTGCTTGTACAAGATCATTAACAATTTCCATTGCTTTTACCATGGTAGGATCATTGTATTTAGCCGTATTGTTATAAGCATCTACCAGAAGCTCTGTACCTAACAGCTGTCCCTGAACCTTTGATAAGAGGTCTGTTGCGCACCAGTTGGTTGCACCAGTAACGATTGCCTTATAACCATTCTCATTTAATTTTTTCGAAACCTCTTTTAAGCCATTAATATCAGTAGGAATCTCTAAATCTAATTCATCAAAAATCTTAGTATTATAAAAGATACAGCTTGTATTAGCGAAATCAGGAATTCCATAAACTCCACCGCTCTCGTTGTTCAAAGGACCTGCCCATGCAAGAGCACCTTTATTATAATCCCAGCCTTGTTCTGAAATAAAGGATTTCAACTCCATCAATTGACCATTTGCTGATAATTCATTAAATGTTGTTTTCATTAACTGCACAATTTCTGGAGGATTGTCGCCCATTAACTCGGCCTTAATTTTATCATCATATCCTTCGGATCCGTAGTATTGGAGTTCAATTGTAACCGGATTTGATGCATCCTTATTATATTCGTCAACCAATACCTTCCAGTTTGGTAGCTGTTCCTCTGACCATTTAATCAGAACTCGTACATTAGGCCTTTCCTTACTTTCGGTCTTTTGTTCAGGCTGTTCCTTAGTCTCAGTACCAGAATTGTTACTACCCGAATTGTTACTACTTTCTTCAGTGGATGTCTTATCAGACGATTTTCCGCAGCCGATCATACTTAATGTCATAGCTACTAATAGTACTACTGCAATAATTTTTCTTTTCATAATACCTGCCTCCTCAATTTTAGTTTACCAATACAACATTTTATCATTTGATACATTTGTATATTAATACCAATTATAATCGTAATAAGTATACAAATAATACAATGAATAAAATCAGTAAATGGTATAATTTTGTAAAAAAAGTATTAATTGGATTGATTTATTGTCAAAATTATAATATGATATATTTAAATGTGAATCAAGTGTTTTTGTTGCTTATAATATGTGATTTGTTGCATAGATACAAAGAAAGGATTAGGATTTCAATGAAGCGAGATATTGATGAATATTTTCTCAGTAATAAGCTAAGTGGTTCTCCAGCGCTTATACTTAGTTATGCTGGTCATGAGCAATGTAAGCCAAATCATTATTTTGGTCCTGCTGTAAGAGCACATTACTTATTGCACTTTATCAAAAGTGGCAAAGGCTGTTTTCAGTCCCATGGTAAAAAGTACAATTTAGGTAAAAACCAGATGTTTTTAATCAAACCTGGTGAAATAACCTTTTATATCGCTGATCCAGAAGATCCTTGGGAATATGTTTGGATTGCATTTAATGGAACAGACGTTGTTTCGATTCTTCAAGACTGCGGACTTCTTAATGAAGTTCCGGTTTCTGATTATGTACCAGATGAGAAACTATTTGATTCCATAGGGGATATCATCGACCAGCTCCGCAATAAGATAGAAAATAGATATGCTTTATTAGGGAATTTATATACTATCTTTGGATGGCTATCCAGGAATAGACGTGACGAAATTACTGATTCAAAGAACCTATATATCAATCAAGCAGTTAAATTTATACAGAATAATTACAGCTATGATATAAAGATTGATGATATCGCAAGATATGTCCAGATTGACCGTACCTATCTTTACCGGCTTTTTATGGATGAGTTCAACCTTTCCCCTAAGCAATATCTCCTGCAGTACCGCCTCAAAACAGCTTTAAATTTTTTGAATAATTCTAATAATACAGTGCTTGAAATTACATATAAATGCGGCTTTAAAGACCCTTCAGCCTTCTGTAAATATTTTCGTAAGCAATTTGGTTTTACACCAGATAAATATAGAAAAATAGATGGAGACGCGGTTCTCTCCTATGTTGACATATAATAAAATTTTCATCGGTGTTCATTAAATAACGGAATATAAATCGAGTAGGCGCACACAATAAAAATACCACACAGGAGCTTATCCCATGTGGTATTCTATTCGTTCTATTTAACCGTTACTTTTATCTTTTTGTATACTCCATTTTGAGCATATGCATAAATATAACAAGTTCCTTTTGCTACTCCCTTTATCTTACCACTACTGTCTACTGTTGCAATGTCCTTATTCGATGTCTCAAATTGTATTGCAGCCGTATGGTTACTCATTTTTTTACCTTTCGGTAATATAACTTGACAGTTAACCTTCTTAGTTTTTCCTAATGTAAGTGTTACCGCCGAAGTATTTACTTCTACCTTTGTCGGGTTATCTAAGGATTTACTTATAGTAACCGAGTGATTAACTTTAGAGACAGCTATTACAACTTTCTTTCCATTAATTATTTTATAGGCCTTAACCTGATACTTATAATAGGTGCCTTTTTTCAAGTACTTATGGGTATAGCTTGTTATCTCACCTGATACATCTGCCAATTTTACCAGTTTATTGTTGGTCCCACAAGGCGCTCCATAAATTACATAGCCATCTGCCCCTGATATCTGATTATACGTCAATTTCTGCGAATTAGCAGTTGCTTTCGTTCTCAGACGAAGCGTGAAGAAATCCTTCGTTACTGTCACCTTGTTCTCATCTACACCAGTATTCATATCAGTATTCGCTTCTTCATATGTTAATGCATAAACGGAGAACCGATCTGTCTCAAAGGTAATAATGTTAGTAGTCGGATCATAGCTTCCTTCAAGGATGCTAGCTTTTCCATCATGAATTCGAACAATCTTGTAAGTTCTGTTCTTCGTCATATCAGTACTATGTAGTTCTACCGGTATTTCAATGCTAATACTGATTTTATGATTCGTCTCTGTTATCTTCGTCTCTGATTGACTCCCAATTTTCTTATAAAGAGATAAATCAATATAGATCACAGAAACATCTTCGGTAAGTTTCTCGGCAATCAGCTTCTTATCATCCTCGCTAACAGAATTACTGATATCCGATATCTTCAAGATAATCTTTGCTTCTTCCCCTGCTGCTATTCTCGATAGCTCTTCCGTTGTAAATATAGCTCCCTTAAGTTCATCCGTGGAATTATTCAAGTTCGTATCCGGTGCGTTCACGTCCTTTTGATGGTCCTTCGTTATCAATCCCTCGCCATCTTCAATACCGGTACTGCCACTATTACCGCCACCGGATGGTGGTGCTACATAGGTGAATCGACCACTCGAACCGGTTGCACTGGTTCCTTCTGTTGTGGTTACTGTAATATCTACCGTTCCTGCAGTACCTGCCGGTGCCGCTGCCGTAATCTGGGTTGCTGAATCCACGGTATAGCTCGTTGCATTTGTACTGCCAAACTTCACTGCACTCGCTCCGGTGAAGTTGGTACCTGTAATAATTACAGATGTTCCTCCAGCTATAGGTCCCGAACTTGGACTAATACCGCTTACTGTTGGGATTAATTTATAAGTGAATTGAGAACTCGCTCCGGTTGTACTGGTTCCTCCTGCTGTGGTTACTGTGATATCTACAGTCCCTGCAGTACCTGCCGGTGCCGTTGCCGTAATCTGGGTTGCTGAATCCACGGTAAAGCTCGTTGCATTCGTACTGCCAAACTTCACTGCACTTGCTCCCATCAGGTTCGTTCCGGTGATGATTACCGCTGTTCCTCCCGTTGTTGGTCCTGCACTTGGACTGATGTTACTAACCGTTGGTGCTGCTACATAAGTGAATTGATCATTAGCACCGGTTGTACTGGTTCCTCCTGCTGTGGTTACTGTGATATCTACCGTCCCTGCAGTACCTGCCGGTGACGTTGCCGTAATCTGGGTTGCTGAATCCACGGTAAAGCTCGTTGCATCTGTACTGCCAAACCTTACGGAAGTTGCTCCGCCCAGGTTCGTTCCGGTGATTATTACCGCTGTTCCTCCCGTTGTTGGTCCTACACTTGGACTGATGTTACTAACCGTTGGTGCTTCTGCATAAGTGAATTGAGAACTCGCTCTGGTTGCACTGGTTCCTCCTGCTGTAGTCACTTTGATATCCACCGTTCCTGCAGTACCTGCCGGTGCCGTTGCAATAATCAGGTTTGCTGAATCTACGATATAGTTCGTTGCATCTGTACTGCCAAACCTTACGGAAGTTGCTCCGCCCAGGTTCGTTCCGGTGATGATTACCGCTGTTCCTCCCGTTGTTGGTCCTGCACTTGGACTGATGATATTAACCGTTGGTGCTTCTACATAAGTGAATTGATCATTAGCTCCGGTTGTACTGGTTCCTCCTGCTGTGGTTACTGTGATATCTACCGTTCCTGCAGTACCTGCCGGTGACGTTGCCGTAATCTGGGTTGCTGAATCCACGATAAAGCTCGCTGCATTTGTACTGCCAAACTTTACAGCACTTGCTCCCATCAGGTTCGTTCCGGTGATGATTACCGTTGTTCCTCCAGCTATAGGTCCTGAACTTGGACTGATGTTACTTATCGTTGGTGCTGCTACATAAGTGAATTGAGAACTCGCTCCGGTTGTACTGGTTCCTCCTGCTGAAGTCACTGTGATATCCACCGTTCCTGCAGTACCTGCCGGTGCCGTTGCTATAATCTGGGTTGGCGAATTCACGGTAAAGCCCGATGCATTTTTACCGCCAAACTTCACTACACTTGCTCCCATCAGGTTCGTTCCGGTGATAATTACCGCTGTTCCTCCCGCTGCTGGTCCTGCACTTGGACTGATGTTACTAACCGTTGGTGCTAGCATATAAGTGAATTGAGAACTCGCTCCGGTTGTACTGGTTCCTCCTGCTGTGGTTACTGTGATATCTACCGTTCCTGCAGTGCCTGCCGGTGCCGTTGCCGTAATCTGAGTTGGCGAAACCACGGTATAGTTCGTTGCATCTGTACTGCCAAACTTTACAGCAGTTGCTCCGGTGAAGTTTGTACCGGTGATGATTACCGTTGTTCCTCCATCTATAGGTCCTGCACTTGGACTGATGTTACTTATCGTTGGTGCTGCTACATAAGTGAATTGAGAACTCGCTCCGGTTGTACTGGTTCCTCCTGCTGTGGTTACTGTGATATCCACCGTCCCTGCAGTACCTGCCGGTGACGTTGCCGTAATCTGGGTTGCTGAATCCACGGTAAAGCTCGTTGCATTCATACTGCCAAACTTCACTACACTTGCTCCCATCAGGTTCGTTCCGGTGATAATTACCTCTGTTCCTCCCGCTGCTGGTCCTGCACTTGGACTGATGTTACTAACCGTTGGTGCTGCTATATAAGTGAATTGATCATTAGCACTGGTTGCACTGGTTCCTCCTGCTGAAGTCACTGTGATATCCACCGTTCCTGCAGTACCTGCCGGTGCCGTTGCCGTAATCTGGGTTAGCGAAACCACGGTATAGCCCGATGCATTTTTACCGCCAAACTTCACTGCACTTACTCCCATCAGGTTCGTTCCAGTGATGGTTACCGTTGTTCCTCCCGTTGTTGGTCCTGCACTTGGACTGATGTTACTAACCGTTGGTGCTAGCATATAAGTGAATCGAGAACTCGCTCCGGTTGTACTGGTTCCTCCTGCTGTGGTTACTGTGATATCCACCGTCCCTGCAGTACCTGCCGGTGCCGTTGCCGTAATCTGGGTTGACGAATTCACGGTATAGCTCGCTGCATTTGTACTGCCAAACTTTACAGCAGTTGCTCCGGTGAAGTTTGTACCGGTGATGATTACCGTTGTTCCTCCATCTATAGGTCCTGCACTTGGACTGATGTTACTAACCGTTGGTGCTTTCGTAATATTGTTCAATGTAAGATCCGAAAAAATGACACCTGTTTGGAAGCCGCTATTTCCAGTAACAGCAATTGTAAATGAGCTTATTCCCTGAAATTGAGATCCTGAACATGTAGTTTGCGAATCTGGTACTACCGCAGTATTGCCTCCCCTTGGAGTCGTAATCGTATATGTATTAGTTGAACTGTCACCATAATTCCAAGGATCATACACTTTTATCGCCGCTAAATCGAATACATATCCCCCATCAATCGATATTGTGACGGATATTGGATCTGTTGATGATGAATTAACAATAGCCAATCCAGCCAGCGAATAAGCACCCCAAGTTTCCGCCGGAGTATATATTGCTTCTGCCCCCGTAATTGATAACTTCAACGTATAACCATTTTCCGTCCATGTAGCTGTGGAAGGTGTATCATTCGTGAAGCTACCACTGCCACCGGCAAAAGAGAATGTATCAGCATAAACCGTCTTATCTTCCCCTTTACAAGTAATAACAAGTATTAACACTACCAATAACAAAAAACCCATTACATTCCTTATTGTACTTTTCATCATAAGTTACTCTCCTCTTCTTTTATGCTTTCATATCAGTTTTCTCTTTATCGTCACCGTAACAAGTACTATAAAATGTCACACTACTTTTTAAATTTTGCTTGATCCTCCTAAAGATGTACCAACTCATCCATCTCACCTTTAAACCTATATTCCATGTTATTGTGAGCTATCATAGATGTTCAATCTGGATTCATTTGGTAGTTATACTAATTTTATCATATGATTTTCATATTTGCCATATAATTCGATATTTTTCTACTTTTACTGATATAATTATTGATTAGAATGCTATCCTCTAGATGGGAACAAAAAAGGCACCTCGCTTTCGTTTTTACGAATAGCGTAGTGCCTTGGGACCATGTTACCTAGTAAACTGCGATATAAACTTCCATGCATTCTCGCAAGTATGATGTCTACACTCATGTACCTGTCCACTTACATTTGCAAATGCGGTTCGACAAACACCATCCTCGCTGTCAAAATAATGAATGGTCAGATAGCTTCCTCTGGACTCATCGTAAAGCTTCTCGATGCGATCACCGGAAACGCTCCAGATAGGATCTGTCCACTTGTCCTTATCGCCGTAGCTCAGGTCAAATCTAGTCCTGCACTTATTGACCTCTGCAGCATACTGTATCCTTTCCAGTGCGGTATCGGCCTGGAACGGTAATTCAGGCAGAGGTGAATCCTCTCCACCCGAATAGAAAATCGGAACAGGAACAGTCATATTCAGTCTGTCCCCGTGAGACTGAGCGTATGGATTATTCTTCATCGGGAACAGTGCACTTGTTGGAGCAAGACCTGCGAACACGTTGGGATACTCTTGAAACATGTCCCAGGTTTTGCCACTGCCCATCGAGAAGCCGGTTGCATAAATGCGATGTTCATCAATCTTGTAGCGTTTTTTAAGATTCTCAATTACTTCTACAGCTTCTGTGGCTGTTACATTCTGATGATTCTCAAGTGAAACATACAAGAAACCATATCTATGTGCAATTTCATACCATCCTGATACAAATGTCAGGTACATTGAGGAATCACCGCCACCATGAAAACCCACAAGTAGTGGGACCGGTCCTTTATCAAATATACCATTATTGTAGTAGGCAAAATATCCAACCTTATGCTCTGTTGTTTCCCTAAATGCACCTCTGTTGCCAGGTGAGGTTTTTACAAGTACGCTACCTGCTTCCTCTGTCATATTCATTGCTTCAAAATCAGGCTCAATCTCCATATTGCCACTCCACATTTTAAACCTGCGGACAAATGATTTAAAATCAGCTCTGTAGTCAGGCTCCGACTTAATTAGCAGATTCGTACAATCCTTTAAGGCTTCATTTATTTCCTTAGAATTGCCAACACTCAATATACCTATATCCTTACGCTCCGGTGAAGGAACAACACTCAGCTTCTGCATGGAACACATAGCAGGAGTAATCTCACCGGGGCCCCAGAGATACTCACCCTTAATTGTTTTCAGCAGATTCTTGGCAACATAATCTGCCGACTCGCCATAACTATAAATATCCGTTCTGAATATCGCACCTCTTACAAAATAGCCCTTGAACTCTTTTGTAAAGAAATTATGTATTTCAGCAATTCCATCCAAGTATAGGGGATCCATTTTGACTTCTGCGATAACGGATGCATATAACTCCTCTGTTGCATTCTTCCATCCACCTTCATCCGTCGGATAAATAAAAAGGACACTTGAATCCACTGCAGCTGCAATACTGCTAAGTCCGCTCTTCTTGGCAAAATCAATTGCCTCATCCCTGCTCTGCCTTTTTTCCTCAAAGACCAGAAGTAATGGAGCCCGAAAGCTATAATTATGTGTTTGTCCATCAATATCATTTGCTGGTACATACGTCTTAAGATAGAATTTCTCGTACTCGTGCTCCCAATATTTTCCTCCATCAGCCAATGCGCTGACAGAGGGTCTTTCCATCATTCCCATAAAAACCCTCCCAAATAATTCATCATAATATACTTACATCATCCATGCTCTCGCATTTTTCTATGTATGGATTTTTAAAAGTATATTAGCAAATTGCTCTTTCTGAATCGTGTACACATGATTCACTAAAATACCTTCATTCACTATTGTAGTGAAACTAATTATATCAGTGAAATGAAACATTGTAAAATAAATACTTTTCTTTTCTATTTATTGCTGTACCTCCGGACTATTCACCTGCTAATGTTTATGGCATAATAAAAGACACTTCGCTCCGGTATTTCTACCCGTACGAAGTGTCTATCACTTCAATCTAAGCTATTCCTCTAGATCTTCATTTCCTTATTACTTACATGTTTTGCATTCTAATACTTTCTTTTAAATTCACTATAACCCAAGCCTTGATTCAAATCCTCTGTTAAAGAAACCATCTTAGAAGTATCTCCAATTAGGATTACACCTACGAGGCAGTTCTGATGAAAATAGTACTTCTCATATCTCTTTGTCTCTTCATCCTTATATTCAATGGTCTCATATACTTTACTGGGGTTCTTTCCATTATCTCCTGCTGCAAAGAGAGAGGTGTTCATTCCCTCAAATGTTAAGGCTGCCGGTACCTGTTCGTAAGAAATGTCTTCTCCTGCCGCATTGGCTCCGGCAATCTTGCCCATCTCTAATGCTTCGGGCCAAATAGCATAATTCATTCCTTGATACTGGGCACAATCACCACAGGCATAAACATTCTTCCAATTTGTCTCCATTCTTTCATTGACGATCACTGCTCTTTCTATAGCAATACCTGCCGCTTTGGCTAAAGAAGTATTGGCTCTTACACCACAGGATACGATTACCAGGTCTGCCGGGAAGAATTCCTCATTCTCCAGTTTCACTCCGGTCACTTTGTCCTCTCCTGTGATTTCAGTTATCTTTGCATTGATGCGAAATTCTATTCCAAGACTCTTAATGATCTCTCCCATCAATTGGCCTGCTTCATCATCCAGCTGCCTTCCCATCAACTTATCAGCTACTTCTATGACTGCCACCTTGGAGGATTTGCTCATTTCCCAAGCTGCTTCCAGCCCAAGAACACCACCACCAATGACTACAGTGTTTTTTACCTGGGGGATCAGTTCCCTAATCTCTTTCACATCTGAGAAATGACGTATGGCAATTACTTGAGGTTTATTTCCACCAGCGAAAGGTGGGATGAAACATTCCGCTCCTAAAGCATAGATACATTTATCATATTGTAATTGAGTTCCATCCGAGAGTGTTACATTTTGCCGGTCCACATCCAAGGCAGTAACTTCAGTATCCAGAATATTGGTAATCTTATTATCCTTATACCAGGATTTTTCGTGAATGGCTATCTCATCTGCATTTAGTAAGGTACTGAGGGACTTCGTTAGCATGGGGCGATTATAGCTGTACTCCCCTTCCTTGGAAATCATATAGATAGAACAGGTCACATTTCGCTCCCTAATTGCTTTTGCCGCACTAATACCTGCCGCCCCATTTCCAAGGATGACCATTACCTCATTAGTATTCTTACGAAATGTGGTTGTTGGCTCCTCGTATGGAATAAAGAACTCGCTTCCTACACCACAAACGGGACAACGTTCCAGGTCTGCATCAAATATTTCCCCACACACCTGACATTTGACTAATTTTTTCTTGCCTGTTGCTTTTTCCTCCATAAAAATTTACCTCCTATATGATGTCTAATAAAGCTTATCTATTATTATACAATACTTAGGACAGATTATCTATGAGGGAAATAAAAAGTCTAAATAACCATATCTACATGATTTAACGTGCCTACTGCGCCACTGCTCTCACGTAGATAGATTCCGGTTTTCTTAATCTCTGCATTCAGCTTATTTTCGTCATTTTTTAAGCTAAACTGCGTATCTGCATTTCCAAGATAGATTGCACCAACATCTGCTTCTTTCAGATCTACGAGATAATCGTTGCCCTCTGCATCCTTCGTCCAGATCTTTAATCCCACGAAAATACTATCGTTTTCATCGATCCATCCGTTGCCATCATTATCATAACCGGCCAGATCTTTGAAGCCATCACCGCTTTTCGTACCAAATAATTCAGACCCGTCATTTATAATTCCATCTCCGTTTTTATCAAGTGCTAAAAATCCACTCCCCTGACCTGCAAAGGATATCTGTTCTTTCTCACCATCTGTATCTAAATCGAAATAGAATTTTTGATCTGATACACTTCCAATATTGGTATCAAGGTTTATCATAAGAGGATCTGTCTTGATATAACTCTGTGTCTCTAATATATTGAATTCCGCCACAAAGGCTCTGGACATCGACACCTCTATATTAAAATCGATACTTCTGCCATCCTGCGTCTGTACAATCCCCTGTGATGCAAAAGTGGTGCTCTCTGATTCACTTGTGAAGCCTGATGTGGCTGTAACCCTCTGCCAGGTGGTTCCGGATACGGTTGTTCCGACTGCCAACCTCGTAGAAGCATTCAGACTAAAGCTTACCTCTATCCGGTTCCTGTACAAGGCAGACCTTAGGTCCAAAGTACTGTTAGCCTCCGATGGCATAATCTTATCCTCTTCTCGTACTTTTTCTCCACGAAGAGCTGTAAGAAGCAGTCTTAATAATTGTATCTTCAGGTCAGCCTCCTCCGGAAGTGCAAATTGATTCTGTTCTCCGGTTCTCATTAGTTCTAGCATCTGTTCTAAACTACGCGCTTCATTCTCCTGGCGCCGTTTTTCTGCTTCCTCTTGCTGCTTTTTTTCATATTCAGCCATAATATCTGTATAGCTTCTACCTCCTGCTTCTGCGGACAAAGTAAGAATTGCACCTGGCAAATCCTTTGAAGCAGCTGCCTCCAGGGTGACAGACTCCTTATATGTATAAGATGTCTCATGATGTGTTGATGCCATACCAATAGAACTGTTTGTTATCTTCATGCTGGACTCCTTTCCAACTGATACAATAAATCCATTTATTGTACATACAGTTTAAGCATATTTAGTTTTGGATTTGTATGGAAGATGTGGCGGATTATGCCACCTGAATATAGGATAAATATAGATATAGTGAGAGTTATATCTTTTGTATATTACATCTTCCGTGATGTCTATATGGTGCAAATCCTTTTGCTTACTATTTCATTTTATATATCGGTATAAACTCTTAACTTCTTAACAACAGCTATAATACTAGTTCCTCTCCATAGGCTCTTTTATTCTTATCCCATCTACTTAAGAAATAATTAAGTAATTAAATCTGTAAGCAAGGTTCTTTTTTCTGCTTTTTTATCCGATATTCTGACTGTAGACATTGTTGGGATAAGCGAGGTGACCAGATGGTCATACATATTGAATTTGATATTAATATTACAGATCATAATGGTATTGTACTGCAAAGCACTAGAAATCATTACGATGAAGATGTTTCTTCTAACGGACAGCAGGATAAAAATACCGTTCTTGGTATAGATTTTACTGATTTTCTGGCGGAGTATCTAACCTCCAGTGGTTTCTTTCTACGGGAAAAGCTAATGAAGCGCTACAGCTCTGGAAAGAAGAAACGTCATGCCCATAACAAAGCAATCAAGAAAGAAATAACACCAATCGAACTTAATGATGAAGGTATGCCGGACCTTCTGAATGCCAGTGAACTGGAGATTAAGATACATATCGGAAATAATAAGGTTATAGTTGGAAAAATACCATTAAAACTTGATGCTGATAAAAATCCGGAGGCAGAAAGCAACATAATATCTGATTCTATTGCAGCTGAAGAAGCTGCTATTAAAGAGAATACTTACAATGTTGAATCATCGATCAGTGATATGAGCCCTGCTATTTGCAACTTTTTAGACTACTCAATGATGAGAGCAATTGAGAAATATGAGGATAATATTTATAGTGTCTGGTATGAAAAGGATTCAACAAGTTGAATTCTTAGTAAATATAATAATGAATTCCAGTGGAAATTCATTATTATATTTACGGGTTTTCTATGAAGCATTTGCGGCAAAAGCAGCCATGCTTCGAAACTGATGAATCGGTATCAGCACCCAGCCCCTAAAATAAACAAAAGTTCCCAGACAAAATAATAGGTATGTCAATTTGCTTTATTTTAAGCAAAACTGACATACCTTTTATTTAACTTGTCATTCCACCCAAGTAAAGCTATATGGCTTAACTACTCAGGAAATTTTTTGTGTTGTTACCTAGTAAACTGCGATACAGCTTCTATGCATTCTCGCAAGTATGATGTCTGCACTCATGACCCTGTCCACTGACACTTGCAAATGCGGTTCCAATGTCCCAAGGATTTTGAAATGGTAAAAGAAATCACCTTCAAACAGGTAGAATGGCTTTTGGAAGGGTTTTATTTTAGGCTTTTACGCCTCTTTCTTACTTTTGTACCTTCCTGCCTGTACATTCCACATCTGTTCATATTTTCCTTTTTTCATAAGCAGTTCATCGTGAGTACCTTCTTCAATAATCTGACCATGCTCTAGCATATAAATGTTATCTGCATCTCTCGTTGTTGACAAACGATGTGATATATAGACAACTGCCTTATTCTTAGCAGCCTCCTGCATAGCTTTATTGAGTCCATATTCGGCGATTGGATCTAATGCACTAGAAGGCTCATCCATGAGCATAATCTCGTTATCGCGATAGAACACTCTTGCGATTGCGACCTTCTGACTTTCACCACCTGAAAGATTAACACCATTCTTATCAAATTCAGTCGTTATTGGTGTCTCCAGTTTATCTGGTAATCTTGATAATCGCTCCTTAAATCCACTTCTTGTTAAAGCATCTGTTATCTTCTCATAGTTGACCTTGGTCTGATTAAGATCATCCAATACAACATTCTCACATAAGCTTGCGCCATACATATTAAAATCCTGAAATACAGTTCCAATCTTGTCACGATATTCTTTGACATCGTACTCACGAATATCTTTATCTCCATATAAGATCTGACCACTTGTCGGATCGTAGAGTCTCATAATTAATTTGATCAGCGTTGTTTTTCCGGCCCCATTATAGCCAACAAGTGCGACCTTCTCTCCCGGCTTTATGGTGAGATTGACATGATTTAAGATATTGCCATCCTTTTTATTATAAGCAAAGCAGACATCCTTAAGTTGAATCGTTTGAGGTGTTGTTGGTAACACTTTACCTTGCTTTGATACAATCTTAGGCTCATACTGTAAGAACTCATAGATTTTATCAATATACATACTATTTTCACTTGCTTTTGGTAAGATATCAGAAAGTCCTCGTAATCCATCCTTAAAAAAATTAACTGAAGTAAATAAAACAACTGCTGTACTATAGGCGATATTATGTAATACTGCCGCCTGAAAAACCAAATAAATAATATAAAGTCCATTTACGATAAAATCACTTGCAATGTAATTCTTAAGAAAACCAAAAATACATCTTTTTACCGAAACACTCTTCTGTAACTCTTCAATTTCTTCATTTGCTTTATCAAATTCTTCAGTCAAAACATCAGTTACTTGAGGATTCAGCCTTAATTCTTTTGCATAATCATTTAAATAGGATACTCTCTGAACATAATTTCTCTTACGTTCCATTGTACTACTTTTCGTTCGGGTCTCTACATTCACTCGATTTAGTCTTTTTGAAAAGATAAAAGTTGTAAAGAAAGAGACCAGAGAAAATGCTATTCCGATCGGATCATTTAGGAGAAAAAAGGAACCAGTTGTAAGAACAATGGTAATACTAGTTGTAATTACCATCAGCAGACTTAAAAAACGATCAACACATTTTTCTGCTTCTGCTACTGACAATACAAATTTGTCATAATACTCAGGATTATCATAGCACTCCAAATCCAGTTGATATGCCTTATGATACATTTTTTCTTTGACTGCCTGATATAATTTAGGCAAGGCATTAATCTGAATTCTGTTCCGAAAGAATCCATCACTTAGCATAAAGAAAGCCAACAATATAGTAATTCCAATTAGATAGGTAGCTACCTTTCGAAATGGCTCATGGTATTCTGCACTGTGAAGTACCAAATTGATTCCTATCGTGTGCTCTAAGAAGATAGCAATTCTGAGTCGAATTCCATCATATACCCAATAAGTCATGAACCCAGGTGCTGTTTTAAAACATAATTTGCATAAAGCAAAATGATTCTTTATGATATGCTTCATACCAACACCTCCTCTTCATTATGAACCTCCTGAAATACTCCGTCCCCCTTAAGAAGATTGTCAGTAGCCAGGTAATTCTTAGCCTGCTTTCGATACATATCTGCATACTTACCATTTTGTTTCATAAGCTGAATATGCGTACCCTCTTCAATAATTCCACCTTGCTCCAGCATGAATATCCAATCGGCGCTCTGTACAGAGGACAATCGATGGGAAATAAACAGCATTGTCTTATCCTTACTGTCTTGCAGTATATTTTCAAACAGCTCATGTTCAGCGATTGGATCAAGTGCACTCGATGGCTCATCAAAGATTTTAATCGGTACATCTTTTACAAATGCTCTTGCTACACCGATCTTCTGGCTTTCACCGCCAGACAATACAACCCCATCTTGATCAAATTCCTTTGTCATCATGGTATGTATCCCATCTTTTAACGATGTGACCTTATCATATACACCTGCCTTTTGTAGTGCCTGAATCACAGTCTCTTCATCTTCCTTATATCCTCGCCGCATCAATACATTGTCCATGATGGGCATTGCAAACATCTTGAAATCCTGAAATGCTGTGGCAAACAGTTCTCTATATTGTCTTAAGTTATACATTTTGATGTTCTTGCCATTAAGTAAAATTTCTCCCTCTGTTGGGTCATAAAGACGCATCAATAATTTAATGATTGTGGATTTACCTGCACCATTATGACCAACTAAAGCATAGGAGCATCCTCCTCGAAGCTGAAAAGAAAGATGCCTAATCGTCATTTTATCCTTATAAGCAAAGCTAACATCACGAAACTCAATACATTCAATTGTTGTTCCCGGATTCTCTCCATCATAATCTTCTGGAATCAATGGTGTATATTCCATGAAGCCTCTTAGATTCTCTACAAATAGACCATTTTTGAAGATTGCAACAACAGAATCTGCAAATCCAATCAATATGTAAGTTGCAGCTACCATAATGGTACTTAATACTGCCAAATCTGCCAATTGCATTGTTTTAGACACCATGGTCCGATAAGCACCATAGAATAGTACACCTTCGAAAATCAGCGTATAGGTAAACATCGCCATGGAAAAATGAAGAAACATCCCTTTATTATAATATTTTTTAGCAACTGTCACTTTACCATGCAAGGCTTCATCATATTTTCGTTTCATCAGAGCAAACAAATTAGTAAGACGCATCTCCTTAGCATATTCCGGCAGATACATAACACGATTGACATAATCGATTACTCTGTTAAATGGGGCAAATTCTTTATCTCGCTTATATTTCATCTTATGTAGCTGATTACCAAAGACAAAATTACCAAGTATAGGAAATACAACAAATAATACGGATATCTTATCCACCTGATACATAAAGGTGAATACAACCACAACTGCAATAAAGCCTAATATAACACCCCAAATATTATGTACTGTTTCGCAAATCTTTGTTCCTGCCCCATCCATGGCAAGGGTGTACTTATTATAAAATTCAGCATCTTCAAAGCATGCAAGTTCCACATTTCTCGATTTTTTAAATAATTTCTGGTATAGTTGCTTATATATTTTGACATCAGTGATTGGTATAACATTTCCTTCCATGTAGTTTCTGCATATTGCTATGATTGCAAACACTGCAATGGTGATTCCCAGGAAAATAAGTATCTCCTCAAAGCTTTTTTCCTTTTCCATTGCACCTACTACGTATCTCATAAAAAAGCCACTAAAGAATATCCACTCCAGATACCCAAGGCTTCCTGATATCGCCTCCCAAACAACTCGTTTCTTACTGATTGAATTCACTAACTTAAGCGAATACCAGTTATTTTTGATTGCCCTTCTTATCGTAATATTCTTAGTTTTATCTTTAGGTTGATTTTTCATGGTTTTCCTCCAATGATTGATTTCGATTGCCTACAATACTGGTCCTCAACCATCTTCTAATACACATCTTCTATTCTCTGCCATTGTATTACAGCTTCCATCATCTCATCTCCTCTAATCGTAGCCATAGTGATTGAACAACTCATCGATAGTGATATTTTTTGTGTTTTCCAAGTATAACACTGTTGGTACTTATTGGCAATACTTAAATATCGATGTCAAAAATCTGTCACCATATTTCGAAAATTTTACTTCTCCTACGCCTGAAACACGTAGCATTTCCATTATCCACATTGTCTGCTCAGCAGGCATCTCACCAATCTCATAAATTTTTCCTCCTGAAATAAAATGAGGAGATACAAAATGACTGTATCTCCTAGTAATTAGTTTGCTATATAATTGGGACGGTATAATGCTACGGGTGGTTTTCTAAAAGAAATTGTAGTATTTATTAATTAAAATTAGAGATAAAAAGTTCCTTGCTCTTCTCAGCTTCACTATCAGGAACAAAACTTTCAATGATGATAAAACCTTCTTCCTTTTCTACATAAAAATCTTTAAAGGAATCGTAAGAACCGGCAATCATTGATATTGTCTTATTATTCATTGTAAACGTATCTTCAACATCTCCAATATCATTATTTTCTAGAAATCGATCGTATTCAATAGTATATTCAATAAAATCATCATTCAGTGGAACATAAATACAAATTTCTTCTAAATCGATACCCTTAAAAAATTCCGATGACACAATATTTAGATTATTCTCTGCAAGCATATTAGCAATAATATCGTTTAAAAAGGTATAATCACTTAAATCAACAGTTTCGTTTTTACTATTCATAACTTCTAAGTAATTATTATCATTAACAACATAGGCACTAAATATTTCTTTAAAATGATTATAGATTTCTTTTGCTTCTTCCAAAGTGTCGATACTTCCCATGGAGATTTCCACCAGTAGATAAGCAGTGCCTGCATCATCCAATGCATCGGCAGGTTTCAGTCTCATACATGCCGTATAATATGTAGAATTGCTGTCATATGTACTTCCTTTTAACAACCAATCTCCATCGTCAGCTAAGTACTCAGCTGACGCATCATATTCTTCTGCTGCAAGCTCAAGATTTAAACCATTCAATGAAAATTCATAATCTAGGCCTGAATCAGCATTATCAAATGATATGGTTTCGTTTCCAATACCCCCAGCTACCCAACCAAAATTGGAGACATCAATATCAGTAGAATTTATCGTAAATAGGACTGTTGCATCTGAATTAGAATTACTAACATATACGTCTTTACACACTAGCGCTAATTTATTATTTGATTGACTGCTATTCGTGTTAATTAAAGTTGTTGTGTTTGTATTTGCGCTATTATCATTATTTACTGTTTCTTCACTGCTGTTATCATTACTAGCTGCCTCATCGCCAATTTCTTCATTACTCATAGAATTATTAACAGATTCTTCGCCCTTATTCGAGTCTTTGCTACTCGAGCAACCAATCATAAAGATTGATAAAAATAGTATTACTGGTATGATAGCTTTTTTCATATTCATTTTAAAATTCCCCTCTCATTCTTATAAATATGTGTCCTCTTAAAAGTTATTAGTAGTCGATAAAACATAAAGGTGGTATATTTTACCATTAAAAAGACAGCAGTAACAATATATCATAATAGCCATATCTTGTAAAGTTTTAAAAAATAATGTAACATGTATAGAATTAAAACGCAAAAAGAGGACATTTCCTAAATTTCTTTAAAAAATGTCCTCTTAGTAGTTCTAATTTATTAAATTGGATTCCGTAACCATATTACTTATTCTTTCATACTGTTACTTATTTCCCGGTATCATTACAAATCCTCCAGCAATTCATCTATACACATTTCTATTCTTTCATCCTTCGCATCTTAGTTTGAAAATGTCTTTATGATTATGGTTTCTAATTAATAGTTTCTTCGCTCTTCCAACTGAATAAATGCATCAATAAGCATCTCCTGAAGTTCTGGTTTGGAAAGGCTCATCACATACTTCTTTAAATCCTCATAATGTTGCTGTTCTCTGGATTCTTCCTCTGCTTCATATTCTTCAACTTCTTTGAGAAAGTCTTCTGCAACCTTAGGTTCAGTAGTGAATAATAATGCCACCATATGCTTACAGATAACACGCCGTCCATCTGCAAAGGGGCAATTGCAGGTTGATTTTCTCGGATGCTGTTTATCGATATGAACTATATACGGCTCCGTACCATTTCCAGATACTCTACCACTATAAGTCTCCGGGCCTGTCCTCTCCCAAGAAACTACTTTCTTTTCCTTATAGTAATCCATTCCGCGCCAAACAGAATTACCGCTGGCAATTTCAATAAATCCCATGTATACCAACCCTTCTCTCAGATTATACGTCTCGTTTTAGTATACCATGTATTATTTATTCTCACAATAAATTATACCTTTCTATTCCCATACTTGTATTCGCCATAACGCTATTCACCTCTCAACATCAAACATGTCTGATAATATTCGACTACAAGCAAAAAGGACACCTTTCAAAGTTTTATTTTTGAAAAGTGTCCTGAAAAGTAAAATGAATTTTATAAATATGCCTTTGATTTTCCTGGGTTTATTTCTCCAAGCTATTCATCGTCGGGAAATCATTCCTGATACTGTAAATCCTTTTATATATCTTCATTTCCTTATTTCCTGCATGTTCTGTTTGTCATACAATTCATTATTCTTTACAATTAATTATAAATGGTCGTAAATCTGTCGTAAGTTGGTCGTAAATGTTAATCTGTATCTTTTTGCTGTCTCTTTTTCGTATGCGATGATGGAGCGTTTACTTACCAACTTTCTTCAACCATGAGATATGGATGTTATAACGTCTCTTCTACTTTCGATATGTTTCCACCAACGGAATGGCTCGAGTGCTTATTATTGATGTCTACGTCCATGGGAACATATCAACTGTTTTGAGGTTCTAGGGAACATATCGACACCATATACTCCACTTCTGACGGAATTCACCCTTCTTCGAAGTGGGTTGAGTTTGACCAACTGATTTCAATTGGCAGATTTCAAATCTTCCGTTTATCGGAAACCTCGACACGACAGAAAGTAAGTTATATATCCCTGTCCGTATTTGGAAACTGGTCCACGAACCTTTAACGATAGCCTTGAGCAATCGTTACAATGTATCAGCCTTTTATTTTTTGCCCCCACGTGGGTATGCTGCCTTTTCTTTCCATATACCATTATATCTCTGTGGATGTGGACCAACCGTATGTGCAACTGGAGAGTTTCGTTCAAGTACCTCTTCAACTTGTGTAACAACTTCACTCACCTTTTCTAATGTATTACTCTGTGAACTAATACCTGCCTTCTGCTTTGTCGGTACTTTTAGTTGAGTTTTCCCACTATTACTTCTTCCACTTTTTGATGCAACGTCAGCAACTACTCCAATAGCTACCGGAACAACATACTTTATTATTTTTGTAGCAACAGGGTGTCGTTTTGAAAACTCTGAAACTGCCTCTGCTACGTGCAGAATTTTATCTCCAATACTCGATTTTTTCTTTAATTCCACTTTGTTTTTAGGAGTAATTGACTCTGCACTATTTTTTGTTAATATTTGATTATCAGCTTCATTGGCCTTCTCTGTATTGTCTTTGATTACACCCTCTACTACTTTTTCTTCATCAGAAACAACTTTCTTATCAGATACTGTTTCCGATGGTAGATCACTAATATTGATAATAGGATTGCTCAATTCAATGACAATACACGGCTCTAAATTACCATTTTCAAAGAATCTTGTTTCCCCGGTAATATAATCAAAATATCCACGAGTAGGGTTCTGATAATTTCCATCATGCGCTTGTAAGTGCTCCGGCCTTGATAAAAACTCTATGTTTTGAGGATTGCCCTGGTGTTCAGGAAATTTCTCTACATTCAGCATATGATGGCCTTCGAACGCTTTTCCTTTTTCATCATAAGCTTTTCCTTTTTCAAGGATATCCTTCTGCTGTTCAGGAGTCCAGTCTCTAGTACCTTTTCCTTCTTGGACTAATTGTTGCTCAGCATTCCATGCTTCGCAAATAGCTTTATTGGCTTCAGAGGTTCTTCTAGACATAGAATCATCCTCCTATACCCAACAAATCATATAAATCCTTCAGAAACGAAAAAAAGTCAGGGTAAAGTTCATCATCCTCTATTCTGCCAGCCTCGTGATTGTAGATAGCTATTTTTTCGGTTCCTTTTTCAAAAAGAATAGGATCTCCGGAAGCTAAGGCACCAATTACAATGTAATTGTCACTGGGTCTGTCATTATCAATAACGTCAATTATTGGCTTATGCTCTACCCCATATAACTGAAGTCCGGCAGGTAAGAATAATTCTCCACCATCCGAAAAGCGTAACCACTTTTTATACTGAAGTGGCAGCGTAACGTTATTTTTATTTTCAAAGCCAGATATCTTATCATCTGTTGTTTCTGGGAGGAATTCCATCTTGCCTTGATCATTGAATTCATCAACTATTTTCCTTAATTCATCTAAAATCATATAATTCACCTTCCTTACAGAATAATTTCTTTCATTGTTTTATTATACTAGTAGGGATACCATTTATTTCAAATCCCGAGTAGCCATCTTTATAAAATCATCTTTATGCGCTCTAATTGTAATATCATCATGATAAAATCTACCGGAACATATTAACCAGATTATTTTATCGATTTTATATGGAGTTATAGACTCATCTATTTCCTTACAATCATCCGACATTTTAACAATGGCTTCAAATACGGAGATATCCTTTTTCTCCGACAATCCCAATCCGTTAAATACATCTATCAAATGCGAATCGGGCTTAGGGTAGTTAGTATAACCTAACTCTTTCAAGCAATCACAGGCCAATGCAAATCCAATACCGCTAATTTTATTAGAAATAAGCAATGGCAACGCCATTCTAGTCGGCAAATTATAGTCAAACTGATTAACAAAGGTTTTGAAATCGTCTATATTATCAAAGTTACATATAAATTTTGCCGCATCAATGATTGATTTACTCCATTTATGCCAGCTATTACGATTGCTATCCTCACTTGTAACGTTGAATTTTTTTCTGAATATCTGATACAAGTCCTCAATATTATATGTAGCAATTTCAATAAAGTTATACTTAAATAAAATTGTCTTAATCTGCTCTTTTCGTTCAGTAAACTTTATAACATTTGGCATACCCTGATAATTCTGTGCAGATTGAATTAATTGTTCATATACATCAGTCAATGAACTAAAATCTCGTCTATCTCCAACAAAATACTTCTGCAGATCATCAGAATTTATTTTATTTGGTAAAATGTCAAGAAGATAGTTGTAAGCAAAACGATACACTACATGATTCTTTTCTTTGTTTGTCAATATGATCCCCCTCGACTTTTTTACACATTTATAACAAAAATCGCATTGCAATTGTACAGTGTTTGAATGTATCTATAATTAATAAAGTAAATAAGGAATTGCATGAAAAAAATCTTTTGACGCTAATAACTATATTAATGATGTCCTTTTCTATAACGGCATGTGATAAAACAGATCCGATGATTACCTGACAAGTGCCATGACCAAACTTATGGCAGCAATGACACAAGATATGATAGCAAAAGTGTTCACTTTTTTTATCTTCGTTTCGAGATTGATCTCCATACTATCAAGTTTTTGCCTTAATTGTTCAGATTCCCTTTTTGTTTCTGCAGACACTTCTTTCCAAAAGGACGTCATCGTTTTATTTAGCGTTTCGGATAGTGAGAAGATTTCTCTCCTCATATCAACAACATTCTGATCAGCCTTGGTATTTAATTCCTTCTCACAATTCTGTAATTCTGAGCGAAGAAGTTCTACGTTATGAACAAACGAATCGTTTGTTGTTTGTACTTCCTTCGATAGTTCACGCAATTCTTCATAATTGCGGTTAAGACGTTCTATACCATCTCCCATCAAATCTATCATCCCGTTAGACCTTTTCATATTGTCCTCAAATAGTTCTATTTCGTTTCTTAGTTCTTCAACATCCTTGACCATTATTAATTCCTCCAAAATGCATTATTCATTGTTTCGGCAAGATATCCATAGTAAATTTCATCATTGGGTATTCGCCTGTATAAAACATCTATTGTTTCTTCTTCAGAATAGTATTCTGAAAGCTTACCAAAAACTTTTAATCGATTCTCAAGATTCATCCCTTCGTAAAAATTGTACACGTACTCCAGCAGATTGCGTCTATCAACATCAGCCAAATTGTCAACTACTCGCAATAATCTTGATACAGCATCGTTGTTGTTTCGCTGGTTGTTGTATAGGTAGCAAATCAAATCAAGTTTCGGGTCATATGCATTAGTCAGTAACTCTTCAGCAGCGGAATTGATGTTTGAATCGATATGCATCTTGCTCTCAAGTATTTCTTCTTGGGACACTCCTTCCAGATATTCTTTTTGGTTATCGACCTTTTGGAGTGTTGTGGTAAAGTAATTTAACAACTCTTTCTTGATTTCGTTACTGTTATTCTTCGCAGCATAGTAATTAAAGAATTCCACCACATTCAATAGTTGTTCTCTATGATATCTCAAAAATTCATCATAGAACCATTTTTCAAAGATGTACACGATATCGTTGATGTTGTCGGCATTGCCAATATCATATGTATATTTATAAAATTTCCCCATCGTATTAAGATATGAGATTGCCTTATCCTTAACGCAATCCAAATCAAGTTTCTGAAAATCTACCTCAATTTGTATACAGATAGAGCGATCATCCTCTGACCTAATATACCAGTTTTCAATCACTCCCAAGAGATGCAATTTATATAAGTACTTCTGGATATATTTCTTGCTTTGCGAGTTGTTTTTTCTGAAAGTAATGACTTCGTAATTCTCGACATCCTTAATCTGCTTATAAATTGAGATTATTTGTGAGGAAGATGCACTATAATTTTCAGTAGAACCAAGGATTGATGAGAATACCCTGCTTAAATCTGTGTCTATTAACTTTATGATGTTAATGATCTCATCTATTGATGTCTCAAAGCTAATCAACTTGTGTTCTTCGTCATTCAGATTATTAGTATCTCTGAAAATAACAATCGACTTTCCATAATTGAGACGTCTATTAGCTCTTCCAATTTCCTGAACATACTGCGCTTTTGAATTAGGCAATCCATAGTGAACAGTGCACACAACATTTGGAAGGTTGATTCCAATGCCCATTTCGCTATCGGCAATGAGAACGTGTTTCACTCCAGTTGTAAACTCCTTATACGAATATGTATGTTCCTCATCAAAGCAGTTTGTATCGTAGTTTTCCAATTTTGCCAGAGCTTGTGAGATGGTCTTTGATTCATCAACATTATGTGTGAAAACAATCATCTTATCTTCTTGGTGCTTTCTATGATTTATGAATTGCTCGATAGTCTTAAGCAAAGCCAATATTTGATTGGTATCGTCTTTGCACTGTATATAATCGAACTCGAAGTTTCCGGCATTAAAACTAATAGGTTGTATAACATTTTGTGGCTCGATCTTGAACTGTCGTATCAAGTCTGTTAAAACCTTGTAGTTTGCCGTAGCAGTAAACCCTAAATACCTACATCGATCGACGAAAGTGAATAGATTATTGCAAAGCATAAGGTAATCAGGTCTGAAGTCATGACTCCAGTTACACAATGTATGGATCTCATCCAGAATAACATTTGCAATCATTCCACTGGTATTAAAATGAATTATTCGGAGAATAAGCTTATGCTTTTGTAAATCCTCCGGCGTCACATATATTAGCTTATTGTTTAATCCAAGAATTTCTTCTATGTTGTCTGCATATATAGCACAATCATCAATGTTATGTAGCTCCTTTAAGTTTCTTTGTTGATCTTTTGCAAGGACAGAAGTTGGTGATATTACAATTGTCGGGCAAGCTGACAATAGTGCATTCATATAAAAAACAATTGATTTTCCTGCACCGGTTGGCATTATGCAGATAGAACGATTCTTGGTATTTAGTGAATTTGCAATTGCCTCTAATTGTCCTGGTCTAAAGTCTTTATAGTCAAAGAAGTCATGAAGAAACTCTCTTAGAATCCCCTCATGTTTCTCAATGGAAATGCTATATAATAGACTTGGTGATAGCCAAAAGTCTCGGGTATTGTTTTCTCGGTTTCCAATATTCTCAATATAGCAATCTGTTCTTTTCTCTAAGGATACTTTGATTCCAGAGTCGCTGAAGGCGATTTCAATCAATGGACTCTGCCTGCCGCACAGTTGTGAAAGCATATCAACATAGTGATTAATATTTAGACAAGCAACATGAATGGATTCTTGTTCGGATTTCACAGCATTCAAAACAAGTGTATTATTGCTATTATTGCCACACCTCAGAAGTGTCAATATCAGCAATTGATATCTAAAAACTTTGTAAAAGTCAACATTATGCCCAGCTTCGCCTTCATATCTTTCAATAAAAAGATTCTTTTTTGCGACGTTGCTTCGTTGCAAAAAATTGAAAATGGTTGCATAGATGCTTTTCTGAAAGTCACTAAGTTCGTTTCCGCTTTCTAAGCAGTAAACCTTAAATCCATAGTCTTGCCTTCCTACGCCAGAATTAATATAAATGAATTTTGTGAGTTTTTTTTGTGAATTAGGGCCTGCTTTTTCATCAGTTTTTACAATCTGTTGTTCATGATCAAAAATAGTAGATTGCGGATTGAAAATACTCTCATCAAGGAACAAATCCGTCATATTAGGAAGTGTAGATTTGATAAGTCCATTATATTCAGTAAAGTAATTTTTTAAAAAATCGAACTCATAGCGAACGTCCTTATCACTATTGTGCTTCATATCATTTGCTTTTTTATTTAGCTCATATATGATTCCAAGATTTTGGCTAAGTCTGCCGCTTACAATGTCAAGCTTATGCTTTAATGATTGAACATCGGTTAATGAAAATATGGACCATAAGTACTTGTCTACCGCAATCTCTAAAAGGGACTGCAGTTTAACGTAGCACCATGGGCTTTTTCTCCAAACGTCATAATTTATTTCCTGAATTATGCTATTTACTGCTTTTCTATTCATAACAAACCGCCTTGTTTTTCATATTTATAATTTATACATACACGGAAACAGAACTCAGGCTTACTTCTTCTTATCATACTTCGGAAAGAAATCTTTCACAAGTTGCAATACATACTGATCTATCTGTTTAAGAATGTACTCTTCAAGATCGTAGTAATTCCTCCAAACCTCAATAGGATTATTTTAAATCATTTGGTTTCAATTTACAATATTTACACATAAAATGTTTAAAAACAACGAAACCCGCAACTCAAGCATAAGAGTTGCAGGTGTTTTTCATTGCTAATTATTCATCTATTTGAATTTCAATTCCGGACTTAAATTCAATTATGATGTGGTCGTCGTAAACCATTATCTTTTCCAAGAGAGTCCTCACATACTCTTCTTCGTATTCAGTCAGTTCGCAGGGCAGGTTGTTAAAGAAACTCATCGTCTCATTGATTCGGGTTTTCAGATCCTGTCGCGATTTATTACATTTCCCTCCGATAGCCTAACATGTAGTAACTTTGTCCTAATTAGTCCGTGAATTATTTTCCCAATAATAGTAATTATGAATCCCAGCGCACTAACTCCTGTAATAATCAACCAAACATATATAGGAATTGTAAGAATTAACTTCACAATCCAGATAACAAATGATACGCTCAGAAACAATGCCGTACAGACAATCAGTCGTAATGTCCAATGCAACATACTACCAATTCCTGATCCTGAAATCATACCACCGTCATATAACCTACCTACTATCCCGTATGCAATCGCAAAAGCTATAATCCCTATGATCCCCATGCTTATGTAGTTGTAAAGATAGTTATCAAATAAAGTAAATTGGTCTGTTACAAAAGTAAAAATAAGCTTAAGCATAATACTCCTCCTGATTTTTTATTTTACTATTATCTTCTACAAAAATATAGTTCAATTTACATAAATTTATAATTACTCTAGCATACTTGCCAGACACACCATGTCCAATCAGCAAAAAAATTACGGTTTAAGAAAAAATCACTTAAACCGTTTATACAGACATTGCATATAAAATTATAATTCATCCTTTTACATATATCATACTTCTATTTCAATACCGGATTCGAAGCCAACAACCCTCGCTATACGCAGTGACACTCTTGTTATTTTTATCATCTGAATCTATATGTTCAGTTCTCGTTTTAATATTTCTACCAGTTCTGCCCCTTGCTCTCTTGTGAACTGTATTGTCTGATTTACTGTTCCTTTTGTTTTCCTTTCTGGAGAACCATATATGTAGTTACTCCCGCCCTTGCTTTCTAATATTTCTACACTTTTTTCCCCATGATTTTACCAACATCCCAATTCCTCCAATTCACATCGTTATGGTCTGCCACCCTGGCACTTGGGACACTTTCTTAACCAAACATCATGTCCGTTTGCATGATACTTATTTCCACAATTCAGACACTCCATATCATAAAACCATTGTCCATTGCCCGTTCCCGGCATAGATGTTTTTCCATTGTTTCTCTGACTATTTTTATTCACATATCCTCTTTCAGTACTGTTCTTAATAGTTCCTTCTCTCATAGATTGACTATTCACCTGACAACTCGGACATTTCTTCTCGTAAATATTACTACCATTCGCATAGTACTTATATCCACACTTCAAACACTCCATATCATAAAATCATTGTCCATAGTCCGTTCCCGGCTTCGATGTTTTTCCATTGTTTCTCTGATTATTTTTGTTGACATATTCGGTCTCTGTTGTACTCATACTTTCGATTTCCTCCTTTTGATAATGCATATTCTCTTTATATTCAGTAACTATATCTGTCGTACAAATAATTCGCGGCTCGTTCGTTATCTTCTTTTTATTGCTCTTTTCACTACACTTCACAATAACCGTCACCAAAATTATCGCAGCTATAATCCACCCATACTTCGTAATAACTCCAATTACAAGTATCATTGCTATCGGTGCTGCAATCTGGTCCACTTTGTATCGATGCCGATTTTCCTGATATTTTCTATAACGTCTATATGATGAATCCACCTACTTTGCCTCCTAACTAAATCAAGAAACTATCTTTATATCTACGCAGGACATCCTCGACTTCCTTCCATATCCATACTCGCTCTCCGTCATCTTCAAAGACTTTTCCATGACTTTTCGGTCCGTCAATTTTCATCTGTGAATAGTTGTTTTTAAAGGTCGGTACGTATAATTCTGAGTGTTCCTTTTTACCACACAACAATTCCATTGTTTCCAGCGTTACCTCTCCGGTAGCCTGTTCAGCCTCAAAAAAAGCTCTTATAATCTTATGGTTATACTGGTTTGGCTTTAATGCCCAAACCGGAATTCTTTGAGCTGCCTTTCTGTAATAATCTATTTCACTATCTGCACTTGGCCTCTTTATCGTATTGGGACTATATTCGTGCGATGCTCTTTCAAATGTTTTTGCAATATATGCTCGCATACAATTTTCTACAGCATCGTCCTCATCTTCATTTGTAAGGTGCAATGCGATACAGAACTTCTCATAAACATCATTATCCAGTGAAAATGTAATCTCTTTCTTCATTGATACATTATTTCCTTTCCTCTTTGTATTTATATTTTAATTTGTCCATTAGTATTTGTCAATACTAATTGTACTAATTCATTAGTTACTAACTTTAACAACTTGAACCTGCATCCGTACTTAAAGGCTGGAAGTCGGAAGGCTCTCATTTTAATCACATCCATCAATCTCTTCCGTCCGGTACCCTTAGCCTAGCACAGGTTCTCCTACTGTCAACATATCAACATTTCTCTTAAGATCCGCACTTTCCCCGAAAATAAAAAACACTCCCAAGATTTCTCTCAGGAGTATTCAACTCTCTTCCGGTTAAAACTCTTAATTTTATCGTTTCTAACTTAATTTCGGATTACAAATCAATCTATTCCATGACATATCATTCTACAACATTTTTATACATGTTTTAATTGTCCCGAAACACTGATAAATACTATTTTTACTTCTTCAGCGCCTTCGTCGTCGGGAAATCATTCTTATACTGTAAATCCTTTTTAATGTCTTCAATTTCTTATTGCTTGCATGTACTGTTTTTCTTGCCATTTCACTATTCATAACTACTCTATATAAATGGTCATAAATCTGTCGTAAGTTGGTCCTAAGATCATTTAAGGATTAATAATAAATTTGGATGAATTCCTATTAATAGTCATTTTATCGCCAGATTCGGCTTCAAATATCATAGCTATTCTCTTATTATATAATACATCTTTCCATGCAGGATTATTGTCTGCGAGCATTTCCACTATCTCTTTTATACTCTCTTCGTCAAGTTCAGTTAATTTTTTTTGTATAGTAAACCGAGTTAACTCTGTTAATATTTTATCTACAATTACTGCAAATATATTTCTCTCTTCCATTATTCATTCTCTCCTTCCATCTTATTCATTTTAAATTTAACAAGTTTTTGAGCGTTGAAGTATTCCTCAAAGTTAATCATTTCAGCCTTCTTCAAATCCTTCGTTGCATCAGTATAAATTTGAAGTGTCGTCTCTGCATCCGCATGACCTAATATATCCTGCATAGCCTTGATATTAACTCCTGCTTCGCACATTCTCGTTGTGAACGTGTGTCGGAGGGAATGATTACTGAATCGAGGTAGCGTTACAACTTCCTTATCCTTTGCATTATCTAAGACCTCATAATTGCAATCTATAATAATACGTCTCAATGCCTTGTTAAGTGTTCCCTGGTGTTGCACACCTCCAAATCGATTAATAAAGATAAAATCTGTATATCCATCAACCGTAGCTTTACAAGTAATTTCGCATTCCTTTTGGTATTCTTTCTCCATTAAAATGCATGCTTAACTTTTGGTAACATAGGAATGATTCTTTCCCCAGCTTTTATCTTTGGCGTATTAACAGCAAATCCACATCTTTCTGAACCTCCTTTGTCAAAATATACGAATGTATGATTTACACTAATTGTTTCTTCTTCCAAATCAATATCACACCAACGCAAACCGGCTATTTCTCCAACACGCATCCCTGTCCACATCATCACAATAAATATCGGATACCATCTGTGATATTGTCCATTCTTGTTTAGAAACTGTTCAAACACTTCCTGCTCAGGTACAGTCAAAGCCCTTCTTTTTTCAGAATCAGCATTGTGGGCTCTTTATAGTTCCTTTAAGGCATTATCACTGGGATTATAGCGCAAATACTCATCTTCAACACCTAATTCCAGCACTTGATTCAGTACTGTATGTATATTATCAATCGTATTTGCCTTAACATGCTGTGTATCTGCCAAATAATAATAAAAGGCTCTAACATCTGACCGTTTTAAATCAACTATATGCATCTCGCCAAAATCGGGCTTCACAAACTGTGTGTACATATATTTGTAATTCTGAAATGTATTAAGCTTTAAACCCTTTTTCAGCTGTACCCACCGGTAATATAGATCATTAATACTTAGATCGTTCTTGTCTGCTCTAATGCCATCTAAAGCATCTCTAAGTACATCAATCTCTTTATCACTTAGTTCATCAAGCGATTTTAGCGTAAATGGAATGTCGTTTACCTCGTTTATCTCTCCACTTATACTCATAAGTTCCATTAACTCTTTGATGTTCACCCTCTTTTAAAACACGTCCTTTATCATCTTTACGACTCTCTACGGCCATAAGTCCTCCTTTGGCAAAAGAGGACATTTTCAGCATTATACTATACTAATTATGTCCTCTGAGCCATTTGTGATTTGTATTCAATATTAAATCGAATACTCTTTTTCTACTCATCGAATAATTTCCGCTTAATTAGCCGCTTACTTCCACACCATAGAACAAAGCGACAATTTGTATCGTCCGTAAGATATCTGAGCCTATTGATACCGAAACCAAAATAGGCTGCTGCTTCTTCAAGTGTCAGATTCGACTTTTCCCAAACCGGGACTTCTTTCTTCATAATATAATCTTAGGCGAGGACCCCACTTCTTTTTCTTTGCTCCATTCTGCTGTCTTTTTCTTTATTGTACGCATAGCTTCATAAAACGCTGTCTCAACCTGTTTATATGTCATATTATCATAAACCATATCTCTTACCGCATCCTTTCATAGTGTTACTCAAGAGTGGGGTAACAAGTTACCCCACTCTCTTAAAAACATTATGTGGTATGCAAAAATAAACAATCGGCACCACCAGTGTGATACTTCAAAATACAATTTGAGAGGTTTCCTCAAGGCTATAACAGAATAATAGTGTAAAAAATCGAGGTCGTTTCTTAACAGAAGCGTCCTTTTAAAATATAGCTCTACAAAAAAGCCCCCTAATGAAGGGGGGGATAGGTTGTCGTAAGTTGATCGTAAGCATCACTTGCTCCTGTGCTCTACTTAATGCTTCTTATATATCTGCAGTTAAGATAATTACTACAACCAAAGAATCGCCCAAACTTGCCTATCTTTCTTTCAAATCACCACCACAATCTTTGAAGTAGAAGAACACCATGTGGCTGTCTATGCAGGGATGGATGGACAGACCAACATCAGGGGCAAGCGTCCCGCAGATCTTCTGCGAAACAGTATTGCCACTCCATCTCTGGAAGCAGCAATCATGAACAGTAAGTACGTCAATGCTATCCCCCTGTATCGTCTGGAGCAGGAATTCGCACGTAATGATGTACAGCTATCCAGACAGGTCATGGCAAACTGGACTATCCAGTGTGGGGAACGGTATCTGTCTCTCCTGTACGACAGGCTCCACCAGGAGCTTTATAAATCTAGTGTCCTTCAGGCAGATGAGACTCCGGTGCTGGTAAGTAAGGACGGAAGGCCGGCCGGTTCCAAGAGTTATATGTGGGTTTACCGTACTGGGAAGATGTATCAATCCGATCCCATTGTACTGTATGAATACCAGCGGACACGTAACACTAGCCATCCAAGGGAATTCCTAAAGGATTACAGCGGTACGGTGGTAACGGATGGATATCAGGTATACCACACGCTTGAAAAAAAGCGGGAGGATCTGAAGATCGCCGGTTGCTGGAGTCATGCCCGCCGACACTTTTCAAATGTAACAAAGACACTTGGAAAGGAAAAGTCGAAAGGAACACTGGCAAACGATGCATTGAGACAGATCGCCGCGATCTATAAAATCGAAGGTATGTTGAATAGCCTTTCACCGGAAGAACGGAAACAACAGCGACAGTTGATGGTTAAACCGCTTGTCGATGCTTTCTTTGCATGGACTAAAGAGCATCAGTCTGATGTACTTCCGAAATCAGAGACCGGAAAAGGCTTCACCTATTGCATTAACCAGGAAAAGTACCTCAGGGTATTTCTTGATGATGGTAACGTTCCGGCTGATAATAACGCTGCCGAAAGTGCTATCCGTGGTTTCTGTATAGGAAAAGCGAACTGGCATTGATACCATTGACGGAGCCAAAGCTAGCGCAATCATCTACAGCATCGCAGAAACCGCAAAAGCAAATCACCTGAGGCCTTACAACTATTTTGAACATCTGCTTACTGAGATTCCGAAACATATGGATGACAAGAAGCTGGACTTTCTAGGTGATCTGCTACCATGGTCAGAGGCTCTTCCAGAATCCTGTAGAAAGCAAAAACAATAGTTTCCACGCCGCTATGATCTGGCGGCTTTCTTTTTGACTACAGGTACTCATGATTTACCGCTTACGTAATTAATAGTGTTTAGTTGAATATGGACCTGAGATATGTTCACCTACCGATGGGCAAAAAAATAGCCCTCATTCCTCGTGAGGTAGGGCTATGTAAGACTATCTTATTCAGTTTCTTCCTCATCTTCCAGCTGGATATTGAAGAAGGTATTTATAGCCTTCTCTGTGATGATATAATGTCTAACATCTAGTTTTGTATATTCAACATACCCTAATGTCTTTAGTCCGTCACATGATTTAGTAATTGAAAGATGATGAGTATCTAATTCACTAGCAATGTTCATTGCTGTTAATTCTTCGTCTAATTCTCGTTTATTATATAAAATTCTCAAAATACTCATCTGCAAATCTGGCAAACCAACGGATTTCCACTTTTCAATTTGTTGTTGCAAGATTTCATCTACATTCTCTTCTTCACTCAATGTTCCAATTGCTTTACAACTAAGACAAAATCCAAATCTTTTTGCGACATCATACTCATCTTTTTTATTATATTCATATCCACACGCTTTGCATTTAGGAACACTAGTATTGTTAAGCAACTTAGGTATTATTTCTGTGTAATTAAATTCATCCTGTCTCCAATAATCATATGATCTTCTTATCTCAGGTTTTCCATAGTCAATGCTATTTTCTAAACATAAGCCATAATTCAAACCATAATAAGACATCTTTATACCAGGTTTTCTTGAACTGCCTTCATTGAATTTATTAACAATATAGTATAACTCAAGTGTTTGTAATAACCCTTCGATATCTTTTTCAATAGCAAAATGTGAAGAAGGAATCCAATAACCAGTCGAACTCTTATACTTTGTTATTGTTTCCTTGTAAATTTCTTTTACAGATCCTTTTGTTGTATACTGCTGGATCTGATTTCTTTTAAAAACTTTTGATATTTTTATAAAATCTTTAACTAATTTATTTTGCGTAATTTGGTTTAATATCTTACCATCATCTAAAAATGACTGCTTAAATCTAACATCATTATAGAAATCAGGATATATGTTTTCAGTAAAATACTTTCTTGCAGAGTTATCAATATTTGACATATTAATTTGTTTGCCTTGATTTATTGAACCCAAATATGAATAATCCAAAATATATCCTAAACACCTTGGTATTCCAGCAGATGCATAGAACAAGGTTCTATAATAAGCTTCAATCTTTACCTTTTCAATATCAAATAACTCATCGGCATCCATTTGGTAATTTGTGTATACTTCAATTCTCTTTTTTATTGTACGCTTTACATAGTCTATTCCTAAGCTCTCTACTTCTTTATAATTAGTAGTAGATTTCTCGTATACATCATAGAAATCTAAAGAATACTGTGTTATTTTGTTTGAATCAATATTACCTAAATAAATTCTGTAAGGATAAGCAGCTAGTTTTACAACAAAATACTCATTATATGAACTAATAATTGGTGCCATTAATGAGTCTACAATCAACTGTTGAGCATCAATTTCTAATTCACTAAAATCATCTAAAAATAAGTATACTTTATTAATGTTTTGATTTTTTAAAATTTCAGTTAGTTTCTTGAGAATTTTGTTAATAGAATAAATTCTCATCTCTTTTACATCATGTTCCTCAGCTCTAGTACACTTACTGTCTTTACCTGCACCTATTGTTGAACTTAATACCCCTCCAGAAGTTCCAACCTCAGCATTGACATTTTGGGTTTTCTCCCTTGTTTCGTTTACTTTTAAAGTTCTTTGAAAATCTGCATCAATATATTCACCCTTTTGTATTTCCTCAAAAAGCTTCTCAATTTCTGCATGTTTACCAAATAATTTTCTGCAATTATTTTGAATCGCAGATAACACCTCATTAAAAAAATTCTTATATGTATTCCATTTATTTAAATTATCTTGTACTGAACTCTCAGATGTTCGTATTTCTTCGTAACAAGACTGTAGATTAATGTATATTGGAAGAACACCTTTTTTCTGTTTCAAATAATTCTCTGCATGGATAAACACAGTAGACTTTCCTGTTCCACGACGTCCTTTAAAAATTGTGTGATTGTCGTCCATTGCTAGTTGAAGAAAATACTCTCCTTCAAATAAATCAACATATAGTTTTTGGATTAAATCATTGTTACTGTCATCTCTAATATCAGGTCTTCCGCTTTTTATTAATGATCTAAATGCCTTGTTTATATTCTCTCTTTGAGATAATATTTCTTCTGTATCCATATCTTTTTCCCTCCATAATTAGAGTAAATCCTTATAATTATCTGCTCTTACTTCATCTCCCCGAACTAATAAATGTTGGTGGAAATTTTAATCCAACATCATTTTCTCCAAGTTCCTCTATTCTAGCTATATCTTCAAGCCATTCTCTTAAAAACTTTTCTGTTCCTTCATCTTCACCTGATACTTTTCTAAATGTGACTTTATTATTACCAGGCAAATTTATTCTTACCGTAGCTGGATTGCTGTTATTCAACTCATCTTTCAATTCAATTCCTGCAGCGAATCTTCTAATATCTGATACAAAATCTAAAACGATTACTTTTTCTTTGTCATCAGCTAATCGAAGACCACGTCCAAGTTGCTGAATAAAAATACGCCTTGAATGCGTTACTCTCTGAAATACGATAATATTAACGTCTGGTATATCAATTCCCTCATTAAATATGTCAACTACACATAACACATTTACATTTCCTTCTGAAAAGTTACTTAAAATCAAATTACGCTCAAACTGCGTCATTGAAAAACCTTTATCATTTTGTGAATATAATGCTTCTGCTTTGCAAAAACCTAACTGATTTAATTTTCGTTTCATAGTATCTGCATGCTCTATGGTCCCACAGAACACGATTGCCCTTGGCTTATATTGTTCCTTCCAAGCATTTTGCAATTCAACCACAACTGAATCATCCCACTGGTTAATGAAAAGCGTTCTGTTGATCTGTTTTGGAGAAAATCTATTTCCACTAAATCTATTGAGACCATTCCAGTCTATATTATCAGTATATATACGATAATCCACATTTGCTAAATAACCATGTTTCATACCATATACCATATCAACAGTAATAAGTGGTTTTCCAAAATATTGTTCTAACTCTACTTCGTCACTTCTCCACGGAGTTGCTGTCATCCCTAATAAAAAAGGACCTCCCAGTGTTCCACATTCTAGATTTTCAAATAACGTCGTATACATTTTTGATCCACAATGATGGCATTCATCTGTTATCACAATATCATAATATGGTAATTCCTTGCCGCTATCAACATAGTTAAAGACAGAATCAATACATGCAAATACAAACTCATATTCATTCAGCTGACGATCAGTCGGTTTCTCTTTACCATTCCACACAATAGAACGGTCTTCTTTTCTCATGAATTTCCAGAACTCTCTTTCGAGTTGGTAAACCAATTCATTTGTGTGTGCTAAAACTAAAAAGCGTTTTCTTTCACTATTTAATATTCTCCTTGCTGCATCTCCTGCCACAAATGTTTTTCCTAATCCTGTGGCTAAGACTATCATTGCGGATCTCTTATTACTAAAAAATGAATAACATATTTCTTTAATCGCTTCTTCCTGGTAAGACCTTGGTAAATATTTGTTTGGGACATCGTTTTCCCCAACCAATGCAATTCTTTTTAATTGTGACACATCCCATAACTGCAAATTAATACCACGAGTCATCAATTTACGCTGATGTTCCCTCGCTGGTGTGTCAAATCCATTTAAAGACACAATTACAGGTATTTCTGCATCATATGTAGCAGCTGCCTCCAATGTTCTATCTATAACTTTCATACCTACAGGAACATTCCAAAACTTTACTTGAAATAGCCAGCGCTTATTAAATTTATGTGCAATAATGTCAGCACCTTTATCACCGGTTTGTCCTACAATTCTAACATCATCATATGCAGCTACAATCAGCACACGTTTTACCAATCTTTCAAATGATTGCCATGAGCCAATACTTGCTTCACTATAATCAACAAACATCACTCACAACCTTCTTTTCGATTATTTTATAAGCTAATTCGACTCTTTCAATCTCCTCTGATGTCATATTTTTAGATTCAAGAAAATCAACTATACTGTCCAAGTAATTTCCGTATTTGCGACAAAGTCTTTTTTGCAAATCATATTTGACT
Organism: Bacillota bacterium; assembly: GCA_023414875.1. Classification (GTDB taxonomy): domain Bacteria; phylum Bacillota; class Clostridia; order Lachnospirales; family Lachnospiraceae; genus Mobilitalea. Next base: position 68,310 of record JAEZMV010000025.1, on the reverse strand, counting down.
TCCAGTGATACCCCTTCAATTTTGTTATAATTATCCGCAAATACAATACCATCAAAAAATAAGTCTGGCTTCAGTTGAAACAAAGATGATACTTTTACATCATCAAGATACTTAACAAAGCTGCCATCAACAAACACTTCACTAAGTCGTTCTCCCTTATTATTTTCTAATAAATTCTGAACCACATTCTCTATCAATTCTTTCGATAGATCAGATTGAACATCTTCTGAAACAAACCCACTTATCCGATCGTAAATATTTGATATAAGACTTCTAATTCTTTCTTTAATTACATTTTCATCGCTCTGTAGTGATGAAAAAAAATAACTTCGGATTATGTTCCACATAATATTTGCCACTGTATGTTCTTTATACCCAACTGAAAGACTAGGATAATTATCATAAATAGCCAACGCTGCTTCATAAGCTATCACGTATTCTGCTTTACCACCATATTTATTAAATAATTCATGTTTCGGGTCAATGTATATCTTTTTCCCTTGCATACTATTTACAGTATAATAAGGCAAATTAATCTTGCTTTTATTTGGAACAATATGAGACAAAGTAAACAATGTCGTAACTTTATAATTATCCGTATATTTTCCATTTGCTAACTGTATTGAACAGTTTGCTATAGAATACTCTGGTTTTTCTTCCGCCAAACCATCTAAATACTCTTCAGACAGATGCAATTTTGTCCCTATTTTTTCTCCACAACCTTTACAAATATCCAATAATGGAGAATTTTTTGTACCACAAATCTCACATCTCCACTCATTATCCACTTCTAATATTTGCTTTTGACCGCAGTAATCACATACTGTTTGACTTATTCTGATTCTTTTTCCGCATTCAGGATTTATGCATTGTTTACCTTTGATAATATTACCACAGATATCACATACTTCGGAATCATTAAATATTTGAGTACCACAATTAGGGCATGTATCCAATTCCTCTACTGGCTTCGCATCTGCCTGTTCAACTAACGCCCACCAGTCTTCTTCTTTATAGTTACCAGGTTTTTTTTCGTTAAAACCTTGTATATACTCGTCCATAGTTGCTTTATCAAATGTGACTGGTTTATTTTGGCTTTCAGACCAATAGCCAATATACAGGCTCTTTTTTCCTGGGGTACTCATTTGATGATAACCCTGGTATAACTTAAAAATTACTGAATTATTAGGGATATCTCCTTGCTTACTTGGTAATAAAGATGCATCTCCTCGAATATATTTTATTGCTCTTGTCCACTGAGGTGTGGTTCGTACAAAATCACTTTTTGTATAATCAACAGGAACGTAATCCATATGTAATTCTCCAATGATTCGTCCTCTACCTTCATTTTCCTGTGGGTACTCTGGATTTTTTCTTCCCGTTTCATCTTCCCAAGTAAAAAACGCATCCTTTTCTCCAATACAAATTGCTCGACCATTTCGTATCAAGTCAATTCCAAATTCCTGTCTATCCAAGTAACGCTGAATTCCAACCCATCCATATACATGTTCTTCGATGGTACGAATTTTGCTACTACCGCACTCCGAACAATTCATGTCATTATCCAAAAGCAATGCACCGCAATTTACACATCTACGTTCAGAGTGGAGAACTTGATCTATTGAATATTTAGCATAAATATTTCCATATTTTTTTGTCTCAACATATCGCTTTTCTGACCAACAGCATGGTTCATATGCTTCGCATCTTTTACTATTTACATAAATTTTTATTTTGTTTTCACGCAATATTGTTGCATAAACTCTACCAATGGCATCGCATACAGATTTATCAGTCATACTTGCCAGTTTTTCAATATGTGTCCTTTTGGGATTACCTTTTTCCCACCATTGAGAAACTTCTACTATAGTCCCTGTTTTAAACCCTTCTTCTTTTCTAATTTTCTCACATGGAATATCATAACTATTATTACGTGTCATTTCTTTTAAATTTATTTTAACGTCTATTGCATATTCATCAGACTCTTTTGCTGTTCTGAAATGAGTTTCGACTCCGAGTTTACCTGTAGCAATATTAAACCCCATTCCAAAAAGTCCTAAAGAATCGTACTTATTTTTTCCTGAAAACCCTGCGGTAACAGCTCGATTTGTCTCTTCATAGGATAGACCACATGCATTATCACGTACAGATAATACTCCCTGATTATTCTTGATTTCAGATAATGTTGGAATTCTGATGTCTAATAGCGGATTCTTAATCTCAAATCCTAACAGTTTTGATCTATAAAAAGAGTCAATACCATTATCTATTAATTCATAAAGTGTTTGTAATGGTTTCATTGGATTATCTGTTATTACAACCAGAATATTTGTCATCGGAGTAACATTCATTGTGGTCTTTTCAATTACCTCAATCATCATCTTTCCCCCATTCTAGTCAACTTTCATCTTAAGCTGAATTCGTTTTCCCTGTCCTCCAGACGGATAAGTCCATCTATATAATGTGCCAAAATTACCTGTAACACCTCTCTCATTCAATGCACCAACATATTCATGGATACTCATAATCGAAAAATTGGATGTTTTCTCATTATAAGTTATAATATTTTGAGCCCATTGAGTATCAGGATCACCTTGCCCACCGATACCGCCAAAAACCCACATATTAAGCTTATCATTGTAGGCAGATAATCTTCGGCTCAGAGCTTCATATGAAGATGGTGCCATTTTTTCTATACTACCTACTCCTTGGAAATCATTTAATGCAACTATTAATCCTTCGTCATCTATTCCTAAGATATCAACAAACTGGTCTACCGAATATTCATGAGCACTGACCCAATCATTGCTTGATTTTTTACAACTATATGTAAAAGTAAGTTCTCCTTCAAATGTATCGACAGTTACTAGAATATCTGTTTTAGGCTTTCCTCCTGATGGTAACTTAGGTATTACATTTGTTGCATTTATACCCACTACTTCATTTTTTTTCAAGCTCATACTTTCAATCAACTTAATAAACATGTCATAGAAAAGACCAGTCTTAAGATCATCATTGTTTTTCCATTTTAAGAAATTTTCTGTACTATTAAAAATTTCAGCAATCCATCTCTCAAAATTATTTCCTCTCTTAGCTAAAGCCTTCCCCTGACTTCCAATGAGAGACAATGCATATTGTTCCACTAATGAATACATCTCACTCTGACTCACGACACCATCAACTGCTGAATAAGCTGTACCCTCTTTCAATTTGACCTGATAGCTTTTAGCTGATTTTAGCTCAACATCAGATAAACCATTTGGATATACAACATATGCCTTTTTTATATAGCCATTTAATCTTTTCAAATGCTCTGCATTCCATTGTTGAATATTCATCCTGTCACTTCTTATGGACGTGGTAGAATGTAATATCCAACTATCATGATTTGAATACTCAATAAGATACTGATAAAAAAATTGTTTCTGATCATATCCCTTATAGCCATCTCTATAATCTGATTCAAATAATACAATATAATCTTTCGCTTTTAGCGACTCGATAATATCTTTCAAATTTTCTTGCCCACTTCGTCCTCTATTGGATTTTTCATAATTATCACTCATGAATTCGTTCCTCTCTTAAAGCTATTACAATTTGTCTAGCTAATGCCGTGGCAAGTAATGGTGGTATTGCATCTCCTATCTGTTCATACTTATCTTGTTCCTTATCTCCGTGAAACTGAACATATGGTCCTGCAAACTGATACCAATCTGGAAAGCTTTGTAATCTGGCAGCTTCTCGCGGTGTGATTGCTCTGTTTAAAATTGGATGAAGTATTTCATCAAGGCAATGTGATGTAACCGTAAAGCTTGGTTCATCCCATAATAATCTTCTATTTCTACTTCCATATATTGTGTTAGGAAATAAATCTCTATATTTATCTATTTCTCCATTTTCTGTAAGATAATCATATGTCATTCGCATGCTGCTTCTTTCCGGAATAAGTGCAAGTAATTTTTGTTTTCTCTTTATATGTCCTGGTCCTTTTTGAAAGCTGATAATATGATCATTAAATATCTTTGTATCAAGTAAATGCTGTGGCACATACGAACATATTCCATCCTTTTCATATTCACCACGCATAATTTCAATAAAATTTTTCTGATTCTCTGTCTTGAATTCTTTAGGATGATTATATTCAATAACATCATCACCCTCACCCATTCCTACCTGTGGCAAATCCGAAATTGCATCTCCCACAGTTACATAAGCGCTAGGGCGTCCTGGCCCATGTGTTTTTGGAGGATAAACAAAATTAACATTTTGCAAATCTCTTCTCATTCCAACAAGAAACAAACGTTCACGAGCTTGGGGCACCCCATAATCACATGCTTTTAACAAGATGTCATTTTGATTTCTCGAAGCTAATCTATAACTAGGCGATAAACTATCATCTTCAAATGTATCGCATATAAAATTAAAAATTCCACCCTTAACACCTTCTGAATTTTTTTTTGAAAACATACCCTTTACATTTTCAAAGAGGATTACCTTAGTTTTTACAACTCTAGCGATTCGAACTATATTGCTAAATAAATCATCTCTTTCATCTCCCAATTTTCTTGTACCAGCCATGCTAAAACTTTCACATGGTGCTCCACCGGTTACGACATCAACTGTCTCTTTCGATGAATCAATTCCATATCGAGTTAATAAAAGATCCCTAATCATTCCACTTGCAACAAGATTAATATCTCCATGGATCAACAATGTCTGTGTACTTTCATGCATAAATTCTTGCAAATAGTCATTATGAATTCCGTCCTCATTTGAATATTGCGATAAATGCAATACTTCTGCATTGTGACTAGTTGAATAAGTTTCTACCGTTGTATCAGTCCACTCTACTGCAATTAATGGCAATATTCCAGCCCATTTGAATCCTGTACATAATCCTCCGGGTCCTGAAAACAAATCAATACTAACTAATTTATAATTTTCTTCTCTCATACGTTCAATGAGACTGTTATTCATTTATAATATCCTCACTTTCGAGTTCTTCCCCGTTATCTTTAATAATCTTATATGCTTCAATTAAAGCTGTGCGTCTTATAAATTCACTATAAGAAGCATATGACTCTAATCTAGCTGCTTTTCTTAATCTTTCTAATTCTTCTTTGCTAACCCTAATACTTATTGATGTTGTTTTATTCATATAAATACCTCCAAATATATTCTATCATCTTGTAGTGCATTGTCAATACTTTTTACGACACAACTCGAATATATGTTTGCTATTTTATGAGAAGTTGTCTATAAATATCTAGTCTTTATTGTGACTCATAATCCGTTGTCCTAAAAGCCACATCTCTGTATTATTATAATGAGGTGATAAAAATGAAATTGCAATCATATTTAGGTCTTGTAATTAAAGATCTTCGTAACGAACTCGGTCTAAGTCAAGAAAAATTTGCTCTATCCATTTGCATGGATCGAACATATTTGGCATCTGTTGAAGCCGGAAAACGAAATCTTTCACTTGCCAATATAGAAAAGATTGCAGCTGGGCTTAATAAATCCGTTTCAGAATTGTTCAAGCTTGCTGAATCGTACAAATAATTTTAGGAGGTTATCAATATGCCTGCATCAAATTCCGACCGTAGTAAAAGAGGAAACTCCCTCAAACGGGTTCTAGTATATATGATGGAGCTTTGTAAAGAACTCAGTTATATAACTGACTATCAGAAGGATTACAAACTTGGTATGCCTGGATGTACCGATCAAAATCAATTCAAGGCCCCATATCTAATTGAATTCGAAGATCATTCAAAATGGATTGTTTATACAACAACCTCTTTACGTGATCGAATCAAAGAATATTATTGGGATGCCTTCAATCTTAAAAATTTGAACACACAGATTACTGCTGCATATCTTGTTTATCCTGATAGTTTAGAGCAATCAGATCGTAAAGCTTTTTTATCAAAAAACAATAAAATACAGAGTAATGGAGAATTCTCGACTCTTGAGGCGGTAATATCACAAGATAGTTTTTTTAATCGTATTGAAGCCTATGGTATTAGATCTCTTACTCAAAATCAGCAACGTGATAAAAAAGGTAATAATTTTGAAAAAAGGGTTGCTGCAATATTAAAGAATCCTTGTAATCTTGTGAAATGGAAAACTCAAGATGATATGTTAGAAGGACTTCACTACAAAATTTTTGAGGATATAGTATCAATGTTTGGCTTAGATCGCTCAAGTGTCCAAAATATCGTCTCTACTTCTGATAAATCCATTATAGGATTTCTTCCCTCTGGCGGTCCCGTTAAAACCGATGTCTTAACAGCAGTAACCTATACTGATGGTACCGTAAAGCATTTTACTATCAGTTGTAAAAGAAGTAGTAGAAGCAGTGTAAGTGTTCACCAATATTCAGCAGACTCATTTACTGATGTTCTTGATCCAGCTAACGCAGAGTTGCGTAGAGTTCTAAATGAATTTCAAATAGTAGGCAACAAACGAGATATGAATCCTGAAGATGCTCAGATTCTAGAAACCGAGATTCAGCCGCATATTTCAGCCTTATGTAAATGGGCTATTGGTGGTGTTGGCGGAGAAGGTAATTCTGATACTCAATGGGCTAATTATATTCTTGTATATGATAACAATGACGAAACAATCACAATGCATACCACATATGAATATTGCCAACGACTCAGCCAAGTTTCTACTAGGGCCTTCAACACACCATTCAATTGGTCATATCAAGGAACAAGAGGAAGAAGTATTCAGCTTTGTTGTCCTTTGTATCTATAAGATAAAATGGGAGATTGTTTTTTATTATGGCAAAATTGTGAACCGATCAGGAAGACGGTATATCAGAAAGCTATGGTTCTTCTGAGTTTTCTTGAAATACCTTTTTGGTTATAGTGTTCGCAAGCATAACTCAAATATAGCAAGATTATTCATAGACTGTTATGAAACTATCCTTATATCCATCAAACTTATCCAGATCATTGATAATCTGATCTTCCAACAGGCATATATTAGCCTAAATCTGCTGGTTATAGTTTACCACTTACATCTGCCCGTAAGTAACGTACCATTTGGCATTGTGACATAAATACCTGCTTAGATTCGGACTTTATTTCATTTGCTCTTCAATTTCTCACCTCGATTTATAGAGTACCCTTTTCATTGTCTCTCTAACCTTTTTTATAATCACGCCTAGCGTAGCGATGTGCATCCGCCAGAGGCTGTCGAATACTCATACAAATTTATGGTAGGTAATAGTGGTGCTGTTGAAATCAGCATGAGAATTTGCTTCGTGTTCGCGCTCGCATTGCTCAAATTTGCTTTGCGTAAACAAAAAAACACCTCGCTCCGGTATTTCTACCAGTAACGAAGTGTCTATCACTTCAAATCCTAAGCTACTCCTCAAGATTTTCTTTATTTTTAGGTTTTCTAACTCTCCAATATGCTCCGGGAGCTTTTATTGGCTTTTACTTCCTGACCCGACATCTTCCATCCTGATTTTCAGGAAAAGAGGTCAATCCGTATAAGTCCATAGAAGTCCACTGAATGTCGTAGAATGTCGTAGAGCGTCGTAGAGATCCATTTAAGATAGTGATTTCATCGTCGGGAACAACAGTACATCCCTAATGGCCGCTGAATCAGTCAGCAGCATCACAAAACGGTCAATTCCGATTCCAATTCCGCCAGTAGGCGGCATACCATATTCCAATGCAGTGAGGAAATCCTCATCTAATTGGTTGGCTTCTTCATCACCTGCGGCTCTTAAAGCTTCCTGTGCTTCAAAACGGCCTCTTTGATCCAGCGGATCATTTAATTCGGAGAATGCATTTGCCATCTCACGCTTTGTGATAAACAGCTCAAAACGCTCCGTATAATCCGGATTGCTAGGTTTTCTGCTCGCAAGCGGCGAAATCTCTACCGGATGATCCATGATAAAGGTAGGCTGAACCAGATTCTCTTCCACATATTCTTCAAAGAAGAGATTAATGATATCTCCGCGCTTATGTCTTGCTTCAAACTCAATATGATGTTCCTTTGCAATTGCTTTTGCAGCAGCCTCATCCGGAATCTGATCAAAATCTACCTTCGCATATTTCTTAATAGCCTCTATCATAGTTAATCTTTCAAAAGGCTTGGATAAATCTATTTCAACACCATCATAGGAAATTGTTGTTGTACCTAATACCTTCATAGCAACCGTACGGAACAAATCCTCAACGAGATCCATCATTCCATAGTAATCTGTATATGCCTGATACAACTCTAACAGCGTAAATTCCGGGTTGTGTCTTACGGATAAACCTTCATTACGAAATACTCTGCCAATTTCATAAACTCGTTCTAATCCACCGACGATCAAACGCTTCAGATATAGCTCCAGCGATATTCTCAAATGGAGATCCTGATCAAGTGCATTATGATGTGTATTAAACGGTTTTGCAGCTGCTCCGCCGGCATTCGGTACGAGTACCGGGGTCTCAACCTCTATAAATTCTTTATTATCAAGATAGTTACGAATCTCTCTGATAATATGGGAACGTTTGATAAAGGTATCCCGTACTTCTGGATTAACAATCAAATCAATATAACGTTGTCTGTATCTGGTATCGGTGTCCTTAAGGCCATGGAATTTCTCAGGTAAGATCTGAAGACTCTTCGTTAAAAGAACTATACTATGTGCTTTCACCGATACCTCTCCGGTATGGGTTTTAAATACTTCACCTTCTACACCTACGATATCGCCGATATCGAATTTCTTAAAATCAGCATATGGCTCCTCACCAATATCATCTCTCTTAACATAAAACTGAATATCTCCGTTAATATCCCTGATATTACAGAAGGACGCTTTACCCATAACACGTTTCGACATGATACGTCCTGCTATGGCGACAGTCTTTCCCTCAAATTCTTCAAAATTATTAATGATATCTCCGGAATGATTGGATACCTGATACTTCATAATCTGGAAAGGATCTTTTCCGTTTTCCTGAAGCTCAGCCAATTTAGTTCTCTTAATCTTCAGCAGCTCATTGATATCTTGTTCTGCCTGAATTCTTTCCTCAGCCATGAATTTCACCTCTTATCGCATAAATCCGACTGTACTCGAATTTCTTTAGTAAAGTCTGCGCCTTTTAATCTAGTTTGATTTTTGTATCTGCAATATCTTATATTGCATACTGCCCGAATGGGTATCTACAACTACTACCTCTCCGACTTTTTTACCGATTAATTCACTACCTAACGGTGATTCATTGGAGATTTTACCACGCAAGCTGTTTGCTTCTGTGGAACCGACAAGTTTATACTCCAGTTCCTCATCGTATTCCATATCATAAATTTTAACCTTACATCCAATATTTATTACATTGACATCCACTTCGTCTTCTACAACAACTTCAGCATTCTTGAGAATCTTGTCAATTTCTTCAATACGAGCCTCGATATCTCTTTGCTCATCTTTTGCAGCATCGTATTCTGCATTTTCAGAAAGATCCCCTTGCTCTCTTGCTTCTTTAATCTTCTGTGCAACTTCTTTTCTTTGGTTAACCTTTAGATCGTGAAGCTCATCTTCCAGCTGTCGTAATCCCTCATAAGTCAATATGTTTTTCTTTTCTACCATAAAACACCCTTCCTCCATATTGCTTTTTATACAACATACAATACATTCAAAGTATTATATCGTATCGGTTGTTTCTTGTCAACCTGAAGAAGTCCAAAATGAAATTCCTAAGAATTTCATTTAGTAGTTCCTCACTTAGATTTTCATGAAATAAATACTCTTTTTTATCCAGTATTTTATCTGTTCCAAAGGTACATTATATCTTATCTACAAACCATATAAAATATTCTTTTGTTTTATGAATATTACTTTTAAAAATCAGTCCTTAAAGTATTACTCATATATGACATATCATACATTTTTATTCTTTTTTACTATTTCATATTCTTTAATACATCACCAAAATCAAAGGTTGCAAAGTAATCCTTTGGAGTCTCTGCTCTACGGATTAATTGAACTGAGCCATCTTCCTTCAGTAAAAGCTCTGCGGATCTTAATTTTCCGTTATAATTATAACCCATCGCATAACCATGTGCACCGGTATCATGAATGACAAGCAAATCACCGATATCGATCTTTGGAAGCATGCGGTCAATTGCGAATTTATCATTATTCTCACAGAGAGAACCGGTGATGTCATATTTCTGATCACAGGGCTCATTTTCCTTACCCATAACCGTAATGTGGTGATAAGCACCATACATAGCAGGTCTCATCAGGTTTACCGCGCAGGCATCCAAACCGATATATTCCTTATAAATATGCTTCTCATGAATCGCTGTTGCAACCAGATGTCCATAGGGTGCCAGCATATAACGGCCAAGCTCGGTAAAAATCGATACCTCTCCAAGTCCGGCAGGAACCAATATCTCTTCAAAGGCTTTTCTTACACCTTCGCCGATTCTCATAATATCATTTGACGGTTCATCGGGCTTATAGGGTATTCCTACACCTCCGGACAGGTTGATAAATTTGATAGCAACTCCGGTCTTTTGCTGAAGCTCTACAGCAAGCTCAAATAATATGGCTGCTAAGGTCGGATAATATTCATCGGATACTGTATTACTTGCGAGGAAGGAATGAATTCCGAAATATTTTGCACCTTTTGCCTTCAGTTTGATAAAACCGTCTATCATCTGTTCCTTGGTGAAACCATATTTTGCATCACCCGGGTTATCCATGATGCCATTCGCTGTTTTAAATACGCCGCCCGGATTATATCGACAGCAGATTGTCTCAGGTATTCCTACGGTTTTCTCTAAAAAGTCAATATGAGTATAATCATCAAGATTAATGATTGCCTTAAGCTGATCTGCTTTCACAAATTCCTCTGCCGGGGTTGCATTGGAGGAAAACATGATTTCCTCACCGGAAAAGCCGAGTGCTTCCGACATCATCAACTCCGTAAGTGAGGAGCAGTCTACACCGCAGCCCTCTTCTTTCAGTATATTGATAATATAAGGATTTGGTGTTGCTTTCACAGCGAAATATTCCTTGAAACCCTTATTCCAGGCGAACGCTGCATTCAATTGTCTTGCATTCTCTCGAATTCCTTTTTCATCATAAATATGAAAGGGGGTTGGATATTTTTTTGTTATCTCCAATAGCTGTTCACGTGTAACAAATGTTTTTTTCATAAAGAACCTCCTGATTATACTTATTTATAGGTAAATGCCCAACTATTAAGTTCGTAGTATTTATAAATTCGCAATTACCCTTGATTCATAAATTTATAATATCGTTTCTCAACGTTTTTGTAGGTTACATGCCTGATAGGCATAGATGTTTATTCAAAACCTTATCTTGGCCTGATTAACTCACAGCTTCCAGCCTTAATACCGTTAATCAAATCTGTGATCGTTTCGATTTTATAATCGAAGGCCAATCCGCTGTGCAACTGCTCAATGCCATGGGAATCGGTTCCGGCTGTTATCGGCAATCTTTTTTTTCTGGCATAAAGCAAAGCTTTTCTGTCAAAATCCGAATTACGGTTTCCCACATTAATTACTTCTACCGCATCGGTGCATTTTGGGAACAAACGTATCTCTTTAATATATGGTCGTATACGATACGGATGTGCATGAACTACAAAGCCCCCGTCCTCGTGGACTCTTCTATAGTGTTCTTCCAGGGGCCAGCTTAATATGTCGGGATGATTTTTCAACCATTCCTTATCGAGTCCATAGATTAGAAACTCTGTACAGCAAAAGTTCACTTCCCAGCCAAAAAATACACTAAGTCCGATCCGGTCTCCTTCTGCTTTCGCATTTTCATAGCCTTTATAAAACCGGTCAACCCGTTCCTCCCAGGGAAGGCTACTCGGAATGCTTGTATTACCATTAAAAAAATGATCGGTCACTACAATCCCGGAATAACCAGCCTCCTTATAATATCTTACTTGCTCTGCTGCTGATAAAATCGCACAGGCACTTGCTTCTGCGGTATGAAGATGTGTTTCATACAGATACTGGCTCACGATAACACCGACCTTCCAAATAATTGTTCCTATTATACATCATTCTACGTTTTTTTCAATTGTTTTTTAAAATTTAATGTGATATCGATTTATAATCATTTTTTTGATATCAGCTGTGCCACCATTTACAAATTTTTATTATAAACAGACTGCTAAATTATCATACAAATTTAACAATAATTGATCTACAGCTGTATTCGAACATACGATTGTAAAATCTATGGAAATCTTTTGTATCGTGTGGTATAATGCATACTATCATTAACACAGAAGGGGTTTAATCATGGAACAATACAGTGGAAGTCAAATCGTCGTTTTGGAAGGTCTTGAGGCCGTAAGAAAACGTCCGGGTATGTATATCGGAAGCACCGGACCGAGGGGCTTACATCATTTAATCTGGGAAATCATAGATAACGGTATAGATGAGCATCTAGCAGGCTATTGCACTAAAATTGATATCACCTTACTTAAGGATGGCGGGATAGAAATATGCGATAACGGGCGTGGTGTACCGGTGGATATCCATCCAACCAAGAGAATTCCTACCGTTCGTGTTGTATATACCATCCTGCATGCAGGAGGTAAATTCGGCAGCTCTGTCTACAAGGTGTCCGGAGGTCTTCACGGCGTAGGAGCTTCCGTTGTGAATGCACTCTCAAAGCGTATGATTATAGAGGTAAAAAGGGACGGAAAAGTATATCGGGACGAATATATCAATGGTGGACATCCCATCATCGCCTTGGAGGATGGTTTACTTCCTGTCGTAGGAAAATGCAATAAATCCGATACCGGAACCAAGGTTATCTTCTATCCGGATGATACCATCTTTGAAACCGTAGAATTCAAGGCAGACTTAATACATAAAAAGCTTAAAGAGATTGCATTTTTGAATAAAAATATCTTACTTAACTTTACGGATCAGATTACCGGAATCACAAAAAGCTATCAAGAGGAATTCGGTATTAAAAGCTTTGTGTCCTATCTGACCCGTGAAATGACTCCGATTCATGAGGAGCCTATCTATCTCGAGGGTAAAAGCGGGGACATTGAAGTAGAAATCGCTTTTCAATATACGGACAGCTATTCCGAGCAAATAAATGCTTACTGTAACCGCATCAATGTAGTGGATGGCGGTACGCTGGTTACCGGCTTTAAGACCGCCTTAACCAGAGTCATGAATCAATATGCAAGAGAATTGAATGTCCTAAAGGATAAGGATGAAAACTTTGACGGTAAGGATATTCGTAACGGTCTGATCGCAATCATTTCCATAAAGCATCCGGATCCTCAGTTTGAAGGACAGACAAAAACAAAGCTAGGTAATACCGATGCTAAGAGCGCCGTGGATGATGTCTTCTCCTCTGAAGCGCAACGGTGGTTTGATAAGCATGTCGAGATCTTAAAAAGTATTCTGGATAACTCCATGAAGTCCTTCAATGCCAGACGGGCGAGCGATAAAGCAAGAACCGCAGTTCTGAAGCAATTGAATGATGTGGATACCAGAAGTAAGTTGGCCTCCTGTTCTTCTAAAAAGGCGGAGGAGTGTGAATTATATATCGTAGAGGGTGATTCCGCCGGTGGTACCGTAAAGACTGCAAGAAACCGCAGAACCCAGGCCGTACTCCCCCTTCGCGGTAAGATATTGAATGTAGAAAAGGCTACTTTAGAGAAAATCCTATTAAATAATGAAATAAAATCTATGATAGCCTCCTTTGGCTGTGGAATTAGTGATGAGTTTGATATCACGAAGCTTCATTATGATAAGATTATTATTTTAACCGATGCCGATGTCGATGGGGCACATATCAGTACCCTGCTGCTGACCTTCTTTTACCGCTTTATGCCGGAGCTTATCTTAGAGGGCAAGGTATATAAGGGAATGCCTCCTCTATACAAGGTGGAATACGAAACAACCGTTAAGGGTAAAAAAACCAAGCAATCCGAATACCTTTACAATGACTTTGAGTTAGATAAGTTCCGTAAGATTGAAGGAAATAAAATACTAAACCTGCAACGATATAAAGGTTTGGGTGAGATGGATGCCCACCAGCTTTGGGAAACCACCCTAGATCCCGAAACTCGCGTTCTCGCTCAAATTACCATCAGTGATACCGTGGAAGCGGATGAGGTCACTACTCTTTTGATGAGCAGTAATGTTCCTCCCAGACGGAGCTTTATCCTGGAGGAAGCAAAGTACGCTAAGCTGGATATTTAATCCTCACGTATATCAATCGATCGAATTACCAAATAAAAATATAGCTGCTGTTAATATTCCTTTCTTATCGGCAGTATTACCTAATTGGAGGTTTATGTTACTATGAAAAAAGTTACCGATCAGATCATTCAGACGGATTTTTCTGAAGAGATGAAGAATAGTTTCCGTGATTATGCCATGAGTGTAATAATCGCCAGAGCTTTACCCGATGTCCGGGACGGCTTGAAGCCGGTACAAAGAAGAATCCTTTATTCGATGGTAGAGCTTGGGCTGGATCCAGCAAAACCACATAGAAAAAGTGCCCGTATCGTCGGTGATACGATGGGTAAATATCACCCTCATGGAGACAGCTCCATCTACGAGGCCCTGGTACGAATGACCGAGGACTACTCCCTCATGGTTCCGCTGGTTGATGGCCATGGTAATTTTGGATCCATCGATGGAGACGGAGCTGCCGCGATGCGTTATACCGAGGCGAGATTATCACCGGGCGCTATGGCTTTACTTGATCATCTGGAAAAAGGACTGATCGAATTTGCTCCAAACTTCGATGACAGCGAAAAGGAACCCACCGTATTACCTGCCATGATACCGAATCTTTTAATAAACGGAACCACCGGTATCGCTGTAGGTATGGCTACCAATATTCCTCCTCATAATCCGGATGAGGTGATCGACGGTGTCATTGCATTGATGGATAATCCTGAAATCTCGGTTAAAAGGTTGATGGAATATATTCCTGCCCCTGATTTTCCTACCGGCGGAATTATCATCAATCAAGATGACCTAAGCACCCTCTACGAAACCGGTGAAGGGAAAATCAGAATACGTTCCAAGGTAGAAATAGAAAATGGCGAAAACGGGCGAAAGAATATCATAATCACCGAAATTCCTTATACCATAGCCGGAAACAAGACCAAGCTGGTGGAAGGCCTTGCCTCCTTGGTGAAGGATAAGGTATTTGACGAAATCTTTGATATTCGTGATGAATCCTCCAAGGAAGGTATCCGTGTCGTAATTGAGGTAAAAAAAGACCGTGACCTGGATAACCTACTGAATGGCCTTTATAAAAAAACAGCGATGGAGGATACCTATTCCGCGAACCTTCTTGCGGTAAAGGACCAGCAACCCATCGTATTTAATTTAAAAAGTATCCTTAGCGAATTTGTTGACTTTCAGGTTGAGCTTTATACAAAAGAATATCAATATCTGTTGGATAAAGCAATTAAGCGTCTGGAAATTGTGGGTGGTTTGATCCGAGCAACGGATGTCATAGATTTAATTATAGAGATACTGCGAGGAAGCTCCTCCGTTAAACAAGCCAAAACCTGTCTGATGGAAGGTATCACAGAAGGCATTAAATTCAAATCCGCCAAATCAGAAAAGGAAGCGAAGACCTTAGATTTTACCGAACGCCAGGCTGAAGCAATCCTTACCATGCAGCTCAGCAAATTAATCGGTTTAGAGATCCTGAAGCTTCATGATGAGAATCAATCCCTGATGGATTCTATTGAAGAGTATAAAAAGATACTGGGAGAAAACAAAGAGCTATATAAGGTTATTAAATCCCGCTTAAAGGAATATAAAAAGCTCTTCCACACTCCTAGAAAAACAATGCTTTTGAATGCTATCACCACTGACTATGTAGAAGAGGTAAAGATCGAGGATATCTACATACTTATCGACCGCTTCGGTTACACGAAATCCATCGATGTAACCAGCTATACCCGGGCCTCGGAGGAAAACCTGAAGGAATACAACCATATTATTCAGATGAAAAATTCGGACAAGCTCTGCGTATTTACCGCGGAGGGTAATATGTATCAGGTGAAGGCAGAAAGTATTCCTCGCTGTAAAATGAAGGATAAGGGCGTCCTAATTCATACGCTATGCAAATTAGATAAAGAAACTGTAATTTTATATACTGCCTTCGAGCAGTTATTTGAAGCACAGCTGTTATTTACGACAAAAAAGGGCTTTATCAAACAGGTATCCGGCATAGAATTTGAGACGAACCGCTCTCAGATTGCTGCAACCAAATTAGAGGAGAAGGATGAGGTGGTTGCGATTAATCTCCTTAGCGCAGGTGAAATCCTAGCCGGAAATATAAAGGTAATTATATTAACGGATAAGGGATTATCGCTTGGCTTCCCGCTATCTGAAGTAAGTGAGCTTAAGAAAACCAGCCGCGGAGTAAAGGCTATCACATTAGAGAAAAATGATACCGTAAGCTTTGCAATTGCAATCAATCAAAATGAGGAAACCTTCCAATATAATGATAAAACCTTAAGCTCCAAGAAGGTCCGCAACCGAAAACGTGGTGATAAGGGTCAGAAGGCACAGCTGTAGCACCGTTTCTTATCTATATTACTGCTTTATTCGTAAGCATTATCGCGTTATTAGTCGATGTCTCAACCATAATAGATAATATATTCCTAATGGTATCTATGTTACAAATTCTTAAGCTACTGTATCCTACCTGATATATTTGGCAGGCTGCAGTAGCATTTCTCATTTTCCAGTGAATCTTGTTGATAATCTTAGCCACGGTTTATGTTCTAGGTTGTATGTTCCTTCTAATTACGCTATAATTTAATCATATACTTCTTAAATGCATCTTAAAACGTTGAAATATGAGGAAACGCATATGATTAATATAAATGTCGAAAAATCTGCCTCCAAGGGTATTACTATGGGGAAAGCTTATGTTATAGAGAAACCGGATTTAAAGGCTGATCTATATCATATCTCACCCGAACAGGTAAATCTTGAGATCGGTAAATATGAAAAAGCGGTAAATGAAGCAACTAAGCAAATTGAGATACTGGCTTCTTCTTCGGATATCTTCAAAGCTCATCTTGAATTGGTCAGTGATCTTGCTTTATATGATGGTGTCATTAATAAAATCAGGTCCGAGTATCAAAATGCTCAATTAGCCCTAGATAAAACCGTATCTGAGTTGTGCTCCATTTTCAACAATATGGAGGACGATTATATCAGAGAACGGAGTGAAGACATCATAGACATTCGTACCCGACTGATGAGAATACTAAAGGGAATTAACCATACCGGATACGATAATTTGAAGGAGAAGGCTATCATCGTTGCTGAGCATTTGGTGCTTTCCGATACCTCCTACCTCAATTTGAACTACGTACTTGGCTTTGTCACAGAACAGGGTGGTGTAACCAGCCATGTTTCCATCATTGCCAGAAATCTTGAGCTTCCGGCTTTAATCGGTGTGAAGAATTTGATGAAGCAGGTTCATAATGGTGACTATTTAATACTGGATGCCGTCAATGGTAGGTTAATTATAAATCCGGATGAGGACACCTTAAAGGAATATACTCGTCTTAAGAAAAGGTATGATATCAAGCATAAAAAGCTGGAACAAATAAATGAACTACCTGCAACAACCACGGACGGAAAGACCGTCAAAATCTATGCCAATGTGGGAAGTTTAGAGGATGTAAGAAAAGCTTTAAAATATAAGATAGACGGTATCGGTCTATTTCGAAGTGAGTTCCTATATATGAATAACACTCACTTCCCTACGGAAGAAGAACAATTCACTGTGTATAAGGAAGCCACAGAGCTATGTGGTAAAGAACTGATTATTAGAACCTTAGACATCGGCGGTGATAAATCTCTGCCCTATTTCTCCTTTGAAAGGGAAGATAATCCCTTCTTAGGCTGGAGAGCAATACGAATATCTCTTGATATGGAGGCAATGTTTAAAACCCAGCTTAGGGCAATCCTGCGTGCCAGTGCATTTGGTAATGTAAAGGTTATGTATCCAATGATCATCTCCCTGGAAGAGCTTGAAAAAGCAAATGCTCTCCTTGGTTTATGTAAAAAAGAATTATCCCTAGAGGGTATCTCCTACAATCCTGATATCAAGGTGGGAATGATGGTAGAAACACCTGCTGCCGTACTATGTGCTGAAAGCTTTGCAAAGCACGTGGATTTCTTTAGCATAGGAACAAATGATTTAACTCAGTATGTACTGGCTGTCGACCGAGGAAATAATAAGATCGCCTCCTTGTTTGATTCCTTTCACCCAGCTATTGTACAGAGCATTAAGAGGGTTATTGATGCAGCTCATTCCAATGGAATTACAGTTGGTATGTGCGGAGAATTTGCAGGTGACGAGAAGGCTACCGCCCTGTTGCTAGGCTTGGGACTTGATGAATTTAGTATATCTGCAGTAGAAGCGGCCTCTATAAAAAGTATTATCCGTAGTCTCTCCTATGAAAAAGCCAGAAAATGCGCAGAGAAAGCAGCCACAGCATTTACAATCAAGGAAGTTCGTGATTGTTTATCCGATTGATAAATAGAGTGAAATCATATGCTCTTCCCTCAGCTTAGTCTTAAGCAGGCAAGACATAATAATAGCTCCTCTTAAGATGGCAGAAAGTAGGTTAATCTGTCACCTTATGAGGAGCTTATCAATATCAAGTCTTAACTTTTGCACGAGTCGAAGTAGTCTATATAATTTTCCGTCCCAGTAAATCGGTGGATAGCTTTATGCTTTCTTTTGTTTTCGTAAAATCGTAATTTAGGAAGGAGGACTGCTCCTCTTCCTCATTCATATTATTCTTAATATCTATATTCTTAAGTAAGGACTCAAGGTGATCCGAGAGGTTGATTAAACTAACGATATAACCGGGTAGCTGCTCCTGAAGATAAACCACATCCTCATTCAATACGGCCAATTCCAATTGATAGGTAGACTCAGCGATACCGGTAGCTCCGATATTCCCCAGCATCTTTCTTAAGGTTTGTGCGATATTACGTAACCCTTCAAATTCATCCGATAAATTCATCGCATGAAGAATTGGCAGCTTCGATTTGACACTTTTCAGTGTCGACATGAGAGCTCTTGTATAGTTATTCATATTACCGAGAAAGTATCGATAACCGGATTCAAATTCGATCTCCGGAACACAATCAAACATTTCCCTAATTACCTTCCCTCTCATAATAATCCCCCAATACATCCTAGTGCTATTTAACATTGATATACCAAATATTGTAACATCATGTAAATAGTAACATGATATAGTAGCTTTGTAAATATTTTTTTATTAAAAATATCGAAAATTCTTAAATATTGTGTGATAAATCTCTATATTTTAGTTAATTTTTTGCTTCTCTTTATATATATCGGAGAAAACCAACATTTAGGCTAGCATATTTATAAAAAATGTTGTATTATGTATCTACATTTTTAGTAATTAAGAAAAAGCACCTATTCATCGGATTTATAGGAGGTTAACAAGTGAAAAAAGAAATAGTTATCGTACTTGATTTTGGCGGACAGTATAATCAATTGATTGCCAGAAGAGTCAGAGAATGTAATGTATATTGTGAGGTTCTTCCCCATACTACAAGCCTTGATCGCATTAAGGAGATCGCGCCAAAGGGTATCATTTTTACCGGCGGACCTGCCAGTTCTTATGCACTTGATGCACCCAGCTGTGACCCAGGTATTTTCTCTCTTGGAATACCGATCTTAGGTATCTGTTATGGTTGCCAGCTAATGACATATCTACAGGGTGGCACCGTATCAAAAGCTCCTCTGAGAGAATATGGGCGTACCGAAGTCAATGTTACTACAACCTCTAAACTATTTAATGATATTTCAGAAAATACAATCTGCTGGATGAGTCATACCGATTATGTTGAAATACCGGCTGCCGGTTTTCATGTGATAGCAAAATCTGATTCCTGTCCGATTGCAGCGATTGAAGACACCGAAAGAAACCTTTATGGAGTACAGTTCCATCCTGAAGTAGTTCATACACCGGAAGGTACAAAAATGCTTCATAACTTCTTATATAAGATCTGTAACTGCTCCGGCGATTGGGTAATGTCCTCCTTCACTGAAGAGATGGTAGCCTCCTTAAAGGCGAAGATCGGTGACAAGAAAGTATTATGTGCTCTTTCCGGCGGTGTGGATTCCTCTGTTGCAGCCGTAATGATCAGTAAGGCAGTTGGTAAACAGCTTACCTGTATCTTCGTAGATCATGGTCTTCTTCGTAAAAATGAAGGAGATGAGGTTGAGCAGATCTTTACCACCCAGTTTGATGTTAACTTTGTCCGTGTCAATGCACAGCAACGTTTTTATGATAAATTAGCCGGTGTATCCGAACCGGAGGAGAAAAGAAAAATCATTGGCGAAGAATTCATCCGTGTATTTGAGGAAGAAGCTAAGAAAATCGGAACCGTTGATTTCCTTGTTCAGGGAACCATCTATCCTGACGTAATCGAAAGCGGTCTAGGTAAATCCGCTGTAATCAAGAGTCATCATAATGTAGGCGGTCTACCTGATTATGTTGATTTCAAGGAAATTATCGAGCCTCTTCGTAACCTCTTCAAGGACGAGGTTAGAAAAGCCGGACTTGAGCTTGGTATCCCTGAGAAGCTTGTATTCAGACAGCCCTTCCCCGGCCCCGGTCTTGCAATTCGTATTATCGGTGACATTACCCCTGAGAAGATAGCAATCCTACAGGATGCTGATTATATCTACCGTGAGGAAATTGCAAAAGCAGGCTTAGACCGAAGCATCGGCCAGTACTTTGCAGTTCTCACTAACCTTCGTTCTGTTGGTGTAATGGGTGATGAGAGAACCTATGATTATACCGTGGCACTTA
This sequence comes from Bacillota bacterium, assembly GCA_023414875.1. Taxonomy (GTDB): domain Bacteria; phylum Bacillota; class Clostridia; order Lachnospirales; family Lachnospiraceae; genus Mobilitalea. The sequence goes on along the minus strand of JAEZMV010000025.1, from coordinate 47,419 downwards.
GGGCGGTTACAACAACCGACTTCATGACAGCGGAGTTTGCTGAGCTTCCCTGGGACTTGTTAGGTAAGATTTCAAATAGAATTGTAAATGAAGTAAAGCATGTAAATAGAATCTGCTACGATATTACAGGCAAGCCACCGGCAACGATCGAGTGGGAGTAAGCCAATACGTAGAATTGCCGGTGGCTTTGACCACACGGCAACGATCGAATGGGAGTAAAAAACTTAATCCCGCAAACCTTGAGAAATCAGGGCTTGCGGGATTTTTACGATATCTTCTATCTTTTTTAGCTCCTGCAGTCTCTATTTTACCGTTTTCAACTAATCCTTTTAAAATATCCTTAGTTCGACTCTCTTTCAGTTGAAGTAAGTTGCAATCATTATATTGTGGCTGAATCCTGTAATCTCCTATTATTTTTTTAAAGCCACTGCCTCTTCGATCCATATACTTCAAGCATTTAATGTAATAGTAACGCTTTTGTTATATATTTAGAGAGAATTGCAGATTAATTCATTCTTGCTTACATTACAAAATATGGTATAATACTAAAATGGTAATTAGATATTATTTCGAGTTAATGAACTATAGTATTTATCAGATTGGAGCCAAGATGAACAAAAGCGACGTTTCAAAAGTACGTGAAAAGAAAATAAATAGACAGAAAATAATAATGTCCATCTTTGGATTTCTATATTTCATGGTTTGTGGATTTCTGGGTGGCCTTTTGCTTAGTGATTTTATAAAAAGTATTACTCCAAAGGATAAAATATCTGGTGCGATGTTTTTTATAGCGGGAATATTAGTTTTGTTAGTTATAATTATTTGCATGCTAATACACCTGTATATACACGAAATTGGACATATGATATTTGGTTTTTTTAGTGGATACAAGTTCCAATCAATTAGATTTGGAAGCTTAATGATTTATAAGCTTAATGGGAAATTAAAGCTTGCGAAATACACATTGGCTGGTACAGGTGGGCAATGCCTTATGACACCGCCAGATGTAAGTGATGATAAACTCCCTACCAGTTTGTATAATTTGGGTGGAATCATCATGAATGGGGGAATGTCTATTATATTTGGCATTACATATGTATTCTGTGAATCTAATCCAGGGATTCGCTTAATTTCTGCGTTATTTGTGCTTGTAGGATTATTCTTGATTATTATAAATGGAATTCCTTTGGAGGCAATGGGAAATGATGGACATAATGCGATTCATTTAAAAAAGGATTTACGAGCAAGGCGTGCATTCAGGATACAGCTCCTTATTGCAGGTCAATTGGCGCTGAAACACTCGATTTCAGATATGCCTTCTGAGTGGTTTGAATGGGATTATCGTTCGGATGATAATGCATTAGCAGTAACACAGGGCATTTTAAGGTTAAGCTGGCTAATATCGACGAAAAAGATGGAGGAAGCATATGAATTAAGCACGTTTTTAATAGAAAATGTGCCTTCGTTGGTAGGTATTCATCAGACTATCTTACAGGCTGAGCATCTCTTCTGTATGATTGTATTAAATAAGAATGAGGATGAAATAAGAAATACTTTTGTTTCACAGCATAAGAATTTTAAGGCGTTAAGACTTGTGCCTTCAATACAGCGACTTTTATTTGTGTACTATTATAATATAGAAAAAGATTCTACAAAGGCTTTGGAAGCGAAAAAGTATTTTGAAAAAATAGCAGCTAAATATCCTTATCCATCTGAAATTGTTGTTGAAAGAGAACTGATGGATATGATCGAAAATAGTCACGAAAGCTAAAAGCCCTGCGACGATAAAACAAAAGTTCAACGCGAATTTATTCGCAGTTGAACTTTTTATTTTATCGGCATTGGGAGCCAGCCGTGCACTCACAAATGCGCAGCGTTTGTGAGTGTAGCTTGTATCTCATTATTAATATAATTTTTCACTCAAATTTTCCCAGAAAGAATAATTTATTAATAATTGATAATACTAATGATGTTTCAATAACAAATATACCGGAGGTAATATAAATGGATAATAATTCAAGCAGAAACAATGCCAACAGCTCAAGTAGAAACAATGCTAACACATCAACCAGAAACGATGCTAACAGCTCAAGCAGAAATAATGCTAACAGCTCAAGCAGAAATAATGCTAACACATCAACCAGAAACGATGCTAACAGTTCAAGCAGAAATAATGCTAATAGCTCAAGCAAAAACAACTAAAATACTGTATAATTGAAGAGGATCGAATCCGAGTCAAACGGGTTCGGTCCTTTTTTCATACCTGTTACTACCAAAAACCTACCACTTGATGTACAGCTATTTACATTTATGGATTAATTTATATAATGTAACTATGGAGATGAGAAAATGAAGGTAAAAATTGATATTGACGAAAATTTAATAGAAAACGAAATAATTATCCGCTGTAGTCAATTAGATGAAAAGGTCCAAAAGACATATGACACCTTGATGGATCTAACAAAGGAATCCAAACATCTGATGCTATATAAGGGCAATGTGGAGTATTTTCTATCAATCGACCGTATTTTGTTTTTCGAAACGACGGAGAACTGTATCAGTGCACATACAGCAGACAACGTCTTCGAGACTACATACCGATTATATGAATTGGAAGATCTGCTGCCCGGGTATTTTATGCGTGTCTCTAAATCAACCATTTTAAATTTGAATCACATTTATTCCATCTCCCGAAACCTTACTGCATCCAGTGAAGTACAGTTTATGAATACCCATAAACAGGTGTATGTGTCCCGGTATTACTATAAATCATTGAAATATAGATTAGAAGAAAAGAGGAGAAGTATATGAAAAAGAAAGAAATACTCTGGGGTCTGCTTTTTATTGTTGCAGCTGCCCTGATCATTGTCAACATATTTGGATTATTTGAAGGAATAAGTATGTTTGACATCGTAGCAACCGTTATCCTGTCAGGCATAATAATCATGAGCTTGATGGAAATTAATATTTGGGGTATCTTATTTCCGGTGGCATTTATTTGTATTATATATGCCAAAGAGTTAAATATCACTGAATATACCCCCTGGCATGTGCTTTTGATCGCACTCTTGTTATGTATCGGTCTTTCCTTGATATTTAGTCGTCGCATAAATCATTTTCGCATTTTTCATCATTTTCATAGTGACCATAGCTTTAGCAGCAATGTATCCAATGAGCAGGATGATAATGTTGTGTATTGCTCCGCTAATTTTGGTGAGTGCATAAAATATGTGAATTCCACTAATTTTGAACGAGCAGATATTAAATGCTCCTTCGGAGATGTAAAGGTATATTTTGACCATGCATTGATCCCTTCCGGCAAAGCTGTTATCAATATAGATGTATCCTTTGGAGATGCTAAATTGTATATTCCAAGAACCTGGAAGGTCATTAATCGCGTTAATATATTTTTAGGTGACATGAATGAACAGTTTATGAATGATGCTACTGATTCACCGATTGTAACAATACAAGGGAACATTAGCTTTGGCGATGCAAAAATCATATACATTTAAAGCATTACTCAACAACCTACTTCTTTGTCCTTTAAATAAATTATCTGGAATTTATAAGGCAATTATGTACTCCTTTATCACTAGGAGATATCATAATTGCCTTTTAGCTTCATCGTAATTTTAATACATCTAGTAAAAACTTGGGTTCCATGTTATAATGAATTTAGGAAAGTTAACTAAATGATCCGCAATTCTAATGTACATAACCAAAATTTTAGTTCTTAGAAGAAGAAAATGACTGTGCTATATGCGAATATATGAGGGTTCAGCGCGAATTTATTCGCTTGCTGAACCTTTAATTTCGTAGATCTTCCAATGAGACAACCTATCTCTTATTACAATTCATATTAAAAATATTTTTTATTTTCTAAACTCATTTTATGCAATATCTGACTATTGATTCCTGACTATATAAGTATAAGGCCTTAAAATTAGGAAAGGAGGATTCGATGGAAGACTCAAAAATTGTAGAGCTATACTGGGAGCGCTCCGAGGATGCCGTGAAAGAAACACAGTCCAAATATAATTCTTACCTAAAGGCTATTGCTATGAACGTTCTTCACAATAAAGAGGATTGTGAAGAATGCCTTAACGATACCTACCTCACAGCCTGGAGCAAAATTCCCCCGGAGAGGCCGAGGTCCTTATCCGCGTATCTCGGCAAAATTACCAGATGCATTTCCATAAACTTATATCATAAAAACAAAGCAAAAAAGCGATATAGTGAGTTAACGATGCTTTTATCCGAACTTGAGGAATGTATTCCTGACCTTCCGGATAAGACCCCTCCATCCACTGATAGTGATATCACCATAACTATCAATACCTGGCTTCGAAGTCTGGATACTGAAAAACGTGTATTATTTGTTCGAAGATATTGGCATAATCAGTCATTGAATTCACTCGCAAAGGAGTTTGGAATGAGTCAAAGCAAGCTGGCTTCTATGATGTTACGACTCAGAAGCAGTTTGCGTGAGTTTCTTAGAAAGGAGAATATTATTGTATGAAAGGCGATAAATTGTATGAGCATATTGCTGAGATCGATTCAGATATTGTAGACGAGGCAACTAATTATAAGCCAAAAAGAATTACTGCTATATACGTTTTGAAAAAATTTACGTTAGCCGCTGCCTGTCTTTTACTGGTTATAGGCTGTCTTTCAGGAGTAAGCGTCTATGCTGAAGCAAAGGAATATAAGGAAGCAATCGTATTTTTCCAAGAAAATGATTTAACTACAGACGGACTAACAAGGGGAGAAATCAAAAGTATCTATCGGGATATTACCACCGGAAAATTCTCATATGATAAAACCGCAGAAGTTATTAAAAAGAGTGTCGGTGGTTATGAGATTTCGCAAGCGGATCCGACCCCGGAAGACCTTAAAACCCTCTGGGAGTACAGAAATAGCAACACACAATTTCCTCCTTCGGTCAATGCAGATGGAGCCACTTATACTATTGAGTACAAAGATAAGCTTGATAAAAATCTTGGCTTTAATGTGCTTGATAAGACCGTTATTACGAAATCCCTTGGCACAAAAGTAATATGGAATGTTGAACTAACGAATATACTGGCCGAAGACTATGCAAAGGTCGGAGATTCTATAATTGTCTTTGGATCCTCGCCGACATGGTCCTCCGAACAGACCACCTATGGGCGAATTGCATTGATTAGTAATGACGGTAAGCTTTTGTGGGATAAAACTACTTCAAATGGTTTTGAAGACGAATATATAGCTTCCGTGGTCTATAGCGATAGTAAGATTATTGCTTTCAGTCGTGGTGATTCAAAATATCTGTGTTTTTCTGAACTTGATATGGATGGTAATATAAAAGCATTTACTAAAAATGAAGTTGGAAACTTCGGTATCCGGTCAACCGCCAAGCTTGGCGACGGCTATATCGTTCAGCTTAATAATTATCAATCCGGAGATTTATTGATGAAAATGAAAGCGGATGGTTCTTTGGATGATTCTTTTACGTATACCTCTGAGGATTGTGAGTACTTTATCACCGGAATGAACGAGTTTAATGGAAGTGTTTATCTTAGCGCCTACTCTGTTCCAAAGCTTGCTGAAGGAGAGGGAGATGCTGGAGGAAGATATGATATAGCAGCAGTTCTTAATTCTATCTTTGAACAAGAAAAATTGGATATATCAAATGAAGAATTGACAAAGCTTGTACGTGATAATTTTACTGCTGTTTTACTGGTATGTAATACCGAAAGTGGAATTCCGCAGGAATTCTATACGGTTAAAGGTTCCCTGGGTTCTCAACTATCCGTAAGTGAGGATGGAAAGCTGCAGTGGAACGTCGAAAGTATAACCGATACCTATTTCTCCCCTCTCACAAGCTCATTTTCAATTGGTGGGGCAAGTTATGTATACCGATATGTTTTTGATACGACCGGGAAGCTGTTAAGTCAGGAAAAGACAGATGAGATAGTACAGTTTCGCAGATAAGTCTTCATACTTATCTTTGATGCAGTTCAAAACGCCGGAAGAACAAGGTGCGAGTGCCATTGCACGAGCATCGAAGTTCTTCCTAAGCGAATTTTCTAATTCGCTTTGTGAATTTTGGCTTTAATTCACACTTGAAATTAAATTATTTGCTAACCGGATATTATATGATATGATAACCATGGCTGCTACAATAATGAATATAGTACTAGTTAGATAGAAGGAGGAAGCTCAGTATGGAAACACCGGTTTTACAGAAGATAGATGCTGCTATGATTAATGAATGTGTAGATCTCTTTATTGATACGTTCACCAAAGAGCCCTGGAATGATGTTTATGAATCAAGAGCTCAGGTAGTAGATTTCTTTTTGCATCATTTATATAATAATTATTTTGTCGGCTATGTTGCTGAGCTGGAGCAAAAAATTGTAGCTTTAAGTGTTGGTATGAAGAAGCCCTGGATCAATGGGCTTGAATATTACATTGATGAGTTTTGCGTAAGCACTGATATGCAGGGAAAAGGTGTCGGGAGCTGGTTTCTTCAGGAGATTGAAAGAGACATTACAGATCAAGGAATGAATGCAATGATATTAAATACAGAACAGGATTTTCCCGCACATAAATTTTATGAGAAAAATGGGTTTAAAACATTGAAGGATTTAATCGTACTTGCAAAGTAAAGAGATATTTATTGTCATAAAGTACCTCTCTTCTATAAAACCTAATACTTATAAAAGACAGAAAGGTTCTTCATTCTCATCGTAGAAGAACCTTTCTGTCTTTATTTTCGATTAAACTTTACTCCATTCAAAGAGTATCTATGTATTATTCGTTAATGAACTCTAGTCTACACAAATTTCTTTAACTCACCAAGTAAGCTTTCCACCTCTGCAGCTACTCCTTCGAGTGCTCCATCTTCAAACGGGGACACAAGCTTTGCCTCCTTAATCAAATCAGGAAAGGTTTTTTCACCACCCTGAGATAAGAAACGTACGTAGCGGCTAAAGGCATCCTGATAATCCTTGCGTGACTCCAGTAAAAATTCAAAAGCTACAACCTGAGCTAAGCAGTAATCTATGTAATAGAACGGTGTTTCGTAAATATGCATCTGATACTGCCAACGGGTTCCCTGTGAAAGATAGGTCATTCCCTCCGTTGACATATATGGTCTGAACTCCGCTTCAAGCTTATTCCATTCCGCTTTTCTATCTGAAGGTGTCATCTCAGGATTCGCATAAATGATATGCTGGAAATAGTCTACGATGGTTCCATAAGGAATAAAGGACAGTGCATCAAAGGTATGCATAAATTTATATTTTCCTTCGTTTTCACCGAAGAATTGCTTCATATATGTCCAGGCAAAGAACTCCATGCTCATCGAATGAGTTTCGGCAGTTTCCATACCTCCTACGCTAAGTTCTGCAACAAATTTATTATTTGCTGTCATATAATCTGCAAATGCATGCCCTGCTTCATGGGTCATAACATCCACATCTGCAGAGGTTCCGTTAAAATTCGCAAGAATAAACGGCTGCTCATATTTCGGGAAACTGGTACAATAGCCGCCACCCCATTTATTTTCTCTGGAAACTACATCAAAGGCTTCATTCTCCATCATCATATCGATGAATTTGGCAGTTGCTTCACTCATCTCATGATACATGTTTTTCGTAGCTTCAAATATCCCATCCTTATTAAGAACCGGCTTCGGATTACCTCCGGGTACATTTACATCATTATCATACAGCTTTAATTGATCGATTCCCATGCGTTTTGCATTTTCTTTCTTAAGCTTAGCAACCACGGGAACAATATGATTAAGGACATTATTACGAAACTTTGCAACCATACCTTCATCGTAGCTTAGGCGTCCCATTCTATAATATCCAAGCTCCACAAAGTTCTTATAACCCATCTTCTTTGCCATCTTATCACGTATCTTAACCAGCTTATCAAATATAGAATCTAGCGCTTCGGACTCAGCTTCTAACTTTTTACCAAGCACCTCATAGGCTTCACGACGGGTTTCTCTGTCATCCTCCATCATATATTTTCGCAGTACGGTGAGTGGCATGATTTCTCCTCTGAAATCAAAGGTTAAACCTGCCATCAGCTTTGAGTATTCCGTAACCAGACGGTTTTCTTCAACCATTTCATCAATTATCTCCGGAGACATGGATTTTCTCTGAACCTCAAAGGATTTGAAAACCAAAGGGGATAGCTCCTTCTCCAGCTCCGCACGGAACGGACTGTCCAGCATGGCATTCGCATATTCCACCATATAATTTTGAACTACTGGTGTAATCTCATCATAATAATCCTGCTCACCCAGATAGTATTCATCCACGGTGTTTATCGTGTAACGCATATAGGATAAGCTCGCAGCTGTATTAAACTCTTTATCAAACTCCACATATTTCTCTCTAGCATCTAATACTTCTTTTACTGATGTAGCATTTTTGACTCTGGAGATGATATCTTCATAAACCTCTTTGATGGTTTCCATCGATACTCTCTCATATTTTAATTCTGATACCTTCATCACTTTTCTCCTCGTTTTAATTCGCGTATTTTACTAATAGTAATATTTGTTATATTAATTATGTTACCACCATCCCCTATATTTTTCAACATATTCCACCTGCTTCGTAATTTTATAACTCCACCTGCTATGAAAATTAATAATTAAAAGTCTTTCTTCTACTACATAATTTAAAAAGAAGCTCAGATCTTTTAATCTGAACTTCTATCTACTATTATTAGTATTATCCTTGCTACTATTATCGTTTTTCTTATTATCTTTAATAGTATTATCTTTGTTCGTAGTAGCTTCGTTACCATTATCTTTGTTCGTATTAGCTATGTTACTATTAACATTGTTATTATCTCTTTCAAAATAGATCCCATGAAAATCAACCTGGTTTGTTATTTGCCAGTTGTTATTGAGGTTATTGTATATGGTTGGCTGTAAGTAGAAGCTGGTATCACTTGTTTGGTTGCTTTATCTGTTCTGCTCTTTACTCTTACATATACAGTATCTTGCACTGCTATTCTAGGTATGATAACAGCTTTACCTGGGTTGATGGTTGTCCATTTTGCTTTATCCGGAACAAAAGCAGCACCCTTCTCAACTTTTGTATATTCATAGGGCTTTTTTGTATCAGGATCCAATATTTTTAAGGTCGTTCCAATTAAAGAAACATAAGCTGAATTTATGATTTCCTGTGCCGGAATCTCGATAACCTTTACGGAAGAAGTTAACTTCTTATCCGTTCCGACTGTTCGAAATTCAAGTACCCCCGCTGGAAGTGGGTTATTACTTACAACCTTCCCTGCAAATAGGTCATACAGGCTAAGGGTTTTAACCTTACTATCTGTTGATGTAAATGTACTCCATACAGTATCCTCTCCCTTACGGTATTGTGTAACACCGCTCTTTAACCCGGTTATGGCAAATTTTCCTCCGTCTAACTTAACCGAAGGTCCTGAGGGCTTCTTAGGTATCTTTACTGTTATAATCTTACTCGCACGGGTGTTAGTTTGCGGTGCTATTCTAAAGTATAAGGTTGCACCTCTGACTTCATATTTTGATGTCGATATTGAATTGGTAGCTGGAGTAACCGTTATCCATGAGCCGTTCGTTCCCTTCCGATATTGAACTACGCTTACAGGGCTAAACTCTATTCTTCCAATTCCACCAGTAATTTTATAAGTAACTGTCGGGCCATTTGCTTCCCCCTGAATTGGAACTGCTACCGGCGCTCCATCTTTATTTCCTTTAAAATATAGGGTGATCGGTTTTGCTGTTAAAAATGTTGATATGTCTAGTTCACGCCACATGGCCCCCTGCAGCGATCTCTCGTCTGTAATCTCTAGCATCTCCCAGGTTTTCTTCTCATCGGTACTTAAGTAAAATTTATCACTTTGTCCGTTTCCAGCTGTTATATATGCTAATTCCTCAAGATAATCTATTTGTACTCTTACTTGAGTATTAGCATCTGCCAAACTCGGTTTTGTTTTTCCAAAGTTGCTTAACAATATGCTAAAGATAATGGTTACGATAAATATCTTCCGAATAGTATTAAATATATTTAAGGTACCTCTATCTTCAAGCTTACTATGTATTTTCCGTCTACGCATAATAACCACTACCCTTTCTTAATAAATTAATATCTGAATTTCCACATCTTGTTACATTCTCATTATATTCCTAAAATATTATTAACGCAATCTTTTCACTAATTTCTACATAATTTTAATAAAAAAGTGAATAACTGCAACCGATACATATAAGGTACCAGCTACAGCTATTCACATCAGAGGAAAATACTATGATAAATAAACTAATTAGTAAGTTGGGATGGAGCGAAGCGACATATTATTTGTACCTATCATTCTATCAAATCATCTTAAAATAACAATGTAGTGAACGAACCAATGCATGTATTATATTATCATTTGTTACCCCTTTTGCATATATAAGTAGTTTATTAATAACTAATGTCAGCTTCAACCAGTCTTTTTCTAATTACTTGCCAGGTTTATATCGTGCTTTTCTCAGCTTTATTGAATTATCATCATACTTTTCTTGTACTTTTCTTGCACTTTCTTGTACTTTTCTTGCACTTATCTTATCTTAACTTTACTATACTGTCGTCAGATTTTGTTGTACTTCTTCTTAATTTTTTTCTTTCACCTAACTCCTAATAAATTTCAGTAAAGATAAAGGTGTAGTCATACGGATGCTTTAATTCTGACATACCGCTTGAATACACCTTTCTATTATTTTATTGCTTTCTCTAACTCAGCTAAGGATGCCTTCGGGAATTTTGCCTGAAGGTGGTCCAATATTGTCTTCTTTGCTTTCGAGGTCCCCATCGGATAAGCCGATCTGACATGATCCACACCAAATAATCGTTCACTCAAGGAAAAAACTGCTACCGGCCAACCGTATTCTTCATTCTTCTTATTACTTCTTCTTTGAAAGCTTCTTACCGTGATATAGGTTTGCATTTGTAATAAAGTCATAACCCCTTCAAAGCCCTTATCTCCGCCTTTTCCAAAGCCGGCCGCGGCTTTCACTTCATTGGATGGAAGCAATTCAACTTCTGCCAGTATATCCATTACCTTTTTAGCCCGGTAACTGGCTAAACCATCTTCATAACGACTTTCAAAATCATATCCGTCTCTACGAAATGCTGCCAGATATGGATACCATTCCTTTGATACGAAGCCGGCACGGTTTCCAAACAATTTGCCGTAGGCAATCTCACCTTCCCCAGCAATAACCTCCCGCCACTCCCAGGGATCCTCCTCTGAAATCGAAGCCCACCAGGAATCGGCTGCCGTGAGTTCTTCCACAGAAAAGCCCTCTATTTCATTCTTAAAAAGAGGAAGAAATCCTATCTCATTAATAAAAGCTGAAAGCTCCCGGTGTGTTTTAATTCGGTTCGGATTATCTCGGTTCATACCTTCCATGGTCCATTTTCCATCAATTGTAATCATATTTCATTTCTCCGTTATCCTTTTAGTAATTACCTAACAACTACCGATATGCTTAATTCAGCTCATCCAGAGTCTTATCGTAGGCAGGAAGAAACTCTTTCAAGAAGATACCCACTTCTTCCAGTTTCATATCTGTAAGTATTACTTCGATTGATTTTTCTGCACTTAAGAATTCCGTATTACCGGCTTTTCTTTCTTCGATGCATTTTATCAATGCTGACAGCTTGTCCGCAGCTTTTACAAGCTTCCAGAGATAAGCCTCCTCTTCACAGGGAAAGAAGATAGTTTGGTAACTCTTACGTATATCCTCCGGCAGCATAGACAGTAAACGCTCGGACGCCGCCTTTTCTACCGCTTTAAATGCTCCCTGTATTGTCTCATTGAAATACTTTACCGGAGTCGGCATATCACCGGTTATAATCTCACTTGCATCATGATAGATACCGATCAGTGCGGCCTTCTCCGCATTCAAATGATTGCCCAGTCGCTCGTTACTTATGATTGCTAACGCATGTGCCAGAATACTTACCTCCAGTGAATGCTCGCTGATATTTTCCGAGATCGCATTGCGCATCAGTGCCCAACGTTCGATTAATTTCATTCTTGACATCATTGCATAAAAGCCATATTCCATACCGCTTCCTCCAATGTATATAGTAAAAATCAGATGTTTCTTCCTGAGAATAATATCTAGATATTATATTCTCCAGATACAATTAACCCTCCCGGTACTATACCCCAGATATTATTACTCTCCAGACACTATTCCAGATACTATTAGCCCTTCAGATACTATACTCCAGATACAATTACCTCCAGACACTATTCCTTCTCCAAATACTTCTTAACATAACTTCCGGTATAGGAGTTCTCGTTTGCAGCGATTTCTTCCGGGGTACCCCTCGCTATGATAGTTCCTCCCTTATCTCCGCCTTCAGGTCCTACATCGATAATATAATCTGCGGTCTTTATTACATCCAGGTTGTGCTCGATTACTACGACTGTATTACCGGTATCGGAAAAACGCTTTAATATATCAATTAACTTATGAACATCGGCAAAATGCAACCCTGTCGTCGGCTCATCCAGAATATAGATTGTTTTACCGGTGCTCCGCTTACTTAATTCCGTAGCAAGCTTGATTCTTTGAGCCTCTCCACCGGATAAGGAGGTAGAAGGATGTCCTAATCGCAGATAGGATAAACCAACATCAAATAAGGTTTCAATCTTTCTCCTGATGGAAGGTACATTCTCGAAGAAATGTACTGCTTCCTCCACGGTCATGTTTAGAACCTCATGGATATTCTTGCCTTTATATTTTACCTCAAGGGTTTCACGATTATATCTCTTACCATCGCAGACCTCACAGGGTACATAAATATCCGGTAAGAAGTTCATCTCAATCTTAAGGATACCGTCACCACTGCAGGCTTCACAACGACCACCCTTTACATTGAAGCTGAATCGACCTTTACTGTAGCCTCTCATTTTTGCATCCTGAGTGGCGGCAAACAGATCCCTGATCTGGTCGAAGACACCGGTATAGGTAGCCGGATTCGATCTGGGAGTCCGCCCAATCGGAGACTGATCAATGTTGATTACTTTATCCAATTGCTCGATTCCAAGCATCTTAGCATGCTTGCCCGGTATACAGCGGGCACGGTTCAGATCCCTAGCCAGTCTCTTATATAATATCTCGGTCACGAGGGAGCTCTTACCGGAACCGGATACACCTGTGATACAGGTCATAATACCAAGTGGAATATCAACATCGATATTCTTAAGATTATTCTCGGAGGCTCCAAGGATGGACAGATATCCTGTTGGTTGACGTCTTTCCTTAGGGACCGGTATTTTAATTCTACCACTCAGATATGCTCCGGTAATTGATTCTTTTACCTTCATAATCTGTTTGGCAGTACCGATTGCTACCACCTCTCCACCATGCTCTCCCGCACCGGGACCGATATCGATAATACAGTCAGCGGCAAACATGGTATCCTCATCATGTTCTACAACAATTAAAGTGTTTCCTAAATCCATTAAATTTTTTAAGGTTTTTAACAGTTTGTCATTATCTCTCTGATGAAGACCGATACTAGGCTCATCCAGGATATAAGCCACTCCTACGAGGCCGGAGCCTATCTGAGTCGCCAAACGAATTCTCTGTGACTCTCCACCCGATAAGGTTCCGGTTGCTCTAGCCAGTGTCAGGTAATCCAACCCAACATCCAACAAAAAATTGATTCTGGCTTTAATTTCCTTTAATACCATCTCACCGATCTTCATTTGCATTGATGTAAGCTGCAGATTCTGCATAAAAGCAGCTAATTTTCGAATTGAGTAATCCGTAACCTCAGAGATATTCTTATTCCCTACGGTAACCGCCAAGGCTTCCTTCTTCAGACGCTTTCCTTCACATTCCTTACAGGGGGTAGTCCGCATGAAGCTCTCGTACTCCTGCTTTACTGACTCAGAACCGGTTTCACGATAACGTCGTTCGATATTACGAATTAAACCTTCAAAGGCTACATCGTATACTCCGACACCCCGTTGACCACGATAATGAACCTTGACTGATTTGCCGTCCGTACCGTAGATGAACATCCGTCGAACCTCTTCGGAAAGCTTTTCATAGGGTGTATCCAGTTTAAAGTGATATTCCTTTGCGAGTGCCTCTAAGATACACCTGGAGTAGCTTCCTGAATCTACCACCGATTGCCACCCGGGAGCAGCAATCGCTCCATCGATTAAGCTTTTACTACGATCTGCTACCAGTAATTCTTCATCGAATTCCATCTTAATGCCCAGTCCATGACATTCCGGACAGGCACCAAAGGGATTATTAAAGGAGAAAATTCTAGGCTCAATCTCATCAATGCTAATTCCGCAATCCGGACAAGCAAAATTCTGACTGAAGGTCAGCTGTTCGCCATCAATAACATCCACATACAGAAGACCTTCAGCCAATTTTAACACATTTTCAACGGAATCAGACAGTCTCTTCTCGATCCCTTCCTTTATGACCAGACGATCAACAATGATCTCAATATTATGTTTATTGTTCTTCTCCAGCTTAATCTCTTCTGTTAATTCATATAGGTTACCATCAACTCTTACTCTTACGTAACCGCTCCTTTTCGCCTGTTCGAACAGCTTGGTATGTTCACCCTTGCGCCCCCGTACTACCGGTGCCAGCAGCTGGATTTTTGTTCCTTGAGGAAGATTCATAATCTCATCTACCATTTGATCTACGGTCTGCTTCTTTATCTCTATCCCACAATGAGGGCAATGGGGTACACCAATTCTGGCATAGAGCAAACGAAAATAATCATATATCTCCGTTACAGTTCCCACCGTCGATCGGGGGTTACGATTGGTTGATTTTTGATCAATGGAGATAGCAGGCGGTAAGCCTTCAATGTTCTCCACATTCGGTTTTTCCATCTGTCCGAGGAATTGCCTTGCATAAGAGGATAAGGACTCCATATATCTTCTCTGACCCTCAGCATAAATGGTATCAAATGCTAAGGAGGACTTTCCCGAACCACTAAGCCCGGTTAGTACAACAAACTGGTCTCTGGGAATATCAACACTTAAATTCTTTAAATTATTTTCCTTAGCACCTCTTATTTTGATATAATTCTTTTTATCTGCCATAGTTCCACCTATTCTGTATTCACTGAGATTAATGATATCTCATATCTATTTATTAAATATAAAGATACCGTTTTCAGCTAATCGCTACTCTTCTAATCTTTCTTTCTATTTTATGCCTCACTAAACTAGCCGTTAACCTCCTGAAGCTGCTTCTTAAGCTCGACCATCTTATCTCTAAGCTGTGCAGCCAATTCAAAGTTAAGCTCTGCGGCAGCCGTATGCATCTGCTGGGTTATCTTCTTCACCAATACCTCCAGCTCCTGACGGGACATGGATTCCATATCCTTCTCCATCTCCTGGATGCTTGTTTCAGCCTTCTTTGAGATACTGATCAAGTCACGAACCTTCTTCTTTATCGTTGTCGGAGTAATTCCATGGGCTTCGTTATAAGCCTGTTGAATTTGTCTTCTTCGATCCGTTTCCGAAATCGCCTTCCTCATGGAATCCGTCATACGATCCGCATACATTACAACATGTCCTTCCGCATTACGCGCAGCACGTCCGATGGTCTGAATCAGAGAAGTCTCCGATCTCAGGAAGCCCTCCTTATCGGCATCAAGTATGGCCACCAATCCAACCTCAGGAATATCAAGTCCTTCTCGAAGAAGATTAATACCAACCAGTACATCAAAGACATCCATACGCATATCCCTGATAATCTCGGAACGTTCCAAGGTATCAATATCAGAGTGCAGGTATTTAACACGGATACCTACTTCCCTAAGATAGTTTGTTAAATCCTCCGCCATTCGCTTCGTAAGAGTAGTAACCAAGACCTTACTCTTTTTATCAAGCTCCTTATGGATCTCTCCCAGCAGATCATCAATCTGTCCAGTAACCGGTCTGACAGAAACCTCAGGATCCAGCAATCCGGTAGGACGGATTACCTGTTCCGTCCTTAACAGTTCATGCTCACTTTCATAGACCGAAGGGGTAGCGGAAACAAACATGATCTGACTTATCTTACTTTCAAATTCCTGAAAATTCAGAGGTCGGTTGTCCAACGCTGAGGGAAGTCGGAAGCCAAAATCTACTAAGGTATTTTTTCTGGATCTGTCTCCTGCAAACATACCTCTGATCTGAGGAAGCGTAATATGAGACTCATCCACAATTATCAAGAAATCCTCTGGAAAAAAGTCCATCAGTGTATGAGGGGGACTCCCCGGCTCCAGTCCGGTCAAATGTCTGGAATAATTCTCTACACCGGAGCAAAAACCGGTTTCTCTTAACATCTCTATATCAAAATTTGTCCGCTCGGATATCCTCTGAGCTTCCAGAAGCTTATCCTCACTTTTAAAATAACGGACTCTTTCTGTTAATTCTTCTTCTATATTCTTGATTGCTTCCTCCAGCTTATCCGGAGAAACAACATAATG
Source organism: Bacillota bacterium (assembly GCA_023414875.1). GTDB lineage: Bacteria > Bacillota > Clostridia > Lachnospirales > Lachnospiraceae > Mobilitalea. The sequence continues at coordinate 30,905 of JAEZMV010000025.1, read as the reverse complement.
AGAGGCGGGAAAAATTACGATATGCTCCAGACTGCTCTTAATCTCACCGGTCAGAGTATCAATCTCTAAGAGTCTCTCAACTTCATCACCAAAAAATTCGATTCTTATCGCGATATCCCCAGAAGAGACCGGAAATATCTCAACAACATCGCCGCGTACACGGAAGGTTCCTCTCTTAAAATCCATATCGTTACGATCATATTGTATCTCGATTAATTTCTTTAAAACCTCATCCCTATCCCTTATCATACCGGGTCTTAAGGAAAGCACCATGTTCTGATAATCAATCGGACTACCTAATCCGTAGATACAGGACACACTGGCTACGATAATAACATCATTTCGTTCTGACAATGACGCTGTTGCTGAATGCCTCAGCTTATCTATCTCATCATTAATGGAGGAATCCTTCTCAATATAAGTATCGGTAGAAGGTACATAAGCCTCCGGCTGATAATAATCATAATAACTGACAAAGTATTCTACTGCATTCTCCGGAAAGAACTCTTTAAACTCACCATAGAGCTGTGCAGCTAAGGTTTTATTATGTGCAATAATCAGAGTAGGTTTCTGAATCTGTTGTATCACATTAGCCATAGTAAAGGTTTTACCAGAGCCGGTTACACCAAGCAGGGTCTGACACTGATTGCCGCTACGAAATCCATCTACCAGAGCTTTTATCGCCTCCGGCTGATCACCGGTAGGTGCAAATTCTGATACTAATTTAAAATCCATACACTACCTCCCATGCTGACGCTTAGCGACAGCTCATATAACCCGGAAGAACAAGGAGTACGCACCACTGTGCGGACTTTGCAGTTCTTCCCGTGTGAATTATGTTTCTCAATAATTCACTACCTCCTATGCTGCATCTTTGATGCAGCTGCTCTTATAAACCGAACCATTTCTGGAAATATCATTCATTCTTATTAATAGAACGTCTGTAATTATACCATAGCAATAATGTAAAATCAATACATTTTCGAATGTTTGTTCTATTTTATTGCATTATTACACAACCGAATAAAGGCTTCTGTAAATCTGTTATCATCCGCGGAAGTACGTTTTTTTGCATGACCACCAATTCGTTCTCCTGACCTACGGCATTTTTTCGCGATATCTCTCTCCATCAACATAATATCTATATTATATTCCGTATATAGCTTTCCGCCCGGATGAATTGCATATGCCCCTTTTCCCAGGGCCATCGCAGCTACCCCATAATCCTGGGTTACTACGATATCTCCCTTTGAGGTCCGGTTAATTAACGCAAAATCAACGGCATCGGGTGCCTTGCTGACCAGGATAATTTCACTGTACCTTGACGAAAGGATATGACTTGTATCAATTAACATGACCACTGGAATCCGTAGGCTTTCTGCGACCGTCTCAATGATATCTTTTACGGGACATGCATCCGCATCAACTAATATTTTCATTTTTACCTTCAATCCTGCGCAAGTATTATGCGCATAATAAATTAATATGCTTCCTTTTTAACCTAAGCTACATTACCACATTTTCCTTGTTATCTAGCTTGACCTGATAAATCTCTGTGTAAACTAATTTCCCCTCCAAACGTTCCGATTTCATTAGGCTTATTCTTGATACCTCCATCTGCATTGGGGTAATATTTTCTTCAAATTCCTTCGGGTTAAAATCATCTTTTACGATTATCCTCCTGCCAAGTGTTAAGTGAGGTCTATATTCCCGGTCATCAACTTCGAAAAAGCCGGCTTCCTTAAGCTCCTTAACCAGTTCTTTCTGCACTCTCCATAAGGTGGTGTCTTTCTCTACTCCCACCCAGTAGATATCCCCTTCATTTCTTTTAAATCTGCCAAAACCATGAATGGAAAGCTGGAAGCTGCCTGCTCTGCTCTTCTTTACCGCATGGTTCATTGCCTGCTTTACTTCCTCCAGACGTTTAGTTTCTCCGATAAAATTCACTGTAAGATGTAGATTTTGCTTCTCTGTAAAGGTTCCTTTCGCATAGCATTTCAGTCTTTCTATAGTTTCGTATAAAGAATTATTAACCGTAACATTAAATAAAATTGCAATAAACAATCTCATGCTTCATCCCTCCATATTTGTATTTATTCTTAGTAAAATAGTATTCGCATTCCCTTGAGGCCTTCCCTTGTACTTTTCCTTTCATGTGAGTAATATAATACATTGTAATATAATATTTTACCCGATATAATAGTACTTAGAAAGAAGTTTAACAGAAATTTTTCAAAAGATAATATGTGTGAGGGCTTGTAAAAAGGGGCTACTCACAAAACTTTTTATTATGTTAGGCCGTCAAAGACGGCGGAATAGAGGTCAGCATGAATAGAAGGCAGAGACAGATTCTAAGCCGTGTCGGCATTATCATTCTCCTGGCTGCATTAGCGATATTTATCAATTTTTATAAGCCCCCTAAAGAAAGCGAACCAACGTCAGAAATCCTTCGGTCCGATATTGTGGAAGTACATTTCATTGATGTTGGACAGGGCGATTCCATTCTGATTGAAGCCGGCGACTCAACCCTGTTAATCGATGCTGGCGAAAACAACAAGGGTGCAGTGGTAGTAGATTATCTCAAATCACAGGATATTACAGCATTGGATTATGTCATAGGAACACATCCTCATAGTGATCACATTGGGGGAATAGATACTGTTTTAAATACTTTTGGGGTATCTACTATTATTATGCCTTCGGTTTCCCATACAACGAAAACCTTTGAAGATGTACTTAATGTCATAGAAGAAAAAAATTATACTATTACAAAAGCAGTGGTCGGAAAGGAATATCGTCTGGGTCCTGCAGTTTTTACTATCATGGCTCCTAATTCCTCCGAATACGAGGATTTAAATAATTATAGTGTGGCTGTGAAACTCACCTATGGAGATAATTCCTTTCTCTTAACCGGGGATATCGAAGTCACCTCTGAAGAAGAGATGCTAAAGAGCGGATTTGATCTGACCTCAGATGTTCTAAAATTACCTCATCATGGTTCCGCATACAGCATCAGCAATGAATTTCTTGATGCGGTAAATCCTTCTTACGCTGCCGTATCTGTAGGCAGGGATAATAAAAATGGACATCCTCATGTGGAAACTCTGAAAGCCATTAAGAACCGGGATATTAAATTATTTCGTACCGATGATCAAGGAACCGTTGTATTTACTTCAGATGGCACCACCATCTCAGTGAATACCGAAGAATATTATATAACAGAAAACGACTTAATCGACTAATATCGTGTGGAGGCCTCCTTATGAAAAAAATAATTATTGACCGCTTTGAAGGTAATTACGCTATTTGTGAGAAAGAGGATAAAACGATTCTGCGAATACCAAAGTATAGGCTCCCCTTGGGCAGCAAAGAAGGCGACTGTTTAATACAGGATTCTGATGGTATGCTACAAATTGATACCGATGCTACGATCAGTAGAGAAAAACGCATTCATGAGAAAATGAACCGTTTATTTAATAATATTTTTTAAGGAGTAAAACTTAATCAATGCTTCAGCTCTGACTTTGTCAATAATACAATCTTCTCCATTAGTTCTTCCATATTTAGCCCCTCACTATCGACAATGATATGGGCATATTTTTCATAAAGGGGGCAGCGTTCCTCATATAGGGACTTTAAAGTCTGACCCTCTCGAAATACCACACCTCTCTGCTTAATGTTACCAAGACGCTTATCAATCGTATCATAACTAAGACGGATATAAACCACAATACCAATCTCTCTAAGGTGCTCCATTGCCTTTGCACCATAGATAACACTTCCTCCGGTAGCGATTACCGCATTTTCTGTATGAATATCGCTATTAACCTGCTCCTCTATGGCGATTAGGCCCTGTAGCCCGGCTCTTTCAATAATATCCTTGAGAAGACACTTTTCCTGTTCTTGAATCAGAATATCCGAATCGATAAAACGATATCCTAAAACCTTAGCTAAAATTACGCCAGCTGTGCTTTTTCCTGCACCCGGCATCCCAATAAGCACTATATTTTTCATAATAATCTTATCCTTTCCATTGTATATTGCAGATTATAGCATTCTTTTTCCTCATATCCAAGCCAAAAAAGCAGCCAATGCTTCCTTTTTGCATTTAGCTGCCTTATGTGTATTTCAATTCTTTATTTAACCATCTTTGGCAATGCCTCCAACAGTATTCCATAGTTATACTTCTTATATTCACTGGCCAGAAGGCTTCTGGTGTAAGATGAGTTCCCAAGATAACTACTGCCATAACCTATTTCTAATGTGAGTGCACCAAACTTCTTATTTGCTTCATTTGCTTTTATCGTACTTTTATCCAGATCCTTGACCTGCATCAGGATATACTCTTTCTTACCATCGGTAAAAGCTGAAAACCCGTACGCGGGTGAAAACTTTGAACCCACCGCAAGACCAACAGCATAATCGGTCAAGCTGGTACCTTCTCCCAGTAAGCCATAGGATGAATCGTCATTAACCCGACAATATTTTCTTCTATAAGAATTTTTATTTAAAACTGCCATTACATTAGTACGTAAATTTAAGCAGATTTGCTCCTGTGCCTTTGTCTGCCAAGGCTTTCCCGCATATATGACAGAGCCCTGTTGGTGATAATCCAGATAGAATACAGCCTGTTCTACCACAGTATATTGATAAAGCCATTTCATCATTGCTTTAGTCTCACTGTTTGAACCGGCATACGCTCCCAGGTAGTTTGCATATCCGGGTTTTTTGGCCACGCTCCACTTAATGCTTTTACCTTTCTCCAACTGGCCCCATTGTAAACCGGGAAAATTTCTGTTGCCGTCCGTTCCGTTCGTATATGCCTTCCAAAGCTCTTTTCCAGACTTCCATTGATCGGGTTCATTGATCAGCGCTTCTCTTCCATCTACATTTACAATTGGAACAGCAACATACTTATTCTTTTTCAGAAGCTCCATGGTCTTTTCATCCGTCTGCGCCTTTTGTACCAGGTCTACAAGCTGCTTTATAATAAAGGTCCCGCCTGCAAACTCTCTGGCGTGGATTTGTCCGGTAAGCATGAATACATTCTTATCGTCCTCGGATTCCATATCTATCTCAATGGCATATAAATTCCTGCCTTCGGTGGATTTACCGATTATATATAGATACACACCTTCATATCTGGATAACTTCTTTAAGGTATCTACATATGTTTTATAATTTAAGGTTTTATTGATATCAACTGATATTTCAACCGGTTTCTTATCATATTGGGTGACCTCCTCCCACTGATACTCCATTGCTGCCCTATATTCCTCAAAGGGCATACCTGTTCCATAAAGTGTGCCATATTCTTTTATGTCGTTCTGAAGGATTTTTACAGGCACTTTCTCAGTACTGATCCCTGTTATGCTGTTACTGACATAGTCATAGGTGGACATCTGCTCTAACGTTTTCGAGCGAAAAGGTACTTTGGTAGGTTCCGGTGTCGGTTCCACGGTTGGAGTTACTTCCGGTGAAGACGGAGTTGGAGTAGGCGAATCCGGAGTTGGTGTTGCCGTAGGCTCCGGGGTTGGTGATGAGGTAGGTTCCGGACTTACTGAAGGTGATGGGTTTATCGTTGAATCCGTTTCCTCCGTGGTCACAAAGGTACTATGTATCTCCGTTTGTGTCGAAGCAGCTACGGAGGCATCTACTGACGCTTCTTTGCTCTGTAAAACCACAGTCATTATTACCATTAGTGCAAGGTAAGTACTTAATCTCTTAAAAATGGTATTCCCTCTGCTCATATGTGCCTCTCATGCTGAAAATAATATATTCTACATGTGTCTTTTCGGATTGTAGTTGGTATTTATTATATAATCCAATTAAACCATTTCATAATCTATCTGTCAATTGCAATAAAAGCCCTTGTACTTAAACCTCCTACCTATATCCGTTGGGATGTTTTTTATGCCAATTCCACGCGGTAGCTATGATTTCCTCCAAATCTGCATGCTCCGGCTTCCATCCAAGAATGGTCTTCGCCTTTTCACTGGAAGCGATTAGAACCGCAGGGTCGCCTGCTCGTCTGGGAGCGTACTCGACCTCAATCGGGTCACCGGTAACTTTGCGAGCCACCTCAATTACCTCTTTCACGGTAAAGCCTACTCCATTTCCCAGATTGAAAATGTTACTTTCCTTCCCCTTCTTCAGGTATTCCACTGCTAAGATATGAGCCTGAGCTAAATCAGTAACGTGGATGTAGTCTCTAATACAGGTACCATCCTTCGTAGGATAATCCTCCCCGAAGATACTGATTGCTGTTCTCTTTCTATTCGGAACCTGTAGAATTAAAGGTATCAAGTGTGTTTCCGGATTATGCGCCTCTCCGATTAAACCGCTTTTATGAGCTCCGCAGGCGTTAAAGTAACGGAGAGAAACAAACTTTAAACCATGTGCCTTTCCAGTCCAATGAAACATTTTCTCCATGGATAATTTCGTTTCTCCATAGGTATTAGTCGGCTGGGTTTTATCCGTTTCCATAATCGGTATACTCTCCGGCTCCCCATAGGTAGCTGCCGTGGAAGAAAATACAATTTTATCAATGCTATGAGCTACCATTGCTTCCAATAACACCTTAGTTCCGCAAAGATTATTGTCATAGTACTTTAGCGGGTTAACCATGCTCTCACCAACCAGAGAATTAGCAGCAAAATGAATTACCGCATCAATCTTCTCTTTGTCAAATACATAGTCAAGAAAGCTCCGGTCACGAATATCCCCTTGATAAAAACGTGCCCTAGGGTGAACTGCTTCCTTATAGCCTGTTTCTAAATTGTCTATAATTACAACATCTTCACCTCTGTCAATCAGTTCATATACAGTATGGGAGCCTATGTATCCCGCTCCCCCTAATACTAAAATTGTCATCGTTATTATCCTCCCTTTTATATATACACAGGTAATTGCAAAACTTAATAATTAAATTTAATTTATGTACAGTATATACATATTAGTTACATTCCCTTGCCGAGAGCACAAGAGGTCCATTTCCAATCTCAACCACATAGAAGGAAGCCTCATACCCTACTTTATCTAAGTATTCCTTACCTACCTTCTGAATAAATGCCCCAATTGCAGCTTCCTTAACGATACTGACAGCACAACCTCCAAAACCTGCGCCGGTCATTCTGGCTCCAATTACACCCTCCTGCTTCCAAGCGGCTCTAACGATAGTATCAAGCTCCTTTCCTGTAACCTCGTAATCGTATTGAAGAGATACATGGGAGGTATCCATCAGCTTACCAAACAAGCCAATATCTTTATTTTTTAAAGCCTCTACCGCCTTAATCGTTCTCTGATTTTCATAAACGGCATGCTTTGCACGCTTTGCATGGACTTTGTCTTTAATCGCATCTTTATGCGCTTCAAACTCTTCCTCTGATAATTCACCAAGTGCATTGATAGAAATCACCTTCTGTAAATCTTTTAAAGCTGTCTCACATTCACTTCTTCTTTCGTTATATTTTGAATCCCCAAGTCCACGTTTTTTATTGGTATTCATAATAACAATTTTTGCATCACCTAAATCAAGTGGTGCATACTCATGGGATAAATCTGACGTATCCAGAAAAATAGCATTGTTTTTCTTGCCCATTGCTATTGCAAACTGATCCATAATTCCACAATTAACACCGATAAATTTGTTCTCTGCATATTGGCTGTATAATGCCAGGTTCTTCAGGCTGATATCAAGCCCAAACATATGCATCAGAAGGAATCCGGTCAGAACCTCAATAGAAGCTGATGAGGATAGACCTGATCCGTTTGGTATATTGCCGTAATAGATTACGTCCATACCATTCTCGAGCTTGTACCCCTTGCTCTGTAGCGTCCAAATCACACCCTTGGGGTAATTTGCCCAATCATCCTCTTCCCTCTTCTCTAAATTCTCAATAGAGGATTCTATCACTCCTAATTCCTCAAAGTTGATCGAATAGAAGCGAAGTGTCTTATCTTTTCTCTTCCTTGCTACTGCATAAGTACCAATAGTCAGAGCACAGGGAAATACATGTCCACCGTTATAATCCGTATGTTCTCCTATCAGATTTACTCTGCCTGGGGCAAAATAAACCTGATAATCTCCTTCCATACCAAAAACCTCTTCAAATTTTTGTATCAGCTCTCTTTTCATACTTTTCTCCTTATATGTTCCACTTAATAAGTATTATTTCATTATGCTAAAATCTCCTACCTGCATACTTCTCTATTGCTTTATGTTATTTCTTTATTATTTATTTATTATATAAATTCTGTTTTATAACAATATTTTTGTTTGTTTGAGTAAATAATACTCCTCTCTACCGTATATGTAAAGAGGAAATCTTATTTCTTATGCGGTTAAAATATCATCTTCATCACGATATTTTGCGCATAGTCCCCAAAGCTTTCACCAAATAAATTAAGTCCGCCTTTATTCCGCGCATCCTCCTTGATTCCTATCCGTACAGATATATAGTCCTTCTGATTCAACTGAAATTCCTCAAGTTTATGCTGCACTGATTTCTCATCATCGATAAAGCTACCCTGATCCGAGATTTTCCAAGTCTTCAACACTCCAAACTGAGTATTTTTATCCGGCCACCAATCAGGATTAAGCTTTCCACGGCGCCCTCCGAAATCACTTTGACAGGTCCAGGTTCCTGCTTCCACGCCATTGACCCATAAGGTGATGTCCGATGGATATTCCATATTATACTCATGATCCTCCGAACATAACTCCATGGAAATCTCCAGCCTCTTAACCTCTTTTTCAAGAAAAGAGTTAGTCGGAAAACGATATTCTATATACCCATGACCTAGCCAGATTAGTTGAGCCTCCACACGTTCCGGAAGATAAAAACAGCGTGGTTCATCCTCTGAACCGATCGGCCCCTTCGAACTTACAATCCCACAGGTTGGTTCTATTTTATAATCCACATAGTTGCCTATCGGCATTTTTATTATCTCTTCATCCTGCTCCAAATTTCTGGTTGTATTCATCTCTATATAGATATGATCAAGTATGACGTGGCATACCTTCATCGATCCCCGAATGCCGGGCTGAAGGGTTGTCTTTATCATACCTGCTTCTTCTAAAACCTTCACATGTGCTGCGGAGGAGGAGGCAGGTATATCCAGTATCTCTGCTATTTCATTCACATTAAGATCCTTTGACCGCAATTGTCTAAGTATCTCAATTCTGGTTTCTGAGGATAAGGCTTTCGATATATTCGACAACTGCCAGGTATCATCCAAATTCATTTTAATGGTTTGTATCATAGCAACGTCCCTCTTATTCCTCTTTGTCGCTTCCTAATATTTTAATACCACGATGCTCTACGGCCGTAGAGAAAACAATCTGAGTGCTTGTCTTACCAAATTTTTGTACATCACCGATAAATGCATCTAAATCCATCGTACTCTGAAAACAGACCTTAATGAGCATGGAATAATTACCGGTAACACAATTACATTCCATTACATTAGGACAGGCCTTTATAAATGGATAGAACTCCGATTTTTGTGTAGGCGCAACCTCAAGGTTAATGAACGCAGTAATGTGATGCCCTAATTTCAACCAATCTATATCTGTATGATACCCTTTTATGATACCCTGTTTCTCTAACCTGGCAATTCTTGCTGCCACCGCCGGAGAGGACAAATACACCTTCTCAGCAAGCTGCTTTAAAGGAACTCTCGCATTATCCTGGAGCATAATTAGCAGTTGCTTATCGATATGATCCATGTTATCCCCCATTCTTTTCCTATATATTATAAAATTAATTTTAATCCAAAGAGACATACAATGCAAGTAGAACAAAGAATGAACCTGCAAAAGTGAATATCATTTGTTACTGTTCACACATTAACTAAGGTACAGATATAATTTCGATAAATGATTCCGAAGCGGAGCCGCTTTCGCTTAGGATAAGTAAAGGACTCCGACAAGCCGGAATCCTTAATAGGTGTCTATTTTTTAATTAAATCCTTAAAATTTGAACTGTACTTCATTTCTCCGTTCTTCATAACCCATAATGCCTCGGTATCCGGTAAACTTTCAATTAAATTAAGTCCCTCTTCAAGCGGTAGATTAAAGATTGTGGTTGATAGAGCATCTGCCAAACCGGAATCCTCTGTTACAATAGATACTGCTGTAAAATAATCAGCAGGCATTAAGGTCTGGGGATCAATAATATGATGATACTCTTTCCCCTTAACGGTGTAGTACCTTTCATAATCGCCACTCGAAACCAGAGACAGATTTTGTAGATTTAATATATATAAATATTGCTCTTCGCTTTCCAAGTCAGGGTTTTGTATCCCAACATTCCAAGGCTCACCCTTCTTCTCACGACTACCTATCGACCGAACATTACCGCCCACACTAAGTAATCCGTCCATATACCCGTTTTGCATTGTTATCAACGCAACCTGTTCGGTAGCGTACCCCTTTGCTATCGCACCTACATCTAGACTCATCTCGGGATCTTCCAGATACACGGTAGAAGCTTCTTCATCGATAATTAATTTGTTAATATCTGTATGCTTTGCTTTTTCCTCCAACACATCCATCGGTGGCAGCTCTGCATGTTCCGGGTCATTAGTTCCTGCTTCACGATAATCATGCCATACCTCCAGCACTGCACCAAAGGCTATATTGACTTCACCGCCGGAAAACTCATATGCTTCTAGTGAAAATAAAAGCAGGTCAATAATTCTTTGATCTACCTTCACCGGAGCAATTCCTGCATTTTCGTTGATGGTCTTAATATTGTTAATTCCTTCATAATCATGATATTTATCATAAAGTTTATGATACTCCTTCAGAGAATCATAAATCAATTGTGCATATTCAGAAAAGGTTTCTTCATCCTTGGCATAACCTACAATTGTAGTAACAGTATCAAATAGTTCTAAAAATTGAGCCGAATATCGCGTTTTCTTTTCCTGAGCACCGCAAGCGGTCAAGCTAATCATAATAGATAGGATTATTAATATAACTGTTAGCTTTTTTATCAATGAAATCACCTTAATCCTCTGTCATTAAAATGAGAGTGTTGCAAAACACTACAACACTCCCAATGTATTGGTACATTAATTATTACTTAGCTGCGTTTACAGAAGCCTTTTCAATGTTAGCAATGAAAGGACCTACGTGTACAGATACAGATGCTGCTAAATCAGCGTCAGCTGCAACGCCTTCTTCATTTAATGCAATACCCTTAACTTCATCAAGAGTTTTTCCAGTTACATAAGCTGAGAATGCATTTGCCTGCTCATACCACTCTTTACCGATTTTAGAAGCTTTTTTCATACCATAATCATCTTTTAATTCAAGCTTTGTTAAAGGAGTTGAAGCTAAATCGCTAGTTATAACACCAGCAGTTGAGAAGTTTACATTACCCTGAACTGCATCAGTAATAGCGCTTGTGATCTTACCATCAGCACCTACTGTAACAACAGAGATGTTAGTATAAGCCTGAGCTAAGCCATCCCCTTCAGCACTAGCATCTTTGGATTTAGCAATATCAGTGGTAAGAGCAAGACCTAATTGATCTCCTTCAACAGCACCTAAATCCTGAGCAGCTGCAACTGCTTTTTCAATAGCTGCTATGTAAGTTCCAATTCCTATGGTAACAGATGCTGCTAAGTCAGCGTCAGCTGCTGCGCCTGCTTCGTTAACTGCTATACCAGTTACTTCATCAAGTGTCTTACCGATAACATATTCTGCAAATGCGTTAGCTTGTTCATTCCACTCTTTACCGATTTTAGAAGCTTTCTGCATACCGTAGTCTGTTCCGAGCTCTTGTTTTGATTTAACAATAGTAGCGATATCAGTTACAAGCTTACCTTCCATAGAGAAGTTTACCTTTGTCTGAGCAGCGTCAATTTTACAATCTAAGATTTTTCCATCAGCACCAACTAATACAGCTACGATTGTAGAATCTACCTGTGCTAATCCATCAGCGTCAGCTGCTGCGTCTTTAGATTTTGAAATTGATGTAAGTACTGCAAGACCTGTTTTCGCAGCTGCAGTAGTGCCATCTGTTGAAGCTCCCTCTGTAGGCTCAGTTGTATCAACAGGAGCTGTCGTAGGAGTATCTTTTACATCCTCTTTTTCATCTTTCTTGCCACATCCGGTAATTAATCCAACTACCAGAAGTAATGCAAGTAATAATACAGAAATTTTTTTCATTTTTTGTCCTCCATATATGTTGTTAATTAATATCTATTATATTAACCCCGCGATAAAACGGGAAGAATATATCACAAAAAATTAAATAAGTATCAGTATCAGCTTTATTTTATCAAAGAACCGATAAAGATCAGAAGCGTATTAGCTCCCATAATGATAATAAAGTTTTTGATAGCTAGGATAAAGGTGGTTGCTTTCTCCTGCTTTTTAAAGAAGCCATTGATATTTTTCTGTACAGGTATCAGAGATGCAAGTACCAATAAGCAAATTGGGTGAATGATACCAAAGGCTACCATTGCGATAGTTGCAGCATATGTTAAATAATATAAACCTGCAAACAGATATAACGCGTTTTTCCCAATATAATAAGGTAATGTATGTCTCTTTACCAGAATATCCTTTTCCAGATCACAGATGTTATTTGCCAACATGATATTGGCAGTCGTACTAAAGGGTATGATTGAAAAAAGTAATAAGGTTAAAAGGGGCCCATTATTCAAGGTTAGAGATATTGTTGAATAATTGACATTCAAGGTTACATAAGTACCTGCCGGGGAATTTATATATAAAAGTATAAAGGGTATCAGCAAACCATAAAACATACCGGACATTACTTCACCCAACGGCTGCCTGGAGATCGGAACCGGTCCATAAGTATATAATACTCCGCACAGAAAACAGATCCCTCCGACCAAGAGGATTACAACATCGGTCAAATACGCCAGATATAGTCCTAATGCTGTGCTTATACCAAATAATATATAAATTATAATTAAAGCATTTTTTCTGCTAAACTGCAGCTCCTGATGATTATTCTTGGTATCAATATAGTTATTGATTGCTGTCGTAGTAAGATCAAACAGGAACATGGAAGCAAAAAACAATCCCGTCAATCCCCAGTTAATCGACTGCTCCCTATATAATAGTAACGCTATTGTTATAAGGAAAGCAAACGTACTGGTTATCTTTGTCATAATTTCTACATAGCTTAAAAATCTTTTTATCACATCTTCCACCTATTCTACACGTATCTTTGATTCCTAGCGAATCTTTGCCTCGTATATTATCCTATCGAGTTTTCTTTTATTAAGATAAACGTGATGCTTTATTAAGTATGGATACTAATTTTGATTTTTTACTCTCTGTGATATCCAAACCACCTATGATTTGCATTGCTTTGTCATAATAACGTCTGACTACCATACGGGTAAATCCGATACCACCGGTCTTTTCAACCGCAGAATTGATTTCCTCTCTGGTTAATCCTTGGGTTTTTGCCTTAGCTTTAAAATCCGTTAATTCCTTTAAAGCATGGATTAACGGAAGTGTAATTACACCCTGTTCATAATCGGATTGCACCGGCTTATTAGCGGTTTCCACCGTATTTTCAAAATCAATACAATCATCGGTCAACTGAAAAATCATACCGATATAGTTACCTAAACGCTTATATTTTTTAGCTTCCGGTTCCTTGCTGCCGGATATAATTGCACCGGCAAAAAAGGAGGCTTCAAACAGAGCAGCTGTTTTTCCTGCTATAATTTTTAAGTAACGATAAATTGTCAAGTTAAGGTTGGCATTGTTAATATGCTGGTTAAGTTCTCCCAAACATATCTTACCTACATAATCAGGTAATTCGAGATCCAAATAATCCTTTTTATTCTCAATGGATGCCGCCATACGAAGTGAAACGCTTAACAGATAGTCTCCGCATATCACTGCTGTTTTCTTACCATACTTTTTCTGAAGGGTAACTTCTCCTCTTCGAAGATCTGCATTATCTATGATATCATCATGAACCAAGGTTGCCAGATGCAGAATTTCGATTGCTGCAGCTATCTTTATTGCATTCGGATGGACGTAGCCTTCATTATCCTCGGCACACATGATTACAGAAATCGCACGAATAAATTTACCTCGTGAGGTCATCAGATGCCCGGTGTATTCTCGTATTATGAGCGGTGATTTAGAGAGGATGTTATCCACCTCCGTCATCACCAGCTCTAATGCCTCATCTACCAATATCATTTCTGTATTTACATCCTGTTTTTTATTATCATTAATCATTGTAAATATACCACTTTCTAACAAATGGTAGCTTCTTCCATAATTTTTGTAATCTAGGCATTGCATAATAATCAAGTCCTAAGGATCTTCCTGCTCCGATTAACACTGCAATACCTGCAAATATCATCCAGAAGGTTCCTAAATATAAACCGGTTGTACATACAAACATAAACTGTAAAATTAATGAGAAGCCTGCTGCCGGAGCTGTAAATAGTCCTCCTATCAGGGCAAGACCAACTAATATCTCCGCAATTACGATAAAAATCTGCATTGCTATCTGTACATTGTCGTTTGGCAGAATCAACTTATCAACAAACCAATTCATAGCAGGAATATCAAGCTTAAAAGCATAATCTCCGATTTTTGATTCTGCAAGTTCTTTACCGCTGACAAATATCACTTTAACTAAACCAAAAATATCAAGATTTACTAAAACCTCACCAACGGATTTCACAACCTCTGCCGCTCCCTCGGTTACAGCTCCAGAAGCTGCTGATACTGCATCTGCTGCCGCTGCTGCTTCGCCTGTTGCTGCGGAGGTTGCATCTGCTGCACCTGCTGCATTACCGGAAACTGCATTTAATATACTGTTATACCATGCATTTGCACCACCAAAAAAGTCTGTCAGTTTCGGGCTTTTAAACCAACCTTCAACGATTTTTAAAATTCCTTCGAACAACCAGACAGCACCAAGCCATACTCGAAGCGGCACTAATAAAAAGCTTGGAGTTCTGTTAGAGAAATGTCCTCCCACAAAGCTTCTGCAGTTTCTGATCGTGAAAAATTCCTGTTTCATATAATGGAATACTTTATTCCAGCCTAACACCTGAATAAAATAAGTGATATTGATAAAATGCTTTGCAAACATTGCAAGGAATGATGGTAAACTGAAGAAATGTCCTGGTAATCCAACATGCGCTACTGCATAACGCCCACCAATACTAACCATTACGCCGTGGAACGCCGGCTTATATTCCTCCATCTTTCCTTTTCCGGTAATTGCACATACGATATTATGTGCAGCTGTGTGTGAGCTTTGCTCGCAGTTCTCAACCATCTGAGGAACCGGACGCTCTTCACCTTTTGCAACAAAGTACATATTATCGCCGATAACATATACACTCTCATCCTTTGTTGAACGAAGATAGGTATCAACCTGAATACGTCCGCGGGTTGCTTCTAATTCCTTGCCTGCTTCCTGTGTTACTTCAGCACTTTGGATACCTGCTGCCCAGATTATGGTGCCTGCGGTATTATGAACAATTTTGTCACCCTGCTTTAAGTCGATGAAATCCTCTCCAACTTCTGAAACTAAGGAATTGAGTATAACCTTAACACCCATCTTGCGAAGACGTTTTTCTACTTTTGCAGATAACTTTTCGGTTAAATTAGGAATTACTCTGCTTAATCCGTCTACGTTGTATAAGGATACCTCACTTCTCAAAATTCCGAATTTTTCACAAAGAACAGGAACATACTCTGCTAATTCACCGATCATTTCAACTCCGGTAAATCCTGCTCCAATTACCCAGAAGGTAAGCAGCTTCTTTCTTTCAGCTTCATCAGCTACGGTAACTGCTTTACGGAAGGTATTATGGATATGATCTCTCAATAAAACTGCATCCTCATAGGACCAGAGCTTAAAGCTAAACTCTTCTGCTCCCTTAACTCCATAGAAAGCAGGCTTTGATCCGGCTGAAACAACCAAATAATCATATGCATAGGATTCATTATTTCCTACTACGATTTTTTTCTTAAAGTCAATCGTATTTACAGTATCAAGCTTAACATTTACTCTTCTTCCGGCAAAAACCTTATTTAAACTTATCTTGATACTATCCTCATCAACACGGTTTGCTGCTACCTCATGCAACTCAGTAAGCATTGTGTGAAATGGATTCTTATCAATTATTGTAATATTAATGTCTTTTTGCTTTTTTAATTTCTTAGCAAGTTTCTTAGCTGTTAGGATACCGGCATAGCCAGCGCCGACAATTACAATGTTTTTTCCCATATCTGCTCCTTATAATCTTTTTACAATAGTATTGTGTCTTTGTAAATCCCTTTCATACATATGAAATAATTGGTCAAAAACATTTTATTTTATCATATATATGATATTTTCTTCTTCAACATATTTAAAATCCATGAAAGAATTTTGTTAATTTTCTAACAAATAGATCCCAAATAAATCAAGCAATCCTTAACAATCGATTGCTATTATATCAATAGTATACCACGTATATAATTAATTGAAAACTGAATTTTTAAAAAATGGTAATTATAGATACTATATGCCCAATAAATACTCTCTTCTTAGTGCATATTAGACATTTCCTATCGGATTAGAAGGTATGGATTACAAAAATCAGAATAATACTCTGCGATAATTAATTTTGCCGAGAATATGTAAATTATGTTATAATAGTTCATATCAAAAAAGCACGGAGGGAAGCAGCCTATGGATTATATCAAGAAATTATTTACGAAGCAGACTCTTTATGACCATAAAGGAACTGATAAGCTTTTTTTAAAGGCCGTAAAAATGAATGTTGCATTTCATCTGATCCATTGTCCTAAGTATGCAGCTATCCTGACAAGCAGACATTTTAAATTGAATCAAGTAAAATCCTATGATGATCTATATAAACTTCCACCAATTCCTACTCTTTATTATAAGACTCATAGATTTTATTCTATCCCTGAAGATAAGCTTCTGATCAAAGCTACCTCCTCCGGCACTAAAGGTAAAAAAAGTCATATTGGCTTCGATGTAAAAGGACTCTTATATGGAGCCCATATGGTTTGGCATACAGCAAGGTTTCATAAATTACTTTCCATAAAGCCTACCAACTATATCGTGTTTGGATATAAACCTGCTAAAAATAATCATACTGTAATCTCAAAGACAGCCTTTGGGTCCACCTTTTTTGCCCCGAGCATTAAGCGTACCTATGCATTAATCCCAACGCCGGAGGGGTATCAGTTGAATTTACCCGATTTAAAGAAATCTCTAATAAAGTATAGTCAACAGCCCTTTCCGGTACGATTCATTGGTTTCCCTGCTTATCTATATTTTTTTCTTCAGGAGCTTAAAGATTCGGGTGTACGCTTAAAATTACACAAGGCTTCTAAAGTATTTATTGGGGGTGGGTGGAAGCAATTCTATGCTGAAAAGGTTGATAAAAAAGCTCTTTATTCCTTGATTGAAGAAGTCCTTGGCATTCCTGAGACTAACTGCCATGAATTTTTTGGAGCAGTGGAGCATCCAATTATCTACTGTGACTGCAAAAACCATCATTTTCATGTCCCCTCTTACAGTAGAGTTATCGTCCGTGATATTAATACCTTACTCCCGGTTGAAAACGGAACAGTCGGCCTGATGAACTTCATCACTCCAATGATGGATAGTATGCCCCTAACCAGTGTGATGACAGATGATCTTGGAATACTTCATGACGGACAAGAATGCGGATGCGGTATTACTACTCCATATTTCGAAATTATCGGACGGGTAGGTATTTCGGATATAAAGACCTGTGCAGCCGGAGCCGAGGAACTATTAAATAATTAACATGGCAACTGCCTATACAGAAGTTATTCAACAATAGGTACTGTTATAGCAAGCGGGAGAGAGGATCAAATATGATATTAGTTAATGGTACTATTTATGAATCAGACGAAGCAAAAAATATCCTGCCAACCTTAGAAAAAAGGGTGTGTAAAACTCTGCAGCGCCCATTACTTAATCCTTCGGTAGTAGTCGAAGCCTGCGATCAACTTGCCCAGAGAATCGAAAAGGGTGAATATTTTGAACCACTTCAAAGCTTAATCAAGGATAAGCACATTACAAAGGAACAATTAGAGCAGGTTGTTCTCTCCTTCAAACGTGAGAGTTTGTTATACAAATTAGAAATTGAACTTACTGATGATATCAGTGACGTTAAGCTTACACCACCGTTCTATCAGGGGCCCCCTATTATCAGAAAGCGTATGCCTCTTGGCGTACTTTTTCATATCGCTGCCGGTAATGTTGATGGTCTGCCGGCTTACAGTGTTATCGAAGGACTTTTAGCAGGAAATATCAACCTACTAAAACTCCCCTCTGCGGATCATGGTTTTACGATACAATTGCTATTTGAGCTTATGAAAATTGCTCCTCTCCTGGCTGATTATATCTATGTATTTGATACCCCCTCGAATGATATCGCCGGTATGCAGGCTATGGCAAGGTGCGCCAACGGAATCGTTGTATGGGGAGGTGATACCGCCACCCTGTCGGTTCGCAGATTAGCGGCACCGAACACCAAAATCATTGAATGGGGTCACAAGATCAGTTTTGCTTTTATTACAGAGCAGGGAATGAGCGATATGGCTTTAACCGGACTGGCACATCATATGCTAGAAACAAAGCAACTACTGTGCAGCTCCTGCCAGGGAATTTACATTGATACTAATGATATGTCTGTTGTCTATGACTTTTGTGAACGATTTATAGCAATTCTTGAGCGAGTTGCCCGAGATTACAAAGTACCTGCCATAGGTATGCAGGCGCAGCTTACTCTATTATTATATAACGAGGAACTGAAAGCCATTCAATCCGGTAAACGTATTTACAAAGGAAAGTTTTGTAGTATTATCGCCTCCAGGAACAGGAAGCTGGAGACTTCTTTTACTCACGGTAATTGTTGGGTTAAAGCACTTCCAAGAAAAAGTATCATCAACAGTCTGCATCGGTATAAAGGATATTTACAAACGGTTGGTTTACTTTGCAACGCAAATGAGAGAGCTGAGCTTTCAGAACTGCTTTGCAAGGCCGGTGCTATCCGTATCACAGATGGAGATGATATGTCACGTATGCTATGTGGTGAGACCCATGATGGCGAATATCCATTACAGCGATATACTAAAATTGTAGAAGTAATATAAAAAGCCATTTCAAATGCATAAATTCATCTTAATGCAATATACACTTCACATTAACAGAAAAACAGATTGACCCTTCAGCCAATCTGTTTTTTATTATATTGTATGTGTAATCTTAATTTTTTCTACATACACCTGATTTCTGATTCGAAAGAAATCTCCGAAATTGAATCAGTATACCTACTTTAAAAATCCATGTTAAACGGCAACCTCTTCCACAAGCTCTTCCTGATAATAATGTGCCTGCTTCTCGAACATCAATGCATACTTACCGTTCAATTCCATTAATTCATTATGTGTTCCCTGCTCCTTGATTTCCCCATCCTCAAACAGATAGATTCGATCCGCATCGCGGGTTGTGGAAAGTCTGTGGGAGATAAAGATTACAGTAGCATCCTTGGCACTTTCCATCATATTCTTATTCAAGGTGTATTCGGCATAAGGATCAAGTGCGCTGGATGGTTCATCCAAAATAGCAATGGATAATTGGCCCGTTTTCGCAAACATTCTGGAGATTGCAACCTTCTGAGCCTCGCCTCCGGATAGCATCGTTCCTTCCTCCGAAAATTCTCTGGTCATCTGTGTGTCAACGCCTTCCGGCATTTTTCCTAACTTTTTACCGAAGTCAGCTAGCTTTAATGCCTTTATGATTCGGTCTTTATCTACTATCTCAAGATCCTCCATTATGACATTATCGGCAAGTGTTGTGCCATAGATTTGGTAATCCTGGAACACTGCTCCGAATATATCCCGGTATTCTTTCGTAGTGTAATCGCGAATATCATTACCTCCATAACAGATTGAACCCTCTGTAACATCATAAAGACGCATTAGCAGTTTAACAAAGGTAGTTTTTCCGGCACCGTTTTCGCCAACAATAGCGATCTTCTCGCCCGGCTTCACTACCATATTGATATTCTGTAGGGTATTCTTCTCACTGCCTTCGTAGCAAAACGTCATGTTTTTAATTTCTAGCACACCATGTTCAGATGGCTTTGGTTTTGTTCCCTGCTTTCCTTCGATTTTTATCTCATACTCAATAAATCGGCGGAACCGTTCCGCAAACTGACCGACTCTCTGAAATTCTACCAATGCATAATTCATTCCATCCAGTCTATCTCTTACGGCATTGGATGAATTACTCATCGCTGCCACATCACCTAATGAGATCTTTCTTTTTACAATTGCTAAATAACCAAGATACATCGGTACGCAGAAAAAGGAGATTAGAGTAAAGACCGTAATCCAGTTAATTAAGGATAATACTGCGATCTTCAACCCATACTTTTTAGCTGATGTTTTTACTTCTAGGATAGATTGATCGAATTGCTTCCGTAGAGGTATCTCAATTCCTGATAATTTAATTTCCTTTGCATATTCAGGCTGATAAAATACTCTTTTAGAGTAATCTGCTTTTCGCATAATCCTTTTCTGCTCAATATCATAATTATACTCTGCCTTTTCAATTGCAAACCGGGTTAGGATATTGATTATAAAACCGGCGATCGGGAAGATTGCTATCACTGGATTTATTATCATGATTAACCCACCCAGTGTCAGGATTGAAGTGATACTTCCCAGAATTCTTGCAGTACTCATGATCCCGTTTGTTACCATTTCTTCTGCCTGGGAGGCGGCGATTACAAAATCGTCAAAATATTCCTTATGGTCATAACAGATCAAATCTATCTGCGCAGCTTTCCGAATAAAATCCTCCTGTATCTGACCAGTAGTCAGAATGAATTTTGCCCTTGCCCAATTTTCCTCAAGGGTCTGAATGGTATCCGCGATAGTTACAAACAAAGCTCCAATCAGAATTGTGATTAACAGATATGTAAAGTTCTTCTTATCGTCAGACAGAAATTCAATAAATAACTTAACAAAAACCGTCTCTATCGCAGCATAAATCAAACCACATAAAATCCAGGATGAAATTATTATCGTCACTATTCTCTTATTAATCTTTAATGCATAATTAAGGACATATGCAACATTACTGATCATCCTCCCAAGCGTAAGCTTTCCTGCTTTTTTTGCAGACTTTTTATCATTAATTCGGGTTGCTTTCGTTTCGTTCTCAGCCATTTGCAGCCACCTCCATAGTGTCACGATAATTCTGGGCTTGAAGCTCAAACATCTTGGCGTAGCTTCCCTTTTTTGCAATTAACTCATCATGGGTACCTGCTTCTTTAATTTGCCCATGCTCCAGGAAATAAATTTTATCTGCAATTCTGGCGGAGGATAACCGGTGTGAAATAAAGAATACCGTCTTCCCCTCCGATACCTGCATCATATTATTGTACATATTATACTCTGCAATCGGATCCAATGCGCTTGAGGGTTCATCGAGTATAACGATATCCGGATCTTTAGCAAACACTCTGGCGATTGCAATCTTCTGCGCCTGACCTCCGGAGCATACAAATCCGTCATCATCAAATTCTTTGGTTATCATTGTATCAATACCCTTAGGAAGCTCCATGAGCTTATCACCAAACTGAGCTTTGATCAGGGAATCCACAACAAGCTGTCTTTCTTCTTCTGTCTTAGGCTCCCGCATCAATACATTTTCAGAAAGAGGAAGTGCAAATATCTGAAGGTCCTGGAATACTGTGCCAAAATGCTCATGATATTCACTGGGATCAAATTTTTTGATATCGGAACCTTCTACTAAAATTTTGCCATGTGTCACGGGATACAGCCCCATCAGGAGTTTTATGAGTGTCGTCTTCCCGGCACCATTTTCCCCGACCAGAGCAATTCTTTCACCCCTTTTAATGACAAGGGATAAATCATTAATTACCGGATGTTTTCCTCCGACATAGGTATAGGTTACATGATCAAATACGATATCACCCAGTGTTCCTTCCACCTTCTCCGTACCGGGAATACTCTGAACTGACTCATACTCCAAAAATTCCTTTAGGTTATTCATATAGAGACACTTCGTTCCTGCATCAATCATACGAATAACTGATTCCTTCAAGGTATAGGTTACGAAGCCCATCGTTGACAGAATGGCAACATAAGCAGCTAGCTTGTCGGTTGCACCCCTTACTTTTATCACATAATCGATATAGATGTATGCGATAAAAAAGGTCAATCCAATGAAAACAACATACTGCATAAATTGATAAAGAGCTATCTTTTTACGATGTTTCACATGTATTTGATAGCGGGCCTCATAATTCTCCTTATGCTTTTTAAACAATATATCCCGGATACCGTATAATCGGATTTCGCTCGCATACTTTTTTTCATAAAACACCCTTTTTGCATATTCCATTACTCTTTTATTCTGTGTTTCATCATTACGAAGTGCATACTCCTCCCGGTTCTGCTTTCCTCCAAAATAAAGAGAGCCGACGACCGGCGGAATGATGAATAAAATTAACCATGGGTCGACAAACGCTATGATACCTAAGCTGGTGCAGGCTGCAAGAAATAAGCCGATTGATATGGATATTAAATACAAACCATCCATGGCTTTGTTTAGACACTCATCAAATACTCTGGAAAACTTATCATAGAAATCCGGCTGCTCATATCTGCTTAGTTCAATTTTCGTAGCCTTCTTAATTACCTTATCAAAAATGTGCCGATAAACGACAGGTTTCTTCACCCTGATATAATAAGCATGGCCTGCCGACACAAAATGGATTATGATATGCAAAATGCAGAAGATTACTATCAGCTTAGTCAATTCACTGAATGCAACCTTTTTATTAATATAGGTGTAAATCATCTGAGTCATATACACGACAAAGAATGCCTGAAATACTTCTTCTGTACAATTCTTATAGAAGGAATAAATCACACATCCCTTATCTGCCTGCCATATCAGTTTTATCGTGTAAAGCATGCTTCCGATTACCGACATATCTTTTTGTTTTTCTTTCTTCTTGTTTCTCATAAGAACATTTAATCCTTCTCTCCGAATAAGATTAGTTCGGTATTACTTACTTTACTCGTTTTTTAAACTTCTTCATGATAAGTGCAAATCCAGCACCGATAAAAGTTATTACTGCTCCGATAAAAAATTTTTTCTTCATGAATTTTATCCCCCTTGTAAAAATATTTCATTTTTAGTATTTATAAAAGCTTACCATCTTGTATCTAGAAATTCAACTATATTATTACTAAATTTATCCACTCGGTAAGGTTTTATAGTTACTTAATATATTCATTGTATAGAATATTCAATGGCTGTAGGCACCCTCCTTCCGGAATTACCTTCAGTACCGGTGCCCGCCATACCTGTTTTTATTAGAACCTTACCCTTGAAGAACCTCCCGTAGGTACTTTCCGGTGAAAGATTCGTTAACCTTAGCCACTTGTTCCGGTGTCCCTTCTGCAACGACATAACCGCCCTGGTTACCACCCTCAGGCCCCATATCAATAAGATAGTCAGCTGATTTTATAACATCCAGATGATGCTCTATTACAATGACCGAATGGCCCTGATCCACTAGTTTATTCAGACAGATCAAAAGCTTTGCGATATCGGACAGATGAAGACCGGTGGTCGGTTCATCCAGAATATACAGGTTATGGGCACCCCTTTTGATCTTTGCTAGCTCGTAGGCAAGCTTAACTCTCTGTGCCTCTCCGCCGGACAGGGTCGTGGAGCTCTGGCCCAGGCAAAGATACCCGAGTCCGAGTTCATTCATAATTTTTAATTTATGCTTCAGATAGGTATTATCCGTAAAGAATTCCAGCGCCTCTTCGACAGTCATTTCTAAAACATCCGCAATACTCTTCCTACGGTATTTAATCTCCAGCCCTTCCTCCGAATAACGCATCCCTTTACACATCGGACAAATCGTCTCAATATCAGCCATAAACTGAAGGTTAGTGACAATAATACCATCTCCTCCGCAATGCTCGCAGCGGCATCCATTTGCGTGAGTTAAGCTAAAATCAAGCGCCTTATATCCACGTTCCACAGCTTCCGATTGAGCTGCAAACAGTTCTCGTATTTTATCAAAAATACCGATATAGGTGGCCGGATTGGATTTGCTGTTTCTTCCAATCGGAGTCTGATCAATATTGATGACATTGTTAAGCTGCTCTGAACCAAAGAGGAAATCGTGCTCTCCGGGAACAATACGCGCTCCGGTTTTATCTATCTTCAGCTGCTTATATAATATTTCATTAATTAATGAGCTTTTTCCGGAACCGGATACGCCGGTGATGCATAAAAATACTCCAAGCGGTATATCCAGATCTACATTCTTCAAGTTATTCTCTCTGGCACCTTGAATGGAAAGGAATTCATCACCCAGATTCCGGCGCTGTTTCGGAATGGGAATACTAGCTTTTCCTGACAGGAATTGTCCTGTCGCTGAGCTGCTCTCCTTAACAATATCCTCCATCGTACCGAAGGCAACGACATTACCTCCGTGAATACCCGGTCCGGGGCCTATCTCAATGATGTGATCTGCATTCTTAATCGTATCCAGATCATGCTCCACGACGATTACTGTATTACCGATGTCACGAAGCTTCTTCATCGTATCGATTACCTTCGAAGAATCTCTGGGATGAAGTCCTATACTCGGTTCATCCATTACATAAAGCATGCCCATCAGTTCACTGCTGATTTGAGTGGACATCTTGATACGCTGCATCTCTCCACCGGAAATACTGTCACTTCTTCTGTTCAGGCTGATATAATGAAGTCCGATGTCTATTAAAAGCTTAATTCGGGTGGATATCTCACGAATTATTGTACTTGCCACATCCTTGATATCCTTATTAAAAGTCAGCCCTTCCAGAAACTCCTTCAGCTGCGGCAACTGCATTCTGGTCAACTCATCGATATTCTTACCACCTACGGTAACCTGGAGTCGTTGCTTTTTTAATCGTGCTCCGTTACATTCCGGACAGATTTTCTCTATCATGCAATCCTTGATAAAATTAGGCTCAAAGGCTTCCCCGGTGGAACTTTTACGGATGTACTGACGGTACCAATGCTCCATCTCGTGTATATACCCCCAAAAGGGCATCTCACGACCAACAATCCAATTCCTCTTTCCCGAGCCCGGCGGCTGCTGCATAGTAACAAGCTCTCCCTTTGTTCCATAGAAGAGGAGGTCGTGAACCTCATTCGTCAGCTTATTGAAGGGCGTATCCAGACTGAAATCATACTGCCTCGACAAGCTATACAGCATGACTCCGCGGTAGCTGTCCTTTCCATTCGTATTATATACCGTATTCTTTAATGCCCCTTTATTCAGACTCTTTTCCGGTGCCACCACCAGAAAGCGAGGTTCCACCACATAGGACATACCGACACCAAGGCAGGTATGGCAGGCACTCACTGAAGAGTTAAAGGAAAAGTGAAAGGGTTGCATGTCGTAAAGAAATATATGGTGCTCCGGGCAGGCAAATTTCGAGTAAAAGGATGCATCTACCCCTCCGATCACCTCCACCTTAATCATGATATCCTCTTCCAGCGCAAGCATGGAGGCTTCGATGGATTTCGTCACCTGAATGTAGGAATCCTTTTTTAGCTTAAAGCGATCAATAACTAATTCTATATGGTAGTCTTTCGTCTCATCCAGCTCCCGTTTTTCTGAGAGGGAGAAGGGCTCACCGTTCACCAGTAGGTTCTTATACCCTTTTTCTCTCAGCTGTTGAAAGGTATAAATATAATCTTCTCCATAAATCTTATAAACCGGTGCTCTCAGTTCTATCTCTGTACCGATCGGCAGCGTAGAGATATGCTCCGCTATCTGGGCGGCCGATAGCTGATTTAGCGGATGACCGCATTCCGGACATCTTCCCTCTCCTGCTGTAGAATATAGCAATCTCAGATAATCATTAATATCTGTAACTGTTCCAACGGTTGAACGGGGATTGTTGTTGCTCTTCTTTTGTTCGATTGCAATTACAGGAGAAAGACCTCTGACGTAATCTACTTTTGCCTTCTTCAGCTGGCTGATTCTGCTCTTTGCAAAATTAGATATGGAGTCTAGAAATCGCCTTTGTCCCTCTCCATAAATGACATCGAAGGCCAGAGAAGATTTCCCCGAACCGGATACTCCGGTGATTACAGTTAGCTTATCTCTGGGAATCTCCACTGATATATTCTTAAGGTTATTTTGCTTCGCTCCTGATATTTCAATGGTTGTACGTATTGACATATTAAAACTCCTTTCAAAAATTATAATGCTCTTAATTCATGAAACTTGTAATCGATATAAAAAAGCCTTATTATGATGCCCCTTCATTACCTTATGGAATATATTGATAAGCTATCTCTTCCACTGCCATTTTGCTCTTCGGAGTTATCCTTATTGTCTGAGATATCTTAACAATAATTCCCTTCTCAGCCAGATAATCAAAGATACCTATAATAAAATGACCTTCTGTACGATAATACTTCGTAATCATGGTGACTGTTTTCATTTCACCATCAGACATATACTCAAGCACCGGACTTTTAATGATATCAATATGTTGTTCCAGGTAATGATTAATTTCATGAACGGCATCTAGTAGCTCCACCATACTGTAATGATGAGACATTGCATCTTGATAAAACTTACTCATTAGCATCGGATTCAATTGATTTGCTTTCAGAATTGCCTCCCTGCTAGGTGACTCACCGCTCATACATACCTCCATGCGGGCTATTACCTCCGCTGCTTTGAGTAAATAGTATTGAGCATACAAGGGGTCCTTCTTGACTGTAAGCCATTTCAGACACTTATCATAAGTATGAACCAGCTCGCAGGCACTGAGAAACACTGTGTGGGCGATATCATCACTCCCCATCTTCTTAAAATCTTCAAAGTAATCATAAAGACTATCATCAGAACTGAATACGATCTTCCCTTTTGAATAAAACGAATGCATAAAGGAGCCTCCGCTGATACTCTCAAGAAATCGCTTAAAGCCACTTCTAACTACCAAATACACATTAATGGTGATATCATCCTCAACGATGCAATAGGAGTCATTTTTCAGAACCTGGTCCCTGACTACAAGGATCGTATCAATATCACTTTTTTCCCACACCTGATCATAAGCCAGGCTGCCACAGATGATAACCGCAATAACATTCGGATCATCCTTAACATTATTTACAAAGCTGTCTGCCGCGTTTTGATAACGTTTGGTCATTTCTGCTTGTTGGAGCTTATCCATATTCACATTCCTTTCCATATAGAAATACACTTTATATCTGCAGTATTGAACAAAACATTTGTTCTGTTTGTTCATTATACACCCCTCATTGTAAATTTCAAGACAAAAATTGCTATAATTGGGATTTAACAGGACAGAAATTGCTCACTTTATTCTCAATAAATTTAAAACCTATTCTAAAGGGTTATTTATTCTATGGGGCTATTCCAAAGGACTATTCTAATAGGTCATTCCAAAGGCCTATTCTAAAGGGCTATTCTAAAGGGCTATTCTAATGGATTATTCTAATGGGCTATTTTAATGGATTATTCTAATGGGCTAATCTTATGGGCTATTCGAAAGGGTTATTTATTATATAGGGTTATTCCTAAGGACTATTCTAAATATTATTTCTATGGTTGTTTGGAGCAGGTAATTTATGGTATGATAATGAAAACATGCAATATAATACTTCCTCCTTGGGAAGTAAGGTCGGGTGAAGGAATGGATAATAACTTATTAGAAATAATCAAGAATACAACTGAATATATCGAGAATCATCTGCTAGAAGATATCAATCTTGACAGTATTTCTGAAAATGTCAATATCTCAAAATTCCATCTGCTTCGAATCTGGAAGGGAGCTACTTCAACCGGTTTGATGGAATATGTGAGAAGAAGAAGGATCGCGCAGTCTCTGGGAGATTTAATGAATCACCGGAATACGATTGAATTCATTTCCTATAAATACTCCTTTGGCAGTGAACGTACCTATAACCGGATCTTTAAAGATGAATATAGTACAACACCTGCGAAATGGCGTCGCAACCCCGGACCGTTAAAAATCTTAGACCGGTTTAATGCAGATTTTATAAACTGTGCCGGAGACGGTTTAATCTTCTTCCGCTCAATCACCGTATTGCCCGGTTTTTCTCTGGCCGGTATGGAATATAAAATAAGTATAGAAGAAAACAGAAACAACCAGGTTGCGAACCGGTATGGAGTTGACTTTTTTTATCATCACCGCCCGGAGGTGATCAACCCAGTTGAAAAGGATGTTTATATCGGTTTTACCTCCATACCCGCTCATGATACGGGATATACTACCTATATGCCGGCGGTACAAATTAATCAAAACAGCATCCTGGCACCAAATATGAAAGCAAAGCTTGTAAAACCCCATAAATATGGTGTTTTTACATATATGGGGCCCCACCGTCCCGAAGATATTTCTTCAAAAACTCTGGGGTCCATCTGGGATTATGTAACTCAAATCTGGATGCCAACCATCCAGTTTAATCTGGAAGAGAATTTTCATTTTGAGCATATTAATTATGCCAAGTGTAATAAGCATTATTGCGAATGTGATCTGTATTATCCAATTTCGATATTATGAACCTTATTACATTAGCAACCGGTTTTAAACCAACGATAAATCTGCTATTCGCGCAAAAAAGATTAATAATCATTAGCAATACGAGCAGGTAACGAAAGAAATCGTTACCTGCTCTACCTTATGGGGAATAAATATGCATAACACCAATCATGCACTAGTATTGATGGTACCTATTCAATATACAGTTGCATAATTAATGTTAAGTTTTTTATTAGCTTTTTATCTTACAAATAATCTATCCAAACTGCCTATATACTGTGCTTTTGACACTCCAATCATACTATACTATAAAAAGGCACTTCATAATAACTCAAATTCCATATTTCACCATATTTATTATTATATTGGATGTTATTGTAAAAATCAAGTGCTTTTTGCACTTTATTTTTATGTGCTAACATTATGTGTATATTTTCTTATAATATGCACTAAAATAATACTATAATGGAGGTGTGTAATATGTTCGAAATTAAAAAACCGGAAACCGGAAATAAAACCTTCCGATTGCCGATGGAATTAATACAAAAACTCGAAGCCGTAGCACAGCAAAAAGGTGTATCCATGAATTATCTTGTAATGGAATGCTGTGAGTATGCTTTGGATAATCTAAAACCCGAGGAGCCAGGTGAAGAAGGTAAGTAATGGGGTGTGTATAGCAAAACGACCGCACAATCATGCGGTCGTTCATCAACATCACATTTTAGATATTTCCATCCATTCTGCATCTCTAACAGCCAACATCCTAGATCAATTTTGCCTTCTTCAAAAGCCTCATAATAACAGTTGCACTTTCTGCCCTTGTAAGGTTGCCTTTTGGATTAAGCCTTTCTTTTTTGTCTCCTTTAAAGATACCATATTTTACACAGATCGCTGCGTTCTGTCTTGCATATTTCGAAATTTTACTAGAATCCTTAAATCGCTGAAGTTGCTTGCTAACATCAGAATCGGATATTATTAAATCCATATCTGCTATATCCATAGCTTTTACAAGCATTGTCATTGCCTGTTCTTTCGTAACTAAGTCTTGTGGTCCAAATTTTCCGTTCGAGTATCTATCCATGATACCATACTCATATGCTGTACAAATATAGTAATAATTGGCATCACTCTTTTTAACATCTTTAAACTCTTCCTGGAGATTTGTTCCTTTTAGTCCAAGTGCTTTTACTATCATAGAAGCAAATTCTGCTCTTGTAATAGCTCTGTTTGGATCAAAATTAGAATTTCCTACCCCCTCATCAATCAGTCGTGAACCAACACTATTTACATTATTCCTTGCCCAGTGTTTTTCTACATCCTTAAATGTAACGGGATTCCAAATTAATGCATATGTACTATTCGTAAGACTGTTTATCTTAGCATAATATTTCCCATCAACTAATCTTACTGCAGTAGGAACATGTGAGAACGTACCGTCATCGTTAAGTACGACACATGTAGTAATTTTTTTACTATTAATTCCATCTGGTAATATCACGGTTCGCTCTACGTAATTGTTAAATTTAGAGACAATAACAGTTTTGCTTCCGTCTGTGCAAGTTATTTCAAAATCAACAGGATTTACAACGACCTGCAAGTTATTAATTCTAGCACTGTCTTCAACCTTCGCCATGGTTTCTTTCGATGATTTTAAGATAGTAATTTTGACTGTTATATCTTTTAATTGAACATGACTCCCGATTTTATCCAAAACGTTATCAATATTTATATCCTCTGCAGGAATGGTATAAATAACATTCTCAGTTTTTATCTCAAGTGTTGCATCTTTATCTTGCATGTTCTTTACAGTCTGTCCATTAAGCTGTCCTATTACAATATCAGAATTGTTATTTACAGGGATTATTATCGTATTGGCTTTATCTCCATTTGGATCCTTATTACCCATTTTATCAAGGTTCTGCTTTACAGCTACATCATCCAATATTACAGCAGTTGTTTTTACACCATCTTTTTCAGATATCTTAGCAGTTGCCGCCTTTTGAGTTTCATCCTGGAAGATTATATCTATCTTATTGTCGCTTTGTGTAGATGTAGATGTACTTGGGCGTCCTGAATTATCAACCGTAACTGTAAGTCTATTGGTAGTTGCAGTATGTCCATTGCAGCTTATTGTAACCGGAATATTATTATGCGTTGCCACTGCCATTGTTGTTCCATTTATAGGACTTGCTGTTATTCCTTTTGCTGCAAATCCTCCAAAAGC
>JAEZMV010000005.1 GCA_023414875.1 Bacillota bacterium | reverse complement strand
TTTCCTTCGGTCATTCTGACCGGTTCACGTTTTTTTGCCATAATAAAAGGCCTCCTATGATATTTTTATTTTATCATAGAAAGCCTTAGCGAAATACTTATTTTACAGACTTTATTTCACAGTCTCGTTGCATATTAATAGAGGGAAAAGAGTTTTATTTCGACTAAAACTCTTTTCCCTCTTAACTTTATAGTAATTCTTTTATTTTTTCTTCAATCACATAGATATCCTCAGTAGGTTCAAACCGTTCTACAACACTACCGTTTCTATCAATCAAAAACTTAGTGAAATTCCATTTGATACTTGGTTTATTTTTATAATCAGGGTCTGCTTTTGAAAGCATATCATCCAGAATCTGAGTTAAATTATGCTCTTTGCTAAATCCCTGGAACCCTTTTTGGTTAACAAGATACTTGTATAAAGGATGAGCATTATCACCGTTTACTTCGATTTTAGAGAAGATTGGGAAGGTTACACCGTAATTTGCGTCACAGAAGCTATAGATATCTTCGTCTGACCCAGGAGCCTGATTTCCAAACTGGTTACAAGGAAAATCTAAGATAACAAGGCCGTCTCCGGCATACTTTTCATATAAATCCTGAAGGGCATCATACTGTGGAGTAAAACCACACTGAGTTGCTGTGTTGATGATTAATAAAACCTTTCCTTCATATTGCGATAGGGCAATTTGCTCTCCATTTTTGTTTTTTACACTAAAATCATATATACTCATATCGACACCGATAATGTGAAGTTCTATTGCATCACATTATATAATCCTTTCTTTTTTATTATATATAAGGAATGCATTTTTCCTTAAAATATCTACATTATATAGTACTTAATTTTGGTTTAATTCATTCTTATAATTTAATCATATTTTCTTTTGCATTTTTTACTATATTCATATAATTTCATCAAATTGCCTCTTTAAATGTATTAAGTACAATTAGATTGTACACAATATAAAAAGAATTGTCAATAATAATTTACAAAATAGAAAAAAATCCTAAATCAGACTACATGCTATGTAATAATCTGATTTAGGATATCTCTGATAAAATATGTTAATTGCTTTTGATTATTTTATTTTTCTTCGACTAATTCCGTTTGGTCTTGTTTTATAAGGATATGAACCTTATCAACTCTGTTTTTATCTACAGCATCCACTGTAAATATTATATTATTATCTTCAACAGACTCGCCTTCATCAGGAAGATGATCTAACAGATATATGATATGACCGGCGATTGAATCGTAATCATCGGATTCTAAATTTAAACCAAGCACTTCATTGATTTCATCGAGCTTTGTATAACCATCAACAATGTATTCGTTTTCTGAGATAACCTTAATACTGTCTTCTTCATCATCATCATATTCATCTCTAATCTCACCGACAATTTCCTCAAGCAGATCTTCGATCGTAATCAATCCGACAGTAGCACCGTATTCATCTAAAACAATAGCCAGTGAAATGGAGCTTCTTCTCATTTCTATCAATAGCTCAGAGGTTTTCTTATATTCATAAGTAAAATAAGGATCTCTCATAATATCAATAATATTAAAATTTACCGTATCGCCGTTATAGAAGAATACATCCTTAAGATTTACAATACCGATAACGTTATCACGTGTTTCTGAATATACGGGCATTCTCGTATATTTTTCTTCGGAAAAGGCCTGCACTAATTCATCGTAAGTAAATTCAACGTTAGCTAATGCCATATCCGTTCGGGGTACCATAACATCCTTAGCTAGGGAATCTCCGAAGTCTACCACATTGGTAATCATTCTTCGTTCTTCGCTTTCAATTACCCCTTCTTCATGGCTGTAATCCAAAATAGTCCGGAATTCGGTTTCGGTAATTGCTGAAGTCTTAGCCTTTAAATCAATACCAAACAAAAGCATAATAGCATTACAGATTTTATTCAGGACATAAATAATCGGTGATAATACCTTTGTTATAAAGTAAATAATTCCTGCAACTCCAAGTGCCACCTTCTCGGTATATATGGAAGATATGGTTTTTGGCATAATCGAACCGAATATAAGGAAAAGCAGAATTAATACACCTACGGTCAGACCCACCCATTGGTTGCCAAAATAATCAACTGCCATCATCGCTGCAGAAGCAGAAGCAGACAGTTTTGTTGCATTTTTGCAGATTAAGATAGCACTCAGCATTTTTCTGGGCTCATCTATTAATTTGCTTGCTGTTTTTGCACCTCTAACATAATCATCTGCAAGTGTCCGAATTCTTAATTTATTAACACCGGTAAGGGCGGCCTCAGAGGCAGTAAAAAAAGCAGACAACAGCAGTAGACCAAACAATAGTATCGGTTGCGCGACATCACTGGGATCCAATTCTTTCATCTCCTAAATCTATTATACTATAACAAAAGTAACATTTTACAATTCACAATCTTACAGTATGGCTAACATAATGTCAAGTTTTCAGTGGCATTTTCATTGATATTTCATAAAATGGGTGCGAAATTACCAATATATACAGTGCCAACAGATAATGAAAAGAAAAATATTAATTTCTTTCAAGGTTTGTATTGAGGATTATCTTAAAATATTGTATTATGTTTATTAGTTACATTGTAATAAAAGAATATGACTAGTTTTATTGCTACCGGTTTTACCGAGGAAGGAAATGAATGAGAAAGAAATCTCATATATCACTTGCAAAGTTCTTAATGAATAACATGAAAGTTCAAGATTTATACGAGCATAAGAATTCCTTTTATATAGGAAGTGTACTGCCTGATTTAAAGCCGTCATTCTTGACCAGAAGACATACTATTGACGAAACCTTTGAAGTTTTAATCAAGGAGATAAAAAAGATCACAGTTAATTATGACATTAATAAAGGTATTAACCGTTATTATGCAAGACACCTTGGTGTCGTTACCCACTATCTTTCGGATTATTGTACCTATCCCCATAACTCCGTCTTTGATGGAACTATTAAAGAACATATTAGTTATGAAAGGGAATTAAAGTGCACCCTAAAAGAGTACATAGTAAGAGAAGATATCCAGAGAGAAAGAAAACAATGTCAAATGCTTCATCTGGATGATGTATTAGCTTTTATATTACTGACCCATAAGGAATACCTTAGGGCATTAAAGGATGTAAATCAGGATATTCATTTTATTATAGATATCTGTTATAAAGTGGTAGATGCAATCCTTAGATTTTTTGAAATAGCTATGTTTCAACTACAAATCAATGTAGATTCTGAACAGATGGAATTAGAACAAGCATAATTAATATTAATTAAGAACAAAATGGGGGGTGATTAACACACCCCTTTTATCTATTGTTCCGGTATAGTTAGCTATTACTTAAGAGATCTTGCTGTCGATGCGCTGTTAGTAATGATATATGCATCGGACAGTAATAAATGCAGAAACTATTTAAATATTTATAATATGATATAATGAAGCAGAAAAAATGAGGGGGATTGTTCTTGCTAATAACGAAAGTTTATTTAAAAGATATTGACTATCATACTGTAGTCGATATTGCTATGCCTTATATTGTAAAATGGCTTTCTGAGAAGGATAACTTTTTCTATGAAATGCTTAAGAATATTATTAGCAGAAAAGGAAAGCCAACAGTATTCTCAAAGATTTTAATTTCTGTATTACCAAAAAAATCGGACATGGCTGCATCATTATTACCACATTTTGATGATGTTTTAATTGAGTATTGTAATAACCTTCTGGTTGAAAAGAATATGATAGCAAAAATAACATCAATTTCAATGAATTCAATTGAAAGGAGACATGAGACCATGTTAAAGATAGAAGTAAAGATTGATGATATCGATTATGAAAAGACAGCGGTTAACTTGTTACCCGTATTGTTGGAAAGATTAAACGAAAAGGATGATAAATCAAGAAAATTAGTTCGAACCATTAGGAATATGAATGAGCTGCCGGAGCAGGTACTAACAGCAGCAATCAGAGCAATACCGCTTTGGAAAAGGGATGAATTAGTTGCATTTGTCTTAACAGAATATAAAGAAGAAGTAAGTGATATGCTGAAAGCAGTGATTATAAAAAATAATATAAAAGCGGATATCAAGGATTTTAAAATTGATCATACTAAATAAATGATAAAAGAAAGCAGAAGTAAAGTTATAAAAAAAGTAAGTTAGAGTAATCATTAAAATTGAGCTTTTTAAGAGTATCTCTTGAAAAGGGTTTTCTTCGATATCGTACAAAGAGCATGTTGCCCGGTAATTGTGGAAGCGTGCTTTTTTATTGATGTTTTCGAATAAAGATGGTATGATGAGGTAAAATTCGTGGTATTCTCAGAGTATATGCTACGATCCGGAGGCGATAAATGAATGGAGAATTGCTACTATCACGGAAACACAATCTGTACCTTTGATTTGAAGGATGAAAATGGTTTCTATTATGAAGATAGGGTTCTTAGTTGGAAGCAGGCAGCTGCTGAGCGCTTACTTACCTGTGTAGAATGTGGTGCTCCTGTATATCTAGCCGCAGGGCCGTTGAAAGAACCATACTTTGCGCATTATGATCTGATTGATTGTGATTATAGCAGTGGACATGAAACAGAAGAGTTGAAAAAAGGAAAAAGATTTCTTTATCAGTTGGTAAAACGAAGTTTTTCCAAAGCTGATATCCGAGCCAGATTTCGTATGGAGAATGGTATGTATAGTACATTCTTTTGCCAATTCTCGGACAAGAAGGCGATAGCGATTGATTACCGTCTACAAAATAACAGTCTGAAGAAGTATACAATGAGGGATACTTTTTACAAAGCCGGCGGCATAACTCCGATTTATATATTGAGCATTCGCCAGGAGAAAAACACCGGACAGATTGACTGGTATCAAAGCCTACTTCAGTCTACTATGGGATATCTGATCTTTATCGATGTTACACAGGAGAGTATGACTCTAAAAAAAAGCTTCAGCTACCGGCTTGGGAATGAACGTAGATTCTTGTCATGTAAAAAGTCTTATCCGGTTAAGGAGCTATTAATTGATCAGGATGGATACTTTCTATGTGATTTTTCAGAGGAATGTGCCAAGCTTGAGCATCAGATAAAAGAAGAGAAAAACCGATATCAAGTGAAACAGGAGAGGCTAAAGAAGTTACGGGAAGAGCAAATCAGACATCAGGAAATTGAGGCACAAAACATGAAGCTGTATCGGAGGACACAGGAGCTTAAAGCGAATGAAGAAGCAAAGGGTTTGCTCCCAGCCACTGTGGATTTGAATGAAGCACTGTTGGAAAAATGCAAGAGAATGATAGAAGAGGGTAATGGTTATTTGGTATCAAAGAAGTATTATGATGCGATCATGAACCATTGATTGCACATTTATATATTTATGCATAAGAGAGGATGATTAATCATGGCGATTGAAAAGGTAAGAGAGTATTTCAAGCAATGGGAAAGGAATACTGATATTTTAGAATTTGATACATCAAGTGCTACGGTTGAGATGGCATCGAATGCGCTTGGTGTTGAACCCTGCCGGATTGCTAAAACATTATCTTTTAAAACTACAGAGGGTGCAATGCTAATTGTTACTGCCGGTGATGCCAAGATAGATAATGCTAAGTTTAAGGCAGAATATAGCATGAAAGCAAAGATGCTGACACCGGAGGAGGTACTTGACTATACTGGGCATTCCATAGGAGGAGTGTGTCCTTTTGGACTAGAGAAAGAATTACCAGTTTATCTGGATATCTCATTGAAACGTTTTGATACCATATTTCCAGCCTGTGGAAGCAGTAATTCGGCGATTCAACTTACCTGTGAGGAACTTGAGCAATATGCGAAATGCTCCAAATGGGTGGATGTCTGTAAGGGCTGGCAGGAAGAAGTATCCGAGTAATCTGCCAAACTTGAATTTCTATGGCAGGAACCTGGCTTCGCAACTTATAAGCGAAGCCTACATAATCTTCTGATGATTTATTACCAGTTCAAAAATCATATTTAACCGATTGGCAGCCTTTTTGCATAAAAGCATTCTAGCCATGAATATTTCAAAATAATCCATTACGGGGCTGATAGAGGTATCAATGATCAGAGATAGCTGGAAAACTGAATTATTATTAATGATAGCAACACTGGATTCCTCTACAGCATAATTTACTCGGTCATGAATATCGAAGGTGGCAAAATCCTGGTTACGCACCCGGCTCCTCCGTACATCTGTTTTGTCTGCGAGTATCAATGCAGCAGCGATAGGATTTACAGGGTAAGCGGTACCTTCATCATGATTACCGATGGCGGATATGATAATAGAGATCTCTTCCGGTGAAACTCCAAGTTGATCAAGAATTCGAAAAGCCATAACTGCTCCACTTTGTGCATGATCCTCTCTGTTTACAATATTTCCGATATCATGCATATATGAAGCTATTTTGACCATTTCAATTTCCCTGGCAGAATAATTTAAGGTCTTAAGGATATATTTTGATACCTCGGTAACCTTTTGAACATGAGCAACTCCATGATCCGTATAACCTAGTGCGGCCATGGTATCATCTGCTTTATTGATATAGATTCTAATCGCTTCATTTTGCTTAATGTCCTGGAATGTAATCATTGTGCTAATTCCTTTCAAAAATTAATGATTTTAGTTTATCATATAATAGTGATAATAACAATGATGGATAATTAAGCTCAATTTTAAACATTCTTAATGCATTTTTAATAATCACGTGGTAAAATATGTATTAGTTTTACTATGAATAACAAGATGTAATAAAAACAGGAGGAGATAAAAATGGAATATGTATTACAAACCCAAGGTCTGACAAAGATGTTTGGTAGAAGAGCTGCAGTCAATGGGTTGAATATTAATGTTCGCAAGGGTGATGTATATGGCTTTATAGGCAGAAATGGTGCAGGCAAGACAACTTTTATCCGAATGATTTCCGGTCTAGCTCATCCAAGTAATGGCAGTATTCGCCTTTTTGAAAGTGAGGATCTGGATATACAAAGAAGAAAAACGGGTACGATGATTGAAAACCCGGCAGTATTTCCGCATTTTACTGCTAAAGAAAATTTAAATTATTATTGTATGCTGTTTGGATTGGATCCAAATAACACAATAGATGAAATGTTGAATTTAGTTGGGCTTTCTGATACCGGTAAAAAGAAGGCTAAGAATTTTTCCCTTGGTATGAAGCAGCGTCTTGCGATTGCAATTTCTTTACTTGGTAATCCGGAATTTCTCATGTTGGATGAACCGATCAATGGTCTGGATCCATCCGGTATTAGAGAAATCAGAGAGTTAATTCTAAAATTAAACCGTGAAAGAAACATAACTATCCTAATATCTAGTCACATTCTTGGTGAACTTTCTAAAATCGCCAACCGTTATGGAGTAATTAATAATGGTGTAATGGTTGCTGAATTTACGAATGAGGAACTGGAATCCCGTTGTGCCGGTGAACTTGAAATAAAGGTTGATAATGTAGAGCTGGCTGTTAAAGTAATATCGAATATCGTAGAGGCCTCCAATATATTTGTTTTGGATGAGAAAACAATTCATGTTGTGAAGCATTTGGATAAAGCCGGTCAAATCAATATGGAGCTGGCTAAAAATGGCGTGGTAGTAAACTCCAGCATGATTATTGGGCAGGATTTAGAAGCTTACTTCATGCAATTAATGGATATTAATGATAGAAAAATAAAATAAGATAGAAAAAACGGAGGTTTCTCATGAGAAATTTAGTACGTTCAGATTTATACCGAATGTTTAAAAGTAAGTCTTTCTATATATGTAATTTAGTGGCATGGTTTCTTATCGCGGTTAATATTTTTGTGCTTGAATGGGCGAACAATATGCTTGGTACGGAAAATGAGTTGTATTCGGAGTTGCCTTTTAAGGATGCAATTTCTTATGGTATAACCAGCTTTTCCAATAGTAATATGCATACTATTTTAGCTATTTTTGCAGGAATTTTCGTATGTGCAGAGTTTGCTCATGGCACAATGAAAAATGTGGTATCTAAGGGCTTTTCAAAAGTTTCTATTTATTTTTCTAAGGTTATTACAATGATTGTTGCATCCTTTATTACTATGCTTTCATGCGTCGTTATAGGAACATTATCCGCAACAATTGTTATGGGTTCCGTAGGTGATTTCTCAGGTGAGTATGTACTGACAACCCTAAAGAATATGGGAATAGAATTATTACTGATTGCAGCTTTGACCTCCGTATTAGTCATGGTGGCTATGGTGGTTAGGAACTTGGGAGGAGTTATTGCAATCAACATAGTAGTTATTGTTATGATAGCACCCATTCTTTTCATAGTTCTGGAGTTTCTAACTCATAAAAAAATAAAATTTACAGAATTCAGCATAATTAATAATCTTGCTGTATATTATCAAAATGATGCAATGCCCGGTACAGACTATTTAAGATCAGCAATTGTGGCAGTCGTATTCCTTGTGGCAACCTGTGGTTTGGGATTACTTGCTTTTAAAAAGTCTGATGTAAAATAGGATATTTAATGAATTATGCAGTATAAAAAGTAGTTATTAAGTATAGCACTAATAATATAACCCTGTAAGAGGAAAGCAGATGCTTTCCTCTTACAGGGTTATTTCGTTTCAAATGATTTATATATTACCGGGTGGCCTGTAACACCTTGGTTACCTCCGAAACATACAGGAAATGATAATCTTTATTTGAATACCAGGTCCGGTCCAGCTTTTCATTCAGTAAGGATTCCCCTTTCATCTCCTGTACAAATAGTTTCTTACAGATGAGAACCAGGTTCGCTTCATTAAAATACGGAGTGTTGTCATAACGGGATAAGGTTAATTTGGACTTTTGTATTTTGTCTTCATTGCGGCCTGAAACTGTTCCAAGATAATTTAACACGTCTTTATAATTCTTATCTAGAAAGCTTAAGGAGAAAGTCTCCTCCCGATCAACAAACTCTTTTGTATATCTCTGTGGTCGAATAACGGTAAAAGCAACATTTTTTCCATACATTACCCCTAATCCACCCCAGGATGCAGTCATCGTGTTCACCTTCTGTTCATCACCGGCAGTAATCAGCATCCATTCCTTCCCAATAAGCTGGAAGGGATTCTTTTTTATAGCTTCCGGTAAAATTTCTTTAAAATGGTTCATAATAATCTCCATTCTGCCACAACCCGCGAATTTGGGCGGCAGCACAAATTTATTGTGTGAAAAATCTTGATTTTTCACACTTACCTCTTTCTACTTCAATTTCATAACAATACTAATCCGCTAAAGAAAGGAAGGATAAAATTGTCATGAACTATATGTATTATACGATATTATAGGATTGGTTGCAACGAAAGACATATCATTTCACCATACAATTTATCAAGCATATATTAATTATTAAGTTTAACTTAATCGGAGGTCATATCGGATATGACAATTCATGTAGTAAAAGCGGGTGAAACACTTAGCTCAATTGCAGAACAATATGGAGTAACGCCTGAGCGTATTACGATTGATAATGAACTTCCTAATCCCGATAATCTTCTTGTAGGTCAAAGCTTGGGAATAAGAGTTCCTATCATTGTCCATACAGTGGTTGAGGGAGATACCTTATTCAATATTGCTCAAACCTACGATGTAAATCCCAATGAAATACTAAAAAATAATCCATGGGTTGCTGCGAATGAATCACTGAGCCCTGGGGAGGAGCTGGTTATTACGTTTGAACAGGAACCGCCTATTGATACTGTAATCATTAATGGATATGCTTATCCCTTTATTGATAGAGATGTATTAAGAAAAACCCTGCCCTTCCTAACTTATTTATCGATATTTACCTATGGTTTTACACCACAGGGAGAGTTGGTTACGGTTGATGATGAAGAATTAATTGCCATTGCACAGGAGTTTGGTGTTGCTCCAATTATGATGCTTGCACCGATGAATGAGGAACAAGCCTTTGATAGTCAGATAGCACATGAAATGTTTCAAAATCCACAAGCGCAAGCTACACTGATTAATAATATTGTGACCACGATGCTGGAAAAGGGCTATGTGGGATTGGATATTGACTTTGAATTCATATTACCGGAGGATAAAGAAGAATTCGTAGCCTTTATCTCTGCTGTAAATACTAGACTGGACCAGGAAGGACTAATTACCATGGTTGCGCTTGCTCCTAAGACATCCGGTGAAATGACCGGATTATTATATGAGGCACATGATTATCCTGCGATCGGTGCAGTTGCTGATGAAATACTAACAATGACCTATGAATGGGGATATAAGTATAGCTCACCTATGGCTACCTCACCGCTCAATAATATGCGAAGAGTTCTAGATTATGTTGTTACCGTAGTCGATCCGAATAAAGTGTTGATGGGTGTACCTAATTATGCATATGACTGGCCGCTACCCTATGTACGAGGCGAAACGGCTGCGGAATCAATCACAAATCAAGAA
This sequence comes from Bacillota bacterium, assembly GCA_023414875.1. Classification (GTDB taxonomy): domain Bacteria; phylum Bacillota; class Clostridia; order Lachnospirales; family Lachnospiraceae; genus Mobilitalea. Next base: position 72,283 of record JAEZMV010000005.1, on the reverse strand, counting down.
GCAATTCGACGGGCGGTAAGGTATAGGACTTCTATTCAATTTGATGAAGCTGCTCAGTCACCCTTTTATTATTATACAAATGAACAGGGTGTGGCGCATGTAGTATGGTTTGATGATGTCAGAAGTATGAATGCAAAGCTACGGTTGATTCCGGAATATGGTTTGGATGGAGCAGGGGTATGGCAGATCATGAACTTTTTCCCCGGTCTTTGGCTGGCGGCTGATTCGTTATTTATAATCACAAAAGAAGAATAGTCGTTATAGTAAATTAGGTTAATCATTCAAAATTAAGTATCAGGCTTGACAGAGTCTGGTACTTTTTGTTTACAAAAATTATTAATAATAGTATAATTACTGATAAAAGAAGTTTTATTTTTATACTTTTGCATTGCATGTTTAAGTCAGCGATGTGTACACAAACTAGAAACGTGTAAGAGCAGAGAAGAAATGAGGATAACTATGACGAAAAAGTTTTTAAAAGAAGTCTTTGATTGGATTTTGGTATTTATTATAGCAGTAGTGATGGCATTTTTAATCAATAAATTTGTATTTTATAAAGTCAGTTCTCCGACCGGGTCGATGGAGGATACCATCATGATTGGTGACAAAGTAATTACGTTACGAGTTGCATATCTGTTTAATGATCCCAAAAGAGGAGATATCGTTGTATTCGAAGCGCCCGATGACCCGGAACTGGAATATATAAAACGAGTGATTGGACTACCGGGTGAAACAATAGAAGGAATAGATGGAGTAGTTTATATTGATGGAGAACCATTAAAGGAAAATTACTTCAGGGAAAAACCGGAAGGGGATTTTGGCCCTTATGAGATTCCTAAAGGCAAATATTTTATGATGGGTGATAATAGAAATATTTCTGCTGATGCAAGGTATTGGGAAAACAAGTTTGTATCAAAGAATAAGATAACCGGAAAAGCTATTTTGAAATATCCGGATTTTACGTTGTTTGATACCGGGATTGTCTTTTGGATTATTGGTATTATAGGTGTGATTATAGTAGTAGTGATAACCAAGAACATCATATCAAAAAAGAAGAATTCGAACAATGCTTCAGAAACTATAGAAAAAGGAAATAACGTTTCTTAATAATAACGAGATGAAACAATTACTCTTACACAATTGATATGAAATTAAGCAGGCTGATGCAATTTGCATCAGCCTTGTTTTACTTAAAAATCAATTAGTGAACGTGTGCGGAGTTATAGCTTGTAGGGTGTGATAGCACTTAGGATTGTTTTTTCCATGGCCTCTTTTCCATAATTATCAACTTCATTTTTATTTCGCTCCCCATGGGTGAGGCATCCGGCTCCACCGATGCAGCCACCGACACATGCCATACCTTCAATAAAATTATTAGGGAGGACATTTTTGGAGAGCTTTAATAAAGCAGATCTACAGGCTTCAATTCCGTCACAGGCTATCGGATTAAAGTTAAAGTCCTCTTTCCCCTTCTCAAGGAGAGCTTCCTTAATCGCTTCTGTTAATCCTCCGCTGCGGGCAAATATTCTTCCATAATAGGATGCATTATCTAGGATTTCGATTGGAAGAGTGCTTAGATCGATATCTTTACTGTCAATTAGGGCTTGAAGCTCTTCAAAGGTAATAACACTATCAACATACGGTGAAACCTCAGGCTTTTGTATTTCCATCTTTTTTGCGGTACAAGGGCCAATGAAAACTACTTTTGCTTTAGGATCAGTCTTCTTGATATGTTTTGCCATAATGGCCATTGGTGAAAGATTATGTGAAATATATTGCTTCAATGCAGGAAACTGTTTTTCAATATAATCAACAAACGCAGGACAGCAGGAGCTGGTCAAAATCCCTTTTTCAATTAATTCATCAGTTTCAGTAATGGCAACCATATCGGCACCGAGTGCAGCTTCAATCACAGTATGAAAACCGAGTTGTTTTATACCACTGATTACCTGACCGAGCTTTGCATATCGGAATTGACTTGCGATGGATGGCGCAATTACAGCATAAAGCTTAAATTTCGTATTGTTCTCACTTGATTTTATCATTTCAACTACATCTACGAGAAAAGATTTATCCATTATAGCTCCGAAGGGACACTGATAGACACATGCTCCGCAGGTAATACATTTGTTATTATTAATAATAGCCTTCTTATCCTCATCCATACTGATAGCCTTCACCTTGCAAGCATTCTGGCAGGGGCGTTTGTTGTTGGCTATTGCACTAAAAGGACAGACAGAAGCACATTTTCCGCATTCTACACATTTGTCTTTATCAATATGTGCTTTTTGATGTTTATCAAAGGATATAGCGCCCAGTTTACAGACATCTTCACATCGATGTGCGATACAACCGCGACAGGCATCGGAGATCTCATAGCCACCAACCGGACATTCATCGCAGGCAATATCTAAGACCTCTATCATATTAGGGTTATCTTTATCTCCACCCATAGCAATATTAATTCGCTCACCGACGATGGCCCGTTCTTTATAGATACAACATCTCATGGTTGCTTTTGGGCCTTCCACAATTTTTGTAGGAATACTGTAAACAGCATGATGTAAATCATTATTAAAAGCGCTTCTGGCAACCTCTCTAAGTACTCGGTACTTTAAATGTTGGACCTTTGTATCAAATTTTCTCATACTACTCTCCATTCTAAGACGACAACTAATAATAATTCACTTCAATTCGTTTACTCATTTCTGTAATCACATATCATAGTCACAATTAACACCATTTCTTAGTAAAATGACATGTGGATTTTCGTATTGTATCACTTCAGCCGTCTTTTTGTCAACTACATGAATGATTGTGAATGTGGAATAGGCAATCCCCCTTTTATCACAAACGGGGAAGTAGAGGCTACTGTAGTAACGCTTACTATTGGTACATCATTTGGTATTTGTTTTGCAGTTTGTTTTTTTAATTGTATGTAGTGGTTCATTGTTAAGAACTATTCCTTTATTCTTTGTGTTAGAGTTGAGAATAATAAATTTGTATGTTTACTGTATATAAGATAGCACATATTTTTGAAAGAAATCCTCAAAAGTGTCTTTGGACACTCCGCAAATGATGTCATCGTTTATTTTAACAGTTACGCCATCGGTACAACGTCCAAGACAGAAGGCAGTGGATAAATTTATTTTATCTTCCAGGTGATAGGAGAGTATCGCTTCCTTCATGAGTTGAATAATATCATAAGAACCTTTGATGTGACAAGAACTACCTACGCAGATGTAAATATTCATAATTTTCCTCTTTCCGCCGCCAACGGCAGCACAAACCTAGTGTAAAAAAGTCTTTCATCACACTAACGCCAAGATTGTTAATATCTTAACAAATTTAGTATAATATATTGTTAAAATTATGTCAATGTCAAATAATGTGATAAATAGGTTTTAGAGATTTCGAAAGACAATCCATCGAGGTGATAAGCTGATCTGCAAAAAAATACTTGAAATTTAAAAACAAGAGTCCTATAATGGCTGGTAGAATTATAATATTTATATGGTGGAGATAAACATGAAAAAATCAAAGGCATTATTTATGACATGTATGATATATATTGTAATCACTGGAGCCATAAATTTATATGGTTATTTTAACTTACCTGAGAAGATAGCATCACAGTTTAGTTTTGGAGGAGGTAGCACTAATGTTATGCCAAAGTCGGTCTATCTGTTGTTTGGCTTTGCTTTGGTGTTGTTACTATCTTTGTATAGTATAAAATCCGAAAGAGAACAAAAAATCAAGTATTTTTTAGTGAATTCAATTATTGTTGTGGCTAATATCATCTTAATTATAACCCAATTATAAATAAAAACTTAAAAAAAGCGGTGCCCATCAATATGAGATGGGCACCGCACTAATTTAGTGTGACTTCTTCAAATATTCGTCATTTAGTCTTAAAACCTTAGCCATAGCCTCCTGACCGGGACCACCTATGGTGTTTCTTTTGTTTACGCAGGTTGGCAAACTAATTGCTTCATAAATATCTTCTTCAAATACAGGACTGATTTGCTTCAGTTCCTCCAAAGTCATTTCTTCTAGAGAAATATCCTTTTCAATACAATATAAAACAAGCTGTCCAACAATACCATGTGCATCTCTAAAGGCTACACCTTTATTAACAAGATAGTCTGCAGCATCAGTAGCATTGGTAAAACCGTTCTTTGCGCTGTCTGCCATCTGAGCTTTATTAAACTTCATCGTAGATAGCATTCCGTTAAATAATACGAGACAGCCTTTTACGGTATCAATTGCATCAAAGGTAAATTCTTTGTCCTCCTGCATATCTTTGTTATAAGCAAGCGGCAGGCCTTTCATGACAGTTAATAGCGACATTAGTGCTCCATACACACGTCCTGTCTTGCCACGTACAAGTTCAGCGATATCCGGGTTTTTCTTCTGAGGCATTATACTGGAGCCGGTTGAATATGCATCATCCAATTCAACAAAGCGATATTCATTGGTATTCCATATAATGATCTCTTCACTGAATCGGCTTAGGTGCATCATAATTGTGCATAGAGCACTGAGAAGCTCAATCAGATAATCACGGTCAGATACGCTATCCATACTGTTTAACGTGGGGCCGTCAAATCCTAAAAGCATTGCTGTATAATCACGGTCAAGCGGGTAAGTAGTGCCGGCAAGGGCTCCTGAACCGATTGGTGACAGGTTCAAGCGATTTACGATATCGCATAATCTGGATCGATCTCTTTTAAACATCTCAAAATATGCACCAAGGTGATGAGCAAGAGATACCGGCTGAGCTTTTTGTAAATGTGTGAATCCTGGCATGAAGGAATCGGTATTTGCTTTCATAATGGTATTAATGGAAACCAGTAGATCTCTGATTAATTCGTCTATCTCAGTAATTTCATCGCGGGTATATAACTTCATATCAAGTGCTACCTGGTCATTTCGACTTCTTCCGGTGTGCAATTTCTTACCGGGAGCTCCAATACGATCTATTAAATGTGCTTCAACAAAGCTATGGATATCCTCGTGTTCCTCAGTAATTAATAAACTGCCATTTATGATATCTTCCTTGATACCGGTTAATCCGTTGATGATTTGATCCCTATCGGTTTCGGATATAATACCCTGTTTACCCAGCATTGTAACATGAGCGATGCTGCCCTCGATGTCCTGCTTAAAGAATTTTTGATCGAAAGAGATTGATGCATTAAAATTATGAACTAATTGATTGGTTTCCTTGGTAAAGCGTCCGCCCCAGAGTTTCATTTTTATCTTACCTCATTTCTTACCGATTTTGCTTAAGGAAGTCGATAGCAAAATAGATATTCTCTTGTTATTGCTATTATATTACATTGTTTTCTTTAATAATGCAATAAAATTTATAATTATGCATAAATATATGGCTCTCAGTCTCTTTGCTATAACTCATATAACAAGGTATATTTCTCTTTCAAATACTTAATGTAATAATCAGGTTTAAATTCTTCACCGCAAACCTCATTTAATATTTCGTTGGTATTCTTCACAGCTCCGTACTTATGGATGTAATCTCTTAAAAATTCACGGACTGGAGTAAGAGTACCTTCTTTCAAGTACTGATTTAATGGCATTTTTTCTATCATACAGGCATGGATCTGTGAAGCAACAGCAGTACCGATGGCATAAGAAGGGAAATATCCAAATTCGCCCCAGGACCAGTGGGTATCCTGTAAGATACCTTCGGTATCTGTTGAAGGTGAGATGCCCATATACTCCTGATATTTATCGTTCCATACCTTAGGAAGCTCATCTACCTTAACTTCATCGTTAAAAATCATTTTTTCAATTTCATAACGAATGATGATATGAATACAATAGGAAAGTTCATCAGCTTCCGTACGAATTAGGTTGGGGGCTGCTTTGTTAATGCCTTTGATAAAATGATCAAGACTGATATTAGATAAATTCTCAGGGTAAGTAGCTACTAATTTACTGTAAATCGGCTCCCAGAATTCTTTGCTTCGTCCGATAATGTTCTCGTAGAACCTAGATTGGGATTCATGCATACCCATAGAAGCGCCGCCCCCGACCAGAGTCTGAGTGATGGCATCATCTATATTCATTTCGTATAAAGCATGTCCGGTTTCATGGATAATAGAAAACATTGCACTCTCTAAATTGTCCTCCATATAACGATCTGTAATTCGAACATCGTGATTATGCAGCTGTAATGTAAAAGGATGGGCACTTTCCGCAATAACTCCACGATTAAAATCAAAACCAACATATCCGCTGAGATATTTACAAAACTCTTTTTGTTTTTCGATGTCATATATAAGGTAGTTATAGCTTTTATCAATCGATTCTGCTTTTTTGGCAACTTCCTTTAGCAAAGGAATAATTTCCTTCTTAACCTTATCAAAGAATTCATCCAGCTCCTTAATCATAAAGCATTCATCGTAATCACCTAGTAGCACCTCATAGGGCTTTTTATCACCTTTCACGCGGTATCCGGCAAATTTCTTTTTAAAATTGATTACCTTCTCCAGATAAGGAGCAAAATCCTCAAAGCGATTATCCTTTTTTGCCTTGGACCATTTCCTGCTTGAAACAGAGGTGATCTCGTTAAAGGCACGATATTCCTCCGGAGGTATACTTTCTAATTCTTCATAGGTTTTAGCAAGTTCTTTAATGATCGCCTTTTCTGTTTCCGTTAATTCTTCCTGCTCCTTTTCCTCTTGTAGCTTTTTAAGTAAGTTTTTTACCTCATCATTTACCATACTTTTCATATACTCGTCGGATAGAATGCCGACTACCTTAGAGGTATATTCTGCAGCCTCAAAAGGAGCAGTAGTCTGATCATCCCATTCAAATAAATTTCTGGCTGTCTGCAAAGCCATCGACTTATCGAGATAGGGTTGTAGTTTTTCAAAAGTTTTACTCATATTTTCCTCCATTCCGGCACTATAACGGTACAAACAATCAAATTTTTTTGTTCCTTTTTTACCGAAAATAGCGACGATTTTTCATTCTCTATTAGTATATCAATTTTAACTTGGCATAGCAATCCAAATGTTACCACGATTCTATTAATTCCCAGAGTCTCATATAATAGTTCTTGATAGAATATATTATTTATACTAAAATATTAATAATGATATGAATGAAGACATTGCCATCTTCTCCAAAAATGTGATTCCAATCACATAAATATTATCCTATCATTATTATACTTATTATATAAAAACGTTTGTATACAATTTCGAATATTTACCAGAATTTCGTGGATAATAGAAAGGAAGATGTTTAAAATAAAATTTAAGTTCTAAAAGTTTGATTTATATTAAGAAAGGACGGATAAATAATATGAACCATATGAAAATTGATAAAGTAATCGGCAGGGAGATTTTAGACTCAAGAGGAAACCCGACGGTTGAGGCCGAGGTTATTCTCGAGGATGGAAGTGTTGGAAGAGCAGCGGTTCCCTCCGGAGCATCAACTGGTGCCTTTGAAGCAATCGAGCTTCGTGATGGAGATAAGAATAGATATCTTGGAACCGGTGTAAAAAAAGCGGTTGAAAATGTAAGTAAACTAATAGCCAATGAAATTAAGGGCATGAATGCTAGCGATCAGACAGAGATTGATGCAAGGATGCTCGCACTGGATGGAACAGATAACAAGGGCAAGCTCGGAGCAAATGCTATTTTAAGCGTGTCCCTCGCTACAGCAAAGGCGGCGGCAACCTCCTTAAGACTTCCCTTATACCGTTACCTTGGTGGTGTAAATGCTAAAACTCTTCCGGTTCCGATGATGAATATTATTAATGGAGGTAAGCATGCTGACTCCAGTTTGAATATTCAGGAATTTATGATTATGCCGGTAGGAGCCTCCTGTTTTTCAGAAGCACTTGAACATAGTGCAACAGTATTCCATACTTTAAAGAAGCTGCTTAAAAATGACGGATATGTAACGGCAGTTGGAGATGAAGGTGGCTTTGCACCGAAGTTTAGCAGTGATACACAGGCACTCGATTATATCGTAAAAGCGATTGAAGCAGCGGGTTACCGTCCGGGAGAGGATTTTTACATTGCAATCGATGCTGCGGCAACTGAGATGTATGATGAAGCAAAGAAAGCCGGAAGAGAAGGAGATTATCTATTCTGGAAAGCCGGTGAATATAAGACAGTGGAAGAGATGGTAGATTTCTGGGATCAGGTTTGCCGCAAATACCCCGTTATCTCTTTGGAGGATGGACTATCCGAGGAGGATTGGAAGGGCTGGAAGCTTTTAACCGATCGTATCGGTAATAAGGTTCAGCTGGTCGGTGATGATCTGTTTGTAACTAATACAAACCGAATAAGACAGGGTATTGCTCAGGGAATTTCCAATTCCGTATTAATAAAATTCAATCAGATTGGCTCCTTAACAGAGACACTGGATGCAATTGAAATGGCTAAGAATAATCGATGGACTGCTGTAGTTTCCCACCGTTCCGGTGAGACAGAGGATGTGACACTGGCTGATATTGCAGTAGCAACGAATGCTGGACAGATTAAGACAGGGGCGCCTTCAAGAACGGACCGAGTTGCTAAGTATAATCAACTACTTAGAATAGAACAGGAGCTTGGTGGTAATGCCAGGTATCTTGGCAGAGATGCTTTCAAGGTGTTTTAATATTATGATATAGCTGTAATAAAAGCGATATATTTAAAGTGTAAGAAATAATAATAAAGGGGCTGTCGTACTAAATGTGCGGCGCCCTTTTCATGTTAGTGATGTTTATCACATATTAGATTTACAAAATAGTGTGTGACTATTAATCCAACAGAGACACATTCTCACTCGGTTGCCGCACATAGCGGTACATAAGGTTGTGGCAGATAAAGGCATCTTCCACAACCTAAGTACCGATGGCGGCAAACGGTCTCTTTATGGATTAATAGTCACACACTATTCTTTTAGTAATCCATGTGATAAACATTCGAGTTTACTGAGGCGCCGTCTTGTTTTTGTAAATTGTCTGGTGATTAATTCCAACATAGCATCTAGGTTACACAATAATTTCTGCTTCATGATTCCACAGCCATAGCACCATCTTAACAGCGCCTTTGGCCGAGCTAAATTCAAGGTAAGTTCCCTCTCAAAACATGGAATATATACAAATACTTATCGAATTTTATAGGCTTCACCATGTCCGGGATATATGGTTATAACATTCTGTTTTCGAATCATATCCCAGCTATCTTCAATTACTAAATCGTCATGAGTATCATACTTTGTTAACGAAGGCAGGTCGCCAATGAATGCACAGCAGTTATCAATAACAAGACTGATGCTATCATCGCTATGTCCGGGAGTCGTAATTAATTCTCCTTCAATTCCGATTGAACTCAGAAAGCTTCTATTATCTGCATCTGAGAGGATAATATTGTTACTGGAAGTAATATCTTTAAAATTTGCTCTAGGGTTTTTCTTATAAATGAGATTTAACTTATTATAATATGGAACCTGTGCCTCATGCAGAATTAAATTCGTACCCAAATCCTTTAGATTCTGAGTAAGACCAGCATGTCCCGGATGGAAATGAGTTATGATCAAATAATTCACCTCGTTAACCGGAATATGATTTTGATATAGCATTTGTAATAACTGGGAAAAGGTATCCGGCCATCCGGTGTCTATCATCAACCATCCATCTTCCGCTGGGATAAGATAGCAATTTGCTGATTGATGGGTTAAAGTTATAATATTCAATTGTTTCACCTCGTATCAGTGGTTCGATTATTGTTATGGTAAATTATAGCATGCCCTGTGGGCAAAAGTAAAAGATAATATTTTGAATTTTATGTGAAAAATTAAGTAATTTAAAAGCTGCACCGAACGGTACAGCCTAATAATCTGTGATTCTATCATTCGTGTTTGACCTCATAGGTTTCTTTTGTTTGACAGCGGTAGGATTTGATGATATTTCCGGTAACCTTAGTAAATATCTGTTCAACATTCAAATCTGGATCACGGACATAAGGCATCTTGTCATAGATGGAATTGCGATCCCACATCGAGTCATCATAGGCTTTTGTTGGAACCTCTCTTTTTTCGTTCATAGGATTCACGCCAACACCTCGCAATTAATATTTATCATCTTAACTATATAACGAATTCGGATATATTTCAAGTACAAGGCATTGATTTGGGTAAAATATTAGGGTTTTGGAATAACTACCACGTGGGTGGACATTATTGTTAGGATTTATGTTACTTAGATTTCTTTTTACGGAGATTAAGCAGCTTCTGTGCTTCAACAATAATAATTGGTACAAAGGAAAGAAATAAAACAACTGCCCACTGCCGCATGGATAACGGAACGACCTGGAATACCTTTGCCAGGGGTGGAATGGTTATAACTGCTATTTGCAGGAATGTACATATGATAAAGGAATAAACTAGTTTACGGTTACTAAATACACCGATTTCTGAGAGAGGATACTCGCTACGCATGTTAAAGGAATGAAACAGCTGGGATAAGCTTAATACCGCAAAGGCCATTGTCCTTCCAACCCAGGGGATATAGGTCTGGGGCTTGACATTGTTGTCAAACTGTTCTGAAAGTGACCGTAGCAATGCAGGAGAGTCATAATAATTATGTCCGATGATAAATGCTAACAAGGCTAAAGACCCTATCATAATACCTTCCAGTATAATTCTGATCGCTAAACCATCTGCGAACATACCCTTGCTTGGTGATACCGGCTTTTTCTTCATAATATCTTTTGCGGTAGGTTCTACCCCCAGCGAAATAGCAGGAAGAGAATCTGTTACAAGATTAACCCATAATAATTGAACTGCAATTAGAGGAGTCGGTAATCCTAATAAGATAGCAACAAATATAGTCAGTATTTCTCCAATATTACTGGATAAGAGGAAATGCACTGCTTTCTTAATATTATCATAGATACCCCGGCCTTCCTTTACCGCAGATACAATAGTAGCAAAATTATCGTCGGTCAGGATCATATCCGCCGCATTTTTCGCTACATCAGTTCCGGTAATACCCATGGCACATCCGATATCAGCCGCCTTAAGAGCAGGAGCATCGTTTACTCCGTCTCCCGTCATAGCGACTACTTCACCACGGCTTTGGAATGCCTTTACAATTCGTACCTTATGTTCGGGAGAAACCCTTGCAAATACACTAAAGCGTGCAATATTTTCTGCTAAATCTTCATTGCTCATTTTGCTGAGTTCATCGCCGACGATTGCTTCATCCTGATCTGTCAAAATCCCAAGTTCTCTTGCAATTGCCTTTGCCGTCAGAATATGATCACCGGTTATCATAACCGGTTTGATACCTGCCTGCCTGCATAAATAAACAGCTTCTTTCACTTCTTCTCTGGGCGGATCTATCATTCCAATCAAACCGATAAAAGTCAGATCATTTTCCATTACCTTGGGATCTGCTTTCATAGCCAGGTTTGGAAGGTCTTTATAAGCGACAGCGATGACGCGCAGTGCCTTTTCTGTCATTTTATTATTTAAGGCTGTGAGACGGTTTTTATCTCTTGTGGTAAGTGGAAGCGGCTTCCCGTTATGATAATACCGGGTACAGCGGCTGAGCATAAAGTCAAAGGCACCCTTCGTAATGCTTCGGTAAGAATGATCGAAGGATTTATGTATGGTGGTCATTAATTTTCTGGCGGAGTCAAAAGGTATCTCGTACACTCTTTCATAAGCAGAATCAAGTTCTTTCTTATTTGAGCCTGCTAGGTATGCGGCTAGTACTAATGCTTTTTCTGTTGGTTCACCGGTTACGGATACATTTCCTTTCTCGACATTTAGGATGGCATCATTGCATAGGGATGCATGGGAGAGTAGAAAGGATCCAAATTCACTGTTCATTTTTTCATTTCCATCTATGGAACAAATCTGTGTAACGGTCATTACGTTCTGTGTTAATGTACCTGTTTTATCTGAACATATGACAGTAGCACTACCAAGAGTTTCCACGGCAGGAAGCTTTCGAATGACTGCATTTTTCTTAGCCATTCGCTGAACACCTAAGGAAAGCATAATCGTTACTATGGCCGGCAGCCCTTCCGGGATCGCAGCGACAGCAAGACTGACAGAAGTCATAAACATATCAAATACTGGCAGCTGTTTTACTAACCCCATAATAAATATAACTGCACATATGATTAAAGCAGCACTTCCCAGAACCTTCCCGGTCTTTGCAAGACGTTTCTGTAAAGGAGTCATGGGGGTTTCGTCTTCCATAATCAAGGTTGCAATATGACCAACCTGAGTATTCATACCTGTTTCAGTAACAACTGCAACCCCTCTTCCATAGGTAACAGTACTGGTTGCCAGAACCAGATTTATTCGGTCACCAAGATTAGTCTCAGGCTTTAAAATCACCTCTGCAACCTTATCAATTGGGTTAGACTCCCCTGTTAAGGATGCTTCCTCAGCTTTCAAATTAACTGCGGTAATTAGGCGGGCATCCGAAGGCACAAAACCTCCTGTCTCCAATAAGATGATATCACCCGGTACCAGATCGGATGAATCAATCAGGGAGACTTTCCCATCCCGTAGAACATGTGCAGTAGGTGCAGACATTTTCTTTAAAGCTTCCAATGCTTTTTCTGCTCTGGCTTCCTGCATAACGCCAAGCGTAGCGTTAACAACAATAATTATTAATATAATGACAGGATCTACAAAATCCGGTTCTCCATCCAGATAGGAAACAAAAAACGAAAGAAAAGCAGCAAAAATTAATATGAGTATCATAAAATCAGCAAATTGAGAAAAAAATTTGACGAGAAGACTCTTTCCCTTCTTTGCTGTTAAGATATTTTTGCCGTAGGTCTGCTGTCTCAATTTTACTTCTTTTGCAGATAAACCATAATCCGTAGATACACCCAGTTGCTTCAGGGTTTCTTCTATGGATAAATTATGCCAATTCATAGACGTACTCACTCCCGGTAAGGTAAATCTTCCTTTAATTATATGAGGCTAGCTTATGATTATGAATAGTAGTATCTGGGAAAATGTCGATATGACATGATATTTATGATATAAAACATTTACATTTGATGAAAACAGAGTATAATACGAATGATTAATATTTAGAGAAATTATACTTCTACTATTTGAAAGATTTAGATTTTATACATATAGTATGCAGATTTTATGAAAGGTGTGGTAGTTATATGAAAAAAATGATTACAAGGGATTTAACTGACGGGTCCCCTGCTAAATTAATATTACAGTTTTCAATACCAATGTTTTTTGGTAATCTGTTTCAGCAATTTTACAATATGGTTGATTCTATTGTAGTAGGAAACTATGTAGGTAAAGATGCTTTGGCAGCCGTAGGAGCAACCGGTTCGATTGTTTTTCTTATCATTGGTCTTGCGTTTGGTCTATCTGCAGGAATATCAATTGTAATTTCTCAGTATTTCGGGGCTAAGGATTATGACAATATGAGAAAAAGCTTTGCAACTGCGACCTACATAGTTATCGGTGTTTCATTAACAATGGGGCTTCTAGGCTTTATCTTTAGCCGAACGTTATTAGAACTGTTGAATACACCGGACACTATAATCGATCAAGCGAATATTTATATGAAAATAACCTTTGCCGGTATCCTGGGTGTTTCCTGCTATAATGGTATGGCAGCTGTATTAAGAGCGCTCGGAGATTCAATTACGCCTTTGATATTTTTAATAATTGCAAGCTTGTTAAATGTGGGCTTGGATCTTTTATTTGTTGTGGTATTCCACTGGGATGTACCCGGTGTGGCAATAGCAACCATAATTTCACAGATTGTTTCTGCAGTTGGGTGTATTATTTATGCTATGGCGAAGGTAAAAATACTTAGAATGCCGTTAAGAGATTTTAAACCGGATAGAGAAATCTTAAAAAAATGCCTACGACTGGGTATACCGGTAGCACTGCAAAATTCATTTATTTCTATCTCAATGATGGTTTTACAGGGAATTATAAATGGTTATAGTGAAGTGTTGATCGCCGCAAGTACGGTAGTTTCACGTATTGAGCAGCTGGTACTTCAGCCGGGCATGTCCGTTGGAGCTGCAGTGGCAGCCTATGCAGGGCAAAATGTTGGAGCAGGGCGAATTGACCGTGCAAGGAAGGGTTTTAAGTCTGCTTCAATTATCATATTAATTTTTAGTTTTCTGATGCTGCCGGTAATGTTCTTTGGCGGGGAATTTATCATGGAGCTATTCACAAAGAGCGAGGATATTGAAGTAGTAAATGCCGGCGTCAAGGCAATTAGGATAACCTGCTTTTTCTATTCATCGGTCGGTATGATATTCGTTTCCAGAAACTTTTTAAGTGGAACCGGAGACATCCAAGTCCCGTTGATCATGGGTATAACCGAAGTTATCTGCAGAATATTATTTGCAAGCATATTGACTATTTTTATCGGTCCCTATGGAATTTGGTGGGCAACCGGTTTGAATTGGCTGATTACCGCGCTAGTGGGAATCTTTAGGGTTGTCTCCGGAAAATGGGAGAATAAATCTGTCATAAGAAATTAACTCACTGTTTGAGCTGCTTTACTTTCCTTTTTTCTTTGATGCTTCTTTTTACGCTTAAAGAAAAAATTCACAAGGAGAACTCCTATAAAAATAATAACAACAGGAAGTAAATTGTGCTTATATCGAATGTAATAATCACCAACTGCTTTGTAGTTTTGGCGTAGAATATAACCTAAACCAATCAATAGGGTGTTCCATACCGATATACCGATAGCAGAAGCGGTAAAATAGGTAATCGGATTCATTTTTGCCGCTCCTGCTATTAAAGCAATGTAAGTACGAACTAAAGGAATTACTCTTCCTATACACACGGCAGCGGCTCCGTTCTGATTGAATTTTACATAGGCAGTATCTATCCCTTTTTTTGATTTCGGAAATTTACGGGTAATTACTTGAATGATAGCTCCACCGCCAAACCAGCCCACGGTATAACATATTCCGGTACCGATTAAGCCTGCCAGTATACTAAGAGGGAGAATAACAAAAAAATTAGTGTTATTCACGGATGCCACAGCACCCGAAAGAGGTAAGACGATTTCGCTTGATACAGGAAAACACGCGTATTCTAGCATGATAATGATGAAAATAGCAAGCATACCGTACTCATAGATAAGATCTGTAATAAAACTCATGAAATCTCCTTTGGAATAGGGTGATTATTAAACTATATTCTGCTAAGATATAAATCATGTATTTACCACTTGATGTAAGGTGATTTTATGGCTTAAAATGAGAAGCAGTCATTTCTCTTCAAACATACTAAATTATTTCTCTTCAAACATTCTAAATATGACTACCATAATCAAGATAATTATGTTAAAATTGTAATCAGTATGAAAAGAACTCAACTAAGTTGAATTCTTAGTAAATATAATAATGAATTCCAGTGGAAATTCATTATTATATTTACGGGTTTTCTATGAAGCCTTTGCGGCAAAACCAGCCATGCTTCGTTAGTGTGAATAGTCTCGTAAACATGCGAGACATTAAGAATAGCAAAAGCGGCTATTCTTCACGATTTATGCCCATAAAGCAGGGGTGTTATTGTGATAAATATTTGAAAACACTCAATATATTAATTTGTTTTAATATAATAATAGTAGAATAATACCTAGATTAAACTCAACGTTTTTACGGGAAACAGGGGGAAGAAATAGATGAAATTAGTGTCTAAGTTTTCTAAAAAGGATATATGGGCAATACCGAATATATTATGTTATGTTCGGTTTTTATTAATTCCTGTTTTTGCATTTTTGTATGTAAAAGCAACGCTTCCAAGAGAATATATGCGAGCCGCTATTGTTGTATTTATATCAGGAATGACTGATTTTTTAGACGGTTTCATAGCACGTAAATTTAATATGATAACAGATCTGGGGAAGTTACTGGATCCACTAGCTGATAAACTCACTCAGGCATCCCTAATATTTGTGCTTGTAGTAAAAATAAAATGGATGTTTTTATTACTGATCCTGTTTGTAGTAATGCAGCTGTATTTACTTATCGCAGGAATTGTAATGCTAAGAAAAGGAACAAAATTAACCGGAGCCAAGTGGTTTGGAAAAGTTTCTACAACAGTATTTTATGCAGTCATGCTAGTTCTGATTTCAGTGCCCGGCTTGAAGAGTTCCATTGCGAATGTATTAATGCTTATATGTGGAATGTTTTTATTATTGTCTTTCTTGCTTTATATCAAGGAATATATTAATATGTATCGAAAACTAAAGACAGCAAAGGTATAACAACTTAAAATAGAAAACTTATGTAAAAACAATTTTCTCATACTATGTATAAAGAACCCCTTACTTTTCGAAGTAGGGGATTTTCTACGAAAAAAGGGCGCCCTCATTATAAGGACACCCTATATGATTCATTATTTACATGACCCGGAACTATCTCTTTGGATAAATTTTGCCCTTAACAGCATTTTACTGATTGTGACGTTATGAATTAAACCATCCAGCAATAGAAAAGCGCTTTTTCCTAAATCAGTACGATCCTGCCTTATTGTTGTTAAAGAGGGAGAAAGCTGTGCTGCAATCGGCAGATCATCAAACCCGATTACACTGATGTCCTTCGGAACCTTCAGTCCCAGTTTCTGTAACTCATAAATAACACCGGAGGCAATTAAGTCACTTGCACACATGATAGCAGTAGCTCCGTTTGTTATAAAGCCGGGAACATGATCCTTAGCACAGTCAGGAACATAATAACCGTATTCTATCAAATTATCGTCAACCTCTAACCCATGCTTGATCATACTGTTTACAAAAGACTGGTGTCTTTGCTCGGAAACCATGGAGTTCTTAGAACCATTTAAAAATGCAATTTTTTTATGTCCGAGGCTGTATAAGTGATTAACTGCCAGGTCAATTCCTTCTGAACTGTCTGTTCCGACATATCCTACATGATTGTTATGCTCGATATAATTATCCAATAAAACAGTTGGAACCGTAGTTTTACTTAATTGTCTAACCCAGTCATCGTGTAGAGTAAAACCGAGGAGAAAAGCACCGCTGTAGCCGTTTTTTAACATATATGTATCAAATTTCTCTGCGGTCTGCATATTTAAGTTAGTGGGAACAACAGTTACATCCCAGTGCCTTCTTGCTGCGGAAAGTCTAAAACCAACGATAATATCATATCCGAATTGTTCTATATTTTCATAATCCATGTTTTCGATGAAGATACAAACCTTACGTGTACCGGAGCTTCTCATTTTTTTTGAAGCATACCCCATCTCAACAGCAGTATCAAGAACTAACTGCCGCATCTCAGCACTAATATCACTGGCTCCATTCAAGCCCTTTGATACGGTGCTTACTGCGATGCCTAATTTATCTGCAATATCTTTAATCGTAGCCATGGACGCTCCTCCTAATGCAATTAAACAAACATAAAATCAACTTAAGTATAACCTCAAGTATGTTTATTTTCAATATATCTTTATTAATTCGCCTATTCTTACAGATTTCATTCATTATTTTAGTCTTTTTTTTGTATATTTCGACTTATGGCAAATAAATACAACTTTACTAGGATCTATAGGGATATTGACCTAACTTATTCGAAAATTTTTTATAAAGTTGATAAAATCACGATTTCCACCATAGAAATATTACTTAAAAATGAGCATTAATATGACGAAATTTTTGTATAATGTAAAAATAAACAAAAGAATTAAATCTAATGAGTTGGGAAATATATATTATAACTAAAATATAAAATATCTTTATTGACAAAGCAATTAGAAAATGCTACCATATGCATATAGTTTCGAAAATTATCGAAAGTAGTTGAGACTATAACATGATTGTAGAAGAAAATATACAAAAGGAGAGCTATAACACCGAATAATTTGAAGATTCCGGAGATGCATATAACACATGACTATAAGAAGAAAACATGAACTTAATAGAGGAGCCGGAATATTGATGCCAATTAGCGCATTACCATCCCCGTATGGCATCGGCACCTTAGGGCAAGAGGGATATACCTTTGCGGATTTTGTAAAGCGGACTGGTTGTAAATATTGGCAGGTA
Organism: Bacillota bacterium; assembly: GCA_023414875.1. Classification (GTDB taxonomy): domain Bacteria; phylum Bacillota; class Clostridia; order Lachnospirales; family Lachnospiraceae; genus Mobilitalea. The sequence goes on along the minus strand of JAEZMV010000005.1, from coordinate 54,213 downwards.
CTACCGGTTGGACCCACGAGCTATGGAGATAGTCCATATCAATCTTTTTCAGCATTTGCCGGTAATCCATATTATATTGATTTGGATTATCTGATCAGTGAAGGGCTGTTGGAACCAATGGAGGTAAATACCTTAAAATGGCAGAACGCAGAGGATTGTATTGATTATGCACAGATTTATCAATTGCGTTTTACAGTTTTAAAGAAGGCATTTCATAGAAGTCAGCATTTTAACAAAGAAGAATTTCTGAATTTCTGCAAGAAGAATGAATACTGGTTGAAGGATTATAGCATCTACATGGCTGTGAAAGGTTATTTTGGAAATAAAGAATGGCTTTTGTGGGATGAGGACATAAAACTGCGAAGGCCAGAAGCACTGAAACGTTATACAGAAATGTTGGAAGAGGAAATTAATTTTTGGGAGTTCTGTCAATACAAATTCCGCGAACAATGGGATAAATTAAAATATTATGCCAATAAAATCGGTATACAGATAGTCGGTGATATTCCGCTTTATGTATCAACTGACAGTTCGGACGTATGGGTGCATGGTAATTTATTTGAGCTTGATGAGAGAAAGAACCCGATTAATGTAGCAGGAGTTCCTCCGGATACTTTCTCAGATATCGGACAGCGCTGGGGCAACCCATTATATCGCTGGGATGTTATGGAAGAACACGATTTTGCCTGGTGGAGAGAGCGAATGAAGATATCAGCCGAATTATATGATATCATCCGTATCGATCATTTTATAGGAATAGTAAATTATTATTCCATACCGGCGGAATGCCCATCTGCCGTAAAAGGTGAATGGAAACAGGGTCCTGGAAAGAAACTTACTGACGTGATAGAAGAGTCCATTGGTGAAGCAAAAATCATTGCTGAGGATTTAGGGGCTATTACATCGGAGGTAAGAGCGTTGATTAACGAAACCGGTTATGCGGGGATGAAAATTCTCGAATTTGGATTAGGTGGTCCGGCTGACCATGAGTATCTTCCGCATAATTACATTGGAACTAATATGGTAGCGTATACAGGCACTCATGATAATGAAACTCTGGTTGGATACTTAATGAATAAAACGGAAGAAGAATTGGAATTCGCCTATCGTTATTTTAGTGTAAGTTCAAGAGAAAAATTGCCATATGCCATAATCAGAGCACTATATTCCAGTAATGCAAATGTAGTTGTAGTGCAGATGCAGGATCTGCTACTGCTGGATAATACGGCGAGAATGAACTTTCCTTCTACCATCGGCGGAAACTGGTTATGGCGTATGAAAAAAAGTCAATACGAGGATATACCGGAAGAGATACTTTCAGAATATGCAGCAATTTATGCCAGGGCACCTAAGCAGACGCGAGTAACAGAGGATGATGACAATTCCTTAATCGAGGAGGAAGTGATGGATAATAGTTTTAAAGCCAATGTGATAGCGATATTGGATTTGGATTATCAGAAGACAATAAAAGAAGCAAGTACAATCCAGTTATATAATGCAGTTTCTAAAGCAGCTATGAAAAACCTTGGTAAGGAATGGGGGCTTTCAGTACCGGGTAAGAAGGTTTGCTACCTTTCGGCAGAATTTCTAATTGGTCGTTTGGTATACAGCAATCTCTATAATATGGGATTATTTAACCAATTTATTGAACTGATGAGTGAAAATAATCTGGATATCCGAGTATTTGAGGATATTGAAGATGCTGCTCTTGGCAATGGTGGTCTGGGCCGTCTGGCAGCCTGCTTTTTAGATTCAGGAGCCACGATAGGAATTACCTTAAACGGTTATGGTATACGATATAAATACGGCCTATTCAAACAATATTTTGAAGATGGTTTCCAGAAGGAGATACCGGATGATTGGCAGCGCTTTGGTGATCCCTGGTCCATTCGTAAAGAGGATGAAAAGGTACTAATTCATTACAAAAACCAATCGGTATATGCCGTGCCCTATGATACTCCGGTAATCGGATATGGTGATAGAAAGGTGAATACCTTACGTCTATGGCAGGCGGAGCCTCTGGAACAGTTTAATTTTGAATTATTCAATGAACAAAAATATGATAAAGCTTCTAAGAATAAAAATGAAGCTGAGGCAATCAGCAGTCTGCTTTATCCGAATGACAGCTCGGATGAGGGTAAGAAATTAAGACTGAAGCAGGAGTATTTCTTCTCTGCAGCAACTCTTCAGGATGTGATTGGCAGATATAAGAAGAAATTCGGTGAGGATTTTTCACATTTCTCAGAAGAATATGCGATACAGTTAAACGATACTCATCCGGTTGTGGCAATACCTGAGCTTATACGTCTTTTCGTAGAAGAAGAAAAAATATCATTTACAAAAGCACTTCGAATTGCAAAAGAAACCTTTGCATATACTAATCATACTGTAATGTCAGAGGCTTTAGAAAAATGGAATGCCGGCTTATTTAAGACAGTGATTCCAGCAGTTTATAAATATGTAGTTTTAATTCATAAGGCCTTAATAAAAGAATTAAAGTCCTTTGGAAAGGTTACCGAAGAGGAACAAAAGCAATATCTCATTATAGATAACGATACCATTCATATGGCCAGACTTGCTATTTATGCAACCCATTCAACCAATGGTGTAGCTAAGCTGCATACAGAAATTCTAAAAAATGATGCCTTGAAGGAATGGTATGAGTTATATCCGGAACGTTTTAATAATAAAACAAACGGAATTACGCAAAGAAGATGGCTTGCGCTTGCTAATATGGAGCTTGCAGGATTTATATCCGATAAAATAGGCAACTCCTGGCTGACAGATTTAGATCGCTTGAAGGATCTTGAAAAGTTTGCAAATAATAAGCAGGTGATGAAACAGTTTGGTGATATTAAACGTATAAAAAAGAGACAGCTGGCAGATTACATCTACAAGCAGGAGAAAATTCGTGTAAATCCAGACTTTATCTTTGATATTCAGGTAAAACGGCTTCATGAATATAAGCGTCAGCTTCTGAATGCATTTTCCATCCTAGATATTTATTTTGGATTGAAGGATGGAAGAATAAAAGAGTTAAATCCAACCGCTTTTATCTTCGGAGCAAAAGCAGCTCCAGGATATTACAGAGCAAAGGGGATCATAAAATTCCTGAATGAAATAGCAAAGATGATGGAACAAGATCAAGAGATAAAGGATAAGCTGCAGGTAATTTTTGTTCATAACTATAATGTATCCTATGCCGAGAAACTAACTCCGGCTGCTGATATATCCGAGCAGATCTCGACGGCAGGTACAGAGGCTTCCGGAACCGGCAATATGAAATTTATGCTAAACGGTGCAGTAACCTTAGGAACCTACGATGGAGCTAATGTAGAAATCGTAGAACAGGCAGGAGAAGAGAACAATTACATCTTTGGGGCAAGAGTTGAGGATATCGAAAAGATTAAAGATACTTATAATCCGAGAGAATTATACGAGAAAAACCCTAGGATCAAGAAAGTATTGGATACTCTAGTGAATGGAACCTTTGATGATGGTAAGACTGGAATGTTTGAGGAATTATACAACTCAATCCTTAACGGAGCCAGCTGGCATAAACCGGATTATTATTATCTGCTTTTGGACTTCATCCCATATTGTGAAGCGAAGCTTCAGGTAAATCGGGATTATTCTGATACCTATAGCTTCCGTAGAAAATGCTTTCTAAATACTGCAAACGCTGGAAAGTTCTCAAGCGACAGATCCATTAGGGACTATGCAAATGAAATCTGGAATTAATATGTGACGAGCATATTTTTCAACCAAGAAAGGCATCATATTCTTGGGATATAAGGCAATTTATTGCCTAGCTTATAAATTCACAAAGCGAATTGGACAATTCGTTTTGTGCTGCATCAAAGATGCAGCATATTAGGTTAGTATGTAAATAAAAAGGAAAGAGGTAGAGGATTATGAAAAAGGTTACAAAACTTATCGCGTTACTTTTAGTTGCTATTATGGTAATTGGCAGTTTTGCTGCATGTGGAGCAAAAGAGGATACGAAAACAGAGGATACCAACAAGGAAGATACTAACAAGGAAGATACTAACACGGAAGCAACAAAAGCACCGGAAGCTGTTACTCCGGAAAAGGTTACTTTAACTATATGGGCTCCTGAGAATCAAATTCAAACAAACACAATGGATAAAATGTGTCAATCCTTCCAGGCATTACATCCTGAATGGGACATCGATTTTACTGTAGTTGCACAGGGCGAAGATACTGCTAAGGATGAAATCCTGAAAGACGTAGCAGCAGCCGGTGATGTGTTCTTCTTTGCTAACGATCAGTTAAGAGAACTTGTGAATGCAGGTGCAATTGCAAGACTTGGCGGATCAACAGAGGAAATGGTAAAAACTACAATGGCAGAGGCGGTTGTTGATACTGTTTCTGTAGACGATGCGATTTATGCAATTCCTTTTACACATAATACCTTCTTTATGTATTATGATAAATCTCTTTTAACAGAAGAAGATGTAAAATCTCTTGAGACTATTATGGCAAAAGAGACAGCTGATAACGTATATAACTTCTGCTTTGACTCAGCAGGCGGTTGGAAATTAGCTTCCTACTATTATGGTGCTGGTTTAACAATTTACGGTGAAAGTGGAACTGATTTTGCTGCAGGTTGTAACTGGAACAATCCTACCGGTGTAGCTGTAACAAATTACTTAATCGACTTAATTAACAATCCGAAATGTGCTTACTCTGATGATGTATCTTTAACAGAGTTAGCAGCGGATCACAGAATCGGTGCCTGGTTTGACGGCTCTTGGAATTTCCAATTATATAAGGATGCTTTAGGCGACGATTTAGGTCTTGCTATAATTCCTACCTTTAATCCCGATGGAAATACCTATCAGTTAAAAGGTTTCTATGGTTCAAAAGCAATTGGTGTTAACGCTCAGGCTAAATACCCTGCAGTAGCAGTGGCATTCGCAGCATATCTAGGTGGAGAAGAAATGCAGAAACAACGTTTTCTTGAAACAGCTCAGGTTCCTACCAATCTTACTGTTGGAGCTTCCGCAGAAGTTCAGGCTGACCCTGTAGCAGCTGTTATCGTTGCAGAAGCAAATACTGCATCTGTAATGCAGCCAACCTCTGCAGAATTCAGTTCAAGATACTGGTCTAATGTAGCAGCATTTGCTACTGAGATTAGAAGTGGTGATTTAAATAAAAACAATGTTCAGGAAAAACTGGATACTTTTGTTGCTACCCTGGTTGTAGAATAATTTGTATGAATTATATCAAAATATATAATATAATGATATAATCCTAATTCAGATGTTATAAATTTAATAGAGGCGGAATGTTCTATGCACGGAGCATTCCGTTTCTATCCTAAAGAACTAAGTCAGTTATTATTAATGAGGAGGAGATTTATGGCCGGGAATAAGCATAAAACATCCAAAAAACCAGCCAAAGTATTTGGCTCTGGCGCAGGTTTTGGCACTGCATTTATAAAAGGAAATATCATAACTAAATTATCTGCAGTTGTCTTTGGTTTAGGCAATATCCTTCACAAACAGATAACTCGCGGACTACTTTTATTGTCTTTGGAAATCGCTTATATTCTTTATATGGTGAGCTTTGGGGCAAAAGCGATCAGAGACTTATTAACCCTAGGCACAAGAGAACAGGAAGAAGTCTTTAATGAAACAAAACAGATTTATGAGTATGTCGTTGGAGACAATTCCATGCTTTGCCTGCTATATGGAGTTATCACATTTTTTATCACATTTTTATTAATCTTTATATTAATGTCATCCGTAAAGAGTGCGTACAATGCTCAAATTAGAAAAGAACAAGGGAAACCGTTACCGAATTTCTTAGAAGATTTAAAATCATTGAAGCATCAAAATCTACATAAGATGCTGCTTTTATTCCCAATTACAGGAATAATATGTTTTACAATAATTCCACTCGCATTTATGATTTTGATTGCATTTACTAATTATGATAAGAATCATCAGCCTCCGGGTAATTTATTTGATTGGGTTGGATTGGATAATTTTGTAGCTATGTTCAAATGGGGTGGGGTACTGGCGAAAACCTTCTGGCCAGTTTTATCCTGGACTATTATCTGGGCTATTTTTTCAACCTTTACCTGTTTTATCCTTGGTATGCTTCTTGCATTAGTAATTAACCGTAAGGATACACGTTTTAAGAGTTTCTGGAGATTTATATTTGTATTATCAATAGCAGTACCTCAATTTGTTTCACTGTTAACAATGAGTACAATCTTTAATACAAATGGTCCGGTAAATTCTATTTTAAAAAGTATGGGATTAATAGAAACCTCAATACCTTTTCTTACGGACCCTACATTGGCAAAAATCACAATTATTTGTGTTAATATTTGGATTGGTGTACCATATACCATGCTGAGTACCACGGGTATTTTAAATAATATTCCGAAAGATTTATATGAGGCTGCAAAAGTAGATGGTGCTAATTCCGTAATAACATTTTTTAAAATAACATTACCATATATGTTATTTGTCATGACACCAAGTTTGATTACTGTTTTTGTCGGTAATATCAATAACTTCAATGTTATTTTCCTACTGACAGGAGGTGGACCGGAATCCCTTGAGTACTACAGCGCAGGAAAGACAGATCTATTAGTTACCTGGCTGTATAAGCTGACTTTAACGAATAAAGATTATAATATAGGAGCAGTAATCGGTATCATTGTATTTATGATTTTGGCGACATTATCCTTATTAACGTATCGTCGCACAGGATCCTATAAGGATGAGGAGGCGTTCCAATAATGAGTAAAAAAATAAAGTCTAAGGGCTCAAAAAAACATTTTATAGTAAACTCAATAGTACATGCAGTATTGGCTATTATAGGCTTTGTATGGATCCTTCCGATCTTTTTCGTAATACTAACCTCCCTTCGTAAAGAGAGTGGTACCTATAAGAGTTATGTTTGGCCTCGTGGATTTACATTTGATAATTTTAAGAATTTATTTAGCCAGAACGGCAGTCTGGTATTTACAAAATGGTTTACAAATACATTGCTCGTAGCAGTAGCCAGCTGTTTGATCTCTGCATTTTTTGTTTTATGTATATCCTATGTTCTATCTAGATTGCGGTTTAAGATGCGTAAAAAATTAATGAATATTGCGCTTATATTAGGTATGTTCCCGGGCTTTATGTCTATGATAGCGGTGTACTATATCTTAAAAGGACTGGGTTTTTTAGAAGCAGGACCTCTAAAGCTTGTGGCTCTTGTTATCGTATATTCGGCCGGTGCCTGTCTTGGTTTTTACATTGCCAAGGGTTTCTTCGATACTATACCAAAATCAATTGATGAAGCAGCATTTATTGATGGTGCTACGAAGTGGGATGTATTCCGTAGAATTACGATACCGCTGTCCAAACCGATTATAGTAAATACTTTGTTAACGACCTTTATGGCTCCTTGGGTGGACTACATCTTTGCGAAGGTTATCTTAGGTCAGGACAGAAATTATTTTACGATTGCAATCGGTTTATGGACAATGCTGCAAAAGGAATTTGTTGAATATTATTATACTACCTTCTTTGCAGGTTGCGTTATAATTTCCATTCCAATTGCGATAATATTCCTTATAACACAGAGATTCTTTGTGGAAGGTGTATCAGGAGCTGTTAAGGGATAATTTAAAAACAATTATTAACTTACGAATTTAAAGAAGTACTGGGGACCTGATTTCAGTACTTCTTTGTTATTCGGGGAAGCTATCACACCAAAATTTAGAGGTGCAGTGAAAAAGATTTGGAGATCAGTATTATGAAAAGAAAAATAATTACTATAATTTTTTGTTTCTCTTTGTTTATTGTAATCGTTTGTGGATGCAGTAATAAGTCCGAGAAATTGATTGACGTTACGATTACTCCGGCAGCTGTGGATGACAATAATTCAGAGGTAACATCGACTACTGCTGATCAGGCAGTGGAGCCCACCGTTTCCCCGATATCCTATCAATACGAGCAGGAACTTAATATCATCAGAGATAATTACAGAAATTATTATGAGATATTTGTATACTCCTTTTATGACAGCGATGGTAACGGAATAGGAGATATGAACGGTATTACTTCAAAGCTGGATTATATCAGCGATATGGGGTTTAATGGTATATGGCTGATGCCGATTATGCCATCCCCCTCTTATCATAAATATGATGCGACCGATTTATACTCAATCGACCCGCAATATGGTTCTATGGAGGATTTCCTGAAGCTTTTAGCGGAATGTGAAAAACGTGATATAAAATTAATCATTGATTTTGTGATTAATCATACCTCAGCAAAGCACCCATGGTTTACGACGGCAGTTGATTATCTGGAAGGGTTAGAAGCTGGGGAAGAACCGGATATAACGGAATGTCCTACAGTGGGATATTATCATTTCGTTAAGGAGACAAATGGAAGTAAGGACTACCATAGAGCCGGCAGCTCCGATTGGTATTATGAATGTGTATTTTGGGATCAGATGCCGGATTTGGCTCTTGAAAGTCCAGAACTACGTGTTGAAATTGAAAGAATTACAAAATTCTGGTTGGACCTGGGTGTCGATGGCTTCCGTCTTGATGCAGCGAAGGAATATTATACAGGTGAAACCTCTAAAAATGTAGAAGTATTGCAATGGTTTTGTGATTATGTCAAAGGTGTAGATGAAGAAGCTTATATTGTAGCGGAAGTCTGGGATGAGATGCCGGTAATTGCCAATTATTATCAAAGCGGTATAACAAGTATTTTCAATTACCCACTAGCTCAATATAATGGTATCGTTGCCTCAACTGTAAGAAAATTAGGTACTGCTTCTGCAAAATCCTTTGCAAAATCCTTGCTGGAACTGAATAAGCAATACAGTGAAAATAATCCAAACTTTATTGATGCACCTTTTATTAGTAATCATGATAATACCAGAGTTTCTGCCCAGCTCGCAAACAATGAGAACCAAATGAAAATGGCTGCCGGTATGCTGCTATCCATGAATGGAAGCCCTTTTGTATATTATGGGGAAGAGATTGGAATGAATAGCAAGGGCGACAAGGATGAGAACAAACGCCTACCGATGCAATGGTCCTCCACCGATACAACCGGAATGGCACAGGCTCCCCCAGGGGCGGATGAGGTTGAGCAGCTGTTTGCACCGTTGGAGGAACAATTAAAGAATCCGTTATCAATCGTTAACTACTATAAACGAGGAATTCGTATCCGTAATGAAAATCCTGAGATTGCAAGAGGCGAACTGAGTTTAATTGATGAGCTGATTGATAAGAATATCTGTGCGGTAAAGAAAGTGTATGAAGGTAATGAGATCATAATCATATATAATATTAATTCTGATACAGCTATTATTGACCTGAATGCAGCCAACTTAGAAAGGCTTGATATCAGAGGATATCTGACCGTGGATGGAAGCGAAGTCACACTTACGGATGGTAGCTTAAAGATGCCAAGGTATTCCATTGCATATTTAAAGTAATCTGAACTCAACGGAAACAGGCGTTATCCTTTTTGATTTGTTTGAATTAAGTAATAATATCGTCTATTTTCAACGTGTGAGAAGGTTTACTTCTCACACGTTGATTCTAACAAAAGAATATGGTGTTTAATTATTAGGAGGAAGAATGAAATTTATCTATGGGAAAAATGACTGGAAAGATCTTGGACGGGGGCAGGAGAATTGTTATCTCTTGACGAATGGATTGGGAGGATATTCCTCTTTAACAATGATTGGGTCTGTGGTGCGTAACGATCATGCGTTATTGATGTCCTGTATTAAAGCTCCGAATTACCGGTATCATATGATTACCAAAACGGATGAGACTATAGTATTGAAAGATAATAAGATTACACTGTCCAGCCAGGAATTCGTTAATCATACAAAGAACCAAAAAGGCTTTACAAAGCTGCAGCAATTTTACCTTGATCATTTTCCTACTTGGACTTATCAGATTGAGGGAGTAGAAGTAAAGAAGACAATAATAATGCGTCATGGTGAAAATACCCTTGGTATTCGCTATGAGATTAATAATCGTATGGAGGAAGAGATAAAACTCTTTGTAACTCCCCAGCTGCAATTTGTACCGAAGGGAGAAGTAATTAAAAAGGATCAGGTATTTCATACGGTTAATGATACTATCAAAAGTAATGACTTAACGTTATTTTTTCAGACAAATGCTGTAGTAGAGGGTTATGAAACTGAGTTTATTCAGGATTTATACTATGCACACGATGCAAGAGATGGGCGTGATGCTGTTGGAAGGACAGCACACAACCACAAATTATGCTTTACTGTTCTGCCAAAGAAGGAGTTTGAAGGATATATTATTTATAGCACCAAACGGACAGATTATTCGATAACTCAGATGCTTCAGGAAGAAGAAAATAGGATAAATGATTTGTGTGAACAATCCGGTATCAAGGATGCTGTCGGATTACAGCTTGTAGAAAGTGCTGATGCCTATTTAGTTGAGCGGGAGTCTACGAAGGGGAAGACCCTTATGGCAGGATATCCGTTTTTTGCTGACTGGGGACGTGATACGATGATTTCTATGGTCGGTTGTTGTATCTTTACAAGAAGATATGAAGAGGCAAAAAGTATATTTCGTAGCTTTATTAAGTATTACCGGAGGGGCTTGATTCCAAATATGTTTCCGGAGGGGGAGAATGAGCCTCTATATAATACTGTGGATGCCTCGTTGCTGTTTATCATTGCCGTCTATGAGTATTATCAGGAAAGTAAAGATATTTCTTTCCTTGAAGAAGCTTTTCCTACCATGGAGGACATTATAAAATGGTATCAAGATGGGACTGATTTTCATATCAGAATGGATCAGGACGGGCTTATTATGGCTGGCAGCGGTAATGAGCAGGTTACCTGGATGGATGTTCGTTTTGGTGATATACTTCCTACACCACGACATGGTAAACCGGTAGAGATAAATGCTTACTGGTATAATGCTATAAAAATTATGGGTTTATTCTCACGCCTTCTGGGATTAGCAGACTGCCAATATGAAGTACTTGCTGATAAGGTTGGAAAGAGCTTTTGTGATCAGTTTTGGAATGAGAGGACGGGCTGCCTTAAGGATGTAATATCCTACTGTGAGGCAGATGAACAAATTAGATGTAATCAAATATGGGCAACTTCACTTCCGTTTACGATGCTTAAGCCAGAGCAGGAGAAAAGTGTCGTCGATAAGGTGTTTGAGAAGCTGTATACGCCGTATGGACTTCGGACTTTGAATCCGGAGGATAAGGATTTTAAAGCTAACTATGGTGGTTCTCATTTTGACCGGGATATGGCTTATCATCAGGGAACGGTATGGCCATTCCCGATGGGTGCTTACTATCTGGCGTATCTTAAAGTAAATCAGTATAGTGAGAAGGCAGTAAAAAAAGTTAGAGAACAGTTAGTTGTTTTGGAAGCCTGTATGCGCGAAGGTTGTATTGGTCAAATAGCAGAAATCTATGACGGACTGGTACCTGCCGGATCTCAGGGGTGTTTTGCACAGGCTTGGAGTGTGGGTGAAATATTAAGAGTATATGCAAAGCTTGAGAAATTAGATAATGGGCTGTTGCAAAACAAGATTTAATCAGCTTTAATATTGGAGTAATATCATTCCCTTTCGAGATTTTTCCTGTGCCTCTCGCAGCATGGCTTATTCTATAAGGATGCCATGCTAACCGGTGCATACTTACGCAGGAAATAAGAGAATATATTACTCCAACCTAGTATTAGAAAAGAATTTTGTATCAATCCCTTGGTTTTTTATCTACGAAAAAAAGGGCGTCGTATAATTTATGAACCGACCCCCAAAAGTTAGACTAACATCTAACGATTGGGGTCACATCATTATGACAGGCCCTTTAAAGTTAATAATTCTGTTAATGTTATTTTCTGCTTGCCATCATTTTCTTAATGATTTCAAACTGCTGTTTCTCCTTTGGGGACATATTCTTAGTTAAGATTTCTATCATGACATCGCTTTCATCCTTTGAAAAAGTCATATTCTGCTGTTGAAGTCGTTTATTTGTATTCATTAATAACGGAACTAATTTATCCATCGGTTTTCCTTCGGCTTCTTTTACTAAATCCAACAGAATTGCTAATTTGCGGGGATCAATGTTATTAAGCTTTGGGTTATTGGTCCAGGAAGTATCAGCCATCACTATGCTCCTTGTTATGATCGGGTTTACTGTTATTATTATCATATGACATAGTATTTAAAAGCATGCTAAAGTTTTCGAAAGTACTTAACTGTTCAGGTGGCACCATGGCTTTTAGCATCTCAAACATTTTATTATTCATAGGATTTGAATTACCATAATTATTCTGGCTATCTTCTGAATTAGCATCAGAAGCTTCTTCATTTTCGTTATATTTGGTATCAGAGCTTTCTGAATATGAGCTTTCCTTTTGATTTCCAAAGATTGATTCAAAATTAAAACCGGAAAAATTACCGGCGACATTATCAGTATCATTAGAATTAGAGTCACCAAAGGGGAAGCCTCCGAATTCCTGCATGGTCTTCATAGTTGCCATCATATTATTATACATTTCAAACATTCTTCTCATATTAAAAAAATTAAGAATTTTATCAATAAAGATTCTCTCTCTATTGTTGCATATGGGCCGAATACCATTTAATAAGCCTTCAATGTCAATACTACTGTTATCAAAGCCACAGGCAGCCATGTTGTTAGAACCGGTGCTTGATCTCAGATTAACCATGAGATCTAACATCTTGGTAATTAGTTCAACCCTAACCCTGCTTCTGGAATCAAAATAAGGCGATGCTGCCCGCATAATCTCTACTGTGTGGAACATGTCGTGGTCTGCCATAGCTTCTCCCATTATTCATACTCATTACATTATATTCATCGAAGTACGAAAAATGAACCTTTATGCGATAAAAGGCAACTCAAAAAAAGTATGCTTAAAGACCAAGGATATAGTCTGATAAACATACTTAAGGTTATCTTTATGGGCTTAATTTTAAACCGGATACGTAAGATGCTCCTCATCGATTTTGTAAAGTATCTCATTCAAAAACTTTCCGGCATAAAACTTTGCTAAATCAAGATTCATATCACTATAATTACCACAATTGATTGCAGTGGCGCCTGGGATTTCTCCTTCAAAGTCTCGAATAAATTCAAACATCTCGGTTAAGAGAGGAATAATCTCATTAGAGGTGTAATCACCGCCTAATAAAAGATAGAATCCTGTGCGGCATCCCATAGGTCCAAAATATACTGTCTTCTCTGCGAATTCAGTATGGTTGCGTAAAAATGTTGCTCCTAAGTGCTCAATGGTATGCATTTCTCCGGTAAGCATTACGGGTTCAAAATTAGGTCGTGTCATTCGAATATCAAAGGTGGTGATGACTTCGTTTCCTATTTTATCTTTTCTGGATACATAGATGCCTCTTAGTAATTTCATATGATCAATCGTAAAACTTGCTATCTGCTTCATGTCTATCTTCCTTTCATTATTTCTTAGGATTTTATATGCATCGTCCTTACATCAGTAATCTGTTATGAAATATTATAACATAAGAATAATTAATTTGGATATCAGTTTTATTGGCATTATTATGTAATATCTTGACGGATTAATAGAGGATTGCTATGATATTATAATAATTTGCATTATATGGAAGAGGAGGAATAATTATGCTAATTGGTATATGTGATGATGAAGCAATCATACGAGATGAACTGATACGATTGTGCAGAGAATTCAAGTCCTCAAACTTAGCAGAGATAGAAACAATCTGTTTTTCTTCAGGAGAAGAACTGCTGGCATATAATAAATCGATTGATATTCTTTTTTTAGACATTCAGATGCATGGAATTAATGGCCTCAAAACAGCTGAAAGGATCAGGGAGAAGGATGATAGTATGTTTATCATTTTTCTTACTGGGTATAAGGGTTTTATGCAGGCCGGCTACCGGGTTAAAGCCTTTCGCTATCTGTTGAAACCAATTAACGAAAAAGAGTTTATGTTGACATTAACCGAAGCTATTCATGAAATAACAAAGAATTATAAAGCAATTGTTGGTTTAGACGGAGAAATCTTATTTGTAAAACTTAAGGACATCATCTACATAGAGTATATAAACCGCTTTACGGTTGTACGTACCAGTAAAGGCTCTTATGAGAGTACGATAACCATGACGGAATGGGAGGGCATACTTAACACTGGGGATTTCTTTCGTGTTCATAAAGCCTATATTGTAAATATGGGATATATCGATGAAATCGGTAAAAATATTATTTTAGATAATGGTGAGAAGGTGGAGGTTGCGATACGTCAAATCGGAAGACTTAAGAAAGCCTGTAAAGCATACCGAAGAAGAAACGCAAGATAAGGAGACTATAATACATGAAGGATATCGGGTATGTGATTTATGTTTATTTGGTTGATTTTATAAAGTTATGGATTTTCTTATGGGGGATCATGAATTTTCAGCCTATCAAGAAAAAAAACCTGTATATACTCGTAGGAATAATTCAGAGCATAATATTACTTATATCAGGTCTTAACTACAGCAAAAATAATGATATTTTTACCGTGTTATTAATTATCATGGTTACAGTATCGGTTTGTTTTTTGCTTGAGGGTAATTACATTAAAAAATTTGCATATTCATTACTGGCTTATGTATTATTGTTACTTCTTGATGCCTGTATCGTTGGAGTAATTAATTTATCTGACCATGAATTCTTTAATGATGAAAACCTCCGTATTATTTTAAATTCAGGCGATCTTTTGGTATTAAGTATTATTGTTTTTATAAAAAAGAACAGGAAAAAAAACTCTTTACAAATAAGTATCTCTAAAAGAATTTATGCATTACTATTTGCAGGTGCAGGTACGGGTTTGCTGATTTTAGCAGCGCTTATGGTAAGATCAAACAGTGAAGCAACGGAAAGTGCACGAAGAACGATGGTCATTGTCACTATAATCGTTGTAATCTCATATAATGTAGCCGGTCTAATGATGATCATTATTACAGAATCAAGAGATAATTATAAAGCGCTATCCCTAATCAATCAAAGTATCATAGAATCTCAACAGCAGTATTATATGCTGGTGCACGAGAAACAGCAGGAGATGCGTAGTATCCGTCATGAAATGAAAAATCATTTTGCATGTATCCGTGGCTTATATAAGGCAAATAAGTTTTCTGAGATGGAGCAGTATATCAATCAATTGATCGAAACCTCTGATCTTTCAAGCGACTTATTTGAGACAGGGAATGATATCGTGAATGCTATATTAAATGATGCTCAGAGTAGATATCGTAAGGATAATATCGAAATTCGATTGGAGGGAGGATTTCCGGAGGACCTTAAGGTTGCACCCATGGATTTGTGTGTTATCTTTGCTAATACTGTTTCAAATGCCGTAGAAGCAATTCTTAGGATAGAACGGGAGGCAGATTGTATTTATTATATTGATATTAAAATTAGTAGTTTTAAAGAGGATTTATATATCGATGTAAAGAATCCGGTAGGAGCAAAGGTTGATATTCATGAGGGGAAAATTATTACTACGAAGAAGGATAAAAGCATTCATGGTTTTGGTGTTAAGAATTTAACTCAGAGAGTAAAAAAATACGATGGTATGGTAAATTTCATAAGCGAAGATCATCAGTTCTATGTTGAAATAAACATGAAAAATCGAGTGTCATTTTAAAAAATCGACGTTCATGCAGGAAAAATCGACGTTCATGTCTTGTCCTATTGAGGGGACCTTAGTTATATGCTATAAAAAGCATGTAACCAAGGTCTTTTTCTTATGAAGAAGGAGGATAACATTATGGGTTTAGATTTACTTGAGATGATATATAGATGGTTTGGCGGCAAATAATTCGCCTTGAAAGTATCTATTGGGGAATAAATACTTTACCGATTCATTTTTTAATGTCATGGGATGCTTGGGTTGATATCATCAATTCCAAGCATTCTGTGCCTAACGGATTAGAGAAAGGATGGATATGAATTTATTAAAAACTTATTTGAAATTAATATTTATCAGACATCGTTTTAATTATATACTTGTAATATTTTCGATAATAGCAGCGTATATCGCTATAGTTATCACCATGATATATATAGATAATATTCTGGTTTTAAGCACCGAAAATAAATCGTCAAACATACGATATTTATATATCAGTATACGTACCATATTTATGATAGGTGGAATTACCTTTGTCATCAGCCAGTACTATAATATTATGAAATCAGGAGTAAGAGATTATTGCATACTAAAGGCACTCGGTGCAACGAAGCATAATATTCGTATTTTAATTTTTGTTCAGATGATCTTCCTGATTATTGTAACCATTCCGATAGGCTTATTTGGGGGATATATGATAACGGGAAGTATCCTGAGTCTGCTGGGAGGGTTTTCTCTAAACCAAAATACTTTGAGAATTATTGATTCCTCCAGCACCTTTTTATTAATCGCTGGTGCAGCCTGTTGCTTTATTATATCTCTGGGGATTTACCTGGAGATTGGAATTAGAAAAATGCCGCTATCGAATATTTTATCTGATAATGAAATAATCGGTAAGGAAGTGATTTAAATATGGCAATATTAAAGAGCACGAAGCTATATAAAAGATACCTAAGAAATAATGTTTTCATAAATGCCATCAATAACTGTAACATTGAAGTCAATGCAGGAGAATGCGTGGCAATCTGCGGTGAAAAAAACTCAGGCAAGTCTACTCTGCTGCGATTACTGGGTGGACTCGAACGCCCTACCAGCGGAGATTTGTCAATTAATCATAAAAATGTCTCCAGGTTTAATGATGATGAGTTGGCTATTGTTCGACGAAAAGAAGTAGGATATTTATTCAATAATGATAGCTTTATATCGGAACTTACCATCCATGAGAATATCATAATGCCTGCGTTGCTGGCCCAGAAACAATATGATGAGAATTATTATAAGGAGCTGACGGATCGGTTACATATCTCCAGGATTTTATCCCGGTATCCAAAACAAGTATCCATGAGTCAGCTTCATTGTGCTGCGTATGCAAGGGCCTTGATTAACCAGCCAAGCATTATACTGATGGATGAACCTAATGATTATGGCTATCATCAGATGGATAGAGATATTCTGGAGTTTTTGTTGAATATCGTATACGAATATCATAGAACATTGATTATGGTGACAAACGATCCAGAGGTCAGTATTTATGTAGATCATATCATTAAACTGAAGGATGGAGAGATAATAGAAGACAGAAGGATATAAACCTTAGTAGATGATTAGTATATGAAAGATATGAGTATAATAAAGCATAATAATATGAATGATAAAGAATTTAATTGTCTGCAATGAACCGTAGAGGTTTTTTGCGGATTTTTTTAAATAGTTAAAATGATATTATTACTAGGCTAATAGTTATTAATCAGGACAGAAATAGTGTTGACAATAGTCAAATTAGAGGGCATTATAGTATTTGAAAGTGTAACTGCAGTTGTGGTGACACTTAATAACCTTAAGGAAAAGTGATATGATTGATAGTATAATTTTTGATATGGATGGAACACTATGGAATTCTACTCCGGAAGTAGCAATTGCGTTTAAGAAAATAATAAATGAAAAATATCCGGAGGTCACGGATGAAGTGACCGCAGAGCGATTACAGGGACTATTTGGTTTGCCTCTGGATGTAATCGCTGTAAAGCTATATCAAAGCGTTAACGAGGAGCATGCAGTAGAGGTTATGAGAGAATGTTGCTCCTATGAATGTGAATATTTAGCGGAACACGGTGCTACCCTTTATGATGGTTTAGAGGAGGCTCTGATAAAGCTGTCTGCCAAGTATAAGCTTTTGATTGTGAGTAATTGCCAAGAGGGCTATATTCAATGCTTTTTCCAGGCGAACCCGCATTTAGAAAAATATTTTATTGATTATGAGTACCCTGGACGAACCGGAAAGTTGAAAGCTGATAATATTCGGATGATGATAGAAAGGCATCAACTAAAGCATCCTATTTATGTTGGAGATACACAGGGAGATGCTGATGCAGCAAAGGAAGCAGGGATTCCATTTGTATTCGCCAGATACGGTTTTGGTAACGTTAAGGAATACGACAAGGTTGTGGATTCTCTTCATGAACTTACAGATCTATACTGCTAAAATGAATGATAGCTTTCCATTATATTGTATTGAAGGATAGAGTAGTAGCAGAGGAAGAATAGAGTAAATTGGAGCAACACAAGATAGAAAGTAGGAAAGTAAACATTGACATTTGTTTGCTTTCTTTATATATTGAATGATATAGAAAATAATCATAATAAGCAGGTTTGAGAGCATGCTTAAGTTATTTCAAAGTATGGCTTAACTTGACTAACGAATAGGATGTGGAACTATGTTAGACGGAAAGAAATCATTATTTAGCGGAATGCAGGCTACCGGAACGTTGACCTTAGGAAACTATTTGGGAGCTTTAAAAAATTGGGTAACACTTGAAGATGAATATGAATGCTTCTATTGCGTGGTTGATATGCATTCCATTACAGTCCGTCAGGATCCTGCGGAGCTTAGGAAAAGAGCAAGAGCACTGCTTACATTATATATTGCTGCAGGACTTAATCCTGATAAGAACTGCATATATTATCAGTCCCATGTGTCCGCGCATGCTGAATTGGGTTGGATTTTAAATTGTTTTACTTATATGGGTGAGTTAAACCGAATGACACAATTCAAGGATAAAGCAGCAAAACATGCAGATAATATAAATGCTGGACTATATACTTACCCAGTGCTTATGGCTGCAGATATTCTATTATTCCAATCCGATGTTGTACCGGTAGGGTCGGATCAAAAACAACATTTAGAAATTACACGTGATATCGCGGAACGTTTTAATTCAATCTACGGAGATGTATTTACGATTCCTGATCCATATATTGTTAAGCAGGGAGCAAAAATCATGAGTCTTCAGGAACCGGAAAAGAAGATGTCAAAATCCGATGAAAATGCGAATGCTAGCATATACCTCATGGATGATCCGGATTCCATCATACGAAAATTCAAAAGAGCAGTTACAGATTCGGATAATGAGATAAGGTATTCCGATGAGAAACCCGGAATTAAGAACTTGATCGATATTTATGGAATAGCTACCGGGAAGTCCGTAATTGACATTGAGAAAGAATTTGTTAACACCGGCTATGGAGACTTCAAGCTTGCCGTTGGTGAGGCAGTTATTGGAATGTTAAAGCCAATCCAGGATAAATTTGCAGAACTACAGAAGGATAAGGACTACATTGACAGTATTATTAAGGCGAATGCTGAAAAAGCAAATTACTATGCAACAAAAACCTTACGGAAAGTTCAAAAGAAGGTTGGCTTTCCGGAAAGAATCAGATAAGATTGCAAGGTGGCATTTTCTCGCCACCTTTTTTTAGTACCTGTTGAGTGTCAGATTACTGAATACCGAGTTAACTGAACACCGAATTAGCTGTGAACTACGAATTAGCTTGAACACCGAATTAGCTGAACTACGAATTAGCTGAACTACGAATTAGCTGAACACCGAATTAGTTGAAAATCGAATTGTTTAATATCACGCTATTGAAATGCAATTGTTGAAGTATACAATAGTTAAAGTACATTTATTATGCTTAATTACTTGAACTTTGTTTTGTGATGATAAATAAATTATTAATAAACATTTGAAAGGAAAAGTCACATGAAAATAGTGTTTATGGAAACAGATACTTTAGGGGAGGATGTTGATTTAACTCCATTTGATAATCTCGGAGAGGTAGTCAAGTATGCCAGTTCTGACCCGGAGCAGAATACGGAGCGGATAAAGGACGCTGATGTCATAATCGTAAATAAGGTGCCTATGAATGAAAGAACTTTAAATAAGGCAGATCATATAAAGCTAATCTGTATAACGGGAACCGGTACTAATATCGTAGACTTTCCTTATACGAATAAACGAAATATAACAGTGACCAATGTAAAGGGTTATTCCACACAGTCAGTGGTCCAGCATACTTTTGCTTTGTTTTTTTATCTATATGAAAAATTAAGTTATTATGATCAGTTTGTAAAATCCGGCGAATATATCCGTTCCGATATTTTCAGTCATTTTATAGTTAAATTTCATGAGCTATCCGGTAAAACCTGGGGTATAATAGGTCTTGGTGAAATCGGCAGGGGAGTGGCAGAGGTAGCAAAGCTCTTTGGATGTAAAGTAATTTATTATTCTACCACTGGGAAAAACAATAATCTTGATTATGAACAGGTTACTATGGAAGAGCTACTAAGCAATTCGGATGTAATCTCAATCCATGCCCCGCTTAATAATAAAACCAGGGATTTGATTGGGGAAGATGAGCTTGAAAAGATGAAAAGGAGTGCGGTGCTGCTTAATCTGGGTAGGGGTCCTATTGTAAATGAACATGCACTGACCAAGGCACTGAAGGAGAATTGGATTGCGGCTGCCGGTCTTGACGTTCTGACGAGAGAACCCATGTCAGCCGATAATCCGTTAATTGATATTCAGGATAGCACCAAGCTTATCATTACACCTCATATAGCCTGGGCGACCGTAGAAGCCAGGCAGCGAGTAACACAAGAAGTGTATCAGAATATAGTGGCATATCAAAACGGTGAAGAGAGAAATGTTGTAAGCGAATAAAAAATTTTGAAAACCAAAAACTCTTTATTCTTGTCAGAACTAATGCATGTTAGTTAAAGAGTTTTGAAACCCAAAAACTCTTCTTAATGAATTGCAGCATATAAATTAGAGTTAATATAAACAGTGAGACAGCATAATCTAGATACTAATTATGCTGCCTCACTGTTTAATTATAACTATTTAATTTTTTAGTTCCAATAAAGAGATAATATGATCATAGGGATCCAATACATTCTGAATATCCTTTATGTTTATTACTACATGTTATTCACCCAGATCCGATTTTACTTCATTCCATTTATCAATATATTTAGATTCTATCTCTTCTCCAAGATATTTGTAGGTATTACATCTGTCAAGTGTTGCCTGGTCAGGGAATGCAACCTCACTATTCTTAATATCTTCATCGGCTATCATTTCTCTTGCAGCTTTATTTGGAGTAGAGTAAGTGATGTATTCAAAATTCTTTAAGGCAATATCTGCATCACACATATAATTGATGAAGGCTTCTGCATTCTCTTTGTTTTTGCAGTTCTTTGGAATAACCCAACCATCGATCCATACATTGGAGCCTTCTTTTGGTACAACATATTCCAGATCTGAGTTCTCACGCTTGGTAAAAATAGCTTCACCGGAATAAATAACACCCAGTGCTGCTTCTCCGCCGATCATTTTATCTCTTACCTGATCAACTACATAAGCCTGAACCAGAGGATACTGGGATTGAAGCAAGGCCGTGGCCTCTTCCAATTGTGCTTGATCCGTGGTATTAATATCATATCCCAAGTAAGCAAGAGCGATTCCGAAGGCGTCACGAACACTGTCTATCATTAATATGTCTCCGGAGTACTTCTCGTCAAAGATGGCACTCCAACTGTCGATCGGTTCATCCACCATGGTCTTATTATACAGGATTCCAAGTGTACCCCAGCAGTAAGGGACACTGTATTTGTTTTCGGGATCAAAGCTTTTTGAACTATTTAAATAAGTAGGATCAATGTTTTTCAGGTTGGGTACATTATCAAAATTTATCTCAGCCAGTAAATCCTCATCAATCATTTTCTGTATCATATAGTCAGAAGGACATACAACATCATATTGCACCGCTCCGGCTTTAATCTTTGGATACATTTCTTCGTTCTGCTCAAAGTAATCGTATACAACCTTAATACCTGTTTCTTTTTCGAACTGGTCGATTACCTCTGGATCAATATACTCGCCCCAGTTATAAACATAGACCGTGTTTTTATTGTCTTTGCTACAGCCATTCAGCAGACAGATGGACATTAACAACAGGGATAAACCTAAAAATATTCTTTTCATTATCAATTTTCCTTCTTCCTTTATAGTTTTCGCGCAGGTGCTTTTTTCTCTGCATTTCTTCGATTTATAAATACCAATAACAATAGAACGGTAACAAACATCAGCGTGGACAGAGCATATATTTCCGGTTTAATACCCTTACGCACCTCGGTATATATTATTGTGGATAAGGTATTGGTTTCCGGACCTTTCGTAAAATGAGTGATTACAAAATCATCTAACGACATAGTAAATGCCAGAAAGAAGCCGGACATGACACCGGGAAAAATATCCGGCAGAATGACCTTGAAAAATGCATACATTGGAGATGATCCCAAATCCAATGCGGCTTCAAAGGTGTGAGGATTTAACTGTTTTAGTTTTGGCATTACACTTAAGATTACGTAAGGTATATTAAAGGTGACATGAGCAAGCAATACACTGGTAAAACCTAGGGTATAATTCAGTGCTACAAAAATCAGCATAAGAGAAATACCGGTCACAATATCTGCATTCAGCATAGGTATATTGGTTATTCCCATCAATATGGTTCTTGGTGTTTTTTTCATACTATTTATCGCAATAGCAGCAGCTGTTCCGATTACAGTAGCAATGAAGGCTGATAAAAATGCAATAATCAGAGTTGTTGATAAGGCTGACATGATATCTTCGTTATTAAAAAGCTCACGATACCAGTGAAGCGTAAAGCCGCCCCATTTTGATCTGGATTTCGACTCGTTGAAGGAAAGCACGATTAATATTATAATGGGTGCGTATAAAAACAGTAGGATAGCACCGATATAGAAACGGCTAAAAAAACGTTTTACCATATATTACTTCCCTCGCTTTCCTTATCATACTTTGAAAGGATTGCCATACTGAGTAAAATGAATATCATCAATACCAGGGATAAACCGGAACCGGTATGCCAATTACCTAATCGAAATTGCTGTTCTATTACATTACCGATCAATACAATTTTACTTCCTCCCAGTATGGTTGAGATAACAAAGGTAGTGAGTGATGGAACAAAGACCATAGTAATCCCACTGATAACTCCGGGAAGAGTGAGTGGAAATATAATTTTTTGGAAGGTTTGTCGTCCGTTTGCCCCCAAATCTCT
The DNA here is from genome assembly GCA_023414875.1 of Bacillota bacterium. Classification (GTDB taxonomy): domain Bacteria; phylum Bacillota; class Clostridia; order Lachnospirales; family Lachnospiraceae; genus Mobilitalea. Next base: position 31,085 of record JAEZMV010000005.1, on the reverse strand, counting down.
GGCTGCATTCACAACATCCTTATCAATTTTTATTAAAACATTATAAATGGGAAGTACCATAAAGGGCAAAAAATTATAAACCATACCAAGTACAATCGCACTTGGTGTATTAATGATGTTTAACGTCGGTAAGTGTAGGAAGTTAAGTATCGTATTCAGAACACCGGTTTTTTCCAATATATTCTGCCAGGCAATTGTTCTGAGCAGAAAATTCATCCACATGGGAAGAATAATAATCAGAACGATAAAACTGTTGCTCTTCATTTTAGTATTGTTCAAGATTAATGCTAACGGATATGCTAATATAAGGCAAATAAGTGTACTGATAACGGAAAGCTCCAAAGCAAGCAACAAGGCCTTACGGTTAATCGGATCAGAAATCAACAGAATATTCTTTAAGGTAAAGCCTTCTTCCCTGCTACTTAATCCATAGAATACTATCATGATTAATGGTATGATGATAAAGCCCACCATCCAAAGAAGATAAGGAAAGGAAAGCCATTTCATATTATGTAAACGCGGTAACTGTAAACCGTTACCGGATATTTTTTCTGAAAAATGTTTTATTTTCTGTACCATCTCAGGACATCATCTCCTTACTCTTCAATTTCTGCAGCTTGTTCATCTTCAGATTCCGGTTTGTTCATAATCTGTATATCAAAGGGATCCACATGAATACCTACCTCGCTACCAACCGGAAATAAATCTGTGGAATGAACCAACCACTCGCGACCGTTCGCTAAGACCTCCATCTCATAATGAACGCCCTTGAACAGGAGAGAAGTGACTTTTCCGGTAATCGTACCGTTCTCCGGTTTTACGAGATCGATATCCTCCGGCCGGATGACAACATCGACCGGTTTGTTTTTGCCAAAGCCGATATCGACGCAGGCAAAATTAGTACCAAGAATGTTAACCAGTTTATCTTCAACCATAGTGGAGGGTATGATATTACTGTCACCGATAAAATCAGCAACAAATGCATTTTCCGGCTCGTTGTAGATATGTTCAGGAGTTCCGATTTGCTGAATGTAGCCTTGGTTCATCACAACGATGGTATCTGACATTGTCAGTGCCTCTTCCTGGTCATGGGTAACATACACAAAGGTGATTCCCAATTCGTTTTTTAGGCGAATTAGTTCGTATTGCATGTCCTGACGAAGTTTTAAATCTAAGGCACCTAGTGGTTCGTCCAATAGAAGAACCTTAGGTTCGTTAACAATTGCTCTGGCAATGGCAATTCGCTGCTGTTGACCACCACTTAATGAATCCGGCATACGGTTTTCAAAGCCATCGAGATTCACTAATTTTAAGGCGTATTTAATTTTATCCTGGATGTAAGCTTTACTTTTCTTTTTTATTTTTAAACCAAAGGCAATATTCTCAGATATCGTCATATGGTTAAAAAGGGCATATTTTTGAAATACAGTGTTTAATTGACGTTCATTGGGTGGCAGCTTCGTTATTTCCTTGCCTTCGAAGATTACCTGTCCTTTATTAGGTGTCTCAAAACCACCAATAATTCGAAGGGTGGTGGTCTTACCACAACCGGAGGGGCCCAGAAGAGTCACGAATTCATTTTCCCGAATATATAAGTTCAAATCATCCAGGACGACATTATCGCCGTAGGACTTTGATATGTTAATTAGATTGATTAATTTGTTATCCGTCATGGGGGTTCCTCCTTATTAGTAAAAGCAGCAGGCTTATAGGGTTATGCTAAATCACCTGAATTTTTCTTTGATTAATTATTATGTAAATTTCAGATTGAGTTTATTCTAAATGAAAACTCATTATCATATTAAAAGCTTGGTGGGGTGGAAATCCATAATAGGGTGGCTCCGGTTTTTTCGGAAGCAGAAATATAATGCTGCTTATTGGCGGTAAAATAAAAGGATTCCCCTTTCTTAACCTTATAAGTTCGGTTTCCGATATGCAAGGTAATGCTTCCGTTTAAAATATATCCAAATTCTTCTCCTTCATGGGGATTATCGGGATAGGTCGAACCACATGCATCTAGAGTCAGTAAGATTGGTTCCATCATATTTTTTTGAGCATTCGGAATGATCCATTTCACTTCATTCTTTAGCTCTGTATCATATTTTTCAAAATAATCAGACTTCTTAAACACTACCTGTTCTGAGGTTGTCCCACTGAAAAATTCCTCCAGGTTTGTGCCAAGACACTGTAATATATCCATTAAAGTAGCAATTGAGGGAGAGGTTAGATCCCTTTCCAGCTGGGAAATAAAGCCCTTTGATAGCTCTGCTCTGTCTGCCAGTTCCTCCTGGGTCAGACTTTTTTGAATTCGTAATTCTTTGATTTTCGATCCGATATGCATGATATGCTTCCTTTCGAATTCTTACTGAGAATAAACTAAAAGTTTAGTTACGCTAAACAGCAACAATATAAATTATACTAATATTATCAATCTTGTCAATAACTTTTCATAAAAAATAATTGAATAGTTTTGAACCGTTATTTCATATATAAAATATAATAATTTTGAAAGATAAAACGATAACTAATATGCCTATAATCTGATGGATTAATTTAGAGATGTCATAGGATATATTGATTTAAGAATAATTTACATATTTTGAAAGAAAGAATAAGATTTTATTTTGAGGCATTAAAAAACCTGCTGTAAATCGTTACAATCAGCTTAATCCTGTTATGCAAAGCAGAATATGGAGCTGTTGACTTACAACAGGCAACTTACTATTTGAAGAAATCTTTGATACGATCCATTCGGGAAGTCATAGCTATAAACAGCTGATCGACTAAGGTTATAGCAACCATCGCTTCCACTACTACAACTGCTCTGGGAACGATAATCGGATCGTGACGCCCTTGAATTTGAATTTCAACATTCTCGTTATTACGGTTAACGGTCTTCTGCGGTCTGAAAATAGATGGAGTCGGTTTTATAGCTGCCCGAAGAATAATATCAGAACCATCACTGATACCACCTAGGATACCGCCTGCATGGTTACTGCGTTTATTGACGGAATGTTTATCATCACTGAAAAATGCATCATTGTTTTCAGCTCCTGTTAGGTGAGCTGAATGAAATCCGGCTCCGATTTCAATGCCCTTAACAGCTCCGATGGACATTACCGCTTTGGCAAGAGAAGCATCGAGTTTGTTAAATACGGGTTCTCCGATACCTACCGGCATACCGGAAGCAATACATTCAATGACACCACCGACAGAATTATGCTCTTTCATTTGTTCGGATAAATATTCCTCGGCCCTATTCGAGGCCTCTAAGTCCGGCATGGAAAGAGGGCTGGCTTCTATCTGCGTTAAATTGGCTTTTTGTCTATCAATAGTTATATCACCGATGGATAAGGTATAAGCCTGAACTCTAATTCCTAGTTCTTTTAATATGGCGCTGGCAATTGCTCCGGCGGCAACTCTTCCAATGGTTTCTCTTCCGGAAGAACGACCACCTCCCCGATAATCACGGAAACCATATTTCATATCAAAGCTATAATCTGCATGTCCGGGTCGATAAACCGATGCTATTTTAGTATAATCTCCGGAATGCTGATTTTCATTATACACGACAAGAGAAATAGGAGTTCCTGTTGTTCGGCCTTCAAAAACACCGGAAAGAATACGAACTTTATCTTCTTCCTTGCGAGGGGTAGAATATTTTGTTTGCCCCGGCTTTCTCCTATTTAAATATGTTTGTATATAATGCTCCTCCAAAGGAAGCCCGGCGGGACAACCGTCGACCACGACACCAATTCCTTCGCCGTGAGACTCACCCCAGGTTGAGATTGTAAATAATGTTCCATATACGGATCCTGACATAGTTTCCACTCCATTTAATTTATTGGTAATATCATCCTGTAAAAACTTAATCTATAGTATAAAGTAAATGTAAATGAGATTCAATCATTTTGAAGACATTTATATAATTTTATCATATATTGAAATGATAACATAATTTTGAGGCATTCAATGGGTGGTCAGCTTTTTAACTCCGGCAATTCTTCCGGTTTTCAATATGAAAAGCAAAAGTTTTATACACAGGAAAAAAATGATTCAAATATAGTAAAAAAACAAAAGGATGAGGATTTAATCATAGAGGAAAACACTATTTATGAGATAGACAGAGAATGTTATGAAAGATTAAAAAGGCAGAAAAAACGGAAAGATTAATAAAAGGGCTGGTTGATGTAATGTATAGCGTTTTGAGCTGCATCAAAGATGCAGCATGAGTGATTAGTATGATTTATTATGAAAGGTATAAATTTAAAGAATTTAACTTATATAGCAAAAAAGAAAAGCTGCGTTAAACGCAGCCTTTCTTTCGGTTAGATGTTATACCTGTCGGTATATGCTCCTAGAATATGCCGTTACCGCCACAGCAGCAGCAGAGGAGAAGAATGATAATTAGTATAGAGCCGCAACCGTTGTCATTACCGCAGTCATTTCCAAATCCACCACCGAGTAAACCATTGTTGCCATTGCCACAGCAGCAAAGGAGAAGGATGATTATTAAGATACAGCTACAATCATTATCTCTTCTTCCGTCGCAATGTGTTGCTTGTAAATCACTCATTGTATGTTCCTCCTAATAATAATTACAATGTATCATATGATGCTATGCTTGACTGATTTCCTAGTTTTAGAAATAAACATAGAAATTTTTGTAGTTTTTATGACTAATATTTTTAAATATAATGATACAAGTTGTCAGATTGTAAAAAATAGCTTGATTGTAGTAACATTAATGTAGCCACAGCTACACTGATGTTGTGCAAGATATGGTATTATAAAGTTGAATTAATTTAAATGATAATAATTTATTAAAAGGAAAGAATACAATGATAATATTTAATTATTAAGAAAGGAGCATTATATGGAAGCAGTAAAAAAAAATATTGTAAAGAATATTGAAACCTCCAAAATTCTAAGACTGGAGGAGGAATTGACGTATCAAAAGGGCCAGGTAGTAAGCAAAACACTGGTTCAAAATAAAAATGTAAGTCTGACCTTATTTTCCTTTGATAAGGGAGAGGAAATTAGTTCTCATTCCTCGGATGGAGACGCTCTGGTAACTGTACTTGACGGTATAGGAAGGTTTACTGTAGGAGATGAGGTGTTTGTACTTAACAAAGGAGAAAGTATTATTATGCCGAATAATGTTCCGCATGCTGTATACGGCGAGGAACAATTTAAAATGATGTTAACAGTAATTTTTTAATTTACCAACTACCAAATTAACGGTATACAAGTTACTAAATCTTCATAAGTACGGATAAAACAATTTTCGACAAATCATTTACAAGACACCTGCAATCGTTTATAATATTGGTAAATATTTGAGCGAATTGCAGGTGTTTTTTATGCTTTATACCGTTGGATTTAATTATTATAACCAATATATTCTTCCGATTTCGGTAACCGAAGGACTTTCGGATCTAAATTGTTTGGAGGCAGGAGACTATTATAAAATAATTTATATTAAGACCGGACCCTGTCATTTTATGTTGAACGGTAAAGAATTTATACTGACCGGAGCCTGTGCAATCTATATGAATGAGAAGGATAAGATAGAGATATTTAATGTCAGTGAAGAATCTGCAAAAATCTTATGGTTTAAACCATCTGCTATTAATTCCAATTTTAATTATGAATTTTTAAGTAAATCAAGCAAATCCCTTACAATACAAGAACAACAGGATTTATATTATATCCTACAATTTTCATATGAAACTGAAACAACAATGAAGATATTATCCTTACATACACTTGATTCCACAGGAATTGAATATAAAATTCAACTGTTAAAGGACTTGCTCGCTAAGCAGGATACCTTGTATTGGCCATGCAGAAGTCGATCCTACTTATTTGAGATTCTATTCTATTTGGCAAGACAGGAGGATGAGAAAGCCTACAGTCACGAGATGTTGAAAGAGGGGCACTCGAGAATGGCAATAGATGTTATCTATTATCTTCAATCCAGTTATAATCAGAAAATAACGATTGAAAAGCTGGCAGAGAACTTTCATACCAACCGTACAACTTTGCTGAACGATTTTAAGAAATATACCGGACAATCCGTTGCCCAATATTTGAATGGACTACGATTGAGGATGGCCTCAACATTACTTAGGGATACGAATTTAACGGTTGATGAGATCTGTGACAGGACAGGCTTTGGCGATATCAGTTATTTTAGTAAAGTGTTTAAGAAGAAATTATATTATACACCATCAGAATACAGAAGGATTAATAAGTAGTATATTGGCAAAGCTGTCAGAATAGGATATTACAAAAGACAGTGGAGCTTTAGTATGGTAAGGAAGCATAAAGTCCAGGTGATTGTGCATTGTAAGGAATATGAGAAAAGACGGCAGACCATCGAGAATATGGGCTATATTAAATATAGACTTCCAATGATAGATGCATATGTGATAGAGGTTGATGAAGCTCAACTGGAGAATCTAAAATCCATGGATGGGCTTATAAGTGTTGAAATGGATACTTATATAACAGCACAAATGAATCGCGTAGGAGATGTCATTGAAAGTCACTGGGCACATGAACATGGCTTTCATGGAAAAGGTGTCGGTGTAGCTATTGTGGATACGGGGATTTCCCTTCATAAGGATTTTATTGAGGGAGGAAACCGTGTTAGTGCATTTGTAGATTTTATTAATCACAAAACGGAACCTTATGATGATAATGGTCATGGTACCCATGTAGCCGGAATTATAGGCGGAAGCGGCTATTCTTCAAAGGGCAAATACAAAGGGGTAGCTCCGGAATGTAATTTTATCGGTGTTAAGGTTCTAGATCATCGAGGAGATGGAAATATCTCCGATGTACTTGCAGGGCTGCAATGGATTATTGATAATCGTAAAAGATATAATATTAGAATTGTTAATATTTCGGTAGGTACCTCCTCGAAAGATAATCTGGATGAGAATTCATTGTTGGTCCAAGGAGTAAATGCAGTGTGGGATAATGGAATAGTAGTTGTCGTTGCCGCAGGAAATAATGGTCCGGGACCGATGTCAATTTCGACCCCGGGGATTAGCAGAAAGGTTATCACCGTTGGATCTTCGGATGATAGTGTTGCTGTGGAGGTATTTGGCTCTGGTCGTTCTAAAGACTATTCAGGTAGAGGTCCCACACCCTTTTGTATCAAAAAGCCTGATATCGTTGCACCCGGTTCTAATATCATATCGTGTAATATCAGTCGTTATTCAACACGCTTAAAAAGTGGAGATGTACGTTTTGTTGCCAGTGATTCTCCAATGATGTATACCATAAAAAGCGGTACCTCAATGGCTACTCCGGTGGTCTCGGGAGCAATTGCATTGTTATTATCTGCTCATCCCGGGCTTACAAACAGAGAGGTGAAAATGAAGCTGCGCAGTTGCGCGGTGGATCTTGGACAGCACTGGGAGAAGCAGGGCTGGGGGCTGCTTAATATCAAAAAATTATTAGAATAATAGAAGGATGAAATTCGGTGTGGTTGAATGGGGATACTAATTCTACCGATAATGCCTTTTTCCCTGAATTTTTAATCACTAATGACAGTTTTATCATAATTAGTTTAATAAGTTTACAAATTGTTATTGTATTATTTTTAAAATAATATTATAATAATATTGGATATTACATATGACTATATTCCATAAAAAGGGATACGGTTTCAACTATTATAAAGGAGGAAATTAACATGTCTTATTTTAATATTGGAAAAATCCAATACGAAGGCCCACAAAGTAAAAATACACTTGCATTTAAGTACTACAATCCTGAGGAGGTAGTAATGGGCAAGTCAATGAAGGAGCATTGCCGTTTTGCCATGTCTTATTGGCATACGCTAACATATATGGGTAATGATCCTTTTGGCGGTGCCACAATGTATCGTGACTGGGATAATACTGCTGATGCAATGGAAAAAGCTAAGGAGAGAGTTCATGCAGCTTTTGAGTTTATGGAAAAAATGCAGATACCTTTCTTCTGTTTCCATGACCAGGATATCGCTCCAAGAGCAAAAACATTAGAAGAGACCAATAAAAGATTAGATGAAATTGTAGTTGTAATCAAAGAAGAAATGGCTCGTACCGGAATTAAGTGCTTATGGGGTACCACCAATGCCTTCAGCGATGACAAATTTGTTCATGGTGCAGGTACTTCCTGTAATGCAACTGTATTTGCATATGCTGCAGCTCAGATTAAAAAAGCTATGGAGATCACCAAGGAATTAGGTGGCGAAAACTATGTATTCTGGGGTGGACGTGAAGGTTATGAAACCTTACTCAATACAGATACCGGTTTAGAATTAGATAATCTTGCGAGATTACTTCAGATGGCGGTAGATTACGCAAAAGAAATCGGTTTCACCGGTCAATTCTTAATCGAGCCCAAGCCGAAGGAACCTACAAAACATCAGTATGATTTTGATGCACAGACTGTACTTTCCTTCTTAAGAAAATATAACCTTCAGGATTACTTCAAGATGAACATCGAAGCAAATCATGCAACCTTAGCACAGCACACCTTCCAGCATGAATTAAACATGAGTAGAATTAATGGTGTACTTGGTAGTGTGGATGCTAATACCGGTGATCCGATGCTTGGATGGGATACTGATCAATTCCCTACGAATGTTTATGATACAACTTTAGCTATGTACGAAATTCTGCTAGCAGGTGGCTTAACTAAGGGTGGTTTGAACTTTGACTCTAAGGTACGTCGTGCTTCCTTCCAGGATGACGATTTATTCTATGCATATATAGCAGGTATGGATGCATTTGCTAAGGGCTTAAAGGTTGCAGCTAAGTTAATTGAAGATGGTGTATTCGAGAACTTCAAAGCAGAGCGTTATGCAAGCTATAAGGATGGTATCGGTAAGGATATCGTAGAAGGCAAGGTAGGCTTCAAGGAGTTAGAAGCTTATGCATTAGCAAATGGAACTACTCCGAATAAGTCCGGCAGACAGGAAATGCTAGAGACTATCCTGAACCAGTATATTTTAGAAACGAAGTAATGATATCTACCTATTAAGGTTATTTAAGGTATAAAACTTATAAGACTGTCTTTTGTTAATATTATTATAACAAAAGACAGTCTTATTTGATACTAAAATGTAAATTTATGCAACAAATAGTCGAAAATAGTATAATTATAAAATATTTTGATTGATTTACGATCTGATTAATGTTAATATCTATTTTAAAATAATTAAAAAAATTTATACATTTGATAATGGCAAAACCATTGAAAGGTGGTGACGCAAAGCTACGAGTCTAAGTCAGTGATGATATGATAGTCGGGTTACCTTATGAAGCTTATGTGGAATGGGTAGCCTTTAGGGTTATCCTTTTTCTTTTTCTTATCGGTTGATTACATCTGTGAGATAGAACATAAAGATATATCACTGTTGATTGGCATGCAAAAAACTTTAAATCTAACAAAAATAAGGGGTAAGAGAAAATGAATTTAATTAAAAAAGCAATTGGGATTTTACAAATGAATCCTATGAACAGCATCAGGTCAAGGCTTGTTATTTATTTTTCGTTATTGAGTTTACTTACATCAGCTTCTATAGGACTAATATCGCAGCATAAGGCAAGTGATGCATTGACAAAGGAGGCTGAAGAAGCAATTACTTCTCAAGCAGTTGCTGGTGGGGAACTGGTTCTACTGGATATTAAGCTACATACGAATAGCATTAAGATGCTTTCAGAATTTAAAGAAGTAAAGAGCATGGATTGGGAAACTCAAAAGAAATTCTTACAAGATCAGCAAGTCAATACTGAATTTTTGGCACTTGCTGTAGTAACTCCGGATGGAAATGCTAAATATACGGATGGCACCACCGCAGAGTTGGGGGATAGAGATTATGTTCAACGAGCATTAAAGGGAGAGCATAATGTTTCAAATCTTATTCTCAGTAAAGTAACCAATGAAGTTGTACTGATGTTTGCAGCTCCAATATTTGAGGAAGAAAAAATCGTAGGAGCATTAATTGGGCGTGCTTCAGGTGAGGAATTAAGTAATATCACCGATGATTTAGGCTTTGGAAAAAGCGGTTATGCATTTATGATTGATTCAAGTGGAACCATAATATCACATCCGAATAGAGAGATGGTATTAAGTCAATTTAATCCAATAAAGAATGCGGAGCAGGATCCCAGTCAGAAATCAGCAGCAGCTTTATCCGAACAAATATTGAAACAGAAGCAAGGAGTTTATGACTATAGCTTTAATGGTAAGAAGTTATATGCCGGTTTTGCACCGGTTGCAGGTACCGAGTGGTTCCTAGTAATCACGGCAGATGAAAAAGAAGTATTGAATGCTATTCCAAAAATTCAAAAAGCAATCTTACTTAATATTTTTAATGCTTTTATCATAGGAGTAGTTCTTGTTGTTTTTATCGGTAATTCGATTACCAAACCAATTATCGTATCTGTAAAGCATGCTAAGAAAGTTGCAGATCTGGATATCACGGAAAACCTCCCCCCCAAGTATCTTAAGAAAAAGGATGAAGTCGGGTATCTATCCAATGCTTTGCAAAATATAATTATTAATCTTCGAGATATTATTGAAGATACGATGGCATCCTCAGAACAGGTGGCAGCGATATCGGAGGAGCTTACTGCTACATCACAACAAGCAGCATCTTCTGCAGAAGAGGTATCAAGGACCGTAGAAGAAATTGCACATGGTGCTTCTGAGCAGGCAAAAAATACAGAAGAAGGATCTGCGAAAGCAATGAAATTAGGCGAAATCATTGAAGTCGATCTAATCAATATGAAACAACTCAATGATTCTTCCAATAAAGTATCTGAGGTAGTAAATGAAGGCTTGTCGGATATAGAAAAGCTTAGCCAGATTACAAAGGAAAGTGATAAGGCTACCAAGGAGATATATGATGTCATTCTGAAAACGAATGAGAGTTCAGATAAGATAGGACAAGCAAGTAATGTCATTGCCTCCATTGCAGGACAAACCAATCTATTGTCTTTAAATGCTTCGATTGAGGCAGCTAGGGCAGGGGAACACGGAAAAGGCTTTGCAGTCGTAGCGGATGAAATCAAGAAGCTGGCAGCTCAATCAGCGTCATCAACAGCCTCTATTGATGAAGTAGTCAAAGAATTACAAGGAAATGTAGAAAACGCAGTCCTTACGATGAAGCGTCTAATTGCTATCAGTAAAGAACAGTCAGAACATGTAAAACAGAATAAGGAGAAATATTCGTTTATTGCAGAAGCTATGAAGCAGACACTGCTTTCAGTGGAACAGCTGAATATATCAAGTACAGAAATGGGAGAAGCGAAAGAAAACATTCTGGATACGATGCGGTCACTTACAGCAATCGCTGAGGAGAATGCTGCAGGAACTCAAGAAGCATCAGCTTCCATGGAGGAGCAAACTGCATCTATGGAAGAAATTGCGAGCTCAAGTGAAAACCTAACGGAATTAGCACAGAGAATGCAGTCCCTCATCAATAAGTTCAAACTATAGCTTTCGATAATAATTTAATAGTGCAACATAAGAAAGAGGCTGCGTTCATCCGGATTTCAATCGGAAGGAGACAGCCTCTTTCTTATTGTATTTACTATTCAAAAATAATTAAGTTATTAAGTTTCGCTAATACCTATTCTAATACTAAGGATGGAGGATTGTACATACGTGCTTTAAACTCATTATCCAGCATATATAAGCCCTTTGGATCACTTGCAAATAAGTCAAATTTCTTGACATTATCATCGGCATTTTTCTCTTCCTCACCTTGCTCTTTAATAAACCAGTCTAAGAATTGCATTGTACGAAAATCTTTATTTTTGTAGGCAGCTTCATAAATTGTATTGATGGAAGCGGTTACGAACTGTTCATGCTCCAAAGCGAGCACCAGGGGATCACGGAACGTAAGGTATGTCTTGTCAGGAGCAGCGATAGCGTCCAGCGTTACAGCTTCTCCATTGTTTAACAAATATTGACGGAATAATAAAGCATGATCCCTTTCTTCTTGCATTTGTACGAAAAACCAATGTTCAAATCCGTTCAGGCTTTGATCGGCATAATAATTAGCCATGTCCATGTAAAGATAAGCAGAATAAAACTCCTTATTGATTTGTTCGTTTAATAATTTAACAACTTCTTGGTTCAGCATAGGATAATCACCTTTCTTCTAGATATTATTTGTAGTATTAACATGAAGCTTATGACTGATACAGGGTAGTAGTCCTCAGCTAAAAATATTATAACATATCATTTGCCATTTGTGGATATTAATATGATTTTTATTCTTGAGATTTTTCATATTTTGTGGTATACATATTTATGTAACGACATGATTAAACTACATTAAGAATGGAGGTTATTATATGAAAAAGTTTGAATGTACTGCATGCGGCTATATCTATGATGAAGCATTAGGTGATCCTGACAGTGGTATTGCACCCGGAACCAAATGGGAAGATATTCCTGAAGATTGGGTTTGTCCGGTATGCGGCGTTGGCAAGGATGCATTTGAGGAAGTGTAAATATTAAAGTAGGAAACTGTCTCGTTCGTTACTCTTATCATTAAGAGTCGAAGGGGACAGTTTTTTTGTTTCACATTTTACTCATTCTGCAAATCTACATATTCCATTGACATAGTAGGAAATACGAATTATAGTAATACTACTGTTGTTTTTGTGAAAGATAGGTGGTTTTATGATATATATGGATTATGCGGCTAATACTCCGGTTGATCAGGAGGTTATGAGCTGTTTTATGGAAGAAAGTAACCGTTATATTGCGAATCCTAACTCTGCTCATAGCTTAGGAAGGGAAGCAAAAACCAGATTCGATGAATTAACGGAGCATATTGCAGGTTTATTAGGTGTTAAAACACCGGAGATAATATATACTTCGGGTGCGAGTGAGGCAAACAATTTAGCCATCAAGGGATTGGTACAGACATACAAACATTGTGGAAAACACATAATATCAACTTGTCTGGAACACCCTTCGGTCAGTGGAGCCTTAACTTATCTGCAATCACAGGGGTATGAGATAGATCTGGTTGATATAACCAGTGAAGGGTTGATTGATTTAGAGCATTTCAGGGAGCTGTTAAGAAAGGATACAATACTAGTGTCAGTTTGTATGGTTGATAGTGAATTAGGTGTAAGACAGCCGATAGAAGCGATTGCTAACATCCTCGAAGAATACCCTAACTGCCATTTTCACACGGATGCCACTCAGGCTGTAGGAAAAATTCCGGTATTGCCCGATATTGCTGACTGTATGACGTTTACACCTCATAAGTTTTTTGGCTTAAATGGCTGTGGGGTGTTAATTAAAAAGGAAAATATCGTACTGGAACCTCTGATACATGGTGGTACTAGTACTACAATATATCGTAGCGGAACACCTGCCTTAGGTTTAGCAGCTTCGATTGATAAAGCACTGGAGTTAGCTTTACTAAATCAAAAGGAACGTTATAATAAAATAAAAGTATTCAATGATGAAATCCAAAGTCATCTAAAAAAGTTTAAGAAAGTAAAAATAAACAGTACCGATTATTCCGTTCCCCATATATTAAATATCAGTGTACAGGGAGTAAAAGCAGGGGTGTTTACGAATGCTCTGGAACAGGAAGGGATATGTGTATCGGTTAAGTCTGCTTGTTCGGTTCCCGGTTCACCCTCCAGGCCGGTTTACGCTGTTTCGAAGGATAAAAAGAATGCTATGTGCTCCTGGAGAATTAGTATTAGTCATCTCACTACAAAGGAAGAAATTAAAAGCTTTCTTGAGGCATTTACCAGGTGTTATGATAACCTGACCATATCATGAGAAAGTTTCTCATCTATCATTTATCAGAGATTTATTAAGATATCAGAATTACAGATATAAGAAACTTACCTGCAGATAACAAATAGTCAGACAAATAGAAAGTGGTATAATAATATGGAGCGTTTTGAAGAAATAGAAAGAAGTATTATAAAGAAATTCCGCAAACCTCTGTGGAAGAAATTCATTAATGGTGTAAATGATTATCAATTAATCAAAGAGGGAGATAAAATTGCTGTATGTATCTCCGGCGGTAAGGATTCCATGCTCCTGGCGAAGCTGATGCAGGAGGTACAAAGGCACGGTAAAATACCCTTTGACCTAGAGTTCCTAGTGATGGATCCGGGTTATAATGAAATTAACAAACAGACGATTATTAATAATGCAAAGCTACTTGATATACCGATCAATATATTTGAAACACAGATTTTTGATATAGTTGCCGGAGTTGAGGAATCTCCCTGCTATCTATGTGCCAGAATGAGAAGAGGTTATCTGTATAAGAGAGCGCAGGCTCTGGGCTGTAATAAGATTGCGCTGGGGCATCATTTTGACGATGTGATTGAGACGATTCTCATGGGGATGTTATATGGTGGACAAATTCAGACTATGATGCCGAAGCTCCACAGTACAAACCATCCGGGTATGGAGCTGATACGTCCGATGTATTTGGTGAAAGAGGCGGACATCCTGGCCTGGAAGCAATATAACGATTTACAGTTTATTCAATGTGCCTGCCGTTTTACCGAGAACTGCACGTTATGCGATAATGGTGGCGGTGGCTCGAAACGTCAGGAAATGAAAGCACTGATTAAAAAATTCCGGCAGACGAATCCCAGTATTGATATGAATATATTCCGTAGCGTTCATGATGTTAACCTAAGTACAATTATAGGCTATCATGATAAAAAGTCAGAATATAATTTCTTGGACGATTATGATGAGAAAGGAAAAACGGTATGTTAAATCAATTTTCTAGAACCGAATTGTTATTTGGGGAAGAAGGTATGGAAAAATTAAAGAATGCCAGAGTGGCTGTATTCGGTATTGGAGGAGTGGGTGGTTATACTGTAGAGGCTCTTGCCAGAAGCGGAGTAGGCAGTCTTGACTTGATCGATGATGATAAGGTGTGTTTGACCAATATTAATAGACAGCTTATCGCGACCAGAAAAACTGTTGGTCAATATAAGGTTGAGGTTATGAGAGAACGTGTATTAGAAATCAATCCGAATGCCACGGTAACATCGCACCAGTGCTTTTACTCGGCAGAAACAGCCGATCAATTCGACTTTTCAAATTATGATTATGTAGTCGATGCGATTGATACCGTATCCGCTAAAATAGAAATGATACTAAGAGCTCAGGCAGCCAATGTTCCGATTATCAGCTGTATGGGAGCAGGTAATAAGCTGGATCCTACCAGATTTGAAGTTACCGATATCTATAAAACAAGTGTCTGCCCTTTAGCAAAAGTAATGCGAAAGGAACTGAAGGTGCGTGGTGTGAAGAAGCTTAAAGTGGTATATTCACAGGAGCCTGCTAGAAAACCCCTAGAGGATATGTCAATCAGCTGCAAAAGTAACTGCATCTGCCCTCCGGGTGCAGAACGTAAATGCACAGTAAAGCGTCAGATACCCGGTAGTAATGCTTTTGTACCCTCGGTTGCAGGTCTGATTATCGCAGGCGAGGTAATTAAGGATTTAAGCGGTATCAGGTAATGCAACCTAAGAAGAAAACTTTTTTAAATATATCATTTATTGGTTCCGTATTAATCTTTGGCATTGGGATAAACATGTTATTCGGAAAGAAGATTAAATGCGGTAATCTTCTTCCGGCGGTACTTATCCCGATCATTTATGAATTAATAATACAATTATTCTAACCACCATAATACTTCCAATGATATTGTAATTAAAGAAGCTGGATATATTAAGATTGTATGTATATAACTACAACCTATGTTTAAATAATTCTATATAATTAAAAGTTATGGCTTTCTCTTTTTGGGGAAGGCTATTTTTTATGCCGCTTTATGTTATTTTATGCGCATACTTTTTAAATAGATAATGTAAAAAAAAGGTAATTCCAATTGACTAAACAATTATAATTGGTATAATAAATGTTAAAATATGTAAATTATCAAAGGAAAAGATTATATGCTGCAATTAATTAAGAAAGTTAAAAAAATTATAAAAGCTACTTTTATTAGTTCAGTTCTGGCATTTGTATTAATATCCGGTATTCTGTCTGATAATCGGAACAAAGAGCAGATGTATGATTTAAAAACTGCATCGGTGATCTCAATAGGTTTTAGTAGTTCAATCTGTCTGCTTATAAATAATCGGAATAAAGTATAAAAACACTGTTGACAATACAAGTATTATTGTATACAATGGAACAAATTTATTATCCCAATGAATGGAGACGGAGCTATGGATCAAAGAAAAGTATTTATCAACCCACATAATAATTTACTGCAATTGGAGGAACATATCTATCCTCTGGTGGACGTTGAGGAACCGAACACCTTTCGAAATTTGTTCCCTTATAATGAGATACCGAAGATAGCATTTAATGACCGTATCGTACCCCACAATCTTCCGGATGAAATATTTATAACAGATACGACATTTCGAGACGGTCAGCAATCCAGAGCGCCATATACAACAGAGCAGATTGTGACGATGTATGATTACTTTCATCGTTTAGGGGGCCCGAAGGGCTTAATCCGTCAAAGTGAATTCTTTCTTTATAGCAAGAAGGATAGAGATGCGGTTTACCGTTGTATGGAAAAGGGCTACGAGTTTCCAGAGATAACCTCCTGGATCAGAGCAAGTAAGAAGGATTTTGAGCTGGTTAAGGAGATCGGAATGAAGGAAACCGGAATTCTGGTTAGCTGTTCTGATTATCATATTTTCTATAAAATGAAAATGACCAGAAAAGAAGCTATGAATCATTACCTGAGTGTTGTACGGGAATGTTTAGAGACAGGTATTGCGGCAAGATGTCACCTTGAGGATATTACTCGTTCGGATATTCATGGGTTTGTCATTCCTTTCTGTTACGAATTAATGAAACTTAGTAAAGAATATAATATTCCGGTAAAAATCAGAGCCTGTGATACCATGGGCTATGGTGTGAATTTCTCAGGTGCTGTTATTCCAAGATCGGTTCAGGGTATTATATACGGACTTTTAACCCATGCCGGTGTTCCTTCCAAATGGCTGGAATGGCATGGACATAATGATTTCTATAAGGCGGTTACTAATTCCACTACGGCATGGTTATATGGTGCCAGCGGTGTTAACTGTTCCTTATTCGGAATCGGTGAGAGAACCGGTAATACACCACTTGAGGCTATGGTATTCGAATATGCGCAGCTGAAGGGTACTCTGGACGGAATGGATACTACGATAATCACCGAATTAGCAGAATATTTTGAGAAGGAAATCGGATATCGTGTACCTTCCAGAACTCCGTTTGTCGGAAAGAATTTTAATGTGACCCGTGCTGGAATTCACGCAGACGGCCTGTTAAAAAATGAAGAAATCTATAATATATTTGATACGGAAAAATTCTTAAACAGACCTGTTCTTGTGGCGGTATCCAATACTTCAGGGCTTGCCGGTATAGCACACTGGATTAATACCTATTATAAGCTGAAGGGTAATAAGGCAGTGGATAAAGCCAATCTGATTGTTCACAAGATTAAAGAGTGGGTTGATGAAGAGTATGAGGGTGGCCGTGTCACTGTGATCACAGACGACGAGCTTGTAAGTATTATTCAAAAGGCAGAAGAAGAACTTGGTATCAGTTTATTAAAATAGTAGATAAAAATTGACAAGCCAAACCAAACATCTTACAATGATAATAGTTGATGTTTGGCTTGTTAAATATGCCTAAGCAATAGGTAAATATTGGAGGGTTATTATGATATCTGCAGAGAAAATTGAAGCGGCAAAAGAAAGATTTGGACAATTACTCGAATCACAATTAAAAAGAGTAGAAGACATGAAGGCACAGGGCGATTTCATTGATTACAAATCCCTGGATCAGATTAAAATTGGTGTTTGCGGTGGCGACGGTATAGGTCCGGCAATTACAGCTCAGGCACAGAGAGTTTTGGAATATCTTCTAAAGGATGAGATAAAATCCGGGAAAATAGCATTTCAGGTAATTGAAGGCTTAACGATAGAACGCAGAGCCGAGGAGAGCGCAGCGATTCCTCCGGCGGTATTAGAAGAGATTAAGAAATGTCATGTTATTTTAAAAGGACCAACAACAACACCCAGAAAAGGTGATCCGTGGCCTAATGTTGAAAGTGCTAATGTGGCGATGAGAAAGGAACTGGACTTATTTGCCAATGTAAGACCTGTAAGAATACCGGAACAGGGTATCGACTGGACCTTCTACCGTGAAAATACTGAAGGTGCTTATGCGGTTGGAAGTAAGGGTATTCATGTAACCGAGGATTTAGGTGTTGATTTTACGGTAGTAACTTCTCAGGGTATTGAGAGAATTATCAAAGCTGCTTTCGAGTTTGCAAAAGCAAATGGAAAGACAAGAGTAACTGCTGTAACGAAAGCGAACATTATAAAGACCACCGATGGTAAATTCTTAGATATCTTTTATGCAATCGCAAAAGATTATCCGGGTATTTTGGCAGATGACTGGTATATAGATATAATGACTGCCAAACTAGTTGATGAGAAGAGAAGAAAAGATTTCCAGGTACTGGTACTTCCAAACCTCTACGGTGATATATTAACAGATGAAGCCGCAGAATTTCAGGGTGGCGTTGGTACAGCCGGAAGCGCTAATATAGGTAAAAAGTATTCAATGTTTGAAGCAATCCATGGTTCTGCGCCACGTATGGTTCAGGAGGGTAGAGATATCTATGCAGATCCCTGCAGCATGATCCGTGCCGGTGCTATGTTATTGGCTCACATTGGATATACAAAGGAAGCAGATAAGATTTATCGTGCTCTTGATATCTGTACAGTAACTGAGAAAAAGTTGATGACAACCGGTAGAGATACCGGAGCTACGGGAGCTCAGTTTGCTGATTACTTAATGGAGACAATAGAAAAATTAGCTTAATGATCATACAACAATAGTTCCTGAGAGTACTATATTAAGGGGGGAATTCCTTGGAAGATTTTAATCTTCACAAAGACGTGACAGATAAATATTCCTTAAGAGGACGGGTATTTAATAAACTCAGAGAAGATATCTTATCCGGAGTCTATCATGAGAATGAAGAATTGAAGGAGAATAACATTGGATTAGAACTTGGTGTTAGCCGTACCCCGGTCCGGGAAGCTTTAAGGCAACTGGAACTCGAAGGATTAGTCACGATGATACCTAATAAGGGAGCTTATGTAACCGGTATTACGTCGAAGGACATACATGATATTTATATGATTCGTTCCTACTTGGAAGGATTGTGTGCAAAATGGGCCTGTGAGCATATTACAGAGGCGCAGATTGAAGCCTTGGATGAGATATTATATTTATCTGATTTTCATGCAAGGAGAAGTCATCACGAACAATTGGTAGAGTTGGATAATAAGTTTCATGAGCTGATATACAAAGCCTCAGGAAGTAAAATTCTCGATCATGTACTTTCGGATTTCCATCATTATGTGGAACGAATACGTAAAATCACCTTATCAAAGCCCAGCAGAGCCTCTAAATCTAGTCTGGAGCATGCAGCTATCCTTGATGCAATTAAGAAACGTGATGGTGATTTGGCAGAAGTTCTTGCTCATGAGCATATCATGAATACGATTAAAAATATAAGTGAGCAGGGTTTATAAAAGATTTAATGCGTGTAATAAATAATAGATGTCGGATATTCATTTGAATTTTGAGTGAATATCACGACATCTTTTTTTATCCAATAGACTAACTATGTCAAGTGGTTATTTTATATTAGTTTTTTGCAACGTGAGAAACTGTAACTTTATAGGGTTTTCCTTGCAGACTCTTTGTTCTTAATGTGAGCTGTGAATAGCAAGATATTAAAACACGATAAATAATTTAATCCTTATTGAGCAGAATATTAGCATATTATTATAGAAGGAGACGATTTCATTTGAGACTTTTAATGGCATTATTGATTAAATTTTCAATGATAGCGGTTATTCTTGAAATTATTTTATTGCTATTTAGCGAGTTGTCCTTTGGAAGTATCTTATGGATTGCGATAATAGTTACTGTCCCAGCCTATCTTATCGGCGATATACTGATACTTCCAGCAACGAACAATACGGTAGCAACAATTACAGATGTCATATTATCTCTGGTTACGATATACTCCTTTAATTTCTTCTGGGATACGGATGATATCACCTTTCTAAGTGCGCTGATCGCAGCAATAGTTATTGGTGTGTGTGAAGGTTTCTTCCATTACCGTTTTATTTCTTTATTGCATTCATCTGTTAAATAGTGGTAATATGAATATAACGATATATTAAATAAACTATTTATAATAAGAGAAGTGGGCCTTAGGGAGAATTCATATGAAAAAAATGCTTATGTTAATATTTATTATATTTTTACTTATCAGCTACTCAGCTGCTTGCACTAAGAATGCAGATAAAGATATTTCGACTTCGACCAGTGATGAATCTACGGAGACAACAGAGAAGGAAACGCAGAAGGAATCGCAGAAGGAATCGGAGAAGGAATCGGCGACAAAAGAGGAGAAAGCGTCTGTGAAGGAGATAGATGATCGAACGACACCTACGCCGAGCAAAAGGCCTATTATATCATCAGGAAATTCTGATGAAAACAATAAGACCAATCCTTCACAGGAGAAGGAGGATACCTGGTTTATCGGTAAGATTGGTGATTCCAAAATTCATGCTAAGCTTGACATATCAGGTGATAAGGTAACCGGAGTATATTATTACGATAGATATAAAGAAGAGATTAAGCTGGAAGGTTATTATGATTATACGGCATATTTAAAGGATTACCATACGTTTTTTGTATATGAGGGTTCCGGCCAGAAGTCGTGGTTAATTGGCCTAATTATGTCTGAGGATTATATAGTAGGCCTTTGGAAAAGTGAAGATAAGGAATATCCGATGTATTTAATCAGGGAAGGCTCTGCTCAGATACCTCCAAAAGAGCCCGGCAGTCAAATTATGAAAATGAACGGTCATTGGAATGGTATAAATAATGGATATTTTAGCAACTCCTCTGCCGATATTTATGTATTGTTTGATGACTTGATCTATTATGAATTATATGCAATGAACGGAACACACATGGGTGAATTAGAAAGCTTTGCAATTGTTAAGAATAAGACTGCGGAAACTTTATTTCAGGAGGAGACTTATACGGAACCAAAAGAGAATATCTCATTTCGCTTTCAATTAGAGGGGGATAATTTAGTCCTTGATTCCAATAAGTATGATTATTGGTGCGGTATGGGGGTTGGGTATGATAGTAAGTATACCAAAGAGGATATTGATATTCCTGTTCCAACCGCGTTAGAAGTTGGGATTGTTGATACAGAAGAGCAGGAGGACCAATTCAGAGAACTTACCGGTGATCAATATGAACGCTTTATCCATTATACCCAATTTGTTATGTACGAGGATACTACCATGGATGGGAAAATAGTAAAGGCTGGTGAATCCTTTCTAAGAGGACTGAGTGGCTACTGTTATTATATTCTTTCGGAGGATAAGCTGTATTTAGCTTTTAGTAATTATGAAAGTATTGATTACTACACCAATGACAGTGAATATGTGGATAAACTTCCTAAACCTATGTTGGAATGGGCAGGGAATATGAAGATCAATTACCACAATAAGAACTAGGTAGAAAGAGAAAGAAACATTCAGTATTATTATGAGTATGGTGCTGATAAAAAAGGATGTTCTAAAGGCTTCATAAGGTATGATGTAAATGATACTTTATGGATTCTAGAGACATCCTTTACTTATTATATACAAGCTTTTTTATTTATTCCTCTGCCAGAAGCTCCCATTGCACCAGAAGTTCTTCCAGACGGGTTTCGATGGATTTTTTCTCGTTATTTAATTCAATTAGCTTTGAAACGTTCGTAAAGATTTCTTCTTTGGTTAGCAGGACATCAATTTCTTCATTACGAGCCTCCAGCTGACTGATTTCATCCTCGGTCTTTTTAAGATCGTTTTTCCTTTTGCGGGTTCTTGCCTGTTCTTCCTTTTGTTGCTGCCAGTTCAGCTTGTTTTCACTATCATTTTCCTGAACGGTGCTGACAGCTGCCACAGAAGGGAAGGAGGCGGGAAATATGCCCGGCTTTGTACTTGTGGGCTGGTTCAAAACAGTAGCTGTCTTACCTAAATAAGCAGCCTCAACCTCCGGTTTCTTCTCCAGATAATAGTCATAGTTACCAATATAGTTGAGTAAGGTCTGATCGGTAAGATCAAGAATTCTGGTAGCAGTTTTATTGATGAAATAACGGTCATGCGATACATAGAGCACGGTACCGCTATAATGGTTAATCGCATTCTCGAGGATTTCCTTTGAAGTAATATCTAAATGGTTGGTAGGCTCATCAAGAATCAAAAGATTAGCTTCTGACAGCATCAGCTTTGCCAAAGATACCCGACCCCTTTCGCCTCCGCTGATATCCTTAATTCGTTTGAATACATCATCCTCCGTAAATAGAAAAGCCGCTAAAATATTACGGACGGTTGTATTGTCCAGATGCGGATAGGCATCCTGCAGTTCATCGAATAAGGTTTTATCAGGATCTAATACCTGATGCTCCTGATCATAGTAACCCACACGAACCTTAGAACCCAGCTTGATTTGACCGTCGTCAGCATCTACCTGGCCATTAATTATTTTTAGGATAGTAGTTTTACCGGTACCGTTGTTTCCGATGATGGATATCTTCTCACCGCGTTTTATTTCAAAATTCAAATCGGTAAAAAGCTTAAGACTACCGTAAGACTTAGATAGTCCGGTAACAGATAAAACATCGTTACCGCTCATGATACGGGGCTCCAAGCTAAAATGCATTTCCGTATGATCCACCGGACGATCCACCCGTTCGATTTTATCCAGCATTTTTTCACGGCTTTCAGCTCTTTTAATGGATTTTTCTCGATTAAAGGAACGTAACTTGGCAATCACTTCTTCCTGATGCTTAATTTCCTGCTGCTGGTTGAGATATTGTTTCAGCATAGCATTCTGCAGCATGGATTTCTTATAAGCATAGTCCGAGTAATTTCCTTCAAAGGTCTGACACTTTGTATGATCCAGCTCAACAACCTTAGAGACCACCTTATCAAGGAAATAGCGGTCATGGGCAACCACTATGACAGCGCCGTTATAATTAAGCAAAAAGGTTTCGAGCCAGGCGATTGAGATTAAATCTAAATGGTTGGTGGGCTCATCCAAAAGAATAATGTCCGGTTTGGATAAAAGCAATTTACCCAGAGCTATTCTGGTTTTTTGCCCGCCGGATAAGGTGTTTACTTTCTTATCAAATTCCTCCTCAATGAATCCCAGACCCTTTAAAATACCGGTAACTTCGCTTTGATAAGCATATCCGTTTTTAATCTCGAATTCATGTACAAGTCGTGTGTAAGTACTAAGCATTTGATCGAGCTTAGTTCCCTCAGCGTGCTTCATATCACGCTCCAGAGATCGTATGTTATGATCCAAATCGATGACATCCTGTTTTACAGTAAGCATTTCTTCCAAAATGGAATGCTCGGAGGAAAGGTTTTGATGTTGGGCAAGATATCCGATGGTACTTCCCTTGGATAATATCACTTCACCCTCATCTGCAGTCATTTCCTTCATGATTATTTTTAATAAAGTAGACTTTCCTGCGCCGTTAATTCCAACAATGGCGGCCTTTTCCTTTTCATTGATATGAAAAGAAACAGCCTGTAGGATCTGAGTGGTACCAAAAGCCTTACTGATATTTTTGCATGCAAGTATCATTATACTTATCCCTCGTTCTAATTAATTGTAATTCTGTGCACTAAATAAGAAGTGCAA
This sequence comes from Bacillota bacterium, assembly GCA_023414875.1. Classification (GTDB taxonomy): domain Bacteria; phylum Bacillota; class Clostridia; order Lachnospirales; family Lachnospiraceae; genus Mobilitalea. The sequence continues at coordinate 7,247 of JAEZMV010000005.1, read as the reverse complement.
TAAAGATCTGCAGTATATTTTAGCATACGAGCCCATACAAGTAAAGACAGGATGAGAAGAACCAAGAATTGTAGGGATGGACTCCCTTAACGGCTATCAAAGGATGTCACTAGATTCTCAAAAAGGTGAATTAACCTAGGATCAACGTGGTAAAATAAAAATTGCCAAATGTAATCATATGGGTTATCCATTGTCAGGCTGCTGGCAGAACAAATGGGTGGCAGCGTATAGGCCTTTAAAAAGGACAATTTGATTGATATCAGAGTATTCCTTCAATATACTGATCCTATGAGTAAAGATTGACTTATTCTTAACAATTGAATATAATTAATGTAATAATGAAGACAGGCAAGGAGGATTAACATTGAATAAGAAAGAGATTTCTAAAGCTGTTATAAATAGATTACCAAGGTACTATCGTTATTTGGGTGATTTGCTAGAAAAAGATGTTGTTCGTATCTCATCAAAGGAGCTTAGTGAGAAGATGAAGGTCACAGCTTCTCAAATAAGACAGGACCTGAATAATTTTGGTGGTTTTGGTCAGCAGGGTTATGGTTATAACGTAGAATATCTCCATTCCGAAATAGGAAAAATTCTTGGATTAGACACAAGGTATAATGTTATCATCATTGGAGCCGGTAATTTGGGACAGGCATTGGCAAATTATGTTGATTTTGAACGAAGAGGCTTCTTTGTGAAGGGTATCTTCGACATCAGCCCAAAGCTGATCGGTACTCAGATCCGTAGTAATACAGTGAGATCCTCAGAGGAGTTAGAAGAATTTATCAAACAAAATAAAGTAGATATCGCTGCGATAACAGTTCCGAAGACAAAAGCTTCCGGATTGGCTGCTGACCTTGCTAGATGGGGTGTTAAGGGAATCTGGAATTTTGCTCCGACTGATCTAAACTTACCTAAGGATGTTACTGTTGAGAATGTACATCTGGCAGAAAGCCTAATGAAACTGTCATACCGATTGTCCGGGAAAGAAGAAGTATAGTAACGAAAGACTACCCTGAGAAGATCGGAGGTTCCTCGTATGGCAAAAAAAGAAAAGAAGATAGATTTTAATCAAATCGTAAAAAATAAAAAACTTCCGATTTTAACTTTAGACAGCCGATGGCACGAACTGTTTCCTGAGGATCAGAAGACTGTAGTGATCAAGGAGTTGGAACAAGAGGTTAATAATCTTCTAAAAAGACAGGGGAAATTAGTACATGATATCAAGGACATGAAGAAGCTTAAGAGCAATCTGATTAAAGATATCATGGAGAACATGGATATCGGTTCAGATTTAATCGGAAAAGCGAAAGAAAAAAAGCTGGATAAGAATAAACAGTATATCAACGAAATTAATGATAAGATGAATGAAGCAATGGATGAGCTTGCAGATATTCCTTATCAGATCAAAGAAGTAAATGAGGCATTGATGTCAGAAAGTTTTAATCTTTGTTATGAACGTTTAGAAAGCAACAAAGAGGAGCTAATGGATGTTGCCAATTGGATTGCTGGTATCAGGGAGGAATTAAAGCAGAAAATTCTGATTAAGCAGGATCTGGAGTCCAAGAATTTGCTTATGTATACATATATGCATGATATTCTTGGTGCGGAATTGATGGAACAGTTTGATGTTGAACATAAAATGAATCAGGAGCAAAAGGACTAATTCTAATCATGCAGGAGGCATAGATGATTACCGGAGTTGGATTGGATTTAATCGAAATAGACCGAGTAGTAAAGGCATGTCGGAAGGAAAGCTTTATGAAACGTTGTTTTACACAACAGGAAATAGAGCTAATCATACCGTCCATGAAAAAAGCTGCTGATAATTTTGCTGTAAAGGAAGCAGTTGCTAAAATGCTGGGTACCGGTTTTCGAGGTTTTACCCCAATCGATATTGAGGTTCTCCGTGATACCGGGGGAAAGCCATATGTGAATCTATATGGAAAGGCAGCAGAAATAGCAAGGCAGAAAGGAATTACCTTAATTCATGTATCCATAACGAATACGAAGGATTACTCGAATGCATTTGCTGTTGGGGAAATAATATGAAATATGCAGTAGATTCTAGACAAATGAAAATAATTGATGATTATACCATAAATGTGCTCAAAGTGCCTGCTATGGTTTTAATGGAGCGTGCCGCCAATGACTTGGCGGCATTCATAAAATGCAAAATAAATAAATCGGATCCCATTTTAGCAGTCTGCGGTTCAGGGAATAATGGCGGTGACGGAATTGCAGCTGGTAGGATATTATTTTTACAAGGCTACCATGTAGCTATTCTTTTTATTGGAGATGAATGCAAAGCTTCTAACCAAGTGAAAGAACAATTAGAAATAGCAAGAAATTTGGGGATGAGGTTAGAACACCACAATAAGTTACATGAATATAATATAATAATTGATGCTATTTTCGGGATAGGACTATCGAGACCTATTACCGGAATATATGAGGAAATAATCAATCAAATAAATAAAAATCAAAATATTGTATTTTCTGTGGATATTCCTTCCGGTATTTCGGCGGATTCCGGTAAAATATTAGGTACCGCGGTAAAAGCTGATTATACGGTTACCTTTGGATATCAAAAACAGGGACTTTTATTATATCCAGGAGCAGATTATTCAGGAAAGATTGTAATTGCTGATATCGGGTTTCCAAATGAAGCTGCTCTGCAAGCGAAAACTGAAACGTTCTATTATGAACAGGAGGATTTAACAAGGTTACCGGTTAGATTGAATTATAGTCATAAAGGAACTTATGGAAAGGTGCTTGTCATAGCAGGTAGTAAGGGAATGGCTGGAGCAGCCTATTTATCTGCGAAAGCTGCATACCGTAGCGGAGCAGGACTGGTTAAAATTCTTACATCCGAAGCAAATCGGGTGATTTTGCAGACCTCTTTACCAGAGGCTTTATTTACTGCATATGATGAAGAAACCGAAACAGAGGCAAGACTGGAGAAGATTGCGAAGGAGATATCATGGGCCAGCGTTATTGTGATAGGCCCTGGTTTAGGGGTGTCCTCATCCTCGGAAGAACTATTGACTTCAGTGCTAGAGAAGGCTGCCATTCCGGTTATCATAGATGCGGATGGGATTACATTGTTATCTAAACTTTTGGATTCAGAGCTTTTACAGTTAGATTATACAGAGAAACAGGATAGAAGGACGGAGTCTCTTCTGACCAGAACTAAGATACTATCAGATTTATTAGGAGAGCATACCATATTAACTCCTCATTTGATGGAATTATCACGTTTGATCGGAATATCGATTACTGAAATAACCAATAATCTGATTGACACTACCTGCCAATGTTCTTATAATAATAACTTGATATATGCTATCAAGGATGCCAGGTCCATCGTATCGCAGAACCATAGTCGCTATATTAATACGTCCGGAAATAATGGGATGGCAACCGGAGGCAGCGGAGACGTACTAACGGGTATCATCGCAGCCTTCATTGCTCAGGGTATGAAACCATATGAGGCGGCCTGCCTCGCAGTTTATATCCATGGGTTGGCTGGTGATGCAGCAGCAGATGAAAAAGGGAAGTATTCCTTGATGGCTGGAGATATCATCAATTTTATAGAAAAGGTATTACATTCTTAGACTTATCCAGGAATGACTAATCAGAGATTCGTAAAACAGAATTTTGATATAGTTGTACTTCATGTAAGAAGCAAAATGAGGAAAGTTTTAAGCTGCATCGTAGATGCAGAATGGAGGTTAGTGTGGATTATGAATATGGAATATGGGAAGCAGAATTCTAGAAGCTATTACAGAGTACAGGCAAGTGTTGATTTAAATGCAATCAGACATAATCTTTTAGAAATAAGGAATATAATCAATCCGGATACAAAATTAATGGTAATAATTAAAGCAGATGCTTATGGGCATGGAGCGGTACCGATTGCGAAAGCAATCGGGGATAGTGGGAGTATAGATTCTTATGGTGTAGCGATTATTGAGGAGGCTATCGAGCTAAGAGAAGCAGGTATCACAAAGCCAATACTAATTCTGGGTTACACACCGAAAGAACAGTGTGATTTAGTGGTTACCTATGAAGTAGCGCAAACAGTATTCCAATACGAGATGGCACAGGCATTATCGATAGAAGCAATAAAACAGGGAAAGACAGCAAAAATTCATATAAAACTGGATACCGGTATGAGTCGCATCGGTTTTAGTGATACAAGAGCCAGCATTGAGGAAATTAAGAGAATTGCAGAGCTTCCGGGACTTGAAATTGAAGGATTGTATTCTCATTTTGCAGGAGCAGATGAAACAGATCATACAAGTGCGCAGAAGCAATTAAACAGATACATAGCCTTTCATGAATTGCTGGAAAAGGAGAAGATATTTATTCCAGTGAAGCATATATCGAACAGTGCCGGAATTATAGAATTTCCGGAGGCTTATTTTAACATGGTTCGCTGTGGAATTGCGACCTATGGTATCTATCCCTCGGATATGGTAAATCATGATGATATCAGACTGATTCCGGCAATGGAATTAAAGACACATGTTATCTACGTGAAGGATGTTGAACCGGGAGTTGGTATCAGCTATGGATCTACCTATGTAACTGAAAATCGGAGAAGAATTGCGACCATACCCGTTGGATATGCAGATGGCTATTCCAGAAATCTTTCAAACAGCGGAAAAGTTATTATCCATGGTCAATATGCACCTATAGTAGGAAGAATTTGCATGGATCAATTTATGGTGGATGTAACAGATATTGCGGATGTAAAGCAGGGTGATTTGGTAACACTTTTAGGCAGAGATGAAGCTGCATACATTTCAGCCGAAGAATTAGCTCTATGGTCCCATTCCTTTGCATATGAACTTGTTTGTACAGTAGGGAAGCGAATTCCAAGAGTATATAAAGAGCTAAAATCAGAATAATCTATAAAAACGAATACACTTTATGGAATACACACGAAGAAACTGGCAATAATAAGGTTAAGCCTAATATTGGAGTGTGAATAAAGTGGTTATTAAAAGAGGAGATATCTTCTATGCGGATTTAAGGCCTGTGGTAGGATCCGAACAGGGTGGTGTCAGGCCGGTTCTGATAATTCAGAATGATACAGGAAATAAACATAGTCCAACTGTAATATGTGCGGCCATTACATCTAAAATGAATAAAGCAAAGCTTCCAACCCATGTGGAATTGGATGCTGAAAAATATGGTATTGTCAAAGATTCCGTTATTTTATTAGAACAAGTAAGGACGATTGATAAATCAAGACTTAAAGAAAAAGTATGCCATTTGGACAGGGATGTATTAAAGAAAATTGATAAAGCCCTTATTATTAGTTTTTCTTTAGATACATATTTTAGGTAAGCACGAAGTGATAAAGGCAATAGAATATGCGATAATGGACGTGTTGCAATCCTATCTTTGTAGTAGGATGCAATGCGTCCTTTCTTTTATGCAAGATTATTGAGGGTCGATAGGCATAAAAAGATAGCTGTTGTTCAACTAATGAATCATTAGTTTTACAACAGCCACTTTTCGTTATACAGCAGGGGGGCTGTATAACCATAGCGTATAATAGGGTGGGAGTAGAAAGTGTTTTATCACTGTCTATGTACATAGTATACAAATAAAATGTGTCCACAATGTGAATATATCATAAAAATAGTATAAAAAAGAAAAAGAAATTATAAATTCGCATACAGAAAGAGGGTGCCACATTGCTTAAAAGCATTAGGCACCCTCTTAAAAATTTATAATGTAGGGAGGAGGAAAGTGAAAATAATTCACTTTCTAATTATTAGTATAGCTGATATTTATGTTTAATTTATGGATAGAATAAAGACTTTTTGTAAACATTTTGGTTCAAAAATATGTCAACTTTAATTACATATGAAAATGCACCTAGCAAGTGTATGGAGATTATTGGTTTTACTTGAAAATAATCTATATTAAATATAGAATATATCTTAAGGACTTATATTAGTTTTTAAAATACCATTTAAAATACCATTTAAAATACCATTTAAAATACAACAGGTTAATACGTATAACTGACAGCTTGGAGATAGAAATGCGCATAGGATTATTAAGACATTTTAAAGTTAATTGCCCACATAAAAAAATGATGACCTCAGAAGAGTTTCGCGAGTGGTCTAAAAAATATGAAGTTTCTAAAGTGATTAAGAAAAAAGTAGAAATGTATGGGATTGAATGGGACATCTGTTATGTAAGCGATTTACCAAGAGCAATCACTACGGCAAAGGAAGTATACAGTGGTAATTTAAGGATTGATAGGTTACTGAGAGAAGTAGATAATGCCCCCTTTATACATACAGAACGGATTAAGCTGCCATTTGAGGTATGGCATATCTGTGGTAGACTGGCTTGGTACTTTCGATCAAAAAGCCAGCCGGAATCGATTACTGATACCAGAAGGCGTATAAATACATTTCTTAATAGAATTGATTGGTCAAATGAGAATATTCTCATTGTGTTCCATGGCTTCATGATTTACAATTTTCAAAAAGAATTGCGTAAGCGCGGCTTCAAAGGAGAAAAACTCAAAATTGTGAAAAACGGCGTATTGTATGAATATGTCCGAGAAGCTTTGCAGAAGGAAGGGCTAGAGAATGAAGATAACACTAATTTGTGTGGGTAAGCTGAAAGAAAAATATCTAACACAGGGTGTAGAAGAATATACCAAGCGCTTGAGCAGATATTGTACTCTGGAAACAATAGAACTAGTCGATGAGAAGACCCCGGAAAATGCAGGTGAAGCTTTGGAGAATATAATCAAAAAGAAAGAGGGGGAGCGCATCTTAAAGGTAATAAAGGAGGATTCTTACTGTATCGCTCTGGCAATTGAAGGCAAGATGCTCTCTTCGGAGGAATTAGCAGGTAAAATAGATACACTTGGAATTACTGGAAGCAGCCACATCAGTTTTGTAATAGGTGGTTCTCTGGGTTTATCTGAGGAGGTACTAAACCGAGCTGATTATAAGCTTAGTTTTTCCAAGATGACTTTTCCGCATCAATTAATGAGGATGATATTGCTGGAACAGATTTACCGGGCATATAGGATCATTAATAAGCAGCCGTATCATAAGTAATTGGCTTGCAATAATATCGAGACTGTGAAATAAAGTCTGTAAAATAAGTATTTCGCTAAGGCTTTCTATGATAAAATAAAAATATCATAGGAGGCCTTTTATTATGGCAAAAAAACGTGAACCGGTCAGAATGACCGAAGGAAA
>JAEZMV010000022.1 GCA_023414875.1 Bacillota bacterium | reverse complement strand
GCATTACGTAGCGGTACATAAGGCTCTAAAGGACAGAGCCTAAGTACCGACGAATGCAAATACTCCTTTTCGGAAAGCATTTAATCGAAATAATATATCCGAATTTCTGGTATGTGTGAACAGTAACCATATAGCCGAATTTATGGTAGGCGTGAACCAATAACTTGTTAAGTGATTCCTAATAAACGATCAGCTGACTATGATTACTTCATAATAAATAAGAGATAGCATGAATAAACTTTGCTATCTCTTATTTATTGCAATATCTAATTTCATTGAGTATGTTACAGGGTGCTACACATAAATTGTTAGATCATTTCTTTTTATGATAATCATAAATTTTGGACAAATAAGCTAAAATCAGAGGATGCGGATTATCCTTCGTTGAACTTAACTGAGGTTGGAACAAAGTACCTACAAAGAAATCCTTATGCTCCAATACAAGGATTCGTACTTCGTCATTTTCGTCGGTTCCGGCATTCTTTAAACCATGAAGATCTAATTGAGCTTGAAGCTCCTTATTTAAACCAAAGTTGCAATTATATTTTTCAGTAATCTCTGATACTCCACCATATATTTCTTGAATAATGGTTCCTGGTTTTAGAAATATATTCCGGGTCTGTTGTACAAGCGAGCATGACAGGGCACTAATAACTATGTTAGGTGAATACGGATCAAAATCATCTGATTGAAGTTCCCTTATCTGCAAGACATTTCGCGCAAATTCAATTGCTGCATGTTGAAAACCACCGCAGGTTCCGAGAAAGGGGACATTGTTTTCCCTCGCATATTGAATTCCATTTAATGCACCAAGCATGCTCTGATAAGGGCTTCCGGGCGCGCACCATATCCCGTCAAAGGAGTTTAATTTGTCTTCCACACCTTCTAGCAGACCTTCCGTTGGAACCCAGGTTGCTTCCAGCTCCAAGCCCAATTTATCCGCACAGTGCTTAATCGCATCGTCCGTGGCTATATGGCCTGGCCTTCCATCATAATCACCTATGATACCTAATTTTATTAACGAACTCAATTTTCTTTCCTCCTTTTCCATTTGAATATCCGTCAATAAGTTGGATATTAATTCGTAGTATGTGTACTAGCAAAGCTTAATTTGAGATAAACATTGCCGGTATAAAATCGATTTAGAAGTTTAATATTTCTAGATACTCATATAATCTAAATTTAGTCATTGCTACCCCAAAGATAATTACGTAGATCATCATTAGACCAAACAAACAAATCGCTGCCAATCCATCGTTTCGATTGTAATTTTTAAGACTTTCATCAAAATTTATTCGAAATAACTTTTTCTCCTCCAATCTACTTCCCCCCATTATTACTGATAATCGCTTAATTACAAGCTTTATCTATTCTTTACCTCTATAAACCGTAAAAATATCTTCTTATTATACATAGAAATATAAAATAATTCTACCATTATTTTCTAATACATTTATACTAGTTTGGAAAAGAAATTAAAAAAGTTATAAAAGCTGCAATTAATGACACTATTAAGAAGTATTTTCTGAAAGCATGAATAAAGATATATGAAATGTCAAAGAAGATATTAATTAAATATAATAGCAACTTATATATTCATAAAAATATGGTTAATACTGAATATCGTAATATAAAAAATAGGTGTTGGAACATCTGTTATGCGCATCGATTCAGGAGAATATACATCCTTTCTATAAGCACTACCTTGTTCCAACACCATGAAATTAATTTATTTAAATTCTTTCAATGACTTAATATATAATAATTACATAAGGCTTTTGTCCAAATTATACCCTAAACAGTATTATCATTGAATATTTTAAGCTTAATTATTATCTTCTGATGATTTCATCTCTTCCAGGGCCGTTGGAAACCAATTTTACAGGTACCTCAAGCTCCTTCTCGATGAACTCAATATATTTTCTACAGTTCTCCGGTAACTCATCGTAGTTCTTAATACCTCTGATTTCCTGTTTCCAACCCGGTAATTCTACATATACCGGCTTAGCCTTTGCAAGCTTAACCGTTGTAGGGAAATCCTTTGTTACAACTCCGTCGATCTCATATCCTACACATACCGGAAGTACATCCAGATAACCAAGTACGTCAAGTACGGTAAGTGCTACCTCGGTTGCTCCCTGCATTCTGCAGCCATAACGGGAAGCTACTGCATCGAACCAACCCATACGTCTCGGTCTTCCAGTGGTTGCGCCGTACTCGCCGCCATCTCCACCGCGTCTTCTCAGCTCATCCGCTTCCTCACCAAAGATTTCACTTACAAACTCACCAGCACCAACTGCACTGGAATAAGCCTTTACAACTGTAACAACACTCTTGATTTCATAAGGAGGTATACCAGCACCGATGGCACCATACGCTGCAAGGGTTGAAGAGGAGGTAACCATTGGATAGATACCGAAATCAGGGTCCTTCAACGCACCGAGCTGACCTTCGAGTAAAATGTTTTTACCAGCCTTAATTGCCTCGTGAAGATAAGCTGAAACATCACATACATAAGGCTCCACCATATTCCTGTACTCAATTAATGTAGCATATAATTCATCCTGATTGATCGCCGGTTTATGATATAAATGCTCAAGAATTATGTTTTTCATTTCACATACTCTTGCAATCTTGTCTTTTAAAACTTCATCATCAAATAATTCAGATACCTGAAAACCAATCTTCGCATATTTATCAGAATAGAAGGGAGCAATACCCGACTTTGTGGAACCAAAGGACTTACCACCCAGTCTTTCTTCCTCGTACTGATCGAATAAAATATGATATGGCATCATAATCTGAGCTCTATCGGATACTAATATCTTAGGCGCCGGAACACCACGATCAACCAAAGAATTGATTTCCTTCACTAAGTATGGGATATTCAGTGCAACACCATTACCGATGATGCTTGTGGTATGTTTATAAAATACACCTGATGGAAGTAAATGAAGAGCGAATTTGCCATATTCATTGATAATCGTATGGCCCGCATTACTTCCGCCTTGATATCTTACGATAATATCAGCCTCTTGTCCCAGCATATCTGTGATTTTACCTTTTCCCTCATCGCCCCAGTTAGCGCCTACAATTGCTTTTACCATAGTGAAATCCTCCTTGGATGATATGAAAACACTTTTCATTCATATTTTCATGGTTAAGTTAGTATACCCAATTACTTACCAAGTATAAGTCAATATAAAGCATAAGTAAAATCAATATTCATTATGTTATGTATAACTTCAACTTATGGTTAACCTTTATCTAAAATTATTTTGTCTTAACAAAATCTCATCGCTAATTCTTTCCTGCTTAGCTTTCGTAGAGATTAATGTGATACCATATTTTATTAAGCATACTTCGACTACCATATTATCAAGCTTATTTCAATTACCTTATGTAGCTTACTTCGATTACCTGCTGAATCCTTTAAGGGAAATCATATAAAAAGCAAAAGTTTTATAATGCTAAGAAAATCGAGTAAAAGAGGAAAAGAAAAGACAAAAAGAATATAATGATAGGTCTCCTATATATTTAGTAAATTAAGGTAAATCCAAGTAGTTTTTATACTATAAATAGTGTATAATAACAGCAAGAAGCATTAATTTATTCAATTTAGGATTAGATAATAACTTGCAGGAGGTATTGTTATGGAAATATCGCAAATAGTGCCATCCATAATCCTTGGTTTGATTTCAATTATATTGTTAACCTATTCATTTTTTACCTCAAAAGAAAAAGGACCAATACTATCAAACACTTATCTTTTGGCAACATCAGAAGAACGAAAAAAAATGGATAAGTCAGCCGAATATCACCTTGTTACAGTAGTATTTGGCATCTTAGGAATGGTATTTTTATTATTAACCATTCGTATCTTATCTTCATGGTCATGGATAAACTATATAATAGTGTTTTTAATAGCAATTGATATAATTTATGTTATTAAGGAGTCGACTAAACAGAAATAAAAATAAGTAATGTTAATATTTTATTTTAATCATGAACCCAGAAGGAGGAAGTTGATTTCCTCCTTTTCAATAGGTTCTTATCAATACTTTTATCTAACACAGCTTAATTAAATATTATCTGATGATCTTTGTTAATATAGGTATACTTATTATAGATAAGGATGTGAATTGGAAAGCCGGATATTTTATTCCTAAGACAACATAGAGTGAGAAATGGAGGTAATTTATGAACATAAGACAAGCATCTCTGAAGGATTTTGAATCAATTCATAGTATTGTACATACTACGATAAAGAGTATCTACCCTAATTACTACCCAACTGAGGTAGTTGACTTTTTCTTAGCATACCATAACGAAGAAAATATAAAGAAGGATATCGAGAAAGGTAATGTCTACTTTCTCCTCTCGGAGCAAGCTAAAATAGTTGCAACCGGTAGTATCGATGGAAGTAATATCGGACGCTTATATATCCTTCCTGAGTATCAGGGTATGGGCTATGGCAAGGCGATTATGAAGGCACTGGAAGAAATCATCGCAGTCGAATATTCATCATCAACAATCGAAGCATCACTTCCCTCCTATGATTTTTATCTAAAACTTGGTTATCAACCGATGGATTATCTCAAATACCCGGCTGAGAACAATCGTATTCTCTGCTACTATGTAATGGAAAAAGTATTTGATACTACTTTTAATAAAGAGAAGACTATGCTCCATTTAGGTTCTACATATTTTATTGTTAAGGATATAGATAAATCGATTGATTTCTATGAGAAATTACTGGATATGAACGTGTCGGCTAGGAATTTTAATCGATGGGCACAGTTCAATTTTGATGGAAAGTGTATTGCTCTTTATAACTGCGATTATGATAATTATATGATTGCTAATAAGATCGATCTTGATCTGCATTACAACAATCAGTACCTGGAGTATTTTAAAAATCGTACTATCAACTACGGTAACCAGACAGTGCTTAACTTCTGGATCGAGGATTTGAAGGCAGAGTACAACAGAGTGAAAAGTCTCAGCATTGGAACCGTTTCAGATATTATGTATGTTAATATCAAAGCACCTTATTATTTCTTTGTATTACAGGATCCTGACGGGAACACCATTGAAATTACCGGAGGATATGAATAACTGGATCACTGCTATTTATCTAAATATCCTTAGAAGCTTCCCCAAGGGGACGTCTCTTCTATGAAAAGTGTAGCTTCATCCCATAAAATGATGAGATTATTTTACCTGTCACTTAGAACATCCTGGGTAAGCTTCCGCCCTCCGATAACCTTTTTACAATCTCCTCTGCTGCTACCTGTATAAATTCTGTCATTCTCCGGTAGCTGATGAATGCAGGCTCTATAAGCTCTTGTTCGTGATAAAAATGCTGATAAACCAGCCAATCCCTGCTGGTTTTCATCTCCTGTTCCGTAAGATAGCCTTTAATCGGATATATGGGTACCTGTTCCATCTGTATTCTGATATCCTCGATGTCTTCATAATTCATCACTAGAAGCATATCATTTCGGGTCATGTCTTTAACGATATATTCAAAGAACAGAGGATCAAATTGGGCAATTCCCTTTTGCTCCATAATATTTCGGAATTCATCACGCAGCGTCAAAATAAATACTTCATCTGTTATAACATGCGCCACATATCCCCTGTATAAATCCAGTAAATCATCTTCACGATTCCTATTTTCTTTAATAAACGCTGCTAACCTTTCATGGAAAAGAGTAAGGCACTCTTCTTTACCAAAATCCTTATCCGGTATATCATCTCGAAAATGCGTATGCTTTTTATAAGCTCGTATATACCCCTCTCTTGCATGAATTGCGTCCGGTGCGAGGTTACCCAGATAGAATAACCCCATATTTTTAATTGTTCCCTCCGGTAATCGCTTTCTTATCTCGTTGGCAACTACCATATGTGTAATTACTCCGGCCAAGTGATACCTCCGTTCCTTATCCTATGTGATACACCATATCCTTTGTTAGTATTTCAAACCCTAGCTTCTCATATACAGGTCTTCCCATATCAGTTGCTGCCATGCCTTATTGCTTACCGGTGCTGCCATGGCCCCCACGGTCCTCATTTCCCAGCGAATCCACTTCATCGAATTCGATCTTGGGCTGATGCTCCATGATTCGGAATTGACAGATTCGGTCATTAACATTAATCACCGTATCTCTCATTGCAAGCGCCGGGAAAAACCATTGGTCATTATCTCCACAATAGCTTTCATCCACAATCCCCATGGAATTTGTCTGCAATATACCAAAATTCTTAAAGGTGCTGCTTCTTGGCACAATATGTGCTTCGTAACCTATCGGCAGTTCCATCGCAATCCCTAAGGGTATCAATTTAAATTCTCCGGTCTTCAACTCCACCCTCTCGGCAGTCCTAAGATCAATCCAGTCTGATTTATTTTCGATGTATTGTAGCTTTTCTACTTTATCACTTATATATTTAATACGAATTTTCATGTTATGTTACTCCTTAAATCTCTTATGTTTTCATTACCTGCAATCTTAGAATTAATAAATAGAAAGCATCTATCATAATTCATATTTGTCATAATCATAATTACATCTAAACTAGCAAAATCCTATTTATATAAATCATTTTTAGATAAGCTTTCATAGTAAAATATTTACCTAATAAAGTAGTCCTACATAGGAGTTGTAACCTTCAGCATATTCAGCAATTCCTTTGCAGCTGTGGAGATAGGGTTATTATTACCGGTAATGATGCAAAAGTTTCTTTTCGGTAATTCCTGTTCAAACTGTAGCTTAAATAGCTCTCCGCTTTCTAATGCTTCTTTTGCAAAATCTTTTACTACACAGCCAATACCTAAGTTCCTCAAGGCAAACTTTACAATAATATCACTCATTGCAAGTTCAAATTCCGGTTTTAAGACTACATCATTGGCCTCCAGAAATTTATCAATATAACTACGGGAGCTTGTATTACGCTCCAAGCAAATGATAGGCAATTCCTCCAAGGTTTTATAATCCAGGGTTCTTCCCTTCAGCTGTGAAAACCTGCTGCCTGCCACGAATATATCCTGAATTTCTCTTACCCTCAGCACTTCAACCTCCGGCTTTGCTTCAAACGGTTCACTAACGATGCCAAAATCTATTTTACCCTCGTATAGAAATTCCAAAGTCTCCGGTGTAGGTGCATTGGTAACCGTAACCTTAATGCCCGGAAATTTTTCATGGAATTTCTCTAAGTAAGGAAGTAGATAGAACTGCAGAGTCATATCACTAGCACCAATACGTATCTCTCCGTTTTCCAAATCAAGCATCTTCTGAAACTTCGCTTCTCCGAGTAAGATGTACTCATAACCTCTTTGCACATAACTAAAGAGTACTTCTCCCTCCGGTGTGAGTCTTACCCCCTTGGGAATACGTATAAAAAGCTTACTGCCAAGACTTGTTTCCAAGACCTTAATTGCCTGACTGACCGCCGGCTGTGAGATGCATAACTCCTCTCCCGCCAAAGTAAAGCTGCCTGCTTTTGATACATGATAAAATATGCGGTAATATTCCAAATCAATGTTCATATAATTTCCCCTTATGGAGTTACATTTATATATACTCAGTCATTATAACATTCGCAGTCGCACTAGGCAACAAACAATAGATCATTATATCTGTTACTAATTACTTTTCACACACAACTAAGGTACAGATATGATTTCGATAAATGATTCCGAAGCGGAGTCACTTTCACTTAGTTACATTACGAAGTTCGTATTGCTAATACTCCTTTTCGAAAAACGTTTTATCGAAATCATATAACCGAATTTCTGGTATGTGTGAAAAGTATTTCGTATAAAGCTCATCCTTGCGTACTCGCATTGTATTATTATGATTTGTACAATATTGCGTTTTCTACACCCTTATATTACACTATTTACATCTTCACTCTTGTATATTTCTGTTTATTACTATTGGGCTTTTCCGGTATTGTCATTTCAATGTATCCCAACTTCAACGCTGGTAGCAAATAATTATCACAGAATGTTGGTCTATGCTTTAGTCCTAACATTTCCATAAGTTCCTTGGCTGAATATTCTTTATCACCAATAACCACTAACAGCTTTCGAACTTGTTCGGTCACTTGTTCGCCAACTTGTACGGTATCTACTATCTCAAATAATGCATCATAAATAGCCTTCAATAGAAACTCTACGAATTTTCCTGAATCAGCACTAAGGTCACATACACCTAGCACTTTGTAATACTCATCTTGTCTCTCCCTAATTAATGTTTCTATTGGAAGCCAGCCAAACAGTGACCTCCATTTATACAATAATAATGTATGCCACATTCGACCCATCCTTCCATTGCCATCTGAAAATGGGTGAATGAACTCAAATTCATACCGTACAAGTTTATATAATAATACTACTTTTTAAATATTTGCATCATATGAATGGAATCTCATAATACCTCTTAGCATAACCCCTATGAACAAGTGCAGATTTAATGATGGTTATTAAAACTTATCAAGAAATATTATTATTTCCATAATAATACATGAAGTCAGTAATATCAATGTATAAAATAATAGTATGGAATATTTTTCATATATCAAAAGGTTGAATTCGATCATTGACCAAACCGGTCAAATGTGTTATTCTGATATTGACCGAATTGGTCAACTAACCAAAACATAGAAAGAGGTGGTTTTTTATTCGATACGAAAGCTTTGAAAACTTGGAGGAGGGAAAGAAATTAAGTATTATAAACGCCGGTTTTAAAGCATTTGCTGAGTATGGTTATACAAAGGCTTCCGTAGAAGAGATCGTCAAGGAAGCAAATATTTCAAAGGGCAGCTTATTCTACTATTTTGAATCCAAGAAGAATTTTTTCGTATATTTATATGAATACTGTGGGGAGCAATTAGAGCGTTTAGTTGATAGCCCGGGTCCGGATGGCAAGCCCTCCTATATGATATATACCGACTTTTTTGAAAGGCTGAATGCGATTCATCTTCTTAAGATGAAACACTCGAATGATTATCCTCATATGAACAAGTTTATGAAGAAGGTCGTCTTTGAAACCGATCCGATTGTAAACGATGAAATCTCTAAAATTAATGAACGTTATGTGAAGGAAAGGGCAATGCTTTTTTTCCAAGGCTTAGATTACTACAAATTCAAGGATGGAATTGATCCTATGATGGTCATACAATTACTGACCTGGTGTTCTGAGGGAATTCTTAATCAGGTTCAAATGCAGGAAAAGATGAATCCATCCTCCGATACTACAACTGATATGGAAAAGGTGATCAACATTTACTACAGCTATGTCAATTTGTTTAAAAATAACTTTTATAAAGAGGAGTACTTATCATAAGCGTTCGAGATCATTGATCAAGGTTAAAAAGAAAATAGCTTAGGTAACAAGGCATGGAATAAGTAGGGTGCGTCTTTACTAAAAGTAATTTGGTTACATCAGAGATTTTTATAGCATCATATATTTGAAATAACGAAAAATTTTAGAAATAAATTGCTGAAGCACACTCAAAAATGCTTTAAAAGCTTGTAACTGTAATACAGCGAAAATAATAGTGCTAAATATGTAATGTATTAATGAATACATGATTGAAAAGGGGAAAAAGTATATGTCCATAATAGAAATCAATGAATTAACTAAGGATTATGGCAATCATAAGGGAATATTTAATTTAACGTTTCAGGTTAAGGAAGGTGAAGTGTTCGGATATCTTGGCCCGAATGGAGCCGGAAAAACAACAACCATCCGACATCTCATGGGATTTTTGACCTCGGATAAGGGAGATGCAAGAATTCTTGGTAAAAGTTGTCGAACGGAAACGGCAGAGATTATGAAGAATTTAGGTTATCTGCCTGCTGAGATGGCATTCTTTGATGGTATGAACGGAATGGATTTTTTGAAATTTATGGGTGAAATGAGGGGCCTTACCGATACTTCCTACCGCGATAAGCTGATTGAACAATTTGAGCTGGATACTAAGGGCCGTATTCGTAAGATGTCAAAGGGTATGAAGCAGAAGCTTGGAATTATCTGTGCTTTTATGCATAACCCCAAGGTATTAATATTGGATGAGCCGACCAGCGGATTAGATCCACTCATGCAGAAGATCTTTGCCGAACTTATTCTGGAGGAGAAGGCCAAAGGAAAAACCGTATTAATGTCCTCTCATAGCTTTGAGGAAATTGAGCGTACCTGTGACCGTGTCGGAATTATCCGGCAAGGAGAATTGGTTGCCACCGAAGATATTCATATTCTTAATGAGAAAAGAAGGAAAACCTATCAGGTAGTCTTTGACTCACCTGCCTCTGCCTTAGATTTTGAACATAAGGATGGTTTTGATAAGATAACGGTAAATGGATCTGTCGCTAAGGTAAGTATTCTAGGCAATGTATCATGTTTTATTAAAGAGCTGGGTAATTATAAAATACTAGATCTGGATACAGAAAGCAGCAGCCTCGAGGATGTATTTATGCAATATTACGGCGATTCGAAAAAGAATCAGACCGCATCAAAATAGGAGGATCGCAATATGTTAAGTAAACCTTTATTAAAAGCAACAATCAAGCAAAATTATATTGTATTTTTAATCATCCTTGCAGTTTTGATGATGTATCTGCCTATTATCATAACGATGTATGACCCGGCAACACAGGACAGTCTGGATGAAATGCTTAAGATGCTACCGCAGGAAATGATAGCTGCCATGGGCTTTTCTGATGCAGGTAATACCCTACTAAGCTTTGTAGCCTCCTATTTTTATGGCTTTTTAATTCTACTGCTCCCGATGATTTATACGATCATTGTAGCGAACCGCAGCGTCGCTTCTCATGTTGACAAGGGCTCTATGGCTTATTTACTATCTACTCCTAACACTAGATCAAAGATTGCTCGTACACAGGCGTTGTATTTGTTAGTAAGTATTACACTCCTGATTACCTTAGTTACTGTCGTTGGGATCGCAGTGTGCCAGATCATGTTCCCCGGTGATCTGGATATCAAAGGCTTCCTTCTCTTAAACTGTGGTGCCCTGCTGCTCTATTATGCACTCACCGGAATTGGGTTTTTCGCATCCTGCTTCTTTAATGATACAAAAAACTCTCTTGCTATCGGCGCCGGACTTCCCGTAGCCTTTTTGGTATTACAGATGATCTCCAATGTAGGTGAAGCTACGGATTTTGTTAAATACCTTACACTATTCACCTTATTTGATCCTGCTAAAATTATAACCGGTGAAGGGTACCTAATTTCCTTTCTAGCACTTACAGTAATCGCAGTAGCAATGTATTCGGCAGCCATTTATATATTCAAGAAGAGAGATCTTCCTCTATAAGATTTGAGTGTCAAAAGGTCTAATATCAACATGGCTTCGGCAATTTGCGCATAACCTATAATAAATATATAACCTCCGGGTTGAAATGATGAACTCAAATTCTAACCCGGAGGCTTATAACAGCATTAGCTTCTTTTACATCTATGTATTCTGTCAATTTTATAGACACCGGCAATTCATATCTAATTTTCAGCATCAACAGCATTCAAAACCAAAAACCCTACTGTAAAGGGTAAATGTTCGAATTTTCTTGTTCCGGTAGGAACAAACCCATATTGCATATACCAATTCTTTAGTATAGTATTCTCTTCGATAATGCTGATGGATAAGCGTTTTCCTCCCAGTTCCTTCACTTTCTCCCTTGCATAATCGAGAAGCTTAGTACCAAGCCCAAAATGCCTGTATTCCGGTAATACTACTAATTTTTGCAGAAAATACAGCTCATCTGTATTCTTCTCCAGCTGCATAAAACCAATGATTTTCTGATCCGTCACCATTCCGTACATCATTTGGCCCTTTTTTCTCTCTTCCAGTAATCGTTCCTTTTGTATGAAGGCACCATTCGTGGGGCAATTTTCAATCGTCAATCCAAAATCCTTCGCCACCGTCGAAAACCCTTGTCGAATCACCGCGGCACATTCTTCCAAGTTCTCTTCTTTCATTAATATCATTTCATAGTTCAAACAATTCGCCCTCCCCTATGTAATTATAAAAAGTTGAATGTGTCCATTATAATTTACCTTAATTTATAAATCAATTAGGTTTCGTAATTTTTCCAATTAATCCACTAGCCACAATTCCATTGTTTCATCTAGTTCTTTACTTAATTGCTCTTTTTTGTAATATAACTGATTCAATTCCTCATAATTCAGACTCTCATCAGCCATATCCAGATCCAGCTTTTTAATTTCTTCTTCCAGATACTCAACCTTTCTTTCTAATTTTAATTTTTCGGCTTCTACATTTTTATTACCCTCATCGACTTTTACTATCTTAGTTATTTCCTTCTTTAGTACGGGTTCAGCCAAAGCTTTGAATGAAACAGTCTCCGCTATCACATTTTTATAATCATCATAATTTCCAGGATAGCTTTTAAATGTCTTAGACTCAATCGCGATTACCCTTTCTCCTATTTTATTAATAAAATATCGATCATGGGATATAAAAAATATCGTTCCCTTGAATTCTTCCAAAGCTTCTTCAAAGGTCTCTATTGAAGCAATATCCAAATGATTTGTAGGTTCATCTAAAATGAGAAGATTTACCTCTTCAAACAGAAGCTTACCAAGCTTTAGGCGAATTCTTTCACCCCCGGATAGATGCCTAACCTTTTTAAAGACACTATTCCCGTAAAACATAAATTTTGCCAGATACTCTCTCGCTTTACCGTCCTGAATAAAAATATCTTCTCTGAAGCACTCCAATACTGTGAGCTCCTCATTTGGAAAAATGATCTTCTGAGGTAAGTAAGCAGCCTTGACATTCGCACCTAATTTAACTTCCCCCTTATCCGGAGCTTCTTCCCCAAGGAGAAGCTTCAAAAAAGACGTTTTTCCACAACCATTAGGTCCAATCAGTGCAACTCTTTCCCCGTAATGTACCAGCATATCAGCATCTTTCAAGATGACCTTATCTTCATAACTCTTAGATAATTCAACTGCCTTGATGGTCTCTTTTCCGGACCTTTGAACCTCTTTAAAATCCAGTCTCATATTTTGTCTTTCAAAAACAGGACGGTCGATACGTTCCATTTTATTAAGTTTGATTTGTATACTCGCTGCCCTTCTAAAGAATTTGTTATTATCAGCTCTCATCGCCCAATCTCTTAAATCCTTGACGGTTTTTTCCATTGCCCCTATTTTCTTTTGCTGTTCCCTGAAATGCTCATATTGGATCCTAAGGTTTTCTTCCTTCTGTCTCACATAGGAAGAGTAATTACCCTTATAGGTCAAAGCCTCCATCTCTTCAAACTCTACTATCTTTGTTACAATATTGTCTAAAAAATATCGGTCATGAGATACAATAATTATGATTCCTTTATAACCCTTGAGATAACTCTCCAGCCATTCGATCGAATCCATATCCAAATGGTTCGTCGGCTCATCGAGTAGTAATATATCGGGTTGATCCATCAACAGCTTTCCTAAAACTACTGTCGTTTTTTCACCACCGCTTAGCAAATTAAAATCTCGATTAAGAAAGCTATCCTCAAATTTAAGGCCTTTACAGATTTTACTTTGCTTCTCTTCCAGCTCGTACCCGCCTTTCACCTCAAATTGCTGGGTTAACTCACTGTATTTCTTCAGTGCCTTTTCTAGCTCAAAGCCCTCCAGTGTTTTCATGCGTTCTTCCAGCTTACGCAATTCATTCTCAATACTGTAAACCTCTTGAAAGGCAAGGTTTAATACATCGATTACCTTTAGATCCTCAGGATACGTAGGTATCTGTTCCAGATAAGCAATCGTTGCTTCTCTGGGTTTACCGATGATACCCTCATCATAACCGGGACTCGAGGTTTGCGGATAACCCGGCCAGTAATTCATAGGCTCTATTCCTGCAATTATTTTCAGGATGGTACTTTTTCCGCTCCCGTTGGCACCAACAATTCCTACCTTTTCTCCGGAATACACCTGAAAGGTAATATTCTTTAAAATTAATGTTCCTTCCATATATTTTTTAATTCCACTTAATGTTAATTCGAACATAATAACCTCCAACTCACAACTTTTCGGCAGTTCAAACGCCGACTAATCTAATTATTTTACTGCTAAATAAATACAAAAAAACGCTAGGAAGACTCTTCTTCCTACCGTCAGAATATTATCCGGATTATAATTCATTTGGGTTAGATATTATAAGCATCATATATATTATCTATAATACAATCTTCACCATAATACGAGTAAATATCACCCTAGCTATAGAGTACTTGATAGATGCCCCGTTAAATCATAATAATATTTCTTAAGGTAAGTAAGCTCCCAACAACGCCTTTTATATAGAGATAAAGTGAATTGCATAAATGCATCCCACACTCTATATAAAATTCTTATTAATCAAAATTAATATTAACAATTCGCTGGTAACATAGCTTACTTTCCTCCATTACTGATTATCTGATAATATGAATATAACATAAAGAGTATACTTTGTAGTACCTAAAACTTTTTTCCTAAATGAACTTAAGGTAAAGCTACAAGTCATAAAAATAACCCAGTAACGTTCCACTTCCGTTCAATCAATGATACGAGTTTCTCTGATTGTTGGGATAGTTCATTACTGGGTTGTGTATTCTTATCAGACTTTGATATCAGCCTTTAATCCAAGAATATCTTTATTCGCATCAAGAATTGGCTGAATAACCTCTTGTACGAACTCCTCGGTCTGTTCCTTTGCACGACCGGTGTATTTTGTCGGATCCATGGTGCTCTTTAATTCCTCCAGCGTCATATTAAAGGCCGGATCTGCAGCAATCAGCTCTAGCAGATTATTCTCAAGACCCTTCTCCTTAACATTTTTTCCTGCTTCCATGGAAAGAGTACGAATCTTCTCATGCAGCTCCTGCCTGTCACCACCGGCTTTTACAGCATCCATCATAATATTCTCGGTTGCCATAAAGGGTAGCTCCTGCATCATGTGCTTTTCAATGACCTTAGGATAAACCACCAGTCCGTCTACTACATTCAGATACAAATCAAGGATACCATCTACTGCAAGAAAGGCCTCAGGAACACTGATTCTTTTATTTGCGGAATCATCCAGAGTACGCTCAAACCACTGGGTCGCTGTGGTGATAGCGGGATTTAGCGCATCCACCATTACATAATTCGCTAAGGAAGCAATACGCTCGCTTCTCATCGGATTTCTCTTATATGCCATCGCTGAGGAGCCAATCTGATTCTTCTCGAAGGGCTCTTCAATTTCTTTCAAATGCTGTAATAACCGAATGTCGTTGGAAAATTTATGGGCACTGGCAGCGATACCAGCAAGAACGTTTAATACCTTCAAATCCACTTTTCTGGAATAAGTCTGTCCGGACACCGGATAGCAGCCTGCAAAGCCCATCTTATCAGCTATGATTTGATCCAGCCTTTTAATTCTGTCATGATCACCATCAAAAAGCTCCAAAAAGCTCGCCTGGGTTCCGGTAGTTCCTTTGGAACCAAGCAGCATCATGTTGTCAATTGTATACACCAGATCATCATAATCAAGCTTCAATTCCATCAGCCACAAAGCAGCTCTCTTACCAACGGTGGTCGGCTGTGCCGGCTGAAAATGAGTAAATGCTAAGGTAGGTAAGGAACGGTATTCCATTGCGAATTTTGATAATTCCGCCATAACATTTACTAGCTTTTTCTTAACCAGCTTTAAGGCCTCGGTCATAATAATAACATCTGTATTATCTCCAACGTAGCAGGAGGTAGCACCCAGATGAATAATTCCCTTTGCCTTCGGGCACTGCTCCCCATATGCATACACATGGGACATAACGTCATGGCGAACCAGTGCTTCTCTTTCCTTTGCCACCTCGTAATTAATATTCTCCATGGATGCCTTTAATTCATCAATCTGCTCCTGTGTTATATTTAAACCCAGTTCCTTCTCTGTCTCTGCCAAAGCAACCCACAGCTTTCTCCAGGTCTTAAACTTCATGTCCGGCGAAAAGATATACTGCATTTCCTTACCCGCATAACGTTCGGATAAAGGACTCATGTATTTATCATTATTCATCCTCTCTACCCCTTTCCACTCATTCATTTTATCTTTATACTAATTATTTTCATAACATATCTAGCTGTTTTCTTTCAACGCATATCTAACTGATTATTTTCAACATAATATATAACTGATTACTAACAGCATATATCCAGCTAATTATATTCAACACATTCTTTCTATCACATCTCACATGACGAACCGTCATTAACAATCTACCAACCCATAATCTCTCTTAGCTTTGCTACCAGCCTATTCGCCATCTTCTCATGGGTAAGTTTGCTTGGATGCCAGTCAGTACCTATTCCATCTTCCTCTGTCTGCTCCTCAAAGCTCATATAATAAAGCTGTTTTTCACCCTCAAAGGAGAGACGCTTCACCTGTCGTTCAACCTCCGGACACAAATCCTGTCCCATGGCACCCAGAGTACATAATATAATCGAGGTTGGGTTAAGAGCTCTCACCTTTTTAACAAATTTATAATATTCATTACCGAAAACTGCAACACGTTCCGGAATTTGTTTGGTGTAGCTGTTATCATTTGTTCCTAAGTTGATAATGATACAATCGGGAACAAATCTGGTAGAGTCCCAAAACTCAGGTTCTTTATTTCCCAGGGCTAAATCCGTAGCCTTATCCGTATAAGGATAAAGTTCCGGCATCAACCAACCGTCGTTTGGAACATCCGCATCCGTCCAATTCGATATGATACCTATTCCGCTCCAGGAGATTAAATGATAATCCGCATCTAGTTTTCTTGCTGTTCTTGCTGCATAAGCATCCCAGGGATTCTCCTGTGCCGTATGAAAGACATCAGTGTTCCAGATTCCTTCATTTCCATATCCGCAGGTAATGGAGTCACCGATAAACTCCAGTCTTCTGCTTTTCATATCTGCCGGAACCAAAGGCTGCTCGCCATCCGTGATAATTGATTTAATACCAACCATCCCAAAAGCAACCTCAGAATACTTTACCAATCGGACCTTCGTTTCCTTCACCGCTGTTCCTTCATATAATACATAGGTAGCTTCTTCGTTTTCTAAGGAAAAACGTCTGGAGGGTTCCTCTTCATCATCAATAAACACCGCAACCCACGCCTTATATAACTTCTCCAAGGACAAGGAATTGGTCCAAAGTACAGCTTCTGCTCTTGTGCCTGTAAATAAGAATTCAATCGTAGCGCAGGAGTAATTCAGATATCGGATACCGTCTCTGAATAAAGTTCTGCCGAGTGCTTTTACATAGTTTTCTCCTGCATGAAATACCATAATGTCCTCCATTTAGTAGAAAATGAGTTTATGAAAATAAATGATTCTTCTAAAGAAACATTAAAATATCAATTATAGAAAATCGATCATCAATTTAAAACTATTTTGACTAAACCTAAATAAATACTTAATTTACTTTGAAGAAATCATTGGGATGTAAACAATGTAAAATTAGTATTCTTGATTAGATAATGAATTCTTCAAAATACTGTCTATTATAAGCTAATTACTATGATTCGTATTCTCCTCGGATATCTTCCTTCGGAGGTTCAATCGGATAAATTCCTGTAAAGCATGCATCACAATATCCAGTATCTCCACCAATCATTTCGCTTAATCTATCAACTGCCAGATAACCTAAGGAATCAGCACCGATCATATCTCGTATCTGATCCACCGTATTGTTATGTGCGATTAGCTGATCTCCGGTTGGAACATCAGTTCCAAAATAACATGGATATAAAAAGGGTGGTGAGCTGATTCTTACATGCACCTCGACAGCTCCTGCTTTTTTTAGCATCTTAACTATCTTCTCACTGGTTGTTCCACGTACAATGGAATCATCGATCATAACGACTCTCTTACCATTTACCACTTCCTGAAGAACATTGAGCTTAATACGGACGCTGGAGGTACGCATTGATTGCTTCGGTTTAATAAAGGTTCGGCCAACATAACTGTTCTTTACAAATGCCATTCCAAAAGGGATTCCGGATTCAAGGGCATATCCAAGGGCCGCAGCATTTCCGGAATCAGGCACTCCCACTACAACATCCGCATCTATAGGATGGGTCTGGGCAAGTATTCTTCCTGCCATAATTCTGGAATTATATACACTGACCCCATCAAAGCGGGTGTCCGGTCTTGCAAAATAAATATATTCAAAGATACATTTTGATATCTTCTGTCCACATTGTGAAGTATCGGAATGAATCCCTTCCTCATCAATCATTACAACCTCGCCGGGTAGAACATCACGGATAAATTCCGCATCCGCTGCACTCAGGGCTGCTGTCTCAGATGCCAGAATGTAGGCATTATTTCTCTTTCCAATTACCAGTGGGTGAAAGCCAAAGGGATCCCTTGCCCCGATTAATTTTCTGGGGCTCATGATAACTAGGGAAAAGGCTCCTCTCAGTTTCTTCATTGCTCTTGCTACTGCTTCCTCAGCAGTTGCAGAGTTCAATCGCTCTCTTGCTATATGATATGCAATTACCTCAGTATCAATCGTAGTCTGAAAGATAGCACCGGTATATTCCAGCTCTCTTTTTAATTCCGGGGTATTAACCAGATTACCGTTATGAGCCAGTGCCAGTGTACCCTTAACATAGTTCAATACCAAGGGCTGGGTATTATTGACATTACTACCGCCTGCTGTTGAATAACGAACATGTCCTACTCCAATATTTCCTCTCAGAGTATCCAGATTCTCCGGTGTAAATACTTCACTTACCAGTCCCATACCCTTCCAAGCTTTAACACTGCCCTTCGGTCCTTTTGTGTCGCTTACAGCAATACCGCAGCTTTCCTGCCCTCTATGCTGAAGTGCAAATAAACCATAATGAATAGTGGATACGACATCATTTCCATCCAGATCATAAACTGCAAAGACTCCACATTCTTCATGTAATCCACTCGGAGTAAAGCTGTTGTTTTCTTCCCTCATGTGTTGTGATCCATCCTCTCTTTTTCAAACAGGTTTTGCGAAACTTCATGATCTAATCCATTTTATGAAGAGCATATACAATTCCAATTGTAAGCAAGGTTTTTATACTTAAGCGTAGTGTTGAAGCGGAGGAATTTATATATGTTGTCCCTAAGATATCATATTGTTTCGCAATTACCTGTTTACCTTCATTTTTCAGTCAACAAGAGGCTGTCCAAAGTTAGCCTTCGTACAGCCCCATAAATCTATAATTCAACTACTGAATTCCTAAACGTTTGAATACTTCAAGGTAAGCTTCCTCTACATTGCCAAGGTCTCTACGGAAGCGGTCTTTATCTAACTTATCATGGGTAGTGATATCCCAAAGTCTGCAGGTATCCGGAGAAATCTCATCTGCAAGGATAATTTGTCCTTTATATCTGCCGAACTCTACTTTAAAATCAATTAATTCTATACCACACTCTGCAAAATATTTGCAAAGAACATCATTTAATTTAAATACTAATTCTGTAATACGGTCAATCTCTTCTCTGGTTGCGATACCTAAAGCAATTGCATAATAATCATTAATCATCGGATCACCCAATGCATCATCCTTGTAGGAGAATTCCAGGGTAGGGCTGATTAACTTTCTACCTTCTTCAATGCCCAATTTTTTTGCGAAGCTTCCTGCGGACACATTTCTAACAATGACCTCAAGCGGTACGATTTCTACTTTTTTAACAGCAGTTTCACGGTCGCTTAATTCCTCAACATAATGTGTAGGTATACCTTCTTTTTCAAGAATTTGGAATACATGGTTTGACATTTTGTTATTAACTACACCCTTACCAAGAATAGTTCCCTTTTTTAAACCGTTAAATGCTGTCGCATCATCCTTATAATCAACAATATAAATGTCTTCCACGTCAGTATTGTATACTTTCTTCGCTTTTCCTTCATAGAGCATGTCTAATTTTTTCATTGCAACTGCCACCTATCCTTTACTATATTTTTTCATATAATACTTTAGAAGCTATCCGTTACACCTACATCATATAATGAAATATTGGAAAACCGCAACAATTATTTTGTCGTTTCCAGGTATCATAATGCAAATTTGTATATATGCACAAATATAAATTGGAATCTGTATACTTTTATATCACTTTATTTGGTCCCAAAAAACCGCTGAAAGCCCATTAATTACGTACGTTTATACGATTTATTAACTGTGTTAATAAATGAATTTTCTTGAATAAATAATGATTGCATTTACCTCATAGCTGAGTTAAAATTCTTAAGTGTATCTAGTCCTTTTTACACCACAACATGGCCATAACCAAGCTATATATCATACATTTTCTGGAAATTTTTATTGTTGATGTGTTAGGATAATAGAGCAGCTCCGTATCATATTTTTATGAAGAATAATATAAGTATATTACTTTGTAGTATAACAGAAGAGGAAATGACATAAATGAAAACGATTCAAAAAATACAATCTTTTTTTAAAACTGAAACTGTATTGTGTATCTCAGGAGCAGCAGCATTATTGACGATGTTTTTTGTACCACCCTCCAAAGACTATCTCTCCTATCTTGATCTGCGCGTTCTAAGCCTCCTTTTCTGTCTTATGGCAGTAATCGCAGGTTTTAATGAAACAGGCGTCTTCTTAAGTATCTCAGAGAAATTATTGAAGCGAGTAAAGAATACCAGAGCTCTAAGCTTTGTACTTATTATGTTATGTTTCTTTACGTCCATGCTGATTACCAATGATGTAGCACTGATAACCTTTGTTCCCTTTGGCATCATGATATTGTCTATTACCGGGCAGACAAAGTATTTTATTCGCGTCATCGTACTTCAGACGATTGCTGCGAACCTCGGAAGTATGCTGACTCCCGTAGGCAATCCACAAAATCTTTTTCTTTATTCCAAATACGATATATCGTTTCAGGAGTTTCTAAAAATTACATATCCATATACGTTGGTATCCTTTGTTCTGCTTTGCATTGTGATCTTTCTTATTAAGAAAGAACCTCTAAGCTTTGAATTGCCCGTAAAGGAAAAAACAGACCGAAAAAAGTCTTACTCGACGTTTATATATAGTATCCTT
Source organism: Bacillota bacterium (assembly GCA_023414875.1). GTDB lineage: Bacteria > Bacillota > Clostridia > Lachnospirales > Lachnospiraceae > Mobilitalea. The sequence continues at coordinate 20,804 of JAEZMV010000022.1, read as the reverse complement.
TTTGTTGTCTGTTTACTTTGTGTGCTTCGATTGATTGATGATTGGATTACCCTGCTGATTGTATTATTAACGATCCTTATATTCAATTATAAACTCCTTAAGAAGGTGGATTATTCTCTTTTACTTACTTTTGTCTTCTTCTTTCTGTTTGTCGGAAACATCGGTAATATAACCGTAGTTAAAGAATATTTAGCAGAACTGATTGGAAACAAAGAACTTCCGGTATCAATCGCTGCAAGTCAGATTATCAGTAATGTACCTGCTGCCGTACTGTTATCCGCTTTCACGGACAATTATAAAACCTTAATAATCGGAACCGATATCGGAGGATTAGGTACCCTTATAGCCTCCCTTGCCAGTCTGATTTCCTACAAGTTTTACTGCAAAACAGAGGCTTCCAGACCGGGTACTTTTTTAAAAACCTTTACTATCTACAATATCATTTTTCTTATAGGATTATGTTTATTCTATGAATTCGGTCTTCATGTAATATGGCCATTTTTACTGTGGTTGATTATGAAGCAACTATTTGGGATGCAATTCAAAAGTATCTCAATCCCTTTTTTGATAAAAAAAACAGTTCAAACGGACGAAGAGGGCAGTTGACTACAACTGCCCTTCTTCCACTTTATAAATATAATTTTAGTATTTCATCTTAACTGATCCACATATTTCCCTTTGTAATGTTCCACTTAGCTCCATCGAATTTTGCTTTTGCATCATCTGATCCAATTGCTCCCAACCCACTTCTCCATTTCTCTATTGCATACTTTATAACGTCTTTGTCTTCATTGATTTTAAGTTTAGTTATCTTAACCAGAATTCCCTTTGGAAAATACAAATTTTCCTTATCAATGATACCTTCCTCGGATAGTTGGTCAAAGGTTCCTTCTCTGACCTCAACTTCATATCTTTTATTTACTTCTGCAAGTATCATTTCTTTTTCGAGTACTGTGATATCTGTCCACTCCGTAGTATCAAATGCTATCATAGTAATATCTCCGTTCAAGCCCGGATCCTCCTGATAGATGTCATCAATAATAGCAAGATACCCATCTATTATATGATTATGTCCGGTCACTTGAATCGCAGATGCCGATATCTGAGCAGGATAGGATTCATTTATCATACCATTATAAGTAATACTTATTATATCCCCAAGCTTAAGCTCATCACCGGCTATGCTCTCACCGCTCTGATCAGTAATATTCACTTCGGTAAGGTGAACAGTCATTTTATCCGATGATTTATACTCGTTGCTTTCCTGAGTCGGAGCTACAAGTAGAGATGCACCTGTTTCTAATATTTCAGCTTTAAAGGTTACTGCATCTGTATCTTCTGCTGTATCACTGTCATTTTCATCATCTGTTTGACTATCTGTTTCATTGTCTGCTTCATCACTGCCGTCTTCCTTACTGCTTCCCTCGTCAATGCTTCCGACGTTACTACCCGGATTGTTTTGATTCGTATCTAAGGTACCGCATCCACCAAGTACAATGGACATAATCATAACAATTGATATTAGTTTAATTTTATTCATAAATTCACTCCTTCTGCTATGTCATTTATTATAGAGAAGCTTAATCTAATATATATCCTTCCGCTAGATTACACTAGGCATTCCGGTATATGATAGATGATATTCCGTCCAATAAATAACTTTAATAATTAGACGAGAATCTTCAATATCCGGTTCCATGCCACCATGATCTGTTAAATATATACTCCACTTTTCTTCCATAACTGTTTTCGGAAGTGCTCTCGGTAATTACGAAGGATTTTCCCGCATACTCCTCATTAAGTCTTCCATCATGATTTAACACAGCTTATATGTGATCTCATCAATAGTCATATCTTCTTTTCCAAACTGATAATTATAACAGTATGGCGAAAAAATTGGTGCACTACAATAATTCAACTCTTATCAGAACAAATAAAAACAAAAAGAGATGCTGCCGATTGATGGTTTCTCGGTAAGCATCCCCTTTTGTTTCTTCTAAAAGAAAAAATTATAACACTATTCTATCTATCATTTCTTACGCACTTATAATTACATTACTAAAAGAATATCATTGTTTTCTTTCAGAATTGTCTCAGGGACATAATTCTTCTCCAGCTTCACTCCATTCACATAGAATTCCTTATAGCCGCTTTCTGCACCATCCGGGTTCTGAACCTGGATATTTAGCTTCTTGCCACGGAAATTCTTCTCGATGGAGAATTCCTTCCAGTCACTAGGAATACTTGGTGCAACCGTAAGACCGTTGAGGTCAGGTCTCATACCTAGAATACCCTCCACACAACCAACCATAACAGTGGAAGCAGTACCGGTTAGCCAATGTACGTGTGATCTTCCGTGGAACGGGCTTTCCGTTGCTTCCGTAAACTGCCCATGAACATAGGGTTCAAGAACGCGTACCTCGGCCGTATCATTCTGAGTTGCCGGACTTGATTCTGTAAAGTACAAAAAGGCACGGTTACCATGTCCCATTAAAGCTTCCGCAAGTATAATCCAACCCTGAGGCTGTGAGAAGATACCGCCGTTTTCTTTAGTGGATGGATTGAAAAGAAGAGCTAATGCACCATCGAAGGCATGGTCTACGTAGGAAGGTGCCATGACTCTTGCGCCGTAAGGTGTATTTAATTCTCTGTAAACACTCTCTAATGCCTTCTCCGCCTGCTCCTTCGTAGCAAGACCACTGATTACTGCCCAGGACTGAGGATTTAACCACATGTTAGCTTCCGGATCCTTCTTGGAACCGATCACCTGTCCGTCCTCCTTAAAGCCACGAACGAAACGATCATCTTCCCAACAATTATCATTGATGGTATCCTTTAATTCTTTTTGTACTTTGTCTATATAAGCGATATACTCTGTATCATTTCTATCAACTGCAATATCACGGATTACTGTCATCGCATAATATAACTGTAATGCAACGAAGGTAGATTCACCCTTCTTACCAAGTCTCAAGCAGTCATTCCAGTCCGCATGAAGACCAGCTGGCATATTATGAACACTCAAACGCTCCATGGAGAAGTTGATTGCTCTCTTTAGGTGGTCATATACATCGCCCTGATCCTTATTTGCATATGGAATTACCTCCTCGAGGAATTTCTTATCTCCGGTTTCAGCCATATACTTGTAAATGGTTGGGAACAACCATAACGCATCATCTGCACGATATGCCGGGTGTCCGGTGGATTGTGCATAGGAAGTATCATCGGGAGTGTCCTCATGACCTGCATTGTGAGTGAATTTAACTAACGGAAGTCCACCACCATTGTCTACCTGCGCAGATAACATAAAGTTAATCTTCTCTTTTGCCATCTCCGGATCAAGATGAATAATACCCTGGATATCCTGAACGGTGTCACGGTAACCGTATCCGTTACGAAGTCCTGCATAGATAAAGGAAGCTGCTCTGGACCAGATAAAGGTAATAAAGCATTGGAATGCATTCCAGGTATTTAACATTGCATTAAAGTTCTCACTGGGAGTCTTAACCTGGAAGTTTGAAAGCTTACCATGCCAGTAATTCTTCAATTCATTTAACTCTGTTTCTACAACGTCAAGATCCTGATAACAACTCAGAATTTCACTTGATTCCTTATCATCCTTACGACCAAGCAGGAATACAAATTCCTTGCTTTCTCCGGGTTGTAATGTCATCTTTGTGTGAAGAGCACCGCAGCAGTTAGAGTTATAATTTAGCTGATTATCACAGAAGCCCTGTTCGACCGCAATCGGGTTGCCATAGCTTCTATAATTGCCGATAAAATGGGACTTGTCTCCATTGTAAGAGGCTACATCCGCTCCTGCCAAGCCAAAGAAACGCTCCTTACCATTGGAGCCTTCTGCATTCTTATAGTAATTCTCATTCATCATCTGCAGAATCTTATTACCCTTAAAATATGTTTTAGTAATGAATAGGGTGTATTGTAAATTAACCTGATCATTCTCATAATTGCCCTCATTTGTAAATTCTATAAAACCAAAGGCAGAGAGATTTCGCTGCTTATCACTTGAATTCCTGACCTTAACCTTCCATACCTCATGAGTTTTATTTAAAGGAACATAGTAAAGTACTTCTGATTCTATACCAGTATATTCTGCCTTGATTGTAGTATATGCAGTACCATGATGACATGCACTTTTGTATTGATCCAAAGGCTTTCCAACCGGCTGCCAGGATGCAGACCAATAATCCTTTGCATCATCATCACGAAGATACACATATCTTCCAGGTTTATCCTCCTGATTGAAGATATAACGGGAAATTCTTCCGCTTGCACCGCTCTTAACGAAGCTGTAGCCACCTGCATTGTTAGAAATGATCGCACCATATTCCGGGGATCCCAAATAGTTTGCCCAAGGTGCCGGTGTATCCGGTTTGGTTATGACATACTCTTTGTTTTTTTCATCAAAATATCCGTAATTCATGTAATTCTCACTCCTTTGAATATTATTTGGATGATACCTGTTCTGAATGATCTTTTCTCCATTGTATTGATTTACTTATGTAAATGGAGGGTAAACGCCGGAAGAACAAGTATTTTTAACATTAATTCCCTCTCATTCTATCTTGTATTATTCTACATAGCAATGGCATACCTTATCCTTTTTTTGTGATATCTGTTATTACCTATTACTTCGTTTTATGATTTCCTTCAGCTCATCAACAGAATAATGGTAATGTTGATTACAAAAATGACAGTTTACTTCGATCGGTTCATTATCATCAATCATTTCCTGAATATCTTTACGACCTATGGATATGATTGCTTTCTCTACCCGCTTCTTTGAGCAATTACATTCGAAAGAGGTTGGGTACTGATCCATGATATCCAGGCCAAAATCATCTAGTATATGATGAAGAATCATTTCTGGTGTCATATCCTGATCTAATAAAGCTGTGATACTGTTAATATGGCTAATTTTTTTCTCCAACAGATCTATGACCTTTTCCTCGGCAAAGGGCATTAATTGAATGATAAATCCTCCTGCCCTTCGAACCGTATTATCCTTATTCATCAAAACTCCCAGGGCAACCACAGAAGGTACCTGCTCACTGGTTGCAAAATAGTAGGTTAGATCCTCAGCGATTTCACCGGAGACCAGGTGTGTCTGGCCAATGTAAGGTTCCTTTAAACCCATATCCTTAATAATACTGAGCATTCCTTCTCCAATGGCTCCTCCAACGTCAAGCTTTCCCTTATCATTAGCATGAATCAATACCTCAGGGTTATAAGCATATCCCTTCACCTTCCCGTTAGAGTCAGCTGTTACCGTAAGTCCTTCGATTGGACCGTTTCCTTTTATTTGAAGTGTCAGGATATCCTTATCTCCCTTCATCATACTTCCCATCATTGCTCCCGCAGTTAAAAGTCTTCCTAAGGCGGCAGTTGCTACAGGACTTGTACCATGAATACTTCTTGCATACTCCACAAGCTCTTTTGTTGTAGCTGCAAATGCACGTATTTGATTTTCAGCCGCACTGGCACGTACGATATAATCAGTCATATAATCTCCATTCTGCCCTAACACCACCTATGGGTGTCAGCTAAAATTATGTTGTAATTTTTTTATATTTTAATTAGCGTGCGAGTACTATGATTAAGTAACCTATCGCACGCAAATAGTTATTATCTCCTTCATTATCTTCGAAACCCCGACAATTATTCGAATTGTATGTGATATTCGCCTAGAAGTATAAATCGTTTTTACTGAGTGAACACTTATATTCGTCTAAGTCTACTATCAGGTCATAGAAAGTAGTGATATTATAACATCTTACCTACTCAGTATAGAATTTATCGGACTGTCGCTTTTCTCTAGCGATAATGTATACTCTTTCACAGTCCTCTCTTGGTTTTCTTTTCGTTAATGCTTCATACACCGCAACCCATTCCATACCCGCCTCTTCAATCAACCTTTTAATTGTCTCTATGGAATAAGCCTTCCTATAATGTGTTTCTTCGTATTTACGAAAAAGACCTTCTTCTTGCTTCTCGGGAATAAACAAGGTGAGATTGATTTCATTCAGCATCTCATCTTCATAATAGGTATTCTCCCAGATAAAACTACCTTCTTCCCGATTTTCTGCAATGGTATTATCACCTAATACCTCCTGATAAGCATACTGGGTGTCCAGATCAAAAATAAATAAACCCTGCGGATCCAGATACTTATTTACCAGGCAAAATACCCGGAGCATATCCTCTTCCGTGAGGATATAATTCATGCTGTCACAGACACTGACAACTGCTGCCACAGTCCCATAGAGTTCAAATTCTCTCATATCCTGGCACAGATAAAGAATATCCTTCTCTCTCTCCGTATCCTTTTCTCTGGCTATTTGTAGCATATCCTCGGAGTTATCAATTCCTATCATATCAAACCCCTTAGCAGCGAGTCGCCTTGTCATGCTGCCGGTTCCGCAGCCAAGCTCAAGCAAGAGCCCTTTCTCCATCCTGTACTGTTTCAATAACTTCTGTATATAATCTGTCCACTCGTCATAAGGTACATTGTCCATAAATGTATCATAAACGGCGGCAAAGCTGGTATAAGGCTGCATCAATCGCAGCTCCCTTCTATTCTTAATTTTACATCCTTCGCATAGCGATACTCGTAATGTTAATATTATTTACAGCAGTGATATTTTACCATACCTAGAAGTCCTTATCAATTTAAATATGTTAAAGGCTGCTGTAAGGCAATCAAAATTCAATCACCTTACAGCAGCCACTATTTCTATCTTTTATGCATTATACCATTTGATTATATACTTCTTTTAAAGTAGGGTAAAGTTGTTTAAATACATTATATTTTTTATTATATAATTCTACAACCTCTGCATCCTGTTCTGTTGTTTCAACTACTTTAATCAGCTTTGCAGTTGCCTCTTCTACAGAAGCATACTTGCCACAGCCAACTGCTGCAAGGATTGCTGCACCAAATGCAGGTCCCTCTTCCGAATTAATTTTTTCAACCTTTACGTTAAGAACATCTGCTATGATTTTACACCATAGCGGGCTCTTAGCTCCACCACCATTTATTCTGATGCTGCTGATGTCAACACCCAGAGATTTCGTAATCTCAAAGGAATCACGAAGCGCAAAGGCTACACCCTCCAGCACTGCCTGGGTCATATCCTGACGGGTCGTATCCATTGTCATTCCGATAAATGCACCTCTGGCATTCGGATTGTTATGAGGTGTTCTCTCACCCATCAGGTAAGGAAGGAAATAAACATTGTTTTCTCCAAGCTTGGTGATACCCTGTTGTTCCTTGCTATATTCCTTAGTTGCCAGTATTTCATCCATCCACCATTTGTTAGATGCTGCTGCTGAGAGCATTACACCCATGAAATGATACTTGCCGTCAGCATGAGCAAAGGCATGAAGTGAATTGTTTTCATCCACAGCAAACTCCTTGGTGGAGATAAATACCACACCTGAAGTGCCCAGAGAAACGCTGCACTTGCCTTCTCCAACCGTACCAGTACCAACCGCTGCAACTGCCTGATCGCCGCCACCGGCAATAACCTTAATGTTCTCAGATAACCCAAGATCCTCTGCTGCCTGCTTTGTCAAGCTACCTACTATCTGGTAGGATTCATGAATTTTAGCCATCTGTTCCTCTTTTAAGCCACAAAGGTCAAGCATTTCCTTTGACCAGCATTTATTCTTAACATCTAATAATAGCATTCCGGACGCATCGGATACATCGGTGCAATGTACACCGGAAAGTTTGTAGGCTATGTAGTCCTTTGGAAGCATCACCTTCTTGATTTTAGCAAAATTCTCCGGCTCATGCTTTCTTACCCATAAAAGCTTAGGTGCCGTAAAGCCTGTGAGTGCCATATTGGCTGTATAGCTGGAGATTTTCTCTCTTCCTATCTCCTTATTTAAATAATCACATTCTGCTTGAGTACGTCCATCATTCCAAAGAATAGCAGGGCGGATTACCTTATCATTCTCATCAAGAATTACCATACCGTGCATCTGACCACTGAAGCTGATACCATCAATCTCTGATTTATCACAATCCTTTGTTAATTCCTTTATTCCATCCACTAAACCGGTATACCAGTCCTCGGGATTTTGCTCAGACCAGCCCGGCTTCGGAAAATATAACGGATACTCTCTGGTAACAATACTCTTAATATTTCCGTCCTCATCCATTAATAATAACTTAACGGAGGACGTTCCCAAATCTACACCTACATATAACATTTTTAAGTCTCCTTTCGGTTTTCGAGAAAGGAGATTTTATCTCCTTTCGGTTTTCGAGAAAGGAGACTTTATCTCCTTTCGAATCAACATTACAATGCGTGGATAACAGTATTACCATCTCTAATTTTGCAATTTATTTAGAATTGATTTGATGAATAAACTATATATAAATAAACTATATCAACAAGAGATATCTCTGTCAAGTAATTATAAACTGTACCAGATGAAATAATAAAAGCATATGCAGCTTACATGCAACAATTGTCACAAGATGCAGTAATAAATAATTGTACAATAATACTCTTTCCAAAAAAATTAATCTATGTTAACATGATATCAATTATATTTGACGAAGGGTGACTGTAATGGTAACAGGCAGTAAAGAACTCATACGAGATATTAACACGAATTTAGTGTTGGAAACCATCATTAATCATACTGCAATTTCGAGAGCCGCAATCGCGAAACATCTGGGCTTGACTAAGGCTACGATTTCCGCAATCGTACAGGAACTGATCAACAAGAAATTGGTTATCGAAATTGGTAGTGATGATACTAGCTTGGGTAGAAAGCCAATCTTACTAAGTCTGAATAAGAAGGCCGGTTATGTTATCTGCATTGATATTGGTGTTGATACAATCTCCGCCTTAGTATCCGATTTAATCGGTGAAGATTGCAGCTTAAAACAAATTAAAACTCCTAAGACTACAGCAAATATTATAGATGTATTGATAACGCTTATTGAATCAATGAAACTACCGAAGGATACTCATTATAATCTTGTGGGTATAACCCTTGGAATCCATGGTGTTATCGCTAATAATCATGTATCTTTTACTCCAAATTATAATTTGGCCGGTTTTCATCTAGCCGAAGAATTGGAGCAGCATTTTAGTGCACCGGTGTATCTTGAGAATGAAGCAAACTTATCCGTAATCGGTGAAAAAACCTTCCAATATGATTATTCAAACATAGCAAATGTAAGTGTACATTCAGGAATAGGTTTGGGGATCATTATTAATCATCAGTTATACACTGGTTATAACGGAAGAGCCGGTGAATTTGGACATACAATCATTGAAATTGATGGAAGGCAATGCCCCTGTGGCAACAAAGGCTGTTTGGAGCAATACGTATCTGAACGGACGCTTCTCCAGGAATTCGCAAACATGAAGGGTATGGAGGAGGCCAGTTTTGAACAATTTCGTTCCTTCTATGAGGCAAACGATCCTGATGCTTGCAAGATTATGGGTGACTTCATAAAGTATATGTCTGTTGGAGTGAACAATATTTTAAATGCATATAATCCGGATATTGTTATCATAAACAGTTCATTTACGATAAACTTCCCACATATCACGGAACAGATAGAGGCTTCCTTAAGCAGCAAAATGAATAGCTATCTCCGGATTGTTCCATCCGTACTCCAGGATACTTCGATACTGCTTGGAGGTATCTGCGTAGCTATCAAAGGCTTTTTAGGTATTGATTTACTAAAATTGAATCATATTAATTTACGCGCTTAATAATACCAAGGGGCTGTCGTACTAAAATTGTACGGCGCCCTTTTTACAAAAAATAAATCCCAAACTTTTATAAAGTATGAGATTTATGACAAATATTAGTATGCAAATATAAAATTTCTTACTCAAATAATGCTTCGCTTAGCAAAGCTGTATCTTTTCTTATTCTATCTTCTCTTCCTTCATTTGCTTTTGTGCTTCTCTTTTCATTTTCGTCATGATACCACCGATTCGCCCGGATTCTTTTGCTGTCAATGATTTCCACCCGGTTGTCATCACTTTATCTAAATATCCTAACTCTCTGGCAATTTCATATTTCAATGTTTCCTCCGGTTTAAGATTATTCAGATCTATTTCTTGTTCCTGCTTTTTACTCATAGTATCGCACCCTTCCGAACTCATAATCCTTCTAACTATATTAATATATTTAGATTTTGGTTTTTTAGAGTGTTCCCAACTTCTACTCAACTATTCTGATTTCTTTTCCCAGTGGTAGAGAATAAATGATCATTTCTTTTACTTTCTTATTCAGCATTTGTTCCAGAGCTTTCTTATAATATTCTAGCTGAACTTTATAGCGCCTAACCAGCTGCTCCTCGTTGTTAACCAGATCGGATTTGTAATCCAGTAACACCAGCTCGCCATCCTCTTCAAAAAACACGTCAATAATACCTTGTATTAATATCAATTCGTTGCTTTCCATATCCTGCATTAATTCAGCAGCTGGAATACCCATAACAAACTGCTTTTCCTTATACAGCTTCTTATCTTTTTGGGCAATTCTCATACGTTCTGAAACCTTACTATTAGTAAAATTATAAATATAATCCTGTTTTAACATTGCAATATCTGTATCCTTTATACGTCCTTCTGCAACGATACAATCTAGTTCATGGAGGAATTCCTCTCTGCTATGAATCTTCGTTAAATCAATAAGTTCGAGAACCTTATGATACAGTGTACCACGATCAGTACCACTGACGGTAGCTTCTGTATGTCTAAGGAAGCCCGGTATAGTAGCCGGTATGCTTTCTTCCAAGGTTCTTATTGACTGGTTATGATAAAGGTTTATACTTTGATCTTCATCTATGAACTGCCCTAACTTTTTCAATTCGGATACTGTCATTTTTATTTTAATTCCGGCCTCTTTTTGATAAGGATATATAAAGTTAAATCTATTTTTAATTTTTTCTCTTAATTCTTCGTCATATACAGTATTAGGATTTATCGCCAGAAGTTCTTCCTGATCCATTTGTTGAAACAGCTGTTTCGTAATTTCTTCTTTCAAAAGCTCCTTTTTAAACATAACTGTAATTGACATACCCTGCTGCTTACAAATCAAAGATTGATTTCTCAGCTCAGGGTCCCAGCCCATCCTGTTAATTGTAGCCGGAAGCACCCAATCTAAATAGCTCTTTGCGGACAGTAACTCAAAAAATGAAAATTTACCAGCTAGCTCCTCTGCTAAGCCTTCCTGAATCGAGGATGCATTTAATATATCCAGTGATTTGAGATAACCGGTTAAATATAATTTTTCCTTTGCTCTTGTCATAGCTACATAAAGTACTCGAAGCTCTTCACCAAGATTTTCAACTTGAACCTTCTTTTGTATCACCCTTTTCAACAAGGTCGGTATCTTCGTTCTAAGCTTGCTGTTAATATACTCCGGGCCTGCACCCAATTCACTATGTAATACGATGCTATTTCTGGTATCCTGCGTATTAAACTGTTTACTCATACCTGCAACGAATACAATTGGAAATTCCAGTCCTTTACTTTTATGGATACTCATAATCCGTACCGTATTATCCTGTTCACCTGAGACCGCTGCTTCTCCAAAATCCACTTCATACTTATGAAGCTTTTCTATATACCGAATAAAATGAAATAAACCGCTATAGCTTCCCTTTTCAAACCGAACCGCCTGCGAAATCAACATATCAATATTTGCTTTTCTTCGGTCCCCTCCAGTCATTGCTAAAGCATAGTAGTAATATCCAGTTTGATCTAGAACAATCTGAATCAACTCATGTATTGGCTTATAGCTAACCATGGAACGAAAAGCATTCAGCTGATCCATAAAATGAATAAGCTTTACTTTTAAATCTTCGCTCGTACCTTGGCTGATATAGGTTTTAACAGCTCCATACAAGCAGGTATTTCTATTGTCAACTCTTATCATCGCCAGCTCGGTAGTCGTTAGCCCTACCATAGGAGAATACAAAACTCCCGCTAACGGTATATCCTGTCTTGGATTATCAATGATACGCAGCATATTCAGAACAGTCATAATCTCCAGCGTCTGAAAATATCCGGTTCCGGTATCGGCATACGCAGAGATACCCTCCTGTATCAACGTATTAACAAAAACCTCGGACCAGTTTGACATACTGCGAAGCAAAATTACAATATCACGATAAGTGGCCGGACGATGTCCGTTCATTTTTCTATCGAATACCAGCATTCCATGCTCAGGATGCGTCAGTTCTTTTATTTTTTTAGCGATAACTCTGGCTTCCAGTTCTTTTTTCGTATACTCTAATTCTTCCGCACTAGCCTCTGAAGTGATATCCACTTCACTTGCATCAGAATTACTTGCGTCCGTTTTGCTTGCTGCATTATGATGACCTTCGAAGGAAGCACCTTCTGATGTGATTTTATCTGAAGCTTTTACAGATATTTCTTCAACTTCGAGATCTTCTTCCGTAACTAACAAAAGCTCTACCTCTGAGGCCAGTCGACTTTTTATCTCTTCTGATAATTGCAAAGAATCGCCCTCCGGGTCTGCCGTATTTATTAATGTTTCTTCATATAATTCACCATATTTTAATGCCGCCGTATCATCATAGATGACACCGCCAACTGATTTCTGCATAATCTGTTCAAATATTCTATTCACATATTCCAATACTGTTTTACGGCTACGGAAATTCTTATCCAAATCAATTCTCTGATAATGATTAACCTCATCTTCGGCTGTTAATTCTTCTGTTGAATAGGTATCATACTTTTCCATGAAGATCTCCGGCATCGCCAAACGGAATTTATAAATACTTTGCTTTACATCCCCCACCATAAATCGGTTCGGTTGTCCTAAGCCCTCTCTGGATATGCTCTTTAAGATAGTTTCCTGGACCATATTGCTATCCTGATACTCATCGATTAAGATTTCCTCAAACTGTTCACTTAGCTCCAGCGCAGCCTGTGTAGGAGCTTTATCTTCTGCATTAAGATCTTCGGCCTCTTCTTTTACAAGTATTTTAAGAGCAAAATGCTCCAAATCATTAAAGTCAATTAGGTTCTTCTCTTCCTTCTTTTTCGCAAACTCCTCCATGAACTCTAACGTCAGTTCAAACAATACCTTCATGACTTTATCCACCGCCTGCATATCCTTTAGCATCTCTTCAGGTGTTTGATAAAAATACTGATTAGCAAGATCCTTAATACCTTTCTTAATTTCTTCCCGAAGCACTTTTACCTTTTCCTTCTTAAGGGGATCAACACCCTCCTCTCGCTTAGCGGATAAACGATCAAAGGATATTGCCTGAAATAGTTTGGAATATTCTTGATAGGAAGCTGATGTTTGCAGCTGCTTTAGTTGATTTCTGTCCGATATCAGAGCAGGCAGATAAGCACCGGGACCTCCCGATTCATTGCATATAGATATGGCTTTCGAATTCTTTGCAAGCAAATCTCCGAGCACAGACTTTGTATATTCCACTAATTCACTCATCCAGGGAGCATTAAGAAACTCCTCCATAGAGGTGATATCAAACATCCTTTTCTTTTCTTCAATCCAGGATTTTGGCCAAGGATCGCTCATAGAAAAATTATATAATTGAAGAATTAAATCCTCTACCGGGGCGTCTGATTTGGAATGGGAATAGCTCTCGATAAATTCATGAAAATCCTCAGTGCCTTCCTCATACCAACGTTCCAATAAGTCTGCTATGACATCGGATTTCATTAATGTAATTTCTGATTCCTCTGCAATCTTGAAGGAAGGGTCTAAGTCAATCCGGTGAAAATAATTACGTATTACATTCAGACAAAAACTATGAATTGTAGTAATTTGCGCACTTTGTAACAAAGAAAGCTGCTTCTGAAGATGAAGGTTACCCGGTTCCTTTAACAGCTTTTCATCAATCGCTTTTCCGATTCGTCCTCTCATCTCAGCGGCGGCTGCATTTGTAAAGGTAACTACCAGTAGACGATCAATATCAATTGGATTATCCCCCTCCGATATCATGGAAATAATTCGCTCGACTAATACAGCAGTCTTTCCAGAACCTGCTGCTGCTGAAACCAATACATTCTTCTTTCTCGTATCAATTACCTTTTGTTGTGCCTTCGTAAAACGCATAAGCTTCTCCTAATCTATTTTGTCGTTCCCCCAGATTTCAGCTTTCATTTCTTCCACCGGCTTCTTTGTAAGATTGCGATAACCATGCCCGGGTAATCTGCTGTCAAAACCACAGGCGCTGTAAAATTCACAATAATCGCAGGCAGTTCTGTCCGCTGACCGATAAGGATTTAATCTGGTATCCCCCCCTAGAATTTGATTACCGTCCTCTACTAATTTTCGGTTTACATAATTAATCATGGCTTTGATTTGGTTCTCATTTGCAGCTACTGATCTCTTAGATAATTGTCCTTCTTTATTTGTCTCCACAGGAATAATATCTGACTTAACCGAGGACGTTAAGGAACCCTCCTGACCGGCTAACTTCTTATCCATCAGTGCCAGTACCTTTTTATCTTCATTCACGAGTCCGTTCATTCGAAGACTTTTGAATATTTCTTCTTCGGACTGATCTGACTTAGCCACAATCGGGTCATCAATATGATAATAAAAGATTCCTGACGGAATGATTTTCTTCTCCTGAAAACGTTCTTTAAGATAACCCATTGCCGCACTGAGGTATACTGACAACTGCTGCTGTAATCCATAATATACACTTCCAATATCAAAAGAGGTATTGCCAGACTTATAATCGATTACACGTACGTATACCTTATCTTCCTCTTCATATAGATCCAGACGGTCAATCCTTCCCTGTAAGGAAAGTGCTTGATCCGGGATGTGGCGAAATGCCATCTCATAACCGACAGGTTCAAAAGCTCCTTGTTTTATCTGATTACAAAGCGCCCACAGGGTTCTTACTGTGATTCGTTCCATGCGTTTAATTAAGTATTCATTCCTTTTAGAGCTTCGGAGAAAGGAATTCTCATACTCCTCTACCGCATACACCACACTCTGGATTGCCCAATCCTCACGTACCTCATCCGGGATAGTATGCCAGTTATATTCCCCTGAATCCAGCCGCTTTGAGAAATGATCGATTGCATTATGAAAAATGTTACCGATGTCCGGAATAGCCAGTTTATACTCCTGCCTCTCCTCCAGTGATAAACCATAGGACATAAAATGTGCAAAAGCACAGCTTGCATACCGTTCCAGCCTTGTAACGCTTCCTTTAAGGTCAGAGCCATAGAGCAGTCTAGCAGCTTCCTTTGATATTCCATTTTCCTTATTGATGTAAAAAGCTCCATTTACCATCTTTGTAAGAATATAATTCTTATCTTCCTCCGAGTTGTAATAGAGGTATAGCTCTTTCCATAAATCAGAGGGTACTTTTTGATGATAGCCTCTTAAGCCTTCTGCCAAATAATTAAGGCCGTTATCTCTCAGGATATGCTCCACATCCTCATTATTTTCATCTTCGTCAATCATTTTAATATTCGGGAATAACTGTTTCAGCTTTCCGATTAAAAAGGATGGATTAACGGATTTCCCTTCATTATTTAATTTATGATAGGATATATATAGCCTGTCCTTTGGCTTCGTCATATTCAAATAGATGTAGAATTGCTCCTGATATGCCTGCTGCCGTTTGGTCGGAGCTAATTCAATATTATTACTTATCAACAATTCCCTTTCTATATCCGAAAGAATTCCACCACTACCAATCACTTTAGGAACAATTCCTTCATTTACTCCAAGAAAGAATAGTACCCTGATGTCCTTTAATCTTGTACGTTCAGTATCTCCAATGACAACTTCATCTACCCCCGGAGGTATTAATCCAACCTTTACTTCAACCAGACCGGTATCCAGTATCTCCCCAAACTCCTTAAGGGTGCAGTGCTCTTCACCAAGCAAAAGTACCATTTGATCATAAAGCTCCATAATGATGCGATATACCTGCTCAAATTCCTTTGCAATCAGCGGGAGCCCTGACTCCAGAAACCTCTGGCGATATGCTTCCAGCTTTTGCTCTATGTTAAGCCGTACCCCGAGCTCATATAGGGCAGTCGTAAAATCCCTTAAGGTTTTTTCTTTATCCTTCAATACCTCATATAAAGGCAGAATGTCTTCTACAAATTTTTCTCTGATTTTATTAATGCGTGTCATATCTATGGTTTCTCTGGTGCGATATCCTCTCGTAAACTCTTCCTTCCAGCGTTTCACTCCTCGTATCCCTGTTGCCAGAACATAGTTTTCCAGTAGGTCAATATCCTCCTTCTCAAACCCGGTCAGTCCGGTTTTTATAAAACGAAATACTCCTTCATAGCTGAAATCCTCGCTAACGATAACGATTGCAGCCCGAAGTAGCTCTACAAAGGGATTGTTCAGGATATCCTTCTTATAGTCTATAAAGCATGGTATTTTAGAAATATTAAAACTTCTTTTAACAATTCGTCCATACTCTTCAATATCGCCGGAAACAACCGCGATATCACAGTAACGATACCCTTCCTCCCGAACGAGTCTGCTTATCTCCCTAGCTACAAAATCAATCTCCGAGTTTGCATCCCTGGTTGCATGGATTGTAATATCCTCCTGAATTCCATCGTAGACCTTATAAGGATAGCGGAATAAATTATGCTCTAAGGACGCAAGCGCAGGAGAGTTTATAAAACGATAAGGCACCCCATAGCCACTTTTTATTTCACCATAGATCGGTTCCTCAACCTGAACCCCTGCTTCCTCAGCTATTTTCATTAGCTTATGAATTGTTTTCACGCTAAGGCCAAACAGCTGGTGCTCTTGGTTGTTATCCTTTGCTTTCTCCCTAGGGTCAATTGTTACCGTTATCATTACTTTCTTCGCATATTTCATCATTTTTGCTAGCAAGCGATACTGGAGAGGAGTAAACCCTGTAAAACCGTCCAGACAGATTACCGAACCCCTGAGCCATTCTGACTGGTCAATCACTGCATCTAATACAGATAATACCTCCTCGGCAGTTATATAACGTTCCTTCATAAAGTTACGAAAGCCCTCATAGATTGTCAGCAAATCCTTAAGCTTAGCCTTTAATACCGGCTTTTTATCCGATATCTCCTGCATTTTTATAAAATCCTCTGCCTGTATGTTATATTGATAGAATTCAGACAGCAAAGATTTAAGTTCACTAACAAACCCCGGTTTTTTCACGTTTTTACCAAATAGGATTAGGTTCTTTCTTTGTTCTGACACAACCTTACGAAGGACCATACTCTTACCGGTATCCTCCAGAATAGGAAAGCTATTACCACCAACCTCATCAAAGATTCGGTAAGCAAAGCGCAAAAAGCTTAAGATATCAACATTCATTACACCGTGCTCAGGATGCATGGTGACGATATCCTTCTGAGTCTGCAGAGTGAACTGCTCCGGTACTATAACCAGAAAGTTCGTTGTCTGCTCTATTTTTGATTGTGTAATAACCTCTTGATACAGTTGATAGGATTTGCCTGAACCGGCACTTCCAAGAAACAGTTGCAAGGACATAAAATATCCCTCCATCCTATGAATTTATCTGCATAAATTATTCTTTCGGTTAATAATATATATTAAGAATTTAGACATGAAGCAAATCATGCTCCGGAGGATAGAGATGGCAAAGACAAAAATAGTCGTTATCCAATTAAAAGAAATCATATATACTGTGATTTTTGCAGCATTAGGTATTCTGTTGATACTACTTCTCATTTTTATGTTCAAGGGTGATAAGGATGATGACGTAGCTTCCAAAGAAACTTCTTTGTATACTGCAGGCGTATATAACTCCTCCATTTCTCTAAACGATATGGCTTTAAACCTGGAGGTAGTGGTAGATGAAGATCACATCAATTCTGTGAGCATCAAGAATATTGATGAATCTATTACTACGATGTATCCTCTGGTTGAGCCGTCCTTAGAAGCGATCGCATTGCAATTATACAAAGATGTACCAATCGATCAGGTTCAGATCCTGGAAGACAGTAAATATACTCAACAGCTTCTGATTGAAGCAATCAAAGTTGTCTTAGATAAGGCAAAAACAACTGATTAACCGCTTCTACATACTACATTTTAAACTATATAATGTTTTGAAATGTATCCCAGTATCATTCTAATCAGTAACTTTATAAATGCTGTAAAGCTGACTATTTGTAAAAGCTTTACAGCATTTTATATTCAATAGGAAATTGCGTTTATTGAATAAAAAGCATCTCTGCAAAGCGAACCGTAGTTTTGATAGAAGGGTTACATAGAAGATGTCGCATGTAGTTATTGTAACTTGTCCAGCTCATTCATCCATAATGCTACTGATGCATCACTTGGCATTCTAAGATCACCTCTCGGAGAGACAGATACACTTCCGACTTTTGGTCCATCCGGCAGACAGGAGCGCTTAAACTGCTGTGAGAAAAATCTCCGATAAAAGACCTTTAACCATTTTAATATTACACCATCCTCGTAGGTACCTGAAAATGCTATCTTAGCAAGGCGATATACCTTACCTGGTTCAAAACCAAATCGTAATATATAATAGAGGAAGAAATCATGAAGCTCATATGGCCCTACGATATCCTCTGTCTTTTGTGAAATTTCACCGTCTTTCGGTGGAAGCAACTCAGGGCTGACCGGGGTATCAAGTACATCCATCAGCACTTCCTGAAGCTTTAAGTCCTTCGAAGTATCTGCAAAATATGAAACAAGATAGCGTACAAGTGTCTTAGGTACCGAGGAATTCACGCCATACATGGACATGTGATCCCCGTTATAGGTTGCCCAGCCAAGAGCCAGTTCTGACATATCTCCGGTACCGACAACAAAGCCGTTGTATTTGCTGGCTATATCCATCAAAACCTGCGTTCTCTCCCTTGCCTGACTATTCTCATAGGTAAGGTCATGCTGGTTCTGATCATGTCCAATATCTTTAAAATGTAATTCAACTGCTTCTCTGATCGGTACTTCGAGTAAGGTAACTCCAAGACAATTCGCCAAAGCAACTGCATTCTGGTAGGTTCTGTCCGTGGTACCAAAGCAAGGCATAGTAACAGCCACAATTCCCTTCTTATCCAACTCCAACATCTCAAAAGTTTTGTTCGTTACCAGTAAAGCCAAGGTAGAATCTAATCCTCCTGAAATTCCAAGAACCGCACACGTTCCACCAATATGAGCTAATCGGGTCTTTAACCCCATAGCTTGAATATTAACTATATCCTTACAACGTTTATTCCTATCTTCTTTATTCGAAGGAACAAAGGGTGCCGGATCGATGAATCTCGTCAACAGAATTTCTTCAAGCTCATCATTACCTTCATGGAACGAATAGGAAATAATCTGATAGGGTACCGTATTTTGACCAAGATAGGTAAGCATTCTCCTGCGTTCACTTTTTAATTTTCCTAAGTCTATTTCACTTGAGATGATTCCGTTTTCAAAAGCATTAGCTTCAACCAGAAGAGTCCCATTTTCTGTAATCAGATTATGACCTGCAAATACCACATCGGTAGTAGACTCCCCTTCACCTGCATCCGCATAGAGATAAGCACACACTAGCTTAGCGGACTGGCTTTTTACCAGCTCTCTTCGATATGCGCCCTTACCGGTCAGTTCATCACTTGCTGAAAGATTTGCAATCACAGATGCTCCTGCCACGCAATGTTCAATGCTGGGAGACTGTGGTATCCATAAATCCTCACATATTTCGACACCAAGTATGAAATCTGGTATATTATTGCATTGGAATAAGATACGTGAGCCAAAAAACAAGTCTTCTCCCATGAATTTAATCTGAATCGGATCAACAATACCCGAAGTAAAATATCTGCCTTCATAAAATTCTGTATAGTTAGGTATACTAACTTTGGGAATTAGTCCAAGAACCTTACCGTTTTGAAGCACTGCCGCCGTATTATATAGCTTTCCTTTCACTGAATAAGGAAATCCAACAATGGCAACTAATTCCTTACCCTTCATAAAATCTGCTATTTCCTTTACACTTTCCATTGCAGCTCGAAGTAATATATCCTGTAAAAACAGATCACCACAGGTATATCCCGTAATACACAGCTCTGGAAATACAATTAATTTAATCCCCTGCTTCTCTGCTAAATCAATCAATTCCATAATCTTTCCGCTATTATATCTGCAGTCAGCCACCCTGATCTTTGGGGTTGCTGCGGCCACTCGTACGAATCCGTGTTTCATGAGCTTCCTCCTCATTTGCTTCTATGAAGATATTATACATAACTTACTACGTCTCGTAAGTATATAATACTTAAATTTATTCATATTTTATGATTATAACACTATATAATGCTAATTATAATAGGTATCTCAGAAAAGACAAGAAAAATGTTTATGAAACAAAAAAGCGGCCAAAGGCCGCTTTCATCATTCGTATTATACCCAAAATGCCGTTTCCTGTATTTTGACTCCTAGCCAGGCTAGGTGGGTAACCGCACATAAACTTCTGTCTTCCGCTGCAAACGGCGGCCTGACATCCACTTACGAATGTAGGAATCCCTTATTAAATCATGTAGGTTCAAAATAACAGGAGTATCGCACATCTCAGGAAATCTAATAATATTATAACTTATTATCTTCTATATTTCAAGATTTTTATCTGTTTTTTGCTTGGCAAATACATGCTATTGTTACTGTTCACACATACCAGAAATTCGGATATATTATTTCGATTAAATGCTTTCCGAAAAGGAGTATTTGCATTCGTCGGTACTTAGGCTCTGTCCTTTAGAGCCTTATGTACCGCTACGTAATGC
>JAEZMV010000019.1 GCA_023414875.1 Bacillota bacterium | reverse complement strand
TTATTTCGATTAAATGCTTTCCGAAAAGGAGTATTTGCATTCGTCGGTACTTAGGCTCTGTCCTTTAGAGCCTTATGTACCGCTACGTAATGCAACTAAGCGAAAGCGGCTCCGCTTCGGAATCATTTATCGAAATAATATCTGTCCCTTAGTTATGTGTGAACAGTAACGCTATATGATTTTGAGAAATGCTGATCCGCTTAACCGTCTGGACTTTTCATTTTTCTTATGATACGATAGATTGGCAAATGGATTTCGCATAGAAAGGTTTTGAATTCAATGAATTTATTAACGATAGAGAATATGAGTAAAAGCTATACCGAGAGAATGCTCTTTGATCATGTGAGCTTAGGTATTAATGAGGGTGAGAAAATCGGAGTCATTGGGATTAATGGTACCGGCAAATCAACTCTTCTAAAGATAATTGCGGGTCATGAGGAGCCGGATAGCGGTACCGTGACCCGTGGTAAAAAGGTGCGAATCGGATATCTGTCCCAAACTCCGGTTTTTGATGAGAAGCTTTCCATTCTTCAAAATGTAGTCCTTAACCAGAAGGCGGAAGAGGAATATCGTAACCTGGAGGGGGAAGCGAATGCAATGCTGATTAAGCTGGGTATTACGGACGTGAATGGTTCTCCGATGACTTTGTCCGGCGGTCAGAAGAAACGGGTTGCACTTGTGCGTACGTTGCTCACTCCTGCGGAGATACTGGTACTTGATGAGCCCACAAACCATTTGGATAATGAGATGGCAGAGTGGCTCGAGGATTATTTGGTGAAATACCGTGGAGCCTTTATCATGGTTACCCACGATCGTTATTTTCTTGATAAGGTAACGAATAAAATAATTGAGATTGATAAAGGAAATATCTATTCGTATACAGCCAACTATTCAAAATTCTTGGAGTTGAAGGCAGAGCGTGAGGAAATGATGTTAGCAACTGAACGTAAGGCAAAGAGTCTGTTCCGGGTTGAACTGGAATGGATGCAGCGTGGTGCAAGGGCTAGATCGACTAAGCAGAAGGCTCATATTCAACGCTTTGAGGAACTGCGAGATCGTAAAGCTATTGAGACGGACGGTAAGGTGGAAATAAATGCGTTATCAGCCAGAATGGGAAAGAAAACAATTGAGCTAAGCGGTATAGGAAAGTCCTTTGGAGAGAATAAGCTCATTAACGACTTTACGTATATATTACTACCCGGTGACCGGATAGGTATTATCGGTCCGAACGGCTGCGGAAAATCGACCCTATTAAATATAATTACGGGTATGCTCCCACCGGATTATGGAACGGTGGAGACAGGTACAACCATCAAGCTCGGATATTTCTCTCAAGAGAATGAATATATGGACGAAAGTCTTAAGGTGATTGACTATATCCGAGATACTGCTGAGTATATCCAAACCTCGGAGGGGACAACAACTGCGTCTCAGATGTGTGAAAGGTTTCTATTTACAGGTTCTATGCAATATACCCAGATTGCCAAGCTATCCGGTGGTGAGAAAAGAAGGTTGTATCTGCTGAAGGTATTAATGGAAGCTCCTAATGTGTTAGTATTGGACGAGCCGACAAATGATTTGGATATTCAGACCTTGTCCATACTGGAGGAATATCTGGACACCTTTCCTGGCATTGTTGTTACAGTATCCCATGATCGATATTTTCTGGATAAGATCGCAACACGGATTTTTGCCTTCGAGCATGGAATGATTCGTCAGTATGAGGGGAATTTTTCAGATTATAAAGAAGCGAAAAGCCTGCAAAATGAAGAGATAACGAAATCAAATTCAGGTATCAGTAATGCGACTGAGGAACAGAAAGCAGCAAGTATCGCTACTTGGAAGCAGAAAAATACGAAGTTAAAATTCACCTATCAGGAGCAAAAGGATTACGATGCAATAGATGAAGATATTGCGAAGCTGGAAGCGAAGATAGCAGAGACAGAGGCGGCTATTGCGAAATCAGCAACTGAGTATTCTAAACTGAATGAATTAATGTCTCAGAAGGAAGCCTTAGAAAAATCTCTGGAAGAGAAAATGGATCGTTGGGTATACTTGAACGATCTGGCGGAACAGATCGAAGCCGCAAAGAATGAAAGATGATCATTTTCTAAACGAATCAATTGTATATAGCCTGAAGTCACCGAACCTGCTTATAAAGAGCATAGAAATCAGCTTCAACATCCTCCATGCGATGGTTGAACCATAGCTTTGCATCGTCTAAGGCTTTGTTATAGATTTGTTTGCCCAGAGTATCCATAAAGAAATCAAGAATACTTTCGGAGGCAAGGATACCGAGATCTTCATCGCGTTCTGTAGCAAAATAATACTTGATCTCTTCAAGTAGTTGTTTCTTCTCTTCATTTGAAAGTACGATATTGATTGAATTCGGTTTCTTTTCCATGTGTCCCTCCGTAAATGAGTGTATGAACTAAATATTACCACTTTATATTATAAAAAACTCACATTTTTGTAAAGCATAAAAACGTGAGTTTTATTTTGATCAAATACCAAAAATGGAAGTCAATCAATCAGTAGTATAACAATGCCTTTGAAGCGCTCATATTTCCCTCTCACTATAGGGATAAAAAAAGTACGTTCCCGCACAGGGTTACGCACTTTTTTCATTAGGCATATTATTCCATCAGGCTTTTAGCTCCACTTAGATTGCTTTGATTTCTCGAACAATTTATTCTTCTTAACCTTTAGCTTAACTAAGCACTTCCCCCTAAGCGGTCTTCTCAAACTGAGAATTGTAAAGGTTCGCATAGAAACCGCCCTTAGCTAATAACTCCTCATGATTACCCTGCTCCACGATATCACCTTCATTCATAACCAGGATTAAATCAGCATCGCGGATTGTGGATAAACGGTGAGCTATGATAAAGCTGGTTCTTCCCTTCATCAAGGAATCCATGGCTTTCTGAATCAGTATTTCAGTTCTGGTATCAACGGAGCTGGTCGCCTCATCTAATATTAATATCTTAGGGTCGGCAAGAATGGCTCTGGCGATGGTCAATAACTGCTTCTGACCTTGAGATACATTGCTTGCCTCTTCATTTAATATCATATTATAGCCATCAGGCAGAGTAGAGATGAAATGATGAACATGGGCAGCCTTCGCAGCTTTGATAACCTCTTCATCCGTTGCATCTAATTTACTGTAGCGGATATTATCCATAATGGTTCCGTTAAATAACCAGGTGTCCTGAAGCACCATACCAAACAGCTTACGAAGATCGCTTCGATCAAAGGCCTGAATGTTATTTCCATCAATCAGAATTTCACCGCTATTGATATCGTAGAAGCGCATCAGCAGCTTAACCATCGTGGTCTTTCCGGCACCGGTAGGTCCGACAATTGCAATCTTCTGACCTTTATTTACGGAAGCGTTGAAATCATTGATAATGATTTTGTCAGGATTGTAACCAAAGTGTACATCCTTAAATTCTACATTTCCGTTCAGTCCATCGATGGAAACCGGATGTTCAACGGTTTGAACCTCTTCCTCAACCTCTAAGAATTCAAATACTCTTTCTGCAGCGGCAGCAGTAGACTGGAACATATTAGCTACCTGGCTCAGCTGGCTAACCGGCTGGGTAAACAAACGAATATACTGGAAGAAGGACTGGATTTGACCTATTTTAATATCTCCTTTAATTGCCAGATATCCACCGAGGATGGCAACACCAACATAACCGATGTTTCCGATAAATTGCATAACGGGCATCATTAATCCGGATAGAAACTGAGATTTCCAGGCTGATTCATACAGCTTCTCGTTCTTTTCGTTAAATTCCTGAATGGATTCACTTTCTTTATTGAATACCTTAATTATATTATGTCCACCGTATACTTCTTCTACCTGGCCATTTACATGACCTAAGTATTCCTGTTGCTGTTTGAAGTATTTTTGAGACTTCTTAACAACATTGCCTACTACGATTCCGGAGAGCGGTAGTATTAAGAGAGCCATAAGTGTCATATATACATTAATGCTAAACATAGCGATCAGAACACCGATGATGGTAACCACAGAGGTTATTAATTGAACTAAGCTCTGATTTAAACTCTGGCTTAAGGTATCAACATCATTGGTAACTCTGGATAATATCTCACCGTGGGAGGTAGTGTCAAAATAATTCATCGGTATCCGGTGAATCTTTTCGGAGATATCCTTACGCAGCTTATAGGTAACCTTTTGTGAGATACCTGTCATAAAGAGTCCTTGAACGAAGGAGAATACGGCACTGGTAATATATAAAATCATTAAAGTCAGCAGTATTCTTTCAAGTCCTTTAAAATCAATGCCTGATCCACCTGATAATTTACTAATGATACCATCTGAAATTTCAGTCGTAGCATTACCTAGGATAGTTGGCCCTACGATGGTAAAAATGGTACTTCCGATTGCAAATAGAAAGACGATAAAAAAGCCAAATTTATATTTTGCAAGAAGTGCTATTAATTTTCTCATGGTGCCTTTAAAATCTTTTGCTTTTTCCCCAGCCATCATACCGTGAGGACCACCACCCATCGAAGGCTTTTTATGCCTTGATTTCATGGATGGATTTTCTTGCTTTGTCTCTTCCTTACTCATAATCCAACTCCTCCTTTGATAATTGGGAAGAAGCAATCTGCTGATATACTTCACAATTTTTCAACAATTCCTTATGTGTTCCCTTACCGACAATACGTCCATCATCTAAAACAAGGATTTGATCTGCGTTCATAATCGTGCTGATACGTTGGGCGACAATAATGACGGTACTATCTGTAATTTCTTCCTTTAAGGTTTTACGGAGTGTTGCATCCGTTTTATAATCAAGCGCTGAGAAACTATCATCAAAAATATATACTTCAGGATTGTTTGCGATAGCCCTTGCGATGGATAAACGCTGTTTCTGACCACCGGAAACATTGGTACCGCCTTGGGATATTGCATCCTGATAGCCTTCGGATTTTGCATTGATAAATTCTTCAGCCTGAGCAATTCTTGCAGCTCGTTTCATCTGAGCTTCATCGGCTGTGGAATTACCGAATTTGATATTAGATTCAATTGTACCTGAAAATAATACACCCTTTTGAGGCACAAATCCAAGCTTATTTCTCAGCGTACTCTGATTGATTTTTGTAATATCGGTTCCATTAAGCAATATGCTTCCGGCGGTTGCATCATAAAATCTTGGTATTAAGTTAATTAAAGTAGATTTGCCACTGCCGGTACTTCCAATGATAGCTGTCGTCTCGCCGGGTTTTGCGGTAAAGCTGATATCTGACAGAACATCCTCCTCCGCATTCGGATATCGGAAGGTTACATTACGAAATTCTAAAACGCCCTTGATGTCAGGACGAACTGTTTCTTCGTTTTCCGGATCTTTAATTGAGGTTTCGGTAGACAGGATTTCATCAATACGTTTTGCTGCAACGGAAGCTCTTGGCAGCATAACGGAGATGAAGGTCAGCATAAGGAAGGACATGATAATCTGCATCGTATATTGAATAAAAGCAATCATATCGCCTATTTCCATACTTCCCTTATCAATTCCCTTTGCTCCAACCCATATAATCAGGATAGATACAAAGTACATAATCAGCATCAGGATCGGCATCATAAAGGTCATTACACGGTTAATAAATAAACTGTTCTTCGTTACGTCAATATTGGCCTTATCAAAACGTTTTTTCTCATGCTCTACGGTACTAAATGCTCGAATAACAGGAAGACCGGTCAGTATTTCTCTCATTACGAGATTGATGCGGTCCACTAGCTTCTGCATCTGCTGGAATTTTGGCATCGCGATAACTAATAAAACTGCGAATAATGCAAAGATAGCTCCTACACCGACTGCTAATATCCAGGACATGGAGGAATTCGTATTAATTACTTTGATTACACCTCCGATAGCTAATATCGGTGAGTAGATAACGATACGAATAATCCAGACAATCAACATCTGAACCTGCTGGATATCATTTGTACTTCTGGTAATTAAGGATGCAGTGGAGAACTGATCCATCTCCTGGTTGGAAAAGGATAGTACCTTTTGGAAAACCTTAGTTCGTAATGTACGGCCCATTTTAGCAGCAACTCTTGCAGCTAAAAAGGTAACCAGTACGGAGGCTAACATAGCAATAAGAGAAAGTCCAATCATTTTAGCACCTACAGTTAATATATAACTTCTCTGTATGTTATTTATATTGACTCCGATAGTCTCATATTCAGCCTTAACAAAGTAGACACCGGACTGTGAGGTCATAATATCAGGTAGCCTTGATACCATATCCCTCATACCGGTGAGCATAGGGTCTTGCATCTCAATCGGAAGTGCGGATATCATACTGAATATATCAGTATTCTGTTCTTGTATCTCAGTAGGTATCTGCGCAAGTACCATCGCCTGCATTTGATAGGAATCTTCTTTGCTCTCCAGACCCATAACTAAAATGGCAGGGGTTTGCAATGCACCAGTGATAGCATCCTCGGCTTCGCCATCCCATAGATATAATTCCTCAGCCTTAAGTAAGGGATATTTCTTCAAATATTCGTTCCATTTTTTATCACTGAAGTCGCTTTGCTTCAGAATTGTATAGTGAGGAAGTACAGTTTCTTTTTCCTCTTCATTCATAAATATGGTGATCCGATCCATCTCAACTTTGCGGATAACCTCAGGAACCGGGCTGTCAATACCGCTCTTCATAATTCCGACATTTACGATATCAGAGGTATAAGTAGGTAATGATAAATCACAGCTCGCCTGAATTACTAAAAGGATGGTTACAAAAAGAAGTGTTACAACCGATCCTTTTATAAACTTCATTAATTTTAACATAAAATGTTCCTTTCGATTAAGTATAGTTCAGTGATTATGAATTATGTTTTTCTTTGCTGCACAGGTTGTTTCTTAACTTCTGTGTAAGTGTTAAGAAGGTATGGAGCTCTTCATTATTGAAGCCTTCAAATGCCTGATCTATCATGTTCATCATAAAAAATTCGCCCTTTTCAGCCAGTTTATGCCCTTCCGGAGTAAGATAAACTCGCATGATACGCTTATCCTCCTGATCCGGAACCCGGTATAAGTAATGATTTGCTTCCAGCTTGGTTAACATACCGGTGATAGAAGCCGGCGTAACAAAGGTCATCTTAGATAAATCCTTTTGCGTGATTCCTTCATGTGCTTTAATGAGAGATAGAACCTTTGCTTGCCCGGGGTATATGTTTTTATTCTCCATTGTATGATAAGAACGATGATGAATGGATTTAAATACTTCGGACAAGTTTTCTACTAATTCTCTTACTTCAGCTCGCATATATTTTTCCGATTCCTCCTTGTTTTTTAAAGTTTAAGGCAATTATCGTAATCATTTTTGATAAAAGAATATGAAAAGAGCTATAACTCTTAGAAAAAACTCTACTCCAAAATGAATTCCATTGAAACGTGTGAAGAAACTCTACTATATTATTCAAAAATATTATTTAGGTGCCTAAGTAAATCGTATTATAGCACAATGAATTTTGAAGTCAATATGTTAAAATTATTTAATTACAATTTATACTATTTACAAAAATATAATATTTTACCACTCATATACTCAAAGCAAAACGACCGCACAATCATGCGGTCGTTCATCAGCATCATATTTTAGATATTTAACTTGTCTACTTGGCGGGCAATGTCATTAAGTTAAGAAATCTATAAAATAATATTCAATAAAAATATTACAGTTCATCCTATTCTGAGTCTAAATCATAAGACTAGGGAGAAATGATTTCCATGGTGAGTATTTGCATACGTCGGTACTTAGGTTCTGTCCTTTAGAACCTTATGTACCGCTACGTAATGCAATTAAGTGAGAACGGCTCATCCATGGGAACTTTTCTTCCCTAGTCTTATCTATATCCTGAATGGCTGAATTGTAATATTTCCTAACTTAATGACATTGACTAGGCAGGGGGCATATCATATCGAGCTCTAGAGAAAACTTTTTTATTTCTTTATTCTTATTTTAAAATCTCCAGTATCACATCCAGCAGTGCATTATTATGCTCAGGCATCATAAAACAGAAACGGATGAATTTGTTGTTAAGGAACGGGAAGGTAGAGCAGTCCCTGATCATAAAACCCTTTCGGATGGCAGCCTCAAATATATCCATAGAGGTGATATCCTCCCTTAAGATTTTAACTAATATAAAATTTGCAGTAGGTGTAAAAAATTTTACATTTTTACAGGTATCAAGCACTTTTATGATTCGCTCACGTTCCTGAGCGATCAGTGTCCTAGTCGCTTTTATATATTCCTCATCCGTAAACATGATTTCCCCGGCTATTGCGGCAAGGCTGTTGATCGTCCAGGGATTCTTTCTCTGGTTCATTTCCTTCAGCAGATCCGTATTGCCGCAGATTGCATATCCCAGACGAAGACCCGGTGCAGCAAAGAATTTAGAGATACCGCGGAGAATAATAATATTGTTATAATAGCCGGTTAACGGAGCCGAGGTAATCTTCAGTATATCATCTGCAAATTCCACATAGGTCTCATCGACCATCACGAAGATTCCCTTCTGTTTACAGATATCTAGAATCTTTCTCATATCACTTCTTGTAATTGCGGTAGAGGTTGGGTTGTTCGGGTTGCATATTACGAGTAAATCGACATCAGTGGTCAGTTCCTCCTCAAGTTTATGAAGGTCCAGGACAAAGTTATTCTCCTCTTCTAAGCGGTAATAACGGGTACTACCTCCACCGAGAGAAACCTCGCGTTCATACTCGGAATATGTGGGCCCTATGATAAGAGCTTTTTTGGGATGTTTAATCTGAATAAACAAAGAGATTAGCTCAGTGGAACCATTTCCTACGATTACACTTTCAGCTTCCGTATGAACATATTCTGCAATCCGCTTTCTTAAGGAAGTATACTCCCGGTCGGGGTAGCTCATGATGGCATCGATCCGTTTGGAAAGTGTAGTCCCCAGCTTTGGAGAAATTCCAAGGGGATTCACATTAGCAGAAAAGCTGATAATATCCTCCTTTTTAATACCATAGATCGTTTCTATCGTTTCTAAATCACTTCCGTGAAAATGATCGGAATGTTTAATCATATTACTCCTTCCTGACATTAAAAAGTTGTCTTTACGTAAAATAAGTATCAATTGAGCCCGGCAATAATATGGAAATTGTCAAGGGTGGGCGTTCTTGGTGATTTTGGCGATTTATGATAGATACTAGATTTTTTTCCTAATTTGAATTATAATGTTTATTAAATATGATACATATTATATCCTAATTTTATTAAATTGCAATGCTTCATAAAAACAGATCATTCAAATGTCTACCAGGGAACTATAAATTGGATAATTATTCACAAGAATTCTACAATAACTGCTTGGGGTGATAAATTGAAGGAAAAAATCGAGCGTTTTTCAAAAGGAAATTTTGATTATGAGCAACCTTTTCTTTGCCTGTCTATTGAGGAAATTAATATTACAGTAGAAGCCGGCAAGGTCTACGAGGGTAATTTTGTGATTTCCAATCATATTGGAAGTCGGATTAAAGGGATTGTTTATTCTTCAAATAGGCTGTTAACCTTAGGGAATTCTTCATTCTCAGAAGAGACGAATACGATCTACTATCAGTTTAATGCAAGTTATCTAAAAGCAGGAGAGCAGATATCAGGAGAACTTAGTGTAATAAGTGACTGCGGGGAAGTGTTGATTCCCTTTGTTGTTATGGTGGAACAGTCGCACTGCTTGTCATCCTTGGGAAAAATTAAAGATTTATTTCAATTTACTAATTTAGCTAGGATGGATTGGTCCGATGCTAAAAAGGTATTTCGTTCAGAGGACTTTGAACGCATCTTTCTGGCAAATGAAGAAAGGTATCGGATCATTTACCGTAATCTTATCAAAAGTATTTCTACCAGCCAAGCTCTAGAAGAATTTCTCATTGCCATCCATAAAAAAGCTGCCATTAGATTAAATATAGATAAAACCCTGGTTGAATATGCAGATATTCAGGAGCCAATCATGGACAAGCTGACCATTACCAAAAATAATTGGGGATATGCAGAAATCAGAGTTAGTGCGGATGCACCATTTATACTATTGGAGCAGAAGTTTTTATGGGCTGACAGGTTCATCGGAAATACCCATCATGTTACCTACACGATAGATCCTAAGAATTTAAAACATGGTAATAACTTTGGACATATATGGATTAAATCAGCATACCAAACAATTGAAGTTAATATTGTCTGTAAATGTAAAGGGGAAGGGATTAAGACCTCGGAGAACAGGCATATCCAAAGAATGGAATATGAATTAGTTGATCATTACCTGAGTTTCCGCTTAAACCGCAACGGTTTTAAGGAATACCTCGAAGCTTCGGAAGGTATTATGCACCGGCTACCGGGACCTGAAGTTTCTAATTGGAAGGAGTTAATCCGAACGCATCTTGCCATTATTTCCGGGAAGAATAAACTTGCCGAAGAACTTTTAGAGGATTTTTCTAAGGAAACAGCACTTCTTAGGAAAAAATCTGTTCTGGAGTATTGCACTTATCTTTATCTGAATGCATTATATCGTAAGGAGGATAAGGTGGTTCAAAATGCTGCAGAAACAATTCGGCAATTCTATGTGAGCAGTGATAATGACTGGAAAATACTATGGTTTTTACTTTATCTGGACAAACGATATGAGAAGAATAAGGCAGCTATGCTGGCGGATATTAAGGAACAATTTGATTCCGGTTGTCGAAGCCCTATTCTTTACTATGAAGCTGTTTGTATCTATAATGACGAGCCTGTCTTATTACGAGACCTAGAGAATTTTGAGATACAGGTATTAAATTTCGGAATTAAAAACTGGATGCTGTCAAAGGAAACCGCGAAGCAATATGCTTATATCGCGGGCAAAATGAAGACATTTCATCCCATTGTTTTTCGTGGCCTAACAAGATTATATGACGAATATGATACCGCTGAATACTTGTCAGCTATCTGTAGCTTATTAATCAAAGGAATGAAAAAATCTGAGAAATACTTTAATTGGTATCGACTTGGTGTGGAAGCGCAGCTTCGTATTACGGAGCTGTATGAATATTATATGTACTCCATTAGCGTTAAAAGCCAGGGGGTATTGGCGCAGCAGGTATTACACTATTTTGTATATAACAGCAATCTCAATGATCAGAGAAAAGCTTTTCTATTCGCAAATATTGTGAAAAACCAGGATAAGTATGAGCAGATTTATCGCTCCTATTATAAACGCATGGAAGTCTTTACCCAGAAGATGCTGGAAGCACACTATATCAGTGCTGATTTAGCTGTTCTGTATCAGGAATTCTTGAATAAACCAGAGATGAGGGTACAGTTATTGCCGCATTTACCCTACGTTCTATATCGCCATGAATTTGTTTGTGATAATCCGAATATGGTAAATGTCGTAGTCCTTCATAAGGAGCTTGGAATTGAGGAAAATGTTCCGTTATCAGAAGGTAAGGCTCTGATTGATATTTATACGGATCACTCAGTAATTATGCTGGTTGACAGCTTTGGAAACAGATACGTGGAATCTGTGGAATATACAGTTTCTCCTTTCCTGCGAGCCGAAGATTATGAAACCTTGTGCATCGGGCATAGTAAGCACCCAATGCTGCTATTACATTTGTATGACCATTATCAAAGTCATCGTATTATGAATGAAAATTCTGTGATGATCAGAAAGCTGGTGCTACAGGTTGAACAACTATCAAAAGAATATATCACCAAATGCTATCAGAGCCTGATTGAATATTATTATGAGAGTATTGATGATGAGTCGTTAGATTTTTATTTAAGTCAGATTGATTTATATACCGTTCACCCTACAGAGCGTGTAAAATTCCTTGAGTTTTTGGTAATCAGAGCATTGTATGAGAAAGCCCTGGAGGCATTAGAAATCTTTGGCTTTGAGGATATATCAATTAACCGGTTAGTAAAGCTGTGTTCCGGTTGGATACAAACACCGGCTTTGGGGAAGCGACACGACTTCATGATTACCCTATGTTATTATGTTTATTCTCAGGGTAAGTATGATGAAGCAATTCTTCGTTACTTAATTAAGTATTACAGTGGAACCACAATAGAAATGTTCGGAATCTGGAAAGCAGCGAAGGGCTTTGAGTTAGATAGTCATATACTTGAGGAACGTCTGCTATCATATTTGTTATTTACTGAAACCGGTATTGAAAGAAGCTATCAGGTATTTCAATCCTATTATAAGGAGATTACAAATCATGTCTTGGTACGCGCTTATTTAACCTTCTGTGCGTATCATTATCTGGTACATAACCTTGAGCTTAACGCGGAATTAATTATGGCTATGAAGAGAGAATTATTTTATGAAGAAAATGACATCTGTCTGATGGCCTGGTTAAAGTATAATGCAAAGAATCAAATGCTTTCAGAAAGTGAACTGATCTTTGCAGAATTTAATCTTCATCGGTTTATAACAAGGAGAATAATACTACCTTTCTTTTTGGAGTATCGTAATCGGATAGAATTACCGGAAAGTATTCTTGATCAATATTTCATTACACATAATACTGATCCGGGGAAGCGAGTTTATATCAATTATCGCTTATTAAATCGAAGCGGACAGGAATATATCACACAGCGGATGCCAAATGTGTTTATGGGAATACATATAAAGGAATTTATTTTATTCTATCATGAGGAATTACAATACTTTATTACAGAAGAGACAGATGATGAGATTGTTACAGGTGAGATAAATCATCTTAGGTATCCCTGTGAGAATTTTGAGGAAGATGAATCTAATTACAATCAGATTAACAGCATGCTTATGGCTATGGAAAAGCAGGAGGAGGATTTACTTCTGGACAAGATGGAAAGCTATGTTAAGAAGGAATACATGATATCAGAATGCTTTAAACAAATTTGATAGGCAGGGAGAGCACAGATGGATACACCAAAAAAATTAATTGTAGGATATGATTTGTGTGAAGACATGACTCAAATCAGTTGTTACAGTTATAAGTCACTAGAACCGATACCGATCAGTACACGGGAGGGAGAAGAATGCCCAATCCCTACCGTACTGTGTGTTAAAACGGAAACGAAGCAATGGCTTTTCGGTGATGAGGCAATTGCCTGTGCGGCCGGCGGAGCCGGAGTTCTGGTAGAGCATTTACTAGAAAAGGTCCGGACCGGTGAAGAGGTTGAAATACTCGGACAAACCTTTACCGGGGTGGCTCTTTTGGAAAAATTTCTTCGCAAATCTCTAACCTTAGTTAAAAATCATTTTCCTACAGAACCAATCACAAAAATTGTAGTTACCATTCGCAATGCGGAGCCCTCCTTTGTTGATAGAATTTATGAGGCATTATCCTTACTGGGGCTGGAGAAAGACCGTGCAGTGATTATGAATCATGCCGGGGCATACCTGTACTATACACTAAGCCAGGACAGGTCAATCTGGATGAATGATGTAGGGTTATTTGATTTAAGCTCGGAGGGATTATTTTACTACCAAACACAGATTAATCGAAGAAATAAGCCCATGATTGCGGGACTGAAAAGGATCGATTACTCAGATAACTTAAATATTGCGATGTTGAAGCAACAAGGCAGCAATAGTTCCTATATCTTTGAGAACATTGCAAATACTGCATTATATAAACAAATTGTATCAACTCTTTATTTTACCGGGAATGGATTTGAAGGAGGCTGGGCTGATGAGGTGATTAAAAGCTTATGTGTAGGACGCAGGGTATTCTATGGACAAAATCTATTTACCAAAGGCGCCTGCTATGCAGCAAAAGAATTTTCCGGTGATCAAAAGTTAAGTGATTTTGTTCTTTTAAATGATGATATGATATCCGGCTGTGTATCTGTACGGGTATATAGTGACACGAGGATAATGGAGGTACCTCTGACACAAGCTGGAGAGACTTGGTATGAAGTTAATAACAGTATAGAAATCATCCCTGAGGGTGAGTCAGAGCTAGAACTAAGCATAAAAAATATCATGACAAAAGAAGTTATAAGACAGAGCATAAATTTGAACCAGTTTCCGGTACGGCAGGACCGTACGATGCGTTTATTGATAAACTTTACCTGTAAGGATAAATCCACAGGCTATCTGACAGTTACCGATTTGGGCTTTGGAGATTTTTATCCGGGAACGGGAAAGGTAATGGCATATACAATTGAGATTTAATGAAACGAGGGTTAATTATGGGCAAGCTGATACTGTGCAGTGGATCAAGAACAAATCGACCATATTGTTTTACCTCTACCGGTATACGGATCTATTCCATGGAAGAGCTTTGTTATTATCTTTATCATCATGTATATCTGATTGAAGAAGATATGTTTTGTGATGCTCTTTTTGACTTTATTGGAGCGGAATTAAAACTGCCTGAGAGAGCAGAAAAACTAAGAATATTAAAGAAGCAAAAAGCTGACGTGAAAACCATAGTTACGGTTATATTATGTAGTACTGACTATTATTCCGAGTATGAAATAAAGAGCTTATTAAAACTGCTGGATGAAATCATCGGTATGCCTAAGATCAAAAGAAGCTGCATTAAAGCAGTCTGTTATTTAAATGACCGGCAATATTCTGAGGCGGCTACCGAGTATGAAAGAATTATTAACTCAAAGGAGTCAGCAGAGTTAACTCCACAAGAGTATGGAAATCTGTTTCATAACCTGGCGATTGCAAAGCTCCATATAACAGGACTTAAGGAGGCTTCCGCACTATTTTTACAGGCTTACGAGCGCAACCAACGAGAGGAAAGTCTGCATCAATATCTATATACTCTGTTGTTAAGCAATAACGATGCTGCATACGAGGAAAAAGCCCGTGAATATCAGATTAGTGAAGAACAAAGTAATCGTATTACAGAATTTATGAGCAAGAAGGCTATGGAAGCGGAAAGCTCCGAAGCAATGTTGGAAATATATGAGATGAGAAAGTGGAAGGATCAAGGGCAACGGAGTGAATACTATAATAAGGCAGAAGAGATGATTGAAGCCTGGAAGGTTAAGGTCAGACATATTTAGAGGGAATAGAAATTTGTTAATATACATTTCCTGATTTGAAATTCAAAATGAAATTCGTTGGATTTATTTTAAACTTCTTTCAGGTAATGATTGTACCTGTGAAATCCACAAGGTGCATGCACACGTTGCACAATTGTAATGGAAAACATCATAAGGAAAATACTTAGGATGAATTTCGTAATTCGTATTAGTGTTCGATATCATTTTAATTAAAATAGAAGCTGATTACAAGATGATGTACGAGAAATTGGCAGAATGGAGTAAAGATGGGATTCTTGAATATATTTTCAGGAAGAAGAAATAAGAAAAAGGAAAATTTAGAGATTGGTACCACTCCGCTGGAGAATAAAAGAGATACAAAGCGTTCCGTAAGGCTGAATACGCAAACAGAGCGATTGGGTTACATTAAGGATAATTGCGAAACGATCTCAGAGAGCGGCCGTCAGATGGAAGAGGCAAAAGCAGAGTATCAGGCAGTAACTTCTTATTTGACAGATATGCAAAAAATAGACTTAATTCCGTTGGAACAGAGAGAAACCCTGGAGGATGCCGCGAGAAAGATTATTAGCCTGACACAGGAAAGAAATAAACTTCAAAATAAAAGCTCAATACTAACCGACAGACAATATCGCTTATACGAACAATATGAAAAGCAGCTACCGAAGGAAATGTCTGCAATTATTGATGGTGAGCAGTACCAGGCAGTAATTCAGCAGGATATCTCACATTTGGACAAGGAAAGAAAGGAACTTGATCAGGAACAACAAGAGATAATCAGTAAACAGGTGTTTTTAAAGGGGATTTCCATAACTACCAGCATACTGGTTATACTATTGTTTGTGATATTTGCAACTCTGTCCTATTATTCTGAAGCTGATTTCACCATGCCTTTTATACTTACTGTAGTGATGGGTATGGCGTTGGCGATTTACATATTTATGGAGGCAAGAAAAAATTCTACCGGAATGAAATTGGTGCAGGTGAAACAAAATCGTCAAATTATGCTGATGAATAAGGTTAAGATTAAATCAGTAAATAATCGGAACTACCTTGAATATGCCTATCAAAAATATATGGTAGAAAATTCTGAGCAATTAAAGATATACTGGGAAGAGTATGTTCGAATTAAAGATGAATCAAGAAGATATCAGAATAATACTCAGCTTTTGGATTTTTATAATAACGAGTTAATCCATGAACTGAAAAAATTCGGTATTGCAGATTCTGAAATCTGGATCTATCAGCCCACTGCTATCTTGGATAACAAAGAGATGGTGGAGGTAAGGCATAGACTGAATGTCCGCAGACAGAAGCTTAGAGAACGGATTGATGCCAATGCAAAGCAGAAAGAAGATGCTTTGGCTTCGATAAAAAAGACAATTCAGAATTATCCGGATTGTGAAGAGGAAGCAGGCAGACTTCTTCGGAGATATCGGATTGATATTGATTGAGAGATTTATCTCAGAGGATTGTTATGAAATATTAAACCTTATAAAATATGGAGACTGTGAAATAAAGTCTGTAAAATAAGTATTTCGCTAAGGCTTTCTATGATAAAATAAAAATATCATAGGAGGCCTTTTATTATGGCAAAAAAACGTGAACCGGTCAGAATGACCGAAGGAAAG